>NZ_JBBBNZ010000001.1:656294-1134625 GCF_037080155.1 Marinobacter sp. C2H3 | reverse complement strand
GCTGCATGAAGGCCCCCAGCGGCCACTGGGGGTGGGCCTCAATTTACCCAAACACGGCAGAAATTATCCATACAAGTTGCTGCACGCGGAAAAATTACTTGCTGCGCTCCTAATTTTCCGGTGAGCAAAGCGTTAAAGGATTCGTAAATGACAGTCTCAGTAGATAGGCTCAAAAAACTCACGACCGATTTTTTTAAGCTGCATTGGAATTTGGACGAACTTGGTTCTATCCCGAAGTGGTCGGAACCTTGGCACTTGAAAGGCGCGGCTCCCAATCATAACCGTCAGGGTGTCTACGCCTTTGTTCGGGGAAACGATGTTACCTATATAGGCTCAGGCGCGAGCAAAGGCAAAAAGGGGTATGAGGGGCATGGCCTCGGTGCAAGGCTCGGCCAGTATGTTCGAGTATCAGGCCCAGGGGAATACCGCCCGAACGACTGGAAGCTTGAGAATGCGGATTACGTGATCACGTTGGGCTTTGAGCAAGGTTTTGGGTATCTCACTTATGCACTGGAGAGCTACCTTCTTTCGAACATTCCTACAGAACATAACGCCAACAGGCCCGGCAGTTGATTCTTTAACAAGGCCAAGCACGGCGACGCCTACTACATTGCGGCTTCGCCTCCATTTCGTAGTCGCGCATGTTGGCGGCGTTAAAGGCCTTGCACCGGTGTTCTTAGGTTTGGTGTTTGCCCTCTGCTCCGCCCGTTGCCGGCAGGCAGAAAACAGCCTTCAGTTGTTCAGCGGTGAGGATCGGTAATGGGGTGTTCCGGTCGCGGGGCCATCCAGCGCAACCATCGGGCAATTTCCGCCCATTCAGTGTCCTGGTTCCTGGCGCCATGGGTCTTGCTGGTCCACAGTATCGGGAGTAGGCATTCGAGTTAGGTGCCGAAATGAATCGCCGGGTAACCGGCATTTAACCAAGCCAGGCACAGCGACGGCTTTTCCATTGCGGCTTCGCCTACATTCCAAAGCCGCGCGTGCTGGCGGCGTTATAGCAGAATTTACCGATGATATTTATCATTCCAAAACAAGACGTGACGGCGACAGACATTGCCCAACTCAGAAAGCTTTTCGGAAGCGCCATTTCGGATATCAAGCTGGCATCGAAGCTTCGAAAGCCTCTCGTAGAGATTGAGCCGTTCACGACCAACTGGGATGAAGAGAAGTTTTATCTCGCCAAACTCTACCGATTATTAGTCGGGCAAGCGTCAGTTCCCTTTGAAATCCTCGAAGGATCTTCTCTTGAAGATGCAGAATTTCTATCTTCTGGAGCGCTTTACTCACGTCTGGCTACTCTCCGAGAAATTGAGCTTGAGCAGCAGCGACTGACTGATTTAGAAATGGGGTATATTGGCTCTCCTGAGGAATTTCGGCCGCATGATCAGGATTGGCTATAACAAATCAATCAAGTACGTTCCGGGCCTGAAGGCCCTCCACCGGACCGCCTTTCCGCTGCGCTCCAAGGCGGCCGCTTATTTCAGCGTTAAGGCTGATCGTAGTGTCCACCAATGGCGAAAATATAAATGGATTTATCATCGAACCGGTATATCAGCCTGTCCTTCTGTGAGATGCGTCTTGACCACAGGCCTGATAAGTTGTGTTTGAGCGGTTCAGGTTTGCCAGTGCCAGTGGATGGATCTTCAGACCGGAGCATTTCTTTCAATAATTTGCAGAGAGCCTTGTGCAGCTTTTTGTCTTTCTCGCGCATCTTTTCATAGGCTTCCCAGGTGTTGCCCTCAAATACCAGTGATCTCATTCATCTGCTCATCATCAGGTGTGAATCCTTGGCCGCGGCTGTGAGTATTAAGGGAGGCCGCAATCTGTTGCATTAGGTCTCGGTTCTGGAGAACGTGCAGGGTTTCTTGCTCTCTCTCCCAGTCCTCAGCACTAATAATCACGAATGCCTCTCCGGCACGACGCGTTACCTTGAGGGGCTCGTGTCTACTAATGACCTGCTCGACAAGGTTTTTCAGATTGTCTCTAAATTTGTTTACACTGATTATGTCCATAGCTCCACCATCATGTACGGAAACTCCGTACAACTATAGCGCAATAGCCCTAACAAGGCCAAGCACAGCGACAGCTTTTTCGTTGCGGCTCCGCCTCCACTACAAAGCTGCGCGTGTTGGCAGCGTTATCTGTATGGTTTGGCGTAGTTTTTTGTCGGATATGTGCCCATGGGTTTCAACTTGGCGCCGTAATCGCAGCCAGAACGATCATCGGCATTTCGGCAACACTGGTGTTCGCCGTGTGGGGCAATCCGCCGATAACTCGATTGTGATCTGCTAGTCTGAAGTTCATGTTCGTTCACCGCTGAATTGGCGGTGATTTCATCAAGGTACACCGGCGGTTGCGGGTACCAGGGCAGCGCAGTAGGCCGTCATGTTGTTAGCCAGGGAACAGGCATCGCAATTACTCCCAGCTAACCAGTCGCAGCAGTTCGTGGTGGACTTCCCCTGATGCCCATAATGCTCCCCAAACCCATGGTTTTATATGTTAACTTTGCCACATACTATTTTTTTTGAATAAATTATGAATAAACCATCACTCCGAAAGCCCTATTAAAAAAATGTTATGAAATTATGGCAGATGAAAATGAGAATTTCTTTTTTGATCCTGATAGCCACACTTTTTTTGCTAAGGCCTGTTACAAGCGTGGCGGACCAGCACACTTTGAAAGATATCGATGTCTCAAGCCTCCGGGAGCAGGCCGAACACGGAAACATTGTGGCCATGCGCATCTTGGCCTTCATGCATCGCTTTGGAATTCGGGTCAAACAAGACTACGAGATTTCATTTAAATTGTATAAACAAGGTGCGGAACAGGGAGATGCCGAATCGCAATATGAACTCGGTTCTATGTATTTAGGTGGACGTGGTGTAAATAAGGATGTTTACCAGGCTTTCGAGTGGAGACAAAAGGCAGCTAAACAAGGAAATGCCAGGCACATGTATGCGCTCGGGAAAATGTTTTCCGACGGTCTTGGTGTGCAAAAAAATGATGAGTTGGCGTTTAAGTGGATAGCTGAAGCGGCAGAACAGAATTACGATATTGCTCAGGTTGAACTCGCGGAACTATATTTAAGCGGGAAGGGCGTTAAGAAGAGCCCGGATTTAGCAATTGAATGGTATAAGAGAGCTTACAACCAAGGTTTTACTCCCGCGCTCGCTCGGCTTGCTGATATTTATGATCAGGGGACATGCGTTCCCCAAGACTGTGCTGAAGCTCGCAACTGGTATATAAAATTTGCCAAACTCAATGATCAATTTGCCCAGTACAGGCTGGGCGAAATGTCGGCTAACGGCGAAGGAGCTCTAAAGGACGTTGTGACAGCTTACAAATGGTACAGTTTGGCGGCAAATCAAGGTAATGAAAAGGCAGCCCAAAAGCTGCGAGAGTTAGCCAGAGTTATGACCCCAGAGCAAATTGTCGCTGCTAAAGAGTTAGTCCGGAAATGCCGGGTGAAAGGAACGGGTACTGCAGCACGCCTGCTATGCATACAGAAATAGGGTGCCAGCGACGCCGCGTAAATCAATTACTAGGAACCCCAATGAGCCCTACATCCGCCCTAGCCCTTTTCACCGCCATGGTCGTTCTGGCGCTCATCCCTGGCCCGGGAATACTGGCGGTCATCGCTCGAACACTTGCGTCCGGCCTGCGACACGGCGTCTCGACCGTCGCGGGGATCGTCGCAGGCGACTTTGTTTTTATTACTTTCGCGATTCTGGGCCTCACGGCGCTGTCCGAACTGATGGGCGATCTGTTCGTCGTCATCAAGTACGCAGGTGCCGCTTACCTGATGTGGTTGGGGGCGTCATTGGCGTTTTCTAAGCGCACCAGAGACCGGGCGCAGCCAGTGAGCGAAGCTAACTACCTCGCGAGCTTCAGCGCCGGTCTGTTCACAACGCTGGGCAACCCCAAAGCCATTCTGTTTTACCTCAGCTTTTTCCCGGCCTTTCTGGATCTTTCATCCGTCAGTTGGCTGGACGCCGTTACGGTCTACGCCATCGCGACGACCGCCGTTGGCGGTGTCATGCTGGGCTACGCGTACGGTGCTCACCGGGCAAAATATGCCCTCCGTTCGCGCCAAGGCGAGCACGCTCTGCGGATCGGGTCCGGGGCGCTGCTGGTAGGCAGCGGCGTGTTTGTTGCGGCCAAAAGCTGACCCATCACCGGTTGTCGTGGTGGCCGTAACAAAGCCGCCGCAAGCAACAGCCCCCTACCCTCTGCTCACCAGCGGTAGCTTAGACTCCCCACCACACTCCGCTCGGCCCCGTAGTAACACCAATAATCGCAGCTCGCCACGTATTCCCGGTTGGCCACGTTGCTGGCGTTCAGCTGAACTTGCCACTGGGGCGCGAAGGCGTACCGGGCCATCAGATCAAACACGGTGTAGGACGGCACCTCAGTGCTGCCATCCCGGGTGTTGCCCACAAAACGGGCGCCGGCGCCGACTTTCAGGCCCGGGGCCAGGTCGGTGAAGGCGTAGTCCAGCCACGCGGAGGCCTGGTGGCGGGGGATGAGCGGCGCCTGGCGTTCTTCGGCGCTGGCGTTCGCTTTCACCTTGGCGTTGTTGTAGGTGTAGGCGGCGGTGAGCTGGAGCTGGTCGGTCAGGTAGCTGACGCTCTCCAGCTCGACGCCTTCGGTGCTGCGCGCCGAATCCTGTGCCTGTACCCCGCCGCCCAAGGAGGTGCCCAGGGAGTTTTTCTCGTCGATGCGGTACGCGGCGGCGGTGACGTAGCCGTCCAGATCCTCCGGGGCGATTTTCACACCCACCTCCACCTGTTTGCCCGTGCGGGGCTTGTACAGGTCGCCGCTGCCGTCGGTGCTGGCAATGGGCTGGAACGATTCGGTGTAGGACACATAGGGCGAGACACCGTTGGGTGCCAGGTACATCACCCCACCGGAGAGGGAGAACTGGTCGTTATCGGCCCCTTCGGTCACGCCCGTGGTGCGGTTGGCGTTCTTGAGCTCGGCCTGGTCATAGCGGGCGCCGGCCAGGAACACCCAGCGATCGTCCAGGCGCAGCTGGTGTTGCAGGTAATAGCCGGTCTGTTGCTTGCTGATGTCCCGCTCGATCAGGTCCGCCGGGTCAATGGGTGTGAAGTTGCCGTACTGGGGATCAAACAGGTCGATCGGGTCGCCGAACACGGCGAGGCCGTTGTCCTCTTTGCCGGTGGTGTTCAAGTCCTGGTAGTCCACGCCAACGAGCAGGGTGTTTTTGGTGCGGGCGGTGGTCCAGGTGCCGACGAGCCGGTTATCCACGGTCCAGCTGTCGGTCTCGCCGTCCCGGTAGATCAGGTAGCGCTGCCCTTCCCTCGGGCCGGTGGCGAAGAAGATAAAGCTGCTGCGCAGGAACAGGTCCAGCTGGCTGTAGCGGACGTCCTGCTCAAACCGCCAGACGCGGTTAATCTGATGGCTCAGCTCATAGCCCAGGGAGGACTGGGTGCGCTCGTTGGTGTCGTATCCGGGTTCGCTGTAGTTGGTGGACGGGGCCACTTTGCCAAACGGCGTGTTCTCCACGGTGCCGTAAGGCAGTTTGAACGGGTTGGTGGGAATAGCGTCGTCTTTCTGAACGCTGGCCAGCACGGTCAGGGTGGTGTCGTCGGTGATGTACCAGGCGAGGCTCGGGGCCAGGTAATAACGTTCGTTTTCGGTGTAATCCAGGTCGCCATCGCCCTCCCGGTAGAGGCCGACCAGGCGATAGCGGACATCCGGGCGGTCGCCCACCGGGCCGGAGGTATCCACACCCAGCTGGCGGTGGGCATTGGTGCCGGCCTGAATCTCCACTTCGCCCTGGGTCTCGTCGGTCGGGCGCTTGCTGATGGCGTTGATCACCCCACCCGGGGGCGCCTCACCGTACAGAATGGAGGCGGGGCCCTTGAGCAACTCCACCCGCTCCAGGCCGTAGGTTTCCGGCAGCCATTGATAGAACCCTTCCCGGTAGATGCGCAGGCCGTCCTGGTAGGTGGCCTGGTCGAAGCCCCGGACCTTAAACCAGTCGGTGTCGTTGTCATCACCGAACTGACCGGAAAGCACACCCGCCCGGTAGCGGAGGGTTTCATCCAGGGACTGCACGTTACGCTCCCGCAGCTCTTCCTCCTCCACCACCGAGGCCGGCCGCGGGGTTTCCACCAGCGGCGCCGACACCTTCAGCGCCGTGGCCGAGACCACCAGGGCGTCCAGGCTGGCAGGTTCAGCGTCTTGGGCCAGAACCGGCACAGACGTGGCTGTGAGGCCTACGGCAAGCGTAAGGCGAATGGCGCGGGCCAGTGGTTGGGTGAACGCAGTGGTGGGCATAAACGGACCTTTGTGACGAATGTAATGAGCGTAGGTGCGGCGGGAGGCCTCACGGATTTCGTCGGAGTTTATGTCTTAATAAATCTTAATGCAAACCATTATCATTCAATATATTATGCCAGCATAGATTGCGTTCATCTGCTCTATGAACCGATATCCGCTATGCAAGGCAACGCGTAGAAGGCAGCGGGTGCAAAAAGATGTCCCTTCGGGCTCGACAACCCGCGGAGGTTTGAGGAAGTATTGCGGTTCTGGTTTGCCATCTTCACGTCAGCCCCAAATACACGGAGGTTTCACGGTGCCCATCACCGGCATTCGCAATTTCGTATCCGTCTCGGGGGACTTGGCGACGGCGGGGCAGCCGTCGGAATCCGAACTGCAGGACATTGCGTCGGAAGGCTTTCAAGCCGTCATAAACCTCGGCCTGCTTGACCCGCGCTATTGCCTGGAGGATGAGGCGGGATTGGTGACAGCATTGGGCATGCGCTACGTCCATATCCCGGTGGATTTTCAAGCGCCTACGCAGGACGACCTTCAACGGTTTTTCCGCACCATGGACGAGGTCGCGGGATTAAAGGTGCTGGTTCATTGCGCGGCCAATTATCGTGCATCGAGTTTTGTCTCTCTGTACGGTCAGGCAAAGCTGGGGTGGTCAGAACAGGAGGCGGACAATTATCTGCGCTGCCTGTGGGAGCCGAACGATGTGTGGGCCGATTTTATTGAACGTGCGCGGGCAACGTTGGCGCCTTCTGGCTGAACGCTCGCGCTACCACAAGCGGCAAACTGCTCTATTCAGGGTCAGGTAAGAAGTGCCGATGCGCTGGGGCATGTTTTCAATTTGCTGGCAGCGTTCTGATTGATCGATAAAGCAACTTCTTTGGCGAATAGTTGAGGTTAGGCGTCATGAATCGTTTACTCGTCTGCATCACGGTCTGTCTGATGGCTGTGTTGAGCCCGCTGGCCCAATCGGGCGAGATGAAAGGCGACTATCCGATAGCCGCCGAGATCCCCGTCGGAGAGGTGCGTATCTTCCCGATTGCCGAGGGTGTTTGGGCGCACATCGCAACGCAGTCTTTCGGCGGCGTAGTGTATCCGTCTAATGGTCTGATTGTCCGTGATGGCGATGAATTACTGTTGGTGGATACCGCCTGGGGCGCGAAGAACACAACCGCCCTCCTGTCGGAAATCAAGAAGCAAATTGGGCTGCCGGTGACACGCGCGGTGTCCACACACTTTCATGACGACCGGGTCGCGGGTGTGAAGGTGCTTGAGGAGGCGGGCGTGGCAACCTACGCCACACCGGCGACGCGACAACTGGCCAAGGCAGAGGGCAACGAGATTCCAGCGCACGTTTTGGACGGCCTCTCATCAGCAGGCGACGCGGTACGCTTCGGCCCGGTTGAGCTCTTCTACCCCGGTGCCGCGCACTCGCCCGATAATCTGGTTGTTTATGTTCCATCAGCGAAGGTGCTATTAGGGGGTTGCGCCGTGCTGGAGCTGTCACGCACCTCGGTCGGTAACGTGGTGGATGCCGATCTGGACGAATGGCCGGCGTCCATCAAACGCATGCAACAGCAATTTCCGGGCGCCAAGGTCGTAATTCCGGGGCATGGTTTACCGGGTGGCCGAGAGCTTCTCCAGCGGACTGCCAATGTGGCCAAAGCCCAACGCATTATGGAGTAGCGGAGTGCGGGTTCGGCGCCGCCGCACTCCGTCACGTGTCAGCCCACGGTCACCAAGACTTTCCCAGGCCTTTGTCGGCCCGTCACCGACGCATAGGCCGCTTCCGCTGTTGAAAGATCGTAGTGGGTCGGGTCGACGAGTGGCCGCAGCTTTCCGGCTTCAACCAGTCTGGCGGCTTCGCGCAGCATGTCACCGTGGTGGGCGCGGTTTTTACCCGTCATGAAGATGCCGGAATACGTCGCCTCACGGAAGGATAAAGGTGCAAGGGCATGGGTGCCCCAACCCAGCGCGCTGACCACATGGCCGTAGTGTTTGACGGCCGCAAAGGAGCTATCCAGCGTCGCGCCCCCGACCGTATCGAACACCAGGTCAAAGCCCACTCCTGCAGTATGCTGCTTAACGTATTGCTCGACGCTCTGGGCCGTGTAGTCAATCGGTGTTGCGCCCCATTGCGCCACACATTCCTGATCACCGGGATTGGCCGTCGCGAACACCTGCGCCCCCATGGCCTGTGCGATCTGAACCGCCATGTGGCCAACACCATCGGCGCCACCGTGAACCAGAACGGTGCTACCAGGCTGCAGACGTGCACGATCAACAAGGCCGGAGTACGCGGTGATGAAGATCAGCGGCATTGTGGCGGCGTCCCGCAGGCTGAGGTGCCGGCTTGCCCGCCTCAGGGCGCTGCTGGATGTGGTGATCGACGCTTTGGGATCGGACGGCGGCGCCTGACTGCCGCCGCCATTTGATCGGCCTGTCGATTTTCGCGATCACCGTTCGACTAGAGGTATCTGTGCCCGAACCATCAGGTTGCACGGCACCCACCCTGGACTGGATGACAACCGGAGCCTCCCATGACGGACGACAAAACCCTTTACACCGCCAGAACCCTGCCCTTCTCCCCTGAGGAAATCTACAGCGCCTTTGCCTCCTCTGATTTACTGGCCGAGTGGTGGGGGCCGGAGGGTTTTACCAACACTTTCGACCTTTTTGAGTTCTGGCCAGGCGGGCGCTGGGTATTCGTGATGCATGCGCCAGACGGCACCGACTACGCCAACACGAGCACGTTCGAAAACCTGGAACCCAATGCCAACATCGTCATTCACCACGACTGCCCGCCACAGTTCCGGCTAACCATTGGGCTGAAGGCGCAGGGGCGTGGCACCCACGTCACCTGGACCCAGGTGTTTGAAAATACGCAAACGGCGCGGGCCGTCCGAGAGCGGGCCGGCCCGGCCAATGAGCAGAACCTTGACCGGCTCACACGGGTGCTTGAACAGGCCAGATACCCGCGGTGAATGCCGCTTTAGCCAATACATCCCTGGTGCCCTCACTAGGGACGACGAACGAGCCAACAGACACCAGCACGATGACAACGCCTGTCTTTGCGTTGGCTTCTATCGTTTTACGCTCGGCCCTTGTGGCCGTTAGTCAATAACACGGAGAGACTATGAAGCAGCACTTTGCTCCACCCGGTCACAGCACCGTATCGCCCTATCTCCTGGTGACATCCGCCTCGGATACGTTGGCCTTCCTTACACACACCTTCGAGGCCGTCGAGCTACAACGCGTCACTGGCAAGGATGGATCGATTCAGCATGCAGAGGTCCGAATTGGCGATTCGGTGATCATGATGGGGGAGCGTCCGTCGGCGTGCCTTCCTGCGTCCACTCACGTTTACGTGCCCAATGTGGACGAAACCTACAGCAGGGCTCTGGCCGCCGGCGCCGAGAGTCTGTCTGAGCCTAGAGACCTTCCTTATGGGGACCGCAGCGCGGGTGTTCGCGACCCTCAGGGCAACCTCTGGTGGTTGGGCACACACCTGCGGGGCGCCTGAGCGAGCGGCGTACTACACCAAAGCCACGTGAACGTGCCACTCAGGCCAGCCAATGGAGGCGCCACACCCCATGAAAAAATCGACGCTTAGCATCAGCGAGGTAACCGCTGCCCTCGCGGCAAGAGAGCCGATCTTCCATCGGTCGGAATTTGGCGCGTCTCGGGCCGATTTTGAAGCCATGGTCGCGCCCGAATTCTGGGAGATTGGCGCGTCGGGCCGCCGGTATTCGAAGGCGTTTGTTCTGGATACGCTGGAGAAAAGGCTGGGCGACCCCGAAACGCCGGCGAGCAGCGTCACCGAATTCCGCTGCCAGGAGCTCTCACCTAACCTATACCTGGCGACCTACCAGCTCGACCAGGCGGGTCGTCTGAGCCAGCGATCCACCATCTGGCGTTATCAGGGCGATCGGTGGCTCATTGTCTTTCATCAGGGCACGCAAATGACCTAACGACCGAGCTCGCCCGAGCGCTCAACGATCACTTCGCTGAACTGGAGCACTGGAACGATATCGGTATAGTTCGCGATATCCGCCCGAATTTCGTTGACGTGCGGCTCAACCGCATTGACGTAAGCGTCCACGGAATCGCAGTAAATGTGGCACATGGCAACATACGTGGCGGGCTCTCCGGGGGCCCTACCCGCAATCCCTTTGTCCACGGTGTAAAACAGACAGGCGTCGCCCATGCGCGCTTTCAGCAGTGGCATATGCGTATCTCGGTAGTACGTATGGTCGAACCATGCGCCGGGGGTGTTCGGATACATCACGCTTACTTTGATCATGTTTGGTTTCCTTGGATGCTCAATTGGCGATATCAACTTTACCGCCCTTTCGGTTTCTATCACGGATCGAAGGCCGTTGTATGTTGCCATTCTGAATACGCCATCCACTCGCGCCAGGTTTTTGGGATCAGTGGGCGTTGCGATTGTCACATTCTGGGTCAGTCGCCTCTGCTAGGCTAAAACGTGACAACAATCAGGTTCAGGGAGGGCCGTTATGTCTGTATCCACCGCATACCCCATCACTTTGATGCGCCGGGCCGGTTCGGCTCTGGTTGCCTTGCTGCTGCTGGCCGCCGCACTGCCCGCTGCCGCGCTGGGCCTCGACAACGCCAGCCGCACCGAGCTGTCGCAATTTACCGTGTCAGAATCCCTGTTGACCAACGTACTGGCGATTACCCGGCAGGCGATACAGCAGGGCATCAGCACGAACGATGAGTTCAGTTTGAGTAACGGCACCGCCTCCATTGGCGATCTGGTGGATCGGGTCAAAAGCAATACCGAACTGATGTCCCTTATTGACGCCCATGGCATGACGGCCCATCAGTTTGTCCTGGGGGATTTGGCGCTGATGCAGTCCGCCATGGCTGCCCAGGGCGGCGGCCAGGCCCACGTTGTCGAGCAATTGCTGGGCAGCGCCAACGAGGCCAACGTCGGGTTTTATCGCCAACATCAGGGCCAGGTGGACAGCCTGTTGTCCTTGGCCAACGGCGAGTCGGCGGATGCGTCCGGCATGCAGCTCACCGAGGAGGACAAACGAAAACTGGCCCAGCTGAAGCAGATGCAGCAGTCCGGCAAGTTCCGGGAGTGCCTGAAAATCGGCGTCGTCATGCCATCGGCCACCTACGCGTATACCGCGGCCGCCGCGACCAGCCATTACAACGTGCCCAACACGACCCTGGAGCCAGGCACGCTGGCCAAAAGCGGCAAGATCCTCGAGGACCTGAGTGCCAATGTGCCGGAGGAGGTGCCCAGCGACGCGTTGATGAAAATGGGGCGGCAAATGGCACTGCAGGAAGGACACGACCCAATCGAGCTGACTGCCGAGTTCAAGGCGGCAATGACCACGCTCAAGGACTGGTTGCAGGCCAATTGTGAGCCGGACAAGACGGCGGGAGACGTTGGCGCCTCCTCAGCCAGCACCGCCACGGCGGGCCCGGCAAGCGCGCCGAATACCGTCAAACCGGCATCGTCCGATGCGCCGGGCGTGCAGTTCGGGCAGCTCGCCGCCAACGATGCCCTCATTCTGCAAAACGCTGACGGCATCCAGACCGGGGACGGTGCCGGCCCCGCTCACCTCACGGTGATCTTTGATCCGAACGGCCCCTATGCGGCCAAGCTCTATACGCTGCTGCAAAAGAAGTACCCGGACGTGCCGGTGCGTTGGGTGCCCGTCGCCTATATGACCAAGACCAGCGCGCCGCTGACGGCGCTGCTGATCCACTCCCGCTCGCCCCGGCAGGATCTGAATACCGATCTGGCGGACTATAATTTCCAGAATCACCACGGTGGCATCGTACCGGGGGCAGACCGCTCATCCGAGTTGCCGGGCGAGCAGCAGCAACTGTTCGAGGCCCTGAAAACCTGGGGCGGCTACACACCGATGATCGTGTTTGAAGATCAGGCGGGGCGGTGGCTGCAAACCGGCGGCAGTGGTGAGGAGGTCATTCACAGCGTGCTGGCGCAGGCCGCTGATTAACCGACGGTTGAGCGAAAGCCACTGCGGCCCTGCACTCAACCCTCAGCCCTGTTGCGTTACGGTATAAGTGCCAGGCGTATGCAAAACACGATCAACGAGATCTACCTTAAGGAGTCCCGCCGCGTTCTGGCCACGCTGATTCGCCTGCTTGGCGATTTCAGCCTGGCCGAGGAAGCGATGCAGGAGGCGTTCGCCGCCGCGCTTCAGCAGTGGCAGAAAGACGGCGTGCCGGACAACCCCCGGGCCTGGCTGGTGTCCACCGGGCGCTTCAAGGCCATTGATCAGCTTCGGCGGCGGGCGCGGTTTGATGCGTCGCTGGAGTTGATGGCCCGGGACCTGGAGGCCGACGCGCAAGACCTCCCCGATGAAGCCCCGGACATCGTGGATGATCGGCTGCGCCTGATTTTCACTTGCTGTCACCCAGGGCTTTCCGTGGAGGCGCAGATCGCGCTGACGCTGCGGGAAGTGTGCGGGCTAACCACGGAAGAGATCGCCCGGGCATTTCTCACCTCGGCGTCCACGCTGGCGCAGCGCATCGTGCGGGCCAAGGCGAAAATCCGGGACGCGCGGATTCCGTACGAGGTGCCGGCCCAGGCGCAGTTGCCGGACCGGCTGCACGCGGTGCTGCACGTCATCTATCTGGTATTCAACGAGGGCTACGCCGCCTCTGCCGGCGACCGGCTGGTGCGCCACGAGCTGAGCCAGGAGGCGATCCGGCTAGGGCGGTTGCTGCACGAGCTGCTGCCGGAGCCGGAGGTGGAGGGGCTGCTGGCGCTGATGCTGCTGCACGACGCTCGCAGGGACGCCCGCAGCAATGCGGCGGGCGACCTGATAGTGCTCGAAGAGCAGGACCGCCGCCTCTGGCACCAGGGCCAGATACGTGAAGGCTGCACCCGGGTGATGCGGGCCCTGGGCAGCGGCCGTTTCGGGCCCTTTACCCTGCAGGCCGCCATTGCGGCCGTGCACGCCGAGGCACCGTCCGCGGGGGAAACAGACTGGGCACAGATCGTCGGGCTGTACGATGCCCTGCTGCACCACGCACCCTCGCCGGTGGTCGCTTTGAACCGCGCCGTGGCGGTGGCCATGCACCAGGGCCCGGAGCACGGGCTGGCGCTGGTGGACGAGCTGTTTGCCCGAGGCCTTCTGCTGGATTATCACCTTGCCCACGCGGCCCGGGCGGATTTCTGCCGCCGCCTGGGGCGCGTTGATGAAGCCCGGGCCGCTTATCAGCGGGCGCTTGATCTGGCCACGCAGGCACCGGAACGCCGGTTTCTCGAGGCCCGCCTGTCCGACCTTGCCTGACCGGGCCACTCGGGCAGTGAGGGCACAAGGAGCCAGCTCCCGCTCCGCAAAAGACTGCAAAATGTCGGCGTTCCGGGTTCAGGACTCCGACGCAATAGGCTAGCTTAGAAGAGTGCGGCTTGATGAACGACGCTACGCCCTTGATACAGAGAACATAATGAGAATAAGCCTGTTGATCATCGGCGCCCTTTGGTCCGTCTCTGCCTGGTGCCAGACGCTCCAGATCATGGGGTCCGACGAGGGATTCATTCCGTTTTACTACGGCCATAACCTCAGCGAAGGCATTCTGGTGGAGGTGATCCACGAGTTCACCCGGGAGACCGGCATTGCCGGGCGTTTCCGGCCCGTTCCCCGCAAGCGCCAGGCCTGGACCCTCAAGCAAGGCCGGGCCAACGCCGTGTTCGCCAACCCGTTGTGGATGCCGCTACCGGACCAGATGCACGCCGTTGGCCCGGTACTGACCTGGCGTGACCGGGTGTTCGCACAGCCCGGACGGCGGCCGGAACGCTTCGAGGACCTTCAGGGCAGCGTCTGCCTGCGCAAATGGTTTGTATACAGCGATGCTCTCGAGCAGCGGATCGACGCCGGCCTGGTCCGGCGCGATGGCTATAACGCTCAGCAGATGCTGGGGATGTTTCTGAGTAAACGCTGCGATTACATCGTGATGAACGACGTGGAGTTCCGGTTTCTGGCCCGGCAGATCAACGTCGATCCCAGCCGGTTCCACACGGGCCTGATTGACACCGAGTGGCCGGTCTACCTCGGTATCCTGAAAACTGAGACCACGCTCATTGATGCGGCGGAGGCGTTTTTCGCTGCCCACAACGTTGACGTTGAGGCCCTCGTTGAAAGCCTACCGCCGCCTGACCGGCCCGTCTCGATTCGAGTGGATCATTAAGGAGACTGGCTGCCCGCTTTGCGAAAGCAATCGTTTTCGTACCCGCTCGGTTCAACGATAAGAAACATGGGACCCGATATTCATCCGCGTCAAACTCAAAGAGCGCGTGAATTAAAGGGATTTCCTGAGCGTCCAGAAAATCGCCGACGAGGCACGCCTCAGATTCGGCGAACTCGATAATGGCTCAGCTCAATCGGTACCTGGAAAAGACATACTGAAGACAGGAAGAATAATGATGACATGAACAATGGCATGCTACTTTCCGCCGAGCATCCCAGGAGACCTCGTCACTCACAATTGAGAGCGCCAAATCAACTGGAAAAACAACTATTTCTGAAGATCTAGGGACTTCTCGTATCAGCCCTGAGACGGAACCAACCCGGACGTATACCGGCTTGGTTCCTACCCCTGAAACTGTATAGTTGGGCATCCTTTCCTAATGATCAGCCGCTATGCTGTTTACAGGCACGACCTTTAAAGCGCCATCTTTGCCACTCTGCGGATGGTATTTTCCATACGGCAGAGTGCTGATCGCAATGTTATTCACGCGTTTAGCAATAGGCAGGTAATCCTGATTTGCGGTTTTGATGGCTGTAGCAATGAGTGCGACCAGAAGACCGTTACCCGAGTTATCAGACGTGTCCACAACCTGTTCGCTGTGGTAGTTCCACAATTGCGCACCAGTTGCGGTGGAACGGAGAACGTAGTGCAACCCCACTGTCACATTGCCGCCGACGACATAATAGTTGGTATCCCATTTGTCGATCGTTACAAAAAGAACCGCGTCGGCGCCAAATAAATCACCGAACTTCTGTGGGGGAACATCAACTAGTTGCTCACCGTCCGATACGCCCTGCTCATGCAACAACTCGGTTGTAACTTCAATCGGCATCACATAATGCCCCATGTAAGCTAAGGGCTCAGCTACACTTG
This sequence comes from Marinobacter sp. C2H3, assembly GCF_037080155.1. NCBI lineage: Bacteria > Pseudomonadati > Pseudomonadota > Gammaproteobacteria > Pseudomonadales > Marinobacteraceae > Marinobacter > Marinobacter sp. C2H3. The sequence goes on along the minus strand of NZ_JBBBNZ010000001.1, from coordinate 1,119,192 downwards.
TTTGGTAAAGGATTGGCGCATCCGCCGCCGTCGAATGGTTGATCGCAGGAACGACAACGATGGAATTGATATCCTCATCGTACATGACTGGATAAGCTTCTTGCTTCGAGAGCAGGTTTGATTGAGTTGCACACGCGGTAGTCAATGAAATAATCACCGCCAGAACGATAAATTTAAACGTATTGATCATGCGTTATCCTTGGGCTGTATCGATCATCAGAGACATGAGCTTTTCCGATTCGGGATAAAGGCTCTGCTCTGCTTTGAATTCGTTAATCGCAGCTGCTTGATCACCGCTTTTTAACAAGAACTGACCAAGTTCGGCGTGAATACCCGGAGGTGTAATAAGATTGTGCTCGCCGCTGTAACTGATGATTCGTCTCAGCTCCGCAATGTGAGCGTTTCTCGTCTGCTCCGATGGATCCTTTTTGTACTCATACAGTGTCGTTGCATAGCTACCAAAGTAGAAATGGGTAGGCGGAACATTAGAATTGACCGCGCAGCCACTGAGCACACTAATTAGGAACACTACTGATAACGCAAGTTTCATGGGAGATTCACCTCGTAGACATCACCGGACGACAAATAGATTTTTTTGAGAATTAATAGTTGCCCGTTCTTTTCGACGCGCAGTACGTGGGTGCCAGGTTGTGCGGTATAACGAGTAGCCTGAATTCCGTTCAGATCATAGCTGGCGCCTTCAGAAACAATACGCTGAAGATTATCGTCCAACACGAACACCACACCTTCGGGGTTGCCCATGAACTGAAGGTGCGCGCTTTCAGCAACTTCTGTGCTCGCCCGATAGGTGCCACAAGCCGACAAGAAAAGCAGCGCAACCATGGCTAAAGTCCGTTTCATTATTTGTCCTCTGTCTCAGCGACGATGAGCTTATCCAGCTCCCGATCCGTCAGATTTCCATCGACTAGGGTGGCCAAAGAAATCTCGTTGGTGCCCTCGCCTGCGAACGAAGCGACTTTTAGCGTCGCAACCTGCGTGCCCGGCAACTCAATCATCATGCCGGTTTGTGGATTTTTAACCTTTTTACCCGGCTGCATCACTGGAAAGGTATCGCCAAGCTCGATGCCTTGAGCTTTTCCGCCAGTAACAAGGTAGAAACCATCTTGATGGCCAATAATGTAAGCTCTCCAGGGCTTGTCCATCAGATTGCCAATAAGCTCACTGACCAACTTGGAAATAGCTGAAGAGAGCGCAGCGTCATCCAGGCTGCTGTCGTAGCCAGCGGTATTCCCAACACCGAAAACTCGATTCGCTTCAGCAGTCGCAGTGCCCGCACCTTCCTGAGCAAATACAATCTGACCTGTGTGCACGTCGACGAGGCGAACATTTACCTTGGCCCGGGCGGTTTGAACCTTATTGCGACTGAATATGCCAACCTCGCTCTCGGTACTACGGCCAAACTCTGACACCGACCCGATGATCAAATAATCGGCACCAACTCGCTGACTATCAAGATCATCAAGAGATTGTTCCTCACGCACTTTCCCGAGATCCGCTCGCTCCAGCATTAAGAACTTGCCGGTCTCAGTGAGCCGGGCAGAAAGTATATCCATCGCTTGCTTGCCGATTCGGTCGTTATTGTTATCAAGCAAGAAAGAATTGCCGTGCTTTGTTTCGTTACTGAAGCGAGCAATCGCAACCTTGCGTTTCAGCGTCTTGCCTTGCTCTGCAAGCACCGGGCTCACTTGCGCTTTCTGAGGGAGGGAATTTTCTACGGGCTGGGTAACTGTCGAGCAACCAGCCGACAACAGTAGCGCACTGAAAAGCGCTAGTGTTGCTCCTATTTTTTTCATTCTGAATTCCTTATCGGTCTGTGTACGCAAACGGCATAGTAGACAAGCAAAAACGCATTCTCAAAATAAATATTAAATAGTTTGTAATATTCTGTGAAAAATGTCCGAAATGATAGCTTTCTATTTTCCCTGATTTCTCGGCCCCCCAGCACCCAGAAATAGTCTTACAAACCTGTCGATTCCCACGATCGCCGTTCGACTAAGAGATATAAGAGCCGGAAAACGTTAACGACGTTCCGGCACCCAACCACCCCCGTCGAACCAGGAAGGAGCACACCATGAAATTCATGATCATTCGAAAGGCCGATCCACACACCGAAGCCAGCGTGATGCCCGGGCAGCAACTGCTGATGGACATGGGCCGATATAACGAAGCCATGGCCAACGCCGGCGTGTTTGTGGACGGCATGGGGCTGAAGGCCAGCGCGTTCGGTTTCCGGGTCGATTTCCAAAACGGCAAACCTACGGTGATCGACGGACCTTTCGCGGAAACGAAGGAGCTGGTGGCGGGCTTCACCCTCATTGACGTGGCGTCTCGTGAGGAGGCCATCGAATGGGTCAAGCGCTGGCCCGCCTCCGATGCGGACGGCAACGCCCGGCTGGAAGTGCGCCAGGTGTTCGGGATGGAGGATTTCGAACCGGGCGAGGGCCTGGCGGTGCATGAGGCCCTCGGTGAGCGCCTCGGCAGACGGCCCCGCAACCTTGGCCCTTACCTGCAGTTCAATGGCCATTGCGCGGATGCGTTCCGGTTTTACGCCGACCTACTCGGAGGCTCGGTGGATTTCATGATGACGTTCGGCGATTCGCCGGAGCCGGCCGGGGTCGGCGACCACTGGCAGAGCAAGATCATGCACGCTCACTTGACCCTGGGCGATCAGTACCTGATGGGCTGCGACGCGCCGGAACAGTGGTACCAGAAACCCCAGGGCTTTTCCGTGCAGCTGCAAATGGCCAGCGCTGACGAAGCTGAGCGTGCGTTTGCCGCCTTGGCCGAGGGCGGTACCGTGCGTATGCCGATGGCGGAAACCTTCTGGGCCAAGCGCTTTGGCGCCGTTGTGGACCGGTTCGACATCCCGTGGATGATCAATTTCCCCGGCGATGTGGAGGTGCCCATGCCAGACCGTGCCGGAGCCACCGGGGAGGCTGCAAAATGAAGTATCTGGCGCTGGTGTACTACAACGAGACCATCATGGCGGCCATGTCCCAGCAGGAATGGGATGCGCTGAATCAGGAGTGCATGGCCTGCGTGGCAAACCTGACGGAGGGCGGGCATTACATCACCGGCTCGCCGCTGCTGCCCACCCACACCGCCACCACCGTGCGCGTGCGCGATGGCAAGACCTCGGTGACCGATGGCCCCTTCGCGGAAACCCGCGAGCAGTTGGCGGGCTTTTACATGCTGGAAGCGCGGGACCTCAATGAGGCCATCGCGCTGGCCGCGAAAATTCCTCCCGCCCGCTACGGCTCCATTGAAGTACGCCCGGCCCGGGAGCTGAAAGCCGAGGGCAATCAGGCCGGCGGGTCCGGCCTCTGAATGACAGGAGAAGGATCATGACAGCGATTGCAAAGAACACCATTTGCCTCTGGTTTGATGGCGACGCCGAAGAGGCGGCCCGGTTCTATGCCAGTGTGTTTCCGGACTCCTCCGTCGATGGCGTCTGGCGGGCGCCGGGCGATTACCCGGCCGGCAAACAGGGCGACGTGCTGACGGTGCAGTTCACGGTGCTGGGCATCCCCTGCCTGGGCCTGAACGGCGGGCCCATGTTCAAACACAACGAGGCGTTTTCGTTCCAGGTGGCCACGGACGACCAGGCCGAGACGGATCGCTACTGGCACGCCATCATCGACAACGGCGGCCAGAAAAGCGACTGCGGCTGGTGCAAGGACAAATGGGGGATTTCCTGGCAGATCACGCCGAAGGCGTTGACCGAGGCCATCAGCGATCCGGACCCGGCGGCCGCCAAGCGTGCGTTCAATGCCATGATGACCATGCAGAAGATTGATATTGCCGCGATTGAAGCGGCGCGACGGGGGTGAGGCTTGCGTCGGGCAAGCGGCAAGCTGGCCCGGCGGGCGCTTTCATTAGCCCTGTGAGGCTTCAAGCGCCTGGATTTTTTTGAACACCTCATCGGCCTCGGCGCTGAGTTCGGAGTAGGTGCGGATGTCCCCTTTCCTCTGGGCCTGCAGGGCTTGCTCAAGCAGCGTGGCGCGCTGTTTTTTGAGTTTCTTGGCGGGGTCGCCTTTGAACATGGAAAACATAAAGTGCTCCGGTTGGACTTCGGTCTGAATGTGTACGACTGGCCCGGGAAAAGGGGTTAACGGCAGCGGCGTTTGGATTTGCCGGGTGTTCGTAATAAGCTGATTTGGCGTCTCTGTGCCGGTGCTCCGGCTTCACGTTTTTCATACCCCCGCTGGATCACGCATGCCTGATTTATCCTATCTGCAACGCCCCGATCCCGGGCGCTTCGATGTCCGGGGAAATCCACCGACGATGAAAGCCGTTGTCACGACGGGCAACGGTGGTTACGAGAAGCTCGACTATCGGGATGTCCCCATTCCAACGCCGAGACCGGGCGAGGTTCTGCTAAGGGTGCTGGCCGCCGGAGTGAATAACACCGAAATCAACACGCGGATTGGCTGGTATTCCTCATCGGTTCGCGCTGGCACCGAGCAATTCTCCGAAGCGGGCAACGATCCTGCCCTTGAGGACGGCGGCTGGAACGAATCCACGCCGTTTCCGTTCATTCAGGGTACGGACTGTTGCGGAGAGGTCGCTGCCTGGGGCCGGGGTGCGACGGGACCCGCCATCGGAGCACGCGTTCTTGTTCGACCGTGTATGCGGTCAAACGGCTTTGGTTCTCTGGACAACCTCTGGATGGCCTCCGATTTTGACGGCGCCTTTGCGCAGTACGTTTCCGTGCCGGCCAGCGAAGTGTTTGAAATACACTGCGATTGGAGCGATGTGGAGCTGGCAACCATTCCCTGCGCCTACGGCACGGCGGAAAACATGCTGCACCGGGCCGGCGTTAGCAACGCTGACCGGGTGTTGGTTACCGGGGCGTCCGGCGGGGTCGGGTCTGCGGTTGTTCAATTGGCCAAGCGCCGAGGGGCCCACGTCATTGCCGTCGCCGGTAAGCACAAGCTTGACGCCGTGCGGGACGTGGGCGCCGATCAGGTTATTGCCCGGGGCACGGACCTGTCTGCTGGCCTCCCGGACGGGTCGGTGGATGTGGTTATCGACAATGTCGGCGGTGATCAGGTTGGCGCTCTGCTGAAGATCATGGCACGCGGCGGCCGATACGCCTCATCCGGCGCGATTGCCGGCCCGATCGCCAGCATCGACCTGCGTGACTTTTACCTCAAGGATTTAACGCTGATCGGATGTACCGCGTGGGATGAGCCAGTCTTTGCGAACCTCATCGGCTACATCGAGCGCGGCGAGATACGCCCGCTGGTTGCGAAAGCGTTTGAGCTGAAAGACATAGCCGTTGCGCAGGAGACCTTCCTGCTGAAAACCCATGTCGGCAATTTTGTCTTGGTCCCACCCCGGTAGCCGCTTCTCTTTACCGGCGAATCAGGGGCATACTGGGGCTTCAGGCACCGCCCATCCGGAGTGCCTTTTGCCGTTCTTCCTTGACCTTCGATGAGGCGCCCATGAGCGATCTGCCCAGCCAACCAGAAAAAAAACACGGCACCAGCGGCTACTCCTGGAAACTCTGCGCGGGCGCCGCCGTGGCCGCCGTGATTGCGGCGGTGGTGTCCTGGGGTGAGGTATCGCCCATCATTACCGGGCTGATCCTGCTGACGGCCGTTGGCTGGGGCTTCACCGCGCGGGATAACCGGCGGGACACCCTGCAGGAAAACGGTAGCGAACCGCAATGACCCTGAGTGCCCCGTTTCAGCTGCTGGCCAGCTACAACCAGTGGATGAACCAGAAACTCTACGAGGCGGCCGGCACGCTCAGCGCCGAAGCGATTGCGGAGGATCGGGGCGCCTTCTTCGGCTCCATTCTCGGCACGCTGAATCACCTGGCGGTGGCGGATCGGCTCTGGCTGAAGCGGTTTGCCGCCCAGCCCACTATCGGAGCACCATTGCAGGCAGTGGCCGCCCTGCCGGACCCTGTCGGCCTGGATCAGACGCTGTTTGACTCGCTGCCGGCACTCAGCGAGCACCGCCGGTGGCTGGATGAGCAGATTCTTCGCTGGGTCGCCTCGCTGTCCAAAACGGATCTGGAACAGACGGTCCACTACCACAACACCCAGGGAATCGCCCATCAAAAGCGACTTTCCAGCCTGCTGCTGCATTTTTTCAATCACCAGACCCACCATCGCGGCCAGACCACCACCCTGCTCTCCCAGGCCGGCGTGGAGGTGGGCGTGACCGACCTGCTGGCGCTGATTCCGGAAGCCGTCTGAGCAATCCACCCCTCCGCCGACAACACCGGCAACCCGGCCTCCCCCGAACCCACCAGGTACGGGTTACCCCGGATGGGCCCCGGTTGCGGCCCTGGTACTGAGTTGTTAGGTTGAAAAGCACATTCCGGTTCAAGCAGGAGGTGTTATGGAAACCCGAAGCTTTGGCAACACCGATGTAAAGGTTACCCCAGTGGGCCTTGGCACCTGGGCGATTGGCGGATGGATGTGGGGCGGCACGGACGAAGCCCAATCCATCGATACCATTCACGAAGCCATCGACCGGGGCGTGGGCCTGGTGGATACCGCGCCGGTTTACGGCTTTGGCCGATCAGAGGAAATCGTGGGCAAGGCGCTCGCCGGCGGTCGGCGGGACAAAGTGGCCCTCGCTACCAAGGTGGCGATGAACTGGTCGGATGACCACGATTCGGTCTGGCGGGAAGCCACCGCTGCGCGCATCGAGAAAGAGATCGAGGATTCCCTGCGCCGACTGCAGACGGACCATATCGACATCTACCAGATTCACTGGCCCGATCCGAAGACCCCCATGGAAGAAACCGCACGGGCCATGGAGAACCTGCTCAAGGCCGGGAAGATCCGCGCCATTGGCGTGAGCAACTTCACCCCTGAGCAGATGGATGAGTTCCGCAAGTTTGCCCCGCTGCACAGCCTGCAGCCCCCGTACAATCTGTTTGAGCGGGAGATTGAACAGGAAACGCTGCCCTACTGCGACGAACAGGGCATCGCCACCATCACCTACGGCGGCCTGTGCCGCGGCCTGCTCTCCGGCAAGATGCACGGAAACAGCCAGTTCGATGGTGACGACCTGCGCAACAATGACCCGAAGTTCCAAGGCGACCGGTTCCAGCAGTACCTGGATGCGGTAGCGGCGCTCGACGAGTTTGCCCGGTCCCACTACGACAAGGACGTGCTGGCCCTCGCCCTGCGCTGGCTGATTGACCGGCCCGGCGTGACCACGGCCCTTTGGGGTGCCCGCCGGCCCGAGCAGCTGGCGCCGATCAGCGAGATTGAAGGCTGGTCGCTGGATACCGGGGCGCTGAAAGCCATCGATGAGATCCTGGCTAAACACATCCAGGATCCGGTCGGCCCGGAGTTCATGGCGCCACCGGCCCGGGATGAAGCGGCCTGATCGCCGCCCCGAGACAAAAGGGAGAGCCCTCGCGGCTCTCCCTTTTTCTTGCCCAGTGCTAGACTCAAAGGGAGCCTGCCGGTAGTCCGGTCGGTGGTCGTGAGCACAAGCGCGGAATGGACGTGTTTTCCTGCTGTCGGCCCGGTTCCCCCTCCTTGATCTCCCTCCGATGTCCGCCCGAACGGCATGGCAGACGGGCCCGTGTGGCCTTCGCAATCAGCCTGTGCGTCTGTCACGGAGGAGTGAGACCATGGTTACTGCACCCGACGCTTTCCAACTTTCCCGGCAAAGCTTTTTACGTATTTCTCGGCCTGCCCCCCAGAGTGATTCACCAAGCGATCCACCACTAAACCCACTGGGCGACCGACTCAGCAAACCCCGGCATACCGGCCGCTGGTGGGCGGCAATGGCCCTGTTCAGTGCCCCAGCGCTGGCGCTCGCTGCCGAGCCGACAACCTACACCGGCACACCGGTGACGGTGGGCAATGGCACCGCGCACCTGGTGGTGAGCACCACGGCAGCGGGCGATCCGGCGTCGGTTTCCGTGGTGCTGTCCCGAGCGGCCCTTGAGGGCCTGCCCAACGCCGAACCGGGCCGCATGGCCTGGGAGTTTACCGTGCCCATGCCGGAAGACGGCCCGTATACGGGGTTTGACCACGTGGTGCTTGATTGGAACCCGGCGGGCCACCCGCCCAGCGGGGTCTATTCGGTGCCGCATTTTGACGTGCACTTCTATCTGATCACACCCGAGGAGCGGGAAACCGTGAGTTTCCAGGGCGCCGACCGCGATCAGGCCCTGGCTCCACCGGAGGCCGCACTGGTGCCCGCCGGTTACGTGGTGCCACCCGATACCGCGGTGGAGCACATGGGGCTTCACGGCGTTGACCCGGCCGGGGGTGAGTTCCACGGCGCGCCGTTCAGCCACACGTTTATTTACGGCTACTACAAGGGGGCACTGACCTTCGTGGAACCCATGGTCTCCCTGGCGTTCCTGCAGTCCCGGCCGGAGGTGACCACCGCCGTGGCCAAGCCTCTGCGATACAGCTATCCGGGCTGGTACCCCACCGGCTACCGGATCGGCTTCGATGCAGGGCGGGACGAAATCACCGTGTCCTTGCAGAATCTGGAGCGATTCAACGGATTTTAAAACGGCCCGTTGACACCCGGCACGCCCTGTGATGTTATTGCCGTTAACAATGTTAACGGCAATAACTTTTGAATCACCAGAGCGTCCGAGCCGCCATGACCAGAGCCGCCTACCACCACGGCGACCTTCCCCAGCAAGCCCACCAGCAAGCCCTTGAGGTGTTGCGGGCCGACGGCGACACCGCCATCAGCCTGCGGGCGATCGCCAAGCAGATCGGCGTCAGCGCGCCGGCCCTATACCGCCATTTTGCGGACCGAGAAACCCTGCTGGCCGAGCTGGCCGTCACCGGTTTTGAGTGGCTCCGCGAACGCCTGCTGGCCGTGGATCAGACGGAACCCCGCCGGGCGTTGCTGGAGATTGGCCTCGCTTATGTGGCGTTTGCCAATGACGAGCCCAACCTGTACCGGCTGATGTTCGGCGGCCGAATCCTGCCCCGGGGCGCCCATCCGCGTCTGGATGAAGCCGGGTTAGCGGCCTTCAAGGTGTTGGAAGACACCGTGGCCAGCGGCCAGCGCCGGGGCTACCTCAAGCCCTTGCCTCTGCCACTGATGACGGCCACCGCCTGGTCCCTCGTGCACGGCCTGTCGGAACTGATGATTGATGGGCACCTGCCCGCCGCCGACGCCGAGCCACGGCTCGCCGAAAGCGTACTGACCCTGTTAATGGACGGCTCCCGGAACGGGCCGGACACCCAACCCGAGGACACCACATCATGAGCAGCCCCAAACCCAGCACCCTCCGCGTCGGCCGCCGTTACCGGTCCAACCGCCTGAACGGCCCTTACGACGCCATCGTGATCGGCTCCGGCATCGGCGGCCTTACCGCAGCCGCCTGCCTGAGCAAACTGGGCAAGAAGGTGGCGGTGTTCGAGCAGCATTACACCGCCGGCGGTTTTACCCACAGCTACGATCGCAACGGCTATGAATGGGACGTGGGCGTGCACTACATCGGCGATATGGGGTCCGAGCACACCCTGGGCCGGCGCCTGTTTGATCACATCACCGATGGGCAACTGAAGTGGGCGGCCATGGACAGCCACTACGACCGCATCTACTTGGGGGACCGACACGTGGACCTGGTGGCCGGCCCGGCGGCCTTCGCCGAGACCCTAAAGGCGGCGTTTCCCGGCGAGGAACAGGCCATCGACACCTATCTGAAGTACCTCAAGCAGGTGTCCGGGGCCATGCCCGGCGTGGTGCTGGCCAAGCTGATGCCGGCAACGCTGACCGGCCCGTTCCGGGCGCTGGCCAAACGACGCGCGCCGGCGTTTTTGAACCGCACCACCCGGGAGGTGCTCGAAAGCCTCACCAGCAACCAGGACCTGATCGCGGTGCTGGCCGGCCAGTGGGGCGACAACGGGCTGCCGCCGGCCGAATCGAGCTTTCTCATTCACGCCCTGATAGCACGTCATTACCTGCACGGCGGCTACTACCCCATTGGTGGCGCGTCTGAAATCGCCAAGACCATCATCCCGGTGGTGCAACAGGGCGGCGGTGAGGTGTTCACCTACGCGGACGTCACCGGCATTGTGGTGGAAAACGGCAAGGCGGTAGGTGTGACCATGGCCGATGGCGAAACCGTCCGGGCCCCGGTGGTGATCAGCAACGCCGGCGTTTTCAACACCTTTGGCAAGTTGCTGCCGGCGGACGCGCCGCATCGGGTGGACTACCAGAGCCACCTCACCCGGGTGAAACGGTCCATGGCCAGCGTGTGCCTGTACATCGGCCTGCAGGACACCGCGGAAGCCCTGAACCTGCCGCGCACCAACCTCTGGCTCTATCCGGGCGCGGATTACGAAGGCCAGCTCGCCCGCTTCTGGGAAGACCCGGAGCACGCGGACATCCCGCTCACCTACATCTCGTTCCCCAGCGCCAAGGACCCCAGCTTCGCCGCCCGCTATCCCGGCCGCGCCACCATCGAAATCGTCGCCCCTGGCCCCTATGAGTGGTACCAGGCCTGGGCCGATAAACCCTGGGGCAAGCGGGGCGAGGACTACGAGGCGAAAAAGGAGGCCTACGCCCAGCGCCTGCTCGCCAAATTGTACGAGAAGCTGCCCCACCTGAAAGGCAAGGTGGACTACTATGAGCTGTCCACGCCCCTTTCCACGGACTATTTTTGCCGCTACGAGCGCGGTGAAATCTATGGCCTGGACCACACCCCGGACCGCTTCGAGCAGGACTGGCTGCGCCCGAAGACCCGCATTCCCGGTCTCTACCTCACCGGCCAGGATGTGCTCACGTGCGGCGTGGTGGGCGCCATGATTGGCGGGCTGATGACCACCGTGGCCGTCAGCGGCGTGAAAGGTCTGCCGCTGGCGAAGCGAATGTTTGTGGGGTAATCCAACGGTTCGGGCTGCAGATAAACCGAGGGCCGCGTCATGAAACCGGCCCTCAGTGCTGGCCCTTGCCGGGCGCATTCGCTAAGCTGCCGACCGAACAACCGAAATCGTGTTCCGGGCACTGAGGACCTCGTGATCCACCTGGAAACACCCGCACCCGCAGCTGGCGGGAAACCCGCGCGTCGGCTGAGTCCGACCATCAATACGAAAAGGACGTCATGATATGAAACGCCCCACATCGATTACCGTCATTGCTTGGTTTTTGCTGATTTCTTCCGGCCTCTCGCTGGTAGCCGTCCCCTACTACATGAGCAACTCCGAGCTGCTGGACGCCCTCAAGCAGACGACGTCCTTGCCACCCATGACGCTGATGATCATCACGCTGATCAATGCCGCGGCCACCTTTGCCGCCGGTATCGGGATGCTCAAGGGCAAAGGCTGGTCACGCGCACTGTACGTTGCGGTCACAGTGATTGGCCTCGTCATCACCGGCGTGACCACTCAGGCACCCACGTCCCTTCTTCCCGGGGTGATCATTTCCCTGATCATTATCGTCCTGGTGTTCCGCCCCAAGGCAAGCGCGTTCTTCCGCGGTGGTTCGGACGAGGTGCATGCGTAAGGTCATCGCGATTACGCTGGAAGCCCTTGCCGGGCTTCTGGTGCAGACCGCTCTGTTCGCGAGCTTTATGGATATTGGCCCAAGTCCCGCGCAGGCGACGATGATTCTGATATATCTGGCTCTCGCGCTTCCCTTCCTGCTGGGCGGGCTGGCCGTGAACCGATTCCTGGGGTGGCGTCTGCACCTGGGCGTTTTGCTGGTTGGTGTTCCGGTCCTCGATGTGCTTGTGATTGGCTGGTTTAGGTTAATGGACGCCAGCGGAGATCTGCAGCGGGTCACGGGCCAACCCGTGAACAACTTCTTTAACGACTACACCATGGGCACCGCACTGTCCGGCGCATTTGCAGTACTCGGACTTATCCTGCTGTTCTGGCACCGCCGTCGTCGCTCGTAGGGGCCCTCAGTGTCCGGTCCGGCCGCCACCGCTGGGCCTGCAAACCCTTTCATACCCTGTTTCTGCGCGAACCGCGGCGCACACCACCGCGGGTAGAGGCGACGCGGGGTTTGCAGGTATGCTTGCGGGCTAATGTCTCTGGCTCCGGGAACCCTATTTTGCTTGCTTCCGCCAACCCTCTCCTGCATCGCTGGCTGGCACAACATCCCATTCTGGCTCGCGTGGCCAAATGGTTGCTTCTGCCGACGCTGACCACCCTGCTGATGCTGTCGGACGATTTCCTGCAACAGCTGTACACCCCCAACAATCAGGCCGAGCTTGAATTCAAGTACGTGCTGGTGCTGTGGCTGATCAATTTATGCCTGTGGCTGAGCGGCCGGCGCTGGTTCATCAATCTGGTGCTGGTGCTGTTTGCCGCCATGGAGCTGTTCCAGCTCAGCTACATCTCGTTCGTGGGGTCGCCAATCACGCCGTTCGATCTGAGCAAGCTGGTGTCCGAGTGGGGCGAGATCAACCATACCCTGAGTTACGCCTTTGCCGACCACTGGCCCGCGCTCGTGGCCTGGGGCTTGCCCTGGGGCGCGCTGTTCGTGGTGTTCAACTGGGGCGTGCCCCGCTGGAACCTGCCGCGCTCGTGGATCGCGCTGCTGATCGTGATTCTGGTGCTGGGCAGCAAACCCGAGCGCGCCACCCGGCGGGATATGATCTCGTTTATGCCCGGGCCCACCCGAAGTTCGCTGCACAACTCCATCAACGTGTTCAGCTACTACTTTACCCGCATGGCCGGCCGGGAGGTCGCCGTGGACCGCCCAGACTACCAACCCTATCAGATCATCAGCGACGCCATGGCGGATGCGCCGGAGAATATTGTGCTGGTGGTGCCCGACTCCACCCGCTATGACCGTATGAGCGTCTACGGCTATGACCGGGATACTACGCCCTACCTGGAGACGATTGCCCAGCACCCCAGGGCCAGCGTGATTCGCGGCATTGCCAGTTCCGTGGCCACCGGGGCCTCCCTGCCGCTGCTGTTCAACGTGATCAATGAGCCGGGCAACGTGCCGGAGCTTGAACGCGGTATCGGCAACCTGTTCCGGCAGGCCAAAGCCAACGGCTACAAAACCTTCTGGCTCTCCACCCACGAATCCAAGATGCTCAATGGTGTGGGAAGCCGGTTCCTGGATGTCTCGCTGACCAGGGAAGACAATCCGGTTGAGGTGACCGAGAACGGAGACCGGGCCCTGCTCAGCTGGATTGACCAGCAGCAGTGGGGTAAGAAAAACTTTATCGCCATTGTGCTGCGCAGTGTGCATTCCCCGTACCGGGCCAACTACGACCAGTCGGACAACCCCCGCTACCAGGCCTGGCCCACCGAGGGCTCCGGGCTGACGCCCACGGAAAAGCGGGCCAACGCCTACGACAACGCCCTACTGTACCTGGACGACCTGTACCGGGATGCCCGGGCCAAGCTCGAAAAGCAACTCAAGGGTGACACCGTGTGGGTGCTCACCTCCGATCACGGCCAGATGCTCGGGGAAAACGGCCTGTGGGGCCACAACCGGCTGACCAAAGCGGTCTCCCACGTGCCGATGGTGATTGACGAAACCCGGGACAACCCGACGGACACCGCCTACCCGCTGCCCGACTACGACCACCTGAGCCATTACGAACTGGGCCACTGGCTGCTCTCGCTGATGGGCGAGAACCTGGTGAACCCGAACGCCCAGGCCAACGTGCACTACTTCCACAGCGAAAAGCTGTATGAGGACAATTTCTACGAGGTGGTGGTGGAGAAGAACAATCAGTTGATCTTCTGCGGCCGCCAGTTGCTGAGCCAGACCGACAAGCCGAAGCCGTGCCAGTCACCGGAACAGACCCTGGCCCATGCCCCGGACGCCGGCACTGCGCCAACGTTGTCCGCCCCCCGGAAGCCGACGCTGTAATCCATTGTTTGAGCGAGAGAACGCTGCCATGCCCCGCCTGACCCGAAAGCGCTACTGGATACCCGCCCTGCTGGTTCTTATCGCCCTGGCCATCCGGCTCTGGGCGCCGGGCTGGATCAACCAGGCCTACGCGCACGCCGCCCGGCAAGCGCCGGTGCTGTTTGAGGGGTGCCAGAAAGCTTGGGCCCACCGGGGGTTTGTCGGCGAGGGCCAGGAGGACTCCGTCGGCAGCGTCCAGCGGGCCATTGCCCGGGGCGCCAGCGGGGTGGAAATCGACGTGCTGTACGACGCCGACAGCGGGCAATTCATGGTCTCCCACGACCGCCCCTACCAGACCACCAACGGCCAGACCCTGACCCTGGACCAGATGCTGGAGGCCATAGGGCCCCAGGTGTATTTCTGGCTGGATGCGAAAGACCTGAGCGGCCTCTGGCCCTGGCAGGCGGACGATGCCGTCAACCGTCTTGCCACGGTTCTGGCCCGGCACGGTATGACCGACCGCGCCCTGGTGGAATCTCGCAACCCCATCTACCTGGGCTGGCTCGCCGAGCGGGGCGTGCACACCAGCTATATGATCAGCCCGAACGAGGCGGGCTATTCGGCGCCGATCTTCTGGGGCAACGTGTACGTGATGAAGCTCGCCTACACCTTCGGCCCGTTCAGCGCGCTGTCCATGAACGACGACCGCTACACCCGCACAGTGCAGCAGGCCTTTGGCGATGAGGTGCCCATTCTGGTGAGCACGGTGAACGACCGGGACGCGTTCGAGTTGTACGCGGAGAACCCGCGGATCGCTGTGGTTCTGACCGATCGGGACTATTATGCCTACAACAGCTGCGCCACCGAGCGCACCACCGACGCGCCGGTTGCGGACTGATCCGGCCCAAACGCGGGAGTACACCCATGCATACCGGCAGCTGCCTGTGCGGCCAGATTACCTATGAATACCACGGCGAGATCCACGAGCTGTCCCGCTGCTACTGCCACCAGTGCCAGAAGGCCCAGGGCGGCGCCTTCGTGGCCGTTGCGCCCGTCGACGCCCGGCGGTTCACGCTGACCGCCGGGCGGAGCTGCCTGAAAACCTTCAGCGCATCCCCCGGCAAGGTGCGCGCGTTCTGCGGCGAGTGCGGCAGCCCGCTGTACAGTGCCCGGGACGATCTGCCCGAGGTGCTTCGGTTGAGGGTGGGCACGCTGGATACGCCTCTGCGGGTGAATCAACAGGTGCACGCGTTCACCGACGACCGCCCCCTCTGGTACGAGATTCTCGACGACTACCCGCAGTATCCCGGCAAACGCCCGGCCTGAGCGGTCTTGCCCGCCGCTTCTGCTCCCTCCTCGTCCGTCACCGGGCGGCGCCAGGCCGTGCAATCGCCCGCACATACGTAGGATTACCTATCCGTCCATTCCCCGACTTCCGTCGTAAAGATGGTTTACTAATCATTCCCTGCCTATAAACTAAGGCGCTTTCTATATTTCAGCGATCCGGGAGCCCCATGACCCAAGTGGACGTCCTGTTCGAGCGCTATGGCCCAAAGTACCAATGGCTGGTCTCGCTGACCGTGCTGCTGGGACTGGTGGCGCTGGGCATGTCGATTACCATCGTGAATGTGGCCACGCCCTACATCAAAGGGTCGTTCGGCATGAGCGACGACCAGGTTCAGTGGTTGTCCACGGGCTTCCTGGCGGCCACCACGGTGGCCCTGCTGGTGGCGCCCTGGCTGGTGAGCGCGTTTGGCCAGCGGGCCACGTACATCACCGTACTCGCCATTTTCATCGGCGCGTCCTTCCTGGGCGGCCTGGCCACGGGCATGGGCGCGATCATCGCCTCTCGAATTATCCAGGGCGCCATGACGGGGTTGATCCGGCCGGTGGCCCTGGAGGCGTTATTCTCGGTATTTCCTCCGCATCAGCGGGGCATGGCCACCGCCATGTATGGCATGAGCCTGGGGTTACCGCTGACGCTGGCCACGGTCATAGGCGGCTGGCTGGTGGAAACCTACAACTGGCGCTACGTGTTTTTCATTGTGCCGC
Organism: Marinobacter sp. C2H3; assembly: GCF_037080155.1. Classification (NCBI taxonomy): domain Bacteria; kingdom Pseudomonadati; phylum Pseudomonadota; class Gammaproteobacteria; order Pseudomonadales; family Marinobacteraceae; genus Marinobacter; species Marinobacter sp. C2H3. The sequence continues at coordinate 1,103,344 of NZ_JBBBNZ010000001.1, read as the reverse complement.
CGATCTGCGTGGCGGCGATGGTCATGGGCTATTTCTTCCTGCCGCCCCGGGAGAGCAGCGGGCCGCGCCCGCCGTTTGACTGGTTCGGTGCCACCTCTTTGTTTGTGGCCGTGTTCGCCCTGCTTACCGCGCTGTCCAACGGCCAGCGCTGGGGCTGGGGCAGTGTTGCGGTGGTGGGCCTTCTGGTGCTGGCGGCCGCCATCGCGGCGGTGTTCGTTGGGTGGCAGAAGCGCACCCCCACGCCGCTGCTGGACCTGGGCATTTTCCGCAACAAGGGCTTTTTGATGGGCTCCATGGCCCTGTTCCTGTTTGGCGGTTCCTTCTACGCCATCATGTACCTGCTGCCGAACTTTGTGCAGAGCATCCTGAGCTACGATCCGGTCAAGGCCGGCGTGCTGTTTACGCCGTCCACCCTGGTGCTTGCCATCCTGGTGCCCATGGTCGGGAAGCTCAGCGACCGGGTGCCGCCCCACTACCTCACCCTGCCGGGGCTGGCCTTTGCCATTTTTGCCGTGTTCATGATGGCGCAGGTGGATAGCTACACCTCGTTCACCACCCTGGCCATTGCCATGTCAATGCTGAGCGTGGGCATGGCGGCGTTTCCGCCACCCACCATCACTCGGGCCATCGGCTCGCTGCCGCCGCATCAGATTGGCTATGGCTCTGGTGCCATCAACTTTGCCATGCAGCTGGGCGGCGCGTTCGGCACCGCCGGGCTGGTGGCGATGATGGACCGCCGTACCGTGTTCCACAGCGATCACCTGACCGATGGCCTGAACGCCGGCAATGCCATGGCCATGCAGGCCATGGACCAGCTTCAGAGCGCCGTGGCCTCCGTGGGCACCAGCGCGCTCTACCAGCAAGCCGCCGCAATGCACCTTCTGAGCCAGATGGATGCACTCTGGGCCCGCATCTTCGCCTTTCAGGACGGCTTCCTGGCGGTGGTCGCCGGCCTGGTGCTGGTGGTCGTTCCTTCCTGCCTGCTCAGCCGCTGGTCGGCGCAGCGGGCTTCGTGATGTCGTGATTCTGATACAGGACCTACCTTGTTATGGCTGATACGCAGAACGTTGATAACACTCAGGACAACGGGAAAGCGCCACGGAAGGCAGGCAGGCTCCGGCTGGCGGCCGGACTGGTGGTGCTGGTTGCCCTGGTGGGCTGGATCGGCCACTGGTTCTGGTTCCAGAGCACCCATGTGACCGGCGATGACGCCCAGATCGTCACCAACGAAATCACCGTCAGCAGCCGCCTGTCCGGCCGCCTCTCCGAGTTCTCGCTGATCCAGGGCGATACCCTGAAAAAAGACAGCGTGGTGGCCAGCCTCTACAGCCGCCCGGACGAACTGCAACTGGCGTCCCTGCAGGCGAAGGTGGAAGGCATGAAAGCCGAGCTGGCCTACCAGAAGCAGCGGCTGGCCCTGTCCAGCGACCAGTTGCAGGGCGGCATCCGGGAAACCCGGGACGAACTGGACGCGGACCAGGCCACGCTGGAGGCCGCCCAGGCGGTGATGGATTCGGCGGAGAAAACCTACCACCGCTCGAAAAATCTCTCCACGTCCGGCGCCGTCTCCCAGCAGAAGCTGGACGAAGACTTCTACACCTACCTGACCGCCAAGGCCGACTACGAGCGGGCCCGGCGCCAGGTCACCGTGGACCGGACCGCCCTGGACAACTCCCGGATCGGCCTGATGAGCGGCCCCACCATGAGCCTCCCGAACCCCGAGCTGCTCAAGGCCCAGCTGCAGGTCACCCAGCAGTCCCTGGCCCAGGCCGAGGCGGACCTGCGCCACCAGCAGGTGCAGGTGGACGACCTGACCATCCGCAGCCCCCGGGACGGCGTGGTGGACAAAACCTTTGTGGACCCCGGTGAGTATCTGTCTGCCGGCCAGCCGGTGCTGATGATGCACACCCCCGGCGATGTTTGGGTGGAGGCCAAGATCAAGGAAACGAAGATCGGTGACCTGAAGGCCGGCCAGCCGGTAGCGCTGCACGTGGATGCCATGCCGGACCAGACGTTCCGGGGCCATGTCCAGGTCATCGGCAATGCCGCCACAAACCAGTTTGCCCTGCTGCCCAACCCGAACCCCTCGGGCAACTTCACCAAGATCACCCAGCGCATCCCGGTGCGGATCGCCATTGACGATGGCCCCAAAGAACGCCTGAGTCCGGGTATGATGGTGGTGGTGGACATCGACATTTCCGGGGACGGCCAGGGCTCTTGACCCGCTGAGCCGCCCCATCGTCAGGGGAGAACCGCAAGGATGACGGCAACGGTCACGGCAGACTACGTGGAAATGGCAGTGCGGCTGATCGCCGCCCTGGTGGCGGGTGCGCTGATCGGCTATGAACGCACCTACCACGGCCGACCCGCCGGCTTTCGCACCCACGCGCTGGTGTGCACCACCTCCAGCCTGCTGATGCTGGTGACGGTGTATGAGGTGCATTGGATGCCAACCGCCGGGGACATGATTCGCCTGGACCCCACGCGAATGGCGCAAGGCATCATGACCGGCATCGGCTTTCTCGGCGCTGGCGTGATCATGAAAGAGGGCCTGTCCGTGCGCGGCCTGACCACGGCCGCGTCCATCTGGATCACCGCGGCCATCGGCATCCTGGCCGGCATCGGTTTCTACTTTCCGCTAACCCTTTCGGTGGCCCTGGCGGTCAGCGTCCTGTCGCTGTTCCGCTGGATCGAGGCGCGGGTACCCAACCAGATTTACTACCGGTTTGACGTCCGCTTTGAGCGAGGATCGGAGCTATCCGAGACGCAGCTCCGGGCCCTGCTGAAGGAACACGGTTTTGGCGTTGCCGACATGAGCTACCGGCTGGACCAGGACGGCCGGGTGTTGCGGCACACCATGAGCATCCGCACCACGGTGCAGACCGGCGCCCGTACCCTGGCAAACCAACTGGTGGCGCTGGATTCCGTGCTGGAATTTCGGATCACGCCGACGGGGAGCTGAGCCTTTCCCCGTAGTGATTCACCAGGTAATCGATAAACACCCGGGCCTTGGCCGGAAGATGCCGGTTCGGCAGGTAGCAGGCGTACACGTCGGTATCCGGCGCATCGAAATCCTCCAGCACCGGCTCCAGCAATCCCGCTGACACGTAGCGATCCAGCGTGAACGACGTCAGCATGATCACCCCGAGACCACCGATCGCCGCCCGTAACATGGCTTCGGTGTTGTTGACGGTAAAGTTCCCCGTCACCGCCACGCTCTGAACGCCGTCCGCGCCGTGGAAATACCATTGGTTAAAGCTGGGGTTGGGCCGGTAGACAATGCAGTTGTGGTGTTTCAGGTCGTCAGGGACCTGCGGCCGGCCATGGGCGGCCCAGTAGCCGGGCGCCGCACAGGGCAACCGCCTGGCGCTGCCCAGACGGCGGGCCGCCAGGTGCGGCTGGGGCTGCTGGGTGATCCGAATGGCCACATCGAACGCCTCTTCCGCCAGATCCACCTGCCGGTCGCTCAGGTCCATGTCCACCCGGATGTCCGGGTACGCCGCCAGAAAGCCTGGCAGCAGGCCCGCCACCTGATGGGAACCGAAGTTTACGGGCGCGGTCACCCGCAGCAGCCCCCGGGGTGCGTTGTTCAGGTCGGTCACCGCCGCTTCAGCCTCCCGGGCCTCAGCCACCACCCGTACACAGTGGCTGTAATAGACCTCGCCCGCTTCCGTCAGGCTCAGCCGCCGGGTCGTACGGTTCAGCAGCCGGGCGCCCAGGCTGCGCTCCAGGGCCGACACCCGCTTGCTGACCACCGGTGTGGACAGCCCCAGCGACTGGGCCGCCGCTGAAAAGCTCTCCTGCTCCACCACTGCCGCAAACACCACCATGGCATCCAGGCTCATCGCCGCCTCATTACTTAATAAATAGAAAAAGTGATTTTCTATTTAGCCAGATTATCCGGATTTAGGAAACAGTTAAACTGCACGCCTTGCTGAGAGCCATCCGCCCTCGGCGTACGTTGGACCGGGCGTGATCCGCCCCACCAGGAGACGCACTGATGAACCCCCGTTACACCCTTACGGCCATTGCTCTGCTGCTCGCCGCCACCCTGTCCTGGGGCGGCATGTTCCCCGTCGCCAAGTCGGCGCTGGTGAGCCTCGATGCCTACTATATGACGTGGATCCGCTACGGCACCGCAGCGCTGATTTTTGCTGCTCTGCTTCTGATCACGGAAGGTCCTCGCGCCCTGCGCACCGAGGGCCGGGCGGCGACCCTGTTCCTGCTGGGCACGCTCGGCTTCGCATGCTTTAACCTGCTGGCGTTCAACGGCCTGGCCCACACCCGCCCGGAACACGGCGCGGTGATCATGGCCACCATGCCAATGATTACGGTGTTGTTGACCTGGGCTATCCAGGGCGTCCGCCCGGCTGGCTTCACCCTGTTGATGGTGGCGGTGGCGTTCAGCGGCGTGTTTCTGGTGATTACCGGCGGTGACCCGGTGCGAGCGTTTGGTGGCGGTGCGGCCCACTGGGACCTCATGTTTCTGGCCGGTGCCGTCTGCTGGGTGACCTACACCATGGGCGGCGCCCGCTTCCCGACCTGGTCGCCGCTGCGCTATACCACGGTGACCTGCGTGTTCGGTGCGCTGTCACTGGGGGCCATCGCCCTGGGCCTGACCGCCACCCACGTTCTGGAACGGCCCACTCTGGCAACCATCATCGACCTGCGCTGGCAGATGCTCTACCTGATCCTGCTGGGTGGCGTGCTGGCCGTGTTGAGCTGGAACACCGGCATTCGCCGGCTGGGGGCCGTCAACGGGGTGCTGTTCATCAACTTTGTGCCCATCACGGCCTTTACCATCGGCGCGATCCGTGGCCACGCGTTTTCGGTGACCGAAGTGCTTGGCGCGCTGATGGTGATCACCGCGCTGGTACTGAACAACCTGTATCAGCGCCGACAGGCTGCGTTGACGGCGGTCCTGGCGTCACCGGTAACGGTTGCCCGATAGTTCGTCAACGGGACCCCGCGGGGCTGGCCGGTTCGAACTCAACCCGAACCTCCAGCCCTGGCGCCGCGTCGCCAAGGCGTACCCTGGCGCCATGCAGCTCAGCAATGGCCGCGACCAGACTTAATCCCAGGCCACTGCCCTGAGTCGTTCTGCTCCGTTCCAGGCGATACAGGCGACCCATCACTTTTGAACGCTCACTGTCCGGAATACCAGGTCCGTGGTCACGTACCGTGAGCGTCGGAACGCCGTCTTCCGCCATGACTTTTAGCGAGACGGGCCCCGGCGGCGCATGCCGCATGGCGTTTTCGATCAGATTGGCGATCAGACGTCCGAGGAGGTTTCGCTCCCCCTGCACCCAGACCTCGTCGGTTGCCGCAACGGTCAGGGAATGGCCGCTGTCGAGCGCCGACGGTTCGTAGATTTCCTGCATGTCCCGGGCCAGCGCAGACAGATTGACGGGCGCGAAATCCGCCCGGGCCTGGCCGCTTTCCAGTTGCGCGATCTGCAGCAGCGACTGGAACGTCTGGATGATTCGGGCGGTTTCTGCCCGAGCCGCGACCACCGTAGACCGGGAAACGCCGTCGAGGGTGCCGTTATCCAGCTTTTCGAGGAGCACGGCAACCCGCTGAATCGGTGTTTTGAGATCGTGGGCGATGTCCGTCGATATTTGCCGCAGCGAGTCTATGGAGGCCTCCTGAGCTTCGGCCATACGGTTCACCGCTGCGGCAATCTGCCCGAGATCATCCGGTGGCTTCCGCCCCACCGGCACACGGGCGCCGTGATTACCCGAGGTGAGCAACGCGAGAGTATGTTCGATGGCGTCCAGACGATCCCGGGCCCGGCGAGCCACCAGTCCGCCGGCGATGGTGGCCAGAACGAGCGCCGGTATCAGGCTCCAGAGCAAAATCAGACCGAAGGTTCCTCCCAGGTCTTCCAGACCATCGCGACCCACCAGGAGAGCCAACTCCCCGCCCTGGACAGAACCGCGCCAGCCCAGGTAGCTGTCCGCCAGTTTTCCCTGAATGGCGGATAACTGCCGGCGCCCCACTATCTGTCCAGGCTCGACGGCTACTGCCTTCGGCAGCGAACCCAGCGCGGGCTTGCCCGGAACCGCGTAACGAATCAGCAGATCGGCCGGTCGGTTTGACGCCACCAGTTCTGCCACCCGTTCCTCAACTGCGCCCTGATCGCCAGCGTTCCGTACCGCCTCGAGCACCTGCTGAAGGTCCGCTGAAATTTCGGCTTCCGCCGATTCACGGGTGATCAGATAAGCCGCGCAAAACCCGGCCAGCGTAAACAGGGTAAAAATAGCAACCAGGGTTCGGGTCAGCCGAAGCGGTGTTGAGCGGGCCATGCTCACTCCCGGATGCGGTAGCCGGCGCCGCGCACGGTTTCAATCAACTCACGGGAAAAAGGCTTGTCCACCTTCGCCCGAAGCCGGCTGATGTGCGTCTCGACGACATTCGTTTGCGGATCAAAACTCAGCTCCCAGACGGTTTCCAGAAGCATGGTCCGGGTCTGCACCCGCCCTTTGCGCCGGAGCAGACACTCCAACAGCGAAAACTCCCGTGGCAGAAGATCAATGTCCACGCCGCCACGGCGGACGCGGCGGGACAGCAGGTCCATTTCCAAATCGCCGGCGGTCAGCACAGACGGCATTTCCGAAGGCGGCGGGCGACGGCCCAATGCCGCCACCCGGGCCGAGAGCTCGCCAAACGCGAACGGCTTGACCAGATAGTCGTCAGCGCCCGCGTTCAACCCGTCGATACGATCACTCACCCCGTCCAGGGCGGTCAGTATCAGGATGGGCACAGGCGACTTTGCGCCCCTCAGGGTGCGGACAATCGAGGTGCCCTCCAGCCCCGGCAACATCCGGTCCACGATCAGGAGATCGTATTTGCGGGCAGCCGCGGCCATCAGCCCCTCGGCGCCGTCGCTCACCAGATCGACGACGTGTCCCTCCTGCCTGAGGCCGTCCGCAATGTAGGGCCCCGTCAGCGCATCGTCCTCAATAACCAGAATCCTCACCGGTTAACTGCCTCTTTTTCAGGTTTGTATTCCATGTCCGGATTTAGCCAGAAATCGCCGCCGGGAAACAGCGCCTCCGGATCCGCCAGCCCGCCTGCAGAACGGCGGTGTCATGCAGGCCATGGCTTCCCGGTTTGTATACAGATTTGTATAGCGACGATCAGAGCCCGGTATGCAGCAGGGGTTATAACGGAGGCTGTTTTTTCACCCTCACGGGAGCACCCGATGAAACAGTTTTTACTCGCTGCGTTTTTGATTGCCGTACCCGTCGTCGCGTTTTCCACCGCGGAAATTGCCCAGCATACAGAGAGCCCATCAGCCAGCGCTGCAAACAACACCATGCACCGGTCGCTGGGGGATCTTTCTGAGTACGAATCCATCGTAGAAGAAACCCGGAACCTGGCTGCCCAGGGCGACTTGAAAGCGGCCGAAAAGCGGGTCACCCGGTTCGAGACCCTCTGGGACGATGAGGAAGACACCCTCCGCCCCCAGGCGCCGAATGCCTGGGGCAACGTAGACGCCGCGGCAGACAAAACCTTTGCCGCGCTGCGGGCCGCGCACCCGGATGAAGCCAAAGCGCTGGCGGCTCTGGACCACCTGTCAGAGACGCTGAAAAGCCCGGATCAGGCCATTGGGGGCGCCACGGTCAAGACCATCGCGGGCACGCCGGTCACCGACGCGAATGGCCACCCCGTGCCCTGCGAAACGCTGCTCGGCAAACTGCGCAGCCAGCTCGACACCACCACGCTGTCTGGCAGTGAGTTGCAGCAGACCAAAGACCTGCAGGCACAGGCAACGGAACGTTGCAACGCCGACGATGACGTGCGCTCCGATCAGTTTGCCGCGCAAGCCCTTGCATTGATCCCGACAGGCCACTGAAGGAGGCTACCCAAACCATGACGACGTCCGCTCTCGACCCATCCCGATATAACCACCCGAACCGCGTCCCCGAGGTCACCGCCGGGTTCTGGATCATCAAGCTGATGGCCGTGACCATGGGCGAAACCGCCGCCGATTACCTGGCGGTGAATCTCGGCCTTGGGCTGACCGCCACATCCGTCATCATGACGGGCGTTCTGGTCGCCGCACTTGCGCTCCAGTTTTCGCGTAAACAGTACGTGCCCTGGACCTACTGGCTGGCCGTTGTTCTGATCTCGATTGTGGGTACGCTGGTTACCGATAACCTGGTGGACAACCTGGGCGTCAGCCTGGTGACGTGCACCGTCGTCTTCAGCTTGCTCCTGGCGGCAACGTTTTATGCGTGGTTCAGGAGTGAGGGCACCCTGTCCATCCACACCATCGTGACCACCCGCCGGGAAGCGTTCTACTGGCTGGCTATCCTGTTCACGTTCGCGCTGGGCACCGCCGCCGGGGATCTGGTGTCTGAGCAGTTCGGCCTTGGCTACGAGGCCACTGGCGTGCTGTTTGGCTGCGTGATCCTGTCGTTGACCATCGGCTATTTTCTGCTGGGCCTGGATGCGATCCTGGCGTTCTGGCTGGTCTACATCTTCACCCGGCCGCTGGGCGCCTCGTTCGGTGACATGCTGTCCCAGCCAACGCAGTACGGCGGACTCGGTTTCGGCACCGTTGACACCAGCCTGCTGTTCCTTGGTGTCATTGTTGCCGTGGTCATCTGGATGACACTCAGTGGCAGTGGCCGGAAACTCGCCTCGAGCTGAGGCGTAGACCCGGCCGCGCCGCCTGGCACGACGTTTTCGGTCAGGCGGCCCTTTCGGAGGTCGTTTCCTGGGAGGAAGTGCCCTCAGAGGGGCTTTCAGCAGGCCGTCGCCGGAACAGCAGGATAAGCGGCAATGCCGCCAGAGTGATCCAGGCCATGGCCTGGAAGTCGTTGAGGTAGCCAATGGCGGCGGCCTGGCGGGTCAGTTCCTGGTTCAGCAGCGCCAGGGACTGATCGGTGCTGAAGCCCAGGCCCTGCCCTTCCATCAGCTGCTGGAACGGCACGCGATAAGGATTGAGTTGTTCACCCAGTACCGCGTGGTTCACCTGGGTGAACCGGGTCGCCCAGGCCACCATCACGGAGATGCCGATGCTGCTGCCGATGTTCCGCATCAGGCTGAACATGGCGGTACCCTCCGTGCGGTAACGGGCATCCAGGGTGGAGAAGGTAATGGTGCTCAAGGGCACGAACACGAAGCCCAGGCCCAGCCCCTGGATGATGCCAGTCTGCACCAGCGCCATCGGGCGGATGTTGAGGTTGAAGTCCGCCATCATGAACAGGGAAATGGACGTCAACGCCAGGCCGGTGCCCACCAGCAACCGCACGTCCACCTTATTCACAAGCCGGCCCACCAGCAGCATGGCCACCATGCTGCCCATGCCCCGGGGCGCCAGCAGCTCGCCGGTGGTAATCACCGGGTAGTTCATCAGGTTCTGCAGGTACGGCGGCAACAGCGCCAGGGTGGCCAGCAGTACCACACCGATGATGAAGATAAACACCAGGCCGATGACCAGGTTGCGGTCCTTGAACAGGCCCGGCTCCAGGAACGGCTCTCTGGCGGTGAGCATATGCACCACGAACAAGTAGATGCACAGGCCGGCAACGATGGCCTCGATCACGATCTCGGTGGATGAGAACCAATCCAGGCTCTGGCCCCGGTCCAGCATCAGTTGCAGGGCGCCGATCGCCAGGGACAGCAAGGCAAAGCCGAACAGATCAAAGCGTCGCTGGGTCTTTTCCGTTTCCGGCACAAAGGTGAGGATACCGGCCAGCGCCAGTATGCCCACCGGCAGGTTGATGAAGAACACCCAGCGCCAGTTGTAGTACTCGGTGAGGTAGCCCCCCAGCGTGGGGCCGAGGATGGGCCCGACCATGACGCCCACGCCCCAGATGGCCATGGCCGAGCCGTGTTTCTCTCGGGGAAAGGTGTCCAGCAGCACGGACTGGGACAGGGGCACCAGCCCCGCGCCAAACACGCCCTGCAGCAGGCGGAACAGCACGATTTGCTCCAGGGAGGTGGCAATGCCGCACAGCAGGGAGGTAATGGTAAAGCCGGTGACGGAGAGCACAAACAGCCGTTTGCGGCCGATGCGGCCGGACAGGAAGCCGGTCATCGGCGTCATGATCGCCGCCGCCACGATATAGGAGGTCAGTACCCAGGCGATCTGCTCGGAGGTGGCCGACATGCTGCCCTGCATGTTGGGCAGGGCCACGTTGGCGATGGTGGTATCCACCGCCTGCATGATGGTTGCCAGCATGATGGACACGGTGATCAACGCCCGGTTGAAGGCGGTGTCCGGCCGGTTGGCGCCCGTGGCGGTGCTCACTCGGCGCCCTCACTCCCGGCGGTTTCCGGCTTGCCCTGCAGCCAGGTCGCCAGCGGCGCCAGGAAGGCCGGCCCCCGCAGATGGCCGGTATCGATCTCCACCATGCTGCTCATGCCGGAGCGAAGGTTCACGCCCTCGGGCTGCTCGTCCAGATCAATACGCACGGGCACACGCTGCACCACCTTCACCCAGTTGCCGGTGGCGTTCTGGGCCGGCAGGACCGAAAACTCGGACCCGGTAGCGGCGGCAATGCTGGCCACGTGGCCTTTGAAGGTCCGGTCCGGGTAAGTGTCGACCACCACGTCCACCGGTTGGCCGACGGTGACGTGGGTCAGCTGGGTTTCCTTGAGGTTGGCGTCAATGTAGACCGATTCCGTGGAGACCAGGCTCATGGCCGATCGTCCGGGACCGGCAAACTGGCCCACCACCGGGGTTTTGGAGGCTATGCCGTTGAACCGGGCGGTGACCTCGGTATCGGCCAGATCCTGCTCGGCGGCCTCCAGGGACGCCTGCGCCTTGCGATACATGGGGTGCTCTTCCACCGCGATGTCCGGGTCGCCCGCCAGGCCCGCCTTTATCCGTTCAAGGCCCTTCTGGGCCTGCTGCACGCTCTGTTGCGCCAACTCCTGTTTGTGACGGTAGCTGTCGAGGGCGGACTCCGAGACCGCCCGGCTGCGGGAGAGCTGCACCTGGCGCTGGTACTCCCGCTCGGCGAAGGCCAAGTCGCTGCGGGCGGTGTCCAGGGCCTGCTGCTGCTCCTCGTACTGGGCTTTCATCGTTTCAATCTGGGTGCGCACGTCCGCCAGCGCAGACCGTGCCTGAGCGACGGCGATGCGATAACGGGTCGGGTCGATGGTGAACAGGCGGTCGCCGGCGCTTACGGCCTGATTCTCCCGTACCGCCACGTCGGTAATGGTTCCAGACACCTCCGGTACCACCGCAACCATGTCCGAGTGCACATAGGCGTTCTCGGTTTCCTCGAAGCGCCCGCCGGTCAGGTAGATCACGCCGGCAATCACGAGCACCACCAGCGGCACCACCACCAGAAACAGAAACCGGAAGTTGATCTGTCCCGCCAGGGTGCCAAGGCGCTGTAGGCCGGTGGGCGTGCTGTTGTTCTGTGTCATGGCCGTATCCCGAAACGTGAATTCGATGCGCGTTCGCCGCCGCCGATCGCGGCCAGAAACGAAGGCGAAACATTATAAGCATGCTCACTTTATCTTGAAACTTAAATTACGGGTTTCCGGGCACGGCAGTTCACTGGGCCGGAGCTGGCGGCACATCGAACGGGATTACGGTTTGGACAGGTTACGAACGCAGCCACCCCGCCGACCGAGCGGTGGCGGGGTTTGCCGGGCAGGACGCGGCGGTCAGCCGATGTTTTTCCGCAGGAAAGTCTGGATTTCGCCGACGATGCCGCTGCGGAAAGCGATCACCGTGAGCACAAAAATACCGCCCAGAATCGGGTCCACCCAGTCCCGCAGCGGACCCTGGGCGAGCTGGTATTCCACGTTCACCACGAAGGTGGCACCCACGACCGGCCCCAGCAGCGTGCCGGCGCCGCCCACCAGCGTCATCAGAATGACCTCGCCAGAGGTGTGCCAATGGGCGTCGTTGAGGGAGGCGAGCTGAAACACGACCGCCTTCATGGAGCCGGCGAGCCCGGCCAGACCGGCGGAGATCACAAACGCCAGGATCTTGTAGCGGTTGACGTTGTACCCCAGGGAAATCGCCCGCGGCTCATTTTGCTTGATGGCCTTGAGGATCTGGCCAAAAGGGCTACTCACCGTGCGCTGCACCAGCAGATAGCAGCCCACGAAGACCGCCAGCACCAGATAGTACAGGTTGAGGTTATCGCTCAGGTCCACCAGCCCGAACAGGGTACCCCGGGGAATCCCCTGCATGCCGTCCTCGCCGCCGGTGAAGGGCGCCTGCACAAAGAAAAAGTACACCAGCTGGGCCAGCGCCAGGGTCACCATGGCAAAGTAGATGCCCTGCCGACGAATGGACAGCAGCGCAAACCCCAGCCCCAGCAGCGTGGCCACGGCGGTGCCCGCCAGGATGCCCAGCTCGGTGGTCATCCAGGGGGTGTGACTGAGCAGGTAACCGGTGGTATAGCCGCCGGTCGCCAGGAACGCGGCGTGGCCGAAGGACAGCAGCCCGGTGAAGCCCAGCAGCAGGTTGAAGGCGACCGCGAACAGCGCAAAACACAGGATTTTCATCAGGAACACGGGGTAGACCGCCAGCGGCGCCAGCAGCAACAACACCAGCAGGGCCGCGTTCAGCCAGTGTTTGCGGCGCTGGTCCGCCTGCTGCTGACGGGCCAGGGCCTGCTGTACGGAGGCGGCGGCTCCGGATTTGCCGGATGGGTTCATACTCAGGCCTCCTTACCAAACAGGCCGGCGGGGCGGAACATCAGCACCACCACCATCACCAGGAAAATGACCGCGGACGAGGCCGGCGGGTAGTAGGTTTTGGTGAGGCCTTCCACCACGCCCATCAGAACGCCGGTGATGATGGCGCCGCCAATGGAGCCCATGCCGCCGATGACCACCACCGCGAAGACGACGATCAGGATGTGGGAGCCCATCACCGGCGTCACCGAGTAGATCGGCGCGGCCAGAACGCCGGCGAAGGCCGCCAGCATCACGCCAAAACCGTAGGTGAGGCTGACCAGCAAAGGCACGTTGATACCGAAGCCCTGCATCAGCTGGGCGTCCTCGGTACCGGCACGCAGGTAGGCGCCGAGCTTGGTCTTTTCGATCATGAACCAGGTGCCGAAGCACACCAGCAGGGCCACCACGATCACCCAGGCCCGGTAATACGGCAGGAACATGAATCCAAGGTTGACGCCGCCCTGGAACACGTCGGGCATGCTGTAGCGCAGCCCGGACACGCCGTAGATGTTGGTCAGCACGCCCTGCATCATCAGGGCCACGCCAAAGGTCAGCAACAGGCTGTAGATGTGGTCCTGGCCGGCAATCCGCCGCAGCAGGAAATACTCCACCAGCATGCCGGCGGCTCCCACCAGCACCGGCGCCAGAAACAGCGCCACCCAGTAGTTCACCCCGAGGGCGTCAAACAGGATGACGGTGACCATGGCGCCGAGCATGTACATGGCGCCATGGGCGAAATTGATGATTTTGAGCAGTCCGAAGATCACCGCCAGGCCCAGACTGAGCAGCGCGTAGAAGGCACCGTTGATCACCCCGATCAGCAGCTGGCCGGACAGTACCGCCATCGGCACGCCGAATATCATGGACATCGTGAACGTTCTCCTGGTTGCCCCGCGCCATGGAACCGCGGCGCGGGGCCCACCGTGACTCAGCCGTTACCCGGCTGTTGTTGCGGATGGTGACGGGCTCAGGATTCCTTGGTCACCAGCTTGCACTTGCTTTCAGACAGGGGCCGGAAGGCTTCGTCCGCCGGGATGGTGCGCACGATGTCATACAGGTCCCATTCGCCCTTGGACTCTTCCGGGGTTTTCACCCGGGCCAGGTACATGTCGTGGACCATGCGGCCGTCTTCACGGATGACGCCGTTCTTGGCGAACATGTCGTTGACCGGGTGTTCCATCATGTACTTGCGCACGGTCTGGGCGTCATCCGAGCCAGTGGCTTCCACCGCTTTCAGGTATTGCATGGTGCTGGAGTAGATGCCGGCGTGAACCATGGTGGGACGGGCGCCGGTGGCTTCCATGAAGCGGTCGGACCAGGCCCGGGTTTCGTCGTTCATGTCCCAGTACCAGCCGGTGGTGAGCTGGATGCCCTGGGCCACTTTGGTGCCGAGCGCGTGCACATCACTCAGGAACACCACCAGGGCCGCCAGCTTCTGGCCGGCCTGGGTGACCCCGAACTCACTGGCGGTCGTAATGGCGTTGGTGGTGTCCGCGCCGGCGTTGGCCAGGGCGATCACGTCCGCGCCGGAGGCCTGGGCCTGCAGGATGAACGAAGAGAAGTCCGGGGTCGGGAACGGATGGCGGATGCTGCCTACGATCTTACCGCCGTTGGCTTCCACCACCTTGGTCACGTCCGCTTCCATGGCGTGGCCAAACGCGTAGTCCGCCGTCAGGATGTACCAGGTCTTGCCGCCCTCCTTCACCATGGCCGTCGGCGTGCCGATGGACATGGCGTAGGTGTCATACACATAGTGGATGTGGTTGGGCGTGCAGTATTCGTTGGTGATGCTGGAGGCGGCCGAGCCAGAGACGATGCCAAGCTTGTCGTTCTCTTCCAGAATCTTGGTGGCGGCGATGGTCACCGAGGAGGCCACCAGGCCGCCGACCATATCCACCTTGTCGTTTTCCAGCCAGCGGCGAACGGTGCTGGAGGCCACATCCGGGCTGTTGCGGTCATCGGCGCTGACCACTTCCACCTTGGCGCCCTTCACCGAGCCGCCAAAGTCTTTGATGGCCATTTCCATGGCCTTCAGGCCATTGGGGCCGGCCAGGTCCCGGTAGGTGCCGGACATGTCCGCCAGATAGCCGATTTTCACCGTGTTATCGGTGATCTCCGCCTGGGCTCCCCCCACCATCAGAACAGAAGCAACGGCTGAGGTCAGAAGCGTTTTCATCATTGTCATTGTTGTATCTCCTTGACGATCTTGCGTTGACGCGGCGCGTATCGGGCGCTCACGTGTCTATCGGGCGCTCAGACGCCCAAATAGCCGTTCAGCACCGACTGCTTGGCACTCAGCTCGTCGGCGCGTATTTCCTCCATGATCTGACCGTGCTCGACCACGTAGTGGCGGTCGGCGAGGGGCGCGGCAAAGTGGAAGTTCTGCTCCACCAGCACGATCGTCAGGCCCTTGTTCTTGAGCGCCACCAGCACGTCGGCGAGTTTCTCGACAATGACCGGTGCCAGGCCCTCAGTGATCTCATCAAGCAGCAGCAGCGTGGCACCGGTGCGCAGGATGCGGGCCATGGCCAGCATCTGCTGCTCCCCGCCGGACAACTTGGTGCCCTGGCTGAAGCGCCGCTCGTAGAGGTTCGGGAACATGGTGTAGATGTCTTCGAGGCTCATACCGCCACTGCGCACCACCGGCGGCAGGGTCAGGTTTTCCTCGACGTTCAGCGACGCGAAAATGCCCCGGTGCTCCGGGCAGTACCCCACCCCGAGGCGGGCGATATGATGGGGCGCCCGGCCGATGGTCTCCTCGCCGTTGATCATGATGGACCCGCTACGGCGGCCGACCATGTTCATGATGGCTTTCAGGGTGGTGCTGCGCCCGGCGCCGTTGCGGCCCAGCAGCGTCACCAGTTCGCCACGACGCACCACCAGATCGACCCCGTGCAGGATGTGGGACTCGCCATAAAACGCGTGCAGCCCGGAAATGCGTAGCTGCTCGTAGCTTTTGTCCGCATTTTTTCCTGCGCTCGCGTCCGCCGCCCGGGTGATGGTCTCGATCATGGCCGGGCCTCCTCGGCCGTCTCCGGATCCGCCGACGCCCGGCGTTCCCCGCTGCCGGCGCTGCCCATGTAGACTTCGCGCACCCTGGGATCGGCGGACACGGTGGCGTAATCGCCATCGGTCAGCACCGCCCCCTGGGCCAGCACGGTGATGCGATCACACAGCTGGCTGACCACGCCCAGGTTATGCTCCACCATCAGCACGGTGCGGCCCTGAGCGGCCTTGCGCACCAGCGCCACCACCCGCTCCACGTCCTCGGCACCCATGCCCTGGGTCGGCTCATCCAGGAGCAGCAGCTCCGGCTCCATGGCCAGGGTTGTGGCCAGTTCCAGGGCGCGCTTGCGGCCATAGGCCAGCTCAATAGTGGTGGTGTCTGCGTACTCCGCCAGCCCTACCTCATCAAGCAGGGCCATGGCCCGATCGTTCAGTCGGTTCAGGCGCTGGCCGCTCTGCCAGAAACGAAACGACCCCTTCTCGAAGCTCTGCAAGGCAACGCGGATGTTCTCCAGCGCGGTCATGTGGGGAAACACCGCTGAGATCTGGAACGAGCGGACCACACCCTTGCGGGCAATCGCCGCCGATCGCAGGGCCGTGATGTCCTCGCCTTTGAACAGGATCTGTCCGGAGGTGGGGATGAGGAATTTGGTCAGCAGGTTGAACACGGTGGTCTTGCCGGCCCCGTTCGGGCCAATCAGGGCGTGTATCTCGCCCTGCCGAACCTGCAGATTGACGTTGTCCACCGCCACGAAGCCCTTGAATTCCTTGACCAGGCGGCGCGTTTCCAGGAGGTAGCTGTCACTCATGGGCATACTTGCCTTTTATTATTGTTGCACTTTCCAACTATGCCCAAGATTAGATTGACGTCTACGTAAACGTCAATAATTATTTTTGGCTTTTTTCGGGAGGGATCGAATAGGTCATGGTGGAGTGGGCCACCGGCTCGTCGTTGCCCTCGGAATAGATGAACACCTCGCCGACCGCCATGCTGCGGCCGACCTTCAACAAGCTGGCCCGGGCGCGGATGGCGGCGTGGGCAGCCGGTTTGCGAAGGAAGTTGATGTTCAGGTTGGTGGTGACCGCCAGGGGTACCAGCCCGATGCGGCCCAACAGGGCCGCGTACATGGCCACGTCCGCCAGCCCCATCATGGCCGGCCCGGACACGGTGCCACCGGGCCTCAGGTGCCCATCATCGATGGCCAGGCGCATTTCCGCCCAGCCGTCCCCCAGCGCCTCCAGGGTGCCAAAGGTGGCACCCTGGGGGAATTGCACCTCAAGGAAATGCTTGAGGTCTTCAAACGATACCTTCATGCGTCTGCTTCGTCCTTTGCCCGGTTACGGAGAATGAACCGCTGGATCTTGCCGCTCGGGGTCTTGGGCAGCTCGTCCACGAACTCGATTTCCCGGGGGTAGGCGTGGGTCGAAAGACGGCGCCGCACCAGCTCCTGCAGTTCGTCCTTCAGGGCCTGGTCTTCCACCGGTTCCTGCCCGGCCTTGATGACCACGTAGGCCTTGATGATGGAACCCCGCTTCTCATCCGGTTTGGCCACCACCCCGGATTCCGCCACGGCGGCGTGCTCCAGCAGCGTGCTTTCCACGTCGGCCGGCCCCACCCGGTAGCCGGCGGTGGTAATGATGTCATCATCCCGGCCGGAGAAGGTGAAGCTGCCGTCGCCATGGCACAGGGCCATGTCACCGGTGAGATAATAGCCGTTCACGAAGGGGTCTTTCTCGCCCCAGGTGTAGCCATCGAAGTGGAACAGCGGCGAGGCCTTCACATCCACCGCCACCTGGCCAATGTCGCCGGCACCCACTTCTTCGTTCTTCTCGTTCAGGGCAACCACCCGGTGGCCCGGAGAGGAGTAGCCCATGGAGCCCGGCCGGGTCGGATGTTCCAGCCCGTGGAAGTTACAGCAGGTCATGCCGGTCTCGGTCTGGCCGTAATGGTCTTTCACCGGGCAGTAATGACGGCGGGCGATCCAGCTCACCACTTCCGGGTTCAGCGGTTCGCCGGCACTGCTGGCCACTCGCAGGCCCAGGTTTTCGCCCTCTGGCAGCACCTGGTCGTTGGCCTTCAGCAGCCGGTAGGCGGTGGGCGCGGCGGCCAGGTTGGTGATCCGGTACTTGCGGATCATGTCGTAGGTGGATTCCGGCGTGAACGGATTCGGATTGAAGTGGGTGGCGTGGCCCATCAGCAGCGGGCCCACCACGGCGTAGTAGAGCCCATAGGCCCAGCCCGGGTCCGCCACGTTCCAGAACCGGTCCTCATCCCGAAGGTCCACGGCGTATTTCATGTAAACGTAGAACGCCAGCAATGCCCGGGCTGGCACCGCCACGCCCTTGGCCTTGCCCACGGTGCCGGAGGTGAACATCTGCAGGAACGGGTCCGTGCCCTTGATCATCACCGGTTCGAAGCGGTCGGATTGCGCACCCAGGGTCTCGGCAAAATCCGGCACGCCGGCGCCGGCCGCGGCGGCGTTCACGCACAGCACCGGCGGGCAGTGCTTCACGTCTGCCAGCTTGGGGAAGTTGGCCGGATCGGTCACCACCAGCCGGGTGCCGGCCCGCTCCACGCGATACTCAATGGCCCCGGAGCCAAAGGCGGTGAACAGCGGCTGGTACACGGCCCCGAGCCGCAGGGTGCCGGCAATCACGATCAGCAGTTCCGGCCCCCGGGGCAGCAGCCCGGCCACGCGATCGCCCCGGGTGACCCCGATGGACGCCAGGTAGTTGGCAAAGCGGGCAGACTGCGCCTTCAGCTCGGCGAAGGTCAGGGTGCCGTCGCCGCCGTCGGTGGTTTCGTAATAAAGCGCGACTTTATCCGGATCGGTGGCCCAGCGGTCGCAGATCTCGTGGCAGACATTCAGGCCGCTGTCGAGACGTCCGTCCAGGATGTCCGCTTCCAGTGCGGCTGCGTCAAAGTGGTTATAGACCTCGGCGTAGTTTGGAAGGCTCATCGTCAACTCCTGTTGTTGTTGTCATCGGCTAGTCAAAAACGGATCAAGGTTTAGCACAGGTCGCACTTTACGTAAAGGTAAAGATAGACACCAAACCGTCGCTTGAAAAATTTTTATTGAGATCTGCAACTTTCTCCGCAACCCCGCCGTAATGCCCGATAACCCTGCCAGACACTGACGTCCGGACGGGCCCAACCGATGACAAGGAGCACAACATGAACAAGCGCGTCAAAACTTCTGCTTTCCTGGCCTCCGCACTCGTTGCCGGCGCCTTCATTGCCGGCCCGGCCATGGCCGATGATCACGGCAAGATGGACGACATGGCCAAGGGCAGCATGGAGAAGATGGGCAAGATGCACGATCTGGCCGTCTGGGGCAGCGACCAGTCCATGGCGGACGGCACCGTCACCGCCAAGAAGGTCAATACCACCCAGAACGGCTGGCTGGTGGTGCACCGCACCGCCGACGGCATGAAGCCCGGCCCGGTGGTGGGCTACGCCCCGTTGAAAAAAGGCAGCAACATGGATGTCGCGGCCATCCTGACCGAGCAGGTCAAGGCCGGCGACAAGCTGATGCTCATGGTGCACGGCGAAGACGGCGGCATGAAAACCGGTGCCTTCGAGTACACCCTGGGCGCCAAGGAAGACGGCCCGCTGAAGGCAGACGGCAAGCTCGTGATGGCGGTGGTTACCGCGAAGTAAGGCCCGCCATCCGGCCCTGGTTCCCCGGTATCGCATCGGCCGGCGGAACCGGGGCTGGAACCTGCGCCGGGCCTACGTAGAAGCCCAGATTCCAGAGCCGAAAATTTTTCTGGCGCACACCCCGATCCCGTGATAAATAACGCTCGAAACCGGCGGGTTCCCCACCCCCGTTTCCAGGACACGCCTTAAAGGAGTCAAAGGACCGCACCCCCTGCGTCCGAGGCCACCCTCAGCAGACCTGCACAACACCGCGCCCGTCCGGTGCGCTTTGTATCCATCCCTTTTGTGTGAGGGACCCCAAGCCATGTTCAAGTTGTGCCAGCCCCGGGCGCTTGCCGCCTCTGTTGCTCTGTCTCTGTGTGCTTTTTCGGCGGTCGCCGCGGAAGAAGTGCGGGTCTATAACTGGTCCGATTACATCGCCGAGGACACCCTCGCGAAGTTCACGGCGGAAACCGGCATCAAGGTGATTTACGACGTCTACGACAGCAACGAGGTGCTCGAAGCCGCCCTGCTGTCCGGCCGTTCCGGCTATGACCTGGTGGTGCCCTCCAACCACTACGTGGCCAAGCAGATTTCCGCCGGCGCGTTCGTGAAGCTGGACCACAGCAAGCTGCCGAACATGGCCAACCTGAACCCGGACCTGATGAAACAACTGGAGAAGGTCGACCCGGGCAGCCAGTACGCCCTGCCGTACCTCTGGGGCACCAACGGCTACGGCTACAACGAAGGCCGCATCAAGGCGATCCTGGGTGACAGCGCGCCCACCGACTCCTGGGCATTGGTGTTTGATCCGGCGGTGACGGCCAAGCTGGCCGCCGGCGGCTGCGGCATTTCCATGCTCGACTCGGGCGAGGAAATGGTCCGTGCGGCCATGGCCTACATCGGCCTGAATCCGAACAGCAACAACCCGGACGACATCCGCCAGGGCGGTGACGTGATCAAGGCCGTGCGCCCGAACATCACCTATTTCCATTCGTCCCGCTACATTGGCGACCTGGCCAATGGGGACCTGTGCGTGGCCGCCGGCTATTCCGGCGACATCCTGCAGGCGGCCGCCCGCGCCGAGGAAGCCAAGAACGGCAACGTCATCCGCTACACCATTCCCAAGGAAGGCGCGGTGCTGTGGTTTGACATGATGACCATTCCGGCCGGCGCCCCGAACGTGGAAAACGCCCACAAGCTGATGAACTTCCTGATGCGCCCGGAAATCATCGCCGACATCACCAACTACGTCTGGTACGCCAACCCGAACAAGGCCGCCGACGCGTTCGTGAACCCGGAGATCCGCAACGATACCAGCATCTACCCCACCGACGAGGTGATGAAGAAGCTGTACGTGATGGAAGGTCGGCCCCAGGACGCCCAGCGCCTGATGACCCGCACCTGGACCAGCGTGAAATCCGGTCGCTGACGGTGGCCGCGACCAACACCGCCTCCGCGCAAGCGGAGGTGCTTCTCAGCATCCGGGGCATCTCCAAGAGCTTTGACAGCACCCTGGCGGTGGACGACGTCAGCCTGGACATCCACAAGGGCGAGATCTTCGCCCTTCTCGGCGGTTCCGGCTCCGGCAAGTCCACCCTGCTGCGCATGCTGGCCGGCTTCGAGACCCCGGATGCCGGGCGCATCGTTCTGGACGGCCAGGACATCACCGCCCTGCCGCCCTACCAGCGCCCCACCAACATGATGTTCCAGTCCTACGCGCTGTTTCCCCACATGACGGTGGAGCAGAACATTGCCCTGGGCCTGAAGCAGGACAAGCTGGGCAAGGCGGAGATCCGGGACCGGGTCGCCGCCATGCTCAAACTGGTGAAGATGGAGCCCTACGCCAAGCGCCGTCCCCAGCAGCTCTCCGGCGGCCAGCAGCAGCGGGTGGCCCTGGCCCGTTCCCTGGCCAAACGGCCCAAGCTGTTGCTGCTGGACGAGCCCATGGGCGCCCTGGACAAGAAACTGCGCACGGAAATGCAGCTGGAGCTGGTGGACATCCTGGAGAAGGTGGGCGTGACCTGCCTGATGGTCACCCACGACCAGGAAGAAGCCATGACCATGGCCAGCCGCATCGCCATCATGTCCCACGGCCGCATTGCCCAGGTGGGCTCGCCCATTGATATCTACGAGAGCCCGAACAGCCGCATGGTGGCGGAGTTCATTGGCTCGGTGAACATCTTCGAGGCCAGCATCCTGGAGGACAATTCCGACAGCATCCGCCTGGACAGCGCCCAGCTGGACGCGCCCGTGTTCATCGATCGGGGCGTGACCACGCCCGCTGAAACCATGGACACGCTGATCGCCCTGCGCCCGGAAAAAATCTACCTGACGTCGGACAAACCCGAGGGCGACAACAACTGGAGCTGCGGCACGGTGGACAACATCGCCTACCTGGGCGACATCACGTCCTATTACGTGAAGCTGGCCAGCGGCAAGCGGGTGCAGGCCACCATGGCCAACGTGGAGCGCCGGGGCGAGCGCCCCACCTGGGGCGACCGGGTGTTTGTGTCCTGGGAAGCCTCCAGCCCCATCCTGCTGTGGAACTGAGCCGATGACCCGGAAACTCCTGACCACGCCCCTGGCCGAGCGGGTGCGTGCGGTGCTGTTCCACCGGCGGGTGGTGTTTGGCGTGCCCTTCGCCTGGCTGCTGGTGTTCTTCCTGCTGCCGTTCGCCCTGGTGCTGAAGATCAGCCTGACCTCGGCGGTGATGGCGATCCCGCCCTACGAGCCGGTGTTCCGGTGGGTGGACGACACCCTCTCGGTGGTGGTCAATTTTGGCAACTACCTGTTTCTGGCCTCCGACAGCCTTTATGTGGCCGCCTACTGGGGCTCCATCAAGACCGCGTTCCTCGCCACCCTGGTGTGCCTGCTGATTGGCTACCCGATGGCCTACGCCATGGCCCGGGCGCCCCGGCACTGGCAGCTGGTGTTCCTGCTGCTGGTGATGCTGCCGTCCTGGACCTCGTTCCTGATCCGGGTGTACGCCTGGATGGGTATCCTCGGCAATCAGGGGCTGATCAACACCGGCCTGCAGGCGCTGGGGCTGACTGACGAACCCATCCGCATGCTCAACACCCAGTTCGCGGTGATCCTGGGCATGGTCTACGCCTACCTGCCGTTCATGGTGCTGCCCATTTTCACCAACCTGGTGAAGCTGGACGTGCGCCTGCTGGAGGCCGCCTCGGATCTGGGCTGCCGCAGCCTCACCACCTTCTGGGCCATCACCCTGCCCCTGTCCAAAGCCGGCATCCTGGCCGGCTCCATGCTGGTATTCATCCCGGCGGTGGGCGAGTTTGTGATTCCGGAGCTGCTGGGCGGCCCGGACACACTGATGATCGGCAAGGTGCTGTGGGAGGAGTTCTTCAACAACCGGGACTGGCCGGTGGCCTCCGCCCTGGCGATTGTGATGCTGGCGCTGCTGCTGGTGCCTATTGTGCTGTTCCACCGCTTCCAGGCCCGGGAGATGGAAAACGATGACTAGACTGCGCCCGCCGGGGTTCTCCCGGTCCATGCTGGTGATCGGCCTGCTGTTCCTGTACCTGCCGATGGCGGTGCTGATCGTCTACTCGTTCAACGCCTCCCGGCTGGTGTCCGTGTGGGCGGGCTTTTCCGTGCACTGGTACGCCGAGCTGTTCCGGGACCAGCAGATCCTCACCGCCGTGTGGATGAGCCTGCGCATTGCCTTTTATTCCGCCAGCATGGCGGTGTGCCTGGGCACCCTGTGCGCCTTCGTGATCACCCGTTTTCCCCGCATGCGGGGCCGCACGTTGCTGTCCAGCATGATCACCGCGCCGCTGGTGATGCCGGACGTGATCACCGGCCTGTCCCTGCTGCTGCTGTTCGTGCAGATGGCGCAGCTGATCGGCTGGCCGGTGGACCGGGGCATGGCCACCATCTGGATGGCCCACACCACCTTCTGCAGCGCCTATGTGGCGGTGGTGGTCAGCGCCCGCCTGCGGGAGATGGACCATTCCATCGAGGAGGCCGCCATGGACCTGGGTTGCACACCCCTGAAGACCTTCTTTGTGATTACCCTGCCCGTGATCGCCCCGGCCCTGGTCTCCGGCTGGCTGCTGGCCTTCACCCTGTCCCTGGACGACCTGGTGATCGCCAGCTTCGTCTCCGGCCCGGGTTCCACCACTCTGCCCATGGTGGTGTTCTCGTCCGTGCGCATGGGAGTGTCGCCGAAGATCAACGCGCTCGCGACGATCATCATCCTGTCCGTCTCGGTGATCGCGTTCCTGGCCTGGTTCTGGATGCGGCGGGCGGACAAGCGCCGTCGCCGGGGATAGGCACGCCATCCACGGGACACCGGGCGGCCTGACCGCCCGCTAGACTTCCTCCGGCAGGGCCGCCAGCAGAAAGTCCACCATGGCCCGGACTTTCGGGGTCACAAACCGGCGGCTCGGGTACACCGCATACACCCCCAGCCGCCGGCTCTCGTAGTCCGTCAGCAGGGGCACCAGGTGGCCCCGTTCAATCGCACCGTTCACCAGGAAGCCGGGCTGGAGGATGATGCCCTCACCGGCCAGTGCTGCCGCACAGCAGGTCTCGCCGTTGTTGGCGTGCATCCACGGCCGCACCTTCACCGTCTCCGGCCCGGCCGGACCGTCGAATGGCCAGTCGTTGCCGGAGGCAAAGTGGCTGTAGGCAATGGTCCGGTGGCTGGCCAGTTCGGACGGCGTGCGGGGCTGGCCGTGCCGGCTCAGGTACTCCGGTGAGGCGCACGCCTTCAGGCGCGTGGTGGTCAGTTGCCGGCTGATCAGGGTGGAGCTCTGTAGCCGGGCGATGCGGATGGCCAGATCGAAGCCCTCGTCCACGATGTCCGCGAGCCGGTCCAAGAGCTCCACCGTCAGGTCCACCTCCGGATACTGCTGGTGGAAGCGGCCCCACAGCGGCGCAAGGTGGCTGATGCCAAAACTGACCGGCACGTTCAGGCGCAGCTTGCCCCGCGCCACGCCCCGGCGGGCCGTCACCTCCGCCTCTGCTTCGGCCACGCCCGCCAGCAGTTCCCGACACCGCTCCTGGAACACCTCGCCTTCCGCGGTCAGCGACAGGCGGCGGGTGGTGCGGTGCAGCAGCCGTACGCCCAGCCGGCTCTCCAGGTCGTTAACGTCGCGGGAAACGGCGGCCCGCGACAGGCCCAGGGCGTCCGCGGCTGCCGCGAAACTGCCCGCGTCCACCACCGCACAGAACGTTTGCATTTCCCGAAGTCGATCCATGGACTATCTCATTTTGTGGAACAGTTTATCCCTGATACCTGTGTTTATCCCATTTATCGAGCAGCGTAAAGTCACACCATGCACTCACGCATACTGAGACACCCGATAAAGGAAGGAACGATCATGAGCAACTCTCGCGTTCAGGCACTGCTGTCCACTCAAGCCGGCTGGGGCACCCTGGCCCTCCGGATTCCCGCCGGCATCATTTTCGCCGCCCACGGCTCACAGAAACTGTTTGGCTGGTTTGGCGGCTACGGCCTTGACGGCACCGGGCAATGGATGGATTCCATCGGCCTGAGCCCCGGCTACCTGATGGCCCTGCTGGCGGGCGGCGCGGAATTCTTCGGCGGCCTGGCCCTGATTATCGGGCTGCTGGTTCGGCCGGCCAGCGCGGCGCTCAGCTTTGCCATGCTGGTCGCGATTTTCAGCGTGCACCTGCCTAATGGCCTGTTCATGAGCAACAACGGCTATGAGTTTGCCCTGGCGCTGCTGGCGATTTCCGTCTCGCTGCTGATCACCGGCGGCGGCAAAGGCTCGCTGGATCGCCGTCTGGCCGGGCACTGATTCACCACATATCGGACCGTTTTGGGGAGGAACGCACCATGATTCGCAGCCTGTTTGTGTCCCACGGCGCGCCCACCTTTGCCCTGGAGCCCGGCCTCGCCGGGCCGGCGCTGACCCGGCTGGGGGCGTCCCTGCCCCGGCCGCAGGCGGTTCTGATGGTATCCCCCCACTGGCAGGCACCGGGGCCGGTGGTGATGACCACGCCGGCGCCGGCGACCCTGCACGATTTTGGCGGATTCCCCGAGGCGCTGTACCGGCTGCAGTACCCGGCGCCCGGGCACCCGGGCCTGGCCCGGGTAGCTCTGGAGTGCCTGGCCGAGGCGGGCTGGGCGGCAACGGCGGACCCACAACGGCCGCTGGATCACGGCGCCTGGGTGCCTCTGGGCTATCTGTTCCCGAACGCCGATGTGCCAGTTTTCCAGGTGGCCCTGCCGGACCCCCTGGACGCCCGGGCGGCCTGGGAGCTGGGGCAGGCGCTGGCGCCACTGCGCGAACAGGGGGTGCTGGTTGTCGGCTCCGGCAGCCTGACCCACAACCTCAGGGATGTTCGCTGGCACGCGGCGGAGGCGGCCGGCTACGCCGGGGCGTTCGCCGGATGGGTGCGGGAGGCGGTGACCGCCGGTGCGTCGGAGCGGCTGCTTCGGACGCTGGACGACGCACCCCACGCTCGCCGGGCGCACCCCACCACGGAGCATTTCCTGCCGTTGTTGGTGGCGGCCGGTGCAGCCGGGCATGCCTGCCCCGCCGACTGGATCGATGGGGGCACCGAACACGGGGCGCTGGTGATGGACGCCTATGTCTTCCGGGATCCGTCCGCCTGACCCTCAGGACCGGCCTGACCGGAGTAACCGGCATGAAAGGATCCGCCCCGGGCGTCAGAAAGAATGTGTTGAAGACCATCACCGGAGACCATCGGGTCATCGGGGTTCACCACGATCTCGGAACGGGCGAGCACAAAACTCCGGCCGGTGATGGTGTTGTGTACCACCTCGTGGTCACCCTGGCGCTCCACCGACGTGCACTGACCGATGAACCCGGTTTCCCGCAGGGACACGGTTTCCAGGCGGTCCCCGGGTTGTAAACGTCCCTCAAGGCGCATCAGCGCCAGCCGGGCGGACGTGCCGGTGCCGGTGGTGCTGCGGCAGATGACACCGGGATGCACGTAGGTGGCGGAACGGGAGCGGGTGAAGCCATCGGCAATCCGCTCCTCCGGCCCCATGAAGTGCAGGAACGGCAGCGGCCCCACGTCCCCCAGGGTGTAGTGGGAAAAGCCCCGCTCCGCCCGGATCGCTTCAACGATGGCGTGAGCCGTGCGGGCCAGATCGCGCTCCTCGTCCAGGGTCAGGCGGAAACCCAGGCTGGCCGCATCCACCAGCGCATAGAAGCCGCCGCTGTAGGCCACGCTGTAGTTCACCGTCCCCAGACCGGGCACCGACGCGGTCGCGTTGTGGGTATCGATGTAGCTGGGCAACCCCTCGCAGGTGATGGCCTCCACCACGCCGCCACGCACCGTGGCCTCGATGTTCACCAGCCCCGCCGGGGACTCCAGCATGAATCGCTGGGTACCCTCCTTCTTTGGCACCAGGCCCGCTTCCAAAACGGCGGTGGCGGTGCAAATCGTGTTGGAACCGGAGTAAATCGGGTACCCCATGACCTCCATGATGATATAGCCCGCCGCCGCGCGCGGATCCGCGGCCGGTACCAGCAGGTCCACGGACATTTCCGGAATGCCATAGGGCTCTTCCAGCAACAGGCGGCGCAGGCCGTCCGCCTGATCCCGCAGGTATTCCATCTGGGCGCGCACCGTGGCACCAGGCAACGCGGTGATGCCGCCGGTGACAATCCGGCTGACGTCGCCGCCGGCGTGGGTGTCCATCAATTGCAGGGTCCGCTCGTTCGGGTTCGGCCTCGGGCTGGGTACCATCAGTGCTTCTCCACGGCATAGGGCTGGCCGTGCTCGGGCCACTGGGCGTCGGGCACGATCACGATCTTGCCCAGGTAGCCGCTGCCCCGGTTCATAAAATACCGCTCCGCCGCGTGCAATTCGGACAGGCGAAACGCCCCGTGCAGCACCGGGCGTAGCTGGCCGTTACGTATCCACTGGACCAGCTTTTCCGCCTCCTCCCGGGTGCCGTGGGAGACGCCGAAAATCTGCACCTGATAGAGATAAATCCGGGTCCATAGAATCTCGCTGATGTTGCCGCCGCTGGCGCCGGCAATGCTCAGCCGTGGGTAGGTCGAGCGGGCGTTCATGTCAAAAATCATGGCGTCGATGAACCGGTCAGTCATCTCGCCGCCCACCAGATCCATCACCGCGTCCAGAGGCCGGTTGCCGGTGACCGCCTTGAGCCGCTCCACGAAGGTGTCCATGTTGCCCCGGTCCAGCACCGCCTCGGCGCCCAGGGCCACCAGGGCATCGGCTTTGTCCGCCTGGCTCAGGGCATAGGGAATCGCCCCGAAAATCCGGCACAGCTGGATCAGCGCGGTGCCGACGCCGCCGCTGGCGCCGGTGACCAGCACGCGTTCACCGGCCCGGACTTGGGCGGAGGTCAGCATGTGCAACGCGGTCTGGTAGGAGCACATGCCCATCGCCGCCAGTTCGGCGTCCGCCAGCTCCGGGTTGGGCACGGCATGAAATTGGTCCGAGGGTACCGCCACATACTCGGCGTAGCCACCGTCGGCGCCGTGTCCGTAATAGTCCGGCGTCAGGTTGATGTCCCTGCGGTCGTTCGCGTACAGGTTAAAGTCCAGCAGGCCGCGCTCGCCCAGGCGGTGTTCACTCACCCCTTCTCCCACCGCCGCCACCCGGCCCACCACGTCGGCACCCTGAATGCGGGGAAAGGTGAAGGTGGTTTTGCCGCCCATGCGGAACGACGTTGTCTCGCCCTTGCGGGTTGGGTACAGCCCTTCCCGGGCTTTCCGATCGGTGTTGTTCTTGGCGGTCGCCGTCACCTGCACCAGCACCTCACCCGGGCCCGGTGCCGGCGTGGGCACGTCCTGATACTGCAGCTTGTCGATGCCGCCGTGGCCGGTGAGTACCATGGCTTTCATGGTTTTCGGAATAAGAGTGTCCGGAATCCGGGTGTTCGAAGCCAGGGTATGAACGGTCATGGGTGTCGGACCTCCGTGCGGGTTGGTTTCGGTATCCTCCAACCAGCATAGAGGACGTGACCGGCGCTAGCGAGCAATCACCCGGTACACCGGTCGCAGCGACGGAATCTGTTTGAGCACCACCTGGATGACCGTCATCAGAGGTACCGCCAGCAGAACCCCCAAAGGGCCCCAGAGCCAGCCCCAGAAGAAGATCGATACAAAGATGATGACCGGGTTGATGGCCATCCGGAATCCGTGAATCCAGGGCTCGAGGAAAAACCCGACGATGGTGGTCAGCACCACAAAGCTGACCGGGGCCAGCAGCATCATCCAGGGTGTATCCAAGGTGGTGGTAGAGACCACCGCCAGCAGCCCGATGGTCAGAAGATTCCCCAGATAGGGAATGAACCGGGCGAGGCCGGCGACCAGTCCCCAAACCGCCGGGTCCGGCAGCCCGATGCCCCAGCACAGCAGGCCGGTCAGCACCCCCACCGAGCCGTTACTGACACCCACCACGGCCAGGTACCGGGCGATTTCCCGCTGGGAGCCGTGGGTAATGCGCAGCACCGTCTTGCGGTGCCGGCGCGGCAGTTGCCGGGTGAAATTGCGGATCAGGCCGTCGCCGCTGACCAGCAGGAAATAGGTCAGCGCCAGGGTCAGCGCCAGGCCGGCCAAACCGCTTTGCACCTGTGACATTAACTGGCTGCGCCAGGAATCGGTCTGCAGCACGACCGCGGTGGGCTGGGCGCCCTTGTTATCAGACAGCTTCTGGACCGACGCCTCGACTTTTTCCGCAGACCGCTGGACCTCGTTGATCTGCTGCATCAACGTGCCTTCGCCGACCAGAAGGCGGGAGAGGCTCTCCGGTGCTTTCTGGGCCCAGGTCAGTGCCGGTGTCGCGACCGCCCAGCCGACGCCGGCGATGACGCCGGTGACCAGAACCACCAGCACCAGCGCACTGATCATGTGGGGTATACGCCAACTGACGTACAGTTTTTTAACCACCGGCGCCAGCAGCAGGCTCAGGAGCATGGCCAGCAGGATCGGCAGGATGATCTGGTGGGCCACGTACAGGGTATACAAAATGCCCAGTGTAAACAGACCGTAGATGGGCGTGGTCAGGTCGCGCAGGACACGGGGTTGTTGAGGCTCTTCATTGGCGGGATCGGCCGGGTTCGATGAGGGGTCATCCATGGCGTTGGTCCGTTCTGGGTGGATAGGAAACGGCTGGAGACGAACGCCAGCGCAATGGGCCAGTGTACCGTCTGCGGCATCCGGCTGCATGCTGCGCCCATGACACACCGGTCACGGTCTTTTGCCCGTGCGCAAAAGTGAACCGGGACGCGGGCAGACATCGTATTCCAAGGCACATCAATGAACGTCCCAACGGAGCTTCCGATGAACCCGCAGTTCGACACGCTGTTTTACGATGGACGATGCCCCCTGTGCGCCCGGGAGATTCGGACCCTGCGGAAACTTCAGGACGGGAACCTGCTGTTTGCGGACGTTCACCAGCAGAACCCCACCAGCGAGACGCTCCCTTCCCGGGAAGAGCTTCTGCTGCGGCTGCACCTGATGACGCCGACCGGCGACTGGGTGACCGGGCTGAACGCCACCGTCCGGGCCTGGTCCCACACCGCCGTCGGCTGGCTCTTCAAGCCGTTGCTCTGGCCCGGCATTTACCCGATAGCCAACCGGGCGTACGAGCGCTGGGCGGACCGGCGGTTCGCCCGCAAATACGCCTGCGCCACCGGCACAGCCTGTGCCAGCGGCGACAGTCGGGAAGCGTAGTGTCCCGTCCGGCCAGACCGGATACTAGCCCGCTACCCGGGGCAGGAACGAGGTGTTGACCCAGTAGCGATCGGGGTTTTTCTCATCGATCAGCACCGGCACGGTGTCCGAGGTGATATACCGGGTGGGGTCAAACCACAGGTTGTCGCTGGTGAACAGATGGCCTTCGCCGGTATTGGGGTTCTTCCAGTGGCACAGGATGCGGAACGGGTTACGGCCGTTCACTGAAAAACCGGTGTTCAGTTCCACCGACTGGAACCGGGCCATCACTTCCACGCCATGAGCCTTCAAATCTTCGGTTTTACGCCGCTTTTTCCTGTCCCAGGCCAGCATGCCCACGCCGACGCCACCAAAAATCACCGCAAACAGGCCAGAAATCAGGGTGCCCCCCCAGAGGGAAAACAGCCCGTCCAGCTGGGCGTCGCCAGGGTTGGTCGGCGGATACAGAACGGTCACCGCTTCACCCCGGCTGTAGGCCGGCGGGTAACTGCCGGTGCTTGAGGTAAAGGTGATGCGCTCGCCCCGAGTATCCCGGAACGCCACGATCGGGTAGTAGCTAGTGGACTTCGACGACCGGGCGACCTCGAAATCCAGAACCGTTCCCTGTGCTTTGGCCGCTGAGTCGAGAAAAGCGCGGGTGTCCATCAGCAGGTAGATCGCCAGCGCCAGTGATGCGGCACCAATCAGGGTGAAGGTGTATTTCATGGGTTTGAGCAGTTTTTCAACGTTCATGGGTTGCTTCCTTTCAGTGGTTGGGATGGATCTGACACCGTCCTTCGGCATCGAGCTGACATGGGGTGACCACCAGTTCCCCGTCGGCGGCGGCCGCCAGCAGGGCGAGGT
Organism: Marinobacter sp. C2H3; assembly: GCF_037080155.1. Taxonomy (NCBI): domain Bacteria; kingdom Pseudomonadati; phylum Pseudomonadota; class Gammaproteobacteria; order Pseudomonadales; family Marinobacteraceae; genus Marinobacter; species Marinobacter sp. C2H3. The sequence continues at coordinate 1,072,519 of NZ_JBBBNZ010000001.1, read as the reverse complement.
CGCCGCCGGGAATGGGTTCAGCGGCGGGCGGCATCACGGGGCGCGGTGGCAGCACCGGTAGCGCCACCGGGCTGGCCCGACGGTCGCTCTCTTTCAGCGGCTCGGGCAGCCGGGGTGGCCGGGGCGCGGCCGCCGTACCCGGCCCGGCGCCGCCGCCCGAGTTCATGCGCACCGTGGGCCCGGATACGGTGATGCCGGCGGGGTTCAGGCGAACAAAACTGCCGCCAGCCTTCAGGGTGACGTCGGCGCCCGCCTCGATGACCAGCCGGAGTCCCGCCTGGTGGTGAATCTCGGTGCCCGCGTCAATCCGCTCGCTGGTGCCCTGCCGGCGCTGGTAGCGGCCGTTCACGGTCAGGCTGTCGTCGCCGCCCACCTGATCGCGGCGGCTGCCCCCAATGGACTGGTGACGGTCGCCCCGGACCTGGTTCAGGTGGTGCCGCCGGACCGTGCGATGGTGGTCGTTACCAATGGTCTCCGCCCGCTGACGCCCTACCTGCACGTCTTTGTCTTTCTCTGCACGGACCAACACCTGCTCGGCACCGGCCTGGTCTTCAAAGCGCAGCTCGTTGTGGCCCTCGCCTTTGTGCGTCCGGGTACGCAGGGTGGTGCGGGTTTGATGCTCCGGCAGGGGGTACGGCGGCTGGTTGACCGCGTGGTAGGTGCGCCCGGTTACCACCGGCTGGTCCGGATCGCCCCCCAGAAACGAGACAATCACCTCGTGGCCCACTCGCGGCAGCGCCAAAAACCCGTAGTTGGGGCCGGCCCAGGCCTGGCTGACCCGCAGCCAGGCGCTGCTGTGCGCATCCGGGGTGTCGCTGCGATCCCAGGGAAACCGGACTTTTACCCGGCCATAAACGTCGCAGTGGACCTCCTCACCCTCGGGGCCGGTGACGGTGGCGATCTGCGGGCCGGCCATCCGGGGCGGCGGACGATACGCCGGGCGCCAGATCACGTCGTCCGGGACCGCCTCAAAGCCGTTGTAGTAGGTGGTGCCGCCCTCCCCCGCTTCGCCTTCCAGCGCTTGGGGTTGCTGGCCGCTGTGGGCCACCGAGGTGATCACCCAGGTCCGATTCAGGGACGCATCCGGATGCGCCTGCATCAACACCCGTGCACCGGGGCAGAAATCCGCCCGCCCGCTCTGCCCCTGCCCCACGCGAGTGTCCCGCCGCAGCGAATCCAGCCGGGCACCGGTAAAAGCCGAGCCGGTGGCATCGGACTTGAAGCGGCCGGGGTAATCGAAGTGCTCATAGTCCCTGCGCCCGGGGCCTGCCGACGCCTCTTGCTGGTGCCACTGGGCGTAGTCGGGCCGGCGGAAGCCGTAGTCCTGCAGCGCCACCGAGGCCACACCAACCTGCTCGGTAAAACGGAACCGGAAAACGCCGTCCTCAACGCCGCTGCCGTCGGCCTGCTGCTGATAGCGCACGGGCGGGAGCCGTGGGCCACCCCGATGGTGATCGGCGAAGACCAACGACGGGGCGGCGCCGGCGGACTCCGGATCACCCGGCCCAAAGTCCGGACGGCCGTGATCATAGCGATAGTGCCAGCCTTCCTCGGCCGCCAGGCGCTCGATGAACGCCCAGTCCCGCTCCCGGTACTGAACGCAATATTCCCGCTCGGCGACCTGCCGGCGAAGGTCCCAGCGAGCGTCGGCGCACCCTCGCTCTGCCAGCAGCGCGCCGGCCATGGCCTCGGGTGTACGGCTCTGGAAAATGCGGCTGTTCTGGCGGAGCTCCAGGCGCCAGGCGGGCGGGCGGAACCGGAGGTGATAGCGGGTTCGGTGGTGGCCGGTGGCGCCCCGGCCCAGCTCACAGACCACGCCGGTGAACTGGCGCAGCGGCTGATGGTGCTGCCACACGGTCAGTACCAGCGGCTGTTCAAGCACCGCTTCAGGGGCAATGTCCGGCTGGTGACTGGCCAGATGAATGACGCCATCAAACAGCGCCGACAGGCGTTCCGTCAGCTCAAAGCTGACAACGGAAAAAACATCGGGGGAAAGCCCACCCACGGTCAGGGTAAACTGTAATCCTCGGGGCTGAGGCATGGCTTCCGTCCTTGAAGCGTTGATCCATCCATAGCGTGCCGCCTTCCTGGGACACGGAGCGAAACAGTAGCAGCACCGAGGACCAAAATCCAGCGGCCCGGGTCGCTCGGCGGACCGGCCCCAGAACGAGAAACGCCCCGGATAACCGGGGCGTTTCAGGGGCGATAAACCGCCGGTCAGGCGGCTTGACGCCGACGGACGACGCCCAGGCCAATCAGGCCCAGTGACACCTTAAAATCAAATGAGCGTGACACTGTAAAATATCATGACACATTCCATACACCGGTTGGCATAGCCGTACAGCATCCCGGCACGGGCGCCGGGCACACCGTCAAGGCGATGCCCGGCGTCCCCCTTCACTCGCCCCGATACAGGCGCTGGATGCTGGAGAAGTCAAGGTCTTCGTTGCCCTGCCCGGCGTGCAGCTGGAACAGGTTCCGGGCCAGTGAACCCATGGGGATCGACGCCTGGTTCTTCACCGCGTTGTCGAACGCCAGGCCCAGGTCCTTGGTCATCAGCTTGACCAGGAAGCCGCCCTGGTAATCACGGGAGGCAGGCACACCGTCCATCACGCCCGGCCAGGGGTTGTAGACGTTCAGCGCCCAGTTGCCGCCGGAGCTCTGCTTCATGATTTCCGACAGCACCGCCGGATCCAGTCCGTTGCGCACGCCCAGGGCCAGGGCCTCGCTGGTGCCGGCCATCAGGATGGCCAGCAGCATGTTGTTGCAGATCTTGGCCACCTGCCCGGCGCCGTGAGGGCCGGCGTGGAAGATGTTCTTGCCCATGTTCTCCAGGATCGGCTTCGCCCGTTCGAACGTGGCCGCCTCGCCACCGCAGATGAACGTGAGCGTGCCCGCCTTGGCGCCGCCGACGCCGCCGGACACCGGGGCGTCCAGGAACGCGAGGCCACGCTCACCCGCCGCCTCGGCGACCTTGCGGGCGGTCTCCGGCGCAATGGTGGAGGAATCAATCACCAGGGTGTCTTTCGGCAACGCGGCCAGCAGGCCGTCATCGCCGAGGTAAACAGCCTCTACGTGCTGGCCTGCGGGCAGCATGGTGATCACGCAGTCCGCGCCCTCAATGGCGGCGTGGGCCGTCTCCGCGGTGCGGGCGCCCTCCGCTACCAGGGCTTCCACCGCCGGTTTGGACAAATCAAAGACGGTCACCTCGTGACCGGCCTTGATCAGGTTGGCGGCCATCGGGCCGCCCATGTTTCCGAGGCCAATAAAGCTGATCTTTGCCATGATTATTCCCCTTCGGTTGCCATCAACCGCGTTATTGTTGTGTGGTAAAAAATCCATCGATCCAGCGTTCTTCCAACCCGTCCACCGACGGGTAGTGCCAACGGGGTTGCTGGTCCTTGTCGATCAACAGGGCCCGAACGCCTTCGGCGAACTCGCCTTTTTCCAGACAGCGCACCGACAGATCCAGTTCTTTGTCGAAGACCGTTTTCAATCCGTCCAGACGACAGCTCTCGAGGTGCCGCCAGACCAGTGCCATCGACGTGGGAGAGGCACCCGCCAAGCCCTTGGTGGCTTTGCCAAGCCAGTCCTCCCGGCCCACCAGCCCGGCGAGGCCGGCGACCGCCTCGGGCAGCGTTTGCGCGTCCAGGGCCTGGCCAATCGTCGCCTGGTGGGCCTGCAGCGGCGAATCCGGCCGGTCAGCCGCGCTGCGCTGCTCGGCGTCCCTCAGCACCCGCCCGACCACAACCGTTGCCGGCGCGGCCGCCCAGTCACTCTGGCACAGGGCGTCCACCACGGAAGGCTTGAGATCGTGCCGGATAAACCGGTCGGCCATGCCGGCGAAAATCGCATCCGGGCCGTTCAGGTGGGCGCCGGTCAGCCCCAGGAACAGGCCGGTTTTACCGGGCATGCGGTTGAGGAACCAGCCCCCGCCGACGTCCGGATACAGGCCGATGTTGACTTCCGGCATGGCCAGCCGGGAGCGCTCGGTGACCACCCGGTGGGACGCTCCCACCATCAGGCCGATGCCGCCACCCATGACAATGCCGTGGCCCCAGCAGATCACCGGCTTCGGGAAGGTGTGGATGCGGTAGTCGAGGGCGTATTCCTCACGGAAGAAGTCCTGGCCGAGGTTGCCGCCACCGGGCTCCGTCATGCTCCGGTACAAGGACACAATGTCGCCGCCGGCGCAAAAGGCCTTGTCGCCCTCCGCCTCAAGCCAGACGGCACAAACCGTCGGGTCTTCCGCCCACTGGTCCAGTTTCGGAGCCAGCAGGCGGATCATGTCCAGGGACAGGGAATTGAGGTTGCGCGGGCTGTTGATCCGGGCCACGGCAATCATCGAGCCGTCGGCAGCCGTCCATTGATCAAACACGATGGGTTGGTCGCTCATCCGTTTCTCCAGTCTGGTAGGGCGGATTACCGGTTCTTCCACTCGGGGGCGCGTTTTTCAAGGAACGCGTTGACGCCTTCCCGCTGGTCTTCGGTGTCGAACAGCTCGACGAACAGCTCCCGCTCCATGCGCCAGCCGTCCACGTGGCTGCGGGCGTCCCGGGCGCTCATCACCAGCCGCTTGCAGCGGGCCACGGCAGAAGGGCTCTGGCGACAGGCGCCCTCGGCCAGCTCCAGCGCTTTCTCCAGCGCCTTGCCGGTGGGCACCACCTCTTCCACCAGGCCAATCTGCAGGGCTTTTTCCGCGGTCACCCGCTCGCCGCACAGAATCATCCGTTTCGCCCAGCCCTCACCCACCAGCCAGGGCAGGTTCTGGGTGCCGCCGGCGCAGGGCAGCAGGCCCACACCCGCTTCCGGCAGCGCCATCTGGGCCTGGGTTTCGGCGATGCGGATGTCGCAGGCCATGGCGCACTCGAGGCCGCCGCCCATGGCGTAGCCGTTCACCGCCGCGATGGAGACGCCCCGGAAGGCCTGGAGGGTGGAAAACGCCTCACCGAACAGGCGCCCCATGTCGCCGGCGTTGGCCTTGTCGCCATCGGCGAAGGCCTTGAGATCGGCGCCGGCGGAGAAGAACTTCTCGCCCTGCCCGGTCACCACCAGCGCGAAGATGTTGGCGTCGTCGTTCAGATCGTTGATGGTGGCCATCAGTGCCCGCAGGGACGCCGCCGTCCAGGTGTTCGCCGGCGGGTTGTTGATGGTGAGGATGGCGATGTGTCCGCGTTTTTCGAGCTGAATCAGGTCACTCATGGTGGGAGTCCTTGTTGTTCGATGTTTGCGTCGGGCCCGTTAAAACGGGGTCAGATGAAACGTTCATCTGACCCCAGATCTGTCTGACCCCCGTTTTACCGGATCGCCTCGGCCACGCCGTCCTGCAGCAGGCGGCGGGCGACGATCAGGCGCATGATTTCGTTAGTGCCCTCGAGGATCTGGTGCACCCGGAGGTCTCGCAGGTAGCGCTCGAGCGGGTATTCCCGGATGTAACCATAGCCCCCGTGGAGCTGGAGCGCCTCATTGACCACCTCGAAACAGGCGTCGGTGGCAAAGCGTTTGGCCATGGCGCAGTGCAGGGTGGCTTCCGGGTCACCGCTGTCGAGCTTGAACGCCCCCAGGCGCACCATCTGCCGGGCGGCGACCAGGTTGGTGGCCATGTCCGCCAGCTTGAACTGCAAGGCCTGGAACGCGGCCAGCGGCTTGCCGAACTGCTCTCGCTCGTGCAGGTAGTTGCGGGCACGCACCAACGCCGCCTGGGCGCCGCCGAGGGAGCAGGTGGCGATGTTCAGGCGGCCGCCGTCCAGGCCTTTCATGGCGATGGCAAAGCCGTCGCCCTCCTCGCCGACCCGATGCCAGGCCGGCACGCGCACATCCTCCAGGGACACCATTCGGGTCGGCTGGCTGTGCCAGCCCATCTTCTCTTCGTTCTTGCCGTAGGTGATGCCCTCGGCGTCGGCCGGTATCACAAAGGTGGATATACCCTTGGCGCCGCTGTCCGGAGCGCCGGTGCGGGCCATCAGCACCAGCACATCGGTGGCGCCGGCGCCGGAGATGAACATCTTGCTGCCGGTGATGCGGTACTCATCGCCGTCCCGCACCGCCCGGGTCCGCAGGCTGGCGGCGTCCGATCCGGCGCCGGGCTCGGTCAGGCAATAGGAGGCCAGGGCCTCGCCGCTGGCCAGCCGGGGCACAAAGGCCGCCCGCAGGTCCTCGGACCCGAACGAGGCAATCATCCAGGTGGCCATGTTGTGAATGGTGATAAACGCCGCCGTCGACGGGCAGGCTGCCGCCAGCTCTTCCACGATCACCGACGTATCCAGCCGCGACAGCCCCATGCCGCCGAGGGACTCGGGCGTATAAAGGCCCATGAAGCCCATGGCACCGGCGGCTCTCATCACCTCCACAGGAAACTCGTGCTCGGCGTCCCAGCGAGCGGCGTGGGGCGCCATCTCGTTGTCAGCAAAGGCCCGGGCGGCGTCCCGGAAGGCCAACTGATCGTCGGACAGGTTGAAGTCCATGCTGCGCTCCTTGTCTGTAGAAAACGAGGCGGGGTCTTCAGGAAAAGAGGCCGGGGTTGCCCCCGGCCGAACGCCTCAACGACAACACCGTCAACGGAGTTGGATGGAGAAGTTGGCCTCGGAGGAGGTCGCCTCGGACTCGAACCAGCGGGACGTGACGGTCTTGGTTTCAGTGTAGAACCGAACCGCCTGTTTGCCGTAGGCGTGCTGGTCGCCGTAGAAAGATCCTTTCCAGCCGGTAAAGGAGAAGAACGGCAGAGGCACCGGAATGGGGATGTTCACGCCCACCTGGCCCACGTCGATCTCATGCTGGAACCGACGGGCGGCACCGCCGGAATTGGTGAAGATGGAGGTGCCGTTGCCGTAGGGGCTGCGGTTGATCAGCTCGATCGCCTCACCCAGGCTGTCCGCGTTCATGCAGGCCAGCACCGGGCCGAAGATTTCTTCCTTGTAGATGTCCATCTCCGGGGTGACATCGCCGAACAGGGTCGGGCCGACCCAGTTACCGTCCGGCAGGCCATCCACCTGGCAGCCACGGCCATCCAGCAGCAGGCTGGCGCCCTGGGCCTCGCCGGTGGCGATCAACGATTCGATGCGATCTTTCGCCTTGGCGGAAATGATTGGCCCGTAGCTGGCACCGGAATCGTTCCAGGCGCCCGGCCGAACCCTGGCCATGGCCTCCTTGAGTTCAGGAATCCACTGCTGGGCCTCGCCCACGAACACCGCCACGGAGATCGCCATGCAGCGCTGGCCGGCGGCACCCACGGACGCGCCCACGAGGGCGTTGATCACCTGCTGTTTGTCCGCGTCCGGCATGATCACCATGTGGTTCTTGGCGCCGGCGAAGCTCTGTACCCGCTTCATGTGCCGGGTGCCCGTCTCATAGATGTAGCGGCCCACCGGCACTGAGCCGACGAAGGAAATCGCCTTGATGGCCGGGTCCGTCAGCAACCGGTCCACCTGGGCCTTGGCGCCGTGCACCACCTGAAGCACGCCCTTGGGCGCGCCGGCCTGCTCGAACAGCTCGGCCAGACGCATCGGCGTCAGCGGGTCCTGTTCGGAGGGCTTGAGGATAAAGGTATTGCCGCAGGCAATGGCCATCGGGAACATCCACAGGGGGATCATGGCCGGGAAGTTGAACGGGGTGATGCCGGCACAGACGCCCAGCGGCTGGATCCAGGAGTGGGTGTCCACGTTGCGGGCCACGTTTTCGACGGTCTCGCCCATCATCAGGGACGCCACGTTGCCGGCGTGCTCGACCACCTCGATACCCCGCCACACGTCGCCCTTGGCGTCCTCGAAGGTCTTGCCGGTTTCCTGGGACAGGATCTCGGCGATCTCGTCGTGATGCTCTTTCAGCAGCGCCTGGTAACGGAGCATCACCCGCGCCCGCTCGGACACCGGCACTTCCCGCCAGGTGCGGAAGGCGTCGCCGGCGCTGGCAATGGCGCGGCTCATTTCATCGTCGGTGGCACAGGGCACCCGGGCGATTACCTCGCTGGTGGCCGGGTTGGTGACGTCAATCCACTGGTCGGTCTGGCTCTGGGCGAATTCGCCCGCAATATACTGGGGTACGTTCTGCATGACAGGTTCCCTGTTTGTTGTTATCCGGGAAAACCGGCGCACGGGCCGGCGCTCAATGTTCAAAAGCCTAGCACGCGCTCCGCGCTCCGGTGATTGACTAAATTTCGCGCATGATGGATTATTTTTCGATGACCAGCGAAAAGCGATCCATCGCCACGACAAGAACCTCTCAATGGCCCGTGCCGCCTGACAGCGTTCGCTATGTGGTGCCGGAGCCACTCATCCGGGTTCTGGACCGGCATCCGCTGACTCGCGACCTGTACCCGCTGGCGTTCGGCCACTACCGGAAAGCCGCCGGCCACCACATGCACCGGGAGCACCATCGGGACAATCTTTTGATTTACTGCACGGACGGTAGCGCCTTTCTCAACGTTGACGGCGTACCCTACACGGTGCAGGCCGGCGACCTCCTGCTGCTTCCCGCCGGCGCCAGCCACCGCTACACCGCTTCACCCGATGACCCGTGGAGCCTTCACTGGGTGCATTACACCGGTCCCCTGGCGGAGGAATTTCACCAGTATCTGGGCCTTGGCCGCACACAACCGATCCGCCAGGTGGGACGGCAGCCGCGACTGCTGGTGGACTTCAATGGCCTGCTGTCCGTACGCCAGACCGGCTTCCGGGCCCGGGGGCTGATTCACGCTGCCAATCGCCTGCGCCAGTTGCTGACGGCGCTGCCATTAGCCACCGAGCCGAACCCGCAGGACCGGCAGCTTGATCTGGACACTCTGCACAACTACATGCGCGAGCACCTGGAAAGCCGGCTCACTCTGGACCAACTGGCCGAACTGGCCGGCCTGTCCCCAGCGCACTTTGCCACCCGCTACCGGGCCCAGACCGGCACGTCACCGATCCAGCACTTCCTGCACCTGAAAGTGGAACGGGCCTGCCAGATGCTGGACACCAGCAGCGCCAGCTTTGCCGAGATCAGCCGGCGCCTGGGTTACGACGACGCCTACTACTTTTCCCGGCTGTTCAAGAAAGTCATGGGGCGGTCTCCAAGCGATTACCGGCACACGCCACGGCACTGATCGCCTACCGGTCAGCGGGGGCCAGACCGGCGGCTGGCCGGCGGTTTGACTTTCCCGTGGCCGCGCCAGAGGATACCCTCAGGACTTCGGTTGATAACGACGACAAGAGACCCGCCATGGCCCAGTATCATATTGAAATCACAGAAACCTTTGACGTACCCCGCCAGCGGGTGTTCGACCTGTTTGCCGATCACCACCGGTTCGGCAAACTGCTGGGCGCGCCGGTCAAGCGTATCCGGGACAGCGACCAGGCCGACCCCAACGGCGTCGGCTCCGTGCGCCGCATCGGCATCGGCCCGATCGGGCTGGAGGAAACCGTACTGCACTTCGAGCCCGGCTCCCTGATCGAATACACCATCACCAGCCGCAGCCCGATCCGCCATCACGTCGGCCGTATCCGTTTCGACGACACCCCGGACGGCCAGACCCGTGTGCACTACACCATCCGGTTCGAGGACATCGTCCCGCTCACCGGCAAGCTGGTGTCTTCAGCCCTGGAGCAAGGCTTGCGGCGGGGCATCCGGCGGGTGCCGGAACTGGCCTGAGGCAACCCGCAGACGGGGCCTGTCCACGGGCCCGTTTGTTGAGTAAAATCGCGGCTTTTCCAGAACAGTATGACGAGGCAGTCAGATGGGCAGAGCCTACCAGAACCGTAAGGAGTCGATGGCCAAGACGGCTGCGGCGAAAACCAAGGTCTACAGCAAGTACGGCCGTGAGATTTACATGTGCGCCAAGTCCGGCGGCGCCGACCCCCAGGCCAACTTGACCCTGCGCGGGTTGATCGATCGGGCCAAGAAGGACCAGGTGCCCACCCACGTCATTGACCGGGCCATTGACAAGGCCAAGGGCGGCGCCGGCGAAGACTACGCCCCGGCCCGCTACGAGGGCTACGGCCCGGGCAACTGCATGGTGATCGTCGATTGCCTGACCGACAACCCGAACCGCACCTTTGGCGACGTTCGCCTGGCCTTCACCAAGACCAAGTCGAAAATCGGCACGCCCGGTACGGTCGCGCACATGTTCGACCACTGCGCGATCTTCGTGTTTTCCGGCGAGGACGAGGAGGCGGTGCTGGAAGCGCTGGTTGACGCCGACGTGGACGTCACCGACATTGAGAACGAGGGCGGCAAGATCACCGTATTCACCCCCAACACCGAGTACGCCAAGGCCAAGCAGGCATTGGAGTCGGCCTTTGAGGGCATCGAATTCGATGTGGACGAGATCCAGTTCCTGCCGAAAACGTCCACGCCCGTCAGCGGCGACGACATTCCCCTGTTTGAGAAATTCCTGGACATGCTGAACGAGCTGGACGACGTCCAGAACGTCTTCCACAACGCGGAGGTCGCCGAGGGCTGAGCGCCCCCTGGCGATGGTTCGTGAGCCCGGTTCCGGGGTCCGCCAGACGGGCGGCCCCGTTAGGCGAGGCGGGGCAACGGATCAGCGGGCTTCCGCGAACACCTGGGTCCAGTAGTTCGGGTAATCGGCGCCGGTGGCGTCCATCCGCTTGACCGCAAACTCGGTAAACCGGGGATCCATGATGTTTGCACAATGGCCCGGGCTGGCCACCCAGGCGTCCATGACAGCCTTGACGCTGTCGTAACCCGCGGCGATATTCTCACCCACCACAGACCAGGCATACCCGGTTTTGGTGACACGGCCGCCAACACGAAGGCCGTCCGAGCCGGTGTGGCTGAAGAAGTTGTTGGTGGCCATGTCCTGGGTGTGTTCGTCCGCCGCACCCTGGATAACGCCGTTGTATTGCAGCGGAGGGGCGGCGTCAAACCGCTCGCTGCCGCAGTTGCGGGCCTGGCTGCGGGCCGCGTTGACGTACTCCAGCATCGCGGCCTGGTATTCTTCCACTTCGGCCCCATTCAGGGTGATGGTGGCGGGCTTGTCCTGGGCCTTCGCGTTCACCGCCACCTCATCGGACACAGCCGATGCGCTGGTGGACCCACCGGAAGCGCCACCGGAGCCGCCTCCGCCGCCGCAACCGGACAACGCCGCCACGGCCAGAACCATCATCAGAAAACGCAGTGAGAAACCGGACATCGCTCAACCCCTTTTTGGACGTGACCACCAGCGTCAGCTCCTGGCGGACCTGGCGAAAAGATACGGGGTTAAACGAGCGAAAAATGGGAACAGCCTTCCCAAAATACAATCACTTACACTATTACATCGCGTTGATATAAACCTCAGCGGAAGCGATACATATGACTCAGAATGTTACACATCGGCCCCGGCTCGCGATCCTCAAAACCGGCACCACCTATCCGGACATCCGGGCCCGCTTCGGCGACTTTGACGCCTGGTTTCTCCGGTCCCTGCCGGACGATCTGGACGTGACCGTGGTCGATGTGAGCGCCGGCGAGCAACCGGCAGAGCCGGGCCACTGGCATGGGGTAATCGTGACCGGATCGCCGGCCATGGTCAGCGATCGGGAACCCTGGAGCGAGGCCACAGCGGCCTGGCTGGCCCGGGCGGTAGACGCCGCCCTGCCGGTGCTGGGGGTGTGCTATGGCCACCAGCTGCTGGCCCATGCCCTGGGCGGCCACGTGGACTGGCACCCGGACGGGCGGGAAACCGGCACCCAGCAGGTTCATCTACGACCCGAGGCCACCGATGACCGGCTGTTTGCCGGTCTGCCCGAGCGGTTTCCGGCCCAACTGACCCATCGCCAGTCGGTTCGCGCCCTGCCCCCGGGCGCCGTTCTGCTCGGACACTCCGAGGCGGAGCCTCACCAGGCATTCCGCATCGGCGCCTGCGCCTGGGGCGTGCAGTTCCACCCGGAATTTACCGATGAGATCATGCGGGCGTATCTGGATTCCCAGCGCCAGACCCTGGTTCAGGAAGGCCGCGATGCCCAGGGTCTGATTGATGCCGTGCAACCGGCCCTGCACGCCAGCAGCCTGCTGCACCGGTTTGCCGCACTGGTTCAGGAGCGCGCCGGCTGAGCCGGCGATTCAAGGGATTGGAGGCCGGGCCGGGGCGCCCGTCCGGGGTCAGTCGAGGATGAACGCGGTTTTTTCCAGGGCGCTTTCGTCCTCGTCCACAAAGCGGAACTGGTTCCAGCCCACCCGGATCAGGTCGTGGCTGTTCAGCCGCTGCCGGCCGTTCACCGGCAGATCGTTCACAAAGGTGCCGTTGGTGCTGTTGCTGTCGGTAATGTAGTAATCCACCAGACCGTCCAGATAGGCGTTCGGAGCGGCCTCAATGACCGCGTGCTGGCCGCTGACGGAAATCTCGTCAATGCACAGATCGTTGTCGGGCCGCCGGCCGATTCGGGTGACCGGCTGCGACAGGTCAAAGGTGTTGACCACCACGTTGTCCACCAACTGGGAAAGGGATGCCATACTGCGCTCCTCAGGAAGTCATCATCAGGAAAATCAGGGACACGTTATCCGGCGCGCCCTGCTCCAGGCTGCGGGCCAGGAACCGGTCGGCAATATCCCGGGCACTGACACCGCCGGCGACCACGGCCGGCCATTCAGCCTCCGCGACCGCTTCCGGCAGACCGTCCGAGCAAAGCAGCAAGGCATCGCCGGGCGCCAGGGTCTGGAACCGGTAACTGGGCTCGTCGTCCTCGGATGTGCCGACGGCCCGGGTCAGCACGTTGCGGAACGGCGCCCGGCCGGCGTCTTCTGGCCGCAAGCTGCCGTCGTCAATCATGTTCTGCACCACGGAATCGTCCCGGGTCAGGCACACCGGCGGTTCGCCGGCGCGCATCAGGTAGCACCGGGAATCCCCGATGTGGGCAATGCCGGCGTGGCCGTCCTCCAGGCAGACCGCCACCAACGTGGTGCCCATGCTGGCCAGACGGGGTTCCGCCAGCCTGGCCGCACGGACCCGCCCACCGGCCGCCTGGAACGCCCTGGCCAGCCGCTCGCGCAGCCGTTCCGGCGTGGGCGCGTCGCCCGCGTCCAGGGCCGGTTTCAGGACCTCTTCGGCGGCGTCGACGGCCAGGCGGCTGGCCACCTCACCGCCGTCATGACCGCCCATGCCGTCTGCCAGCAGCAGCAGGGCGCGGCTGCCATCGGCGCTTTCCCGCCAGGCCACCCGGTCCTGATTCACCACTCTTACGGCACCCCGGTGGGACTCACCGGCCACGGTAAACGCCATCAGGAGGCCGCCTCCCGAAGCTCCCGCGCCGCCGCCCGACGCAGCGCTTCAGCCATCTCGGCGGCGCTGCCGAAGCGTTTGCCCGGCTCCCGCTGGATCGCTTTGCCGATCACCCGCACCACGCCCGCCGGCAGGTCGGCGTTCAGCGACCGGGCACTGCGGGGCCGTTTGTTGAGAATCTGGTAGGTCAGGCCGGCCAGGGTATCGCCCTGGAAGGGTGTCTCTCCGGTCACCAGTTTGAACAGCGTCGCACCCAGGCTGTAGATGTCCGAGGCGCCGGTCACCTTTTGTCCCATCAACTGTTCGGGCGACATGTACAGGGGGCTGCCCATGACGCTGCCGGTGCGGGTCATGGAATCGTCGGCAACCCGGGCGATGCCGAAATCGGTCACCTTGACGCTGCCGGACTCGGCGTCGTAGAGAATGTTCGACGGTTTGATGTCCCGATGAACAATGCGGCGCTCGTGAGCGTAGGCCAGGGCCTCCGCCACCTCGGCCAGCACGTCCAGCACGGTGGCCACCGGCAACAGCCGGCCAGGGCGGGCAAACTCGCTGAGGGGACGGCCGGGGGCATAGTCCATGGCCATATACGCCAGGTCCGGCTCCTCGCCCACGTCATAGATGGTCACGATCGCCGGGTGGCTGAGCCGTCCGGCGGCTTCGGCTTCCCGGAAAAACCGGGCCTTGAGGGCCGACAGCTGGTCCTGGTCCAGGGCGGCGTACGGCAGCGTTTTAACGGCGACGGTGCGGGCAATCTTTGGATCGGTCGCCAGGTACACCACGCCCATGGCGCCCCGGCCCAACTCGCGCACAATCTCATAGCGTCCGAGGACGGGACGGCTCACGGACGGCGCCTCCACCACCAGGGTCTGGGTCAGATCGGCTGCGCCCGAGCGGGGCATGGCCACCGGCCCGTTGCTGCCCAAAGCGGCAATGCGGTCGACCACATCGCGATATTGGCGCTTGAGTGCCCGAATGCCATTGTAAGTGGTCAGGGCCTGCTCGTACTGGCGACGACGTTCCTGCTGCAGGGCAATCTGGTAGCGAAGCTCCAGAGCCTCTGGGCGGGACATTACGGCGGCGGGGAGGTCGTCGAGGACCTGCAGTGCCTCATCAGTCTGACCCTGGCCGAGCAGCAGGTGTGCCAGTCGCAATCGAGCGTCGCGAACGTTATCAATGAGCGCGACAATGCGTCGGTGGGGCTGGAGCCAGAACAGCAGAATCACATAACCGACGCCCAGCAGCGTCATGACCTGCCCCAGGGGCAGCCACAGGGATCGGTAGAACATCAGCGCGCCCTGGGTGACCAGCAGTGCGCCAGCCAGCAACAGGGTAACCGGCAGCGCCACCGCCGCGCCCAACCGGGGCACACCAAACATCAGGTAGGTCGCCGCCAGCGCCAGCGAGAGCTGCAGCGCCAGGCCGGACCAGTCCGGCACCATCAGCCCACGCTGAGCAAGAACCTCGGCAACCTGGGGCAGCGGTACCGGCACCAGGCCGCTGGCGTCCGCCACTCCCAGGGTATTGAGCAGGACCCGGTCAAGCCAGGACACCATCGGGATTTGGTCGGCGGCGACGGCGAACACGGCGGCCAGCGCCAAAACCAGGGCACGCAGACTGAACATGGAGGACAGCAGACCGGACATCGTTTCCTCGGGCGGCGCTCGCCGTCGCGTTGTGATTGATTCACAGGGAGTTTAGAAAGCGCGGGCGCGCCAGGACAGTGCCCGCCCCGGCTTTTTTGTAAGCGTTTGTTGAGCTGCGACCGTGGTCACGGGAACCTTCGACCCGATGCGCACGTGCTATAGTGACATTGCCCCTAACGACGATAAGGAGAACACGATGTCCGACTTACGCCGCTACCTTAAACAGGTGTCTTTTGTCCTGATGGCCGTTTTCACCCTGGCCAGCACGTTTTCCGCCACCGCCCAGGCCTCCATGGTCGGCACCGGCGACCTGATCCAGCAGCAACAGACCAGCGTTGATCGCCAGCAGTTGCTGAACATGCTCGACCGTCAGGACGTTCAGGAAAAGCTGACCCAGCTGGGTGTCAGCAAGGACGAGGTGGCCGACCGGGTCAACAACCTGACCCCGAGCGAACTCGCCCAGTTCAACGATACCCTGTCAGAAGCGCCGGCCGGCGAAGGCGTGGTGGGTATTATCGTGCTGTTTTTCCTGGTGTTTATTGTCACCGACATGCTGTGCGCTACGGACATCTTCCCGTTCGTCAACTGCATCCGGTGACGCCCGCGCCCTACCCCCGCCCCGACCGATTCGGGCGGGCGGTCAAAAGCGCCGTCGCCCTGCTGGCGGCGGCGCTTCTGCTTTCCGGCTGCGCCACGACGCCCCAATGGCCGGCGTCTGCCAACCGCAATCATCTGCTGTCCGACGTTCCGTTCTATCCTCAGGAAAAGTACCAGTGTGGCCCGGCGGCGCTGGCCACCATGCTATCGGCCCAGGGGTTGGACACCTCCCCAGAAGCCCTAAAGCCCGAGGTCTACCTGCCCGGGCGGGAAGGCTCACTGCAGGTGGAAATGGTGGCCGCAGCCCGCGCCCACGGCATGCTGGTGTACCCGTTGGACGGCACGGTGGACGCGCTGATCGAAGAGATTGATGCCGGCCATCCGGTGCTGGTGATGCAAAACCTGCGATTCGACTGGTGGCCACAGTGGCACTTTGCGGTGGTGGTGGGCTACCGGGAGAACCCCAGGGCCCTGATTCTCAATACGGACACCCGCAAGCACTACCCGATGGCCTACGAGGCCTTCATGGCTACCTGGGGCCGGGCGGACCGCTGGGCGCGGGTCATGCTGCCACCGGATCAGGTGCCCGCCACGGCCAGCCCGTTGCCGTTCCTTCGGGCGGCCCATGATCTGGAGAGCACCGGGCACCTGAGGGCCGCACAGGCGGCCTACGGCACGGCCATTGAAACCTGGCCGCAGGAATTTGCCGGCTGGATGGCCGCGGGCAACCTCGCGTTCGCCCGGGCGGACCTGACTCTCGCGGTCGATCGGTTCAAACAGACCGTGACCCGCTTTCCCGAACGGGCCGAAGGCTGGAACAACCTGGCCTACACCCTGAACCGTGCCGGCTGGCCGAAGGCCGCCGAAAAGGCTTTAACCTGCGCGCAACATCTGGCGCCCGAACGTTTCGGCCAGGACACACTGCCGGCCGCTACCGATAACGGAACCGACTACCCGGGCACGTTGCCGGCGTGCCCGGCCGCACCCTGAGCCACCGGTTTACGCATCAACACCACATCCTTGCGGGGAATCTCCAGGTGCCAGCCCCAGGCAGCGGCCAGCCAATGGAACGTCGCTTCCCGATAGAACACCACGTGGGTGGGATCCCGCCGGTAATGCCACCGGTCGAAGCGGTCGTCGTCCGTCTGGAAGCAGGTCATGATGCCCAGCCAGCCGTCGGGCCGGAGCAGGTCATGCAGGGTGCGGAACACCTCCGCAGGGCTGTGCAGGTGCTCCACCACTTCGGTACAGGTGATGAAATCGTAGGTGGTCGCCAACGCAGCGTCGTCCCGGTAAAAAAACGGGTCGTACAGCCGCATCGAAAACCCGTCGGTTTCCAGCATACGAGCCAGTGCCGGCCCCGGGCCGCAGCCAAAATCCAGTCCGACCGCACCGGGGCTGAGCTGTTCGCATAACGGGTCCGCCAGGCGCCGAAGGAAGGCGCGGT
This sequence comes from Marinobacter sp. C2H3, assembly GCF_037080155.1. Classification (NCBI taxonomy): domain Bacteria; kingdom Pseudomonadati; phylum Pseudomonadota; class Gammaproteobacteria; order Pseudomonadales; family Marinobacteraceae; genus Marinobacter; species Marinobacter sp. C2H3. The sequence goes on along the minus strand of NZ_JBBBNZ010000001.1, from coordinate 1,055,634 downwards.
AGCCCGGGTCGTCCACGGCGTTGTCGTGCAGGGCGTACACCGCCTGTTCGGCGTCGGCATCCAGCCGGGATTCCGGCGCCATCAGGGTGGCCTGGCACACCGGGCAGCGATGGTACGCCTGGCGGCCAATGGCCCGGAAGGGTTGCACCTGCCCCCGCTCGCAGACCGTGCAGGTCATCGCCGACACCGCGATCCCTCACTCTTCATAAATCATCTTGCGGGTCATGCCGCCGTCGGACACCAGGTTCTGTCCGGTAATGAACCCCGCCTCCGCCGACACCAGAAACGCCGCCAGGGCGACGATGTCCTCTGGCTCCCCGACCCGGCCAGCGGGGTGCTGGTGGTGATCACCCTCGCTCAGGGGCGGCACGGTCTCACGAACGTCGCGCCCACTCCCCTGCCAGGCCCGGGTATCAATCCAGCCCGGGCTGATGCTGTTCACCCGAATCTCCGGCCCCAGGCTGACCGATAGGGCATGGGTGAGCGCCACCACGCCACCCTTGGTGGCGGCGTAGGCTTCGGTGTCAGGTTCCGATTGCAAGGCCCGGGTGGAGGCCAGATTTATCACCGCGCCGTGCGACAGGCGCAGATGAGGCACGGCCTCCCGGGTCACCAGAAAGGTGCCGGTCAGGTTGACGTCCAACCGCCGCTGCCAGTCCGCCAGCGACAGGTTCTCAATGGGGCCGGTGACCGGATTGGCCAGGCCGGCGTTATTGATGACCGCATCCAGGCGACCGCCCCAGCGCACGGCCTCGGCCACCAGGTGGCGAACGTCGTCCTCAACGGCGACGTCCGCCGGAATGAAATGGGCGCGCTCACCCAGGGTTCGGGCGAGCGCGGTACCGGCTTGCCGGTCCAGGTCGCCAAACGCGACCCGCCAGCCCCGTCGGACAAACCCGTCCACCAGAGCGCGACCGATGCCTTTGGCGCCGCCCGTGACCAGGATGACCGAGGTTTGTTCGCTCATTCGGGGCTCCCCTTTTTTAACGGATCCGCTGTCGGCACATTTCGACGGACCCGCTCTCGGCACAGCCGCGCGCGGATCCGTCGCCTGCAGGGATCAGTCGACGAGAGTCAGGGTAACGTCGATGTTGCCCCGGGTTGCGTTGGAGTACGGGCACACCTTGTGGGCTTCGTCCACCAACTGCTTGGCCTGGCTCTTCTCGAGCCCGGGCAGGCTGATACGAAGCTCCACTTCGATGCCGAAACCGCCGGGAATTTCACCGATGCCTACGACGCCTTCAATGGACGCATCGTCCGGCATCTTGATCTTGTCCCGGCCGGCGACAAACTTCATGGCGCCGATGAAGCAGGCGGAGTAGCCCGCCGCAAACAGCTGTTCCGGGTTGGTGCCCTTACCGCCCGCACCGCCGAGTTCCTTCGGGGTCTTCAGCTCGACATCCAGGATGCCGTCGGAGGAAATGGCACGGCCGTCACGGCCACCGGTGGCTTCTGCGTAGGCACGATAGGCAACTTTGCTCAAAGACATTAGGACGCTCCTTCAGGATTCGTTGGGTCAGACGCCGGGTCGGCGTCCGTCAGATCAAAGCCGTGCAACCGGCTTCTGAGTGCGATCAACTGCTGTTTGAGCTGCTCCAGTTCCTGCGCGGAACAGCCGGTTGCGGAAGCTACCCGGATCGGCAAGCTGCTGGCCTGGCCTTTCAGACGGCGCCCATGATCGGTCAGGCGAACCCGAACCTGGCGCTCGTCGTCTTCGGACCGGACCCGGGACACCAGGCCCTGGGCTTCCAGCCGCTTGATCAGCGGCGTCAGCGTGCCGTAATCCAGATACAACCGCTCTCGCAGGTGCACGAGGGAGACGTTGTCCTGCTGCCACAAGACCAGCATCGCCAGGTACTGGGGATAGGTCAGCCCCAGCGCCTGCAACAGCGGCTTGTACAGTTTGGTCATCGCCAGCGAGGCCGAATAGAGCGCAAAGCACATCTGCCGGTCGAGCGTCAGCAGTTCGAGACCACCGTTTCCGGCGGCAAGCTCATCCCCGGTTTTTTGATGGACCGTCTCGCTCATGGCAACCTCCAATTACCTCGTGCACGATTTAATTGATAACACTCTAAATCCGAAGATGCAAGCTACCAGGGCAGGCGCTCCCCGTTGCTGTGCCAGAAAGACCCGGTATTTTCCAGGGTCAGTGCGGCGATACGTTCGGCCAGGCCGCGGGCGGCCACCTCGGGCTCGATCAGGCCACCGAAGTTCACCATGCGGGTTTTCACGTAACCGGGATGGAGCTGGGCAACGGCAATGCCCCGCGGCTTGAGGTCCATGGCCAGGGACTTGCCGATGGCATTCAGCGCCGCTTTGGACGCCCGGTACCCGTAGCGTCCACCGGCGTCGTTGTCCTCTATGGAACCCATCCGGCTGGTGATATTGGCGACCTTGCTGCCGGCTGCCAACCGTGGCAACAGCGCCTCGGTCACCCTCAGCGGGGCATAGGCGTTGATTTCCATCTGCGCCCGCATGGCGTCGTAGTCCACAGTACCGAGCTGTTCATCTTTCAGCAGGCCGGCGTTATTGATCAGCAGGGTCACGGTACGTTCACCCAGCGCGTCAACCAGGCGCTGCACGCCCACATCGGTGGTGACGTCAACGCCCTCAACCACCTCGGCCACCTCGGCCAGTTCCGGCGAGGTTTGCCGGCAGGCGCCGACCACAGACAGCCCTTCACGGGCATACCATCGGGCCAGCTCCAACCCGATACCACGATTTGCACCGGTAATAACGACAATTCCAGACATGGACAGCTTTGCCTCCTCTCTTGCGTGAACGACGCGCGTTTTTGGTCAATCGTGAATGGTGCCGGGCGGGGCAATGACGAAAAGGCCGAACCTCAGTCCGGCACGAGCAGACACCACAAGGTAACCGCCAGCGCCAGGAGAAACCAGCGGGCGTAACGGTCCGGCCGCTCCTGGGGCACCCGGGGCGCCGCCTCGGCAGGGCGGCTCTGCTCGTACTCGCCAACCAGTTCGCGGGCGCGAAGGAAATCGTCATCGTCCACGTGCACGGTTGAAAAGTCGGACGCGCCAATCTCACCCAGGGCCCCCTGGAGATAATGCCCACCCACGTGGGCGTCAATGCCATGGGCCTGCAACAGACCGGCGATAATATGCGCTTCGGTGAAGTCCCTGGCCCGATAGGCTATTTGCAAGGCGCCTCTCCTTCTGTGACATTCGTGGGCGAAGCTCGCACGCTGGCGCGGTCGGGCTATCTGCCCGCTATGATGTCAGGATAGCCCTTATACCGGATTCTGGATAAATCATGCTCTGGATCACTCTGATTATCGCCCTGCTCCTGCTGGTGCTCGCCGCCACCTTCCTGCTGTTCCGGGCCGAGGACCTGTCCCACCTGGATGAAACCGAACATCCGGTGCTGGACCAGTTGCCCAGCGACGGCCACGAGGCCGTGCTGAGCCGCCTGAAGCAGATGGGCCGGGCGACCCGGGGCCTCAAGGGCCGGGCCCGCCTGCTCGCCACCCGTGAACACCTGGATCACATCAGCGACGATCTGCCGTTGACGTCGGACATACGGCCCCAGGGCGCGCGCCCAGGCAACACGGATCCGGTGCAACAGGAACGTGCGCCGGACCGCAGCCAGGCCCGGGGCGACAGCAACGCGCCAGGGAGCAACCCCCTGCCCAGGGGCGAATGGGTGATCGCACCCGGTGCGGACACCCGCCGGCGGCTGCTGTATATCCACGGGGGCGCCTGGGCCGTGGGCAGTCCGCGCAGCCACCGGGGCATTACGGACGCGCTCTCGAACGCCGCCAACGCGGCGGTGTTCGCCGTGGACTATCGGCTGATGCCGGAGCATCGGTACATTGACGGCGTGCGCGACTGCCGTGACGCCTATCGCTGGATTCTGGAGAACGGGCCGGATGGCCCGGAACCGTTGGCGTTCCTGGTGGTTGCCGGGGATTCGGCGGGCGGCAGCCACACCCTTGGCCTGCTGGCTTGGGCCCGGGACCGGGGCCTGCGCCCGGCGGACGCGGCGATTGCCTTCTCGCCGTCCACGGACCTGACCTTCACGGCCCCCAGCAACCGGGGCAACATTGCCACCGACCCGCTGCTGGGCCCGGTATTCGGCGGTCTTTCGAAGTTGCCGCTGCCGGTGCTGTGGTGGGGCACCCTGGCCGCGTTCCGGGTGTCCCCGACCCACCCGGTGGCATCACCGCTGCGGGGCAACCTGGCCAACCTGCCGCCGACGCTGATCCAGGCCAGCGCCTCGGAGATGCTGCTGGACAACGCCCGGCGCTATACCGCCCGCGCTCGGGCCGCCGGCTCCCAGGTCACCCTGCACACCTGGCCGGGCATGGTGCACGTGTGGCAGCTGTTTGTGGACCTGTTACCGGAGGCCCGGGAGGCCTTTGAGGACGTTCGGAATTTCCTGGACGAGGTAGAAGCCAAGGCACCGGACCGCCGTTCCGCCTGACCGAGAGATCCCCCAGCGAGATGGCATTTTCCCGTCAGACAGCGGCCCGCTAGAGCCCGCCAATCGCAAGCTGCAGGGCGATAGCCGCCATCATCAGGCCGATCAGCCCGTCAATCACCCGCCAGGCAACGGGACGTGACAGCAGCGGCGCCAGCGCCGAGCCGAACCAGGCCAGCCCGCCGAACCAGAGAATCGACGCGCTGCTGGCGCCCGCCACGAAGGTTGCCGCGCTCTCCTGCTGGGCGCCCACCGCCGGAATCAGCAGCAGCGTATCCAGGTAAACCTGCGGGTTGAGCAGCGTCACCGCCAGGGTCGTCAGCAAGACTCCCCGAAGGCTGCGGCGAACGGTGTCATCCGCTTTCAGCGCCGCCCGGCCCCGGCCGGCGCGCACCAGCGCCTGTACCGCCAGCCAACCCAGGAAAGCCACCCCCAGCCAGCGCAGCACCGACAGCGCTTCCGGCATGGCCATGAGCGCGGCGCTGACGCCGAACATACCGAGGGTAAACAGCAGCACATCGCACGCCATGCAAAGCCCGGCCGACCACCAATGGTGTTCCCGACGGATCGCCTGGCTGAGCACATAGGCATTCTGGGCGCCGATGGCGACGATGATACCGCCACACACCAGCAGACCGGTCAGGTAACTCTCGAGCAAAGTGTCTCTCCTGAACGACAACAGGCGGCCGCTCGGCCGCCTGGATAACGGGATTCAAACGCAAAGATCGGAAAGCGCCGGGCGGGCCCGGCGTCGGAACGGGTCAGTCGCTGAACAGGTCCCGCACCGGGAACAGATCGTCGTACTGCGGGGCCTGCTTCTGGGCCTTGGCCTGGAAGCTTTTCATCATGTCCGTGGGCCGGAACATGCCCGATTGCCAGGTCGCCATGTACTTGAGGCTGTCCGCCACCGAATGATCCCGGGCAAAGTGAATCATTTCCTTGCAGCCGGTGACCGCGAGCGGCGAGTTGGCGGCGATCTGTGCGGCAATCGCCATCACCCCCGCCAGCATGGCCTCCTGGGTGTCGTACACCGCGTTCACAAAACCGAGGCGATGGGCTTCCGCCGCCTCGAACTTCCGGCCGGTGTAGGCCAGTTCCCGCACCACGCCTTCCGGCATCAGCTTGGGCAGCCGCTGCAGGGTGCCCACATCCGCGGTCATCCCCAGTTCGGTTTCCTTGATGGTGAAGTAGGCATCCGCCGTGCAGTAACGGCTGTCCGCCGCGCAGACCAGATCCAGGGCCCCGCCGATGCAGCCACCCTGCACCGCCGCCAGCACCGGCAGACGCACATTTTCCAGGGCCGTCAGGGTATCCTGCAGTTGCAGCACCACGCGGCGCAGATTCTCCGCCATCCGGCCCGGGTCGCCGCTCATGGGCACGGATTTGGGATCGGTAAAGACACTCAGGTCCATACCCGCCGAGAAGTGCTTGCCGGTGGACGACAGCACAATGACGCGGGCGTCCGTGTTCGCCTCGATGTCCTGCACGCACCGGGGCAGTTCCAGCCAGAACGCCCGGTTCATGGTGTTCAGGGCGTCCGGTCGGCAGAACTGCACGTGGGCGATGTGGTTGTTGACCTCAACGGCAAAGCTTTCGTAGCGGGCCAGATCAGACAAGACGGGTCTCCTTAATCGGTCAATCAGTCCAGCCCGCTACCTTACCCTATTCGGTCAGTCCCGGCAGCCACAGAACGATGGACGGGAACACAATGCACAGGATCAGCCCGGTCAGTTGCAACAGCACAAACGGAATGATCGAGCGATAGATGACCCCGATACTGACGTTACCGGCGGCAATGCCCTTCAGGTAGAACAGCGCATAGCCGAAGGGCGGCGTCAGGAAGCTGGTCTGCAGGTTGATGGCCACCAGAATGGCGAACCACACCAGCAGGCCCGAGCTGCTTACTCCGGCAAAGTCCAGGCCGTCCACCACCGGCACCAGCAGCGGCAGTACCACAAAGCTGATCTCAATCCACTCCAGGAAAAAGCCCAGTACGAAGATCAACCCCATCAGCAGAAGCAGCAGGCCGTAGGGCCCGAGGCCGGTACCGGTGATGATGTCCACGATCATGTCGGCGCCGCCCAGGTGCTTGAAGATCACGCTGAAGCAGGTGGCGCCAATCACCACGAACAGGATCATCGCGGAGATCTTCGAGGTGTCCCGGCAGACCTGGCGGACCACATCCACATTGAGCTGGCGCAGCATCAGTGCCAGGAACAGAGAGCCGGCGGCGCCGATTGCCGCTGCCTCGGTGGGGGTGGCGATGCCCGCCATGATGGATCCCAGCACCGCGACAATCAGTACTACCGGCCCGGCCAGATCCCGCAACAGCGCAATCACCAGGGGCGATTGATCTTCCGTGGGCACCGGGTTGTCACCCTCATGGGCCAGGGGCGCCCACTCCGGCTTGATCATCGCGGTAATCAGCAGGTACGCCATGTACAGACCGCCGAGCAGGAGGCCGGGAATCAGCGCCGCCTTGAACAGGGCGCCCACTGACAGGTTCATGATGGAGCCCATCAGCACCAGCATGATCGACGGCGGAATCAGGATACCCAGGGTGCCGGACGCCGCAACGACGCCATAGGCCATCTCCGGCTTATACCCCTGACGCATCATGACCGGCAGCGCCAGCAGGCCCAGCATGACCACCGAGGCCCCAATGATGCCGGTGCTGGCGGCCATCACCACCCCCAGCAGCGCCACCGAAATGGCCAGACCGCCCCGCACCCGCCCAAACAGGCGTTGCAGCGTCATCAGCAGGTTCTTGGCCACCCCCGATCGCTCGAGCATCAGGCCCATGAACACGAACAGGGGAATGGCAATCAGCAGCCAGTTTTCCACAACGCCGCCGTAGATACGGGACGAGATGGTACCCAGGAACGGCAGCGGTACGCCGCCGATAAAAGCAAAGGCGATGCCGATGCCGCCGAGCAGGAAGGCCACCGGGTAGCCGCTGAAAATCCCCACCAGCAGCGACACCACCATGGCAATGGCAAGGCCGTATTCATCCAGCATGGGACGCCTCCTCGACGTTATGGGACGGATCGAGAATGCACGCCAGGCGCCGGAACACCTGGCCGAGGGCGCTCAGTGCCAGCAGCACCAGCCCGGTTGGCAATGCGCCTTTGATCAGGTACCGGTCGGTCAGGCCGCCGTAGTTGGACTGTTCGTGGGAAATGTACGACATCTCGACGAAGTGCAGGGAATACCAGGCCACCAACAGGCAAAACGGGATCAGGAACACCAGGTGGCCGATGATATCCACCCAGTGCTTGCCGTTGGGCCCCAGGCGCGCGTGCAGCATGTCCACTCGCACGTGGGTGTCCGAATGCAGGGCGTAGCTGCCGCCAACCAGCGTCAGCAGCCCGAACAGGTGCCACTGGAATTCGGTCACCGAGTTGATGGTGAGCGCATCCCCCAGCAGCAAGATTTTGCCGTCCCAGCGGAACAGTTCGTTCACGCCGACGGCGTTCATGATCACGGTGGTCAGCACCACGAAGACGATGATGATCACCAGCCAGCTCGACACCCGCCCGAGCCAGGAGCCCAGGGCAATGAGAGGTGTGGCCAGCGTGGATAACACATGGGCGAGGCTCCGACGCCAGGGCGGCAGAGGCTCATGGGTAGTACCGGAAGTGGTGTTCATACTGCGGACACGTCCATCAGGCTGGAGCAGGAAGGAAATGCCGGTGGCGGGCAAGCCACCACCGGCGCCGGATTGACGGGATTACTCCTTAGGAATGGCCTGGAGCTGATACCAGTCGTTGACCAGCTTGGTGTGCTCCATCAGCGACTCATACGCCTGCTTGAACAGCGGGTTGTTCTTCATTTCCTCTTCGCGTACTTCGTCCCACCCCTTATGCAGTTCCTTCAGCACGCTGTCCGGGAAGCGCTTGACCTGAACGCCCTTGGCTTCGAGCTTGTGCACCACGCGCATCTGCTCGGCCGGGGCCTCCGCCATGGACCACTGCAGGGTGGCCCGGCAGGCGGTCTCGAACTTGGCCTTGGTGGCGTCGTCGTACTGGTTCCACACATCCTTGTTGATCAGGAAGGAGAACCAGCTGGCAGACTGGTGCCAGCCCGGGAAGTAGTAGTACTTGGCGATTTCATCGAAGCCCATCAGCTGGTCCACCTGGGGCACCGAGAATTCGGTGGCGTCGATCCGCCCCCGCTCCAGGGCCAGGTAGATTTCGCCGCCGGGAATCAGCTGGGTGGACGCCCCGAACTTGTTAAGCACCTTGGCGCCGAGGCCGGAAATCCGCATCCGAAGACCTTTGAAGTCCTCGATGCTGTTGATTTCCTTGTTGTACCAGCCGCCGGTCTCCTGCGGGGAAATGAAGCACGGCAGCACCTTCACGTTGTACTGGTCGTAGGCGCTCTGCAGGATCTTGGTGCCGTCGCCGGCCCACATCCAGGACATGAACGCTTCCGGCGTCGGGCCGAACGGCAGGGCGCCGTAGAGGTTGGTCACCGGCACCGTACCGGCCCAATAGCCAATCCAGTCCCAGCCGGCCGGAATCGCACCGGACGACACGGAGTTGAAGACCTCGAAGGCCGGTACCAGGTCGCCGGGATCGTGCACGTCCAGCTTGACCTTGCCGTCGGTGACGGTTTCCAGTTCCTTGGCGAAGCGCACCGCGCCTTCGCCGATGAAGATGTTGCGGTTGAAGGTACTGGCCACATCCAGCTTGCCCGGCCCGGCCGCCTGGATGGAGGTTGACAGCGCCAGCGCGGCGACGCCGGTGGTGAGCACGGCGGAGACTTTCTTGTTATATCCCATGGTTTCTCTTCCTTTCTTGTTGGACGTTGGTGGAACGTGAAGATGAACCCAAATGCCGGTTGCCCGGCACGCGTTTTTTCGACGGTTACTTCATCGAAATCGTTGTATTGACCTCACTGGATTCGTTGTCCGGCTCAAACCATCGGGCGGTGACCGTCTTGGTCTGGGTCCAGAACTGGATGGCCTGCTTGCCGTTGGGGCCGAGATCCCCCAGCTTCGATGCCCGGGAACCGGTAAAACTGAAGAACGCCACGGGCACGGGAATGGGCACGTTGATACCCACCTGCCCCACGTCGATTTCGTTCTCGAACTTGCGGGCGGCCCAGCCAGAGCCGGTGAAAATGGAGGTGCCGTTGCCGTTGGGGTTGCGGTTGATGAACGCAATGGCCTCGTCGAGGGTCTCCACTTCCACCACACACAGCACCGGCCCGAAAACCTCTTCCCGGTAGATGGTCATGTCCGCGGTGACGCCGCTGAACAGGGTTGGCCCCACGAAGTTACCGTCCGGGTAGCCATCCACCGTGCACTGCCGGCCGTCCAGCGCCAGTGTGGCGCCTTCCTTCTCGCCAGTATCAATCAGCCCGAGCACCCGCCTGCGGGCCTGGGGCGACACCAGCGGTCCAAGATCCGCATCCCTCTGGGTACCTGGGCCGACCTTGAGCTGACGGGATTTCTCAATGATTTCCGGAAGCCATTCCCGGGCCTTGCCCACCAGCACCAGCACGGAGTTGGCCATGCAACGCTGACCGGCGGCCCCGAAGGCGGAGCCAATCATGTTATTGATGGCCTGGCTGCGGTTGGCGTCCGGAAGGATCACACAGTGGTTCTTGGCGCCCATCATGGATTGCACCCGCTTGCCGGCTGCACCGGCGCGCTCGTAAATGTGGGTACCCACATGGGTGGAGCCGATGAACGACAGGGCCTTGATGTCCGGGTGGTCACACAGGCGGTTGGCCACGTCCGGTCCGCCGTGCACCACGTTCAGCACGCCTGCTGGTACACCGGCCTCATAGGCCAGTTCAACCAGACGCATGGTCGAACTTGGGTCCTGCTCGGAGGGCTTCAGTACAAAGGTATTGCCGGTGGCAATGGCCAGCGGAAACATGAAACAGGGCAACATGACGGGAAAATTGAAGGCCGTGATGCCAGCACCCACGCCCAGGGGCTGGTGCAGGGAATAGACGTTGACGCCGCTGGCGGCGTTCTCGGCGATTTCGCCCAGCTGCAGCGAGGTGATGGAACAGGCGTGTTCAATCACTTCAAGGCCACGGCCCACTTCGCCTTCGGCGTCCGGCAGGGTTTTCCCGTGTTCTTCCGTAATCAGCGCCGCCAGCTCTTCCACGTTCTCCCGCACCAGCGCCTGAAAGCGCAGCATGATGCGCATGCGCTGGGCCAGGGACACGTTGCGCCAGGTGGCGAAGGCGGCCTTGGCGGAGGCCACGGCACGGTCTACCTCGGCAACGGTGGCGAACGGTACCCGCGCGACCACGTCCTGGGTCGCGGGATTGACCACATCCCGCCACTCGGCGCTTTCCGAGCGAACCGGCTTGCCATCAATCAGTAACGGAATCTCTCTCACCGACATACCTGACCTCCTCTGCTTGTCGTTGTTATCGCTTATCAGGTCGCGCATCGACGTTTACGTACGCGTCAAGTCAGTCTAAACATCGTTCCCGTTGACAGACAACACGCAGAACCGCACATTGGATGTGCAATTTTGCAAAACGGAAGCCGCCGTATGTTGAACTGGCAGGACCTGCAAATTTTCCTGGAGGTCGCCCGCACTGAGCGGCTGAGCGATGCGGCCCGTCGTTTGAATATAGACCATTCCACGGTGTCGCGCCGGATCCGACGGTTTGAGAACAGCCTGAACACCCAACTGTTTGAGCGCAGCACCCACGGCTACCGACTGACCGACGCCGGCCAGCAGCTCCGGTGCTACGCCGAAACCATGGAACATCAGGCCGCCGGCGCACTGGACAGCGTCAGCAACCAGAACCTGCAGGTGTCCGGCGCCATCCGCCTGGGGGTTACCGAAGGCTTCGGCACCTACGTGATCACGCCCCTGTTGAGTGCCTTTACCGATCGCCATCCCGACGTGACGGTGGAGCTGTTACCGCTGCCCCGGGTGGTCAACCTCAGTCGCCACGAAGCGGACCTGGCCATTACGGTGGAGCGGCCGGCGAACGCCGAAATGGTCATTTCACGGCTGTGTGACTATCGCCTGACCCTGTACGGCCAGCGGGACTTCCTGCAAAAACGCAAAACGCCAGGCACCCTCGATGAGCTGGCCACCCTGCCGCTGATCGGGTACGTGGACGATCTCATCTTCAGCGATCAGCTGTGCTATCTGGACCCGATCATTGCGCAACTGCCGGACCGCCCGGACTTCTCCCTGCGCAGCACCAGCATCATCACCCAGCTGCACGCCATCCGATCCGGCATGGGCGCCGGCATATTGCCGTGCTTTATGGCCAGCCAGGACCCTGAGCTGGTGCCCCTGCTTGAGCCCGACATCGACATTGTTCGCTCGTTCTGGATTGCCGCCCGGACCGAGCAGCGGAACCTGTTGCGGGTGAAACTGCTGTGGCAGTTCCTGAAAGACGCCGTGGCGATCAACCAGGCGTTCCTGATGGGGGACCGGGCCTGCGGGCTTCAACTGCCCTGCACCGGCGGGGGGCGCCCCGGGAGCCAGCCTGCGTCCCGGGGCGACGGCGATCAGGCCAGGGCCTGAAGCGGGCCGAAGAACTCGTAGTGGATCTGGCTGGTCGGAATCTCCAGCTCATTCAGGTTGCGGAAGCAGGCCTGCATGAACGGCTTCGGGCCCAGGAAATACACGTCCACGTCCCGGTTTTCCGGCAGCAGGCTGGCCAGGCGATCCCCGTCGAAGAAGCCGGAGGGCTTGTCGGCATCCGCCGGCAGCGGCTCGCTGTAGCAAACGGTGACCTGCAGGTTGTCGTGGGCCTGCTCCAGCGCCGCCAGGTGATCCCGGAACGCCTGGGCCTCGCTGTTGCGGGCACCGTGCAGGAAGTGCACCGGGCGGCCACGTTCCAGGGCCGGCTCCAGCATCGCCAGGGTCGGGGTGATGCCGACGCCGCCGCTGAGCAGAACCAGCGGGCGCTCGCTGTCCCGGAGCACAAAGTCACCGGCCGGGGCCGTCATGCTCACCGTGTCGCCCACGCTCAGGCGATCGTGCAGGAAGTTGGAGGCCACACCGTTGGGCTCGCGCTTGACGCTGATGCGATAGTAAGGCCGGCCCGGACGGTCTGACAGGGAATAGTTGCGACGCACCTGCTGGCCATCGATGTCCAGGATCAGGCCGATGAACTGGCCGGGCTGGAAGTCCGCCACGGCACCGCCGTCCGCCGGCTCGAAATAGAACGAGATGATCTCGTGGCTTTCCGGCACCTTGCGCACCAGCACAAAGGCCCGTTCGCCGCGCCAGCCGCCGGGCTTGGCGGCGTTCTGCTGGTAACGGCCCTCTTCCGCGCTGATCAGGATGTCCGCCAGCTGTTGGTAGGCCTCACCCCAGGCGGCCAGCACCTCATCGGTGGCGGCATCGCCCAGCACCTGCTTGACCGCCGCCAGCAGGCACTCACCCACAATCGGGTAATGCTCCGGCCGGATGTCCAGCGACACGTGCTTGTTCACGATCAGGGAGACCGCGTCGCCCAGCGCTTCCAGGCGATCCAGGTTGCTGGCGTAGGCCACTACCGCGTTGGCCAGGGCCTGGCGCTGTGTACCCTGCTCCTGGTGGGTCTGGTTGAAGTAGGCTTTGACCTCGGGGTAACGCTCGAACATGAGCGGGTAGAACACCCCTGTGATGTCGTTGGCGTGGGCCTTGACGGCAGGCAGGGTGGCTTCAATGATGGAACGACTGGCCGGTGACAGCATGGGCATCTCCTCGGTTTGGGAACGGTATACCCGGATGTAGCAGAATGCGTGCCACTTTTAAGTTATTGATTTCTTGTTACCTAGACCGATACGGTGTTAAATTGACATCAACCAGACGATGTCAATTTGATACCAAGCGTGTATTTATGACAACAGTGTACGTATGACAACACCGACCGGCACCGACGTGTTTCTCGCCATCCTGGCCGACCTGTCCCGGGAAATGCCGCCGCGGGAACGCTACACCCGCCTGGTGGACGGCGTCCGACGCCACTTCCCCTGCGACGCGGTGGCCCTGCTTCGGCTCAAGGATCAGCAACTGCGCCCCCTGGCCGTGAATGGCCTCAGCGATGACACCCTGGGCCGCCGTTTTGAGGTGGATGAACACCCCCGGCTGGCCCGCATCCTGATGAGCCGGGAACCGGTTCGGTTTCCCGCCGATTCCGAACTGCCCGACCCCTACGATGGGCTGGTGGACAACCTGGACGGCGACATTCACGTGCACGACTGCCTGGGGGTGGCGCTTTACCTGGACGACACTCCCTGGGGGGTGCTCACCCTCGACGCCATGCGCCCGGGCGTGTTCGACCACCTGGACCCGGCGGAGCTGCGCACCTTCCTGCGCCTGGCGGAAGCCACCATCAAGATCGCCAACCTGATTGACAGCCTCCAGGCCCGGGCCCAGCGGGAACAGCTGATCGCCCGCACCATGGTTGCCGAGCAGACCCGGCTGGAACTGATCGGGCGCAGCGTCCCCATGGACTCGCTCCGGGCGGAAATTGACCGGGTGGCGAGCTCTGATCTGACCGTTCTGATCACCGGGGAAACGGGCGTTGGCAAAGAGTTGGTGGCCCGGCGCATCCACGGGCACTCTTCCCGGCACGACCAGCCGCTGGTGTACGTGAACTGCGCGGCCTTACCGGAGAATTTGGTGGAGAGCGAGCTCTTCGGCCACGCCCGGGGCGCCTTTTCCAACGCAGTGGGCGACCGGGCCGGCAAATTCGAGCTGGCCAACGGCGGCACGCTGTTTCTGGACGAGATCGGGGAATTGCCCCTGGACGCCCAGCCCAAGCTGCTGAGGGCCCTGCAAAGTGGAGAAATCCAGCGGGTCGGCAGCGACGCCTATCACCAGCTGGACGTGCGCATCATCGCAGCCACCAACCGGGACCTGAAAAAAGCCGTGGCTGCCGGCCGCTTCCGGGCGGACCTTTACCACCGGCTCAGCGTCTACCCCATTGAGGTACCCCCGCTGCGGGAACGGGGCCGGGACATCCTGATCCTCGCCGGTTATTTCCTCGAACAGAACCGGCGCCGGTTTGGCCTGCCGGGTTTGCGGCTGTCCGCCGACGCTCAAGCCGCCCTGACGGCCTACCCCTGGCCCGGCAACGTTCGGGAGCTGGAACACCTGATCAGCCGATCGGTGCTGCGGGTTCGCCCGCCGGGTGAGGATGCCGTCAACCGGGTGCTGACCCTGCACAAGGCCGACCTGGGGCTACCATCGGATACCCTGGGCGAAACGCCGGCCATGGCCCCCACGCCACTCGCTGCGGGCTCGCCCACGCCCACCGCCGCTGAGGGATTAACGCTGCGGGAAGCCACGGACCGTTTCCAGGCCGACACCGTCCGCCGCGCCCTTTCGGCCAACGACGGCAACCAGGCCGCCACGGCCCGGGCCCTGGGCCTGGACCGTGGCAACTTCAGCCGGCTGCTCAAGCGGCTCGGCATCAAACCCTGAGGCCCGGAGGCCGTTGCCCATGCTGACCCCCACCGTTGTCACGCTCGCCGGGCTGGCGCTGATCAGCGCCTCGGTGTTCTACCTGTTTTTTTACCGGGACTGGCAGCGCCAGCGCGCGCTTCGGCACCCGTTCCCCGAGGGCTGGCGCCGGCTGCTTCGGGAACAGGTTCCGCTTTATCGCCGGCTGTCCGGAGAACAGCAGCACCGCCTGGAACAGCATGTTCAGCTGTTCCTGGAGGAAAAGACCTTCTACGGCTGTGACGGGTTTACGGTGGATGACCGGGTGCGCTTAACCATCGCCGGCCACGCCTGCCTGCTGATTCTGAACCGAAGCCAGTCCCTGTACGACGAGGTACGCAGCGTGCTGGTCTACCCGGACGTGTACCAGGTCAGAACGGAATACGAGGAAGACGATCAGATGGTGGTGACCGAAAGCGAGGAAATCCGGGCCGGCGAAGCCTCCGGCCACGGTCAGGTGGTGCTGGCCTGGCCGGAATGCGAGCAGGCCGCCACCGACCCGCACTGCCCCCACAACGTGATGCTGCACGAATTCGCCCATCAGCTGGATTACCTGGACGGCAGCGCCGACGGCGCCCCACCCCTGCCGGCGGACCAGGCCCGCCACTGGCAGCAGGTGATGACCCGGGCCTGGGACCAGCTCCAGCACGATCTGGACCGGGGTATCGAGCCGTGGCTGGACCCTTACGGAGGCACCGAACCGGCGGAGTTTTTCGCGGTGCTCACGGAGGCTTTCTTCCAGACGCCTGCGGACCTGAAGCACCGGCAGCCGGAGGTATACACTGCCCTGGCCGATTACTACGGACTCGACCTCGCCACCCTCCAGGCCTTTCAAACGCCCGGGGGCTAGTCATCCCACTGTTGCTGAGCGTGGCCCTGGCGCAGCAGCCAGTAAGTCACACCCAGGGCCAGGGTGATTGACGCAATGCCCAGCAGGTAGGTGGGGGTCAGCGTGTCGAAATCCAGCACGATGACTTTCCGGGCGATGGCCATCAGCGCCGTCGCCACCACCAACTGAACGGGAAACACATTGGTGCCGAGATACAGCCGGATGTTGATGAAAATTTCCACCGCGATCAGCACCGCCATGAAGGCGCCGAAGGTGTAGAAAATGTCGTTGATGGTCAGCAGCAGCAGCGGCGGCGTGACCAGGCGCTCGTAGATGATGTAGATGACGTCCCCGACGCCCCACAGGATGACCGCGACCATCAGCACCGCCAGTACCCGAATGGCAAAGCGGATGACCCGGTGCAGCCCCCGGAAAAACGGATCGGGAAAATCAACCGGCAGTTCCTGGTGCAGCTCGGGTTTCCGTTCCGCCGGTGCCGGTACGTCGTCTCCTGCCATAGGGGCCTCCTTTGCCGCAACAGGTCATGGGGCCCGCGGTATCCCCAGCGGCGCCCCTGCCGTTACACTATAGCTCCGTTTTCAGTGAGAGATGCCCCATGCCTATCTGGGTTGACGCCGATGCCTGCCCGGTCCCGATCCGGGAAATCCTCTGCCGTGCCGCCACCCGCTGGCAGGTGCAGACCACCTTTATCGCCAACCACGCCATTAACCTGCCCCCCAGCCCCTACATCAGCCGCCGGCAGGTGCCCCAGGGATTCGATGTGGCGGACAACGACATCATCGACCAGATGGCTCCGGGGGACCTGGTGGTGACCCAGGACATCCCTCTGGCGGCGGAAGCCATTGAGAAAGGGGCGGACGTCTTCAACCCCAGGGGCCAGGCGTTTACCCGGGAGAACATCCGCCAACGACTGGCCATGCGCAACTTCATGGAAGAGATGCGCAGCGCCGGGCAGGTCACCGGCGGGCCGGCGCCGTTCGGCCAGGGCGATCGCAAGGCCTTTGCCGACCATCTCGACCGGTGGCTGCAGCGTAACGTCCAGCGGCCACCCTCCAAATGATAATGATTCTATTTCATAATGTGTGGTAATCCGCTACCCTCGCAGGCCTGATGAGCGTTGCCGCAGCGCAACCGAAAATGACCCGACCCTTCCGAAGGAGCCCGCGCCGACGATGTCCAGCCAGCGAATAAACACCACCAGCAGCTTTGCCGCCCTCGGCCGGCTGCTTCGCTACGCCCGGGGCTATCGCCGCCGTATCGCCTCCGCCACCGCCTGCTCCATCGTCAACAAGCTGTTCGACATTGCCCCGGAAATCCTGATCGGTGTGGCCATCGACGTGGTGGTCAATCAGGAGCAGAGTTTTGTGGCCGGGCTCGGCTTCACCACCGCCCGGGAGCAGATTGGCGTGCTGGCGGTGCTGACGTTCTTTATCTGGGCTGGCGAGTCCCTGTTTGAGTACCTGTACCAGATCCAGTGGCGCAATCTGGCCCAGCGCCTGCAGTCCGACCTGCGCCAGGACGCCTACGAGCACGCCCAGCGCCTGGACATGCGTTTTTTTGAAGACCGCAGCTCCGGCCAGCTGGTGGCCACCATGAACGACGACGTCAACCAGCTCGAGCGTTTCCTGGACGGCGGCGCCAACGCCATGATTCAGGTGCTGGTGACCGTGGTGGCGGTAGGCGCGGTATTCTTCATTCTCTCGCCCACGGTGGCGATGCTGGCCTTCACTCCGATTCCCCTGATCATCTGGGGCGCCTTCTATTTCCAGCGCAAGGCCGGCCCCCTGTACGCGGATGTGCGGGAAAAAGTCGGTGATCTGTCCAGCCGGCTGGCCAATAACCTTGGCGGCATCGCCACTATCAAGAGCTTTACCGCCGAGCAGCGGGAAGCCGAGCGCCTGCGGGCCGCCAGCGAAGCGTACGTGGACGCCAACCGCAAGGCCATCCGGATCAGCTCCGCGTTCATTCCCGTGATCCGCATGGCCATCCTGGCCGGTTTTCTGGCCACCTTTACCGTGGGCGGCCTGAAAGCCCTGGACGGCTCCCTGAATGTGGGCGCCTACGGCGTGCTGGTGTTCCTGACCCAGCGCCTGCTGTGGCCGCTCACCGGGCTGGCGGAGGTGATCGATCTGTTCGAACGGGCCATGGCCAGCACCCGGCGCATCCTGAACCTACTGGCGGAACCGATGACCGTCACCGACGAGGGTGGCCAGGACCTGCCCACCCCGGTGCGCGGCGCCGTCGACGTTCACCAGGTACGCTTCCGCTACCCGGCCAGCGGTGCCGGTGTCGACGGCATTGATTTGTCCGTGCCCGCCGGCCACACCCTGGCGCTGGTGGGCGCCACCGGCTCGGGCAAATCCACGCTGATCAAGCTGCTGCTGCGCTTTTACGACCCGGACAGCGGCGAGATCCGCATTGACGGCCAGCCGGTGCGGTCCCTGCGGCTGGCATCCCTGCGGGGCGCCATCGGCCTGGTCAGCCAGGACGTCTACCTGTTCGACGGCTCCATCCGGGAGAACCTGGCCTACGGCCGGCCGGACGCCAGCGACGAGGCCATCATCGAGGCCGCACGCACCGCCGAAGCCTGGGGCTTTATCCAGGCCCTGCCCCAGGGACTGGACACCCCGGTGGGCGAGCGGGGCGTGCGCCTGTCCGGCGGCCAACGCCAGCGCCTGTCCCTGGCCCGGGCCCTGCTGAAAGACCCGCCGATTCTGGTGCTGGACGAGGCCACCAGCGCTGTGGATAACGAGACCGAAGCGGCGATCCAGCGCTCCCTGAAGCGCATCGGCCATAACCGCACGGTGGTGATGATTGCCCATCGCCTGTCCACCATCGTGGAGGCCGATACCATTGCCGTGATCGACCAGGGCCGCGTGGTGGAACAGGGTACCCACGGGGAACTGCTCGCCCTGGGCGGTGCCTACGCGGCCCAATGGCAGGTGCAGACCGGCCAGGCGACCGACGCGTTGGGCTGACGCCAACCCATCACGTCATTATTGATAGTAATTCGCATTTAGATTAACATGCGGGCTCGCGTTTATCGGGAGCCCTCCATGCCGGCCTTTTTCGACGTTTCCAACCTTCAGGTCCGCCTTGGCCAGACCCCCATCCTGCACGGCCTGGACCTGACGTTCCGCCAGGGCGAGGTCACCGCCCTGCTCGGCCACAACGGCTCGGGCAAATCCACCCTGCTCAAGGTGCTGGGCCGCCATCAGCGCGCCACCGCGGGTAACGTCCGGCTGCAGTCGCAGCCCCTGGACCGCCTGAGCGCCCGCCAGTTTGCCCGCATCGTCGGCTATCTGCCCCAGCACCCGCCCGCCACCGACGGCCTGACCGTGCGCGAGCTGGTAGGCCTGGGGCGTTACCCGTGGCGCGGACCGCTGGCCCGCTATCGCTCTGACGATCACCATCGCATTGACCGGGCCATCGCCGATACCGGGCTGACCGCCTTTGCGGACCGGTCCGTGGATACCCTGTCCGGCGGCGAACGCCAGCGCGCCTGGATTGCCCTGCTGCTGGCCCAGCAGACCCAGTGCCTGCTGCTGGACGAGCCGATCTCTGCCCTCGATGTAAAACATCAGGTGGAGACCCTGCGCCTGGTCCGGGACCTGGCTGGCCGACACAACCTGACGGTGATTGTGGTTCTGCACGACGTGGATCTGGCCGCCCGTTTCTGCGACCGGCTGGTAGCCCTGAAGGAGGGCCGGGTGGTGGCGGATGGCAGCGCCCGGGAAATCATGAACGGTCCGACGCTTGAGGCGATTTTCAGCGTACGCATGGGGGTGATGGAGCGAGCGCCCCGGCAGTGGATTTCCTATGTGCACTGACCGGAGCCTTGCTTGGCCGAGACCGTTGGCCGCCCTCATGGTGACGCTCATTGCCGCGCTGCTCGCTGCCCCGGCCGGGGCCCGGGCGGGCGAGCGCTGGCCGGACGGCCCACGACAGTGGACCCACGAGGCCGGCACCCTTACCCTGAGCGCACCACCGACACGCATCGTGGCCCTGAACTGGGCTGCCACCGAGGCGCTGCTGTTGCTGGGCATTACCCCGGTGGGCGTGGCGGACCGGGACGGCTACGGCACTTGGGTGCAGGCCCCGGGCCTGCCGGACGCCGGCGTGGCCAACGTGGGCAGCCGATCGGCCCCCAGCCTGGAAGCGATAGCCGAGCTCAAGCCAGACCTGATCGTCACCAGCGCGGAATTGGCCCCGGCGGCCAGCCAGCTTGCGGCGCTGGCCCCGACCTACGTGATCAGCCTGTACACCCCGGGGGCGGACCCGTTCGAACGGGCCACGCGCCAGCTGCGCACCCTGGCGGACATGACGGGCCGCCGCGCCCGCGCCGAGCGGGTTCTGGCAGAACTGAACGCGACCCTCGATCAGGAGCGGGCGCGCCTGGCGGACGCCGGGCTGGCCGGTATACCGGTGGCGCTGGTCAACTTCCTGGACACCCGCCATGTGCGAATCTACGCCCGGAACGGCCTGTACCAGACGGTGCTGGACCGCCTTGGCCTGGTCAACGCCTGGCAGGCCCCGGGCAACTTCTGGGGCTTCTCGGTGACCGGCCTGGACGCACTCGCCGCTACCCCCGATGCCCGCCTCGCGGTGATTGCCCCCACGCCCCCCGGGCTGGCCGATTCGCTGGCGGAGAGCCCCTTTTGGACCTACCTGCCGTCGGTGCAGAAACACCGGGTCTACCCGGTCGAAGCGACCTGGCCGTTTGGTGGCGTGTACCCGATCCAGAGGCTGGCCCGGGCACTGACCGACGGGCTGCTGGCCGGGGGCGACGATGGTGTCGAGTAACCCCACGGCCGCGCCGGAGGTCCGGAACCTGAAACGCACTGTCCGTAACTCGCCGCTGCGGGCCACCGCCCTGTTCTGGCTGGCGGCCGTCGCGGCCATCACCTTGCCCTGGGCCGGCGACGCGGGCCCTCTGAATCTGCTCCGGGCCTTCTGGACCTTCGACCCGGCGGATTACACCTCCGTGCTGGCCCACTTCAGCTGGGCGCCCCGGGTGACCATGGCCATTCTGGTGGGCGCCGGGCTGGGCCTGGCCGGCGCGGTGACCCAGCAGATTCTGGGCAACCCGCTGGCGTCCCCCTCCACCCTCGGGGTCGCTGCCGGCTGCCAGCTCGGGCTCACTCTGGCCACCTTGTATGCACCCGGTCTGCTGGCAATCAGCGCCGACCTGCCGGCCGTGGCCGGGGGCCTGCTGGCGATTGGCCTGGTGGTGGCGCTGACCGGGCGGCTCGGGTTTTCCCCGGTCAGCGTGATCCTGGCAGGCCTTGTGGTCACCTTCTCCCTCGGCGCGGTGAATATGGCGTTCCTGCTGATCAGGGGCGAATGGCTGGGCAACCTGTTTATCTGGGGCGCCGGGTCACTGGTTCAGAACCAATGGCAGGGCGTGGCCGATCTCTGGCCCCGGCTGCTCCTGCTGGGCGGCCTGATGATCGCGCTGATGCGCCCCCTGCGCCTGCTGCAACTGGGGGACACCAGCGCCCGCGCCCTGGGCGCTCGGGTCGCCGGTGTGCGGGCCCTGGCGCTGGTGCTGGTGGTGGTGCTGACCGCGACCGTGGTCAGCCGGGTGGGGGTGATCGCCTTTGTCGGCCTGGCCGCGCCGGTTCTAGCCCGCCTGTTCGGCGGCCGGACCCTGGGCCAGCGGCTGTTCTGGAGCCCCCTGCTCGGCGGCGGCCTGCTGTTACTGGCGGACGGCCTCGCCCAACTCGCCACGGACCTGGGGCCCGGGTCGCTTGTGCCGGCCGGCACCACCATGGCCCTGATCGGCGGGCCGGTGATTCTTCTGGCCCTGCACAGCCTGCGCAATACCCGGCAACTGCCCGGTCAGCCCGCCAGCCCCGGCGGCCTCTCCGTACGGCGCCGCCCGACCCACTGGGTGGTCGGCGGGCTGGCGCTTTTGTTGCTGGGCACGGTGATCCTGGCCATGGCCTTGGGCCCGGGGCTGGCCGGCTGGCACTGGACCGGACCGACGGACTGGCCAGAAGCCTGGCACTGGCGCGGCCCCCGGTTGCTGGCAGCGGCCCTGGCAGGCGCACTGCTGGGGCTGGCGGGCACACTGATCCAGCGGATGACCGGCAACCCGATGGCCAGCCCGGAAATGCTCGGCATCAGCGGTGGCGCCGCCCTGGCCATGGTGATCGTGGTGTTGCTGGGCGTCGATATCGGACGGACGACTCATTTGCTGGTGGCCACCGCCGGCGCCGCAGGCGCGCTCACCCTGCTGCTGACGCTGGCCCGTCGCCACCGGTTTGCGGGCAACCAGCTCCTGCTGGGCGGCCTGGCGCTGTATGTGTTCATGGACGCCGGCCTGCGGCTGGTGATGACTGCCGGCGGCGTGGCTGCCTCCCGGCTGCTGAGCTGGATGTACGGCGCCACCTGGCTGGTCACCGCCACCGAGGCGCTCGCACTGCTTGGGCTCGCCCTCGCAGCCGCCGTCGCCCTGCTGGCGGTACTGCGCCCCCTCGCCCTGCTGCCCCTGGGCGAGACCACCGCCACCGCCCTCGGGCTGCCCGTGGCGAGGGCCCGCCTTGGGCTGTTGCTGCTGGCCGCCCTGCTGACCGCCGCCGCCACCGTCGTGGTCGGCCCCCTGAGTTTTGTCGGCCTGATTGCGCCCCACCTGGCGCGGGTGCTGGGCCAGCAGACCGTCGGCCGGCAACTGCTGACGGCGGCACTGGCCGGCGCCGTGCTGATGGCCCTGGCGGATTACCTCTCGCGCACGCTGATGTTCCCGACTCAACTGCCCGCCGGGCTTCTGGCGGCCCTGTTGGGGGGTGGCTATTTTCTCTGGGGGCTGACCCGCCATGGCCGCGCCTGATCCGATGATCTGGCCGGCGTCAGCGTGGGCGGATCGCTTCCGGGCTCTGTTGGCGGGCGCCGGGCTGTCCGCCGGGGACGTACTGGACGATGCCCTGGCGGAAACACCGCCGTGGGCGGGCGCGGACGATAACGCGCCTCGGGGGCTCGCCTTGGCGAGTATCCTGGCCCAGCCCGCCCGCTTGGCAGACCACGCCCGGCGCTATCCGGACCCGCTTCCGCCAGAGGATACCCAGGCGCTACGGGCGCGCCTGTCGGTGCTGCATCAGGGGCTATGTCTGCAGGTACTGGCGCCCCTGGTACTCCGTCTGTTCCGGGATGGCCACGCGCCCCAGCCTGATCCGGCCCGTATCCGTCTGGTGCCGTCAGCGGGAGGCGAGCCTGACTGGCGGTTCCACCCCGGCGCCGAACAGCTCGACGAAACCACGTTTGTCCACGCACTGGCCGGCGCAACCCGGGCCTGGTATCCGGTGTTCCGGCGCGCCCTCGGCGTCAGCCCGGGAGCCTACTGGAGCAGCGTGGGCCTGGCCCTTGGCGCGCCCTTTTCGACCGTGTGGAACCGCCTCGATCCGCAGGCACTGTGCCCATTGGCCCAGCAATGGCTGGCCGCCTTTCCCACCGACGCCCATCGCTTCATTGACTGGATACCCGCCACCTTCAGCGGGCGCACGTGTGGCATTCCCCAGCGCCGGGGCTGCTGCCTGAAATTCCGCCTGCCGAACGGGGGCTACTGCGGCACCTGCGGTATCTATCGACGGGAGCGGCTGGCCGCTATCCCACCACCCCGACGTTAAGCATAAACGCCGCCAGGGCCAGTCCCACCGCCAGCGAGGTGGCCAACGCGGCGAGCTTTACCCCTTCCCGGATTTCCTTGTCCACGGCGGTGTGCCTCCATTTTTTCATCCGTTGCTCTGAGTCGGCGGCGCCTTTTACCCGAAGATCACGGGACCGCCGCCGGTCACGATCTATTTATTGTAAATCTAAATCATTATCATTAATATCCCTTTGCGATCATCCCGCCCTGACCGGCACGTTTTTCACTCAAATGGAGACGAGGCAACGCCATGCCCCTAACGACTTCCCAACGACGTTTCGCCACCCCTTGCGCCCGCGCGGCCGTTGCGGCAAGCGTTCTCACCGCCTGCGGCACCCCCCTGAGCGCACTGGCACAGCAAACCCTGGCGCCCCTGGAGGTCACCGGGGATCGCATCGACGACCCATCGGCGCCGGTGGACGGCTACGTGGCCACCCGCAGCCGCGCCGGCACCAAGACCAACACGCCGCTGACGGAAACGCCCCAGGCGATTTCCGTGGTCACCGCCGACCAGATGGACGACCAGGGTGTGACCAGCGTCCAGGAAGCCCTGCGTTACACCGCCGGGGTGGGCGCCGAGCAGTACGGGCTGGACAGCCGCGGCGACTGGCAATCGGTCCGTGGCGGCGATCCGGCGGTGTATCTGGACGGCCTGCAAAAGACCTTTGGCTATTACCAGAGCCCCCGCACCGAGCCGTTCCTGTTGGAGCGCATTGAGGTGGTGCGCGGACCCTCTTCGGTGCTCTATGGCCAGGGCAACGTCGGTGGCATCATCAACCTGGTGAGTAAGCGCCCCCGGGACACAGACAGCACGCGGGTGGAACTGCAGGCTGGCAACCACAACCGCCACCAGGCCGCCATCGACAGCACCGGGCGCCTCAACGACGACGGCAGCCTGCTGTACCGGCTGGTGGCGGTTGGCCGGGACAGCGATACCCAGGTGAACCGGGTTCAGGATGACCGCATCGTGGTGGCACCCTCACTGACCTGGCGGCCGACCGACGCCACCGAGTGGACGCTGATGGCGCTGCGGCAGAAAGACAGCACCGGCACTACGGCCCAGTTCCTGCCCATTGAGGGAACCCTCAAGCCCTCGCCTCATGGCCTGCCCCGGATTCCCACGGACCTGTTCATCAGCGAACCGGACTTTGACCGCTACGACACTGAGGAGGCCGCCGTCACGTCCCTGCTCAGCCACCGGTTGAACGATGTCTGGACGGTGCGCCAGAACCTGCGCTATTCCGAAAGCGACGTGGACTACCGCTCTATCTATCCGATGTTTACCCCGGCGCTCAAGGCCAACGGCGACATCGCCCGGGTGGCCTACGCCAAAGCCTCGGAGCTGGACAGCCTGGCTCTGGACAACCAGGCCGAGGCGCTGTTCAGCACCGGGACCATCGACCACACCCTGCTGCTGGGCTGGGACTACCAGCACGCGGTCAGCGACGGGCGCAGCGCCTACGCCGCCGACATCGGCGACCTGAACGTCTTCAACCCGGTGTACGGCCAGTACACCCGGCTGACCGACGCGGCCTATTCCGAGGTGCCGGAGAACACAGTGATCCAGAGCGGCTTCTACGGCCAGCATCAGATGATCATCAACGAGCGCTGGATCACCGTGCTGGGGCTTCGCCAGGACCGCGCCCGCAACAAGACCGAGGGCGGCACCGCGTTCACCGACCGGGAGGTGACCGGGCGGGTCGGGCTGATGTATCGGTTCGATCACGGCATCACGCCGTTTGTCAGCTATTCCGAGTCGTTCCAGCCGATCACCGGGGTAAACGCCTACGGTGACGCCTGGGAACCGCTGAAAGGCGAGCAGGTGGAACTGGGGGTAAAAGTGCAGCCGGACGGTTCCGACAGCCTGTACACCGCTACGGTGTACGACCTGACCGAGAAAAACCGGCGGGCGCCGGACCCGGCCAACCCGCAGAACCAGATCCAGAACGGCGAAACCCGCGCCCGGGGCCTGGAGCTGGAGGCCAAGGTGGCGATGACGGAGCAGTGGGACCTGATTGCCAACTACGCCTATACGGATACGGAAGTGGTTGAGGGCACTAATGAAGGCGCCCGGCTGGCCACCATTCCGGAGCACACCGCCTCGGTGTGGAGCCAGCACGACCTCTCCGCCCTGGGGGCGCCCGGTCTGCGGGCCGGCGCCGGGGTGCGCTACCTGGGCGCGAGCTGGGACGGCAGTGATCAGCTCAGGGTGCCGTCGGAAACCCTGCTGGACGCCATGTTGGGTTACACCCGTGGCCCCTGGGACCTGGCCCTGAACGTCAGCAACCTGACGGACGAGACATACTACAGCGCCTGCCTGGCCCGGGGCGACTGCTTTATCGGCACCCGCAGAACCATCATCGGCTCGGTCGGCTACCGATTCTGAGGCAGCGCGCCAGGGCAGCCGGGCGGATCAGTGGGGATCGTTGGTTCGCTCGGTTTTCTCGAACTGGGGCAAATCGTCGGTGATCGGGAACCAGTCCGATTTCGAGCCGACATAGACGTGCTGTGCCGCCGATTTGCCAACGGGCTGATCGAGCAGGCCCACCCGAAGGCGGGTGATGCCGGGAATCGCGTCCACCCGGCTGTACAGCGGGCTGCCGCAGCGGTTGCAGAAGGCCCGGTACTTGCCCGGGCTGGATTCAAACTCGGTGATGCGGCCTTCGCGGTCACCCCAGGCCAGGCGAAGGGTCTGCACCGGCGCACTGGCGGAGAAGGCGCTGCCGTGAGCCCGTCGGCACTGCGAACAGTGGCACAAGGCAACCGGACCGAGCGGTCCGTCGTATTCAAGGGTAACGTCGCCGCACAGGCAGTGTCCGGTCAGCATGGCACAGGCTCCTCGGTGTCAGAGACAGGTTTCACGGGTGGGTTCCCGGAACCGTTTTCGGGGACTGGATGGCCAGCACGGTTCAGGGTAACCGGAAACGACGGCATGATACCGGCGCGCCGCTGACAGAACCAGCCGACGGACTTGAAGAACCAACCCGGCGGCACCACTAAGGCAGTACAGACCCGCGAAAGGAGGAATGTATGTCGTTCACCCGTCTTCCGAGCATTGGTATGGGCACGTTTCGTCTCAAGGGCAACGACGCCCGGGACGCGGTCAAGAGCGCCCTGTCCCTGGGCTACCGGCACATTGATACCGCCCAGATGTACGACAACGAGGCCGCCGTGGGCGACGGCATCACGTCCAGCGGAATCCCCCGCCGCGATATTTTCCTCACCACCAAGATCTGGCACGACAAACTGCACGCCAGCGATCTGATCAACAGCCTGCAGGCCAGCCTGGACCGCCTCAAGACCGATCACGTCGACCTGGCGCTGATTCACTGGCCGTCGCCGGACGACGAGGTTCCCATGGCGGAATACCTCGGCGCTCTGAGGGACGCCCAGCGGGAAGGCCTGACCGACCACATAGGCATTTCCAACTTCACCATCGCCCAGATGGACCAGGCCCGGGAGATCCTCGGGGACACGCCGATTTTCACCAATCAGGTGGAAGTCCACCCATTCCTGAGCAACCGGGCGGTGGTTGAGCACGCCCAGAAGCTGGGCATCACGGTGACCGGCTACATGCCGCTGGCGGTGGGCAAGGTAATGGAGGATGAGACCCTCCAGCGCATCGCCGCCGCCCACAATGCAACGCCCGCGCAGGTGGCCATTGCCTGGGTGGCGTCCCGCGGCATTGTCCCGATTCCCTCCTCCACCCGGCCGAGCCACCAGAAAGCCAATCTGGATGCGCTGAAGCTGCGCCTCTCGGACGACGAGATCCAGGCGATCAATGCTCTGGACCGGAACGAGCGGATCGCCAACCCGGGCTTTGCCCCGGCCTGGGACTGACCGGGGCCACCGGTAACCCCATGATTCCAAAAGGGGTTGCCGGACCGGCTTACAGTCGGTCACGAAAACTTAAAGAAAACCATAGCTCTACTGGCATTTTTTAACGTCATGTAGAGCTTTCTGGCATGGCGGAACGCCGCGCCGTGCGCTATGGTTCCAGAACAAGAATCCGAAGGAACGCCCGATTATGGACCGCTTGATCCGGAACCGCTGGCTGGCGCGCGCGACCGCTTCCCTGTTGTTGGGCGCGGGCGTTGTTGTGGGCGCCCTGAACGCGCCGGCCGCCCTCGCCGATGGCAAGGACGACCTGCCCAACGGTCTGTGGAGCCAGCAGATGGCGGCCTACGCCGCCGAATCCCTGCACAGCGACGGCGCTCTGAGCGTGGCGGCGGTGCCGCTGAACGGACCGGGCATCGACCAGTATGTAAACGCTGACGTACCCCGTAGCCCCGGTTCGATCATGAAGTTGGTCACCACCTACGCGGCGCTGGAAGTGCTGGGGCCCACCCATCGCTGGACCACCGATTTCCTGACCGACGGCACCATGGTGGGCGATACCCTCAAGGGCAACCTGTACGTGCGCTTCGGCGGCGACCCGAAGCTGACCATCGAGCGGCTCTGGGACACCCTTCGGGAACTCCGGGACATGGGCATCACCCATATCGATGGGCATCTGGTGCTGGACGGCCAATACTTTCAGTTGCCCGACGGCTTTCCCGCGTTCGAGGACAACGGCAACAACCCCTACGCGCCTTTCCTGGTGGAGCCCTCCGCTTATCTGACCAACCTGAACCTGCTGCAGTTTCAGGTGCGGGCGGACGAGCGCGGCACCCAGGCCTGGAGCACCCCCTCGATTCCGGACGTACGCATCGATAACCGGGTGACCGCCCTGCCCGAGGGCCGCTGCCCGGGCCGCGGCGGGTTTGACTGGACGCCCACCTTTAGCGACGACGGCCAGGTGACCGTGCGGGTGACCGGCGCCCTGCCCAAAGGCTGCCGTAGCACAGCGTATCTCTCGCTGCTGCCCCACGTGCAATACTCCGCCGCGCTGATCCGCTCCGTGCTCAAGGGTGTCGGCGTGGATATCACCGGCGCCAGCCTGACCGGCAACACCCCGGAGGACGCCAGCCTGGTGATGCGCACCACCTCCCCGGACCTGGTCTCCATGGTGCGGGACATCAACAAATGGAGCAGCAACGTGATGGCCCGCCAGCTGCTGCTGACCCTGGGCGCGGAAAACCGCCGGGAAGGTGACGCCGACGACCGCCTGGCCGGCATTCGGGTGATCAAGGAATGGCTGGAAGGCAAGGGCATCAACACCGCCGAACTGGTGATCGATAATGGCGCCGGCCTGAGCCGGGACGCCCGGATCACCGCCCGCCAGCAAGTGCGCATCCTGCAGGCGGCCTGGAACAGCCCCTACGCCGCCGACCTGATGACCTCCATGCCGATCATCGCCATGGACGGCACCATGGCCCGTCGGTTACGCAACTCCGGCCTGGACGGCCAGGGCCGCATCAAAACCGGTTACCTGGAAAACGTTCGCTCCATTGCCGGTTTTGCCCGGGACGAAAACGACACCACCTGGGCGGTGGTGGGCATGGTCAACAACGACCCGGCCTGGAACGGGCAGGCTGTGCTGGACCGGGTGCTCTATTCCCTGCACTTCCGGCCGCCGACCGGCACCACCGTATCCAGGGCCAGCACAGCCACGGGCAGCACCGTGCAGTAGACCCGAATCTCCGGGGCGTCCGTCGGGCGGCCCGGCTCCTACCCTTTTAGATGGTCAGATAGCCCCCATCGGCATTTATACAGGCGCCAGTGGTGTAGCTGGAGGCGCCGGACACCAGGTACAGCACCGTGCCGGCCATTTCGTCCGGTTGGGCTACCCGCTTCATGGGGATGTGGGCCATGGCCTGCTTCTTGATGGCATCGTTGGTGGTCAGCGCGCTGGCGAACTTCGTGTCCGTCAGGCCCGGCAGCAGCGCGTTCACACGGACGTTCTGCTGGCCAAGTTCCATGGCGAAGGAGCGGGTCATGGAGATCACCGCGGCCTTGGTCACCGAGTAGATGCCCTGGAAGTGGCCGGGGTTAACGCCGTTGACGGACGCGACGTTGACGATGGCCCCGCCGCCGTTTTTCTTCATCATCTGCGCGCCACGGGCGCACATGAAGAAATAGCCGCGGATGTTCACGTCCACGGTCTTCTGGAAGGCGCCCAGGTCGGTGTCTTCCACCGGCCCGAAGTAGGGGTTGGCGGCGGCGTTGTTGACCAGAATGTCCAGCTTGCCGTGAGTCTCGGCAATGTGTTCCCACACCGCTTCAATCTGGTCCATTTCGCCGATGTGGCAGGCGTACGCTTCGGCGCTGCCGCCCTCGCTGCGGATGCTGCTGGCAACGGCTTCGCAGCCGTCGATCTTGCGGCTGCTGACAATCACATGTGCCCCGTACTGGGCCAGTGTGCGGGCAATGCTTTCGCCGATGCCCCGGCTGGCGCCGGTCACCAGGGCGACTTTGCCGGTCAGGTCAAACAGGTTGGCCTTGCTCATGAACGTTCTCCTTTCTATCGGAAGGTCACCAGGGCGGGGTCTTCCGCTTCCAGGTGACTGTAATTGTTGAAAACGGCCAGACTGCGGCGCGAGCCGGAATACAGAACCCGGGACACGCTGGTGTTGGCAATCACATTGTTGATCGCCAGGGTCTTGTCATCGGACAGGCCCAGCAGCTGCTTTGTGATCACGGCAATCGGACCGCCGGAGGTGGCCACCAGGGCATCCTGGCCGTCCGCCCGGGCAACGAGCTCGTCCAGCGCCGCCAGCACCCTTGCCTGGAAACCGAGCCAGCTTTCGGTGTAGTCACTGTCGTGATCGCCGCTCGTCCAGCGCACCATGGCGGCCTCATAGGCTTTCTGGAAGGTTCGCGCGGGCTTGCCGGAGGCGGCCAGATCCCGGGCCATGGCGCCCCGATCCGCCCACTCCGGCCGGAACCGCTCCACCACCTGCATATGGTCAAACTCGTCCAGCCCCGGCAGTGTCTGCAGCGCCGGCAGCGGCTGGCCATAGCCCTCTCCAAGGGCCTCCAGCGTTTCCCGGTGCCGCTGCAGACCACCGCCAAACGCCGCTCCGGCAGCGACCTTGCCCGCCAGCCAGCGTCCGAGCACGCGGCCCTGGGCCCAGCCGGTGGGCGAGAGCTGGTCGTAGTTGTCTTTGCCGAAACTGGCCTGGCCGTGGCGAATCAGGTAGATCGTGGCCATCAGAGCCCGCTCTCCCGGATCAACCTCTGGCAGCGCTGCTCCAGATAATTGGCGGCGTGGCCAAAGCCAGCAAAGCGCTTGTCCTTGGTCTGGCCATGGTAAAAGCGGTAGTAGATCTGCTGGATGATCACCGCCAGGCGGAACAGGCCGTAGATCTCGTAGAAGTCGAAGCGGTCGGCGTGGAAGCCGGAGCGTTCCATGTAGTAGGCGACCACCTCCTTGCGGGTCAGCATGCCCGGGCGGTGGGTGGGCTGGCGCCGCAGCATCTGGAAAGGGGCTTCGTCATCTGCCTCAATCCAGTAGGCCAGGGAGTTGCCGAGATCCATGAGCGGGTCGCCGATGGTGGCCATTTCCCAGTCGAGCACGCCGATCACCTCGAACGGGTTGTCCGGGTTGAGCACCACGTTGTCGAAGCGGAAATCGTTGTGGATGACCACCTGGGCCAGGTCCGCCGGCTGGTGGGCGTCGAGCCAGGCCATCACGGTTTCGAAATCGCCAACGTCGTCCGTGCGAGCTTTGCGAAACCGGCTGCTCCAGCCCCCGATCTGACGTTGCACGTAACCGGGGCCCTTGCCCAGGGCGTCCAGGCCCGCGGCTTTCGCGTCTACCCGGTGCAGGTCCACCAGTTTGTCGATCACGTTCAGGCACAGGCGGCGAGTGTCGGCTTCGCTCAGCTCAAACCCGGCGGGAAAATCCTGGCGTAGGATGATGCCCTGCAACCGCTCCATCACGTAGAAATCACACCCCAGCACGCTGTGGTCGTCACAGATGGCGACAATGGATGGCACGTACGGGTAAACCGGCTTCAGCGCCTGCATCACCCGGGCTTCCCGCAGCATGTCGTGGGCGGACTTGGCAATGTGGCCGAACGGCGGCCGGCGCAGCACAAAGGACCGGTCGCCGTAGTCCACCTGATAGGTCAGGTTGGAGGCGCCACCCGGATACTGGCGCAGCGTAGGCTCGCCCGCCAGTCCGTCGATGGCCTGCTTCATGAAGCGGTCAACCGCCGCCACGTCCAGGGCCTCACCCTCGCGGATGTCCACGGCCTGGTCAATCTGTGTCATTCGCTGTCTCCTGTTGTGGGTTGCACGGCGCTCTGTGGGCTATGTCTCAGGCCTCCGCCTTGCCGCCCATCTTGCGCATCCAGCGTTTGCTTTCCTGGTGCATCAGCCAGTCAAAGGCCCAGGGCGCGTGGCGTTTGATCAGCCACAGGCGTTTCTCGCGAACGTGGGGCAGCACCCAGAACTGCTTGTCCTGCACGCTGCGGTAAATGTCGT
The DNA here is from genome assembly GCF_037080155.1 of Marinobacter sp. C2H3. Classification (NCBI taxonomy): domain Bacteria; kingdom Pseudomonadati; phylum Pseudomonadota; class Gammaproteobacteria; order Pseudomonadales; family Marinobacteraceae; genus Marinobacter; species Marinobacter sp. C2H3. The sequence continues at coordinate 1,023,899 of NZ_JBBBNZ010000001.1, read as the reverse complement.
CGGCGACGTTGTCGGCGGTGACGCTGGAGCGTTTCATCAGCTTGTTGACGTTCTGCTGGATGCCGGGAATGTCCGAGCGCATGGATTGGGTCAGGTTGGTCTGGAAGAAGGCCGGGCATACGCAGCTGACGTGGATGCCGGCGTCCCGCAGTTCCTGGCTGAGGGTTTCGGACAGGGCGATGACGCCGGCCTTGGAGACGTTGTAGCTGTCCATCAGCGGTGCCAGCATCAGCCCGGCCATGGAGGCGATGTTCACGAAGGTGCCGGCGCCCTGCTCTTTGAACAGGGGCGTAAATGCCTTGCAGCCGCGGACCACGCCCAGCACGTTGATGTCGAGGATCCATTCCCAGTCGGTGAGAGTGGTGTCTTCGATGGAGCCGGCGGAGGCGACGCCGGCGTTGTTCACGACGATGTCAACGCCGCCCCACTTGGCCATCAGTTCGTCACGGACCTTTTCGAAATCGGTGATGCGGCGCACGTCGCAGGCCAAAAACAGGCCTTCGCCACCGGCCTGGTTGATTTCTTGCTCAACCGCCGCGCCCTGTTCGGGGTTGATGTCGCCAATGCAGACCCGGGCGCCCTCGCGGGCATACCGGAGCGCGATGGCCCGGCCGAGGCCGGAGGCGCCGCCGGTGATGAAGATGCGTTGTGTCATTTTTTGGATTCTCCCTGGTTGCTGTTTTGACTATGACTCCGTGCATGAGCGGCTCTGGGATGGCGGCGCTCAAGCGTCACATGGACGTGCCGAAGGAGCGGGTTTCAGAAGCCAGACCCCGCCACCGCGTCACCATCCAACCTTACAGGCCATCGAAACCGGCCAACCTCAAACCTTATACTTGCGCAGCTCCAGTCGAGCCACCATCGCCCGGTGAACCTCGTCGGGGCCGTCCGCCAGCCGTAACACTCGAGCATAGGCAAACAGCTGGGTCAACGGGAAGTCGTCGTCGCTGACCCCCGCGCCGCCGTGGATCTGAATGGCCTGATCGACAATGGTCTGCAGCATCTGCGGAATCACCGCCTTGATCATCGACACCTCCTGAAGCGCGCCCAGGATGCCCTTGGTGTCCAGCGCCCAGGCGCATTTCAACGTCAGCAGCCGGGCCTGTTCGATGGCCATGCGGGCGTTGGCGATGATGTCCGGGTTGCCCCCCAGCTTGGCGATGGGCCGGCCAAAGGCCTCCCGGGTCATCGCCCGGCGGATCAGCAGCTCCAGGGTGCGCTCGGCGGCGCCGATGGCCCGCATGCAGTGGTGCACACGGCCCGGGCCCAGGCGGCCCTGGGCGATTTCAAAGCCGCGGCCGGGGCCGGCAATAATCGCCGTCTTGGGCAGGCGGACGTTGTCGAACACCACCTCGCCGTGGCCATAGGGCTCATCGTAGCCGCCAAACACCGGTAGCATCCGTTCGATGGTCACGCCCGGGCTGTCCAGCGGCACCAGGACCATGGAATGGCGGCGGTGTTTGGGGGCCTCCGGGTCGGTCAGGCCCATGAAGATGGCCACCTTGCAGTCCGGGTGGCCAATGCCGGTGCTCCACCATTTGCGGCCATTGAGCACCACCTCGTCCCCCTCCACCGTCGCCGTGGCGGCCATGTTGGTCGCGTCCGAGGAGGCCACGCCGGGCTCGGTCATGCAGAACGCGGAGCGGATTTCGCCCTTCAGCAGCGGCGTCAGCCACTGGGCTTTCTGCTCCTCTGAGCCGTAGTGGATCAGCACTTCCATGTTGCCGGTATCCGGCGCGTTGCAGTTGAAGATTTCCGGCGCAATGAAGCTGCGGCCGGTTTCCTCGGCGATCAGGGCGTAGTCGGAATTGAGCAGGCCAACGCCGTAGGTGTCGTCTGGAAAGAAGAGGTTCCAAAGGCCCTGCTCCCGGGCCTTGGCCTTGAGGTCGCGAATCACCGGCAGCACCACCCAGCGGTTGTCCTGGGCGGCCAGGTCCCGGTGATACTGGGCTTCAATCGGGAAAATCTCGTCCTTCATGAACTGACGGACGCGGGCCAGGTATTCCTGACCTTTTTCGGAGATGGCAAAGTCCATGGTCGGGCTCCAGTCTGGTCCGCCGGCGCTGGCGGAAGGGTCGTTCGTGGGACCAGTCTAGGCAGGCGGGAACTATTACGCGACTGAATTATTCTTATCGTTTATCATAACCTGGACTTATTCATAGAGCCTTTCAACGATGGGATCGTGGCCATGGCTACCAATCGTCTGGATCTGAACCTGCTGCACGTTTTCGACACCATCTATCGAGAAGGTAGCCTCACCCGTGCGGCCAGAGCCCTGCACCTGACCCAGCCGGCGGTCAGCCACTCGCTCTCGCGGCTGCGGGAGCATTTTGACGACCCCCTGTTTACCCGCCAAGGCAACCGGATGGTGCCGACGCCCCTGGCCCGGCGTTTCCTGGACTCCATGCGGCCGGGGCTGACCCAGATCCAGACAGCGGTCAATCAGTTCCATGCCTTTGATCCCGCGCGCCAGCGCAAAACCTACTCCCTGGGGTTGCGGGATGTGCTCGAATCCACCTTCCTGCCCAGCCTGATGGGCAGGCTGGCGGTGTATCCGGAGCTAGAGATTGTGTCCCAGCGCATTCCCCGGCGGGACATGGAAACCCAGCTTGCCGCCGGCAAGCTGGATTTCGCGGTGGACGTACTGCTGCCGGTGAGCCAACAGACCAGCCACGAGCTGCTGCGGCGGGACCGGCTGGTGGTGCTGGCCCGGTCAGGGCACCCGCTGACGGACGCGCCGCTGACTATGGATGGTTATCTGGGCGCCCGGCATGTGCTGGTGTCGTCGCGCTCGGAAGGCCCGGGGATTGAGGATTTCGAGCTATCCCGCCTGAACGCCCGCCGGGACATACGGCTGCGATGCCAACACTATTTTGCCGCCTGCCGGGTGGTGGAAGAAACCGATCTGCTGCTGACGATGCCAGAAACCTACGCCCGTATCATTGCGGAGCGTTCGGACCTGACCATCATGGCGCCGCCGGCAGACCTGCCGTCGCTGGACGTTCACCTTTACTGGCACACCGCCTACGAGCGGGAACCGGCGTTGGTGTGGTTCCGGGAGCAGCTCCGGACGATCAGCCAGTAGCGCGGACCGAAGCGGCGGGGGGTCAGTAGGCGCCCACCGCCATCAGGAAGGCGAAAAACCCGGCGGCGGTGATGCCGAGGGACAGCACCACAATCAGCAGGCCCCAGCCCACGGCAGCAGCGTCCGAGACATCAACGCCGTGGCCCCGAAGGGTCCGATAGAAGGCCCAGGGGCCGAGCACGAACGCGCCCATAACCACCATAGCGAGGCCGACGCTGACGCCGGCGAACGTCCAGGTCGCCAGAACCGTAGCCCGGTCCGAGACCTGATCGTAGATGCCGTGGTGTTTGAGGAACCACCGGGAAAACCCCCAGATGAGTCCATAGAGGATGACCACAAACACCAGGGCGCCAATCACGGTGACGATGCGGTACAGCATGGCCGGCTCCGTTGCTCAGGTAGGTCGGGTTATTCGGGAAATTCCGGCTCCGGCAGGCATTCGAACCCCGGCCGGGCGAACAGGTAGCCCTGGTAGAGAGTGATGCCCTGGGAGCGGAGCCAGTAATACTCTTCCTCGGTTTCCACCCCTTCTGCGACAATGCGCCCGCCCAATCGTTCCATCATGGTGATGATCCCGGCGACCACCGCCTGCTTGTTCGGTTCCCGATGCACGTCCCGCACCAGCGCCATGTCCAGTTTCAGAAGATCCGGCGGGCTGGCCATCATGATGTTGTAACGGGAATAACCGGCCCCGAAATCGTCGATGGCGGTGCTGAAGCCCATTTCCTGGTACGCCTCGATGATGCCGGCCAGGTGCTCGACGGAGGTCAGCTTTTCGTCCTCGGTGAGCTCGAAGATGATTCGATTCGTGTCAAAGTTGTAGGTTTTCGCCGCCGCCAGCGTGGTGCGAATGCAGTACTCCGCCTTGTAGACCGCGTTGGGCATGAAGTTGATGCTGAGCATGGAATCCATACCGAGCCGGGACGCCAGTTTGACCGCCTTGACCCGGCAGATCTGGTCGAACGCGTACCGGTTTTTCTCATTCACCCGGGACAGTATGGTCATGGCGCCCTCGCCCTGGGTGCCCCGCACCAGAGCCTCATGGGCAAAGACCGTGCGGTTGGCGACATCCACAATGGGCTGGAACGCGAAACTGAAGGAAAAATCCAGTCCGTCGCCGCAGGCGCATTGTTCACAGTGGGACTCATCGAAAAGTACAGCTGGCTGATTCACATCCACTCCCCGGCGTCTGGCGGCCGCATCCTGTGGGCATGCGGTAGTCGTTATAAAGTCACCTTTTTGAGGTCACTATAGCGGCGAAGTCGGCCCGGGTAAAACGGCTTTCAGACCAACCGGACAAATCCTCCCCGACCTTTGACAGGCGACTACACTGGACGTGTATCTTGTACGATCAAACGATCAAAAAGGAGTCTCAGGAATGGTTCAGCCAACCCGACGTGCGGCGTCCATTGCCATTACCCCGGGCGACGGTATCGGCCCGGAAGTGGTCAACGAAGCGGTGCGATGCCTGGAGGTGCTGCGGCGCCGGCATGGTCTCGAACTGCAGTGGACCCGATTCCCGTGGCCGTCCCACGCGTGGCACGAACAACATGGCAGCGCCTGGCCGGACGACGCCCTGGCCCAACTGAAGGCGTTTGATGCCATCCTGCTCGGGGCCCTTGGCGACCCCGGTCCGGTCGACGATCCCACGCGTTATCTGTTGTCGGACAGCGTCTCCCTGGCGCCGCTGCTGGACATGCGCAAGCACTTTGACCAATGGGTGTGCGAGCGCCCGGCCCGCTTGCTGCCCGGCGCCCGCCAGTATCTGGCGGACCCCCGTGCCCGGGACATCGACATGCTGGTCATCCGGGAAAACAGCGAGGGCGAGTACGTTGGCCAGGGCGGGCGTCTGCGCCCCGGCAGCGCGGACGAGGTGGCTACCCAGATGGAAGTGTTTACCCGCCGGGCCACCGAGCGGATCATCCGCTACGGCTTTGACCAGGCCCGGCTGCGGGCCGAGCAGCGCCAACAGGAGGGCCGACCGCGTCAGTTCCGGAATCTGGATGGCAGCACCTGCGAAAGCCAGGTGTGCGTGATCACCAAGCGCAATGCATTGCGCTACTGGGGTGATCTGTACACCGAGGTGTTCGAGCAGGTGAGCCAGGACTACCCGGACGTTGCCACCCACCATGAACTGGTGGATGCCGCCTGCATGAAGTTTGTCCAGTGCCCCTGGGCGTTTGACGTAGTGGTAGCCAGCAACCTCCAGGGCGACATCCTGACCGATCTGGCGGCGGTGCTGTCCGGCGGCATGGGGGTCGCACCGTCCTGCAACCTGAACCCCACCGATCCGAGCATGCCCTCCATGTTCGAGCCTACCCACGGCAGTGCACCGGACATCGCCGGCCAGGGCCTGGCGGACCCGACCGCCATGCTGTTCACCACCGCCCGGATGCTGGAGTGGCTCGGCCGCAAGGACCCGACCCTGGGCGCGGCGGGCAAGGCATTGTTCGAGGCGGTGGCGGCCGACCTGGCGGAACACGGGGGCCAGCAACGCGGTACCCGGGAAATCGGCGACGCGGTTTGTAAACGCCTGGAGGCGTGACTAGGCTGCACATAAGAACAACACCGTAACCGGAGGTGCACTGTGACCACGCACAAAGGCAAGCTTTCGCCCCTGCTCAAGCAGGCCACCGGCATCGTCGCCGCCAAAGGCGAAGGCGCCTATATTGTGGATCCGGAGGGCCGGCGCTATCTGGATTTCACCTCCGGCATCGGTGTGACCAGTACCGGCCACTGCCATCCCCGAGTGGTCGAGGCCGCCCAGAAACAGGTGGCCACCATGATCCACGCCCAGGCCACCACGGTAATGAACCCGCGCCTGCCGGAGCTGGCGGAAAAACTCGGTGAGCTGACCCCGGACCCGCTGAACGCCTTCTTCTTCTCCAACGCCGGTACCGAAGTCGCCGAGGGCGCCATTCGCCTGGTTCGCCAGGCCACCGGGCGGCCCAACGTGATTGTCTTCCACGGCGGCTTCCACGGCCGCACCATGGGCTCGCTGTCCATGACCACCTCCAGCGTGGCCCTGCGGGCCGGCGTCAGCCCCATGATGGGTGGCGTGGTGGTGGCGCCCTTCCCCCACGCGTTCCACTACGGCTGGAGCGTCGAGGAGGCCACCGACTTCTGCCTGCGCGAGCTGGATCGCATCTTCGTCACCTATTCGGCGCCGAAGGAGACCGCCGCCATGCTGATCGAGCCGGTACAGGGCGAAGGCGGTTATGTGCCCGCCAACGCCCGCTTCATGCAGGGGCTCCGAGAGCGTTGCGACCGGCACGGCATTATGCTGGTCTTTGATGAGGTGCAGGCCGGCTTTGGCCGCAGCGGCAAGTTCTGGGCCCACGAACATTTCGGGGTAACGCCAGACGCCATCATGATCGCCAAGGGCCTGGCCAGCGGTTTTCCGATTTCCGCTCTGGCGGCGTCCGAGGAAACCATGGCCAAGGGCTGGCCAGGTTCGCAGGGGGGCACTTATGGTGGCAACGCGGTCGCCGCAGCGGCGGCCATTGCCACCATTGACGTGATCCGGGACGAAAAGCTGGTGGAGAACGCGGCCGCCATGGGCCAGCGTTTGTGGGACAACCTGCACGCCCTGAAGAACGACTACCCCGAGATGGCGGACATCCGCGGCAAGGGGCTGATGCTCGGTGTGGAGATGCACCGGGGCGAGTGCCCGGATGGTGAGCGGGCGGCCAACCTGCTCAAGGAGTGCGAAAAACGGGGTCTGCTGATGCTCCGCTGCGGCCCCTATCATGAGATCGTTCGCTGGCTGCCGCCGCTGATTGTCAATCAGCAGCAGGTTGACGAAGCCACCGGCATCTTCGAGGACGCCCTCAAGGCCACCGCCTGAAGCATCACATGGCCGGGCGCGAGCGCCCGGTCGTCAACGCGCCGGCGATGCTACTTGTCAGACATGACCAGTTCCAGCCGTCCCGGCGCGACCCGGATGTCCATGGGCGTCACGCCCATCAGCTTGCCCGCCAGGCTGCTCTGGTCCAGCCGATAGACCGGCATGGTTTCCAGCATCTGCGCCACCACGCCCATCACCGTTCGAGACACCGGCGCCAGATCCCCCTTGAAGAACGGCGAATCAATGGAACTCTCAAGCAACTGCAGCCGGCGTATGTAGATGGCCTTTTCCTTGCCGTCGTAGACCGGAGCGCCTTCCACCTTCAGGGCGATATCCACCGGCACCTTGGCCAGCAGTGCGTTCAGCGCGACCTGACCTCTCAGATCAATCACCGCGACGTCCCGGCCGTCCGGCCCCAGGGTGATGTCTGCGTCGTCCAGGCTAAGGCTCAGGGGCGACCCGCTCTTGAGCTGTTCCTTGTCGTAATCGGAAACCACCTGTTTGAGGTGCTGTTCGATCTCCGCCTCGGAGATCGAGTAGGGCGAAAAGCTCGCGCAGCCGCTGAGCAGCGACACGGCGGCCAGGCAAAACACCAGGGCAATGCGGATCATCCGTTCTTCCTCTATTCGTTTTCGGCCCGAGCCTCAACCGACGGCACCCGGTCGTCATCGTAGGTGACCGTCAGCAGGATCGGCTGGCAGCAGACGTGACAGTCTTCAACGTAGGTCTGTTCAGGCACGCTGGGGTCGACGCTCAGTTCCAGCATCTCCCAGCAGTAAGGGCACTGCACGGATACCGAATCCAGCGCCGACATGGTGGTGCGTCCTCAGAACGATTGCTTGGCCATCCACGGAATGATCCGGTCGAAGGCCCGGTCCAGGTTCTCGCAGGTGGTGGAAAAGCTGATCCGCAGCGCGTTGGTGCAGGACTCGCCAAACGCATCGCCGGGCACCACGCACACCCCCGTTTCCTTGAGGAGCCGTAGGGCCAGGTCCGATCCGTCCACGTGAGGCGGCAGGTCCGGGAAGGCGAAGAAGGCGCCTCCAGGCTTGTAGCCGGTCAGGTAGGGGGTCTGCTCGATCAGATTCACGGTATGATCCCGCCGCTCGCGGTAGATGTCCACCATATCCTTCACGCACTGCTGGCTGCCCGTCAGCGCCGCCACGCCGGCGAACTGGGCCGGGGTATTGGCCACCGAGGTGGTGAACATGTGCAGCCGGCGCAGCGACTTGATGGCGGCCTGGCTGGAAATCACCCAGCCGACCCGCAACCCGGCCATGCTATAGGTTTTCGAGAAGCTGCTGATGCACATGATGTTGTCCAGGTCCATGTCGCAGTTCAGCACGCTGGCGAAATCGTCGTCGTCAAAAATCAGGTGGTCGTAGACTTCATCCGCGTACACCTGAACCCCGCGGTAGGCGCACTCCTCGAGAATGGTCTCGACAGTGCTGCGGGGGTAGACGGCCCCGGTGGGGTTATTGGGGTTGTTGAGCACGAGCGCGTAGGTGCGCGATGTCATGGCCCGGATCACTTCGTCCGGGTCCAGCTGGTGGTTGTTCTCCGCCCGGGTCGGCACGAACTTCACCTCACCCCCATTCATGCGGATCAGCGGCGCGTACAGCAGGAACGACGGATCCGTGACGATGAACTGCCGGCCCGGCGCCGAGGTGGCCGACAGCGCCATGTACATGGCCTCGGTGGCGCCGCTGGTGATCAGGATGTTGTCCCGCGTCAGCTTGCGATTGTAGCGGCGGCCGTAATAGTCCCGCAGGGCCACCAGCAGCTCGGGCAGGCCGGCGTCCATCGTATAGCCCGTCTGCCCGGCGTTCAGGGCGTCCACATAGGCGTCGATGATGTGCTTGGGCGTGGGCAGGTCCGGCTGCCCGATGGACAGGTGAATCACGTCTTTCATGGTGGACGCCATGTTCACCAGGCGGCGGATACCCGACACAGGGATGGTCTGCATCGCCGGATTCCAGGTCGCCTTTGTCTTGCGGTATTTTACCTTCCGCGGCTTGGCCTGGCCGGTTTCTCGGTTCGGAGCTTCCGCCATACAACACCTCTTCAGCGTAAATTGAAACCTGTCTCTGCAGGTTAGACAGTATCGCCAGGGGGTACAAGGCATTGACCCGATATCCTCAGGCTACCAGACTGTTGTCTGATCCAGATTCCTTCTGGCCTGCGCCGGCGCCATCCGCGCAGGCCGGACCATCCGCGTAACGGAGGCTTCATGACCAAACCCCGCCAGCCCGTGATTACCATCCTGACAGCTCCTGGCGAAGCCGAGCCGCCCGGCACCGATGCCATCCGCGCGCGGGCCGAGGTGCGCCAGGCCTGGGATGAGGACAGCCTGCGCCAGACCCTGCCGGGCACCGACATCATGATGGTCACCGACTTCCGGACCGAGGCCCTGGCGGCAGCCTGGCCGGCGGCGGACCGGCTGCGCTGGATTCACGCCACCAGCGCCGGGGTGGATGCCCTGATGTTTCCGGCGCTGATCGACAGCGACGTGGTGGTCACCAACGCCCGGGGCATCTTTGACCGGACCATCGCCGAGTACGTGCTGTGCACCATCCTCATGTTCGCCAAGGATTTCCCCGGTTCCCTGCGCCTGCAGCAGGCCCACCGCTGGCAGCATCGGGATACGGAGCGGGCGGAGGGCCAACGGGTGCTGGTGGTGGGGGCCGGCTCTATTGGCCGGCAGATCGGCCGGCTGGTGCGAGCCATCGGCCTGGAGGCGCACGGCATCGCCCGCAATGCCCGGGCGACGGACCCGGATTTCGCGGCGGTGCACGGAAACGACCAGTTGTTTGATCAGTTGGCCATCGCGGACTTCGTTGTGATCGCGGCCCCCCTGACTCCCCAGACCCAGGGGCTGTTTGACCAGAAGGCGTTCGCCGCCATGAAGCCAGGCGCGCGACTGATCAACATCGGCCGGGGACCGATCGTGAACACCCAGGACCTGATCAAGGCGCTGGATGCCGGGCAGATCGCCGGGGCGGCGCTGGACGTCTTTGAGGAGGAACCGGTGCCCTCAGACCATCCGCTCTGGGACCGGGAGGACGTGATCATGACCGCCCACATGGCCGGCGATTTCATCGGCTGGAAGCGGGCGCTGACCGACCAGTTCCTGAAAAACCTGGACGGCTGGCAGCACGACGGTACCCTGTTCAACCGAGTGGACAAGGCCCTGGGCTACGCGGGCAGCCACTGAGCGGCCCGCCCGTCAGACCGGATTGTCGCAATCGATGAAGGTGTGGCGGAGGCCAAACTGCCGCGCCAACGCATCGCCGAGGGCCTGGACGCCGTAGCGTTCCGTGGCGTGGTGGCCGGCGGCGTAATAATGAATGCCGCATTCACGGGCGGTGTGGGTGGTGGACTCGGAGATCTCGCCGCTGATGTAAGCGTCCAGGCCGGCCTCAAGGGCGGTCTGGATATACCCCTGTGCCGCACCGGTGCACCAGCCGACCCGACGGATCTGCTGCGGCCCTCCGCCCACGTGCAGCGGCTCCCGGTGCAACGCCCGGGCGATGGCCAAGCCGAACTGCTCCGGCGATAGGGGCTCCGGCAGCTCCCCTTCCCACACCAGCCCATTCAGCGGGCGCGGGCGAACCAGACCGAGCACATCCGCCAGTCGGCGGTTATTGCCGTACTCGGGGTGATCATCCAGGGGCAGATGATAAGCCACCAGGTTAATGTCGTTGTCCAGCAGGCGTTTGAGCCGGGCCCGCTTCATGCCCTGGATGCGGGCGTCTTCCCCTTTCCAGAAATAGCCGTGGTGCACCAGGATCATGTCGGCGCCGGCCTCGATGGCGGCGTCGATCAGGGCCTGGGAGGCGGTAACGCCGGTCACCAGGGTGGACACCGCCGCCTTGCCCTCCACCTGCAGTCCGTTCGGACAGTAATCCTGGAAATTTCCGGGCTGAAGCCAGCTGTCCAGCGTGCCCAGAATCTCGCGAGTGCTCGCCATGATGACCTCTCTTCGCCTGTTCGGTGGTTCAGAAACGGGCGCCTGGCCGGCCGTTACAGCAGCGACCCGACGCCGCGGATCAGCGCGTCGTTCTGTTCCGGGGCACCAATGGTGATGCGCAGGAACGCGTCGATGCGCGGCTTTTTGAAATGCCGCACGATAATGCCCTGGGATCGCAGGCCGCTCGCCAGCGCCTCGCCGTTGTGGCCCGGATGCCGGGCAAAGATGAAGTTGGCCCGGGACGGCAATACCTCAAAGCCCAGCTCCGTCAGCGCGGCGGTCATCCGTTCCCGCTCGCGGATGACGCCGTCGCAGCAGTGGCGGAACCAGTCTTCGTCCTCGAACGCGGCTTTGGCGCCGGCCAGGGCGAGGCGATCCAGAGGGTAGCTGTTGAAGCTGTTCTTGACCCGGTTCAACGCCTCGATCAGGTCCGGGTGCCCCACCGCAAACCCGACCCTCAGGCCCGCCAGGGAGCGGGCCTTGGACAGGGTCTGGGTCACCAGCAGGTTCGGGTAACGATCCACCAGGGCAATGGCGGAGTCACCGCCAAAGTCCACGTAGGCCTCATCGACCACCACCACCCGATCCGGGTTGGCCTGAATAATGGTTTCCACCTGGTCGAGCGGTAGGAAACGGCCGGTGGGGGCATTCGGATTCGGGAAGATCACGCCGCCGTTGGGCCGGCGGTAGTCGTCCGGATTGATCTCGAATTGATCGGTCAGGGGCACCGGAACGCCTTCGATCTGATACAAGCCACAGTACACGGGATAGAAGCTGTAGGTGACGTCCGGGAACAGAATCGGCTCGCCGTGCTGGAACAGGCCGAAAAACACGTGGGCCAGGACTTCATCCGACCCGTTACCAAGGAACACCTGCTCCGGGCGCACGTCGTGGTAGCCGGCGATGGTCTGGCGCAAGGCGTCGCCTTCCGGGTCCGGGTACAGGCGGAGGTTGTCGCCGGCTTCGGCCCGGATGGCCTCCACCACGCGGGGCGAGGGACCGAAGGGGTTTTCGTTGGTGTTCAGCTTGACCAGGTTGGCGATCTTGGGCTGCTCGCCCGGCACATAGGGCACCAGATCGTTGACCAGGGGACTCCAGAATTTGCTCATGGTGTGCTCCGGGCCGGCAGGCCCATTAATCCTTGATGCGATATTCCGCCGACCGGGCGTGGGCCGTCAGGCCTTCGCCCCGGGCCAGCACCGAGGCCACCCGCCCCATCCGGTCGGCACCCTCGGCGCTGAAACCGATCAGCGACGAGCGCTTCTGGAAATCGTACACGCCCAGCGGGGACGAGAAGCGGGCCGTGCCGCTGGTGGGCAGCACGTGGTTTGGCCCGGCGCAGTAGTCGCCCAGGGCTTCGGCGGTGTATCGGCCCATGAAAATGGCCCCGGCGTGACGAATACGCTCAACCAGGTACTCCGGGTTTTCCACCGACAGCTCCAGGTGCTCCGGGGCAATGCGGTTGGACACCTCGGCTGCCTGTTCCAGATCCTCGACCTGAATGAGCGCCGCACGGTCGGTCATGGAGGTGCGGATGATGTCGGCCCGCTCCATGGTGGGCAGCAGCCGGTTGATACTGGCTTCAACCGCATCGAGAAACGCCGCGTCCGGGCTAATCAGGATGCTCTGGGCCTGCTCATCGTGCTCGGCCTGGGAAAACAGATCCATGGCAATCCAGTCCGGATCGGTCTTCCCGTCGGAAATCACCAGGATTTCGGACGGGCCGGCGATCATGTCGATGCCCACCACGCCAAACACTTCCCGCTTGGCCGTGGCCACAAAAATGTTGCCGGGGCCGACGATCTTGTCCACCGGGGGAATGGTCTCGGTGCCGTAGGCCAGCGCTGCCACCGCCTGGGCGCCCCCCACGGTGAACACCCGGTCAACACCCGCGATGGCCGCGGCCGCCAGCACCAGCTCGTTCACCACGCCGTCCGGGGTCGGCACCACCATAATCACCTCGGCCACCCCGGCGACCTTGGCCGGAATCGCGTTCATCAGCACGGACGACGGGTAAGCCGCCTTACCGCCGGGCACATAGAGCCCGGCCCGGTCCAGCGGGGTGACTTTCTGGCCCAGCACGGTGCCGTCCTCATCCGTGTACTGCCAGGACGCCTGGTTCTGGCGCTGGTGATAGTCCCGGATGCGCTGGGCGGCCTGTTCCAGGGCTTCGCGCTGGGCCTGGGGAATGGCCGCCAGGCTCTGCTGCAGCCGATCCTGCCCCATTTCCAACTCGGCCACGGAGGCCACCGAAAGCCGGTCAAAGCGCTCCGTGAATTCCAGCACGGCCTGGTCGCCCCGGGTTTTGACCTCGTGCAGGATATGACGGACCGACTCGTTCACCTGATGATCCACGCTGTCCTCCCAGGCCAGCAGCTTGGCCAGGGCGCTGTCAAAGTCGCTCTGGGAGGCGTTCAGTCGCTTGATCGTTACGTCGGTCATGTCATGTGTTCCAGAACCAGGTTTTGGATAAAGCCAGGGCCAGTTGACCTGGGGTCAGATGAAGCTCATCTGACCCCTTGCCTCGAACTCCAGGAGTAACCTTGGGGTCAGATGAGTTTCATCTGACCCCCGGCCTACGCGTCCCGGCGCTTGTCGACGGCGGCCGCCATCTGCTCGATTATGGGGTTTATACGCTCGTGTTTCATCTTCATGGAGGCCCGGTTGACCACCAGGCGGGAACTGATGTGATCGATCAGTTCCCGCGGCTCCAGGCCGTTGGCCTTAAGGGTGTTTCCGGTGTCCACGATGTCGACGATTTCGTCCGCCAGGCCCAGGATCGGGGCCAGCTCCATGGCGCCATAGAGCTTGATGATGTCGGCCTGGCGGCCCTGGGCGGCGTAGTAGCGCCGAGCCAGGTTCACAAACTTGGTGGCCACCTTGATGCGCCCGGCGGGCGGCGTCTGGCCCTTGGGGCCAGCGGTCATCAGACGGCAGCAAGAGATGTTCAGGTCCAGGGGCTCGTACAGGCCTTCACCGCCGTGCTCCATGAGCACGTCTTTGCCAGTCACGCCCAGGTCCGCGCCGCCGTACTGCACGTAGGTGGGCACGTCGGTGGCGCGGATGATCAGCACCCGCACCTGCGGATCGGTGGTCTCAAACACCAGCTTTCGGGATTTCTGCACATCGTCCAGCGGTTCGATGCCCGCTTCCGCCAGCAGCGGCAGCGTTTCCTCAAGGATACGTCCCTTGGACAGGGCAATGGTGATGGAATCGGTCATGGCTGTGTCCGGTTTCCCTTGGGTGACTGTCACGCCGGCAGGCGCCGGATGCTGGCGCCCAGGAGCTGAAGTTTTTCCTCGATGCACTCGTAGCCGCGATCGATGTGGTAGATGCGATCCACCACCGTGTCGCCGTCCGCCACCAGGCCGGCGATGACCAGGCTCGCGGAGGCCCGCAGGTCGGTCGCCATCACCGGCGCACCGGTCAGGCGGTCGATGCCACGGATTATGGCGGCGTTGCCCTCCAGGCGGATGTCCGCGCCCATGCGACCCAACTCCTGCAGGTGCATGAAGCGATTCTCGAACACCGTCTCAACAATAGTACCGGTGCCTTCAGCCACCGTATTCATCGCCGCGAACTGGGCCTGCATGTCGGTGGGGAACGCCGGATAGGGCGCGGTGCGAAGGCTGACGGCCCGGGGCCGGTTGCCTTTCATGTCCAGCTCGATCCAGTCGGCGCCAGTGCTGATGTGGGCACCCGCCTCCTGCAGCTTGAGCAGGACCGATTCGAGCAGGTCTTCCCGGGTGTCCTTGAGTTTGACCCGACCGCCGGTGGCTGCCGCCGCCACCAGGTAGGTGCCGGTTTCAATACGGTCCGGCAGCACGTTGTAGTGGCAGCCGTGCAGCCGCTTCACCCCGTTGATCTCAATGGTCGCGGTGCCGTGGCCCTTGATGTCCGCGCCCATGGCAATCAGGCACTCGGCCAGGTCCACCACTTCGGGTTCCCGGGCCGCGTTTTCCAGGATGGTTTTGCCGTCGGCCAGGGCCGCCGCCATCATCAGGTTTTCGGTACCCGTCACGGTGACGGTGTCCAGGAAGATGTGCGCACCTTTCAGGCGGCCGTTAGTCTTCGCTTTGATATAGCCGTTTTCCACGCGCACGTCCGCACCCATCATTTGCAGGCCGTGGATATGCAGGTTGACCGGCCGTGTCCCAATGGCACAGCCACCGGGCAGGGACACTTCCGCCTCGCCAAAGTGTGCCACCAGCGGGCCCAGCACCAGGATGGAGGCCCGCATGGTTTTCACCAGCTCATACGGCGCGTGGAACTGCTTGATGGCGTTGGCGCGCACTTCCACGCTCATCTTTTCGTCCACCGTCAGTTCCACCCCCATGCGCCCGAGCAGTTCGATCATGGTGGTGACGTCGTGCAGGTGCGGCAGGTTACCGATGGTCACCGGCTCGTCCGCCAGCAGGGTGGCGGCCAGGATCGGCAGCGCGGCGTTTTTGGCGCCGGAGATACGGATTTCGCCGTCGAGGGGCTGGCACCCCCGGATCAGAAGTTTATCCACAATAGAAGTCCTGTGTGCTGGAGGGTGCGGCTCAGCTCTGGCGCTGGGCCCATTCGGCCGGCGTGAAGGCCCGGGGATGGAGGGCGTGAATGGTGCCGTCCATAACGTGCTGGAACAGCGCCTTGTTGATCAGTTGCTGACGCTTGATGGTGGGCAGGCCGTCGAACACGTCACCTATCACCACCACCAGATAGTGGTTCCCGTCCACCTGGACCTGAACCTCACATTCCGGGAAGGCATCTTCGACCAGTTCGGTGACTGCTGCGGCATCCATAACTCATCCTCGGGTGTTTTCAATTTCGGGGGTGAGATTGTAACCAATTCGACGGCGCGGGTCAGCCAGCCAGGCGTGCGGTCGGGTTACAGCGCGGTGAGATTGCTCAGCGCCGCCAACTCTTGCAGGCGGTCGCTCATGCCGGTGTAGGTCAAACGGTGGTGCTTGCTGGCCGCCAGGCGCTGCCAGCACATCAACATGGACAGCACCACGCTGTGGGCGGTCTCCAGGCCGGAGAGATCCACCTCGAGATCGGCGTTGGCGCCGGAGATGGCGGCCTCGCCCTGGGCGCGCAGGGCCAGCACCGAATCGGCGTCCACGGCGCCGGCCACCTTTAGCACGCCGTTATCCAATTGCGCGGTGGCGGCGGTCATGACGCGCTCTTGTCCTTTTTGTCCAGATCAAGGGCGTCAACGGCGCTGCCCCAACCATCAATGACCGCCTGGACCTGGCCGTGGGTCTGCTCCATTTCCTGGGCAAACCGATCCCGGAACGCCAGGCCGATGTTGACGCCCTCGACGATCACGTTTTCCATCATCCAGCGGCCGTCGTCCCGGCGGTACATGGAGTAGGTCACCGGGTAACGGTTGCCGGAGGCGCTGACCACTTCCATCTGCACCGACGCGCGGCCCTCGTTCTGGGGCAGCAACGTGGCTTCCTGCACGTTGATCTTGAAGTTGTCGGCGCTGACCAGGGCCTTGGCATAACTGTCAAACAGACTGCGTTTAAACGCCTCGACAAAGGCATCCCGCTGCTCCGGTGACGCCTGCCGGGCGTACCGCCCCATCACCCGGGCGGCGATGCGGCGGAAATCCACGAAATCGCTCAGGGCGTCGTCCATGCTCTGGTAAAACGCTTCCGGGTCCTTTTTGTACAGCCCCCGCTCTTCGTTCAGCTTCTCAACCAGGCGCTGGGTATTGGTGTCCACGTACTGTTTCAGGTCGTCGGCTTCATCCGCCCGCGCCTGGCCGGACATGACCGCCAACAGCGTCAGCAGCAGCATCACATACCGGGTGGTTACTCGCATGGGTTTTCCTCTTCTCTGTTCGTTGCCCAGCGCCGGTCACTTGCCCGACGCAAAGTTGCTGATGAGCCGTTCCAGATTCATCGCGGACTGGGTCGAATAGAAGGTGTCGCCGTCCTTCAGGGACTCAAGATCACCTCCAACGGATACATCAATGTACTGCTCGCCGAGCAGGCCGGATGTACGTATAACTGCGGCACTGTCGGACGGAATGTTGTCCACGTCGCCGTGAATCGACATTTTTACCCGGGCCTGGAAGGTCTTCCGGTCCAGGGTAATCTCATCGATGGTGCCGATGGTGACACCGGCCATGGACACCCGGCCACGGGGTGTCAAGCCGCCAGTGTCGTTGAAATTGGCGTACAGCGTGTAGGTGCTTTCGGCCGCCTTCGGCGACAGGCCGCTGACCTGGAGCGCCATGAACAGCAGCGCCGCCAGCCCGGCTACCATGAAAAGCCCCACAATGATTTCTACGGTTCTCTGTGCCATAGCCGGCTCCCGTTCTCCAGATTCAGAAATCGCCGAACATCACGGCGGTCAAGACAAAGTCCAGCCCAAGCACGGCCAGGGACGAATACACCACGGTCTTGGTGGTGGCCGAGCTGATGCCGGCGGACGTGGGCACGCAGTCGTAGCCCTGATACACCGCAATCCAGGCGCACACGAATCCGAACACCACGCTCTTGAGCACGCCGTTCAGGACATCATCCACAAAGTCCACCGAGGACTGCATGTTGCCCCAAAAAGAGCCCTCGAAGACGCCGAGCCAGTCCACGCCCACCAGCATGCCGCCCCAGATGCCCACCATCGAGAAAATCAACGCCAGCACCGGCATGGTGTAGAAGCCCGCCCACAGCCGTGGAGCGATCACCCGGCGCAACGGGTCCACCCCCATCATTTCCATGCTGGACAGTTGCTCGGTGGCTTTCATCAGGCCGATTTCGGCGGTCAGGGCCGAACCGGCCCGGCCGGCAAACAGCAGCGCCGTGACCACCGGTCCGAGCTCCCGAACCAGCGTCAGCGCAATCATCTGGCCGATCGCCGATTCCGAGCCGTAATCGGACAGAATGGTGTAGCCCTGGAGGCCCAGCACCATGCCGATGAACAGGCCCGAAACCACTATAATGGCCAGGGACAGCACCCCGACCGAATAAATCTGACGCACCAGCAGCGGAAAACCGACCCGGGGGTTCGGGGCGCCGCGCAGCACGCCGAACAGGAACTGCCCGGAACGGCCGAAAGACGACAGGATGTTGAGCCCGGTACGACCGAGCGAGGCAACGCGATCCATCATCGGGCGGATCCTCCCAGACCGAAATCGGCGGCTGCGTCCGCCGCCGGATAGTGAAACGGCACCGGGCCATCCGGCTGCCCCTGCAGGAACTGCTGGACCCGCTCGGAGGGGTGCGCCCGCAATTCCTCCGGCGAGCCTTCACCGATCACCTTGCCGTCCGCAATGATGCAGGCAAAGTGGCAGATACTCAGGGACTCTGGCACATCGTGGGACACCAGCACGCTGGTTAGCCCCATGCTGCGGTTCAGGTCCCGGATCAGCTTGACCAGCACGCCCATGGCAATGGGGTCCTGCCCGGTGAACGGTTCGTCGTACATGATCAGTTCCGGGTCCAGCGCGATGCTCCTGGCCAGAGCCACCCGCCGGGTCATCCCTCCGGACAGCTCAGACGGCATCAGATCACGTGCACCGCGCAGCCCGACGGCTTCCAGCTTCATCAACACGATGTCCCGGATCATGTCTTCAGGCAGGCGGGTGTGCACACGCAGCGGAAAGGCCACGTTCTCAAACACGCTCAGATCGGTAAACAGGGCGCCGCTCTGAAACAGCATGCCCATGCGCTGGCGCAGGGTGTACAGGGCGTCGCGACGAAGCTTGGGGACATCCTGGCCGTCCACGACGATGCGCCCGGATTCAGGCCGCAACTGGCCGCCGATCAACTTCAGCAGGGTTGTCTTGCCGGTACCGCTTGGCCCCATGATCGCGGTGACCTTGCCCCGCGGAATGGAGAGCGACAGCCCGTCAAAGATCCGCCTTCCGGACCGGGAAAACACGACGTCTTCAAGAGTGATGTATGCGCTGGAACCCATAGTCTGTCCTTCCTGGAGAGCCGGTACATTATGCCAACCCATTACGAAGCTCAACGGTTGGGTACACAATTATCCTGACGTTGTCGCACAAATACGCTGACCGATTGCCGTCCGCTCACTGAAGTTTACGTAATCCTTTACGCAATCCCGGCGGATATGGAGGCGGAAAATGATATACTTCCGGCCATTGTAATGAACCAGCCACAGGCCCATGGCGCGCCGCTGCGCCGGCCGTTCACGACCAGGGGAGACGCAAGCCCGATGACCGCAACGACCAGCCCGGATTACCGTACCTCCGCACTGCGCACCATCCGTACGGAACGGGAAGCCATTGAAGCCCTGGAGAGCCGCATCGATGGCGCGTTTACCCGGGCCTGCGACGTCATTATGGCCTGCAAGGGGCGTGTGGTGGTGA
The DNA here is from genome assembly GCF_037080155.1 of Marinobacter sp. C2H3. Lineage (NCBI taxonomy): Bacteria > Pseudomonadati > Pseudomonadota > Gammaproteobacteria > Pseudomonadales > Marinobacteraceae > Marinobacter > Marinobacter sp. C2H3. The sequence goes on along the minus strand of NZ_JBBBNZ010000001.1, from coordinate 1,004,668 downwards.
CCGGCATGGGCAAATCCGGTCACATCGGCAACAAAATCGCCGCGACCCTGGCCAGCACCGGCACACCGGCGTTTTTCGTGCACCCGGGTGAGGCCAGTCACGGGGACCTGGGCATGATCACCGGCGAAGACGTGGTGATCGGCATTTCCAACAGCGGCAACACCAGCGAGCTGGTCACCATTCTGCCCCTGATCAAACGCATGGGCGCCCCGCTGATCAGCATGACGGGCAACCCGGATTCTGTGCTGGCCAAGGAAGCCGAGGCCAACCTGGATGTCAGCGTGGCGATGGAGGCCTGCCCCCTGGGGCTAGCGCCCACCTCCAGCACCACCGCGACCCTGGTGATGGGCGACGCCCTGGCCGTGGCCCTGCTGGAAGCCCGGGGCTTCAGCGCCGAGGATTTCGCCTTCTCCCATCCCGGCGGCAGCCTGGGGCGGCGCCTGCTGCTGAAAGTCTCTGACATCATGCACACCGGCGAGCGCCTGCCCACCGTTACTGAGGGCACCTCCCTGAGCAGCGCGCTGTTGGAGATGTCGCGGAAAGGGCTGGGCATGACCACGGTCGTGGATGGCGCTGGCAAGCTGGTCGGGGTGTTCACCGACGGCGATCTGCGTCGCACCCTCGACAAAGCCATCGATATCCGTACCGCCAGCATCGAGCAGGTGATGACCCGGGGCGGCAAGACCATCGGCGGCGACCATCTGGCCGCGGAAGCCCTGAACATTATGGAAGAGCGCAAGATCAACGCCCTGCCTGTGGTCAATGACCAGGGCGAACTGGTGGGCGCCATCAACATGCACGACCTGCTGCGCGCCGGGGTGCTGTGATGGCAGCGAAACCGGGGTTGTCCTCGCCCCTCAATGCACGCTGGTCGCCCGAACTGCTCGCCAAGGCCGCCCGGATCCGGCTGATCGCCTTTGACGTGGACGGCATCATGAGCGACGGCCGGCTCTATTTCAGCGCCACCGGCGACGAACTCAAGGGCTTCAACATTCTTGACGGCCTGGGCTTGAAACAGCTAATGGCCGCCGGCATCACCGTGGCCGTCATCACCGGTCGCCGCTCCCCGCTGACCGAGCGACGCATGGCTAACCTGGGCATTACCCACCTGCTCCAGGGCCGGGAAGACAAGCGCGTCGCTCTGCAGGAGCTGATCCACGGCATGCCCATCTCCGCCGACGACATCGCCTATATGGGTGACGACCTGCCGGACCTTCCCGCCATCCGGTTTGCCGGCCTGGGCCTGACCGTACCGAACGGCTACTGGCTGGTGCAGGAACACGCGGACTACTGCACCCTGGCCGGCGGCGGCGAGGGCGCCGTGCGCGAAGTGTGCGACCTGATCCTGACCGCCCAGGGCCGGCTGGACGACGCCCTCGCCCCCTATCTGGAGCTTCAGGGCTGATGGCGATTCTGGAGGCCCTGCAGCGGCTGGGCGACCGCCCGTTCGTTCGGTATCCGGCGCTGGCCCTGCTGATCGGCACCGCGATCGTCCTGCTGTGGCGCAGTGAGACGCCCCGTGACACCAACCTGGCCAACGAAGCGCTCCGGGGCCCCTCCGAGCCGGACGGCTTTGTGGTGGACGCCCACTACACCTCCTACGACGCCAACGGCAATCTGAAGATACGCTTTAACAGCCCGCGCATTGAGCAGTTCGAGAGCAACAGCCTGACCACCATCGAATCCCCCGAGGCCCGCTACTACACCGACCCGGCTGCCGAGCCGTGGCACGTGACCGCCGATCGTGGCCGCCTGCTGCAGGACCGGGACCGGCTGCACCTGATCGGTCACGTCCTGGCGGTGCGGGACTCCACCGCGGGCGTCTCCAAACTGGCCACCACCCGGTTGACCCTGGACAACGCCAAACACATCCTCTATACCGATGCTCCGGTAACCCTCACCGACCCGACCGGCGTCACCGACGCGGTTGGCATGAAGGCCTGGCTGGACGACCGAATCCTGGAGCTGAATGCCCAAGTGGAAGGACGCTATGAAACCGCTCGATAACCTGTTGCCCGCGCTCGCGTTGACGGCGGCCACCCTGGTGACCGCCCTGCCCGCCCACGCCTTCGACCTGAACTCGGACGAGCCCATCAACGTCAAGGCCGACCACGCCCGGCTGGACGACAACAAGGGCATCGCCACCTACACCGGCGACGTCATCGTGACCCAGGCCGACACCCGCCTGGACGCCGACAAAGTGGTTCTCTATCGGAACGCCGAGGGCCTGACCCGAATGGAGGCGGAGGGCAAACCCGCTCATTACCGCCAACCCGCGGAGAATGACCAGGGAGAAACCGACGCCAAGGCCCTGACCATCACCTGGTCCGCCAAGGATGAGCTGCTGATTCTTGAGCGGCAGGCGGTGATCACCCAGAACGGCAATGTCTTCAAGGGCGATGTGGTGCACTACGACACCGCCAACCGGGTGGTCACCGGCCAGGGCAACCCCAACAGCACGTCCGGCGACGGTGGCCGGGTCGAGATGGTCATTCAGCCACGCAGCACCAAGCAGGAATCCAATGGCAGTCCTCAGGGCCAGTAACCTGGCAAAAAGTTACAAGCAAAAGCAGGTGGTCATCGACGTCTCCCTGGAAATCCAGAGCGGTGAGATCGTCGGCCTTCTGGGCCCCAACGGCGCCGGGAAAACCACCTGCTTTTACATGATTGTTGGCCTGGTGGCGGCCGATAATGGCCGCATCACCATCGACGGCCGAGACATCACGCCGCTGCCCATGCATGGGCGAGCCCGCGCCGGCATTGGCTACCTGCCCCAGGAAGCCTCGGTGTTCCGCAAACTGACCGTCCGGGACAACCTGATGGCCATTCTGGAAACCCGCAAGGAGTTGAACCGGGCGGATCGGGAGGCCCGGGTGACGGAACTGCTGGAAGAATTCCACATCACTCACATCCGTGACAGCGTCGGCATGGCCCTGTCCGGCGGGGAGCGCCGGCGGGTGGAGATCGCCCGCGCCCTGGCCATGGAGCCGGCGTTCATTCTGCTGGACGAACCGTTCGCCGGTGTGGACCCGATCTCCGTCAGCGACATCAAGCACATCATCCGCCACCTTCGCGACAAGGGCATCGGCGTGCTGATTACCGACCACAACGTGCGCGAGACCCTGGACATCTGCGAGAACGCCTACATCGTCTCCGGCGGCCACATCATCGCGTCCGGCAACGCCGATGACATCCTGGCCAATCAGCAGGTCAAGGACGTCTATCTAGGCGACGAATTCCGACTCTGAACCACCGGCCCAATTGTCTTGCCGGGTCGGAACCAGTAAACTCGGCAAAGAACTTGCTTATCTGCCCAAGTAACGGGCAGATAAAGGCTTTTTTCTTTTGTTCCAACACGATACGCGCCACGAGCGACGGTTCCTGAATCATGGTGATGAAAGCGTCCCTACAGTTAAAGCTGGGTCAGAGCCTGACCATGACCCCCCAGCTGCAACAGGCCATCCGGCTCCTGCAACTGTCCACGCTCGATCTGCAACAGGAAATCCAGCAGGCCCTCGACTCCAACCCGATGCTGGAAACCAGCGAGGACGACGACCACGGCGATCACGAGGACGGCCAGGGCAATGACGCCCGGGACGACGGCGCCGAGGCGCGGGAAACCGCAACGACGGATACCGAGACTGGCAGCGATCCCCAGGACGACTGGGGCGCTGAGGACATCACCACAGACTGGACGCCGGAATCCAACGCGGACAGCACCATTCCGGATGACCTGCCTGTCGACACCGCCTGGGACGACATCTACCAGTCCGCGCCGGCCTCCTCGTCCCGCAACGACGACGAAGGCGACAACGGCGACTTTGAAAGCCGTAACTCCGCCACCGAAACCCTTCAGGACCATCTCCTCTGGCAGTTGAACCTCACGCCCATGAGTGACCGGGACCGGGCCGTGGCCCACTCCCTGCTCGACGCCGTGGACGACCGGGGCTACCTGACCAGCACCCTTGAGGACATCCATGCCGGGCTGTCTGACGAGACCGACGAGGATCCCCTTGAGCTGGACGAGGTGGAAGCGGTGCTGCGCCGGCTGCAGCACTTCGATCCGCCGGGGGTGTTCGCACGTGACCTGCAGGAGTGCCTGCTGATCCAACTCAACCAGCTGCCGCCCGACACCCCCTGGCTGGCCCAGGCGCGGCTGGTGGTGACCCACTACATCAACCTGCTGGGCAACCGGGATTACGCGCAACTGCTGCGCCGCAGCCGCCTCAAGGAAGACCAGTTGCGGGACGTACTGGCGCTGATTACCAGCCTGAACCCGCGCCCGGGAGATGTGATCGACCAGGGCGAACCGGATTACGTGATTCCGGACGTGATCGTGCGCAAGAACGAGGGCCGTTGGCGTGTGGAGCTGAACCCGGAAATTGCCCCGCGCATCCGGGTCAACGCCGGATACGCCGCGCTGATTCGCCGGGCGGACTCCAGTGCTGACAACACCTACCTTCGGGACCAGCTGCAGGAAGCCAAGTGGTTCATCAAGAGCCTGCAAAGCCGCAACGAGACGCTGTTGAAGGTGGCCACCCGCATCGTCGAGCACCAGCAGGGTTTCCTGGACCATGGCGAGGAAGCCATGAAGCCGCTGATTCTCTCGGACATCGCCCAGGCAGTGGAGATGCACGAGTCCACCATCTCCCGGGTGACCACCCAGAAATACATGCACACCCCGAGGGGCATCTTCGAGCTGAAGTACTTTTTCTCCAGCCATGTCAGCACCGATGAGGGCGGCGAATGCTCGTCCACCGCCATCCGCGCGATGATCCGCAAACTGATCGGCGCGGAAACCCCAAAAAAGCCATTGAGCGATAGCAAAATTGCAGCCATGCTAGGGGAGCAGGGCATCAAGGTGGCACGACGCACCGTGGCCAAGTACCGGGAGGCAATGCACATTCCGCCTTCCAATGAACGCAAACGATTGGTGTAAAACAGGAGAGACGCCTATGCAACTCAACATTTCAGGCCATCATGTAGAATTGACCCCCTCCCTGAAGGACTACGTCATCGAAAAGTTCAATAAGCTCGAGCGCCACTTTGATCACATCTCCAATTGCCAGGTGACCCTGGAGGTGGATAAGGTGCGGCAAATTGCGGAGGGCACCATGCATGTGTCTGGCGGAGAAATCCATGCAAAGGCGGAAGATCAGGACATGTACGCGGCCATCGATTCCCTGATTGACAAGCTGGACCGGCAGGTCCTCAAGCACAAGGAAAAGAACGTGGAGCGGATGCACGGCAACGGCCAGCGCTGAGCGCCGCCGTTTCCCATTCGATCCGCTGACAAAACGCGCTGCGGCACTGACGAGGTGCCGCAGCCTTTTTTTACCAGACTGCAGTCGATCCCATGAGCGACCCATCCCTGACCATAGACACCATCCTCTCGCCCGAGCTGACCCTGTGCCGGGTGCCCGCGTCCAGTAAGAAGCGGGTACTGGAGTTCATCGCCGAGCAGATCCACCAGCGTGATGAAACGCTCGATGATACCCAGATGTTCAACAACCTGGTGGCCCGGGAGCGCCTGGGCAGTACCGGCATCGGACAGGGTATTGCCATACCCCACTGTCGGCTTGAGGGCCTGGACCGGGTGATTGGCGTCCTGCTGACCCTTGAGGAAAGCGTGGAGTTTGACGCCATCGACAACCAGCCGGTGGACCTGGTGTTTGCCCTGATCGTGCCCAAAGAGGCGACCAGCGAGCACCTTGAGCTGTTGAGCCAGCTCGCCGAGAAATTCAACCAGCGCTCGTTCTGCGAGCAGCTGCGCGCCAGCGACAGTGCCCGGACGCTGTATGAGCGGATGACGGGCAGCGCCGCCTGAGGCGGCCACCAACGAGGGTCCCGGACATGAAGCTGATCATTGTCAGTGGCCGGTCAGGTTCCGGCAAAAGTACCGCCCTCCACGTACTGGAGGACCTGGGCTTTTACTGCATCGACAACCTGCCCATCGGTCTGCTGTTCCCGCTGACCCGGGAAGCCACCAGTCAGGCCAGTACCGGACGGCTGCACCGCATGGCGGTTAGCATCGACGCCCGCAACCTGTCCGGCGAAATCGCCAATTTTGGTGAGATCTACGCCCAGCTCCAGCAGACCGGCGTCAACGTCGAGATCATCTATCTGGACGCGGACGAACAGGCCCTGCTGCAGCGCTTCCACGCCACCCGCCGGAAGCACCCGCTCAGTGACGACCGCACCTCCCTGCGGGAAGCGATCAGCCACGAAAAGGCGCTGCTGGAGCCGCTGTCCAAGCTGGCGGACCTGTACGTCAACACCACCGGCATGTCCATGTACGAGCTGCGCGACCAGATCAAGCAGCGGGTCGCCGGCCGCAAGGGTCAGGAGCTGGCCCTGTTGTTCCAGTCGTTCGGCTACAAGCACGGGGTGCCACTGGACTCCGACTACGTCTTCGACGTTCGCTGCCTGCCCAACCCATACTGGGACAACAGCTTGCGCAAATTCACCGGCATTGATCCGCCGGTCATCGAGTTCCTCGAACGGGAACCGGCCACCCGGGACATGGTCTCGGACATCACCGGCTTCCTGGACCGCTGGCTGCCCTCCTTCGCCGACAGCAACCGCACCTACATGACCATTTCCATCGGTTGCACCGGCGGCCAGCACCGGTCGGTGTACATCTGTGAGCAGCTGGGGGCGCATTTCCGGGCGCAGTACGCCAACGTTCAGGTCCGCCACTCCGAGCTGCCCCATTTGCAAGCCCGCGGAGAGATCTGAGGCACCATGATTCGTCGGCCCATTACCATCATCAATAAACTCGGCCTGCACGCCCGCGCCACCGCCAAGCTGGTGGCCACCGCGTCCCGCTTCGACAGCCAGCTGCGGATTGCCCGCAACGGCCGGGAAGTGGACGCCAAGAACATCATGCAGGTGATGATGCTGGCCGCCAGCCAAGGCACGGACGTGGAGCTGATTGCCGAGGGGCCGGACGAGTCCGACGCCATTGCCGCCCTCGTGGCCTTGATTGACGATTACTTCGGAGAAGGCGAGTGACCGACCTGCTCGAAAAGAGCCAGGCCAGACAGCGTCTCCGGTCGCTCAACGAAGCCCTCGACAGCGGTGCCCTGCGTCAGGTTGCCCGCATCCTTAACGGCGGCCTCAGCCCCAGCGACATCGCCCACCTGCTGGAATCGTCGCCGCCGCGTCAGCGCGCCCTGCTTTGGAGCCTGGTGGAAAAAGACCTCGAAGGCGAGGTCCTGCAATACCTCAGCGACGACATCCGGGGCTATTTTCTCAGCCAGTTGAACGCCCAGGAGTTGGCGGGCCTGCTCGAGGACTTCGAATCCGACGACCTCGCGGACCTGCTCCAGCAATTGCCGGACACGGTCATTCAGGAAGTCCTGGACGCCATGGACGAGCAGGACCGGCAGCGGGTCGAGGCCGTTCTGTCCTACCCGGACGACACCGCCGGCGGCCTGATGAACACGGACACCGTGACGGTGCGCCCGGACATCAGCATCGACGTGGTGCTGCGCTACCTGAGGCTGCACCGTACCCTGCCCCCGATGACCGACAGCCTGGTGGTGGTGAGCCGGAAAGACGACTACATTGGCGTGCTGCCGATCAGTCGCATCCTGGTGTCGAACCCGACCGCCACCGTGCGGGAGGTCATGGATACGGAAATCGAACCGATTCCAGTAACCTTGTCCGATGACAAGGTCGCGACCCTGTTCGAACGCTATGACCTGATCTCCGCGCCCGTGGTCAACGACCAGGGCCGGCTGCTCGGGCGTATCACCATCGATGACGTGGTCGACGTTATCCGGGAGGACGCGGACCACTCCCTGATGAGCATGGCCGGCCTCGATGAAGACGAAGACACCTTTGCACCGGTGCTGAAAACCGCGCGCCGAAGGGCCGTCTGGCTGGGCATCAACCTGATTACGGCGTTCATCGCCTCGGCGGTGATCGGTCTATTCGAGGGCACCATCAGCAAAGTGGTGGCCCTGGCGGTGCTGATGCCCATCGTGGCGAGCATGGGCGGCATCGCCGGCAGCCAGACGCTGACTCTGGTGATCCGGGGCATGGCCGTGGGCCAGATCAGTTCCGGCAACGTGGGCTGGCTGCTGAACCGGGAATTCCTGGTGGGTGCCCTGAACGGCGTGTTCTGGGCGCTGACGGTGGCCGTGACGGCGGCGCTCTGGTTCGGGGATCTTCTTCTGGGCGGCATCATCGCCGCGGCGCTGATCATCAACCTGCTGGCGGCGGCGCTGGTGGGGACCGTGCTGCCCCTGTTTTTGAAGTCCCGCAACATTGATCCGGCCCTGGCCGGCAGCGTCATCCTGACCACCGTCACCGATGTGGTTGGCTTCCTGTCGTTCCTGGGGCTGGCCACCTGGTTCTACCAATAACCCGCTTACGCAACGGTATCGACAATGACAGACCCCATGGACAGCGAACATCCAGACGATCTGGGCCCCAGCAAGTCCCAGCTTAAGCGGGAGATGCACGCCCTGCAGGATCTGGGCAAACGCATGCTGGATCTGAGCGACGAACAGCTCGACGGACTCCCGGTCAGCGAGCCGCTGAGGGCGGCCATCGTGGAGTCCCGCCGCATCCGGCAGAACGAAGCCCGGCGGCGCCACCTGCAATACATCGGCAAGATCATTCGCCACGAGGACGACGTGGAGGCGCTGGACCGGGCACTGTCCGCGTTCGACGCGGGCAGCGCCGAGCACACCCGGCGTCACCATCTGGCTGAGCGCTGGCGGGACCGGATGATCACCGAGGGCGATGCGGCGGTCGCGGAATTCATTGACTACTGCCCGTCCGCCGACGTTCAGCACCTGCGCAACCTGGCCCGAAATGCCCGGCGGGACGCGGAAAAGCAGAAGAACACCGGCCACGCCCGCAAGCTGTTCCGCTACCTGCGGGAGCGCATCGACGAGGTCGAGTAACGTCCGCGGCTACTGGCCGTTGTCGAACACCCGCCGCAGCTTCACCTGCGGATCGTCCCAGGTGCCGGTCACGCCATAGCTGGCGCTGGTCAGTTTGCTGAGCGGGTCACCCAGCAGTTTGTCCAGCACAAACAGGGCCCCGCCCACCGGGGCCGCCGCACCCATCAGCAGCGCCGCCAGGGGCAGATTCTGGGTCAGCGGCAGCACCACCACCAGATTCATATCCAGGGTTTCCTGGCCCAGATCGGTGGTGCCGCTGAGCTTGAACGCGCCCGAGGGGCCGACAATCTGCACCTCGGGGTCCAGGGTGACCAGACCGTTGAGAATCTGCGCCTTGCCCGAAAGCGCATCAAAGGCCACCCCCCGCTCGTACAGGTCCGAGAAATCCAGCTTGAGGCGGCGCCACAGCGTGTCGGCGTTGAGCAGGTTGAAGATACGGAACACCTGGGCGGTGTTGCTCTGCTGCAGGATCACCCCGTCGTCCAGTCTCGCTTTTACCGACCCGCTCAGCTTCCGGGCACTGAAGGCGTCAGGCCGGCCCGGCCAGTCGATGTCTAGCTCAATGTCCGTTTTCTTGTTGGTCAGCGGAATCTCCGCGCCAAACAGCTGGTTCAGATCCGCCAACTGGCCACCGGTGATCGAGCCTTTGAACCGGCTCATCTCCCGATCCCTGAGCACGCTCCAGGTCAGGTCCCCTAGCAGGGTCAGGGAACTGAGCCGGGCCTCCATGTTGATCACCCTCAGCCGGTAAGGCTCCGGGCGCAGCTGGAAGGCCCAGTGCCCCAGATCGCTGTCGTTGATCTGCAGGCTGGCGATGGCGACGTTCACATCCGGCCATGAGCCCATGTCCAGCTTACGGAACGCCCGCAGCTGGTCCTCAAAGGTCAACAACTCTTCCTGCGCGTTGCCGGCGGTCGCGTCCGACTTCGCCCGCAGCAGATGCACCCGTTCGAAGTCTGCCACCACCGGGCCACCGTCCGAGGGGATAACCAGCCGGCCTTTAGCCCGGGCGGAATCGGTGGTGACCACCCACCGGTCCGGCAGGGACAGGCCATTAACGGCGATATGGTGGAGGGTGCGATCCCCCAGGGCCAGCCGCTTTACCATCAGATCAAACCCCGTGTCTTTCCAGCGCAGGTCCGCGGCCAGACGCGTTCCCCAATCGGCACCGATGGCCAGGCCATCGGTGCTGGCCGGGTCCAGGGTCACCGTCAGCGGAGCCGTCTCGGCGGCCGCCTTGCCCAGGGGCTCCGGCCAGTCAACGGCGACGCCGGACAAATCCGAGGTAAAGGTGATCGGCGAGGCGGTGCCCCGGGATACGGTCAGTCCGGCCCGGTAGCGCATCCGGCCGGACAGGCCGAAGCCCTGGTCCCCCGGCAGACCCCACTGGTGGAACGCCTGGGGCAGGGTCACGGCCCCCTGCTGGGAAATCTCGAGCCCGTCCCTGGCCGAGCGCAAGGACACGGTCACCGGCTCTCCGAGAAATCGGGCTTTGAGGGGGGTGCCGGAGAAGCCCCGGCGGGAATGATAGACCAGGTCGCCGCTTACCGACTGCCAGGCAAGGCCCGCCTCCGGGTAGCGAACCGTGGCGTTCTGAGGCCGTACCCGAGCCTCAACGACAGGCGTTTTGCCCTCGGCCAGGGGCAGCGACAGTGACAAGTCCAGCAGGAACCGACCGTCCAGCGTCAGTGACCGGACCGAGTTCCCGGCCATGCCCCCGAGCGGGCTGTTATCAAGCCAGAACGATACCGCGTCCCCCGGGACCGACGCGGAGGCATCAACGTCCACCACCCCGCCATCCGGGCCGGACGTGACGGTGACTGTCCCCGGGTCCAGAGTCAGCCCGCCGGTGAGGCCGCCTTCCAGGGCCACCCGGGTATCGCCGTTGTGAACCGTCACCTCACCACGGGCTTCCGTCACCGGCGGCCACTGTTTGTCATACTGAACCGTCGCCTGATCAAACCGATAGCGCATGGAGGAGTCAAAGCTGCCCCGGGGTGCCTGGGCGCCAATCTGGCCAAAGCCGTAGTAGACGCCCTCCACAATCCGGGCGCTCTGGATAGATTCCGTCAACCATTGGTACAGGCCCGGGCTCACCAGATGCACCGGCACGAAGCTGGCCAGCATGCCCGCGTTGCCGTTGTCCACGCCGATCCGCAGGCCCAGGACGTCCTCTCCGCCCTGCACCAGCTTGAGATCAAAGGCGCCGGTCAGCCCGGTATCCTTCTGGTACTGCATGGCAAGGTTGTCCGCGAAGACGCGGGTGGTGAGGCCATCAAAGGACCAGGCGACCGTGCCGGTAAGGCGGTCAAAGGTCCAGGGTCCCTGGAACAGATCCGGGAACGCCAGGACAACTGGCCCACCTCCGTCGGACAGTCGCACCGAGCCGCCCTCCGCCGTCATCTGCAGTTGGCCGTTGATACCGGACACCCCTGGGGCCCCGCCATGGGCTTGCACGTCAATGTCCCGGAGCGCCCCGGTCAGGTCGAAGCCGGGGTCGCCATCGCCCGGAATCCGCAGGCGGGCGTCGTCCAGGTAGCCGGCCGGCTTGTAGTCGGAGAGCGCCGCCGACACCGCCGGCGACAACACCGGCAGCGTGGTGAGCAGGCGACGCAGGGGCTCCAGCGGCACCGCATCCGCTGCCAGCCGGACCTCACCGGCCGGGCCCGGGCTCAGCCGGGCGCTGAACGGCGGCACCGGCTCTCCGTTCCACTGCCACTGAAGGTCACGAAGGTGCCACTCACCCAGGGATGCCAAACCGCTGGCGCCGGTATCCGCGGTCCGTCGCCAGCCAATCTTCGCCTGGATGTCCTCCAGGGTGGCCACGGTCTCGCCGTCCTTGCCCAGCCGAAGGTACGGGGTCTTTACCTGGCCGTTCGCCTGCTCCAGTTGCCCGTCCCGGAAGGTCAGCCAGACCCGCCCGCCAAGATCAAAGCCCTGCACGCTGAGGCCGCGCCACCGATAGCCGTCCACCAGGGCATCAAACAGCCGACCGGAATTGACGTCGACAAACACCTGTCCGTTAAAACCGCCCCGGAAAAATTGCTGGCCCACCAGGGCGAACCGGGCCAGTTGCTGGGTCGTGCCTGCCTGAAACAGCCGCCCGGTGGCCCGAAACAGGCCACGGCGGTACACCAGGTCAAGTTGGGGAATATCCAGGTCACGGGCATTTCGGGCGTCGTCCAGAATCCTCAGGTGCACCCGGGTCAGGCGCACCGACGGCTCGGACAGCCATTCGCCCGCGACCGCCACCAGGTCTTCCAGCCGGGTCTGGCCATCGGTTGGCACGTCCAGCCCCCGTATCGACAGGCCTTGCTGCTCGCTCTGTTTGAGCGTCAGGGACAGGCCGTCGGCCTGAAACTCGGCGAACACCAGACGCTGGCGCGCCAGGGAGGCGAGAAAGGATGGGCGGATACGCAGGTTGTCCAGCCGCAGTGGCGCGCGGCCGTCGCCCGGCTCACCCACGCGGATGTTTTCTGCTTCAAACGTGGGGTCAAGCCAGTTCCAGCGGGCGGACAGATGGCCAACGGTAACGGGCTCGCCGAGACGGACGGTCAGTGCTTCAGCCAGATCCCCGCGGAACCGGTCGATGTTGGCGGTCAGTTGCCGACCAATGCCCACGTACAGGGCAAACAGCAACAGCAGCGCCAGCAGCAGCCACCAGACCAGGCTGGCCAGGCGGGCGGCCCAGCCGGACGGAGAGGGTTCGGTGGCAGCCATGGCACGTCAGCGTCCGCGGCCGGCCGCCTCAGAGCAGCACCACATCAAACTGCTCCTGGCTGTAGAAGGGTTCCACCTGGAAGCGGATGCTCTTGCTGATGAAGGTTTCCAGGTCGGCAACGTTGTCGGACTCTTCGTCGAGCAGGCGGTCGACCACACTCTGGGAGGCCATCACCAGATAGCTTTCCGCCTCGTAGGCCCGGTTGACCCGCAGGATTTCCCGGAACACCTCGTAACAGACGGTCTCGGCGGTTTTCAGGAAACCCCGGCCATCGCAGATCGGGCACGGCTCGCACAGCACCTGTCCAAGGCTCTCGGTGGTGCGCTTTCGGGTCATCTCCACCAAGCCCAGTTCGGACACGCCGGTGATCTTCGTTTTGGCGTGGTCGCGCTCCAGCATCTTCTCGAGCATCCGGTGCACCTGGCGCTGGTGCTCAGGGTCTTCCATGTCGATGAAATCAATGATGATGATGCCGCCGAGATTGCGTAGCCGCAGTTGCCGGCTGATCGCGCGAGCCGCCTCGAGGTTGGTCTTGAAGATGGTCTCCTCAAGGTTCCGGTGCCCCACGAAGGCGCCGGTGTTGATGTCGATGGTGGTCATCGCTTCGGTCTGATCGATGATCACATAGCCGCCGGATTTGAGCTGCACCTTTCGGCTCAGGGCCTTCTGGATTTCGTCCTCAACCGAGTACAGATCGAAAATCGGCCGCTCGCCCGGGTAATACTCCACCTTATCGGAGAATTCCGTGACGAACTCCTGCACGAACTCGATGACGCGCTGGTAGCTCTCCCGACTGTCGATGCGCACTTTTTCGGTCTGCGGGCGCACGAGGTCCCGGATGGTGCGGATAAACAGCGGCAGGTCCTGATAGACCACAGCCGGCGCCTGCACCCGCTCCACCCGCTCTTCAATCGACTGGCTCAACCGGTGGAGATACGCCATATCGGCAATCAGGTCGTCGGCGGGCGCGGCCTCGGCGGCCGTGCGGATGATGTAGCCGCCGTTTACGTCCTCATCCTCCCGGGATGCCTGCTCGACGATGGTTTTCAGGCGCTCACGCTCACCGTCGTCCTCGATGCGTTGGGAAATACCGATGTGGCTGACGCCGGGCATGAATACCAGGTAGCGGGACGGGATGGACAGTTGGGTGGTCAGGCGCGCGCCTTTGGTGCCGATGGGGTCTTTGGTGACCTGAACCACCAGCGACTGCCCTTCCCGCAACAGTGTGCGGATGTCCGGTATGGTTTTGGGGGCGTCCGCCAGTTCGTCGCCGGCGTTCTGGCCGGTGATCACATCCGACGCGTGGATAAACGCGGCCCGCTCCAGACCGATATCGACAAACGCGGCCTCCATGCCCGGCAGCACCCGCACGACCTTGCCCTTGTAGATATTCCCGACAATGCCCTTGCGGCTGGTCCGCTCAATGTAGGCTTCCTGCAACATGCCGTTCTCGACCAGGGCCACCCGGGTTTCCACCGGCGTCACGTTAATCAGGATTTCTTCGCTCATGTTTAGCTCTCCAGATGGCGTGGCCAGTGGGTCCAGACCGGGCATCCGGCGTTGGCGAGCAGGGCGGCCGTTTCCAGCAGAGGCAGACCGACCACCGCGCTGTAACTGCCCTGCAGGGACTCGACAAAAATACCACCAAGCCCCTGTATACCGTAACTACCGGCCTTGTCCATGGGCTCGCCGCTGTTCACGTAGGCGTGAATTTCCTCGGCCGTCAGGGTTCGGAACCGCACGTCCGTGACCACCAACCGGACCTGGCAATCCTGCCTCCGGGCCAGGGCCACCGCCGTCATCACCTGGTGGGTCTGGCCAGACAGACGGGCCAGCGTGGCGCGGGCTTCGTCGGCATCGGCGGGCTTACCCAGAATCTCATTGCCCAGTACCACGGAGGTATCCGACCCCAGCACCCAGGCCTCCGGCCGCGCCTGGGACACCGCCCGCGCCTTGTCGCAGGCGAGCCTGGCCACATACTCCGCGGCCGGTTCGCCGGGGCGTGGCGTTTCATCGACGTCGGCCGGCATAACCTCAAAGCTGAGCCCCATCTGCTTGAGAAGATCGGCACGGCGAGGTGACTGGGAGGCGAGTACCAGCGGCATCAGGGTTGCCTCCACATCAGCCCAGCTTCCGATTCAGGTTATCCAGCAGGCCGGAGAGGAACGGCCAGATCAGCGCGCCCGTGGCCGCCGGCCAGAGGTAGCTGAAACCGGTGTTATCAGCGCCCAGCAGCTGCTTGAGAAAATGCACCAGCATCTGATTGATGCCCAGCACCAGGAACACCATCAGGCACTGCTGGATCAGCGGGTACATGCGAAGGCGCTGGTGCATGGTCAGCACCAGGAAGGCGATCACCGCCATCGCCAGGCCGTTGACACCCAGCGGCGTCGATTCAAGTACATCCAGCAGCAGCCCCAGACACCAGGCCAGGAGGATGCCAAAACGCCCCGGCGCCCGGAAGGTCCAGTAAAACACCATCAACCCGAGCCATTCCGGCCGGAAGGTGAGCCAGTCCAAGGGGAACAGGGAAATGCTCAACACCAGGGCCAGCAGGATGGACACCGCAAAGAGGGGGTAGCTGATGACCGAGAGCATTACGGCGCCTCCCCTTCGGCGGGCGGCAGATCCCCGTTGAACGCGTTCGGATCAGACCGGTCGCCGTCGGCCTTGGGCGCCGGGAACACCACCAGCACCATGCGGCTCTGGTTCAGCTCCGCCATTGGGGTTGCCTTGATGGACACGAACGGGTCCCCGGGCTCCTGAGAAATGTCGCTCACTTCCGCCACCGGGTAGCCGCGGGGAAAGCGGCCACCCAGCCCGGAACTCACCAGCAGGTCGCCGGTCCGGATATCCGCGGTATTGGGTACATGCACCAGATCCAGGGTATTCGGGTCGCCGGTACCCAGCAGGATGGCCCGCAAGCCATTACGGACCACTTCCACCGGCACGGCGTGGCTGCTGTCAGACACCAGCAGCACCCGGGACGTAAACTTACTGGTCTGGATCACCTGGCCCATGAGGCCGTGGGCGTCCAGAATGGCCAGCCCTTCGCGAACGCCGTCGTTGGAGCCCTTGTTGATCACCAGCTCGTGGGAAAACGGATCCGGGGACACGCCCACCACTTCGCCAACGATAACCCGATCGTCCAGCACTTCGGCGGAATTGAGCAGTTGACGGAGCTCATTGTTCTCGGAGGCCAGGGCGGCGTATTTGAGCGCCCGCCGCTCCAGGATGAGCAGGCGGGCCTTAAGGTCCTCGTTTTCCTGCTGCAGATCGTCCTTGGAGACAAACAGGCCGGCAAACCAGTCCGACAGGTTGGCCGGGGCGTTGCCCAGCCAGTACACCGGCGCCAGGCCGGTGGCCAGGGTACTGCGAACCTCGGACAGCTTGCCAAAGCGTCCGTCCGCCACGATCAGCGCCGCCGACACGACCACCACCAGGAACAGACGGAGGCCGGGCACCGGCCCCTGCACGAAGATGGTTTTAATGGCACGTCCTCCCCATGGGGCTTACCCCTCCTGGGAGAACATCCCGATCCCGCCACGATCGATCACTTCCAGCGCTTTGCCGCCACCGCGGGCAACACAGGTCAGCGGATCTTCGGCGATGATCACCGGCAGGCCGGTTTCCTCACTGATGAGTTTGTCGAGCCCGCGCAGCAGCGCGCCACCGCCGGTGAGCACGATGCCGCGCTCGGCGATATCGGAGGCCAGCTCTGGCGGGGACTGCTCGAGGGCGCTCTTGACGGTCTGGACGATCTGGGCCAGGGACTCCTGAAGCGCGTCGAGGATCTCTTCGCTGTTCAGGGTGAATGCCCGGGGAACGCCCTCGGCCAGGTTGCGGCCGCGAACGTCGATTTCCCGGACTTCCAGACCTTCATAGGCGCAGCCGATTTCGTGCTTGATGCGCTCGGCGGTGGAGTCGCCGATCAGGCTGCCGTAATTGCGGCGCACGTAGGTGACAATCGCCTCGTCGAACTTGTCGCCACCCACCCGGACCGATTCCGCGTAGACGATGCCGTTCAGGGAGATGATGGCAATTTCGGTGGTGCCGCCACCGATATCGACGATCATGGAGCCGCTGGCCTCTTCCACCGGCAGGCCGGCGCCGATGGCAGCGGCCATAGGCTCTTCAATCAGAAATACTTCACGGGCACCTGCGCCCAGAGCGGATTCCCGAATGGCCTTGCGTTCCACCTGAGTGGATTTGCTGGGCACGCACACCAGTACGCGGGGGCTCGGGGTAATGAAGCTGTTCTCATGCACTTTATGGATGAAGTGCTGGAGCATTTTTTCGGTGACCACAAAGTCGGCGATCACGCCGTCCTTCATCGGGCGGATGGCCGTGATATTGCCGGGAGTACGGCCGAGCATGCGTTTGGCTTCGGCGCCGACGGCGGCGACCATTTTCTGGGAACCACTGGTGCGGATGGCGACAACGGACGGTTCGTTCAGGACGATACCCCGCTCTCGGACGTAGATCAGGGTGTTGGCGGTACCCAGGTCGATGGAAAGGTCGCTGGAGAAGATGCCTCGGAGTCGTTTGATTAACATTCGTGTAGTTTCAACCTGAGCGTTGCGGTTGCGGAGAAGAATGCGGCAACTTTAGCAGTGAGCACCTACTCAGGCAAGGCGCCATCGGGGCCCGCGGCTTACCGTTGTCACACATTTGCTGCGGCAGGCGGGCCAACTTGTGGGCCGATTCTGGTACTATATCGGGCTTTATTACAGACGATGTTCCAGGTGTGACGAGCAACGGTGCGCAGAGGCTTGCGGGGCAGGCTGTCCAAAACCCGCTCCTGGCGGCACGTCCCTGTGACGCTTGAGCTCAGCCATCCCTGGCTTCGCACAGTTTTGGACAGCCTGCCCCGCAAGCCCCTCCAGAACCCATGGTCGCTTCCGGAACACCGCGCTAATTGCGCTGAAGGGACACGTCGGTCTGTTTGGCCGAACTCCCGCTCTATTAAATAGTTTTCACGCACCATCTTTTGGAGGCAACGTGAGCATTTCCCGCAAGGACATCGAAAAAGTAGCGGTGCTTGCCCGGATTCAGGTGGACGACGCCCAGGTCTCCGCCCTGGAAAAGGACCTCGGCAATATCCTGGACCTGGTGGACCAGCTGGGCGCCGCAGATACCGAGGCGGTGGCCCCCATGGCCCATCCGCTGGACGCGGTGCAGACCCTGCGCCCGGACGTGGTCACCGAGACCAACCAGCGGGAGGCGTTCCAGGCCATCGCGCCGGCCACGGAAGATGGGCTGTATCTGGTTCCCCGGGTCATCGAATAACGCGCCGGCACGGTGTGGCCGTGTATAAGGCGTTGAAGCAGGCCTTCTGACGATCAGCGATTTCAGGATTCACGATGCATAACAAATCCGTAGCAGAGCTTTCCAGAGAGCTGGACAGCGGCAAAATTTCCAGCGTGGAGCTGACCCAGCAGTTCCTCGACCGTCTCAAGCGTGAAGACGGCAAGTACAACAGTTTTATTACCATCTCTGAAGAACAGGCCCTCGCAGAGGCGAAGGCCGCCGATGAGATGCGCGCCGCCGGCAAGGCCACGGTGTGGACCGGGGTGCCGTTTGCCCACAAGGACATTTTCTGCACCAGCGGCATTCGCACGTCCTGCGGTTCGAAGATGCTGGACAACTTTGTGCCACCGTATGACGCGACCGTGACGGCCAATTTCAAGGCCGCCGGCGCGGTGTGCCTGGGCAAGACCAACATGGACGAATTCGCCATGGGGTCTTCCAACGAGTCCAGTTTTTATGGCGCGGTCACCAACCCCTGGGGACTGTCCAGCGGTGACAAGCGGGTACCGGGCGGCTCGTCTGGCGGCTCGGCAGCAGCCGTAGCAGCGCGCCTGGTACCGGCGGCGACCGGCACAGACACCGGCGGTTCCATTCGCCAGCCGGCGGCGTTATGCGGCATTACCGGCTTGAAGCCGACCTATGGCCGGGTGTCCCGCTACGGCATGATTGCCTTTGCCTCCTCGCTTGATCAGGGCGGGCCCATGGCGCGCACGGCAGAAGACGCGGCGCTGATGCTGAACGTGATGGCGGGCCATGATCCGAAGGATTCCACCTCCATCGACCGGGACGTGCCGGACTACACCGCCACCCTGAACGAGCCGCTCAAGGGCCTGAAGATTGGCCTGCCGAAGGAGTATTTCAGCGACCAGCTCTCCCCCGCCATGGAGGAGCAGGTGCGCAACGCGGTGCGGGAATACGAGAAGCTGGGAGCGACGGTAAAAGAAGTCTCCCTGCCGAACGCCAAACTGGCCATTGCCGCCTACTACGTGATTGCCCCGGCGGAGGCCTCGGCCAACCTGTCCCGGTTTGACGGTGTGCGCTACGGCTACCGCTGCGCCGAGCCGAAAGACCTGATGGACATGTATACCCGCACCCGGGCCGAGGGCTTTGGCGAGGAGGTCAAACGGCGGATTCTGGTGGGCACCTACGCGCTGTCCGCCGGCTATTTCGACGCCTACTACCTCAAGGCACAGAAAGTGCGCCGGCTGATCCAGCAGGATTTCATCAACGCGTTCAAAGAGGTGGACGTGCTGATGAGCCCGGTCACCCCTTCCCCGGCGTTCCGTCAGGGTGAGAAGACCACCGACCCGGTCACCATGTATCTGGAGGACGTGTTCACCATCGCCATCAACCTGGCGGGATTGCCGGCCATGTCCGTGCCGGCGGGGTTTGTGGACGGCCTGCCCGTTGGGCTGCAGATCATCGGGGATTATTTCTCCGAGGCGCGCCTGCTGAATGCGGGGCATCAATTCCAGCAGGTGACCGACTGGCACCAGCGTGAACCCCAATAAGCCCGGACTAGGAGACGAACACATGCAGTGGGATATCGTGATCGGGCTGGAAATTCACGTTCAGCTCGCCACCCAGACCAAGATTTTCTCGGGCTCCAGCACCGCCTTTGGCGCCGAGCCCAACACCCAGGCCAACGCCGTGGATCTGGCCATGCCCGGCACCCTGCCGGTGCCCAACGAACAGGCGTTCCGCTACGCGGTGATGTTCGGCCTGGCCACCAACGCCGAGATCGGGCGCCGTTCGGTGTTTGAGCGCAAAAACTACTTCTACCCGGACCTGCCGAAAGGCTACCAGACCACCCAGCTGGCCGAGCCGATCGTCGGCCCCGGCTACGTGGACATCGACCTGGCCGGCGGCCGCACCAAGCGCGTGCGCATTCACCACGCCCACCTGGAAGAGGACGCCGGCAAATCCCTGCACGAGGATTATCACGGCATGTCCGGCATCGACCTGAACCGGGCCGGCACGCCGTTGATCGAGGTGGTCACCGAGCCGGACATGACCAGCGCCGAGGAGGCCGTCGCTTTCGCCAAGAAGCTGCACAGCATCGTCACCTCGCTGGGCATCTGCGACGGCGACATGTCCCAGGGCTCCATGCGCTTTGACGTGAACATCTCCCTGAAGCCGAGAGGCTCGGACACCCTGGGCACCCGCACCGAGACCAAAAACCTGAACTCCTTCCGGTTCATGGAACAGGCCATCGCCCACGAGGTGGAGCGGCAGATGGACATCCTGGAAGACGGCGGCACCATCGTGCAGGAAACCCGCCTGTACAACGGCGACCGCGACGAATCCCGTTCCATGCGTACCAAGGAAGAAGCCAACGATTACCGCTACTTCCCCTGCCCGGACCTGCTGCCGGTGGAGATCGACGACGCCTTCATCGAAGACGCCCGCAGCCGCCTGCCGGAGCTGCCGGACGCCCGCAAGGCCCGCTTCAAGGACCAGTACGGCCTGAACGACTACGACGCCGGCATCCTGGCCGCGGACGCCAAACTGGCCGCGTTCTTCGAGCAAACCGTGGAGCACGGCAAGGACGCCAAGCTGGCCGCCAACTGGATTCAGGGCGAATTTTCCGCCCGCCTGAACGCGGAAGAAACCTCCGTGGCCGAGGCCCCGATCACCGGCGCGCAACTCGGTGCCCTCGTCACTCGCATCGCTGACAACACACTGTCCTCCGCTGGCGCCAAGAAGGTGTTTGAAGCGCTGTGGGCGGGCGAGCACGACGACGTGGACGCGATCATCGAGGCCAAGGGCCTGAAGCAGGTGTCGGACACCGGCGCCCTGGAGTCGATGGTGGATGAGGTGCTGGCCGGCATGCCGGATCAGGTGGCCCAGTACCAGAACGAGGAAGACCCGAAGAAGCGCAAGAAGATGCTCGGCGGCTTCATGGGACCGCTGATGAAGGCCTCCAAGGGCCAGGGCAACCCCAAGCTGTTCAACGAGATTCTGGTGAAGAAGCTGGGGGGCTGACGTTTTTCCTTTAGGCTCGATACCAGCCTGCCGGCTGTTACTGGGCTTTTTGGCTGGTTGCGGCGCGCGGGTGGGTCAGGCCTTCCAAAACCCGCTCCTTCGGCACGTCCCTGTGACGCTTGAGCGGCGCCATCCCTGGCGCCGCACAGTTTTGGAAGGCCTGACCCACCCGCACGGTTGAGCTTCGGAGTAACCGCCAGTTGAAAGACAGGAAACGGAACACTGGATAGAGAAAGTTGAGGCTGCCCGTCTAAACACGTCGCGGACGGGTCCGCACTCGTTCCATTCTTCAACGCACAATTTAGGCACGATAGGGCTAACAAGCCCTGGCGGGTGGCGCCTCCCAAAAATGTGCGGAGCCAGGGATGGCGGAGCTCAAGCGCCCATGGATGGCCGAAGGAGCGTTTTTTGGGAGGCGCCACCCGCCAGGGCGCTCTCCCACAATCTAAAGGCGCGGGCATTACGCCGGACGCAGCAACTCTCGATCAAACCAGCCGAGCCCAAAGATCATGCTCGTCGGCGTGCTCCACCACCGCCTGTACGATCTGGCCCGGCGCCAGACCGGTTTCGCCGTTCAGATACACCATGCCGTCAATCTCCGGCGCATCCGCCTTGGAGCGGCCAATCGCGCCTTCTTCGTCCACTTCGTCGATGAGGACATCGATGGTCTTGCCGATCTTGGCCTGCAGGCGGGCCGCTGAAATCTCCGCCTGCTTCTCCATGAAACGAGCGAGGCGCTCTTCCTTAACCGTCTCAGGAACCGCACCTTCAAGCTCGTTGGCCTTGGCACCGTCAACCGCGCTGTAGGTAAACGCCCCCACCCGGTCCAGCTGCGCCTCATCCAGCCAGTCGAGCAGGTACTGGAAGTCCTCCTCCGTCTCGCCGGGGAAGCCAACGATGAACGTCGACCGGATGGTCAGGTCCGGGCAGATCTCCCGCCATTTGCGGATCCGCTCCAGTGTCTTGCTATCGTGGGCCGGCCGCTTCATCGCCTTCAGCACCTTCGGGCTGGCGTGCTGGAACGGAATGTCCAGGTACGGCAGGATCTTGCCCTCGGCCATCAGCGGGATGATGTCGTCCACATGCGGGTACGGGTACACGTAGTGCAGCCGTACCCAGACGCCGAGATCGCCCAGGGCCTCACACAGCGCCTGCATCTTGGTTTTCAGCGGGCGTCCCTGCCAGAAGCCGGTGCGGTACTTGGTGTCCACACCGTAGGCGGACGTATCCTGGGAGATCACCAGCAGCTCTTTGACGCCGGCATCCACCAGGCGTTGCGCCTCGTCCATCACATCGCCGATCGGACGGCTCACCAGATCGCCCCGCATCGACGGGATGATGCAGAAGGTGCAACGGTGGTTGCAGCCCTCGGAAATTTTCAGGTAGGCGTAATGCCGCGGCGTGAGTTTTATGCCCTGGGGCGGAACCAGATCGACAAACGGATCGTGTTGCTTTTTCGGAGGCACATATTGATGGACGGCACCGACCACTTCCTCGTAGGCGTGGGGGCCAGACACCGCGAGGACGCCCGGGTGGGCCTCCCGGATGCGATCCGCCTCGACGCCCATGCAACCGGTGACGATCACCTTACCGTTTTCGCTCAGCGCCTCGCCGATCGCATCCAGTGACTCCTGCTTGGCAGCGTCGATAAAGCCGCAGGTGTTGACCACGACGATATCCGCGTCGTCATAGCTGGGGACGACGTCGTAGCCGTCGAGGCGAAGCTGGGTCAGGATGCGCTCTGAGTCCACCAGGGCCTTGGGGCAACCCAGGCTGATAAAACCCACTTTGCCGCCGGTGCTGCTGGCGTTTCCATCGACGGAGATCTGGCGTGTATCGGTCATGATGCGATCAGGATTCCCGGAACGGCCTCGCCGTCCCTGTTGCAAGAAAATGGGTGAATTCGGCCCCGCAGTTTACCCCAGCGGCGGCGCCGGATTCAGCTACGAATTCACCGCTATAGGATACAGACCTCTTGCTGTACACAAAACAAACACCTAAACTTTGGTGTTGTCAGTCTTTTTATCTGGAAGGAATGAAATGGGTAAGGTCGCTTCTTTTCAGACGGGCCACGCCAGAAGAGTCAGAATGAAGAACCTCGCAGCGAAACCCAATCTTCGCAACCAGCAGCGCGTGGACGTCGCCACCGACATCACCATTGAAAAGCCGGATGGCGAATCCCTCACCTGCGCGGTGGCCAATCTGTCCCGCAGCGGCGTGATGATCTCCTGTAACATGCAAACGGTCAGACAACTGCTGCCGCGTCAGGCGGCACCCGTACCGGGGCAATGGATTCCGGTGCGCACCCGCTTCTCCGTGCCGGTGTTGCCCACCCAGCCGGTCGCCATTGTCGCCGACGGCAATATCGTTCACCTGCGACGGGTCGCGAGGGACGAGTTCCATGTCGGCATCCAGTTTGCCGAGTTCGAGGGTAACGGATTCGACTACGTGGACCGCTACGTTTCTACCCTGCTCACGGAAAGCTGCAGCAACCGGTAAATTGCCTTAATCGCCACACCGCCCCTTCATCGCCGGGCCGCCCCCGACTTCCCCAGGCCGTCACGGTGTCCCGCGCCGGATCAATGGACGCGCTATAGGTTTATAACACAATGCTCTAGGTTCGGGCCTTCTTATGCCGTGAATGGCTCTGGTATAGTTCAGCTCTGAACGACTCCAGCCACAACGGCCAAACGGCAATGGACGACCATGAGCATCTATAACCTCACACACCTGAAGCAGCTGGAAGCCGAGAGCATCCACATCATTCGGGAAGTCGCGGCGGAATTCGACAACCCGGTCATGCTGTATTCCATCGGCAAGGACTCGGCGGTCATGCTGCACCTGGCGCGCAAGGCCTTTTTCCCAGGCAAGCTGCCCTTCCCCCTGCTGCACGTGGACACCACCTGGAAATTCCGGGAAATGATCGAATTCCGGGACCGGATGGCCCGGGAGCACGATCTGGACCTGATCGTGCACATCAACGAGGAAGGCGTGAAACAGGGCGTAGGGCCGTTCACCCACGGCAGCGCCAAGCACACCGACATCATGAAAACCCAATCCCTCAAGCAGGCGCTGAACAAGTACAAGTTCGACGCCGCGTTCGGGGGCGCCCGCCGGGACGAGGAAAAATCCCGCGCCAAGGAGCGCGTGTACTCATTCCGGGACGAAAACCACCGCTGGGACCCGAAAAACCAGCGTCCGGAGCTCTGGAACATCTATAACGGCAAGGTTAACAAGGGCGAAAGCATTCGCGTCTTTCCCCTGTCCAACTGGACCGAGCTGGACATCTGGCAATACATCTACCTGGAAAACATCGAAATCGTGCCCCTGTATTACGCCGCCAAACGCCCGGTGGTGGAGCGGGACGGCACGCTGATCATGGTGGACGACGACCGGATGCCGCTGAAAGAAGGCGAGACACCGATGATGAAATCCGTGCGTTTCCGGACCCTCGGCTGCTACCCGCTGACCGGCGCGGTGGAGTCGGAAGCGGCCACGCTGACCGACATCATCCAGGAAATGCTGCTGACCAAGACCTCTGAGCGCCAGGGCCGGGTGATTGACCACGATTCGGCCGGCTCCATGGAACAGAAAAAGCGCGAGGGTTACTTCTGATGTCCCACACGTCCGAGCTGATCGCCAACGACATTCAGGCCTACCTGAAACAGCACGAAAACAAGGAACTGCTGCGCCTTCTGACCTGCGGCAGCGTCGACGACGGCAAGAGCACCCTGATCGGGCGCCTGCTGCACGACACCAAGATGATTTATGAAGACCACCTGGCCAGCCTGAAATCCGACAGCGCCAAAATGGGCACCACCGGCGAGAAGCTGGACCTGGCCCTGCTCGTGGACGGCCTGCAGGCCGAGCGGGAACAGGGCATCACCATTGATGTGGCCTACCGGTATTTCTCCACCGACAAGCGCAAGTTCATCATTGCCGACACCCCGGGCCATGAGCAGTACACCCGCAACATGGCCACCGGCGCGTCCACCGCGCAACTGGCGATCCTGATGATCGACGCCCGTTATGGCGTACTGACCCAGACCCGGCGGCACTCCTACATCGCCTCGCTCCTGGGCATCCGCCACATCGTGGTGGCGGTGAACAAGATGGACCTGGTGGACTTCAGCGAAGACCGCTTCAACGAGATCCGGGACGACTACCTGGCGTTTGCCGCCAAGCTGGGCCTGAAGGATATCCGCTTCGTGCCGATGTCGGCCCTGGAAGGCGACAACGTCGTAAGCCGGAGTGAAAACACGCCCTGGTTCGACGGTCAGCCGCTGATGGAAATCCTGGAGACGGTGCAGGTGTCCCGGGACAAGAACCTGGAGCACTTCCGCTTCCCGGTACAGTACGTCAATCGGCCGAACCTGAATTTCCGGGGCTTCTGCGGCACCATCGCCTCCGGTGTCATTCGTCCGGGCGATGCGGTGATGGCATTGCCGTCCCGCCGCACCAGCACAGTGAAAGAGATCGTCACTTTCGACGGCAGCCTTGACCAGGCCTACATCGATCAGGCGGTCACCCTCACCCTGGAAGACGAAATCGACGTCAGCCGGGGCGACATGCTGGTCAAGGTCGGCGACGAGCCCGATGTAGCCAACCGGTTCCGGGCCAACATCGTCTGGATGACGGATGCGCCACTGGAGACCGGGCGGCTGTATGACATCAAGCTGGGCCCGAACTACACCTCCGGCACGGTCAAGACGATCCTCCACCAGACCGATGTGAATACCCTGGAGCAACGCCCTGAACCGGGCCAACTGGCCCTGAACGAGATCGGCCTGTGTGAGCTCACCCTGAATCAGCCGGTGGCGTTCGACGCCTACCCGCGCCAGCACAGCACCGGCAGCTTCATTGTTATCGATCGACTGACCAACGTCACCGTCGGCGCCGGCATGATCGAGGGCCGGACGGATGGCGTCGAGTCCCTGGACCCGGTGACCCCAGACGAGCGGGCTCGTCGCCTGGCTCAGAAGCCGGTCATCATCGCTTGCAACGGCAGCCAGGCACCCAAACTGGCGCTGGCCGTTGAGCGGGCGCTGTTTGATCTCGGCAAGACCGCGGTCGTGGTCTCCGAGGAAAACACCGGCGACGCCGACGAGCGCCGTCGCGTGGCTCAGCTGCTGATGGCCCATGGCCTGATCGCCATTGCCGTGAACCTCGGCACCGACATCGCCCACGCAAGCGCCACGGCGGACGCCGACGCCGGCATTCCCGAGGCAGTGGCTGGCCTGCTCAAAAGCCTGACCACCGGCAAGCGGCTCTGATCCGGCGGCGGCTCACGGCCGCCACACCTGTCGGCCTGAAAAGGACCCCGCGTCATCGTCCGATGGCTCGGGGTCTTTTTTTATCCCCGGAGGTTTCTGTGGCAGAATCCCGCCCGTCCAGAACGCCCTATCACACGCTACGGAGACGCCACCCATGGCCATCAGACACCTGCGCACCGCCTTCGCCAGCCAGTACCAGCCGGGCCAACCCGCCCGCCTCGTGGCCGGGGAACCTCTGCAGGAACCCGGCGGCGACTACGAAGGGCTGCACAAACAGATGAAGCGGCTGTTCAACAGCAAGCCGGGCAAGAAATACGGCCGCTTCTCCGAGGACCTTGGCGAGTGCCCGTTCAGCGCCTGGCTGAAGGATTACCTGGAAGAGAAGCAGACCTTCACCGCCCTCACCGACCGCGTGTTTGGCCAGTGGCAGGAACTGCTCAATACCAGCCAGGAAGAGTTTGATGGCCACCTGGTGGTGGTGCACGACGCCCTCGCCGACGCCGAGGTGGTCTACCTGTTCATCGCCGAGACCGACAGCGCCTTGCGCTTCGACGGCAGCCAGCGACTGGACACCACCGAGGTGCTGAGCCTGTCCCGCCTCAACCTGGCCCTGCGCATCGAACTGGACGACTGGCGCGGCGACTCCCCTGGCGCCAACTACCTCACCCTGCTCCACGGCCGCGGCACCGGCGATCCCGGTGACCTGTTCATTCGCCTGTGCGGGTTTACCAACAGCGTGGATGTGGAAAAGGAGACGGTGACGTTCCTGGACGCGGTGGAAGCCTTCGCCAAGAACAGCGCCCCGGAAAAGGCCGGTGAGGTGCGCAACCGGGCCTACGAATTCTGCAAGGATCAGCACGCCCTGGGCGAGCCGGTGGACATCAACGCCCTGTCCAGCTACCTGGATGAGAGCCAGCCGGAACGCTTCCGGGAGTTTGCCAGCCAGACCACCGAGCTGCCCGAGACGGGCGTGCTGCATCCGGACCACCGCAAGGTCAAGAAACTGGTCCGCATCGCCGGTTCCGGCGGCGGCATGAGCGTGTCGTTCTCCTCCGATCTGGTGAATCAGGCGGTCTATTACGACCGCGACAAGGACGCGCTGACCATTACCCGGCTGCCCAAGGCGTTGCGGGAGCAGTTGCAGCGGTATCTGGAGACTCGGGAGGAGTGATTGGTTGGCTGAACGGGTGATGGACCGCTCTGCCGTTTAGCTTGGCGGGCGGGTCCCGGGGTGGGGTTAAGGGGCAGGGCTCAGATGAGACTCATCTGACCCCGTTTCACCGGCAGACATCGGAGTCAGGGGTCAGATGAATCTCATCTGACCCCGTCTTCATGACCCCGTTTTCAACCTCACCGTCAGCCGGCCCCTGCCACCGGGGCCGGTTCGCCCGCAGCTCCCGAACCCCCTGCATCCAGCCTACGCCGTCCACCAGCTCGCCGGTCTCGGGATCAATCGGCGGGTACGGCAGGTTCCGGTCATCGCAGTAGCGCTTCACCGTGGGCTGGCACCAGCAGAACAGCAGCCGCTGGTATTCCTCGTCCGGCATACGCCGGTGGTCGAACATCCCGGCGAGCTTTCTCTGCCGCTGGGCTTCCGACAGGATAATCGAGCACGCCGACGACACGTTCAGCGACTCCACCATGCCCATCATCGGGATCACGATGTGCTCATCCGCCTGCGCCGCCGTCACCGGGTTCACGCCGTCGACCTCATTACCCATGATGATGGTACAGGGCACGGTGTAGTCCACATCCCGGAAATCCACTGCCCGATCAGACAGCTGAGCCGCATAGAGTTTGTGGCCCTGCGCCTTAAGCGCCGACACGGCCTCATCCATGGTCGGATGGGTGTGGGTCGTCACCCAGTGAAAACTGCCGCCCGCCGTCTTTCGGAACGCGCGGAACCCTTCCCGGGGCCAGACCACGTGCATGTCGGACACCCCAAACGCATCGCAGGAGCGGATAATGGCTGACAGGTTGCGGGGCTTATGGACCTGATCGGTGAGCACCCGGAGATCGGGTTGGCGGGTGTCGAGAACCTGCTTGATGCGGGCAAGGCGTTCGGGAGTCATATTTGTAAAACCTAGGCCAACGAAGCGTTCGGGAAGGGCTGTGGCGGTGGCTTTCCAAAACCTTGCGGAGCCATGGATGGCGGAGCAGAGCGTACATGGAAGTAATCACAGCGTGTTCTGGAAAGCCACCGCCACAGCCCTTCATGCACCAAATTTGCGAAGGCGCGAATAATAACACACAGCCGTCCCGGGATTACCGAGACAACGGTGGTTGAACTTTAGACACGCCGTTATAATACGCAGTCCATTTTTCAGCGCCCGACGTACTGCTCCCGCACCCCGGCGCCAAACCCCAGAGTTCGTGAGACCCATGGCCAAGAAGCTGTACATCAAAACCCACGGCTGCCAGATGAACGAGTACGATTCCGCCCGCATGGCCGATCTGCTCAAGACCGGCGACGCCGTCGAAATGACCGACAGCCCGGAAGACGCCGACATTCTGCTGCTGAACACCTGTTCCATCCGGGAAAAAGCCCAGGAAAAAGTGTTCCACCAGCTCGGCCGCTGGAAAGGTCTCAAAAGCAAAAAGCCCGAACTGATCATCGGCGTGGGCGGCTGCGTCGCCAGCCAGGAAGGCCAGGCGATTATCGACCGGGCGCCCTACGTGGACATGGTGTTTGGCCCGCAAACCCTGCACCGCCTGCCGGACATGATCACCGAAGTCCGCGCCAAGGGGAACGGCGTGGGCGTGGTGGACGTCAGCTTCCCGGAAATCGAGAAATTCGACAACCTGCCGGAGCCCGGCGCCAACGGCCCGTCCGCGTTTGTCTCCATCATGGAAGGCTGCAGCAAATACTGCACCTTCTGCGTGGTGCCCTATACCCGGGGCGAGGAAGTCAGCCGCCCGGTGGACGACGTGATCGCCGAAGTGGCGCACCTGGCAGACCAGGGCGTGCGGGAAGTGAACCTGCTGGGCCAGAACGTCAACGCCTACCGGGGCGAAACCCATGACGGCGACGTCATGGACCTGGCCGAGCTGATCGAACTGATCGCCACCATCGACGGCATCGACCGCATCCGCTACACCACCTCCCACCCGGTGGAGTTCAGCGACGCCCTGATCGACGTCTACGAACGGGTTCCGGAGCTGGTCAGCCACCTGCACCTGCCGGTCCAGAGCGGCTCCGACCGCATCCTGGCGGCGATGAAGCGGGGCCACACCGCGCTGGAGTACAAATCCAAGCTGCGCCGCCTGCGCAAGATCCGCCCGGACATCAGCTTTTCCTCCGACTTCATCATCGGCTTTCCCGGGGAAACCGAAAAGGATTTTGAAGACACCATGAAGCTGATCAACGACATCGGCTTCGACGTCTCCTTCAGCTTCGTCTACAGCGCCCGCCCCGGCACCCCGGCCGCGGACCTGCCGGACGACACTCCGATGGAGGTCAAGAAGCAGCGCCTGGCGATCCTCCAGCAGCGCATCAACCAGCAGGCCATGGACATCAGCCGTAAGATGGTGGGCAGCACCCAGCGCATCCTGGTGACCGGCCTCTCCAAGAAAGACCCGGGCGAATATGCGGGCCGCACCGAAAACAACCGCATCGTCAACTTCCGCCATGAGAATCCCGAGGTGGTGGGGCACTTTATTGATGTGGAGATTGTGGAGGCGTATCCCAATTCCCTACGCGGTGTGCCGGTTGATTCGGCGTTGTTTTAAGCCTGGTTTCCTAAGCGTCTGGATTCGGCACTTGGAGATCGGGGGTCGAGATCGGGGGTCGAGATCAGGGGTCAGATGAAGGCTTTCATCTGACCCCAGGTTCTGACTCTGGTGCCGACCGGCGAAAACGGGGTCAGATGAAACTCATCTGACCCCTTGTTGACTCGGCTTATCCGACCTACTTGTTTTTCAGTATCCGGGCCTGCACATAACATGAAAAGGGGAACGTCCGCCCTTCCCTTGTCCGTTAGCCGAACATGAGAAAATCGCACTCCCGAACCCAAAAAAGGGAGTAAACCAAAACGGAGCAGTTTTGAACGCCAACGACTCAAGACAATTCGACCTGCACCCGGTAGACCAGAAGCGTCTGGCCACCCTGTGCGGGCAGTTTGATGAACACCTGAAAATGATCGAAAAGCGCCTCGAGGTCAAAGTGGGCCGGCGCGGGCATCATTTCCGGGTAGAGGGCGCTACCGAAAACGTCGCCGCCGCCACCGAAGTCATCCGGCACATGTACCGGGAAACCGACGCCACCGACGACATCCCGGCGGACACCGTGCACCTGTTCATCCGCGAGACCGGGCTGGAGCGCCTGCCGGACGACGTGCCCTTTGACGAGGGCCACGTGACCGTCATCAAAACCCCGAAGCTCACCGCCAAGCCCCGGGGTCGGAACCAGCAGAAGTACGTCCACAGCATCCGCACCCACGACATCAATTTCGGCATCGGGCCGGCCGGCACCGGCAAGACCTGGCTGGCGGTGGCCTGCGCGGTGGAAGCCCTCAAGGACGAACAGGTCAAACGCATCCTGCTGGTGCGGCCGGCGGTGGAAGCGGGCGAAAAGCTCGGCTTCCTCCCCGGCGACCTGGCCCAGAAAGTGGACCCCTACCTGCGGCCTCTGTACGACGCGCTCTATGAGATGCTCGGGTTTGACCAGGTCACCCGGCTGATCGAAAAAAGCGTGATTGAGATTGCACCGCTGGCGTTCATGCGCGGTCGCACCCTCAACAACTCGTTTATTATTCTCGACGAAAGCCAGAACACCACCCGGGAACAGATGAAAATGTTCCTCACCCGGATCGGCTTCGGCTCAACCGCCGTCATCACCGGCGACACCACCCAGGTGGACCTGCCCCGGGGACAGAACTCCGGTCTGATCCACGCTGCCGGCGTTCTCAGCAAGGTGCCCGGCATTGGCTTCACCCGGTTCGATGCTCGGGATGTGGTGCGCCACCCCCTGGTACAGCGCATTGTTGAAGCCTACGATGCCCTTGACGACGGCAGTGGCAACCGGCCATGAGCGAGCTGATCGTCGATCTGCAGAACGTTTATGAAGGCGACGGCGTACCAACGGCTGCCCTGTTCGAACGCTGGGCCGGCGCGGCCTGGCTGGGAGACTCGCCGTCCGAGGTCACCATCCGCATCGTCGGCGCCCTGGAAAGCCAGACCCTGAACCACGAGTACCGGGGCAAGGACAAACCCACCAACGTACTGTCCTTCCCATTTGAAGCACCAGCGGGTATAACGGTGCCATTGGCGGGAGATCTCGTCATTTGCGCGCCCGTTGTTGCCCATGAGGCCGAACAACAGCGAAAGACACCAGAAGCCCATTGGGCGCATATGGTCGTACATGGCATGTTGCACCTCCAAGGGTACGACCATGTGGACGACGACGATGCCGAGGTCATGGAAAACCTCGAGATCCGGCTGATGCATCAGCTGGGCTACCCCAATCCCTATGAGACAGAGGAAACGGAACCAGACTCATGAGCGACGATCCGTCGAGTCGCAGCCAGGGCGGCAAGTCCTGGCTGGAACGTATATCCCAGGCCTTCTCCAGCGGGCCGGAGTCCGTTGAGGACGTGCTGGAAATCCTCCGGGACGCCGAGTCCCAGAACATCATCGATGTCGATGCCATGAGCATCATCGAAGGCGCCATGCAGGTCATCGACATGCGCGTCGACGAAATCATGATCCCCCGTTCCCAGATGATCACCGTCAAGGCGTCCCAGGACCCCCGGGAGTTTCTCGCCGAGATCATGGATTCCGCCCACAGCCGCTTCCCCGTGACCGGCGACAGCCAGGACGACGTCATCGGCATTTTGCTGGCCAAGGACCTCCTGCCCCTGGCCCTGAACAACGACCTGAACTGGACCCGCATTCGCGAAGTCTTGCGGCCGCCAACCTTCGTGCCCGAGAGCAAGCGCTTGAACCAGCTGCTCAAGGAATTCAAGGAGAACCGCAACCACATGGCCATCGTGGTGGACGAGTACGGCGGTACCGCCGGCCTGGTCACCATTGAAGACGTACTGGAGCAGATTGTTGGCGAAATCGAAGACGAGCACGACGTCGACGAAGAGACCAACATCAAGGCCCGGGGCGACGGCATCTATGCGGTCAAGGCGGTCACGCCGGTGGAAGACTTCAACGAGTTTTTCCGCACCGAACTCGACGAGGAAGAGTTCGACACCATCGGCGGCGTGGTGCTCAAAGAGTTCGGACACCTGCCCAGACGGGGCGAAACGGTTGCGTTTGGCGGCCTGAGCTTTACCATTGCCAACGCCGATAACCGCGTGATCCGTCTGTTGCAGGTAACCCGAAGTGACGCCTGAGGTCTCCGCCCCCGAATCCGCCCTGAATCGAAACCCCTGGCTGGCCGCGCTGGCGCTGCTGTGCGCCGGCGCCGCCCAGACTCTCACCTTCGCGCCGTTCAACCAATGGTGGCTCGGCCCGGTGTCGATCCTGGTGATTCTGCTGGTCACCGTGCCCATGGATTCCGCGCGGCTGTTTCGCGCCGGCTGGCTGACCGGTCTGGGCCTGTTTGCCAGCGGCGCGAGCTGGGTGTACATCAGCATCAGCCAGTACGGCAACACCTCTGTGCCGGTGGCCATTCTGCTGACGGTCCTGTTCGTGGCGGGCCTGGCCCTGTTTCACGGCCTCACGTTCTGGTTCTGGGGCCGGCTGGCCCGCACCAGCCGGATTCGCCGGCTGATCCTGTTTCCCGCGGCCTGGGTGCTCGGAGATTGGCTGCGCAGCTGGCTGCTCACGGGCTTCCCGTGGCTCTACCTCGGCACGGCGCACACCGACGGCCCCCTGGCCGGGCTGGCGCCGGTGACCGGGGTGCACGGCATCACCCTTTGGATTACCGCCACCGGCGCTGCCGCCTACGCCGTGCTCTGGCTGGCGTTGCAGAAACGCCCCCACCCCGCCCTGCTGGTGGCCGTACTAGCCCTGGCACCCTGGCTGGCGGCACCGACCCTGAATCGCGTCGCCTGGACCACCCTCAGCGACAAGCCGGTGTCCTTTGCCGCCATGCAGGGCAACATTCCGCAGCTGATCAAATGGGACCCGGAATTCCTCAAGCACCAGATTGTCACTTACCTGACCATGACGGCCGACCACTGGGACAAAGACCTGATCCTGTGGCCGGAAACCGCTATCCCCCTGCCCCAGGACGAAGCCGGTCCGATCATTGAGGAAATCCGCCAGCAGTTGGGCGAACACAGCACGCTGATCACCGGCATTCCCTGGTATGGCTACAGCGAGGAAAAAGACGGTTTCACCTACCGCAACAGCATCATGGCCATCGGCAACGGCGATGGCATGTATTACAAGCAGAAGCTGGTGCCTTTCGGTGAGTATGTCCCCATGGAGAGCGTGTTGCGGGGGCTGATCGGCTTCTTTGATCTGCCCATGAGCAGCTTCAGCCGGGGCCCGGCCTACCAGAAGCCCCTGGAAGCCAACGGCATCAAGGTGCGGCCCTTCATCTGCTACGAAGTGGCTTACCCGGATTTCGTGGCCGCTAACAGCCGGGGCGCCGGTTTGCTGGTCACCATCAGCAACGACGGCTGGTTCGGGGATTCCATCGGGCCTCTGCAGCACCTGCAGATTGCCCGGATGAGCGCCCTGGAAACCGGCCGCTACATGATTCGCGGCACCAACAACGGCGTGACCGCCGTCATTGACGAGAAGGGCCGAATCACCGGCCGGGTGCCCCATTTCGAGAAAGCCACCCTGACCGGGGAGATACGCACGGCCACCGGCAACACGCCGTTCATGGAAACCGGCTCCTGGCCGGTGTTGATCCTGGCGGCCATCCTGGTGGTGTTTGTGCGGGAGCGGCGGATTCCACCCCTGCGGGCCGATTAGCCCCCGGCCTGGCCCTCCCCCTGCTCCGCCGACGGCCGGGGCCAGCGCCCGGTGACCCGCTCGTAGTAGTGGGAACCGCAGGCCTCGCAGGGCGTCAGGTGGCTGGTGGCGGTCAGGCACAGCATGTGGCTGCAGTTCAGGCAGCGAAACATGCCGGCGGTGGCCACCTCGCCCGAGATGTAGTGCACCGGGTCGTCGTTCTCCAGCTTCTGCCGAAGCTCCAGGTTATCGATCAGGGTCCGGTCCGCCACCGAGAGCAGGCTGTCGGCCAACTGGTGCTCCAGCAGAGAAAGATCCAGCTGCAGCCACTCGCTGAGGCCCTCGCCGGTTTCGTCGACAAAGTTCAGCAGGTGCTCCAGGTCCCGTTTCAGATAGGCCCCCAGCAGATCGGCCTCCTCCCGGGTCAACGCCTCCAGCTCATACTCCAGCTCTACCACTCGAGCGATCTCCCGGTCCAGGCTCTGGACGGTGACCTCACCGAGTTCCTCAAGCCGGGCCTGCACCCGGGCCAGCATCCGGTCGTAAGCTTCCAGGGCCTTTCCGGACAGGTGTTGGCGTTCTGTTTGGGTCATCGCGATTCTCCCATTGCCGTGGCGTTGCCGCTGAGACCGTCCCCGAAGGGACCTAATGACAGTCTGGCACAGCGGCAGGGATTTGGCAGACTACCTGTTGCGTGCCGGGTGCGTTAGAATGTTCGGCCCTTTTTAGCAATCAGCATTCACGCAGTCGTGACGCCGGGCGCCGGTTACCGGGCGACGTCACGAGGCACAGCGCCCCGGGGCCGAAGCAGCGAGACCGGGCGCCCTTCGAACACTTTCCGACACAGGGTTACTTGGGTAATGGCAGGAATGGACGAGCAATACACGCCCCGCGACGTAGAACAGACCGCCCGCGACTTCTGGGAAGCCAATGAGACGTTCAAGGTCCGCGAGGAGCCAGGCAAACCCAAGTACTACTGCCTGTCGATGTTCCCCTACCCCAGCGGCAAGCTGCACATGGGCCACGTGCGCAACTACACCATCGGCGACGTGATCTCCCGCTACCAGCGTATGCAGGGCAAGAATGTGATGCAGCCGATGGGCTGGGACGCCTTCGGCCTGCCCGCCGAAAACGCCGCCATTGCCAACAAGACCGCGCCGGCCACCTGGACTCGGGCCAACATCGACTACATGAAGAAGCAACTCAAGCAGCTGGGCTTCGGCTATGACTGGAGCCGAGAGCTGGCCACCTGCGACCCGGACTACTATCGCTGGGAGCAGTGGTTCTTCGCCCGCCTGTACGAGAAAGGCTTGGTCTACAAGAAAATGGCCACGGTGAACTGGGACCCGGTGGACCAGACCGTGCTCGCCAACGAGCAGGTGGTAGACGGCCGGGGCTGGCGTTCCGGCGCCATCGTCGAACAGAAGAAGATTCCCCAGTGGTTTATCCGCATCACCGATTACGCCGAGGAGCTGCTGAACGACCTGGACACGCTGGAGGACTGGCCGGAACAGGTCAAGACCATGCAGCGCAACTGGATCGGCAAGTCCGTGGGCACCGAGCTGACCTTCCCGCTCAAGGGCCGCGATGAGGGCCTGACCGTCTACACCACCCGTCCGGACACCCTGATGGGCGTCAGCTACATGGCCGTCGCCGCCGAGCACCCGCTGGCGAAAGCCGCGGCCGAACGCCACCCGGACGTGGCGGAATTCGTGGAGGAGTGCCGCAACGGCAAGGTGGCCGAGGCGGACATGGCCACCATGGAAAAGAAAGGCATCGACACCGGCTTCAAGGCGATCCACCCGCTGACCCAGGAAGAGATTCCGGTCTGGATCGCCAACTTTGTGCTGACGGACTATGGCACCGGCGCGCTCATGGCGGTGCCCGCGCACGACGAGCGGGATCACGAGTTCGCCCTCAAATACCGACTGGCCATCAAGCAGGTCATTGCCCCGAACGACAGCCGGGAAATCGACGTTCAGGAGCAGGCGTTTACCGAAAAAGGCGTGCTGGTGTCCTCCGGCAAGTACAGTGGCATGACCAGCGAGGAAGCGTTCGAGGCCATCGCCGATTTCCTGGAACACGAGGGCATCGGCAAGCGCACGGTGAACTATCGTCTGCGGGACTGGGGCGTGTCCCGCCAGCGTTACTGGGGTGCCCCCATCCCCATGATGACCCTGGACGACGGCACTGAGCGTCCGGTGCCGGACGACCAGTTGCCGGTACGCCTGCCCGAGGACGTGGAGATGGACGGCGTGCAGTCGCCCATCAAGGCCGACCCGGAGTGGTGCAAAACCAGCCTTAACGGCCAGGCCGCGACCCTGGAAACCGACACCTTCGACACGTTCATGGAGTCGTCCTGGTACTACGCCCGCTTCTGCAGCCCGAACTACGACAAGGGCATGCTGGACCCGGCCGCCGCCAACTACTGGCTGCCGGTGGACCAGTACATCGGCGGCATCGAGCACGCCATCCTGCACCTGCTGTACGCCCGTTTCTTCCACAAGTTGCTGCGGGACGTGGGCCTGGTGACCAGCTCCGAGCCATTCAACCGCCTGCTGTGCCAGGGCATGGTGCTGGCGGAAACCTACTACCGGAACGACGCCAACGGTGGCAAGACCTGGTTCAACCCGGCGGACGTTACCGTTGAGAAAGACAGCAAGGGCCAACCGGTCCAGGCCATCCTGAAGTCTGACGGTCAGCCGGTGGAAATCGGCGGCGTCACCAAGATGTCCAAATCCAAGAACAACGGCATTGATCCCCAGGCGATCATCGACCAGCACGGTGCCGACACGGTGCGCCTGTTCATGATGTTCGCGGCGCCGCCTGAGCAGTCCCTGGAGTGGTCCGACAGCGGCGTGGAAGGCGCCCATCGCTTCCTGAAGCGCCTGTGGCGGCTGGTGCACGAGCATGCGGCGGCGGGCCCGGCGCCCACTCTGGACGTGGCCGCCCTGGACGATGCCCAGAAAGACCTGCGCCGCAAGACCCACGAGACCATTGCCAAGGTCAGCGACGACATCAGCCGCCGCCTGACCTTCAATACCGCCATCGCCGCGGTCATGGAACTGCTCAATGAAGTGAGCCGACTGGAAGGCGACGCGCCCCAGAGCAGAGCCGTCCGTCAGGAAGCCCTGAACACGGCTGTGCTGGTGCTTTCTCCGATCGTGCCCCACGTCTGCCACGCACTCTGGCAGGTGCTTGGTCACGAGATTCCGGTGGTGGACGCGGAGTGGCCGGTGGCCGACGAGAAGGCGATGGTTCGCAGCCAGATCACCGTGGTGCTGCAGGTGAACGGCAAGGTTCGTGGCAAGGCCGACGTGCCGGTCGACATGGCCAAGGCCGATCTGGAAGCCCTCGCGCTGGCCAACGAGAACGTGCAGCGGTTTATCGACGACAAGACCGTGCGCAAGGTGATTGTGGTGCCGGGCAAACTGGTCAACGTGGTGGCGAACTGACATGGCCATCGTGTCCGCCCGCCGTCTGCTGACCGCCGTTGCCCTGCTAACCACGGCAGCGCTGGCCGGTTGCGGCTTCCAGCTGCGGGGCACCTCGCCGGTGCCCGCCGCCGTCCAGCCGCTGGCGGTCAACTGCGATTCCGTGCCCCAGACCCTGTGCCTGTCCCTGAAAGAACAGCTCGACCTGGGCGGCGTCAAAACCGCCGAGGGGGAAGACGCGGATTATATCCTGACCCTGAACGGTTTCCGCCAGGACCGACGCGCCTCGGCCATTACAGCGCGGGCGGCGGCGGCGGAGTATATCCTGACCCAGACGGTGGCGGTCTCGCTCAAGACCCGGGATGAGGTACCTCTGATTGCCGATACCACCCTATCGGTCAAGGAACGCTACCGCTACGACGAGAACAATGTGCTGGCCAAGCAGCGGGAGCAGCAGGATCTGGAGCAGAACCTGAACGACCTGCTGGCCCAGCAGGTCCTGTTCCGGCTGGCGCCGATGACCGCACAGCGTATCCAGTCCCTGCGGGACGAGTACGCCGCCAGCCAGGCAGACGCCAAGGCAGCCGGCGACGGCTCCGGCCAGACCTCGCCATGAAGCTCCAGCCGGCCCAGCTGACTCAGCAGCTCGGCAGCCGGTTGGCGCCGGTGTACCTGGTCTCCGGCGACGAGCCGCTGCTGGTGCAGGAATGCTGTGATCAGATCCGCCAGGCGGCCCGTAAAGCCGGCCATGAGGACCGGCTCACTTTTCACGCAGACCAGCACCTCGACTGGAACACCATCGCCGACGAATGCAACGCTCTGTCGTTGTTTGCCGAGAAGCGCCGCATTGAAATCCACCTGCCCACCGGCAAGCTGGGCAATGGCCGGGACGTGCTTGAGCGCATCCTGGCCTCGCCTGCCGATGACATTGTCCTGCTGCTGATCAGCGCGCGCCTGGATGCTGCCGAAACCCGCCGGAAATGGTACAAGCAGCTCCAGGAGCACGGCGTCCACGTGCCTGTCTGGCCCATTGATTTGGATAAGTTCCCCGGCTGGCTGCAGCAACGGGCCAGCCGCCAGGGCCTGACCCTGACCCGCGAAGCGCTTGCCCTGTTATCGGAGCGACTGGAAGGCAACCTGCTGGCCGCCAGTCAGGAATTGGATCGCCTGTCCCTGCTGGCGCCCTCGGGCACGGTGGATGAGGGGGTCATTGAGCAGGCGGTGCAAGACAGCGCCCGTTTCAACGGCTTCGAGCTGGTGCAGGCGCTGCTGGTTGGGGATGCCCGCCATGCCAACCGAATTCTGGGCGTGCTTCAGCAGGAAGGGGAAAACCCCCTTGGGCTGCTGACCGTCCTGTATCGGGATCTGGGCCTGCTGGCCGAGCTGAGGGCGTCCGGCCAGGGCGAGGCGCCCGGAGCCTTCCTGAAAAAGCGGGGCGTGTTCCAGCCCCAGCGGGCACGGGCTCTTGAGCGCGCGGCCCGTCGCCTGAAGCCAACCCAGGTACGCCAGGCCATGGCCCTGTGCAGCCAGGTGGATCGAGCCGCCAAAGGCTTTGATGATCACTCTCCCTGGCACCACCTGCGGGATCTGTCCGTTCTGCTGGCCGCCACCGCCTGACCTGCGTCAAAAACGCCGCATTACCCCGAACTTACCCATCATTCCCCCTCTTGACAGCGTTTTGTCACAGGGCGCATTGTACGATCATTGTGGGAATCCAAGGAGGAACAGGTATGACCCTGCAAGACGACATGAAAACGCTGTCCGAGAAGATCAAGCAGTACCGGGATGAGGCCCGTGTGCAGATGCACCTGGCCCGCGAGGACGTCAAGGACGAATGGGACGATCTTGAGAAAGACTGGGAGCAGTTCCGGAACAAGCTGAACCAGGTGCTCCACGACGCCGAAAGTGCCTCCAAGGAAGCCCGCCAGACCGCCCAGAAGCTGGGTGAAGATCTGAAAACCGGCTATCAACGGATTCGTGACAAGCTGAAATAACGGCTCAGGTCCGGCTAGCGCGCCGGATAACAGTACCGTTGCCGGACACAAAAAAGGCAGGCCCCTGAGGCCTGCCTGTTTGCGTTATGCGGCGATCAGAATTCGCCGGCGGCCAGGGCCATCAGGCTGCCACTGCCGCTGCGAATGCCTTCGGCCAGTGAGACCGTCTTGGGCAGCAGGCGCTCGTAGTAGAACCGGGCGGTCTTGAGTTTGCCGGTGTAGAAACCGGAGCTGTCCCCCTCCGCCTGTTTGGCGGCGGCGCCGGCGATGCGGGCCCACATGTACGCCAGAGCGGTGTAACCGAACAGGTCCAGATAGTCCACGGACGCCGCACCGACGGCGTCCGGGTTGTCCCCGGCCTGAGCCAGCACGTGCTCGGTCACATCGTCCAGGCGCTCCACAGCGGCCGCCAACGGCTCCAGGAACGGCTTGAGCGCGGCATTGTCCTGGTTGCTTTCCAGGAAGCTCGCGACATCATGGGCAAACAGTTCGTACAGCTTGCCCTGGCTGCCGACGACCTTACGACCCATCAGGTCCAGCGCCTGAATACCGTTGGTGCCTTCGTAGATCTGGGTAATCCGGCAATCCCGGACCAACTGCTCCTGGCCCCACTCCCGGATGAATCCGTGCCCGCCAAACACCTGCTGACCAAAAATGCAGGCTTCCAGGCCACGATCCGTAAGGAACGCCTTGGCGACGGGCGTCAGCAGCGCCACCATGCCCTCGGCGTGCCGGCGGCGATCGTCGTCTTCGGCAAACTTGGCAATGTCCAGCCACTGGGCCACGTAGGTGGAGAAGGCACGGCCGCCCTCCACATAGCTCTTCATGGTCAGCAGCATCCGGCGCACGTCCGGGTGCACGATGATCGGGTCGGCCGCTTTCTCCGGCTGCTGGGCACCGGTGGGCGCCCGGCTCTGGATACGGTCCAGGGCGTACTCACGGGCGCTCTGCAGCGACGCCTCGGCAGCGCCGATGCCCTGAATGCCCACGCCCAGGCGCTCGTAGTTCATCATGGTGAACATGGCCGCCAGGCCCTTGTTCTCCTCCCCCACCAGCCAGCCTTTGGCGCCGTCGAAGTTCATCACGCAGGTAGCAGAACCCTTGATGCCCATTTTCTTCTCGATGGAACCGCAGCTGAACGCGTTACGCTCGCCCAGGGAGCCGTCCTCATTGACCAGGAACTTGGGCACCAGGAACAGAGAAATGCCCTTCGGACCCTTGGGCGCGTCCGGCAGCTTGGCCAGCACCAGGTGGATGATGTTCTCCGCCATGTCGTGCTCGCCCCAGGTAATGAAGATCTTGGTGCCGGTCACGCTGAAGGAACCGTCGGCGTTAGGCTCGGCCTTGGTGCGGATAATGCCCAGGTCAGTGCCCGCGTGGGGCTCGGTCAGGTCCATGGCACCGGACCAGACGCCGGAGTACATGTTGGGCAAGTACTTCTCTTTCAGTTCCTGGCTGCCGTGAGCGTCCAGTGCCAGGCAGGCGCCGGCGGTGAGCATTGGCGCCAGGCCGAACGCCATGTTGGCGCCCTGCATCATTTCCTCGAACTGGGCCACCAGCGTCTTGGGCATGCCCATGCCGCCGAAGTCCGGGTTGCCACCCAGGCCGTTCCAGCCGCCTTCCACGATGGTCTGATAGGCTTCCTTGAATCCTTCCGG
Organism: Marinobacter sp. C2H3; assembly: GCF_037080155.1. Taxonomy (NCBI): domain Bacteria; kingdom Pseudomonadati; phylum Pseudomonadota; class Gammaproteobacteria; order Pseudomonadales; family Marinobacteraceae; genus Marinobacter; species Marinobacter sp. C2H3. The sequence continues at coordinate 963,518 of NZ_JBBBNZ010000001.1, read as the reverse complement.
CGCGGTCACCTCACCGTCGTTCCAGTGTGAGCCTTCCTCATCGCCCTCGCGGTTCAGCGGCGCGAGAACGCCGCTGGCTATCTTGCCGGCCTCTTCCAGGATGGCGTCGGCGGTTTCCGGGTCCACATGCTCGGCCACCTTGGGCAGGGACGCCCAGAGGGACGGGGCGTCAAAGACCTCGTTCAGCACAAACCGGATGTCACGCAGGGGTGCCTGATAATCAGCCATGTCAGCTCTCCAAACTCGTTGTCAAATGTCGTTCGGTCGCTCGTGGGGCAAGGCCGCGACGGGCGCCCGGCCAGCCGGACCGCTGGCGGAATTGTGATTTTTAGGGTGCCAGTGTACCCCATCCGGGGCCACCCACTCATGAAAAAAGCCCGGCTCGGAACGAGCGCGGGCTTTGGATCACTTACCGTCCGATACGCGCCCCGGTGATCAGAGAGCGAACGCGTCTTCCGGCATGTCCAGCAGGGTGTCAGCGCCAGCCAGCATGGCCTCGGCGTGGCCTTTGGCCCGCGGCAGCATGCGGCTGAAGTAGAAGCGCGCGGTCTGCACCTTGGCGGTGTAGAACTTCTCTTCGGTGGTGCCTTCCACCAGCTTGTCCAGGGCAACCTTGGCCATGCGCGCCCACAGGTACGCGAACACGGCGTAACCGGAGTACATCAGGTAGTCCACGGAGGCGGCACCCACTTCCTCACGGTTCTTCATGGCGGCCATGCCGATCTTGGTGGTCAGCTCGCCCCACTCCTTGTTGATGGCGGCCAGCGGCTCGAGGAACGGCTTGAGCTGTTCGTTCTCAGCGTTTTCCTTGCAGAACACGTGCACCTGCTTGGTGAACACCCGCAGGGCCTCGCCCTGGGTCATCAGGATCTTGCGGCCCAGCAGGTCCAGCGCCTGGATGCCGGTGGTGCCTTCGTAGATCATGCCGATACGGGCGTCACGGACGTTCTGCTCCATGCCCCACTCCGCGATAAAGCCGTGGCCACCGAAGACCTGCATGCCCAGGTTGGCGGATTCGTAGCCAATCTCGGTCAGGAAGGCCTTGGCAATCGGCGTCAGGAAGCCCAGCAGCGCGTCGGCGTTCTGGCGGTCTTCGTCGGTCTTGCCGCTGTGGACGATGTCCACCTGCTGGCCGGCCAGGTAAATCAGCGCACGGGATGCTTCCGCGACGGCCTTCTGGGTCAGCAGCATGCGGCGCACGTCCGGGTGCACGATGATCGGGTCAGCGGCGGCGTCTGGGTTCTTGGGACCACTCAGGGAGCGCATGGCCAGGCGCTCTTTGGCGTAGGCCAGGGAACCCTGGAAGCCCAGTTCCGCGGCACCCAGACCCTGGATGGCAGTGCCGATCCGGGCGGTGTTCATGAAGGTGAACATGCAGTTAAGGCCCTTGTTCTCCGGCCCGATCAGCCAGCCCTTGGCGCCATCAAAGTTCATCACGCAGGTGGCGTTGCCGTGAATGCCCATCTTGTGCTCGATGGAGCCACAGGAGACGGCATTGCGCTCACCGGCGGAGCCGTCCTCGTTGGGCAGTTGCTTGGGCACGATGAACAGGGAAATACCTTTGGTGCCTTCCGGGGCGCCCGGCAGGCGCGCCAGCACGATGTGCACGATGTTCTCGGCCATGTCGTGCTCACCGGCAGAGATGAAGATCTTGGTGCCCGTGATGCTGTAGGTGCCGTCGGCGTTCGGCTCGGCTTTCGTGCGAAGGGTGCCCAGATCGGAGCCACAGTGCGGCTCGGTCAGGCACATGGTGCCGGTCCACTCACCGCTGATCAGTTTGGTCAGGTAGACCTGCTTCTGCTCTTCGGTGCCGTGTTCCTCAATGGTGTTGGTGGCGCCGTGGCTCAGGCCCGGGTACATGCCCCAGGACCAGTTGGCGGTGCCCACCATCTCGCTGACGACCAGACCGATGGAGTGCGGCAGGCCCTGGCCGCCGTAGTTGGGATCGGCGGTCATGGACGGCCAGCCGCCCTCTACGTACTGCTGGTAAGCCTCTTTGAAACCGGTCGGCGTGGTCACGCCGTTTTCACTCCAGGTACACCCTTCCCGGTCACCCACCTGATTGAGCGGTGACAGCACCTGCTCACAGAATTTCGCACCTTCCTGGATGATCGCGTCCACCATGTCCGGGGTGGCGTCTTCGGCACCCGCCAGGTTGGCGTAGTGCTGCTCGCTGTTGAGCAGTTCGTTCATGACAAACTTGATGTCACGCAGGGGGGCTTTGTATTCCGGCATGGAGTCTACCTCGGTTCACAGCTCCGGCCGGACGGCAGTGTCGGCACGGAACGGGGTTTACACAGCAACCGGCTCACCAACGGCGCTCCGGCATGAATTAAACACTTGTTTGAAACATACGTTTACGCCACCGGAATTGTCAATAGGCGGATGAAAATTTTGTGCATTGAACACCGCCGCCCGATTGCCTTACGACAGCGGGCATCCCTCAGGCGCTTACCGGCGGTGACGGACCCAAATCGGGGATGAACGAACTCGTGGGGGGGGGAATCGAGAAAGAATGCGCGCGGAAAAACGCCTGTCGCCGGTGCGAGGCGTCAGGCCCGCACGGTCAGGGTTGGGCCGTCCGCGCGATCCAGCGACAGCCGAGAGACGGAGCCGTACTCGCCACTGGCCTGTTCGGCCCTGGCCTTGAACAGGGCCTGGACGGCTTTTGCCGCGACGGCTCGATCCTGGCCCGAGGGCTGAGCCGGCGCCAGCGCCGCGGCGCGGATGGTCATCATTTTGTCGATGGTGGCCTGGGGGTCCCCGGGAACGGGAGAGACGTCCACCGGCACTTCACCACCAATGGCGTACTGATTGCCGTCCGGACCCTTCTGGTAGGTAAACGAGGCAGAACCCGCGTACAAGCCACCGACGGACTGATGCGCCGCCTCATGAGCCCGAACCTCCCGGTCCCGGGCCTTGAGCTGGGACAGCATCTTGAGGTCGGATTCCGCCAGCCGGCTGGATGGGCTTGCGCCCGGCGACGGATCTGGCGAAGACGATCCTGGCCGTGCGGGCGCAGTGGAACGGGAAAGGGTCGGAGCCTGGGGTGGCAGCGACGACAGAGATTGGGGTGCGTTCACGAGCCGGGGCTCAGGCCATGATGTCCAGCAGGCTGCCCAGGGTTTCGTCCGCGGTGCGGACCACTTGGGCGGAGGCTTCAACGCTGCGCTGGTACAGCTTCAGATCCACAATGGGCTCAATCAGTCCGCCCGACGGTTGCTCTGCGCTGCCCCGTGGACCGTCAATGCCGGCGCGGGCAATCTGGCGCGCCGCACCTTCCATGCCCGCCATGCCGTTCTGCACACCCTGAACACCGATACCTAGTGTATTGGAAATCATCGGCCTGTCTCTATCGATGGGATATTGACGCTAGTAAGCCATAGTTCTGGTCAATTTTCAAACAGAGGTTCGATATTCAGATACCGGGCCAGTTCCTCGGGCGCGGCCTCCTCCGCCCAGGGCAACACCCCCAGGCACGGCGCCCGCAGATGCGTGATCAGGTAGTTCAGCGTGTCCTGCTCGCACGCCATAACAGCACTGTCCGGACGATTGGCCACCCAGCCCGCCACCGTCAGGCCATCCGCACGGATGGCCTCGACGGTCAGCAGCGCATGGTTAATGCATCCCAGCCGCAGGGGCACCACCACGATCACCGGCAGCGACAGCGCCGCCGGCACCGCCGCGTAGGTCTCCCGGTCGTTCAGCGGCACCCGCCAGCCGCCGGCCCCCTCAATCAGCATCAGGTCCGCCGGACGAATTTGCAGGCCTCGAGCAAACCCCACCAGCCTTTCGGCGCTCAATGCCCGGCCCGCCTGCTGTGCGGCCACATGCGGCGCGATGGCGGGCGCCAGGGCAATCGGGTTGACCTGCTCATAAGACAGGGATTCGGTCATTGCCGCCTGCAGGGCAAGTGCGTCTTCATTGCGCAGGCCCTCCGGAGTATCGTCGCATCCGGACGCCACCGGCTTCATCGCGAGGGTGCGTTTGCCCATGTCACGGGCGCACTCAAGGATCGCCGCCGACACCAGCGTCTTGCCCACCCCGGTGTCGGTGCCGGTCACAAAGTAGGTTTTTCTGGCCATCAGCTCACACTCCGGATGGGCATCGAAAGGGTTGAGAGGGTTGACGGTGATGGCGGCGCCACAGAGGCCAGGGCGGCCAGCAACGTGTCTACGTCCGCCTCAGTGTGTGCGGCACTCAGGGTCACCCGGAGGCGGGCCTCGCCCACGGGGACAGTGGGCGGTCGAATGGCGGTAACCAGCAGCCCCTTCGCCTCTAGCGCCTGGCTCAGGGCGAGCGCCGCCTCATTGCCGCCCACCAGGATTGGCTGAATTGGGGTGTTCGAGGGCATCAGAGTGTACCCGAGGGCCTGGGCGCCCTCCCGAAACCGCGTCGTCAAAGCCCGCAGATGGATGCGCCGCTCATCCCCCTGCTCGATCACGTCCAGGCTGGCGGCCGTGGCCCGTGCCAGCGCCGGCGGCATGGCGGTGGTGTAGATATAGGTCCGGGCCTTCTGCACCAGGTAATCCATCATCAGGGCGGAGCCGGCCACAAACGCGCCGCTGGTGCCCACCGCCTTGCCCAGGGTACCGACCAGAAGCGGCACGTCGTCCGTGGACAGCCCCTCGGCCAGCACGCTGCCGCGCCCCTGGGGCCCCAGCACGCCCAGCCCGTGGGCGTCGTCCACCATCAGCAGCGCATCGTACCGCCGGCACACCCGAGCCAGTTCTTTCAGCGGTGCCACATCCCCGTCCATGCTGAACACCCCGTCGGTCACCACAAGCTTGTGGCCCGGCGTTGCGGACAGCTTCGCCGCCAGCGTGGCGACATCGCCATGGGGATAGGTCTGAACGGTGGCCCGGCTCAGCAGGCAGCCATCGATAATGGACGCGTGATTGAGCCGGTCGGAAAAAACAGTGTCGCCCCGGCCGGCCAGGGCCGAGATCACCCCGAGATTGGCCATGTAGCCGGTTGAAAACAGCAGGGCCGACTCGCGCCGGGTGAACGCGGCGAGCCGTTCCTCCAAGTGATGGTGCGCGTCGTGATGGCCGCAGATCAGGTGCGACGCCGCACCGCCCAGCCCGGTCTCCGACAGCGCCGACACCAGCGCGTCCCGGGTGGCTGGGTGATTCGCCAGGCCGAGGTAGTCGTTGCTGCAGAACGACAGCCGCCGCTCGCCGTCCGCCGTTAAACGGGGCTGCTGGGGCCCGGAGACCTGCCGGCGGACACGGTACAGGCCCTCGGCCTTCCGGGCCTCAAGCTCAGTGGCAAAATCACGCACGGGCGTCAACCACTCAGGCGGACGCGCGGGTGGCGTCGTAGAACAGGTCCCGGGTGGCTTCGTGCTGCACCGCTTCGGCAATCTCCGCCTCTTCCTGAGCCTCAGTCGCGCACTGTTGGCGCTGCTCAGGGCGAATCCCCAGCCGGCGGAACAGCTGGCGGTCCGCGTCCGCCTCCGGGTTGGTGGTGGTCAGCAGCTTTTCGCCGTAGAAAATCGAATTGGCGCCGGCGAAGAAGCACAGGGCCTGCATCTGATCGTTCATCTGCTCGCGCCCGGCCGACAGGCGCACGTGTGACCGGGGCATCATGATCCGCGCCACCGCGATGATTCGGACAAAATCGAACGGGTCCATATCGTCCACGGATTCCAGCGGCGTGCCCTTGACCTTCACCAGCATATTCACCGGCACGCTCTCCGGATGCTGGGGCAGGTTCGCCAGTTGGACCAGCAGGCCAACCCGGTCGTCCTCATCCTCGCCCATGCCGAGAATGCCTCCGCAGCAAACCTTCATGCCGGCCTGACGAACGTGGTCCAGCGTGTCGAGGCGGTCCTGATAGGTCCGGGTAGTGATGATGTGGTTGTAGAACTTCTCGGAGGTGTCCAGGTTGTGGTTGTAGTAGTCCAACCCGGCATCCGCCAGCTCCTGGGCCTGTCCCGCGTCCAGCATGCCCAGGGTCATGCAGGTTTCCAGCCCCAGGGACTTCACCTGGCGGACCATGTCCAGCACGTAGGGCATGTCCTTGCGGGTAGGGCTGCGCCAGGCGGCCCCCATGCAGAACCGGGACGCGCCCTTGTCGCGGGCGGCCCGTGCCTCCGCCACCACCTTCTCAATCTCCAGCAGCTTCTCTTTCTCGAGGCCGGTGTTGTAGTGCCCACTCTGGGGGCAGTACTTGCAGTCCTCCGGACAGGCGCCGGTTTTGATGGACAGCAGGGTGCTCACCTGCACTTCATTGGCGTCGAAATGCTGGCGGTGCACCGTCTGGGCGCGGAACAGCAGGTCGTTGAAGGGCAGCTCGAACAGCGCGCGGGCTTCCTGGAGTGTCCAATCGTGACGGGTGTCGTTCGCGGTCATGGCCGGGTCCTGTTAACCTTTGCAGGCTTTTTGGTTTACGGATGAACCGATGATAAAGGGACTGGCCATGCTGTCAACCTGGATTGGACCAAAGGTTAACCGAGGGACCCGCGCCGACCAGTGCGTTGCCTGCCTCGCCCACGGCGCCCGTGAGGGCCTCTGCGACGGCTGCTGGAGCGACCTGCCGATCAACGAAACCTGCTGCCACCAATGCGCCCTGCCCTTGCCCCGGGCCCGCGATGGGCAGCGGTGTGGAGAGTGCCTGCGCCAACCGCCCCCGTTTCACCGGGCCCACATCCCGTGGCGATACCAGTATCCGATGGATGGCCTGCTCGGCCGCTACAAATACCGCAATCAACTGGCGTTCGGCCGCCCCCTGATCGCCGGTCTGGCGGATTTTCTGGAAGCGATGCTGGACCTGCCCGGGGCGGAACCCCCGGAGCAGATCATCCCGGCGCCCATGTTTGCGGCCCGGCGGCGCCGGCGGGGCTTCAACCAGGCCCAGGACATCGCCGAACAGATCGGCCAGCGCCTGAACCTGCCGGTGAATGCCGGCGCTCTGACACGCGTGCGGGCGGCCGAGAGCCAGCGCGGCCTGGACCGGGCCGGGCGGTTGCGCAATCTGGAGGGGGTCTACGCCGCCACCGGCCCGGTGACTGGTCACGTTGCCCTGCTGGACGACGTTGTCACCACCGGGGCAACAGCCCGGGCGATGGCCGCGACACTGCTAGCCTCAGGAGCGGACTCGGTGGAACTCTGGGCGCTGGCCAGAACGCCGTCTTGACCGCCCACACCGGGGATCAGCCCAGGGTATCCACCACCGTCCGGGCCAGTGCCAGGGACGCGGTCAGGCCCGGCGATTCAATGCCGAACAGATGCACCAGGCCCGGCAGGCCGTGCTCTGACGGACCGTCGATCCGGAAGTCCATGAAGCCACTGCCCGGGCCCGCCAGTTTTGGCCGGATACCGGCATAGGCTGGCAGCAGCCGGGCCGGGTCCAGACCGGGCCACCAGCGTTGAACGCTCGTCGCAAAGGCGTCGGCCCGTGCTGGATCAACGGTGTAATCTTCCGTCTCAATCCAGGCAACATCCGGCCCAAACCGCGCCTGCCCCGCCAGATCCAGGGTCAGATGAACCCCCAATCCACCTTCCTCCGGCAGCGGGTACACCAGCGTCGTAAACGGATGCCGCCCCTGATAGGTGAAATACACGCCACGGGCCAGCCATTGCCGCGGGCGGCTCGATGGCGGCAACCCCTGCCAGACGCTGGCAAGGGCCGGCGCCCCAAGCCCCGCTGCGTTGATGACCTCCCGGGCCCTGAGCCGACATGGCATATCACCGCCCACCTCAAGTAAATGCCCACCGCCGTCCGACTCGGCCCCCCTCACCGGCGCCCTCAACACCAGTTGCCCGCCGTAGCGCTCAAGATCCCCCAGAAGGGCCAGCATCAGGCCATGGGAGTCCACGATGCCGGTTTCAGGCGACCAGAGCGCCGCCCGGGCCTGAACGTCTGGTAGCGCCCGGGCCAGGACCGCCCCCTCCACCCAGTCGAGGGGCACACCGTTGCCCGCGGCGGACCGCTGCACGCGCTCCAGTGACGGCAACTGGCCCGCGTCGGTCGCCACCACCCACTTGCCGCAGCGGCGGTGGCCAACGTGTTTCTCATCGCAGAATTGGTACAGGGCGCGGCGGCCGTCCACGCACAGACGGGCCTTCAGGGACCCTTCCGGATAATACAGTCCGCCGTGAATCACCTCGCTGTTCCGGGACGAAATGCCCTCGCCAAAACGGTCACCCGCCTCCAGCACAAGTACATCACGGCCGGCCATCGCCAGCGCCCGGGCGGTCGCCAGCCCAACCACGCCCGCACCAATCACCACCGTCTGCGCGCTCAATACCTCAGTCATTCCATCTCCCGTTCGATCCGGAGCCGTTACGCCGCCGGCCTCAAACACGTATAATTCCCGAAATTCTCCCAGGTTTGAACCCGCCATGGTCGAGCACGCCGGATACCCTGACACCGCCCCGCCCGCCACTGGGCCATCCGACGCGGGCGCCAGCACGCACCCCTACACCAGCCTCACGCCGGATCGCATCCTGGACGCCCTTGAGCAAGCCGGGCTGGCCGTCAGTGGCCGGCTGTTTGCTCTCAACAGTTACGAGAACCGCGTGTACCAGATCGGCATCGACGACGGACCATCGGTCATCGCCAAGTTCTACCGTCCCGGGCGCTGGTCGGAAGCGGCGATCCGGGAAGAACACGCCTTCACGCTGGAACTTCAGGCCGCGGACATCCCGGTGGTTGCGCCCCAGCCCCTCGCCGGCGGCGACACCCTGGGCCACGACGGCGAATTCTGGTTTGCGGTGTTTCCCCAGCGCGGTGGCCAGGCGCCGGACACCAGCCTGCCGGACACCCTGTACCGGCTTGGGCAATGGCTGGGCCAGATCCACAACATCGGCGACCGCCGCGCATTCGCCCAGCGGCCAACGCTGTCTCTACTGGAGGGGTTGGACGCCCACAATCACCTGCTCGTTGATGGCGGCTGGATTCCCGACGACCTACGCCCAGCCTGGGACAGCCTGATGCCCCAGCTCCGGGACCTGTGCGCCGCCCGGCTGTCGGACGCCGGGCCCGTCGACACCCTGCGCCTGCACGGCGACTGCCATGCAGGCAACATCCTGTGCCGGGACGAGCAGATGCTGTTTGTCGATCTCGACGACTGCCAGAACGGTCCGGCCATTCAGGACATGTGGCTGCTGCTCAACGGCGACGACCACGAACGCGGCGCCCAGCTTGGCGAACTGCTGGAAGGTTATGAACTGTTTCGGGAATTCAACCGCCGGGAGCGCCACCTGATTGAACCGTTGCGCTGCTACCGGCAAATCGCCCACTGCGCCTGGCTGGCCCGGCGCTGGGAAGACCCGGCTTTCCCTCGTTTCTTCCCCTGGTTTGGCCAGCCCCGATTCTGGTCGGACCAGATCCTGTCGCTCCGGGAACAGATGGCGGCGCTGCAGGCACCGGCCATCAGCGTGCCGGGCCAGTACTGAGCCGCGCGCCCGGCCCCGAGAGCCACCAGACCCAACATCGGATCCGTACAGACTGAGCCACTCATGACCGAGAAAGCCCCGACATCAAAACAGCCCGACAACAGCACCCCGCCGGTCCCCATGACCGATCGACTGTTCGCCACCGAGCGTAACCCCGAGGACTTCCGCTTCGATGCCGCCGTTGCCCGGGTTTTCCCGGACATGATCCGGCGCTCCGTGCCCGGCTACACCACCATCATTCCCATGATCGAGGTGATCACCGGCCAGTACGCCCAGCCCGGCTCCCGCTGCTACGATCTGGGCTGCTCCCTCGGCGCCTCCACCCTGGCGATGCGCCACGGCATCGGTTCGGCGGATTGCACCCTGGTGGGCGTGGACAACTCCCCGGCGATGATCGAGCGCTGCCAGCACTACATCGCCCTGGACGATTCGCCCCTACCGGTCACCCTGCGCTGCGAGGACATCCTGACCACCGAACTGAGCGACGCCTCGGTGACCACCCTGAACTTCACCCTGCAGTTTGTGCCACCGGCCGAGCGCTCGGGGCTGCTGGCCCGCATTGCCCGCGCCACCCGCCCCGGCGGCGTGCTGATTCTCTCGGAAAAGCTGCGTTTCGAGTCGGACGCCGAACAGGCCATCCAGACCACCCTGCACCACGAGTTCAAACGGGCGAACGGCTACTCTGACCTGGAAATCAGCCAGAAGCGCTCCGCCATCGAAAACGTGCTGATTCCGGAAACCCTGGCCACCCACCGCGCACGGCTGCTGGAGGCGGGGTTTGACCAGGTAGTGCTCTGGTACCAGTGCTTCAATTTCGTGTCCATCCTCGCCCTGAAAAACCCGTAACGCCCTATGTTTGACCATCCCGAATTCCAATGGCCCGAGGTTTTTGGCTCGATCCTGTCCCAGCTGCGCGAGACGGGCCTGGCCGACTGGGCCGACCGCCTCCAGGCGCAACTGACCGACCGATTCGAACACCGCCCCCACGGCGACCTGTCCCGCTGGTACGCGGCCCTGCGCAGCCTCCCGGACATCCCACAGTCCGCGCCCGGGCTGAACCGCGCCGCCGTCACGCTGATGGCCGCAGACGCCCTCGCGCCGGACACCCACGAGCAGCTCGAAGCGGCGCTCCGGGGGCTGATGCCTTGGCGCAAGGGGCCCTTCCGGTTCTTTGATGTGGACATCGACACTGAATGGCGCTCGGACTGGAAGTGGGACCGGGTGGCACCACACCTGTCGGATCTGACGGGACGGCAGGTGCTGGACGTGGGCTGCGGCTCAGGCTACCACTGCTGGCGCATGTTCGGCGCCGGCGCCCGGCGGGTAATCGGCATTGACCCGGGGCTGCTGTTCCTGTGCCAGTTCCTGGCGGTGAAACGTTACCTGGAGCCGGCGCTAGGAACGGTGCCCGTAGACCTGCTACCCGTGCGAATGGAAGACCTGCCCGCCGACCTGGAAGCCTTCGATACCACGTTTTCGATGGGCGTGTTGTACCATCGCCGCTCACCGCTGGACCATTTGCTGGAGCTGAAAGGCACCCTGAGGCGGGGCGGCGAGCTGGTGTTGGAAACCCTGGTGGTGGAGGGGCCGGAAGGCTACAGCCTGATGCCCGAGGACCGCTACGGGCAGATGCGCAACGTCTGGTTCCTGCCCAGCTGCGATACCTTGCTGCGCTGGCTCCAGCGCACCGGCTTTCGGGACGCCCGGGTGGTCGACGTGACCGCCACCACCACGGACGAACAGCGCAGCACCGATTGGATGCGATTCAACTCGCTGAAAGACTTTCTGGATCCAGCAGACCCGACTCGCACCATTGAAGGCTATCCGGGGCCGGTTCGGGCGACGGTGATTGCGACCAAGCCCTAACAACGGGAACAGACAGAAGGCTACCAGCCCCGGCGCCGATGGGGACGCCAAGGCTAGTGCTTTTTCGTCTCAGGCGCCGAACGGATGCCGCAGGATGATGGTTTCCACCCGGTCCGGGCCGGTGGAAATGATGTCGATGGGGGCTTCGATCTGTTCCTCCAGGAAACGGATGTACGCCTTGGCGTTCTCCGGCAACTGGTCCAGGGAGGTCAGGCCGACGGTGCTTTCGCTCCAGCCCGGCAGCTCCTCGTACACCGGCTCGATCTCGGCAAAGTGCTCACAGCCGATGGGCGGGCGGCCAATCATGCCGTTCGGGGTTTTGTAGCCAACGCAGACTTTCACCGTCTCCAGTCCGTCCAGCACGTCCAGCTTGGTCAGGCAGATGCCGGATACGCTGTTGATCTGGATGGCATGGCGCAGAGCCACGGCGTCGAACCAGCCACAGCGACGGGCGCGGCCGGTGGTGGTGCCCACTTCGTTGCCCTTGACCGCCAGGTGCTTGCCCATGTCGTCAAACAGCTCGGTCGGGAACGGACCGGAACCCACCCGGGTGGTGTAGGCCTTGGTGATGCCCAGCACGTAATCGAGGAACAGCGGGCCAAAACCGGAACCGGTGGCGGTGCCGCCGGCGGTGGTGTTGGAGGAGGTCACGTACGGGTAGGTGCCCAGATCGATGTCCAGCAGGGAGCCCTGGGCGCCCTCGAACATGATGTGTTCGCCCCGCTTACGCAGGTCGTGAAGAATGTCGGTGACGTCCGCCGCCATGGGCAGGATTTCTTCACCCATCTTGTTCAGTTCGGCGAGGGCAGCGTCAATGTCCTCCGGCTCTTCCTTGTAGTACTCGGACAGCACGAAATTGTGATAGCCCATGATTTCGCGGACCTGGGCCTCGAAGGCGCCGGCGTTGCACAGATCACCCAGGCGCACGCCACGGCGTGCCACCTTGTCTTCGTAGGCCGGGCCGATGCCACGGCCGGTGGTACCGATCTTGTCGTTGCCCCGGGCGCGCTCACGGGCCTGATCAATGCGCACGTGGGTGCGCAGGATAATCGGACAGGCCAGGCTGATCTTCAGGCGTTCGCGCACGGCTACCCCGTTCGCTTCCAGCTCGCGGACCTCCTTGAGCAACGCCTCCGGGGACAGCACCACGCCGTTGCCGATCAGGCACTGCACGTCCTGTCGCAGGATGCCGGAGGGAATCAGGTGAAGCGCGGTCTTGCGGCCCTCGATCACCAGGGTGTGACCGGCGTTGTGACCGCCCTGGAACCGCACCACCGCGGACACATTTTCGGTCAGCAGATCCACGATCTTGCCCTTGCCTTCATCACCCCACTGGGTGCCCAGCACAACTACGTTCTTGCCCATGATGCTCTCTCAGTTCAGTCCAGGGTCTCGACGACCCACTGGCCATCTTTCATTACCAATTGACGGTCGCAGCCCCGGTCGGCGGGGTTGCAGCCTTCGTCCTCCGGGAGCGCCTGCACCACCGTCTCGGTGAGACGCAGCCCCGCGATCACGCCCGCCAGGGACGGATCATCGCTGCTCGGCGCCCAGACCGCGGGGCTGGCCGGCGACGGGCGGGTGCCCAGGGCGACCAGTGCGCGGATGTCCAGGCTAAAACCGGTGGCCGGCCGGGCGCGGCCAAAATCGCCGCCGATGGCATCGTAGCGGCCGCCCTTGCCCACCGCGTCGCCGTGCCCGGGCACGTAGGCGGCGAACACCAGACCGGTGTGGTAGTTGTAGCCCCGGAGTTCGCAGAAATCGAAGCCGACGCTGACTTCCGGGTAGCGCGCCGCAATGAATTCGAAGACCCGCTCAAGCTGCGCCAGCGCCGCGTCCAGAGCCTCTGACGCGCCCTCAAGAATGGCGCGGGCGTCGGCCAGAGCGGCGGCGCCGCCACTGACCCGCGCCAGTTGGCGCAGGCGCGCTCCCGCTGACCCGGCCTGACAGTGGCCCAGCAACTGGTCCAGTTCGGGCACGGATTTGCGGGCCATGGCGTCAAAAATCGCCGCCTCGGTGTCCCGGTCAAAATCCGCCGCGTCCATCAGGCTCTGGTAGATGGCCACGTGGGCGAGGTCCAGGTGAATGCGCGGAAGCCCGGCGAGCCGGAGGGTTTCCAGCATCAGGCTGATCACTTCCAGGTCTGCCGATTCGGAACGGCTGCCAAACAACTCGCAGCCGGCCTGGATCGGCGTCCGACTGGCCAGCATGTGGCGCGGGCGGGTATGGAGCACATGGCCCGCGTAGCACAGCCGGGTGATGCCTTCTTCGGCAAGCGTATGGGCATCAATGCGGGCCGCCTGCGGCGTCATGTCCGCCCGCACACCCATCATCCGCCCGGTGAGCTGGTCGGTGAGCTTGAAGGTCTGCAGTTCCAGATCGTGGCCGGTGCCGGTAAACAAGGATTCGAGGTATTCGATGAGTGGCGGGATCACCAGCTTGTAGCCCCACCGTTGGCAGGTGTCCATCACATCCCGCCGAAGCGATTCGATCCGTCCGGCCAGCGGCGGCAGGATATCCTCCACCCCGTCCGGCAGTAACCAGCGATCAGATACTGTCATGAGATTCCATTGGCTGTCGCGGCCCGCCCCAGGCGGAAGCCGCGGCAGGTGCGCAGGAGTTGAGATTCGATTGATATCGGGTATTGCCAGAACAAAACCGGCCAAATTCTACACGGTTGTCAGGCACAAAAAAACCGGAATACGGGCGTATTCCGGTTTTTGACGCGGGGCCGCCGTCAGTTGGTGGCGCCCTTCGGATCTTTCAGGAACCTGAGGAAGTCGCTGTCCGAATCGATCACCATGATGTCGTCCTTGCTGGAGAACGCCTTCTGGTACGCGGTCAGGCTCCGGTAGAAGCTGTAGAAATCGGGGTCCTTGCTGTAGGACTCGGCGTAGATCCGCGCCGCCTGGCCGTCACCCTCACCCCGGGTCTTCTCGGACTGGGAGAAGGCCTCGGCCAGGATCACAGTCTTCTGGCGGTCGGCGTCGGCTCGAATGCCTTCGGCCTTTTCCTGACCGCGGGACCGGAATTCCTGGGCCAGCTTCTGGCGCTCGGTGGCCATCCGTCGATAGACGTTCTCGCTCACCTGCTGGGGAAGCTCAATGGCCTTCACGCGGATGTCCAGAACGCGGATGCCAAACTCCTTCACGGACGTCTGGTTTACCTCATCCCGCAGCTGGTGCATCAACTCGTCCCGCTGGCCAGTGACCACCTCGTGCATGTTGCGGACACCAAACTCGTTGCGCAGGCCGTTGTCGATGCGGGACGACAGCAGAGATTGGGCGCTGAATTCGTTGCCACCGGTGGCCCGGTAGAAGGTGTCGACGTCCTCAATTTGCCAGGCGACGTACGAGTCCACGTCCAGCGGCTTTTTCTCGACTGTGAGGTACTGCCGGGACGGCAGATCCAGAGTCAGCACCCGCACGTCAAACTGGCGGACCTTGTCCACCACCGGCACCTTGAAGTGGATACCGGGGCCGATGTTGGTCTCAATCAGCTGGCCGAAGCGCAGCAGCACGCCGCGATGGGTCTCGGGGATGATGTAGACGCTGGAGGTCACCACGAGAACAACGATCAAGGCCCCTGCCAGGCCGATAATGCTTTTCGGACCCATTGCTTATCTCCCCGTCCTGGAATTGGTGGATTGGCGGGCGCGCAGTTCACGCAGCACCTGGTCGGTCAGGTTCTGGACGTCCACGCTGTTGCCGGTTCCGGAGCCCGAGATGCCATCGGTGCTGGCAGACGCCGCGCTGCGGCCGGAGGCCAGCTTGTCCAGCGGCAGGTACATCATGTTGTTGGAAGACTTGGTATCCACATACACCTTGGAGGTATTGGACATCACGTTCTCGATGGCCTGCAGGTACATGCGCTCCCGGGTGACGGCCGGCGCCGTGTTATAGGCAGACAGCAGGTCCAGATACCGGGCCGTTTCACCCTGGGCGGTCTCCACCACGCGGGACTTGTACGCCCGCGCTTCTTCGATCATTCGTTTGGCCTGGCCGCGGGCTTCCGGCACCACCTTGTTCGTGTAGGTCTCGGCCTCTTCAATCAGCCGCTGCTCGTCCTCCCGGGCCCGTTGCACTTCCCGGAAGGCATCCTGCACCGGTTCGGGGGGCTGGGTGCTTTCCACGTTCACGCGAATGATCTGCAGGCCCGCGCCGTAGTCTTCCAGGAACGCCTGGAGGCGGCGTTCCACGTTGCGGGCCAGCTCGGCGCGGCCCTCGGTCAGCACCTGGTCCATGGTGGCGTTACCCACTTCGTGACGCAGGGCGCTGTCGGTGGCGAACGCCAGGGCTTCGTTGGAATCCCGCACGTTCAGCACATAGTCCCGGGCATTGCTGACCCGGTACTGCACCTGCAGGTCCACGGACACCAGGTTTTCGTCCTGGGTCAGCATCTGGCCCTGGGATTCGGCGGTGCGCACGCTGGTGAAGCGGACCTTGTAGACGTCGTCAATCAGCGGCACTTTGAAGCGCAGGCCGGGGTCTTCGGTGCGGGAGTATTCGCCAAAGCGGAGCACCACGGCCCGTTCCTGTTCGTCCACAGTGTAGAACGACTGGTAGATCACGTAGCCCACCACCAGGATGGCCGCCAGCGCCAGGATCGCGCCATAACCGCCGGCACTGCCGCCGGAGGACTGGCCATCGCCGCCACCGCCGGAGCGGGAGCCCTTGCCCCCCAGCATCTTGTTGAGCTTATCGAGGCCTTTTTTCAGGGCCTCATCGAGGTCTGGTGGCCCCTGATCATTGCCCCGACGACCACCCCCGTTACCCCAGGGATCGTTGTCGTTGCGGTTCCCACCCGGTTCGTTCCAGGCCATAGCGCTCTCCGTTTCTTTATAAGTCGAATGGCTGCAAATACTAGGGATTTATCCCGGCCCCGGCAATAGCAGGGGTCAGGCGCCCGGCGGCTCCAGCCGTACCCGGGATTCCGCCAGGCCGGCCCGGCTCAGCAGCTGTTGCCAGTCCCGGTTCTCCAGACGCACGTCCAACGC
Organism: Marinobacter sp. C2H3; assembly: GCF_037080155.1. Lineage (NCBI taxonomy): Bacteria > Pseudomonadati > Pseudomonadota > Gammaproteobacteria > Pseudomonadales > Marinobacteraceae > Marinobacter > Marinobacter sp. C2H3. Next base: position 947,252 of record NZ_JBBBNZ010000001.1, on the reverse strand, counting down.
CACGTCGCCGTTGTCCCGATACCGCTCACCAAGCACCGCACCGGCCTCATGCAGGAGCGCCCTCAGCTTGCCATCGGACGGGCCCAACACCACACAGTGGTGCACGACGTCTTCGGCCAGCCGCTCGGCAATGGCGTCAAACAGCAGAGGCAGCCCGGCGCCGGTTACCGCCGAGACCCACACGCGCACCGGCACGCCCTCTTCGTTGCGGTCGACCCGGGGCTCAAAACCGTCCAACAGATCAATCTTGTTGAACACCTGGAGCACCGGAATTTCATCCGCACCGATTTCCGCGAGGACGCTTTCCACCTGCTCGATGTTGTCGTCCCGCCGGGGGTCGTGGCTGTCGATCACGTGCAGCAGGATCGTGGCGTCAGCCGTTTCCTCCAGGGTCGCCCGGAAGGCTTCCACCAATTTATGGGGCAAATGCCGGATGAATCCCACCGTATCCGCCAATACGACCGGCCCGATGTCCGGAAGTTCAAGCCGGCGCAGGGTCGGATCCAGGGTGGCAAACAGCTGGTCGGCGGCGTAGACCGTAGCGGCGGTCAGCCGGTTGAACATCGTCGATTTGCCGGCGTTGGTATAGCCCACCAGGGACACCGTGGGGATATCGGCCCGGTGCCGTGCGCGGCGGCCCTGATTGCGCTGGCGGCGCACTTTCTCAAGGCGTTTGTGGATGGACTTGATGCGTTCCCGAAGCAGCCGACGGTCGGTCTCGAGCTGGGTCTCGCCGGGCCCGCGCAGGCCGATGCCGCCCTTTTGCCGCTCCAGATGGGTCCAGCCCCGCACCAGGCGGGTGGACATGTGCTCCAGCTGGGCGAGTTCGACCTGAAGTTTACCCTCGTGGGTGCGGGCGCGCTGGGCAAAGATATCGAGGATGACACCGGTCCGGTCCAGCACCCGGCACTTGAGCTCCCGTTCAATGTTCCGCTCCTGGCTCGGGCTCAGGGCGTGGTTGAACAGAATAACGTCGGCCTCGTGGGCGACCATCGCATCGCGAATTTCCTCCAGCTTGCCCTCGCCGACAAACAGCCGGGGGCTGGGGTGTTTGCGAGTACCGGTCACCAGCGCGACCGGCTCGACGCCGGCGGACGTCACCAGTTCCCGGAACTCGCCCGGGTCTTCCACATCGTCGTGGGCGGTGAACTCGATGTGGACCAGTACCGCCCGTTCTCCCACATCAGGACGTTCGAACAAAGTTGGCGCACTCCCCGATCACGTAATAATCGTCGTCAGAAAAAGAAACACCCGCGCTCCTCAGGCCAGGGCAGGCCCTTGGAATCGCGGGTGACAAAACCCCAATCAGCCGGGTGGATCAGTCTTCGGACTCACCCTCGCCTACCGGGCTTTGCTGCGGCAGACGAACGTTGCGGGCAGGCACGACGGTGGAGATCGCGTGCTTGTACACCATCTGGCTGACCGTGTTCTTCAGCAGGATCACAAACTGGTCAAAGGATTCAATCTGGCCCTGCAGCTTGATGCCGTTGACCAGGAAGATGGAAACCGGAATGCGTTCCTTGCGCAAGGCGTTCAGGTAAGGGTCTTGTAATGAGTGCCCTTTTGACATGTGTGTTCTCCTGTTTTTAGTGGATGCAGATCGTCATTGTCCAGAAATCAATGTGGTGCGTGGCCCGACTTTTTTCAAGGCTTTCTCAAGCACCCCGCTGCCCGTGCTGTCAAGCCAGTGGACTTGGTCCCACTTGCGCAGCCAGGTCAGCTGTCGTTTGGCCAGTTGCCGGGTGGCGGCCATGCCCCTGCGGACAAACTCATCGTAGTCCGTCTCTCCAGCCAGGTGCGACCACGCCTGCCGGTATCCGACACAGCGCATGGACGGAAGTTCCGGAGTCATGTCACCCCGGGCCATCAGCCCTCTCACCTCGGCCAGGAACCCGGCGTTGAGCATGGCCAGAAAACGCTGGCCAATGCGCTCATGGAGCACATGCCGCTCGCCGGGCGCAAGCGCGAGCTGCGTCACAGTATACGGCAGGCCTGCCCCGTCGTCTGCCTGCCAGCGGGTGAAATAGGTGTAATCCTCGACCGTGCCCTCCGCCCGCCACAGCTCTGAGATTGGCCGACCGGTCAAGTGGATGACTTCCAACGCCCGCAGCAGACGTTGCCGGTTGTTCGGATGGATGAGCTCCGCGGCCACCCGATCTACCCTGGCCAGGTCTTCATGCAGCGCGCTCCAGCCACGCCGGGCCGCGTCCGCCTGCAGGGTCGCTCGTACCGACGCATCCGCCGCCGGCAGGCCGGACAGGCCGTGCAGCAGCGCCTTGTAGTACATCATGGTGCCGCCGACCAGGAGCGGTATGCGCCCGGCCGCCGCGCTGCGGGCCATCTCCGCGAGAGCATCCCGGCGGAAATCGGCGGCGGAATAGGTATCGGCCGGGTCGCAGATGTCGATCAGTCGGTGCGGCGCCCGGGCCAGTTCCTCCGCCGTCGGCTTGGCGGTGCCGATGTCCATGCCCCGGTAGATCATCGCCGAATCGACGCTGATGATGTCACAGGGCAGGTGTTCGCACAGGGCCATGGCCAGGTCTGTCTTGCCGGACGCGGTCGGCCCCATCAGGAAAATCGCAGGCGGCAGGGACGGGTTGCCGGCGCTCGGCTCAGCGGCCACGGAGGAACAGCTTGTCCAGTTCGGCCAGGGTGACCAACGTCCAGGTTGGCCGGCCGTGGTTACACTGGCCGCTGCGTTCGGTGGCTTCCATGTCCCGCAGCAGCGCGTTCATCTCGGGAATGGTGAGCTGGCGGTTGGCCCTCACCGAGCCGTGACACGCCATGGTCCCCAGAAGCTCGTGAATGACCGCCTCCACCCGGTCGCTCTGGCCGTGCTCGATCAGATCCGACAGCACATCCCGCACCAGTTGCTCGGCATCCGCGCCCCGCAGCAGCGCTGGCATCTGCCGAATTGCCAGGGTCTCAGGCCCCAGGCGCTCCACGTGCAGACCCAGTTGGCGCAGCTCGTCGCCGTGGGTTTCCGCGAGGCTGGCCTCTTTCTGGCTCACCGCCAGGGAGACCGGCACCAGCAGCGGCTGGCTTTTCAGGTCCTGCTCCGCCAGCGCCCGCTTCATGCGTTCGTAAGTAATGCGCTCGTGGGCGGCGTGCATGTCGACCACAATCAGCCCGGCCCGGCCCTGGGCGAGAATGTAAATGCCATGGAGCTGGGCGATGGCGTAACCGAGGGGCGGCTCATCGCCGCTGTCCGCTGGCGGCGTGACGCCGGGTGCCGGTGAAAACGGCGCGACCGGCGATTGAGCCGTTTCGGTGGCGCCGGCGCCTGCCGGTTCCGCAACGCCTCCGCCCCCGTTCAACGACTGGTAAAACGCCATCTGGTCGCTGGCCCGCCATTCCTGTGCCGGTGCCGGCCGGGCACCGCCGAACCCGGACGGGCCATAACCCGCGCCGGCGCCTGGCGACGGCGCCCAGGCGCCCGCAGCCTGTGTGCCGGCGACATCAGGGGCCACCGCCGACTCCCGGACCATGGACTGGGCCACGGCACCCCGGAACTGATCGTCCGGCCGCACGTCCGCCAGCGCCCGGTGCAGGGTCCGGAAAATAAAGTCATGCACCAGCCGGCTGTCCCGGAACCGCACCTCGTGTTTGGTCGGGTGCACGTTCACGTCCACGGTGGCCGGATCCACCTCCAGATACAGTACAAAAGCCGGATGCCGGTTGTTGTAGAGCACGTCCCGGTACGCCTGGCGCACGGCGTGGGCCACCAGCTTGTCCCGGATGACCCGGCCGTTGACAAAGAAATACTGCAGGTCCGCCTGGCTGCGGGAAAACGTGGGCAGCGCTACCCAGCCCCACAAGCGCAGGCCGGTGGCCTCGGCATCAATAACCACCGCGTTGTCGATGAACTGCTGCCCGCACAGCGCCCCAATGCGCCGCTCACGATCCACCGGAGAAGCCGCCGGCCGCAGGCTCTGCACCACCCGCTGGTTGTGGCGCAGGGTAAACCCGGTATCAAACCGGCTCAGGGCCTGGCGCCGGAGGCACTCTTCCACGTGGTTAAATTCGGTTTTTTCGGTGCGAAGGAACTTGCGCCGGGCCGGCGTGTTGAAAAACAGGTCGCGGACTTCCACCGTGGTGCCCACCGGATGGGCTGCCGGGGAAATGCGAGCGTCCATATCCCGGCCTTCTACTTCTACCCGGGCCGCGGCTTCCCGGTCCGCCGTCCGGGAGGTCAGGCTCAGGCGGGAGACCGAGCAGATACTGGCCAGGGCCTCACCCCGAAAGCCCAGGGAAGCCACCGCCTCGAGATCGTCCAGGCTAGTGATCTTGCTGGTGGCATGGCGGCTGAGCGCCAACGGCAGGTCGTCTTCCTCGATGCCGGAACCGTCGTCCCGGACGCGGATCAGCTTGGCGCCGCCCTGCTCAATGTCCACGTCCACCCGGGACGCGCCGGCATCCAGGGCGTTTTCAACCAGTTCCTTGACGACGGAGGCGGGACGTTCCACCACTTCCCCCGCCGCAATCTGGTTCGCCAGGCGGGGGGAAAGCAAATGAATGTGGGGCATGTTCAGAACAACCTTAGTGGATCAGGACGCGGGGATTCGAAGGGTTTGCCCTACCATAACACGGTCGTCGTCCAGCCCGTTAAATCGCATGAGCTCGTTCACGGACACCTGGTTGTCCCTGGCCACCTGGGACAGCGTATCGCCCCGCTGAATGCGGTATTGGCTGACGCTGGCATCGGCCTGACCCTGCCGCTTCTTCCAGGCCAGCAGCGTGCCCGGTGGCGGGGTCTTGCGGAAGTAACGATCAATGCCGCTGGCAATAGCACCGGCGATCTTGCGGCGATACTGCTCCGACCCGAGCGCCCGCTCCTCGGTGGGGTTGGAGATAAACCCGGACTCCACCAGAATCGACGGAATGTCTGGCGACTTAAGAACCACGAATGCGGCCTGCTCCACCCGGGATTTGTGCAGACGTGCCACGTCGTCCAGATAGTTCAACACGTCCCCGCCGACGTTCAGGCTGGCGTTGATGCTTGCCGTCATCGACAGGTCCAGGAGGACACCCGCGAGCATTTCGTCCCGACCGTCCAGGGACACGCCACCGGTACCGCCAATCAGATCGGAGCGGTTTTCGGTCTGGGCCAGCCAGCGGGCGGTCTCACTGGTGGCACCCCGTTGAGACAAGGCAAACACGGAAGCGCCACGGGGTTCCGGGTCCCGAAACGCATCGGCGTGAACGGACACAAACAAATCGGCGCTGTACTTGCGGGCGAGGACGGTGCGCTCCCGCAGGCCAATGTAGTAATCGCCCGTGCGGGTCAGCTTGGCGGTGTAACCGGGCATCCCATTGATGCGATCCGCGAGGGTCTTGGCCAGGCGCAGGGTAACGTCTTTCTCCCGGGTGCCCCGAGGGCCACGGGCGCCAGGGTCTTCCCCCCCATGGCCGGCATCCACCACCACAATGATGTCCCGCTTGCCGGACGACTCGTGGGTGACCGTGGGACGGGTGGCCTGCTCAACCCGCGTACCGTTCTCGTCCACCAGGTCGACCACCAGCCGGTTGCCGTACTGCTGGTTGGGCGCCAACTGGAAACTGCGGGGCTTGATGGGCCCTTTCAGGTCCAGCACCACGCGCAGGTCGTTGCCGTTACGGGGCGCGCTGCGAATCCGACGGATCGGGGTGCCGGACAGATCCAGGGCCTCAAGCCGGGCCTTGAGCGCCGCGTCTTTCAAATCAATCACCAGGCGGTCCGGGCCCTTCAGGGCAAACACGTTGTGCTCCACCGGGCCGGTCAGATCAAACACCAGACGGGTGTGGTCCGGCGCTGGCCAGAGCCGGGCATCCTCCACCCGGGTGCCAGCCGTCGCAGCCATCGCCAGCCACCCGGCGAGAAACAGGGTCAAAGTCTGAAGCAGGCGTCGTTGTCGCAGATTCATCGTATCAATCCACATCGTCGGTGGGTTTGTCCGGGTCCGGTTCCGGCCCGATCAGCACCATCTCGTTCATGACCCGCGCACCCCGCTCAGAGCGCGCCCGGATAACCACCGAGCGACCCTCGCGTTCGCGGCTGAGTTGTACATCCAGATCCGGCTCCGGCAACACGCCTTCACCCCGCTCCGGCCACTCAATCAGGCACAGGTTGGTGCCATCGAAATAATCCCGGATGCCCATGTACTCCAGCTCCTCCGGATCACCCAGGCGATACAGGTCAAAGTGATAGACGTTGGGCGTGAGCTGGTCGTATGGCTCCACCAGGGTATACGTGGGGCTCTTGACCGCACCCTGATGACCCAAACCCCGCATCACGCCACGGCTGAGGGTCGTTTTGCCCATGCCCAGTTCGCCTTGCAGGAACACCACCAGGCCGTCGTCGCTCGCTTTCGCCAGGCGGGCCAGCTCGCGGCCGAGGCGCTCGGTCTCCGCCTCGCCGTCCAGAAACAGTCGCCGCTCGTTGCCAAACACCGTCATCAGAGTTTCCTCGCTACACCTTATCTGCGGCTGCCGCCTGCTCGGCATCCCGGAACACCAGCGGTAGGTGGCCGATCACGTCCGTTGGCAGCAGGCCCATATACCCGACATGCCCGGACGCCCGATCCGCCGCCGCCAGGTGTGCGCACGCTGCCGCCACAACTGCTGGGGCCAGGCCAGACAGCTGTCCGCACAGGGCACCGATTACCCCGGCAAGGACGTCGCCCATGCCGCCGGTGGCCATCCCCGGGTTGCCGCCGCCCACAATATCCACCGTTTCGGTGCCGGCGGCAATCACGGTGCCGGCACCCTTGAGCAGAACCACGCCACCGTACGTCCGTTGGAGACGCTGCGCAGCACCAATGCGGTCCCGCTCGATGTCCGCCACCTGGCACCCCAGCAGCCGGGCGGCTTCACCGGGATGGGGTGTGAGCACCTGGCGCTCGGATGCCACTGCCACCCGGGACGCCAGCAGGTTCAGGGCGTCCGCGTCCAGCACCCGAGGGACCTCGCTGCCCAGCACCTGCTGCAACATCTGCTGGCCCCAGGCGCCAGTGCCCATACCCGGGCCACACACTACGGTGTCCGCGCCCGAGAGCAAATCCTCAATTTCCGAGCCGTGAATCACGCCCCGGACCATCACCGACGGGCAACGGGCCAGCGCTGCGCCGACGTGTTCCGGGCGGGTCGCGAGCGTCACCAACCCGGCACCGGAGCGGCCCGCGGCTTCCGCCGCCATCAGCCCGGCGCCGCCAAATCCCCGGTCACCGGCAACGATCAACAGGCGCCCGAACTGGCCTTTGTGGGCGTTGGCCGGGCGCCGGGGCAACAGGGCGCGGACATCGTTCCACCGCCGCAGCCGCGCGACTGGAACGCCACCGGCCGCCAGGGCATCGGCATCGGCGCCCAGGTCGTCAAAGGCGATATCGCCGCAGACCGCCGGGCCAACGCCGGTATACAGGCCAGCCTTGCGCCCGATGAACGTCACCGTCAGCGCCGCCCGGACCACCTCGCCCGCGGCCGCGCCGGTGCTGGCATCGAGCCCCGAGGGCACGTCCACCGCCAAAATCGGTGCCGGGCAGGCATTCGCCCGGGCGATTACCTCGGCGAACGGCGATCGGGGCGGGCCGGAGACGCCGGTGCCCAGCATCGCATCCACGATCAGGCTCGCGCCGTCGAGCAGGGAGGCCAGGCCGGCGTCATCCAAGGCCTCAACGGCCTGCACCGGAACGCCGTCCGCCTCGGCCTGCTGCCAGGCTGAGCGGGCATCCCCGGTCAGCCGTTCAACCGGCGCCACTGCCAGGCAGCGAACCTCAAGCCCGTGCCGTTGGGCCTGGGACGCCAGCAGGTAACCGTCACCGCCGTTGTTACCGGCGCCGCACAGCACCAGCACCGGCGACACCGACGGCCAGCGTTTGACCATGCGCCGGAAGGCAGCATGCGCCGCCGACTGCATCAAGCCAAAGCCGTCACCGCCCCGCTGATCGATGATGTGCCGATCGATCCGGCGCACCGCTTCGGCGGAATACAACGGCTCTGGTACACTGCGCGCTGACGATGGCGGCATGGTTCTGCGCTCCCGTTACAGAAACCGGTTTAAGACACTTTTCCAGATATCTGTAAAGCATAGCAAAACCCGAAAAAAGGTCATAACGTAATCAACGGGATTTGCGGGCGATGCATCGCCGCGGCCGTTTTCATCTCCTTCTGACAGATTCCGACACCCCGATACTCCATGACAGACGCTCCGGACACTTCCCAGCAAGACCCAAGGCTGACGGCCCTTCCGGCGCAGATCCGCCAGTGGGCCCGGGACCTTGGCTTTGCCGACCTGGGCATCACTCGGCCCGACCCCGGCCCCCATGGGCAACGCCTGCAGGAGTGGCTGAAGCAGGGGTACCACGGGGACATGGCGTACATGGCGGATCACGGCAACAAGCGCTACACGCCGACGGCGCTGGTACCGGGCACGGCCCGAGTGATCTCGGTGCGCATGGACTACCGGACCGCCCCGGACAACCCCCACCAGGCCCTGGCCAACCGGGAAACCGCCTACGTGACCCGCTACGCGCTCGGCCGGGACTACCACAAGCTGATCCGAAAACGCCTGGCCATCCTGGCCAAGCAGATTGATGACGCCGTCCAGGGCTACGATTACCGGGCTTTCGTGGACAGCGCCCCGGTGCTGGAGCGGGCACTGGCGCAGCGAGCGGGCCTGGGCTGGATGGGCAAGAACACCATGATCATCCACCCGAAGGCGGGGTCGCTCTTCTTTCTCGGGGAAATTTTCACCAGCGCGCCGCTGCCGGTGGACGCGCCGTTTGACACCGAGCACTGCGGCAGTTGCTCCGCCTGCCTCAGCGCCTGCCCCACCGACGCCTTCGTGGGACCGCACCTGCTGGATGCGCGGCGCTGCATCAGCTATCTGACCATTGAACTGAAGGGCCCTATCCCTGAAGAATTGCGGGCCAAGATGGGCAACCGGGTGTTCGGCTGCGACGACTGCCAGCTAGTGTGCCCCTGGAACAAGTTCAGCAAACCGACCCGGGAGCCCGACTTCCGACCCCGCCATCACCTGGACAACAGCGAACTGGCCACCCTGTTCCTGTGGACGGAAGACGAATTCCTGACGCGAACCGAAGGCTCCGCCATTCGCCGCACGGGCTATGAGAACTGGCTGAGAAACCTCGCGGTCGGGCTGGGCAATGCCCCCACGACCATTCCGGTGGTGGAGGCCCTGAAGCAGCGGGCAGACCACCCTTCATCCCTGGTTCGGGAGCACGTTCATTGGGCGCTGACACGCCACGGCCTGGCGCCCTGAGGCGCCGGCGGCTTTCGGGTGGCGCTCAGGAGAGGCGGAAGAAGGTCGCTCGGTAGTGGCGCAGCTCGTTGATGGAATCCCGGATATCGTCCAGGGCCAGATGGCTGCCGTTCTTTTTGACGCCGTCGAGCACGTCCGGGCGCCAGCGACGGGCCAGCTCCTTGACCGTGGACACGTCCAGATTGCGGTAGTGGAAGAAGGCCTCCAGCTCGGGCATGTACTTCACCAGGAATCGACGGTCCTGGCCAATACTGTTGCCACACAGGGGCGACTGGCCGGCGCCGAGGTACTGCTTCAGGAACGCGATGGTCTGCTGCTCGGCTTCCGCCTCGGACACCTTGCTGTCGCGAACCCGCTGGGTCAGGCCGCTAGCACCGTGGGTGCGGGTGCACCATTCGTCCATGGCGTCCAGCAGGCTGTCGGGCTGATGCACGGCAATCACCGGCCCCTCGGCCACCACGTTCAGCTCGGCATCGGTGACGATGGTTGCCATCTCGATGATGCGTTCCTTCTCCGGGTCCAGCCCGGTCATTTCCAGGTCGATCCAGGCCAGAAAGTTGCCGTTTGCCATAGTGTCAGATCCTGCCGTAATGAATGATTGCCGATGTGGGCCCCATGATACAGCGGCCGGGCCGCCATTCCAGTACAATAGCGTCGCAGGGCCACGGGCCCACACCAACACACCCAAATGACCCACCCCTTCACGGCAGCCCGGTTATGGCCAAACGGCGATTGAACAAGCAGCAACAGTGGCGCATCCAGAAGATTCAGGGTGAGCGGGCGGCCCGCGCCAGCCGAAAGGAAAAGGCCATAGAGGCCGAGGCTGGGGAACTGGGGCCGGAGATTGAAGGGCTGGTGATTGCCCACTACGGCCAGCAGCTCGACGTGGAAGCGCTGGACGGTGACGGCCAGGGTCAGGTGTTCCGCTGTTTCGTCCGGGCCAACATCGACAGCCTGGTCACCGGCGACCGGGTGGTCTGGCGCCAGGGCAAGAACGACGCTGGCGTGATCGTTGCCCGCTGCGAGCGGAACAACCTGCTGCAACGGCCGGACAACTTCGGCGCCCTCAAGCCCGTCGCCGCCAACATCGATCACATTGTGCTGGTGATCGCGCCGGAACCGGAGCCCCATGACAACCTGGTGGATCGCTATCTGGTGGCCGCCGAGAGCAGCGACATTCCGGCCGTGCTGTTACTCAACAAAACCGACCTGCTGACCGACGCCAACCGCCCCGCCATCGACGCCCTGCTCGCCCGCTACGAGCGGCTGGGGTATCAGGTGGTGCGCACCTCAGCCACCGAATCCGGCAAGCAGCCATCGCCGGAAGTGAGCGCTCTGGTGCAGGGCCAAACCACGGTGTTCGTGGGTCAGTCGGGGGTGGGCAAGTCGTCGATCATCCAGACCCTGATGCCGGAAGAGGCCATCCGGGTGGGCGATGTCTCCGCCAGCACCGGCAAGGGCCGGCACACCACCACCACGGCACGGCTGTTCCACCTGCCCATTGGCGGGGATCTCATCGATTCCCCGGGCATCCGGGAATTCGGCCTGTGGCACATGACGCCAGGGGAAATTGAATACGGCTTCCGGGAAATCCGCCCGCTGATCGGCACCTGCAAATTCCGCAACTGCCGCCATCAGGGTGACCCCGGCTGCGCGCTGGACGCTGCCGCTGCGGACGGACGCATCAGCCCGGAGCGTCTGAAAAGCTTCCACCGCATCCTGGCAGACATGGCCGAGCAGCAGGCTCGAGGCCTGACTCTCGGCTAAGGGTCTTACGACCTACCAGTTAAGCTCCCCCGGTTTGGGCTCCGGCTTGTCGCTGCCCCAGTCGCCGCCTTCCAGTTTCTTCATGGCGTCCTGGGACTGCTGCTCGGTCGGCTGGGTCAGGTCGATGACCGGCGCGTCGCTGCCGCTGGCTTTTTCCTGAATGCCATCGGCGGTTTTCTTGTTCAGCACGATGATGGAAATGCGGCGGTTCACCGGCGCCAGAGGGTCGTTCTTGTCAAACAGCACCGAATCCGCCAGACCCACCACCCGGGCAATCTGCCCGGAGCGCACGCCACCGGCCACCAGCGCCCGACGCGCGGTGTTGGCCCGGTCGGCGGAGAGTTCCCAGTTGGTGTAGCCGGGGCGGCCGTTGTAGGGCGTCGCATCGGTATGGCCGGTAATACTGAGTTTGTTGCTGACGGAGCCCAGGGTCTTGGCCAGCTCGAACAGGATGTCCTGGGAATAGTACTTGAGCTCGGCGCTGCCGCTGTCAAACATCGGCCGCCCGGAGCGGTCGACGATCTGGATGCGCAGGCCCTCGTCGGTGATGTCGATCAGCAGCTGATCCTTGAACTTCTGCAGGGTCTCACTCTGCTCGATGCGCTGCTTGAGCTCCTGGAACAGTTCTTTCATACGGCGCTGTTCGAGGGTGTCCGCCAGTTGATCCACCTGTTCGTCCTTGAGCTGGATCTGGTTGGGCGCCTGATCCTGGGTGGTCTCTTTCACCACCGAGGCGCTGCCTTCCAGGTCCACCGGGTTGGGCGATCCGCCTTCCGTGAAGCCAACGGGATCCCGGAAATACCCTTCCACTGCCCGCAACTGCTCCGGGCTGGCCGTAGAGGTCAGCCAGAGCACCAGAAAAAACGCCATCATGGCGGTGGCGAAGTCAGCAAACGCCACTTTCCACGAGCCACCGTGGTGGCCACCGGCAACGCGCTTCTTGCGTTTGACGATGATCGGTTGTTCGTCACCGGCCACGGGCCACCCCCATCACACGCATCCCGCCATTACTTGGAGCGAACATGGTCGTTGAGCTCCTGGAAGCCCGGGCGTTTATCCGTGGGCAGCGCCTTGCGGCCGAATTCAATCGCCATCTGCGGCGCCTGGCCGGAAACCGTCGCCACCAGCGCCGATTTGACGCACTCGTAGGCCTTCAGTTCGTACTTGGCCGCGTGTTCCAGGGCAATGCCGGTGGGGCCAACGAAGCCATAACCCATAAAGATACCCATGAAGGTGCCCACCAGGGCCGCCGCCACGCTGTGGCCGATCACCTCGGGGCCTTCGGACATATAGTTCATGGTGATCACGATGCCCAACACCGCCGCCACAATCCCCAGCCCCGGCAGAGCATCCGCGATCTTGTTGACGGCGTGGGCGGGTTCCTCGAGCTCGTGCTGCCGGCTGTCGATTTCCGCCTCCATCATGCCTTCAAGTTCATGGGTGGCCATATTGCCGGCGCTGATGATGCGCAGGTAGTCGGTCACGAACGACAGCAGCTCCTTGGACTTCATCACCGCCGGGTAACGACTGAAGATCTGGCTGGACTCGGGGTTGTCGATGTCTTCCTCAATGGACATCACCCCCTGTTTGCGGGACTTGTCGAAGATGTCGTACATCAGGCTCAACAGATCCATGTAAAACGCTTTGTTGTAGGGCGAGCCAGTCAGCAACCGCATGCACTTGCCGAACACATCCTTGAGGGTATGCACGGGGTTGGCAATGATGAAAGAGCCAATGGCGGCGCCAAAGATGATCAGCACTTCGGTTGGCTGCCACAGGACCAGCAGGTTCCCGCCGTGCATGGTAAAACCGCCCAGCACGCAGGCAAAAACGATAATTGCACCAATAATCAGCAACATGGATGTGTTCGCACGCTTTATTGTCGTCAGTTGGATCGGGGCCGGCCAGCACCGCCGGGACCTTCCCGTCCTACACCTAAGGAGGCTTACCGCCCGATAATACCAGCGCCACCGGGCCCCGGCGACGCCGCAAAACCATTTCTACACGGCCCCTGGGGTTTGGTAAACTCCGCCACCCCGAACCCAAAGGTCTGTTGTTGCCATGCTCGATAAACTGTTTGTGCTGAGTCAATACGTGACGCCTCAGCAAACCGTATCACGGATCGCCGGTCGCCTGGCCGACAATGTCGGCAACCCGGCCATGAAAAACCGCGTGATCAAGTGGTTTATCGACCGCTACGGCGTAAACATGAGCGAGGCGGCGGAACCGGATTTCACCGCTTACCCGTCGTTTAACGCGTTCTTCACCCGCGCCTTGAAAGCCGGCGCCCGGCCCATCGCCGGGGGCGATACCACCCTGGTCAGTCCGGTGGACGGCGCCATCTCCCAGTTGGGTCAGATTACCGATGGCCGGGTGTTCCAGGCCAAAGGCCAGTCCTTCAGCCTGGTGGAACTGCTCGGCGGCGATCCCCAGCGGGCAAAGGATTTCGAGGACGGCGAGTTCGCCACGCTCTACCTGTCGCCGAGCGACTACCACCGCATTCACATGCCGGTGACCGGCACCCTGCGGGAGATGGTCTACGTCCCCGGCAAACTGTTCTCGGTCAATCCGACCACCGCGGAGAACGTGCCCAACCTGTTCGCCCGCAACGAGCGGGTGGTCTGCCGTTTTGATACCGACCACGGCCCCATGGCTCTGGTACTGGTGGGCGCGATGATCGTCGGCAGCGTCGAGACCGTCTGGTCCGGCGTGGTGGCTCCAGGCAACCGACTGGTCACCACCTCGGTCTATCAGGGCGAGCGGGCCATCGAGATTGCCAAGGGCGACGAGATGGGCCGTTTCCGGCTGGGCTCCACGGTGGTGATGGTGATGCCAAAAGGCCGCGTGCGCTGGAACTCAGAACAGGTGGCCGGCAAGAGCATTCGCATGGGCGAGGCCTTCGGCGAACTGCTCGGCTGAGACCGAACCCGTCAGGCCCGCTCAACCGGAAACGCCAGCACCTCGGCGATGTCCTCAGCACCGGTTTTCAGCATCAGCAGCCGGTCCAGGCCCATGGCGACACCGGCGCACTCAGGCAGGCCGGCGCTCAGCGCCGCCAGCAGCGCCTCGTCCACCGTCATCACCGGCTTGTTCAGGGCTTTGCGGACCTGATTATCCGCCGCAAACCGCCGGGCCTGCTCGTCCGGATCGGTCAACTCCCAGTAGCCGTTGCACAGCTCAACGCCCCGAACGTACAGTTCGAACCGGTGAGCCACCGGATGGCCATCCTCCTGCGACACCTTGGCCAGGGCCGCCTGTGATGCGGGGTATCGGGTGATAAACACGGGCCGCAATTGACCAAGCTGAGGCTCCACCGCCAGACTCATGATCAGGTCCAGGCAGCCATCCCGGCCCAGGTCCGCCAGTTGCTCGGGCGCCATCCACTGCCGGCACCGATCGCGAAGCGTCTCCAGTGAGGCCTCGAATGGGTCCACACCGCCAAAGGCCCGCAGAGCGTCCCGATAGCTCAGGGTGTCAGGGCGATCGCAATGAAGCCATCCCGTCACCAGATCGGCCACCTCGCTCATCAGTGACTGATCGTCAAACCCCGGGCGATACCATTCCAGCAGGGAAAATTCGACGTTGTGGCGGCGGCCGCGCTCGCCGTCCCGAAACACCCGGGCGACCTGGTAGATCGGCCCGGATCCGGCGGCCAGCAGGCGTTTCATGTGATACTCGGGGGAGGTCTGCAAAACGCCCCCGGACCATTCCGGGGTGGTGGCGCTGACGGCCACTGAATCCAGATGGGGATCAGTCACGCCATGGCGGCCCAGCACCGGGGTTTCCACCTCCAGCACCCCCCGTTGCGCAAAAAAGCCGCGCACGTAGGCAAGCTGCCGTGCGCGGCTTTCCAGGGCGGCCCGGGACGCAACCGGGCGCCAGGCGACCGGATCAGTCACCGGCAACCTCAACTGCTCTTGACGCGGCTGACGTATTCACCGGACCGGGTATCCACCTTCAGCACTTCACCGATGGTGATGAACAACGGCACGTTCACCACCGCGCCGGTCGACAGAGTAGCCGGCTTGGAGCCGCCCTGGGCGGTGTCGCCTTTCATGCCCGGATCGGTATCCACCACTTCCAGCTCCACGAAGTTCGGGGGCGTCACAGACAGCGGCGAGCCGTTGTACAGGGTGACGGTGTAGACGTCCTGCTCCTTGAGCCACTTGACGGTGTCCCCCACGGCCTTGGCGTCGGCGGGGAACTGCTCGAAGGAGCCATCGGTGGCCATGAAATGCCAGAATTCGCCGTCGCTATAGAGGTACTCCATGTCCTGGTCGATCACGTCCGCCGACTCCAGGCTCTCGCCGGACTTGAAGGTACGCTCCCACACGCGGTTTGTGTTCAGGTTACGCAGACGAACCCGGTTGAACGCCTGGCCTTTGCCCGGTTTGACGAACTCGTTTTCCAGAATGATGCACGGATCGCCGTCCAGCAAAACCTTAAGACCACTGCGGAATTCGTTGGTAGAATATGAAGCCATGAAATGTCCACCTGACACACTGTCGTTGCAAATTGAAAGAGCGCTATGATACAGCGAACGGCCGCCCGTATAGAAGCCCACAACCCGGACTCCTGGCAGGCCTGCCTGTCCCGCTCCGTGACCACGCCGGAGGCGCTTCTGGATCGGCTGGGGCTCGATCCGGCCCAATGGCTCAGCGGCGCCGCCGCCGGCCACCGGCTGTTTCCGATCCGGGTGCCGGAGCCGTTCCTCGCCCGCATGCGCCCCGGCGATCCTGATGACCCGCTGCTCCGGCAGGTCCTGCCCAGGACGGATGAAGTGGAACCGCAGGACGGCTTCGTGCCGGATCCGCTGGAGGAACAGGGCGCCATACTGACCACCGGGCTGATCCGGAAATATCGGAACCGGGCGTTGCTCATGGTCACCGGCCAGTGCGCCATCAACTGCCGTTACTGCTTCCGGCGACACTTCCCCTACCACGAACAGCGGCTGGACCCGGACCAGCGCCGCCAGGTCGTGGCTGCCCTGTCTGCCAATCCGGACATCGAAGAAGTCATTTTCAGCGGCGGCGACCCCCTTGCCGTCAGCGACCGGCTGTTGCACCAGTGGGTCGAGGCCCTCAACACTCTGCCGCAGCTTCGCCGCCTGCGCATTCACACCCGCCTGCCGGTGGTGATTCCCCAGCGGGTCTGCGATGCCCTCCTGGCCTGGGTAGCCGAGTCCCGGGTGCCGGTGGTGATGGTGGTGCATGTGAACCACCCGGCCGAACTGGACAGCAACACCCGCGCCGCGCTCGCCCGGCTCAAGGCCGCCGGCGTTACCCTGCTGAACCAGAGCGTGATCCTGCGGCGCGTTAATGACAGCGTGGACACCCTGGTGGAACTGAGCGAAGCGTTGTTCGATGCCGGCGTGTTGCCCTACTACCTGCACGCGTTTGATCCGGTGGCCGGCGCCCACCATTTTCACGTCAGCGACGACGAGGCGCGGCAACTGGTGCAGGCTCTGCTGCCCAGGCTGCCCGGTTTCCTGGTGCCGCGACTGGTTCGGGAGATACCCGATCGGGCCAGCAAGACACCGATCGACCTGTTCCCGTGAGCAAGCGCACAATTCCCCGAACACGCGACTTGTCAAAGATTGTCAACGCGTGATCTTCTCGCTTTCTAAGAAGATTTTGCTATTTTAAAGTCGACACTCCGGGATCGCCGAGCCAGGCCCCCGGCACTGACGTACGCCGAAGGACGCCATGAGCCTGAGAGACGAGCTGAAGATCCCCGACCAGAAAACGGCGACCCTGTCGTTTTGCGACACCAGCCCGAAAGCGTTTCGGGACTGGGTCGGCCAATTGCCCATGGCCAACATCGGGGAAGTCTCCCGCCAGCTTTATCACGCGGTCATCGAGCTCAACCAACTTTTCATTGCCCCGGCCCAGCGCCTGCAACTGCTGGAGCTGGTGCGGGACAAAGTCCACTTTGTGTGCTCCGAGCTGTCCAGCCACTTTCTGGGGCTGGCCATCGCGTTGCCCGAAAAACAGCGAAAAATTGCCAACCTCGCCCAGGCCCTGCAGCTGCATCTGGCGGGAGGATACAAACTCTGCCTGGTCGACTTTCTGGACAACGGTGGCCTGGAAAAGCACCGAAAGGGCATGACCACCGCCGCCCACCGGGCCGTGTCTGAACTCTCCGCCACCATCCTCCGGGCGCATCAGCTGTACTGCCCGAGCCCGGCAGGAAGCTGGCTGGAATGCCATCATCTGTACCGTTACGCCGCCGGCAACGGGCTGACCGACGCGCCGGTCGAGGACCACACCCTCTCACACCGGCGCAGCAGTTCGGTTGCAGACGCCTACAAGCGCATACTCCTGCTGGGTTGTGCACGGCCCAATCAGCTCCGTCAGTCCGAACTGAGCCTGGTCTACGACCTGTTCGAATCCTGGACCGACCATGCTCAGTGCGGCTCCGGCGACGACAGCCTGTTCGCGGTGCTTACCGACAAGGACACGCCGCCGGTCTACCGAAGCCTGCTGGACGCCTCGCCGTCCGGCGACACGCTGGGGCTGGAAACCCGGGCATTGTCCGGCCTGATTTCCGACACCCTGCACCTGCGCCGGGACAACGGCCGCGAGCCGGCGCCTCTGTCCGTGCCGGGCACCGTCAGCGACACATTACTGGTGCACCTGAGCCAGGCCCTCGGCATTCTCGCCAAGCGCAACTTCAACCGGATTGCCAGCGACGGCACGCTGGAGCTCTGTGTCGGGCTGACCGCCACCCACTATTTTATCTCCGGCGAAAAGACCTTCACCGAGTTCGTCAGCGGGAACGAAAGTACGCGTCCGGAGGACGAAAACCCGTTCATCCGGGCCTCCCGGCAGCGCAACGATGCCTGGTCCGGCGCCCACGACGCCGCACCCAGCGAAGATCGGCTTTACTCGGCCGATACCCCCATCAACTTCCGGGGCGCGGCCGGCACGATCACGTCGCCGGACGCGGAGAAAAGCCGGCCGAAGTCGCACCAGGCCTACCTGATCAACACCAGCCCGGGTGGCTACTGTGTGGGCTGGGAAACCGGCGTTCCCGTGTCACTCCAGGCCGGCGAGATCCTGGGCGTCAGGGAGCAGAGATCCCACCCCTGGAGTGTGGCCGTCGTGCGCTGGATTCGACAGCTCAAGCACCAAGGCACCCGGGTGGGCATTGAACTGATGGCGCCGAGCGCGGCGCCCTGCGGCGTCCGCCTGATTCAGAAAATCGGCAACAGCAGCGAGTACCTTCGAGGCCTTTTGCTGCCGGAAATCGCCGTGATTCGCCAGCCCGCCACGCTGATCACCCCACGCCTGCCGTTCCAGTCCGGAAGCCGCATCACGCTGATGCACGATGGTCGGGAAGATCAGGGGATGCTGGGCCGCAAAGTCTCGGCCACCGGCAGCATCAGCCAGTTTGAGCTGAAACTCCACAGCACCGCAGCGCCCGCCGAACGCCCGTCCAGCGACGCCAGCGCCAGCGGCGACGAATTCGACTCGCTCTGGCCATCCCTCTGACGCGGGCCCACCGGTACAACGCCCTGCGACCGCGCACAGTCTCGCGGTTTCAGGGTTGTTATTGCGCAGTAACCCCTGCATCATTCGGCCATAGCCTGCGCGCCCACGAGTAGCACGAGACGTTTTCCGAATGCAGAAAAAAACCGCGACCGTACACCTTCTGATCCTCGACCCCTCCCAGAACGACGCCGAATCCCTGGTCAGCCTGCTGAGAAACGCCGGCAAAGCGACCCGGGCGCACCGGGTCACCTCCGAGGAAGATCTTGAAGAAACCCTCAAATCCGGCAGCTGGGACCTGTTCCTGGCCCGTGAGGGGGATGAGGAGCTGAGCGCGGAGGCGGCCCTGGCCATGGTTCGCCGGATGGAAAAGGACGTGCCCTTTATCGTGCTGACCGAAGGCGATGATCGGGAGCAACGGGTGGCCACCCTCAAGTCCGGCGCCCAGGATACGGTGCCGGCGGACGCCCGGGACTGGCTGCTGCTGGTTATTAACCGGGAACTGGCCGCCCTCGAGGAGCGCCGCCGCCGGCGCGCCCTGGAATCCCACCTGCGGGAAGCGGAACAGCGCTGCCAGTTGCTGCTGGAAAGCTCCAAGGACGCCATCGCCTACATCAACGATGGCATGCATATCTATGCCAACCAGTCGTACATGGACTTCCTGGGATATGACGACATCGACGACCTGATCTGCATTCCGGTGCTCGATACCCTCACCCCGGACAGCCAGGACGCCTACAAGCAGTTCATGAAGTCGTTTGCAGAGAAGAATGAAGACGGCATGGCCCTGCACTGCGTGGCGCGGCGCAGTGACGATCAGGAGCTAAACGTCATTATGTCGGTGTCGGCGGCCACCTACGACGGTGAGGCCTGCACCCAGATTGTCCTGCAGCCGGAACAGTCGGACGCCGAACTGGAAGAGAAGCTGCGGCAGATCAGCAGCCAGGATCTGCTCACCGGCCTTTACAACCGCCAGCACCTGATGGATGCGTTGGCCCAGGCCATTGCCCGCGCCGGCAAAGACAACGAGGCCGGCGCCCTGGCCTACATCGGCATCGACAACTTCGTTTCCATGAAGAGCCAGATCGGCATTGCCGGCGCCGACCTGCTGTTGGGGGACCTGGCGACCCTTCTGCGGGAAAACGTGGACGACGACATCACCCTGGCGCGGCTGTCCGATGACGCCTTCTGCATCATGGCCCTGCCCAGCGATGAAAAGCGCATGACCGCCCGGGCCGAGCAGATCCGCGCCGCCGTTGAAGATCACATCTTCGAAGTGAACGGTCGTACCGTGCCGCTGACCGTCAGTATCGGCGTGGCCAACATCACTGAGAATTCGCCCAAGGCCGAGGACCTGATGGGCCGGGCCCACGTGGCATCCTCGGACGTACGCAAGCAGGAAGGGCACGAACAGGGCAACGGGGTTCGGGTCTACAACCCCGCCGATTACGAGGCCCTGGACGAGTCCAATTCCGCCGAGGCGATCCTCAAGGCCCTGGACGACAACCGCTTCCGCCTGCTGTTCCAGCCCATCATCAACCTTCGGGGCGAGGGCGAGGAGCACTACGAAGCGTTTGTGCGGATGCTCGACAAGGACGGCAAGGAAGTGTCGCCCTATGATTTCCTGCCGCCGGGCGGACCCACCGATACCGCCATCAAGATCGACCGCTGGGTAATCCTGCAGACCATCAAGCAGTTGGCCAACCACCGTTCACGGGGCCACGATACCCGTCTGTTCCTGAACGTAACGGCGGAAACCCTGCAGGACAAAACCTTCACGCCCTGGCTCAGCGTGGCGCTCAAAGCCGCACGCCTGCCCGGTGATTCGCTGATTTTCCAGCTGAGGGAAGCGGACGTTAACCACTTCATGAAGCAGGCCAAGGACTTCACCCGCTCGGTACACGAACTGCACTGCAAGGTGTCCGTATCCCAGTTCGGCTGCAGCCTGAACCCGTTCAATACCTTCAAGCATGTGGACGCGGATTACGTGAAGATCGACGGTTCGTTCACCGAAGAAATGCAGAAGACGGACGAGGCCAAGGAGCAGGTCAAGGAGATGGTCAAGAGCCTGCAGGCCGCGGGCAAGCTGACCATCATCCCGCTGGTGGAGAACGCCGGCATCCTGGCGACGCTCTGGCAGGCCGGCGTGAACTACATCCAGGGCTACTATCTGCAGGCGCCGGTGCCAGAAATGAACTACGACTTCGGGGACAACTGACGGCAGGCGCCGCCCGGCCTTGCCACCAGGGCTGAAGCCGGGCGGCACCGGCCAGGATTATTCCGGCACGGTTTCGCTCTCCCGGAAGCCGATCAGGTACAGGATCGCATCCAGGCCCAGGGTAGAAATGGCGTGCCGGGCGGACTCCTTCACCAGCGGCTTGGCACGGAACGCAACGCCCAGGCCGGCCTTGCTCAGCATCGGCAGATCGTTGGCGCCATCGCCCACAGCAATCACCTGCTCGGTGGAAATGTGTTCCTTGCGGGCGATCTCCAGGAGCAGTTCCGCCTTCCGTTTACCGTCCACGATCTGCCCGGACACCCGGCCGGTCACCTTGCCGTTTTCAATCTCCAGCTCGTTGGCGTGCACGTAATCAATGCCCAGCTTCTGCTGCAGGTGGCGGGCAAAATAGGTGAAGCCGCCGGAGAGAATGGCGGTGCGGTAGCCCAGCCCCTTCAACGTACGAATCAGGTGCTCGGCGCCCTCGGTCATGCGCAGGCGCTCGGCGATGCCCTGCAGCACCGATTCGTCCAGTCCACGCAGCAGGGCCAGGCGCTCGGCAAAACTCTGGCTGAAATCCAGCTCCCCCTGCATGGCCCGCTCGGTAATCTCCGCCACCTGATCGCCGACACCGGCCTCCCGGGCCAGCTCATCAATCACCTCGGCTTCAATCAGGGTGGAGTCCATATCAAACACCACCAGCCGCCGATTGCGACGGAAGATGGAGTCCTCCTGGAAGGCAATATCCACGTTCATCTCCCCCGCGATTTGCAGGAAGTCTGAACGCAGTCGGCCAAGGTCCTCCGGCGTGCCCCGCACCGAGAACTCCACGCAGGCGATGCGGTTGTCGGCGACGTTCAGGGACGGGCGCGCGGACAGCCGGGTAATGTTGTCGATGTTCAGGCCGTGCCGGGCAGTAATAGCGGATACCCGGGCAATCTGTTCCGCCTGCAGGTCCCGGGACAGCAAGGTGACAATGTAGCAGGCCCGGTTGCGGCCGGCGGCCCAGGCCTGATACTCGGCCTCTGTAATGGGTGCGAAGTGCACCTGAAGATCCAGTGCGTGCAGCCGGAACAGCAAATCCCGGATCACCGGCGACGACGTGGACTCGTCCGGAATCTCGATCAGGATGCCCCAGGTCAGGTGGTCGTGGATCACCGCCTGGCCAATGTCCAGAATACGCACGTTGTACCGGCCCATGATGCCGGTGATTTCCGAGGTCAGGCCCGGCTTGTCACGGCCGGACACGTTGATCAGGACCAGTTCACTCACGCTCGGAAGTCTCCTCTTGGGCCGGCTCAGCGGCGGCCGGGATCACGTCAATGGCGTCCACCCGCTGGAGGCCCCGGGGCAGCTTGTGGCCCCGCCGGCCCCGCTCGCCCAGGTAATGCTCCAGATCGTTGAAGCGAAGGCTCATCTTGCGCTTGCCGGCGCGGATTTCAATCTGGTCCTCGCGGGCAAAGATGGCAACCGCCACGACGAACTCCTCACGGTTCTGTACCCGGGCGGAGGGAATGCTCAGAATCTTGTTGCCCTTGCCCTTGGCCAGTTCCGGCAGCTCGGTGAGCGGGAACACCAGCATGCGTCCCTCGTTGGAGATGGCGGCCAGATACTGCTCACCGGCCGTCTTCGGCAGCGGCACCGGCGGCAGAATGCGGGCGCCCCGCGGCACCGAGACCACCGCCTTGCCGTTGCGATTCTTGCCGATCATGTCGTCCAATCGGGCCACAAAACCGTAGCCACCGTCGGTCACCAGCAGGACTTTGCTGGCCGGCTCGCCCATCAACAGGCCGGCAAACGTCGCCCCGGACGGTGGGTTGATGCGCCCGGTCAGCGGTTCGCCCTGGCCCCGGGCCGAAGGCAGGTTGTGGGCTTGCAGGGAATAGGCGCGACCGGTGGAATCCAGGAAAATCACCTGCTGGTTGTTGCGGCCCCGGGCGGCCAGCGCAAAGCGGTCGCCGGATTTGTAGCTTAACCCTTCCGGCTCGATGTCGTGGCCCTTGGCCGCCCGGACCCAGCCCTTCTCAGACAGCACCACCGTCACCGGATCGTTGGAGACCAGATCCACCTCGCTGAACGCCCGGGCTTCCTCCCGCTCGACGATCGGGGAGCGGCGGTCGTCACCGTAGGTTTCGGCGTCCTGGCGCAGTTCGGTTTTGATCAGATCGGTCAGGCGATCGGAGGAGCCCAGGATCGCCTGCAGTTCATCCCGTTCGGCAGCCAGTTCATCCTGCTCGCCGCGGATTTTCATTTCTTCCAGCTTGGCCAGGTGGCGAAGTTTCAGCTCCAGGATGGCTTCCGCCTGGTCCGCGGACAGACCAAATCGGGCCATCAGCTCGTCCTTGGGCTTGTCCTCGTTTCGGATGATGGCGATCACTTCATCAATGTTGAGGTAGGCGATCAGCAAGCCTTCGAGGATATGCAGCCGCGCCAGCACCTTGTCGAGCCGGTGCTGCAGGCGCCGGGTCACCGTGTTGCGCCGGAACGCCAGCCACTCCGTGAGAATCGTGTGCAGGCCTTTCACACCCGGGCGACCGTCGTTACCGATCACGTTGATGTTGACCCGGTAGGTTTTCTCCAGATCGGTGCTCGCAAACAGGTGCGCCATCAGGCCGTCCAGATCCACCCGGTTGGACCGGGGCACCACCACCAGGCGAGTCGGGTTCTCGTGGTCCGACTCGTCCCGCAGGTCCGCCACCATGGGCAGCTTCTTGGTCTGCATCTGCTGGGCAATCTGCTCCAGCACCCGGTTGCCGGACACCTGGTGCGGCAGATCGGTGACCACGATTTCGCCGTTCTCTTTCACCCAGCGGGCCCGCATGCGTAGGGAGCCGCGGCCGGTTTCATACATTTGCCGCAGATCGCGGCGAGGGGTGATGATTTCCGCCCGCGTCGGGAAATCCGGCCCCTTGATGTGCTCGCACAGCTGATCCACCGATGCGTCCGGCTGGTCCAGCAGGCGAATGCAGGCGGCCGCCACTTCCCGCACGTTGTGGGGCGGGATGTCCGTGGCCATGCCCACGGCAATACCGGTGGTGCCATTGAGCAGCACATGGGGCAGCCGGGCCGGCAGAATGGACGGCTCGTCCATGGTGCCGTCAAAGTTGGGCACCCAGTCCGCCGTGCCCTGCCCCAGCTCACCAAGGAGGACATCGGCAAACGCCGCCAGACGGGATTCGGTGTACCGCATCGCGGCGAAGGATTTGGGATCGTCCGGAGAGCCCCAGTTGCCCTGGCCGTCCACCAGCGGGTAGCGGTAGGAGAACGGCTGCGCCATGAGCACCATGGCCTCGTAACAGGCGCTGTCACCGTGGGGGTGGAACTTGCCGAGCACGTCGCCCACGGTACGGGCAGACTTCTTGTACTTGGCCGTGGATTTCAGGCCCAGCTCGGACATGGCGTAGACAATGCGCCGCTGTACGGGCTTCAGACCATCCCCGACGTTAGGCAACGCCCGGTCGAGGATGACGTACATGGAGTAGTCGAGGTAGGCCTTCTCGGTGTATTCCTTGAGCGAGACGCGCTCAAAACCTTCATCGGTGGTCTGGAACTCTGGCATGCGTGCCTCTTGTTTGCCTGAACGGCCGGCGGGCGGCCAGCCGCGATGCGACCTTCCGGCCCGGACGTCCCGGGCCCAGCGAAAGCCGTCATTATATGGACGCCGGAGCGGATACACCAATCTGGTAGCCACCCGCTTTCTCCAATAGCGGAATTCCCCAATGGAGGGCGTGGCGGGTGCCCCGTATTCTCGGCCCCAGTAAGTCGAAGACCGTTTTCCACTTTCCGACAAACGGACCTTTATGACCCCGAACCTCAAAGCCTGCGGCCAGGCCATGCTCACAGCCATGGTCAATGCGATTCTCGCGGTGGCGCTGATGCTGCTGGTGGAGTTTGCCATCAGCGGAACCTTTGTGGTTCCCCGCCCCTACCTGTGGGCCGGCTTGCTGATCTGGGCCGTCATCTTCGCCGGCCAGTTCTGGCGCCAGCGCTATCTCTGCAAGCACTGCCTGCCACGGCAGGACGCACCGCCCATAGACCATTGATCGAGCCTGGGACGAACCTCACCACGCACCGCTCAGCGCAAGCGCCTACGGGCCGTTGCTGACCCGGCTCCTCGGGGAACCCGCCGTGCAGCTGGCCCAACAACTGCTATCCTCCAGAAGGCGGCCGTCGTTTTGCCGCACATTCTTTGCATTCCCTGGAGGTAGCCATGACCCTGTTTCATCGGTTCGGTCTGCGCACCAAAATCGCCCTGCCCTTCGCCATTACGGCCGCCGCCCTGATCCTGGTCGGGGTTCTCAGCGCCATGTCGGTCCGTACCCTGCTGACGGCCACGGACCGGGTCGCGAGCACCTATCTGCCAGCCGTCAGCACCGTTCTCAACGGTGACCGGGATCTCTACCAGGCGCTGACGGCGCAGATGGGACTGCTGGACGCGGCGTTCAACGGTGGAGACACCACCCCGTTTATCGCCACCTTTGATGAGAACGCCAAACAGGCGCTGGACCGATTCAAAAAGGCCGAGGCCCTGCTGACCAGCCTGGGCCCCACCGATCTGGGCAACGGCTTTGACCAGGCCTACAACGACTGGCTGAACGCGGCCCGCCGAGCCATGACCATGGCAACGAATGGCGATCCCGGCAGCGCCCGGGCATTGGCCACCACCGAGGCCGCCCCGCGCTTTGACCGGCTCCGGGAGTACTATGACAAACTTGGCGCCCTCGCGGATGAGCGGGCCGGAGCGAGGGCGGAGGCATCGTCCCGAACCGGCATGACCAACCTCATCACCACGGCCGTGGTGACGGTGATTGCGCTGGTCGTGAGCCTGGCCGTTTTCTTCCTGTTCCTGAAACTGATTCTTGGCTCCATCCGCGCCATCCGCGACCAGCTGGACGCCATGGCCCAGGGCGAAGGCGATCTGACGCAACGGGTACCGGTGACGGTTCAGGATGATCTGGGCCAACTGGCGGAAAGCTTCAACCGGGTGCTGGCCAACCTCCAGGAAATGATTCGCTCCATCCAGACCCTGAGCGGTGATCTGGCGGAGCGGGCCGACGGCCTGGCCCATGCGGCGCGCGCCAACAGCGATGGCATCGCCCGGCAGACCGAGTCCATCGACATGGTGGCCACCGCCATCAACGAGATGCAGAGCGCCATCGAAGAGGTGGCCGGCAACGCCAACCGGGCCGCGGAAATCACCCGGGATACTGAGCGTACCGGGGCCGACAACGCCCGCCTGATCGGTGACTCGTCAAGGCAGGTGCAACGGCTGGCCGCCCAGATCGCCAAGGCCATTGACGCCATCACCACACTGTCCCGGGATTCTGACAACATCACCTCCGTGCTGGACGTCATCCGGGGCATCGCCGAACAAACCAACCTGCTGGCCCTGAACGCTGCCATCGAAGCCGCCCGGGCCGGAGAACAGGGCCGCGGCTTTGCAGTGGTCGCGGATGAAGTCCGCTCTCTGGCCGGGCGCACCCAACAGTCCACCGAAGACATTCACACCATGATTACAGCCCTGCAGGCCGGTGTGGCCGCTGTGGTGACCGAGATGGAAGCCGGGCAGAAAGAGGCCGCCGCCACCGAACGCCTGGCCTCGGAGGCGGAACACGGCCTGCAGTCAATCCTTCAGGGCATCAGCACCATCAGCGACATGAACACCAGCGTTGCGTCAGCCACAGAGGAACAGACCCAGGTTGTTGAGGAGATCAACCGCAACGTCACCGACATCAACGACCTGGCTTCGGAAAGCGACACCCGCTCCCGGGAAATCGATCAGATCAGCCAGAGCCTGAACGAGTATGCCGCGGACCTTGGCCGCCAGGCGAGTCGGTTCCGGGTCTGATGGGGCTTTGCCCTTGGTCGTATGGGCTTTGGTCGTATAGGGGTATTACGGATTGTTGCCGTCGATGATCGCGATAAACTTTGGCCATCGATGATTTTTTAGACACCCTTCATACAACCCGGCGGCATTGCCCGCGACAGAGGAGCATTGGCATGGAAGTGGAATTCGACGAGCGAATCGTTGTCCCGAGCAACAACTGAGTCAAGCAACACACTGGGTTGAGCGCCGGGCGCGCCCCTCAGCGTTTTCTCAGAACAGCTCTCAGAATACGTGAAGAACCGGTTGGCCGACGCCGCCGGTTCCTCCCCTCAAGCGGGCCCTGCCCTGCACACCGGTTCCCGTTTCTCCCGGAAACGGCGACGGTTTCTCATGAAACAGTGGTAACCTCCCGCGTTTTTTGGCAATCTCCGGAGTAGCGACTGTCTCCGGGGCTTCTCCGGCTGATCGGATCGCCACCCAGACAGTACGGGCAGCCCTGTCGCCCGTTGTGTTCGTCAACCAGCCAGAACTCTATGTCGCGACCCTTGCCTGACACGCTGGCAGCCCCGGAACTGGATGTGCTGTCACCCATGCTGAGCCAGGAAGGCCTGAACTGGACCGCGGATTTCCGGGGCCTGACCCTGAGAACCGCGCTTCAGCCTATTTACAGCATTTCCCACAAGCGGATCGTCGGGTACGAAGCTCTGATACGGCCGTTTGACAACGACAACGCCCCGGTACTTCCCAACCACCTGTTCGACCTGCCCACCTGCGACGCCGAAAACCTGCTGTTGGACCGGCTCTGTCGTTATCTGCACATGCGCAATTACAGCGCCATTGAGGATCGGCTGAACTGGCTGTTCCTGAATGTGTCGCCCCGGGTGGTGGCTGGCAAGAACCAGTCTGACGCGTTTTTTGGGCAGTTACTGAAGAAGACGGGCCTGCCGGCCCATCGCATTGTCATGGAAATTGTCGAGCAGCCCACGGACAATGCCGACCGTCTGCGGGAGACCGTTGGGTACTACAAGGATCTGGGTTGCCTGACCGCCATCGATGACTTCGGGGCAGGCCACTCGAATTTCGAACGCATCTGGAACCTGTCGCCGGACATCGTCAAACTCGATCGAACGTTGCTCACCCGGGCGGCGGACGATCACAAGGCCCGGCAGATCCTCAACGGCATCGTCTCGCTGCTGCATCAATCCGCCTGTCTGGTGTTACTGGAGGGGGTGGAAACCCGGGACCAGGCACTGATTGCCATTGACGCCGGCGTGGATTTTGTCCAGGGATTCTATTTCCAGCGGCCCAGCCTGGATTTTCGGACCCTGGCGGAGGCGAACACGGACTTTGACCACCTGCTGCAGGAATACAAACGACAGGCACAGATCACCCGGGACCCAACCCATCAACTGGTGGCGTTCTTCGAGGGCTATTTCCGGCGGGCCAGCGGCCGTCTGGGCGATGGATTCGACATGGCAGAGGCGTGCCGGGACCTGCTCAACCACCCGGCGGTATCCCGTTGCTATCGGGTGAACGCCCAGGGGGTGCAGATCGACGACACCCTGCTCTCCGATACCGGCTCCCGGCACCAGGACCCCCGCTTCCGCCCGCTGGAAAGCACCACCAGCGCCGACTGGTACCGTCAGCAGTACCTCCGGCAGGCCCTGGCCCAGCCCAACCACCTGCACGTGACCAACCCCTACCTGTGCGTGACCGGCGCCTACATGTGCGTCACCCTCTCCCTGGGCTTTTATCAGGCGGGCGAACTCCAGGTGCTGTGCTGCGACATACTCTCCAACCCGGTGGATCCCGACATCACCACGGGTTAATGCCGTACACCACGGCAATCACCGCGACCGTCACCAGGCCAATGAACAGGTTCATCGGCAACCCGACCCGCAGAAAATCCGAGAACCGGTAGCCGCCCGGCCCCAGCACCATCATATTGGTCTGGTACCCGATGGGCGTGGCAAAACTGGCCGAGGCCGCCATCATCACCGCGATCACGAACGGCTCTGGGGCCACCCCCATCACCGTGGTCATCGACAGCACCACTGGAATGACCAGCACCGCCGCCGCGTTGTTGGTGACCACTTCTGTCAGCACGGACACGGCAAAGTACACCAGGAAGATGCTGAGCAGCAGGTGCCCATGGCTCAAACCCATGATTCGCTCTGCCAGATATCCGGCGGCGCCGGTGTCCGCCAGCGCGGCCCCCAGGGCGAAGGAGGCGCCGATGGTGAGCAGCACCGGAACGTCGATGGCCCGCTGGGCCTGCCGGGGTGAGCAGCAACCGGTGAGGATCATCAGGGCGGCACCGAGGAACGCCGCGTTCAGCATCGACAGGGTCCCAACCGCCGCCAGCACCACCATGCCAAGCAGAATGGCCCAGGACCACCAGGCCCGCTCTGGGGCATTCGCCGGCTCAGCGCCGATGTCAGACACCAGTGCATCGCCGTCACCGGCGGTCGGTGACAGCGCAATGCGCGGTCCGTGATCCGGCAGCAGCCGGGGCATGACCAGCAGGATGGCGGCGATGCCGATCACCGCCACCGGGAGGCCAACGCTGGTGATGGAAAAAATGGAAAACCCTTCGGCGCCGGTCAGACGCTGGTACTGGCCGTTCACCACCAGGTTGGTACTGGTGCCCACGAGGGTCAGCGTACCGCCGAGAATGGCGGAGTAGCTCAGGGGGATCATCAGCTTGGAGGGGGCAATGCCGATCCGGTCGGACCAGCTGTGAATGGCCGGGATCATGGTGGCAACCACCGGCGTGTTGTTCAGGAAGCCGCTGAGCAGGGAGACCGGCACGGCAATGCGGGCCTGGGCGCTGCGCACGCTGCGGGGGTGACGGAGTAAATGCGTCACCAGCAGCTCAACGCCACCGGAATGATGCACGCCGGCGGCCACCACGAACATGGCCGCCACCGTCATCAGACCGCTGTTACTGAAGCCCGCCAGCGCCTGGTCCGGCGACAGCACACCGCTCACGCTGAGCACGACCAGGACGCCCATCATCACCAGATGGGGCGCAAAGCGGCCGGTACTCATCAGTAACAGGGCACCGCCGGCGAGCGCCAGCGAGAACCAACCTTGCCAGTCCATGTACGGTCTTCCCGGTCATGAAAACTGGCAGGATAGCGGGTTTCATCAAGCCACAAAAAGAATAACGAGCGATTTTAAAAGCACTTTACGATATATCAACCGGTCACGTCGGCGAGATTGCCGTAGGCTTCCAGCCAGGCCCTGCGGTCAGACGCCCGCTTCTTGCCCAGCAGCATGTCCATGCGCTCGTCGGTCTGGTCGCCCTCTTCCAGCGTCAGCATCACCAGCCGGCGGGTATCCGGGGCCATGGTGGTTTCCCGCAGTTGCAGCGGATTCATCTCACCCAGGCCCTTGAAGCGGGTGACCGAGAGCTTGCCCCGGCGGTTTTCCGCTTTCAGGCGATCGAGAATGCCCTGCTTTTCGTGCTCATCCAGGGCGTAGAAGGTCTCCTTGCCCAGATCCACCCGATACAGGGGCGGCATCGCCACGAACACGTGGCCGGCGGCTACCACCGGCCGGAAATGCTTCACAAACAGCGCGCACAGCAGGGTGGCGATGTGCAGGCCATCGGAATCCGCGTCCGCCAGGATGCAGACCTTGTTGTAACGAAGACCGGCCAGATCGTCCGAGCCCGGGTCCACGCCAATGGCCACGGCAATGTCGTGGACTTCCTGGGACGCCAGGATCTCGCCGGAATCCACCTCCCAGGTGTTCAGGATCTTGCCCCGCAGCGGCATCACCGCCTGGAACTCCCGGTCCCGGGCCTGCTTGGCGGAACCGCCGGCGGAATCCCCCTCCACCAGGAACAGCTCAGAGCGGGCCGTATCGCCGCCGGAACAGTCCGCCAGCTTGCCGGGCAGGGCCGGGCCGGAGGTGACTTTTTTCCGGGCCACCTTCTTGCTGGCCCGCAGGCGCCGCTGGGCGTTGCTGATGAACAGCTCCGCCAGGGCTTCCGCCACATCGGTGTGCTGGTTCAGCCACAGGCTGAAGGCGTCCTTGACCACGCCGGAGACAAAGCTCGCCGCTTCCCGGGACGACAGCCGCTCCTTGGTCTGCCCGGAGAACTGCGGCTCCTGCATCTTGAACGACAGCACGTAGGCCACGCGCTCCCAGATGTCCTCCGGGGACAATCTCACGCCCCGGGGCAACAGGTTGCGGAACTCGCAGAACTCCCGCATCGCTTCAAGCAGGCCGGTGCGCAGGCCGTTCACATGGGTGCCGCCCTGGGCGGTGGGAATCAGGTTGACGTAGCTTTCCATGACCGCTTCGCCGCCCTCGGGCAGCCACTGGATGGCCCAATCCACCGCCTCGGCGTTGCCGGAGAAGCTGCCGGTAAACGGGTCCAGGGGCACCGCCTCGATGTCCGCCAGGGCGGTCCGCAGGTAGTCCCGCAGCCCGTCCTCGTAGAACCACTCGTCCTTGTCGCCGGTCTTTTCCTGGAGGAACGTCACCGTCAGGCCCGGGCACAGCACCGCCTTGGCCCGGAGGTTATGGCGCAGCCGGCTGACGGAGAAGTTGGGGCTATCGAAGTATTTCGGATCGGGCCGGAAGCGCAGGCGGGTGCCGGTGTTGCGTTTGCCCACCGTGTCGACCACCTGCAGATCCGAGGCCTTCTCGCCATCGGCGAAGGTCATACGGTGCAGCTGGCCATCGCGCTTGATCAGCACTTCCAGCTCCAGGGACAGGGCATTGACCACGGAGACGCCCACCCCGTGCAGACCGCCGGAGAAGTTGTAGTTGCCCTGGGAGAACTTGCCGCCGGCGTGCAGCCGGGTGAGGATCAGCTCCACCCCCGGCACACCCTCTTCCTTATGCAGATCCACCGGCATGCCCCGGCCATCGTCCTCGACGCTCAGGGAGCCGTCGTCATGGAGAATCACATCGATGCGGCGGGCGTGACCGGCCAGCGCCTCGTCCACGCTGTTGTCGATCACTTCCTGAGCCAGGTGGTTCGGCCGGCTGGTATCCGTGTACATGCCCGGGCGCTTGCGCACCGGATCGAGGCCGCTGAGAACTTCAATGGCGTCGGCGTTGTACTCTTGGCTCTTGGGCTGCTGGCTCATAGACAGGGCGAGGCTCCGCGATGGTTCAAAACAGAGCCCTAGCTTAGGGATTCACCGGCAAAGATCAACGGTTGTTTTGTGCCGCCGGCCGCTTACGGCTGAAGCACCATCGGCGCCTCGGCCACGCCCGAGACCGTCACCCGGTTCCAGCGCCCGGGCTCCACCGCCAGCACCGCGCAGGGCGAGGTCATGACCTGGGCTAGCACCGCGCCGGCCGGCGGCGTCCGGGACTCCATCCGGATGCGCAGGTTATCCCGTTGGAGGTCAGCGGCGGCCAGCCCGACCCCGTAGCCGGCGGTGGGCTTTTCGCCCAGGGTCACGAACAGCAGCACTTCCTGGCTCAAGTCCACAGCCCGGAGCTGCTGGGTAGCCAGGTTCTGGCCCTTCAGGCCGAGGTATTTGGAGAGCTGGTCGTCGGTGGTCACCAGCAGCAGGCCAGGGCCAGTTAGACCGCAGTGCGCCGACTGGGTGATCTGCCGTACGGGCGCGGGGGCGGGCGCCGTGGGATTCGGCGCGGCGGCACAGGCAGACAACGTCACGCATGCAGCCACCACGGCAACCCGGCGGGCCAGGGCCAGCCGCGGCAATAGCCGGTGACGTGACTGGCGAAACGATGGACGGATCATGGGCGGCCTCCGGAAAGCTGTTTTACGCCCGGGTCATCCCGGGTCAGCAGGCGATAGCCGCCGAAATCCGGCCTCGGCAGCACATCCGGCGTCGCGGCGGAAATGGTGGGCCGGCTGAAGCCGGTGGTCATGCGCAGATTAGTGAGGTCGGTATCGGCGGTGACCTGCACCACCTGGCGAAGCCCAGACACCGGATACTCAGCGCAGGCCTCCCCCGGCTGGCAGATGAAGCCGTCATTATCCAGGTCGGTACCGGCCACCAGGTAGTAGCTGCCGGGGCGTACCTCATCGACGTCCTGGGTACCCTGGCCGTCGTCGTGGCGGAATCGGAAGGTGTACTGGCCGTTTTCTACCTGCACCACATCCTGGGCTTCCGTGATGAAGTTGCCGTCGGCATCGGGTTCGGTCTGCACCAGCAGGACGAACTGCACGCCGGCGTCGCGGTCGGTAGCGTCGGTGACGATCTGGGCGCTGACGGGGATGGTGAGGGAACGGGAGGAATCAGTGGTGTAAGTGACAGAAACCGAGCCCTTCAAGGGAGCGTCGGGGTTAAGCGAGCTGGGGTCTATGAGAGCGACTGTCAGCTCTGCCGGGTCCACAGCATCGTCGCAGGTAACCTTCAACCACGCGGGGGAAGAAAAGACGCAATTGGTGAGCGGGTTTGTGAGATCGCCAATGCGGTTCAGCGTTACAACGTCCTCCGTCTTTTGATTATTCAGACTGACGAAATAAGGATCTGGAGAAACCACCGTTGTCGAACCACCGTTCAGCGCTTTGGAAACCGCCCTGGCAGCATCAATCAGCCCGTAACCCAACTGGTCATTCCGGGACCCGTCGCCATCCTGAGTCAGCTCACCGGCCATTAACCAAGCCCGGAACTGGCCCGGCGAGATAGCTGTGGTGCTGGCCTCCTGCATCAGCGCAAAGACCCCGCTCACGTGCGGGGCGGCCATGGAGGTCCCCACCAGCCCCCGATAGCTGGGCTCAAACTGGCCGCTATCTCCGAGCGTGGCGCTGGTGCTCAGGACCAGGTCGGGGGACCCATCCAGGTTCGCATCAGCAGCGCTGCCGCCCGGCGCTGCCACATCAATCCAGCTGCCAAAATTGGAATACGGCGCCAGGTTCCCGGCACCGTCCACCGCGCTGACGGCAATGGCGTACTGGGACGCGGCCGGGTATTCCTTGGTGCTGGTGGCGCTGTTACCGGCGGCGGCCACCGTGGTGATACCCCGGTCATTCAGGCGCTTGAGCGCCGTTTCCAGGGACGAGACGTAGGGCAGCCCGCCCAGGCTCAGGTTAACGATATCGGCGTTGTCGTTGTCGGCGATCCAGTTAAGGCCATCCACCAGATCGCCCAGGGAACCACTACCGCCCTCGCCCAACACGCGAACGGGCAGCAAGGTGGCGCTGAATGCCACGCCCGTTCCACCGATTCCGTTGTCTTTCAATGCGGCGATGGTGCCGGCCACATGAGTGCCATGGAAGACATTGGTGCCCAACGTGCTGCCCGGGTCAGCCGGGATATTATCCCGCCCGATCTTGCCGTAGAACGTCGTATTAACGTCATCGTTGTCCAGGTCGGTCTGGCTGACAAAATCCGAGCCAATTAGACGGGGATCGCTAACTTGGGGGACATGGGCATTGAGATCCGGGTGCCACTGACCGTTCGCGCGGTCCCGAAACAATCCCGTATCCACCACCGCCACGGTCACGCCATTACCGCCACCGGGCGCCAACTGCCAGGCCGCCGGTACGTTGATCAACGGATAGTGCCATTGCTTTGAATAAAGAGGATCCGGGCTTGGCGCCTGAGCATTGACCACATAATTCGGCACCGCCGAGGCAACGCCCGGCTGTGCCCGCAGTGCCTGGATCCATTGGGCTGTCTGCTCCGGCGCGCTGCCAGCGGACAGCGTCTGGGCCGCGTTACGGCGCATCAGCCAGGTGCCCTGCCCCAGCTCGCGCACCGGGCTCGCGCTCAGGGTCGAGGCCATGGCCCGGGCGTTCACGCTTCCACCGAAGGTAACCAGCGCCTCGTCCCGGACAAAGTTGTACCGCGGCCAGTCGAACGACAGGGACGTGACCCCGCCGGACGGCGAGGTGGTCAGCACATAGCGCATGGGGCCGGAGCCCGCCTCCACATCCACGTAATAGCTGCCCGTCGCCGTGCCGGTGGGCACGTCAATCGACACGGAGTAGACCTGGGTACCAGGGGACGTCGTCTGCGTCATGGTGTTGGTCACAACGGAACCGTCACTGGGATTCCTCAGCGTCAGGCTCACCGGAAAGTTCGCTTCGACGGGCGTGCCGGCAGCGTCGTAGTAATAGGTGTAGAAGGTCTGTAATTCGATCCGGTCTCCCGCTGACACCGTCAGCTGGTACCGGTCGACCGGATCGCGGGCATAGTCGTCGTTCGGATCATTAACGTTACGGCTGCCAGACTGGCCACTGACGTAACCTCCGAGAATCACGCTGCCTGGCAAGGATTGCGGGCTCGCGGTGCCCAGGAAGCCGGAGGTCACACTGAGCTTTTCCGCCGTATCGATATCCACCCGGGTGTTGGCTTCAATATCAATCTGGCCGGCCACCGCCGCCGACGGTGCCGGGGTGTCGCCGCCACTGGAGGACCCGCCACCGCCGCCACACCCCGCCAGGGCGACGGGCAGCAGGACCAACACACCGGCGGATCGCCAGACTTTATAACCGTTCATGCACACCTTCCCGCTTCACCTGTGGGGGTTTCATCCGGCTCGCCGCTCTCAGTGCCGAGAACCGGATACATCGTGCCCCGATTCTAGAACCAAACGATGAAAATTGCGCGACGGTTCCGGCAACCCCTGAGCCCTGGGCAAAAAAAACGGGCCCAGCGGGCCCGGTAAGTTGCGCGCTCAGACGAGCGCCTGGGTCAACGTGTGTGGCTCAGAGCGCGTAGAAAAACAGCGGCACAAAGGCCACGATCAACAGGGTCGGCCCCATGATCGTCAGGGGCAGCAGCAGCCGCTGATAGCGGTGCCAGAAGGAGCCGGTGCGTTCCGCCGCCAGCACTTCGGTTTCGCCTACCACCTGCCGGGTCAGTAGGTGGTTCAGCGCCACCGGCGGGCTCAGGTAGCCGAGCTCAAAGGCCACCAGACACACCAGCCAGAAGTGCAGCGCGTCGATGCCCATGCCGATGGCCGGCTGGGCAATGGTGGCGGACACCAGAATCACGGCGCCAAACGGGTCCATCACCATGCCAATGAACGTCAGCAGCAGCACGATCACCATCATCGCCAGCCACGGGCTCGCCAGATGTTCCGGGAACAGCAGGTGAACGATGTTGGAGCGCTCCAGAATACCGCCCAGGCAGATGGAGAACCCGATCAGCCCCAGCAGCGCACCGATGTGCACCGCCGAATCGCTGGCGGCCGCCGCGCTGCGGTTCCAGAACACCCGGCTCCGGCTGCCGGGCTCGGTGTCGTCGGCCTTGCCCGCGTCTAGCGCCACCAGGGCGAGCATCACCAGCGGCAGGATCAGTGGCGCGCTGTACTCGTTGAACTTCAGGCCGAGAATGATCCAGATCGCCAGGATCACCAGCGCCGCCACCGCCGCGTAGGGCACCAGCGGGCGCAGGTTGGCGATGGCCTGGGTCATCGCCCCCGGCGCCGGACGGGGCTTCCAGTTGCCTTCGGTCTTGCACACCACCAGGGTAAACAGGGTGGCGGACATCAGGAAAATCCACACGCCCCAGCCGTACATTTCCGAGGTGGTCACTTCCTTGTTTAGCGCGGCCACGACCACAATCAGAAGGCACGGGTTCAGCACCACCCCGAGGCTGCCAGACATGGCCGTGGTGGCCAGGGACAGCTGACGACCGGCGCCAGAGCGGCGCAGCTCGTCGTAGACAACGCCACCGACGGCCAGGATGAAAATCCCGGAAGCGCCGGTGAAGGCGGTCGGAAACGCGGTGGTGAAGATAATCACCGAAGCCAGCAGCGGCGCCGGCAGGTTGAACGGCTTGATCACGTCCAGCAGCAGCTCCGGCAGGCGGGTCTGCTTGAGCATCATGCCCACCAGCACGTACAGGCCGATGTTGATGAACATGGACGACAGGTTGGTCATCATGCCGAAGTAAATGGCCAGCCCCGACGCGTAGCCGTCCACCAGGAAGAAGTAGCCCATGGCGATCAGGCCCATGGAGCAATACAGCGGAATCACCAGCCCGGAGGAGAAGGACAAGCGGCCGGGGTTAACCCGCTCGGGCACGTTCACAAACCGGATCAGGTTGATCAGCATGAACAGGCCGAACACCAGCCCCCAGGCGTACTGCAGCTCGCTGGTGGTTTCCGATTCCGGCGACAGCGCCAGCTTGCCGACATAGGCATTCAGGGACGCCACCATCAGCCCGTTCACCACGAACTGCACGCCCTGGCTCAGCCGCCACTCGGCCCGGTTACGGGGCAGCCGCAGGGCGATGTGATCGGTATCCAGGGCGGCAATCGCCGCGGCCATGGCGAACATGGCAATGAACAGGAATTTAGTCAGGTCGATGTTATCCAGCAGGAATCGCGCGATGTTCTGCTCGACCCACTTGTACGCCCCCAGCGCGGGGGTGGCGAGCTTCTGGTTCTGCTCGTACAGGGCGTATTTCTGCTGACACAGCTCCAGGTTGCTTTCCAGGGATTTGCGAAGGGCCGCGGCATTGGGTGGCGAGCTGAACAGGTCATCCGGATCCGGCTTATAGGCCTTTATCCGCTTTTCAACCTCGGCGTCGATATCCCGGTTGAGGTCGCAGTCCGGCTTGGTCGCCGCCGGGTCCAGAAGGTAATAGTTCGGCCAGACCTGCTCCCCCACCCACAGCAGGCGGGAGTGCAGCGAGCTCCCCATTCCCAGCAACAGCGTAAACATCAGCAGGAGCAGGAGAATGGCCCCATGCAGCTTGTGCATGGGGTACAGAGTCTTGGTGGCCGGTACAGTCAGCGTGCGCCAGTTCATCGTCTTGCGGTCCTGTTATTCGCGGTTTGCGGCCGTGCACTCGGAAGCGGCCGGGTTGCTGGCGCAACGGATCTTGCTCATCAGACCCAGCATCTTCGGATCGTAGACGTCCGGCGCGCCATTCACGCCGTCCCGCATTTCCAGGCGGTTCTGACGGAACATTTCCTGATAGCCGCGAATGTCCTTCTCCGGAATGCGGATCCACTTGTCCTCGGGAATGGCCTTTTCCTGGCCGTGAATCAGGTCCATGGCCTGCGGGAACATGGCCCAGGCCACATCCCGGGACTGCTGCGCCTGCTCGTCGCTGAGCACGTCGTCACGGGCGATGATCTGCAGGGTCAGCTGGGCCAGCGGGTAATCCACTACGCCACCCTTGTCGCCAATGCCTTTGTAAAGCTCCAGGGCCTCGTAGGCGAAGGCCGGGGCGTAGGCGGTGTCCACGGAACCATTATTGAACTTGCCGGCAAAGTTGGTGATGTCCGAGGGCACCACGGTGGCCTTGACGAAGTTCACCATGTGAATCGCGTCTTTCTGGTAATCCAGGGTGGCCATTCGCTTACCGGCCAGTTCGCCCGCCGTATCGATGCTGCGATCGTTCACAAACAGGTAGCCGGCGCCGGCGGGGATAATGCCCAGCACTTCGTAGCCGTTCTGCTTCATCAGCGGTGCGGCCTTGGGCTGGGCCAGGGTCGCCAGCAGGGTTTTCAGATCGTCGTAAGTGGGCAGCGCGCCGACGGCACTGATGGTGCCGGTGAAGCGGTTGAACGGCCGGGTCCGCAGGTCGGTGGCGGCCACCGCGTCGCACTGGCCGGCATTGAAGTCACCCACGGCCACGCCTTCATCGGTGTAGGGCTTGAGATCAAAATCCACGCCGTGGCCTTTCATTTCAAGGGCGTAGTCCTTGACCATGTTGTAGAAATCACCGTTGGCACCGATGACGTCAAACACGCAGAGCTTGACGGACTGGGCCGAGGCCAGCGGCGCAACCGCCGCCAGGGTGAGAGCAGTAAGGGATTTGCGGAACATGACGACCTCCTGGTCTTTCTTGTGTTTGTGATACGTGTGCAATGTCAGGTTTCGATGCAGGGCGTGGCCCGGCGCGGGACGCCTGCGCTCAGAGCAGGTCGTCCAGATCCATGGTTTCGACGTCTTCCATCTGACGCTCCGGGCTCATCTTGCCGAAGAAGCTGCGGGGCGTGCGGTAGCCGTAGTGCTTGGTCCAGTACTTGTCGGAGGAGAACTGGATGACGCCTCGGGCCACTTCGTCCACCAGCCGGTAGTCTTCCCAGACCTTGATGGTGGCCTCGGCATCGGCAAACTGGGCGATCGCTTCTTTCAGCTTGTCCGGACGACCAAAGGTCTCGGCGGCAACCGCCTTGAGGGCGAGGGAGGCACGGAAGCCCTTTTCAATGCCCAGCTCGGCGCTGTGGTCCAGCATCTGCCACGGGTCCGGGCTCAGCTCCGGGCGGGTGTCCGGCAGCAGCAGCCAGACCAGGGCACGGATGGCGTTGGGCAGGCCGCCCCACTTTGCATCGTCAATGCAGGCGGCGGCCCGCTCGGCCTGGGGCGCGATGTTGCGGGGGATCCCCGCCAGGGCGCCGGAGTTGGCGTCGTTGACGATGGCCTGCATGCCGGTGAGCAGCCCCAACAAGAAGGTCAGCTCGTCCTGCTCGGTGTAGAGGAAGGGGCACTCCATGGGCTCAGCGGCGGGATCGAACTCATAGGCGGCCATGGCGCGCTGGAACGATTTGTAGCGGCGCTCGGCGGTCTTGGCGTAGAGCCGCTTGGACTCTTCACGGGCATCCTTCGCGCCCGGCACGTCACCCCGGAAATCCGCCCGCAGGTACCGCAGCTCCGCGTCCCAGGCCCGGTATTCCATGCAGTTGCCGGCCAGCAGCATCAGCAGGGAGCCGGTGCTGTCCGGGGCGTCGGTTACCCGTTTGAAGGAATACAGCAGCGGGTCCACGCCCTCGCCCAGCGCACAGGCCATCTGCGGGTCGGACATCTGCATAACGTAAGGGGTGGCTTCGTCTTCGGAGTAATTCGCCAGTACCACGCCGGTGGTGGAATAGATAGGGTTGGCGGAGCAGCCTGCCAAAAGAATGGCGGCACCCGCGATCAGGAGCTTGAGGTTAGCCACACAGAGGCGGCCGGTGGTAGCCAGTTGGTACATAGTGTTCGCCCTGTTTCACGTTGTTTTTATAGGTACTGGAATGACAGCGTTGGATTATTGCCGTTATGCCGAGCCAATACTGTGAACCGCCACGCGCTCCTCAGTGGGCACTGTCTCCAGTCAACGGTTGCAAGGATGCGTCGAAAATGCGCTCGCCAACATGGCTGTTGCGCCGACCCCGACATGCCGATCAGGCCAATGGCCTGTCAGAGGGGGTAATCAAAAGGTTTTTCTTTGATCTGGCGCACAGAATTTTCAGGGGTGGACGGCCGAACCGGCCCGGGAGGATGGGAGACAACCGCTCGTGAAAAGGCGGGGAAACGTGAGAAACGCGCCCCGACGAGCCGCCTCAGGCCAGCGCCAGCATCGCCATAATCTGGTCGGTCAGGTCATCCAGCGTCAGCCCGCCCCGGGCCGGCCGGTACCAGGTAATGGTCCAGCTCAGGGCGCCGGTAAGCATGCGCCGGACAATGAACGGTTCCGCCTGCAGATCGCCCTGGCGGCGCAGTTGGCCAAGTACGTCCAGCCAGAGCGCCTCGTAAACTTCCCGCAGTTTGAGCACGTCCGCCCGGGCCGGCTCCGACAGGCTGCGCCACTCGAACACCAGAACTGCCATGGCCTCGCCGGTCTGCCCGTTGATGGATTCCAGTTCGGTGCGGATCAGCGCCCGCAGCTTGCCCCGGGGGGAGTCTGCGGCGTCCACCGCGGCCCGCATCAGGGCCGTGTTCAGGTGAATGGTTTCCACCATCACCGCCCGCAGAATGTCTTCCTTGGTGCGGAAGTGGTGAAACAGGCTGCCGGACTGAATGCCCACCGCCGCCGCCAGGTCCCGCACCGTGGTGCGCTCATAGCCTTTGTCCCGGAACAGCCGGGCGGCGGCCTGCAACAGGCGCCCACGGGCACTGTCCGGGTCCGACACGAGGGAATCGTCAATCAGGGTTTTCAAGATCTGGCGTGGGGTCACGGGGCGGGTCCGGGTTGCTGAGTGGGCCAATTGTCCGAAACCGATTGTACCTCAGCACCGCTTGTTTACAAACCAAGCGCTTGCTTGGTAATGTCAATGGCAGATTTGGAGATTCCAATAGCGGCCCCACCCATCGCACGGAGACTGCGCCCCATGACTGACGCCCCCCGCCCCACCGTTCGCATTGGCTGTTCGTCGGCCTTCTGGGGCGACACGGAAACCGCCGCCGCGCAGTTGGTCCGGCACGGCCAGCTGGATTA
Organism: Marinobacter sp. C2H3; assembly: GCF_037080155.1. Lineage (NCBI taxonomy): Bacteria > Pseudomonadati > Pseudomonadota > Gammaproteobacteria > Pseudomonadales > Marinobacteraceae > Marinobacter > Marinobacter sp. C2H3. Next base: position 906,592 of record NZ_JBBBNZ010000001.1, on the reverse strand, counting down.
TCTGGTGGCGGACTATCTGGCAGAAATCACCCTGTCGATCATGGCCGGACAGAAGATGAAAGACCCCACCCAGGGGTACGCCCGGGATTTTGTGCAAACCGTAATGGGCCCACTCCTCAGGGAGATCAAAGACCAGCGGGTCCGGGTGCTGGCCAACGCCGGCGGCGTTAACCCCGTGGCTTGTCGCGATGCACTGCAGGCGTTGTGCGACGAGGCCGGCGTGGACCTCAGGATTGCCCTGGTACTGGGCGACGACCTGATGCCCCAGAAATCCGCCCTGGCAAAAGACGGCATCGCCGAAATGGACACCGGTGCCCCCCTGCCCGGGATGATGGTGAGCCTGAACGCCTACCTGGGCGCGCCGGGGCTGGTGACCGCGCTGGAACAGGGCGCGGACATTGTGATCACCGGCCGGGTGGCGGACAGCGCGCTGGTGCTGGCACCCCTGGTACACGAATTCGGCTGGCAATGGGACGACTACGACCGGCTGGCCCAGGGCAGCCTGGCCGGCCACCTGCTGGAATGCGGCGCCCAGGCCACCGGCGGCAACTTTACCGACTGGGCCGAGGTGGCGGGCGGCTACGCCAACATGGGCTTTCCCATCGCGGAGGTGAGCGCCGACGGCACCGTGGTGATCACCAAGCCGGATGGCACCGGCGGCCTGGTGAGCCGGGGCACGGTGGCGGAGCAGCTGGTGTACGAAATCGGCGATCCCCGGGCCTACCTGCTGCCGGACGTCACCTGCGATTTCACCGCCGTGACACTCAGCCAACTCGGCCCGGACCGGGTTCAGGTGAGCGGCGCACGGGGGCGCCCACCCACCGATACCTACAAGGTCTCCGGCACCTGGCCGGACGGGTTCAAATGCACCGTCACCTTCCTGCTGGCGGGCATCGACGCGCCGGCCAAGGCCCAGGCGGTGGCCGACGCGATCCTGGCGAAAACCTCGGCCCTGTTCCGCGAGCGCGGCCTGCCGGATTACTCGGAGACCAGCATCGAACTGCTGGGTACCGAAGCCACCTACGGCGCCCACGGCCGGGCCGGCAGCTGCCGGGAAGTGGTGGTGAAGATCGCCACCGCACACCCGAAAAAGGAGGCTCTGGTGCTGTTTTCCCGGGAGATTGCCCAGGCGGCAACGGGGATGGCGCCGGGGCTCACCGGCATTGTCGGCGGGCGGCCGTCGGTCTGGCCGAAGATCCGGCTGTTCTCCTGCCTGGTGCCCAAAACCCGGGTGCAGGTGCTGGTGGATCAGGGCGGACAATCCACGCCCGTGGCCGTGGCGACGGACGGCGGGTTTGATCCCGCGTCCCTGCCGAACGAACCGCCGATACCCGCCGTTGACGAGCCATTGACAGAGACCGTACCGCTGATCCGCCTGGCCTGGGCCCGCAGCGGCGACAAGGGCGATCACAGCAACATCGGCGTGATCGCCCGGGAGCCGGCCTATCTGCCCTACCTGGCGGCGGCGCTAACGGAAGCCGCCGTGGCGGACTGGATGGCCCACGTACTGGACCCGGCGCATGGCCGGGTCACCCGTTGGGCGTTGCCGGGCCTGCCCGGATTCAATTTCCTGCTGGCCCGCAGCCTGGGCGGTGGCGGCGTTGCGAGCCTGCGGATTGATCCCCAGGGCAAGGCGTTTGCCCAGCAGTTGCTGGAGTTTCCGGTGCCGGTACCGGGGGGCATTCTGCGTTGAGTTCGGCGAGGGCTCTCCCTCCGGGTTGGTCTTCCGGGACTGTGCGCAGCAGGGATGCTGCGCTCAAGCCTACAGGGACGTATTCACGGCGTGTCCCGGAAGACCAACCCGGAGGGAGAGACCGGTGGGGGAGTTTGACGTTCTGCGTGGTCCTAGCGGCATCGCCAGGCAGCGCACAGCAACAATGGATGCATTGGGTGTGAGACAACGACTACAGGAGAAACCATGGGATACCAATCGGTGTTACGGCCCGGCCTGTTCAGCGGCCAGGTGATCATCGTCACAGGCGGCGGCTCGGGCATTGGCCGGTGCACCGCCCATGAGCTGGCGGCGCTCGGCGCCCGGGTGGCGCTGGTGGGGCGAAAGGCGGAAAAGGTCCAGGCGGTGAAGGCGGAAATTGAGGAAGACGGCGGCGTGGCCTCGGCGCATGTGTGTGACATCCGTGAAGAAGCGGCGGTCAAGGCCATGGTGGCCGCCGTCATCGCCGAACACGGGCGGCTGGACGGCGTGGTGAACAACGCCGGCGGGCAGTTTGCCGCGCCGCTGACCGGGATCAGCCAGAAAGGCTGGGAAACCGTGGTGCGCACTAACCTCACCGGCGGCTTCTTGATTGCCCGGGAAGCCTACACCCAGGCGCTGGCCAAGACCGGCGGCGCCATCGTGAACATCGTGGCGGACATGTGGGGCGGCATGCCCGGCATGGGCCACTCCGGCGCGGCCCGGGCCGGCATGGTGAACTTCACCCAGACCGCCGCCGTGGAATGGGCACCGTCCGGGGTGCGCGTCAACGCCGTGGCACCGGGCTGGATTGCCTCCAGCGGCATGGATAACTACCCGGACACCATGAAGAGCTGGATTCGTGGCCTGGCGGACGCGGTACCCCTCAAGCGCATGGGCACCGAGGCGGAAGTGAGCGCAGCCATCTGTTTTCTGCTGAGCCCGGCGGCGGCGTTCATCAGCGGCGATTGCCTGCGCATCGACGGCGCGGCCTCCCAGGGCGGCCGGGTCTGGCCCATGCCGAAAGCGAAGAACAACGCCCCGTTCAACGGCTTCCACCGGGCGGTTACTCCCCGGGTGCTGGGCGACGGCTGAGGTTGCGCCAGGCGTCGCTGGGCCCTGACAGGGCGCACGGGATAACGAACACAGAGAGACAGGTTCATGCAGGTACTCGAAAGCACGCTCAACCCCCAGTCCGAGGCGTTCCAGGCCAACGTGGACGCCATGGAAGCGCACATCCGCACCTTCCGGGACGCGGAGCAGAAGGTGCTGGACCTGGCGGAATCGGCCCGGGACAAGTTCACCCAGCGGGGCAAGCTCCTGCCCCGGGACCGGATCAACCGGCTGCTGGACCGGGGCCGCGATTTCCTGGAACTGTGCTCCCTGGCCGGCTATCGCATGCACGATGACAAGGACGGCTCCATGGCCGGCGGCGGGCTGATCGCCGGTATCGGCTGGGTCTCCGGCGTGCGCTGCCTGGTGGTGGCCAGCAACAGCGCCATCAAGGGCGGCACCATCAGCCCCGCCGGGCTGGACAAGACCCTGCGCCTGCAGCAGATCGCCCTGGAGAACAAGCTGCCGGTGGTGTCGCTGTCCGAATCGGGCGGCGCCAACCTGAACTATGCCACGGACATTTTCGTGCTGGGCGCCCGGGGCTTTGCCAACCAGGCACGGCTGTCGGCCGCCGGCATTCCCCAGATTACCGTGGTCCACGGCAACGCCACCGCCGGCGGCGCCTACCAGCCCGGGCTCTCGGATTATGTGATCACGGTACGCGAGCAGGCCAAACTGTTCCTGGCCGGCCCGCCGCTGCTGAAAGCGGCCACCGGTGAGGTGGCCACGGATGAGGAACTGGGCGGCGCCGAGATGCACGCCACCGTCGCCGGCACCGCCGAGTACCTGGCGGAAAACGACGCCGATGGTATCCGCCAGGCCCGGGACATTCTGGGCGCCCTGCCCTGGAACGAGCACCTGCCGGCGCGGCCGGAACCGGACTGGGAGCCACCCCGCTACCCGGCGGAGGAGCTGCTGGGGGTGGTGCCGTCTGACCCGAAAACGCCCTACGACTTGCGGGAGATTCTGGCGCGCATCGCCGACGGCTCCCGCTTCCTGGATTTCAAGAACGGCTACGACGACCAGACCGTGTGCGGCACCATCCGCATCGAAGGCCACAGTGTGGGCATTTTCGGCAACAACGGCCCGATCACCCCGGCCGGTTCCACCAAGGCGGCCCAGTTCATCCAGCTGTGCGATCAGGCGGGCACCCCGCTGTTGTTCCTGCACAACACCACCGGTTTTATGGTGGGCACCCATTCGGAGCAGCACGGCATCATCAAGCACGGGTCCAAGATGATCCAGGCGGTGGCGAACTGCCGGGTGCCCAAGCTCGCGGTGGTGGTGGGCGGCTCCTACGGCGCCGGCAACTACGCCATGTGCGGCCGGGGCCTGGACCCGCGGTTTATCTTCGCTTGGCCCAACAGCCGCACCGCCGTCATGGGCCCGGCCCAGGCGGGCAAGGTCATGCGCATTGTGGCGGAGGAGAAGCAGCGCAAGGCCGGCGTGGAGCCGGATGAGAAGACGCTGGCGTTCCTGGAGCAGGCCACCGCCAAGAAGCTGGAAGACGGCTCAACGGCCCTGTACGGCACCGCCCGCCTCTGGGACGACGGGCTGATTGACCCTCGCGACACCCGGCGGGTTCTGGCGCTGGCTCTGTCCCTGTGCCGAGAAGCGGAACAGCGTTCGCTGCGGTCGAATACCTTTGGGGTGGCACGGTTTTGATGGTTTATCTCCGGGGGTGCCTGAAACGCCAGCCTGCGGGTGTTGGAGTAGCACCGTCTGGGGCGTTTCGTCCAAAAAACGCTACGAGCACATCCGTGTGCGCTTGGGTCGGGCCATCCCTGGCCCTCCACATTTTTGGACGAAACGCCCCAGACGGCGCGATCGAACCACGAGTGAGCGCCGAGATTAACAATGCCCGCCGGGCAAACCCGGTGCCCGATGCGGTAAACCGAAGCAACGAGATGGCCAAAAGGCAGCAGAAGCGTGGCAGGCCCAAGCGGCTGAGTGGGTGGGGCTTCAGAAAATGTGGAGGGCCATGGACGGCCCGACCCAAGCGCACACGGACGTGCTTGTAGCGATTTTCTGAAGCCCCACCCAGTCAGCCGCTGCCCAAGCACGAGAACCGGCACCCAATCGCAGCAGGCAAGAACTCACCAAGGAGAGCCGACATGAAGTTCACCGCCGAACACGAAGCCCTGAGAAAAACCGTCCGGGACTTCGTTGAAAAGGAAATCAACCCCCACTGCGACGAGTGGGAAGCGGCCGGGGAATTCCCCATTCACGACCTGTTCAAAAAGCTCGGCAACCTGGGCCTGCTTGGCATCCAGAAACCCGAAGAATACGGCGGCATGGGCCTCGACTACAGCTACAACCTGGTGGCCGCCGAAGAGCTAGGCACCGCCCTGTGCGGGGGCGTGCCCCTGGCCATCGGCGTGCAGACCGACATGTGCACCCCGGCGCTGGCCCGGTTCGGCTCGGACGAACTCAAACGGGACTTTCTCGCCCCCGCCATCGCCGGCGACATGGTGGGCTGCATTGGCGTCAGTGAAGTGGGCGCCGGCTCCGACGTGGCCGGCCTGAAAACCAGCGCCCGCAAGGACGGCGATGATTACGTCATCAACGGCTCCAAGATGTGGATCACCAACTCCCCGAAGGCCGATTTCATCTGCCTGTTGGCCAACACCAGCGACGACAAGCCCCACAAGAACAAATCCCTGATTGTGGTGCCCATGGACAGCCCCGGCATCTCCTTCAGCCCGCACCTGAACAAACTGGGCATGCGCTCCTCCGAGACCGCCCAGATCTTCTTTGACGACGTCCGCGTGCCCCAGCGCAACCGCATCGGCGCCGAAGGCACCGGCTTCATGATGCAGATGGTCCAGTTCCAGGAGGAGCGCATGTGGGGCGCCGCCAACGTGATCAAGGCGCTGGAGGTGTGCATCAACAAAACCATCGACTACTGCCGGGAGCGGCGCACCTTCGGCCAGGCGCTGATCGACAACCAGTACATCCACTTCCGCATGGCCGAACTGCAGACCGAGGTGGAAGCCCTGCGGGCCCTGACCTATCAGGCCTGCGAGCTGCACATCGCCGGTAAAGACGCCACCCGGCTGGCCTCCATGGCCAAGCTCAAGGCCGGCCGGCTCGGACGCGAGGTGACCGACAGCTGCCTGCAGTTCTGGGGCGGCAACGGATACATGTGGGACAACCCCCTGTCCCGGGCCTACCGGGACGTGCGGCTGGTCTCCATCGGCGGCGGCGCCGACGAAATCATGCTCGGCATCATCTGCAAGCTGATGGGCATTCTGCCCGGCAAGCACAGGGACTGAACCACGAATCTGGAGAATCGCGTTATGACCGCATCCCTGCCCCACTGCGACACCCTGGTCCTGAGCGCCGATGGCCCCGTGCTGTCGGTGACCCTGAACCGGCCGGACGTGCGCAACGCCATGAGCCTGCAGATGGTCGCGGAGCTGTCCGCCGTCTTCACCCGGGTGGCCCAGGACCGCCGATTCCGGGCGGTGGTTCTCCGAGGCGCGGGCGGGCATTTCTGCGCCGGCGGGGACATACGGGACATGGCCAGCGCCCGGGGCGCGGGCGGGAATTCCGATACGACGTCCGGCGAGGACGACCCGTTCTATCGCCTCAACCGCGCTTTTGGCCGCATGATCCAGCAGGTCAACGAATCCCCCTGCGTGGTCATTGCGGTGCTGGAGGGCGCGGTAATGGGCGGCGGTTTCGGCCTGGCCTGCGTTTCGGATCTCGCCATCGCCGGCGCCAGCGCCCGCTTTGCCATGCCGGAAACCACCCTGGGGGTGATACCGGCGCAGATTGCCCCCTTTGTGGTGGAGCGCATCGGCCTGACCCAGGCCCGACGCCTGGCCCTGCTCGGGCTCCGGATTGACGGCGCCGAGGCCCTTGCGCTTGGCCTCGTCCATCAGGTGGCGGACACCGACGGCACGCTGACCGAAGCGCTGAATCAGGCCGTTGAGCGGATTCGCCAGTGCGCCCCGGAGGCCACCGCCCAGACCAAGGCGCTGTTGCACCGGGTGGGCAAGGAGCCGATGGATGCCCTGCTGGACGACGCCGCGGCCCGATTTGCCGACGCCATTCGTGGCCCCGAGGGCACTGAAGGCACCGCTGCCTTTATGCAGAAGCGGCCGCCGGCATGGGCCAACGAGGCATGATCGATCGATTCCGCGCTGGCCGGATGATCTCGCCAGAAAATGTCGAAGGCCATGGATGGCCTGAGCCAAGCGCACAGGGGTTAGGAAAGTGTTTATGAAGCGGAGCTTCATGCGAAGCCTAACGACAGCAATCTGCGATTGCTGGCCGGGCCCGCTTGCGGGGGCTCGTCGCGTTTTTCTGGCGAGATCACCCGGCCAGTGCTTCCCCCATGACTGGAGCTTTCAAAGGACAACGCCATGCTGAAAACCCTGCTGATTGCCAACCGGGGCGAGATTGCGGTGCGCATCATCCGCACCGCCCGTGCCCTGGGCTACCGTACCGTGGCCGTGTATTCCGACGCGGACGCCCGGGCGCTGCACGTGGCCGAGGCGGACCTGGCCGTGCGGATCGGTCCTGCGCCGGTCGGAGCTTCCTACCTGAACGTGGAGGCGCTGCTGGACGCCGCCCGCTGCACCGGCGCCGACGCGGTGCATCCGGGCTACGGGTTTCTCTCCGAGAACGCCGTTTTTGCCCGGGCCTGCGCCGAGGCGGGCCTGGTGTTCGTGGGGCCGCCGGCGGACGCCATTGAGCTGATGGGCAGCAAGCGCCGCTCCAAAATCGCCATGCAGGCGGCGGGCGTTCCCGTGGTGCCGGGCTTCGAAGGGGACAACGCCGGCGATGACGAACTGATCCAGGCCGCCGGCGACATCGGCTACCCGCTGATGGTGAAAGCCTCCGCCGGCGGTGGTGGCCGGGGCATGCGACTGGTTCACAGCCCGGAAGATCTGCCGGAGGCCCTGTCCCGGGCACGCTCCGAGGCGCGTCAGGCGTTCGGCGATGACGAGCTGATTCTGGAAAAGGCGGTGATCGAACCCCGACACATCGAAATCCAGGTGTTCGCCGACCGCCAAGGCAACGCGGTGTACCTGGGGGAGCGGGACTGCTCCATTCAGCGTCGGCACCAGAAGGTGGTGGAAGAGGCGCCCTCGCCATTCATGACGCCGGACCTGCGCCAGGCCATGGGTGAAGCCGCCGTGCGGGCCGCCCTCGCCTGCCGGTACGAAGGCGCCGGCACCGTGGAGTTACTGGTGGACCAGAACCGCCGGTTCTACTTCCTGGAAATGAACACCCGCCTGCAGGTGGAGCATCCGGTGACGGAACTGATCACCGGGCAGGATCTGGTGGCCTGGCAGTTGGCCGTGGCCGAAGGCCGGCCCTTGCCGCTAGCGCAGGACGCCATCCGGCTGACCGGTCACGCCATTGAAGTCCGCCTGTACGCCGAGGACCCGGCCCACGGGTTCACCCCTCAGACCGGCGAACTGCACCGTTTCCAGCCCGCCGAAGGGCCCGGTGTGCGCTTTGACAGCGGGGTGCGCAGCGGCGACCGGATCACCCCCCATTACGACCCCATGCTGGCCAAGGTGGTGGCCTGGGGCGAGAACCGGGACCAGGCCCGGCGGCGGCTCATCCGGGCCCTGGAGGACACCGCCGTGTTCGGGGTGACCACCAACCGGCATTTCCTGAGCCGGATCATCGACCACCCGGTGTTCGGCGCCGGCGAGGCAACCACTGCGTTCCTTGAGCAGGCCTTTGAAAACGATCCCTCCCTGAAGCCGATGACCCTCACCGACCGGGACTGGGCCCTTAGCGCCGCCCTGCTCGGGCTGGACACACAGGGCCAGGCCGGCTGGAGCAACGCGGCGGCCACCCGTATTCCGGTGGCGCTGGCGGTAGAGGAGACTACCCGTGAGGCGCTGCTTCGAATCCGGGGCAACACCACCGAGGTTCAGCTCGGGGAGACCGCCTTCGCGTTCCAGCGGGTGGCGGAGGGGCCGGGCGAGGTGTGCATCATCGACAACGGGGTGCGTCAGCGGTGCCAATATCACCGGGAAGGTGATTCCCTATATTTGCAGGCAGCCGGACGGGCCTGGCAGGTTCAGGACCGCACCCACGCCCCCGCCAGCGCCGATGCCGGCAGCGGCTCGGGCACCCTCAAAGCCGCCATGGACGGGGCCATCCTGGACATTCTGGCCCGGGAGGGCGAGACCGTGGCCCGGGGTCAGACCCTGGCCATCCTGGAGGCGATGAAAATGGAGCATCCGGTGAAGGCGGACTGCGACGGCGTGATTACCCACGTGCACGTGGCCGCCGGCACCCAGGTGCGCCGCCTGCAACCGCTGGTCGACATTGAGCCGGCCACCGATTAATCAGGCATCAACCACAGCGTCAGCGGAATCCACATGAGCCAAGACAACGTCACCGCCCGGGACCTCGTCCGACACCTGCCGGGCGTGCTTCGTCGCCTGCCGGCCATCGCCCGGGGGCTGTATTACTACGCCATCAAGGACGACGGCGCCGACCTGACCCTGGGCACCCTGGTGGCCCGCAACGCCGACAAGCACGGCGACCGTCCGGCGGTGCTGTTCAACGATGTGGTGGTCACCTGGGCGGAATTCGACGCCTGGTCCAACCGCATCGCCCATTACCTGCATGATCAGGGCCTGGCTCGGGGTGATGCCATCGCGGTGATGCTGGAGAACCGCCCGGAACTGCTCGCGGTGGTGGCCGGTGCCGCCAAGCTGGGTGTGGCCTGCGCCATGCTCAACACGTCCCAGAAAGGCAAGGTGCTGGCCCACAGCATCGGGCTGATCGAGCCCCGGATGATCGTGGTGGGCGAGGAACTGGTGGACACGCTGGACGGCATCCGGGACCAGCTCGCGCCGGACCATCCGGCGCCGTTCCAGTTCCTGGCCAACGCCAACACCCTGAACGTGTTCGGGGAAGCGCCCGAGGGCTACGCCAACCTGGCTGCCGGCGTCAGCGCCCGGTCCAGCGAACCGCTGGTACTGGACCAGCCGCCGACCCTGGGCGACACCGCCGTGTATCTCTACACCTCCGGCACCACCGGACTGCCCAAGGCGGCGCCCGGCTCCCACAAGAAGTTTGTGCGGGCCTACGGCGGTTTCGGGCTGATGTCCCTGGCGATGACGCCGGAGGACGTCCTGTACTGCACCTTGCCCCTGTACCACGGCACCGCGCTGCTGGTGTGTTGGGGCTCGGTGCTGGCCGGGGGCTCCGCCATTGCCCTGCGCCGCCGGTTCTCCGCCAGCGCCTTCTGGCAGGACGTGCGCCACTATCGAGCCACCACCTTCGGCTATGTGGGCGAGCTGTGCCGCTACCTGATGAACCAGCCGCCGTCCCCGGACGACCGCAATCACACGCTCACCAAGATGATCGGCAACGGCCTGCGGCCGTCCATCTGGACGCCGTTCAAGGAGCGCTTCGGCATTGAGACGGTCGCGGAGCTGTATGCGTCGTCCGAAGGGAACATCGGTTTCAGCAACTTCTTCAACGTGGACAACACCGTGGGCTTCTCCACGGCGCCATACCGCCTGGTGAAGTTCCATGAAGGCACCCGGGACCCCATTCGAGACGCCCGGGGCCGGCTGGAGGAAGCGGCCAAGGGCGAACCGGGCCTGCTGATCGGCGAGATCAACAAGAAATGGGCGTTTGAGGGTTACACCCAGAAAGACGCCACGGAAAAATCCATCCTGCGGGACGCCTTCAAACAGGGCGACGCCTGGTTCAACACCGGCGACGTGCTACGGGAGATTGGCTGGCGCCACCTGCAGTTTGTGGACCGCATGGGGGACACCTTCCGCTGGAAGGGTGAGAACGTCTCCACCACGGAAGTGGAGAACATCATCGACGGCTCCGGGCTGGTGGCCGAAGCCATTGTCTACGGCGTGGAAATCCCGGGCACCAACGGCAAAGCCGGCATGGCCACCCTGGTGCCCCAGGGCGATGCGGAAGCGTTCGATCCGGACCGGCTGTTCCGGTATCTGGCGGACAACCTGCCGCCCTACGCCGTGCCCGTATTCCTGCGGGTTGCCCGCGAGATCGAGAAAACCGGCACCTTCAAATACCGGAAAGTGGACGTGCAGAAGGCGGGCTACGCCCCGGACCAGGGCCAGGGTACCGTGTACGCCTGGCTGCCGGGCACCGAAGGCTACACCCCGGTGACGCCGGCGCTGGCCCGGGACATCGACGCCGGCGCCGTGCGTTTCTGAGGGGCCCTACCCGCCGACTTTCAGCACCACCTTGCCGGTCGCCTTGCGGCCGGTGAGTGCTCCGAGGGCCTGGGCGTAATCCTCAAACGGGTAAACGGCGCTGATCTTCGGGTCGATCTTGCCTTCGGCGAACAGGCCCATCAGGTCCACCATGTTCTGGGCGCTCACCTCCGGCTCCCGCCGGGTGAAATCGCCCCAGAACACGCCCACCACGGAGCAACCCTTCAGCAGCGTGAGGTTGGCGGGAATCTTCGGGATATCGCCGGCGGCAAAGCCGATGATCAGGTGGCGACCGTTCCAGGCCATGGCCCGCAGGGCCTGCTCGGTGTACTCACCGCCCACGGGATCGTAAATCACGTCCACGCCTTTGCTGTTGGTCAGGCGCTTGGCGGCGTCCTTGAGATTTTCCTCGGAGTAGTTGATCACCTCGTCGGCGCCGGCCGCCTGGGCGATGGCCAGCTTGTCCGCCGAACTGGCGGCGGCAATCACCCGGGCGCCCATGGCCTTGCCCAGCTCAACCGTCGCCAGGCCGACGCCGCCGCTGGCGCCCAGCACCAGCAGGGTTTCCCCTGGCTGCAGGTTGGCCCGCTGCTTGAGCGCGTAGTAGGAGGTGCCATAGACCATGGTAAAGGCGGCGGCTTTCTCGTCGGACATGGCGTCCGGCACCGGCAGCAGGTTCTGCTCCGGCACGATCACTTCCTCGGCAAACGCGCCGTAGCCGGTCAGCCCCGCCACACGGTCGCCGGGTTTGAAGCGAGTCACCTGGTCACCCACGGCGATCACCTCACCGGCCATTTCTCCCCCCGGGGAGAACGGCAGCGGCGGTTTGATCTGGTATTTATTCTCGATTATCAGGGTATCCGGGAAGTTCAGGCCGGCGGCCCGCACCCGCACCTTCACCCCTCGGCCCTTGGCCTCAGGGCTCGGCACGTCTTCAATGACGAGGGTGTCGGCGGGGCCGTATTCCTTGCAGAGGATGGCTTTCATGGGATCTCCTGAGTCGCGTGGGGTTTTGCTCAAACTAACCACACTCAGGTCATGAGGCAAATCAGGTTCTCTTATCGCGCAGAATAAACGCGGCTTATAATGCTCAGAGCAGTGTCCCGGCGTAGATCAGCGCCCCCAAGAGGCACACGCCCGCCGCCAGCAGGCCGTAGCGCAGCGCCGGTGAGAACGCCTGTGGGCGATCCCCCATCCGCACACCACCGCGCTCCGCGTCGTCGTGGTTCACCAGCTTCTGATTGGCGCTGGACTGACGAATCAGGTCAATCATGTCCTCGCACTGCTGGGCGCTGAACCGGTGCGGCTCGAACCGCGTCATGCGGTGGCGGGCCAGCAGCGCCTGCACGTCGCTGGACAGCGGTACATACTTCATCGACCAGTTTTTGAAGGTGGGCGCGGATAGCGGCTCGTCGATCAGGGTGATCAGGTTGGTGTGCCGGTCGTCTTTCTGTATGCGGCCGTAGGTGTCGCGAACGTCCTCTTCATCGCCTTCGAGGTACTGGAAAAAGTACCCGTCGCCGTAATACAGCCCCCCCACCAGGTTGCTGCGCGCGTTATTCCGCCGGGAGGTGAGCAGAATCCGGGCCACGGTGGGCTCAACGCCGGTGGTCACCGGCGTGGCTTCAAACGTAGCCTCACTGGCGTAGGCAAGACGAATCAGGGACATACACGGCTCCAGCAACAAACGCGGTAATTTGAAGGCATGATACGTTCCCCGACGCTGGCTCGGATCACTGCCCGGCAGGATGAACGCGGGCATCAAATCCGCTATCCTTGCCGCACTCGTGCCACCGACCCTGTTGTCGCCGCACGTCTGGCGCCCCGCTGGGCCGGGCCCAGTCAGCCATTCCGTCAGTCACCCCACTGTTTGACAGGTCTGCCATGGTCGACATCATCTATGTGCTGGAAATGATCGGCGTGATCGCCTTTGCCATCTCAGGCATGATCGTCGCTCGCTCAAAAAACATGGACCCGGTGGGCGTGTTTACCATCGGCTTCATCACGGCGCTGGGCGGCGGCACCCTGCGGGACCTGATGATGGACAACCACCCGCTGTACTGGATCAAGCACCAGGAACAGCCCATCCTGATCCTGGTGATGGCGATTGTGTTCAGCTACTGGAGCCGGGCGCACAAATTGCGGGAGTCCCGCATCGTGTTTCCGGACGCCATTGGCCTGGGCATTTTCTCCATTCTGGGCGCCCAGCTGGCCCTGGACCTGGGCCATTCCTGGTTCATCGCCTCACTGCTGGGTGTGATGACCGGCACCTTCGGCGGCGCCCTGCGGGACACCCTGTGCAACGAGGTGCCGTTCATCTTCCGCAAGGACCAGATCTACGCGTCCATCTCCTTTGCCGGCTGCTGGGTCTACTTTGTCTGCCAGTGGTGGCTGGGCAGCGGGCCGGTGCCCCTGACCGTCGGATTGCTGTTTATCGTCATCGTGCGGCTGCTGGCGGTGCGCTACGACATCCGCCTGCAGCGGGACCCGGCCGGCAACCGCTGAACGGTCGATCATCCCTTGGCGGCGGCGGCCGCACACGGTAACATTGCCGTTTTTTCACGCAGCCGGCGACAGACCGGCGCGCGCAGTCCCCATCACTCAACTTCCCGACTCCCGAAAGGCAGGCCTCCGTCATGCTTGAACGACTGTTCCAACTCCGGGCCCACGGCACCACCGTTCGTAAAGAACTGCTGGCGGGCGTGACCACCTTCCTGACCATGGCCTACATCATCGTGGTCAACCCCAGTGTGCTCTCCACCACCGGCATGGATTTCGGCGCCATCTTTGTCGCGACCTGCCTGGCGGCCGCCATCGGCACGCTGATCATGGGCCTGTGGGCCAACTACCCCATCGCCCTGGCCCCCGGCATGGGCCTGAACGCCTTCTTTGCGTTCACTGTGGTGGGCAGCATGGGCTACAGCTGGCAGGTGGCCCTGGGCGCGGTGTTCATGTCCGGCCTGATCTTCTTCCTGTTGAGCATCCTCAAGATCCGGGAATGGATCATCAACAGCATTCCCATGTCCCTGCGCTTCGGCATTTCCGCCGGCATTGGTTTTTTCCTGGCGCTGATCGCCCTGAAGAACGCCGGCATCGTGGTGGACCACCCCGCCACCCTGGTGGGCCTGGGCGACATCAAGACGCCGGAGGCGCTGCTGTTCTTCCTGGGCTTCGTGCTGATCTGCGCGCTGTCGTACCGCCGGGTCACCGGCGCGGTGATGATCGGCATCCTGCTGATTACCGTGATTTCGCTAGTTATGGGTATGGTCCAGTACAAGGGCTTTGTTTCGGCTCCGCCGAGTCTCGCGCCCACCTTCCTGCAACTGGACATTGGCGGCGCCCTGAACGTGGGCATGATCAGCATCATCTTCGCGTTCCTGTTCGTGGACCTGTTTGACACCTCCGGCACCCTGATCGGCGCCGCCCATCGAGGTGGCCTCCTGGACAAGGACGGCAAGCTGCCGCGCCTGGGCCGGGCGCTGATGTCCGATTCCGTGGCCACTATGTCCGGCGCGGCCCTGGGTACCTCCACCACCACCAGCTACATTGAATCCACCGCCGGTATCGCCGCCGGCGGTCGCACCGGCCTGACCGCCGTGGTGGTCGCGGTGCTGTTCCTGGCCAGCCTGGTGCTCTCACCCATTGCCAGCATCATTCCCGCCTACGCCACCGCACCGGCCCTGTTCTACGTGGCGGTGCTGATGGCCAGCGGTCTCAAGCAGATTGATTGGGACGACATCACCGAGGCGGCCCCGGCCATCGTGACCGCCCTGGCCATGCCGCTGACCTTCTCCATTGCCAACGGCATCGCCCTGGGCTTTATTACCTATGCGGTGATCAAAGCCGTCTCCGGCCGCTGGTCCCAGCTGAACGCCAGTGTGGTGACCGTCGCCGTCGTGTTCATTCTGAAATTCATGTTCCTGGACGCCGCGTAAGCGGCACCCAGGCCAAGAGACAGGCTGACCATGGATTATTTCTCCGAAAGCATCAAAAAGGCGATCCGTACCGTGCCGGACTGGCCCAAGCCCGGCGTGTCCTTCCGCGACATCACCACCGTGCTGCAGGACAAGACCGCCTTCCGCAAGCTGATTGACGCCTTCGTGCACCGCTACCACGGCGAAAAAATCGACGCCGTCGCCGCCGTGGATGCCCGGGGCTTCATCATCGGCTCGGCCCTGGCCTATGAGCTGAACGCCTCCCTGGTGCTGATCCGCAAAAAAGGCAAGCTGCCGTTCGACACGCTGGTGGAAGACTACGAACTGGAGTACGGCACCGCCTCGGTGGAACTCCACAAGGACGCCTTCAAACCGGGCGACAAGGTGGTGCTGGTGGACGACCTGATTGCCACCGGCGGCACTATGCTCGCGGCGTCCCGGTTGATTCGGCGCATTGGCGCGGAAATCATTGAGGTGGCAGCCATGATCGACCTGCCGGACCTCGGCGGCTCCCGCAAACTGCAGGACGAGGGCCTTCGGGTCTATACTGTCTGCTCGTTTGAAGGCGACTGAACGGCCACAGGAGGCGCCCATGCCCGACTACCAGCACCATTGGAAAGACAGCACCCCGCTGCACCTGCCCCTGGGCAAAATCGTCTGCGTCGGACGCAACTACGCCGAGCATGCCCGGGAGCTGAATAACCCGGTGCCAGACACCCCGCTGCTGTTCATCAAACCAGCAACGGCGGCCGTGCACCTGACCCGGCCTATCGAGCTCCCTACGGGCCAGGGCGAGGTGCATTTCGAGACCGAGCTGGCGGTGCTGATCGGACGGCCGCTGACACGGGCGTCCGCCAGTGAGGTCACCGATGCCATCCTTGGCTACGGCCTGGCGCTGGACCTGACCCTGAGGGACGTGCAAAGCCAGCTCAAGCAGCAGGGCCACCCCTGGGAGCGGGCAAAGGGCTTCGACGGCGCCTGCCCCCTGTCGCCGTTCGTGCCCGCCAGCGCGCTGGCGGGCGACAACATCCACTTCACCCTGGACATAGACGGCGAGCGCCGCCAGACCGGCGAGACACGGGACATGCTGAACCCGATCGTGCCGTTGATTGCCCACATCAGCCACTCCTTCTCCCTACTGCCGGGGGACGTGGTCCTCACCGGCACCCCCAAGGGCGTCGGCCCGCTCCGCGCCGGGCAAACCCTGTCGCTGGCCCTGGAAGACTTGCTGTTTCTGCAGACCCGGGTAAGCTGAACCGGCGGGCGATCGCCCGCCGTCTGTGTTGCCGGGCGCCGCTCGCGCAACCCCTGATTTCGCCACCGGACATCGCAGCACCATGGCCAAAAAACCGGTTACCTCCCGCACCGGCCGCTTCTTCAAACTGGCCGGCATGACCGCTTCCGTTGCCGGGCAGGTGGCCGGCCAACGTGCCCGGCGCCTGCTCGGCGGCGAACACTCGGAGGACGCCCGCAGCGAACAGTACACCCGTATGGCCGGGCAAATCGTGGATACCCTGGGGGAACTCAAGGGGGCCGTGATGAAGGTTGGCCAGATTGCCTCCCAGACACAGGATTTCCTGCCCAAGGAATTCTCCGAGGCGCTGGAAAAGCTCCAGCGGGAAGCACCGCCCATGCCGTTCGAGGTGATCGCCACGCAGCTGGAAGCCGAGCTGGGGGCGCCGCTTGGAGAACGCTTCGAGTACGTTCAGCAGACGCCTTATGCGTCCGCCAGCATCGGCCAGGTGCACCGGGCACGGCTGCACGACGGTACCGATGTGGTGGTGAAAGTACAGTACCCCGGAGTGGACGAATCCTGCGATTCGGACCTGCGCCAACTGCGCATGGCCCTGCGCCTGGGTGGCCTGTTGAAAGTGCCAAAAGAGAGCGTGGACGCCCTGTTCGCCGAGATTCGCACCCGCCTGAAGGAAGAACTGGATTACGCCAACGAGGCCCGCAACCTGGCTCGCTTCCGGCAATTCCACCAACACCAGCCCTGGCTGCTGCTGCCCCGGGTGATCGAAAGCCACAGCACCCGGCGCGTGCTGACCCTGGAATTGCTTGAAGGTGATCACATCAGTGCAGTGACCCCCGAACGCTATGATCAGGATATCCGCAACCGGATCGGCCACCGGCTGTTTGCCGCCATGGCGGACCAGCTGTTCCGGTTCCACTGCATCCACGGCGACCCGCACCCTGGCAACTACGCCTTCCGCCCGGACGGTTCGATCATCCTGTACGATTTCGGTTGCGTAAAGCAGCTCAAGCCCGAGGTGGTGGACGCCTACCGCCGGGCGCTACTGGCGGCCATGGCCGAGGACTACGATGCCCTGGACCACCATCTGATTGCGCTGGGCGCCCGGGTGGCCAGCCAGCCGCCAGTGAATCCGGCCTACTACGCGCTCTGGCGCAACATCCTGATTGCGCCCTTTGCCGGCGAGACCCCCTACGACTTTGCCAGCGCCGACCTGCACCTGAAGGTGGCGGCAAACACCAGCACGGTGTTCCAGCATTTGGACGCGTTCAAGCCGCCCGTGGAAAGTCTGTTTATTGATCGGATGGTGGCGGGGCACTACTGGCTGATGAAGCGATTGGGGGTGAAGGCGGCCTTTCGGCCTGAGCTGGAGCGGTATCTGGCCGCCCCAGCGGAGGACTGACCGGCGGGTTATTCCTTCTTGAGAAGGTCCCGGATTTCCATTAGCAGTTGCTCCTGGGCGGACGGCGCCGGCGGCTTGGCCGGGGTTTCCGCCTCCTTCTTGCGCAGATGGTTCAACACCTTGACCGCACTGAACACCGCGAAGGCCACGATCAGGAAGTCAAAGACCGCCTGCAGGAACATCCCGTAGCGCAGGTTGACCGCGTCAACACCGTCCGACGCCGCCCGAAGGGTAATGACCAGGTTGGAAAAATCCACACCGCCCACCAGCAGGCCGATGGGGGGCATCACCACGTCCGCCACCAGCGATGACACGATCTTGCCGAACGCCACGCCGATGATGATGCCCACGGCCATGTCCATGACGTTGCCTTTGACCGCAAATTCCTTGAACTCTTTGATAAAGCTCATCCCATGCACTCCTTTAAGCCCCTGAAGTCTCTGAAAACAAGACGTTACCCGGCCAACAAAAGGACGGATACGCCGGAACCGGCGTATCCAGAGTGTAGTGCATGGGGCGGAATCTGGCGCTGGCGACGATGCGCTCAGTCGAAGATTTTTCCGGGGTTCATGATGCCGTTTGGATCGAACACCTGCTTGATGCCGCGCAGGTAGGCAATTTCCGCCTCGCTGCGGGTGTAATGGAGATAGGGCTTCTTGGTCATGCCCACGCCGTGCTCGGCGGACACGCTGCCCTGGTAGCGCTCGACGATCTCGAACACCCATTTGTTCACCTGCTGGCACTTCTCGAAGAAGTCCTCCTTGGCCATGGCCTCTGGCTTGAGGATGTTCAGGTGCAGGTTGCCATCGCCGATGTGGCCGAACCAGATGATCTCAAAATCCGGATAGTGCTCGGTCACCACCTGATCTATCTCGGTGAGGAACCCTGGCACCTTCGAGACCACCACGGAAATGTCGTTCTTGTAGGGGGTGCGCGGAGCAATGGACTCGGAAATCCGCTCCCGCAGCTGCCACAGGTTCTTGGTCTGGGTCTCGCTCTGGCTGATCACACCGTCCAGCACCCAGCCGTTTTCCACGCACTGCTCGAACAGCGCCATGGCATCGTCCATGACCTGGTCCGAGACTGCCTCGAATTCCAGCAGCGCGTAGTACGGCGCTTCGGTCTCGAACGGCGCCTGCACCTGGCCGTGGGCGAGCACGTGCCCCATGGCCTGGTGGGAGAAAAACTCGTAGGCGGTCAGGTCGAGCTTGCCCTGGAACGCCTGCAGCACGTCCATGGTATTGGTGAGGTCGTTCAGGCCCAGCACCAGCACGGTCAGGTTGTCCGGGGTGCGGGTCAGCTTCATGGTGGCCTCGGTGATGAAGCCAAGGGTGCCTTCGGCCCCAATGAACAGATGGCGCAGATCGTAGCCGGTGTTGTTCTTGGCCAGGTCCCGGTTCAGCTCCAGCACGTCACCCTTGCCGGTAACCACTTTCAACCCGGCCACCCAGTCCCGGCTCATGCCGTAGCGGATCACCTTGATGCCACCGGCGTTGGTGGACAGGTTGCCGCCGAGTTGGCTGGAACCGGCGGAGGCGAAATCCACAGGGTAATACAGGCCGTTTTCCTCAGCGAAATTCTGCAACTGCTCGGTAACCACCCCGGCCTGGCAGCGCACAGTGCGATCGCTGGCGTTGAAATCGAGGATCTGGTTCATCAGATCAAACGCCACCACCACCTCACCGTTGGCGGCCACGGCGCCAGCGCTCAGGCCGGTGCGTCCGCCGGAGGGTACCAGCGCCACCCGGTGCTCGTTGGCAAAACGCACCAAAGCCTGCACCTGCTCGGTGGTCTTCGGCAGCGCGATGGCGGTGGGCTTGGGCGGGTAGATCTTGGTCCAGTCCTTGCCATAGGCCTCCAGGTCGTCCGGGTCCGTCAACACGCGACCCGGTGCGTCACCGGCGGCCAGAAGGTCTTTAAGGGCGGCAATGATCTGTTCGGCATTCATTGGCTATTCGGTCTCGTGAAAGTTGGGTCAACGCCTGCTGCGACGGGAGTCGGGGAGAATTGACTCAAGTGAACCGACGCACTGTGAAACGTGGCGAGTATGGTATCATACCGCCCCTGTTCTGTGAGCCGGCCCGATGATCCTGGCCACAGGTCACTTCATAGAGGAAAGGTTCGGAAACTAGCCCATGTCCAATACGTCTCTCGAAAAGAGCAAAATCCGGATCCTGCTGCTGGAAGGCGTGCATCAGACAGCCATTGATACGCTCAACGCGGCAGGTTATACCAACATCGAGTACCTGACTCATTCCCTGGGCGAAGAGGAGCTGATCGAGAAGATCGCCGACGCGCACTTTATCGGCATCCGCTCCCGGACCCAGCTCACCGAGAAGGTGTTCGAGGCCGCCCACAAGCTGGTGGCCGTGGGCTGTTTCTGCATCGGCACCAACCAGGTGGACCTCAAGGCCGCCACCCGTCGCGGCGTGGCCGTGTTCAACGCGCCCTTCTCCAACACCCGGTCCGTGGCCGAACTGGTCCTGGCCCAGGCTATCCTGCTGCTGCGGGGCGTGCCGGAGAAAAACGCCAAGGCGCATCGCGGCGTCTGGCAGAAGTCCGCCAAGAACAGTTTCGAGATTCGCGGCAAAAAGCTGGGCATCATCGGCTACGGCAACATCGGCACCCAGTTCAGCGTGCTGGCCGAAGCCCTGGGCATGGAAGTGTTCTTCTACGACGTGGTCTCCAAGCTGTCCATCGGTAACGCCACCCAGGTGGGCTCCATGCAGGAGCTGCTGAACCTGGCGGACGTGGTTTCCCTGCACGTACCGGAGACCCCGGCCACCAAGTACATGTTCAAGGCCGAGCAGTTCGCCCAGATGAAGCCGGGCAGCGTCTTCATGAACGCTTCCCGGGGCACCGTGGTGGACATCGACGCCCTGGCCGACGCGCTTCGGTCCGGCAAGCTGCTGGGTGCCGCCGTGGACGTATTCCCGGTGGAGCCGAAGTCCAACGACGAGGAATTCGTGTCGCCCCTGCGAGAGTTCGATAACGTCATCCTGACCCCGCACGTGGGCGGTTCCACCATGGAAGCCCAGGAAAACATCGGGCGTGAGGTGGCGGAAAAGCTGGCCATGTACAGCGACAACGGCACCTCCGTGTCGTCCGTCAACTTCCCGGAAGTGGCGCTGCCCTCCCACCCGAACAAGCACCGCCTGCTGCACATTCACGAGAACGTGCCGGGCGTGATGTCCGAAATCAACCAGGTGTTCTCCGAGAACGGCATCAACGTGTGCGGCCAGTACCTGCAGACCAAGGAAGACATCGGCTACGTGGTGGTGGATGTGGACAAGGCCTACGGCGAGCTGGCGCTTGAGAAGCTGCGCAAGGTCAAGGGCACCATCCGCTGCCGGGTGCTGTTCTGAGCCGGCTATCCGGCCACAAAAAAACCGACGCCTGAGGGCGTCGGTTTTTTTATGCCGGTAACGCCAGCGGCTTCAAGCGCTGGCGCCCCAACCAGGCCACTTACTGCATCGGCACCAGGGTCAGCTCGACCCGGCGGTTCTGTTCCCGGCCAGCGGCGGTGTCGTTGGACGCCACCGGGTACCGCTCGCCGTAACCCACGGCACGGGTACGGGCCGGGGCAATGCCCTGGTTCAGCAGGAAATCCCGCACGGAGGCCGCGCGCTGCTCGCTCAGCAGCTGGTTGTAGCTGTCCGAGCCGGAGCTGTCGGTGTGGCCGGCGATCTGGATGATGGTCTTGTCATACTCCTTGAGGACCAGCGCCACAGATTCGAGGGTGTCCGTAAACGACGACTTGATGCTGGTCTGGTTCACATCGAACGTGATGTTGCCCGGCATGACCAGTTGGATCTCGTCGCCATTGCGCACCACACGCACGCCGGAACCTTCCAGCTTGCGGCGCAGCTCGGCTTCCTGCTTGTCCATGTAGTAGCCAATACCACCGCCGATCGCCCCGCCCGCTGCGGCGCCAATCAGAGCACCTTTGGCGCGGTCCTTCTTGCTGGACGTCGCGGCACCGACAACGGCGCCGCCGATGGCACCAATCACGCTGCCTTTGGTGGCGTTGGACGTCTTCTGTTCACCGGTGTATGGGTCATAGGTCATACAGCCGGTCAGGGCGTAGGCGGCAACGATGCACGCGATGAGGGTCTTTTTCACAAGCTTCTCCTGTTTACGATGACACACTGCGGAATGAATCAATGATGGTATTGAATACCGTCGCCTGCAAATCCCGGGCTTCATTCACCAGATGATGACGCCCGCTGGGGATTTTCCGTTCCTCAACCGAGGAGAATTTATTGCGGATGATCCGCAGGTTGTGACGCCAGTCAACCGTCTGGTCCTTTTCACCCTGAATGACCGTCACCGGGAAATCGACGGGGCGTGCAGACTCAATATGCGGTACCCACTGGCGCAGCGCGCTGACCCAGTCCACATGCACCGCACGGGCCTGGAGCGGATCGTGTTCCCGCAGGAACCGGAGGAACCGGGTGTTACCGCTGTTCTCCGAAAAGGCCCGGCGCCAGCGGGTGAAAAACGGCCGAGCCAGGGAGTGCAGGATGCGGGCGCCCAGCCACCCGGCCGGGCGCACCAGGGGCGCCAGCAGCACCACCTTGCGGAACGCCGACGTGTCCTGATTGTGGCCGTTGGACAGCAGGTAATCGATCAGGATGGCACCACCGGTGCTCTGGCCCACCGCAAACCAGGGCGCCCGCACGTGGCCACGGACCGCCCCCATCACCGACGTCAGCACCTGCTGGTACTCGAGAAAACTGCCGATGGCGGCCGGAGTGCCGCTCGAGAGGCCGTGGCCGGGCTGATCGTAGGCGATCACGTCGAAGCCGGCGCCCAGGCAGCGGTCAATCAGCTGGCTGTAGAGGCCAACGTGGTCAAAATAGCCATGCAGGATAAACACTGTGCCCCGGCACGGGCCGGCGGCGTCTGAGAGCCGATAGTAATGCAGCATCACCTGGTGGCCGCCGGCGGGCACGTAGCCCTGGTGATAGGCCACCTCGGGGTGTTCCACCCACAGGTCCAGGCCGTAGAAGCGGCAGTAGGCTTCCATCTCGTCACTCAGCGCCCGGTCGCCGGCGGGATCGAACGGCACCAGTCGCTCCAGCAGCGACGTCCGGTCCCAGTCGGGAATCTCGATGCGGTCGGTTTTCCAGTACACGGTTGGGGCAGATCCTTGGAGTGTGAGCGGCAAGCCGAAGGCGACATCCTAACCCATGCAACCGGCGGAACACAGGGTCGAATGACCTCAGGGCAGCTGCGCCAGATCAATCTCACCTCGGATCAGGGCATCCTTGCGGGACCGGGGCCAGCGTTTGATGTGCCACTCCAGCCGGGAGGCCCGCCGCCGGTCCCCGGCATGTCCCTGGTACACCAGGCTCAGCGGCCCTTTGCCCCGCAGGCTGCGGGCACCCCGGGGTGCGCCCGCCTGGTGCTCGGCAAACCGGCGTTCCACGTCCGTGGAAATACCCGTGTACAGGGCGTCGCCGGCGGTGCGCACCAGGTACAGGTACCAGTTATCGCTCATCGGCCAGCGCGGCCTCCCGCACCCGGGTTTTGCGCTGCTGAAGCCACAGCCCCGCCACAATCAATACCAGGCCAACATAGGTGGACGATAGGATCACTTCACCGAGAATGGCGGAAATGAACACCAGCGACAGAAACGGCGAAATAAAGATCAGGTTGCCGACCCGGGCGGTGTTCTCGGCCTTTTTCATGGCGTAGGACCAGAGCACGAACGACACCCCCATCTCGAACACGCCCACGTAGACCGCCGCCGCCAGCGGCACCCCGGTGGGAAACTCAAACCCCTCGGTCAGGCCGCAGGCCAGCAGGATCACCGGCCAGCCGCACAGGAAATTCAGGAACAGCCCCACCACCGGGTCCCGGTCGTCCCGGGTGGCAAGAATCCAGTAGGACGCCCACACCACCGTGCTGCCCAGGGCCAGGCCGACGCCCACCGGATCCGAGAACGACAGTGACAACACCTGGCCGCGAGTGGCGATGACCACCACGCCGGCGTAACACACCAGCCCGGCGACAATGTCCAGGGCCCGCAGCCGCTGGCCGAGAAACGGCACCGACAGGTAGGCCAGCACCAGCGCCCAGGTGTAGTTCAGGGGCTGGGCCTCCTGGGCGGGCAGCCGATCAAAGGCGCCAAACAGGAAGAAGTAATACAGGCACGGATTGATCAACCCGAGGCCAACAGACAGCAGATACTGGCGACGGCTCAGGCGGAACACCAACTGCCAGCGGCCCTGTAAACGCAGGATCAGCCCCATGACCAGAATCGACGCGGTGGTGGCCACCAGCAGCATCTGCACCGGCGCCATGGCACCGAGGGCCAGTTTGAACGCGGTGGCCACCGTGGACCACAGCAACACCGTGGCCAGCCCGTACAGCATGGCGTGCTTCTGATTGCGCGACGGATCGCGTTCGCGGGCGCTGCCCTGGTTCATCCGTTTCGGCCTCTCATGGCATCTGTATCCTGCCTGTGGTTCATGCGTGTTACGTGGGTTTGCCATCGTCCAGCCAGCGGTAAAGCGTACGCCGGTTAATCCCGAGCACCTGCGCGGCACGGCGCTTGTTGCCCTCCACCGCCGTCAGCACCCGCTCAACGTACTGGCGCTGATACTGGTCCAGCGTTGGCCATTGGGCCAGGTTGCCGGGGGCACCGTCCAGTGTCTGATCGGTATCAATCACGGCCTGGCGCCGGCGGATGCGGTCCGGCAGGTGTTCCGGCAGCACGGTATCGCCGTCGCAAAACGTTACCGCCCGCTCCATGGCACTGCCCAGCTCCCGGACGTTGCCTGGGAAGGGATAGTCCTTGAGGACCCGCGACGCCACCTCACTCAGTTGCATCGGCCCGCGCTCCTGCCGCCGCGCCGCCGTGCGCAGAAAATGCATGGCCAGCAGTTCAACATCGTCGCCCCGCTCCCGCAGGGGCGGCACCGGCAGGGTCAGGGTTTCCAGCCGGTAGTACAGATCTTCCCGGAACCGGCCTTCGGCCACAGCTTCCAGCAGATCGACGTGGGTGGCCGCCAGCACGCGCACATCCACCGGCTCCTCCCGGTCGGCGCCCACGGGCTTGATCTGACCTTCCTGCAGCACGCGAAGCAGCTTGGCCTGGAGGGCCATGGGCATTTCACCGATCTCATCCAGCAACAGGGTACCGCCGTCGGCTTCCGCAAACAGCCCCTTGCGCGCCTGGCGGGCGCCGGTGAAGGCCCCCGGCTCATGGCCGAAAAACTCACTCTCCATCAGATCCGATGGAATGCCTGCACAGTTAACCGCCACGAAAGGTCGATCATGCCGATCGCTGCAACGGTGAATGGCCCGGGCCACCAGCTCCTTGCCGGTGCCGCTTTCGCCGGCCACCAGTACCGCCGCATCGCTGCGGGCCACCCGGCGGATCTCCGAACGCAGCCTGGCCATGGCCGGACTGTCCCCCAGCAGGCCCAGGCTGTCGTCGCCATCGGCCCGCCCCCGGATTTCCGCAAGCTGCCGGCGAATATCGGCCTGGGCCAGCAGGCGCCGGATCTTCAATCGCAGATGGTCCGTGGACAGCGGCTTGGTCAGGAAGTCGTCGGCGCCCGCCTTCAGGGCGTCCACCGCCTGGTCCACGGTACCAAAGGCGGTGATGATCACAAATGGCACCGAGTGCCCGGCGCTCTGCAGGCGCGTCAGCAGGCCCAGACCGTCGCCGTCCGGCAGCCGGAGATCGGAGACCACCAGGTCCGGCACGGCCTGGTCCGCTTGCTGCATCGCCGCCGTCAGGTCAGCCGCCTGGCGCACCCGGTAGCCGTCCAGCTCCAGTTCCTCTGCCAGCAGCGCGGCGAGGCTGCTGTCATCTTCCACCAGCAGGATGTCCGCATTGCTCCGGCTCATTGCTTCGTCTCCACGGGAAAAAACAGACTCACCCGACAGCCGCCCAGATCGCTGTCGCGGATCTCGGCCCGGCCCTCGTGCTCCTTCAGCACGCTGCTGACCACGGCCAGCCCAAGCCCGGTGCCTTCTCCGGCCGGGCGCGAGGTGTTGAACGGCTCGAACACGTCCTGGCGCTGATCCTGGGGAATGCCCGGGCCATCGTCGTCCACCCGCACTTCTACCTCCCGGTCGTGATTCAGCACCTGCACCTGTACCACCGCCTTGGCGGCCTGGCAGGCGTTGCGGATCACGTTCAGGCACGCCAGTTCCACCCGGATCGGCTCCGCCAGAATACGCTCGGGTCGGTCAGTGCCGGACACGGACAGCCGCACCCGCTGGCAACGTTCGTCTTCTCGGGCCTGGGCCACGGCCTCGGAGACCATGGCCGCCACCGGCACCGGGCGCCGGGAGTCCGGCACGTGGCGAAAGCAGTCCAGTAACTGGCGGATGATGGCCGTCATCCGGCCCACCTGCACCTGGATATCCTGAACCTGGCGCAGGCGGCGCTCGTCCGTATCCTCCCGTTCGAGGATGGCCGCCCGCCCCTGGATAACATTCAAAGGCGCACCCAGCTCGTGGGCGACACCGCCAGCCACACGGCCGATCATCGCCACTTTCTCCTGGTGCCGCAGTTGCTCCGCCAACGACCGCTCCCGCTCGATGCGCGCGTCGATTTCCACCTCTGCGGTGGCCATGCGCTCTGCCAGCGCCGACACGCCCTGGTGTATCTGTCGAAGTTCCCGCGGCCCGCTGGCGGGAGTAGCCACCCGCCAGCGCCCGGGCGCCATGCGGTCCATGGCCAATAGCAGCCGACTGACGTGGCGCCCCACCGAGCCGTAATGCCCCAGCACAACAATCAGAGCGATCGCGGCCGCCAGCCCACACCAGAGCACCAGCGCCCAGAATCGGGTGGAGGCCAGCAGCTCATGGAAATCGCTGCGTTTGCGGGTCACCTGTAGCAGGCCCTGGATACGGCCTCTGTCGGTCATCAACGGAAGAAACTGCGAATAGACCGACTCGCCCGCCACCCGCCGAAAAACGCCGTCCTGACGACCGCTGGCCATAACCCGGGCGGCGCTGGCACTGTCCTGCACGTCCTGGTCCGCCAGCCCGAAACTCTGGATACGCTGGCCCTGTTCATCGAACACCGAAACGCCGGAAATCCGCCCGATCTTCAGAAGGGACCGCAACGATTCCCCCAGCACCAGGTCATTGCCATCGGACAGCGCCTGGGAGACCGGCCCGCTGACGGCCCGGGCTACCAGCTCGAGATCACCCCGCAGGCGGTCGTTCAGGTGCGACTCCACCGCGCCAAGGCCCAGGTAAATGGCGCCACCGCTGATCAACAGCAGCGGCACCACCATGCTGAGCAGCAAGGTCAGACGAAGGGAATGGAACAGCCGGATGGGGCCTGTCATCAGCCGTGTCATGTCGGTCTCCAGGGACAAAGGTGCCACACACTTCTGCCACATGTGGCATTTTGCCACAACCCGGATGACCGATTATTAATCCAATAAACGATTTAACTTATTGTTTTGATTGAACTTAAAAGAGAATCCAATTCTGGCACGGGCTTTGAAAGACACCCAGCGACTTTGATCATTCGTCACCAAGGAGACTGATATGAACAAGCTGATGGTATCCGCCGCCGCCTCTCTCGCCCTGCTCGCCGCCGCCCCAGTGGCCCTGGCCCAGCAAGGGCAGAACGCCTCTCCGGAAACCACGCAATCCGAAGGCTACAAAAACCCGGCCGCGGCCGGCACCCAGAAAACCAATTATTCCGATGCGCAGCTGAAGCAATTCATCGAGGCTCAGGAAGGCCTGGGAGAGGTTCGCGAGACCTACATCCCGAAGATTGAGAAGGCCACGGACCAGACCCAGGCCAAGAAGCTACAGGCCGAGGCCAACCAGAAAATGGTCAGCATCATCAAGGACGCCGGCATGGACATCCCGACTTACAACGCTATTGCGACGGCTTACAACAGTGAGCCGTCCGTCCGCAACCGCGTTGATGCACTGATGTAAGCGCTCAGGCGCGCCAACCTCCGCTCAACCTCCATTCGTCAGTGCTTGCCCCGCCGCGTGCGGGGCTTTTTTATGGCCGGTAAAGCAAGGTTGTGGACGGTAGCGTGAACCACTGGCTCAGACGTTCGTCGCCAGCGGCACCGTTGCCCACTCGACCCCCAGGTGGCTGAGCACCTCGTCACCCCGGGCGGTCAGGTCGCTGATGAACTGGAACTGCTGGCGCGGCTCCAGCGGGTACGCCTTGACCCGGTACGTCAGCCCCCAGGGCCGGTGGGCCACCACCACGATTACCGGCTTGTGGGTCTTGGTGAACGGTGAGGTAAAGGCCGCGTCCCGCAGCCGGGCCTGCACCAGGCCCACGTCGTGGCCCGGCGCCAGGTGGAACTCGGCTACGCACATGAGGTCATCGGAGCCGTCGTTGCCGTTGGCGATGAGCGCGGTCCACAGGCGGCCATGGGGAATGACCACCACGGTGTCATCGGGCGTGACAATCTCCGCGGCGCGCGTGCCAATGGAGCGCACTTCCCCGTAGTAGCCGTCCACCTCAATCCAGTCCCCGGGGCGGTAGGGCATCTCGTAGAGCACCACCAGGCCGGCAATGAGGCTGCTGACGTAATCCTTGAACGCAAATCCGAGCGCCAGGCCGACGGCGCCAAACACCGCCACCATGTTCTCGAACGAGGGCTCAATCAGAATCGGCACCACGACGACGATGGTGACCACAATGACGACCAGCCGCAGCAGCGGCACGGAAGCCAGCAAATACAGGCGGGGCTTGCCGCCGATACGAGCCGCAATGCCCGGCAATACCTTCTGTATGGCCAGGATCACCAGCGCTGCGAAGGCCACCACCAGAAAGGCCTCGAGCAGCGCCTGGGAGGTCATCGCTGCCAGGACGTTTTTCAGCGCTTCGGTTCCCTGCTCCATCGTTGCCTCCTCAGAACGCGTCCATGGGAAAACCCCAACCCTGCAGGTAACGGCGCGCGGCCGGATACCCCAGAGCAGTCAACCGCCAGACACCGTCAGCATTGCCTACCACCAGCCTTGCCCGCGCCAGACGGTCCAGGGACAGCGCCACGGTCACAGGCGCCAGCCCGGTGCAGGCGGCGAGATCGTCCGGGTCCAATCCGTCGTGCTGCAACAGCCCGTGCAGAACAAACCCGAGGGAGGACGACGGATCCGGCGGTACCGCCGGCAGGGACAGATCGTCCAGCGAGGCCACCTGTGCGGCGAGCTGGCCGGACTCCGGTGCGTCCGGTACCGCCCGCAGGGCATGGCGCCACAGCTCGAGCGCCACGCCGGCGTTACCCCGGGCCGTCGCCGCCAGTTCGCGAAGATAGCCCCCCGGCCGAAACTCGGCGTCGCTCGGGCGAGGCAACACCGGGGCGGTGTCCCTTCGGTGATGCAACGTCAGCGGTGCGTGGGCGGCCGACAGGGTCAGGCCTTGCAGCCAGGTGCCAAGCCGGCAGGCGTCCAGGGGCGCCGGGGTGAACGCGTGCAGGGGCAGGCCCGTGGGCAGGTAGCGTGTCCAGAACTGCCAGCACCAGCTGGAGCAGCCCACCAGGCCCTCACTGCCGTCGGGCTCCGCTCCGGCACGGGCCAGGCGTTCGAACAGCGCCGACACCAGGGCCAGCCCATCCGGGTGGCGCAGCCAGTAATGGGCCAGCTCG
This sequence comes from Marinobacter sp. C2H3, assembly GCF_037080155.1. Taxonomy (NCBI): domain Bacteria; kingdom Pseudomonadati; phylum Pseudomonadota; class Gammaproteobacteria; order Pseudomonadales; family Marinobacteraceae; genus Marinobacter; species Marinobacter sp. C2H3. The sequence continues at coordinate 877,420 of NZ_JBBBNZ010000001.1, read as the reverse complement.
GGAATCACCCAGCGGCCGCTCAGGTCCTGTTCGGACCACCACCGGTGCGCCTCGGTGGCGGTCAGGCGTCGGTGCGGCGGGGCCGGTAGCACCCGCCAGCCCTCGTCCTCCAGATCCGCCAGCGCCGCCAGGGCGGGCGCGACGCCGCAGAACGGGGGCGCGACGATGGCCACCGTGTTCAAGGCGGAGTGCGAGACCGACCGGATCTGGTCCAGCGCCCGCCGCAATTCGTCGCCCAACCTCGCCGGCGCCATCGCCCGCTCCACCGGCGGCGCGATCCGGTCCAGAGCCTCATCCGCCAGTGCGGGCAGGTCGTCCCGTTCCTCCGGGCCATCCAGACCCGGTTCCGGGCCGCCGCCCTGGAACTGCTCCAGCCAGTGGCGAAACGCTCCTTTGACGGTCCGTTGAACGGAAATCTCCGGAGCCTGCCAGTGCTCCAGCAGCACCAGCCCTCCGGGCAACAACTCGGCAAACGGATCGGTGTCGGCGGTATCGGTCACGGGGTGCTCCCTGCGCGGTAGATCATCATTATTCCGGTATCAGCCAGCGGCTCTGCACCCGCACGGCGAGCCCATCATCGCCCGAGACGTCGTCCAGCAACGCGTTCAGCCGCTGGTCCAGGCCCCAGGGCGGGTTGACCACCAGCAGGCCCGAGCCGGTCATACCCCGCGCTGGCGGTTGGGTCCGGTGAATCTCCGAGCACCACACCTTGCGCAGGGCGCTGCCGGCCACCGCGTCCTTCAGGCCCTGCTCCAGGCCGCTGGTGAGGATGGGGTACCACACAAGATAGACGCCGTGGCGGCATTTTTTCCACGCCTGCTCCAGGGTTTGGGCGACGTCGGCGTAGTCGCTCTTGATCTCGTAGGACGGGTCCATCAGTACCAGCAGCCGGGGCTGCGACGGCGGCAGGCTGGCCAGCAGTCCGTTGAGCCCGTCCTCATGGCGTACCCGCACGTTCGGGCGCCCTTTGGCCCAGTCGGACAGGCTGTGCTGCTCGGCAGGGTGAAGCTCGAACGCGGTGAGCCGGTCGTCCGGGCGCATCCGGCCCTGGATCCAGGCGGGCGACCCTGGATAGCGGATGAGCGTCGCGCTCTCGCCGTTCAGCGCCGCGAGCGTGTTCAGCATCGCCACCCAGTCGGGGTTGGTCAGCGCCTGGCGCCGGACCCAGACCTTCTGGATGCCCTCGGCCGCCTCACCGGTTTTCAGCGCCCGCTCGCCGGTGAGATCGTACAGGGCGCTGCCCGCGTGGGTATCAAAAAACGCGATCGGAGACGACTTGGCCTGCATCAGCGTGGTGGCCAGCATCAGGGCCGCGTGTTTCTGGACATCGGCAACGTTGCCGGCGTGGTAAGCGTGAAGGTAACTGAGCATGCTCGGGCCAGGGTGTTGAAATGCGTTGGATGATGTTGGGATCGGCTGGGATCGTGTTTGCGCCATTTAGCCCCAGCGGTCCGCCAGAGGCAAGGGCTGTGCCGTGCCTTTACGGGGCACAAACCCGCCGGCCAGGCTACTCGCCCGGTGTCAGGCACGGCGGGCGGCTGCTATGCTTGCCAGTCCCGAACCACGCCGACGCTCGCCCACGCCGTGGCCACTGCACCGCCTTCTGGAGGATCAGCTTTGCCGACCCGCAACGAGGACACCCTGGACCAGCTCTACAGCCTGGTGGCCAACGAAGAGGATGCCAGGGCCTGCACTGACATCCCGGATTCCGCCTGCCGGGAGGTGCCCCGCAATTTCTTCCTGATCCTCGCCAGCAACGTGCTGACCAAACTCGGTGACCTGCTGACCAGCCCGAAAACCGTGCTGGCGTGGCTGATGAGCGCCATCGGCGCGCCGGCCCTGGTGGCCTGGCTGGTGCCGATCCGGGAATCCGGCTCCATGCTGCCGCAGATGGTCATCGGCGCCTGGGTGCGGCGCCGGCCGGTGCGCAAGGGCTTCTGGGTGATGGGAAGCCTGGGGCAGGCGGTGAGTGTGGCGGCCATGGCGGCCGGGGTCTGGTTTCTTGAAGGATACGCCGCCGGCGGCGTCGTGCTGGCGGCGCTGGTGGCGTTTTCCCTGTCCCGGGGTTTCTGCTCGGTGGCCATGAAAGACGTGCAGGGCAAGTGCATCCCCAAGAAGCGCCGGGGCCGCCTGTCCGGACTGGCCAGCACCCTGGGCGGTACCGGCACGGTGATTCTGACCGTGCTGCTGTTCTGGGACCGGGGCGACCCCACCGTGGCTTTTTACGCCGCGCTGCTGCTTCTGGCGGCGACCCTGTGGGTGATTGCCGGCCTGCTGTTCGCCAGCGTGGACGAGTACGAGGGCGAAACCAGCGGTGGCGGCAACGCCATGGCGGACGCGTTTCGCAACCTCTCCCTGCTACGGGACGATGCTCCGTTCCGGCGGTTTGTCATCACCCGGGCCCTGCTGCTGTGCTCCGCCCTGGCCTCGCCCTATTTCGTGGTGATGGCCCAGAAAGCCTCCGACCACGGCTGGCTGTTGGGCGTCTTCCTGCTCGCCAGCAGCCTGGCCAGTTCCCTCAGCGCCAGCTTCTGGGGCTGGGCCGCAGACCGCTCCAGCCGGCAGGTGATGATCCGCGCCGGCGCCCTGGCCAGCGGGATCTGCCTGGTCACCGGCACCGTGGCCGCCGTCACCGGCGAAGGCTTTGGCGGCCTGTGGTTCTTCCCCCTGGCCTTCTTCGCCCTCAGCGTGGCCCACGCCGGCGTGCGCCTGGGCCGCAAGACCTACCTGGTGGACATGGCCGGCGGCAACAAACGCACCGACTACACCTCCGTCAGCAATTCCGTCATCGGCCTGCTGCTGCTGGTGGCCGGCGGCCTGACCGCGCTGGTGTCCCTGGTGTCCAACGTCGCCGTGATTCTGCTGCTGGGCCTGATGGGCGCGGCCGGCGTGGCCAGCGCCCTGCGTCTGAACGACGTTACCAACGACTGACCGCCTCCGTCGGAGCCCCCGGCAGGCCCGGAAGGCGGTTCTCGGCTCGCAGACTACCCTTGATTAGCAGTTTACGTTAAGGTAAACATTGTCCCGTCCGAGGGGGTTTTACCCAAACCCGCCGAACGGGCCTGGAAGACCGTGCCACCCCAGGACGCCTCGCATCCGGCGTCTATACTCTGGGTAAATCCACCCAGGCTGGCATCGCTTCCGAACCGACAAGGCTCCCAAAAGGGGCCGTGTGTTCCTCTAGCCACTACCCCAGGACGAGGATTATGACAACAACAACGCCCAAGGTAACTCACGCGCCGGTCTTTACCGATGGCGCCGAGTTCCGCATACCAACCTTCAAGCTGCTCAAGCAGGACGGCTCGCTGTACAAAGGCGGCAAGGCTCCTGCCATCGACAAAGACAAAGCCCTGCGCATCTACACCGCCATGGTCACCACCCGGGTGCTGGACGAGCGCATGCTGGCCGCCCAGCGCCAGGGCCGCCTGAGTTTCTACATGCAGTGTACCGGTGAGGAAGCCGCCGTGATCGGCAGCGCCGCCGCCCTCGACGACGCCGACATGATCATGGCCCAGTACCGGGAACAGGGCGCCCTGGCCTATCGGGGCTTCTCCATCGACGAGTTCATGAACCAGCTGTTCGGCAACGACCTGGATTACGGCAAAGGCCGGCAGATGCCGGTGCACTACGGGTCCACCAAGCTGAACTACATGACCATCTCCTCGCCGCTGGCCACCCAGATTCCCCAGGCCACCGGCTATGCGTACGGCCAGAAGCTTGCCGGCGACGGCCACTGCACCGTGGTGTATTTTGGTGAAGGTGCCGCCTCCGAAGGTGATTTTCACGCCGCCCTGAACATGGCCGCGGTGCTGCGGGTGCCGGTGGTGTTCCTGTGCCGCAATAACGGCTACGCCATTTCTACCCCCGCCGCCGAGCAGTTCGCCGCCGACGGCGTGGCGCCCCGGGCCTACGGCTACAAGATGGACGTGATCCGCGTGGACGGCAACGACGTGCTGGCGGTGTACGCCGCCACCGCCGCCGCCCGCAAACTGGCGGTGGAAGAGAACCGCCCGGTGCTGGTGGAAGCCATGACCTACCGCCTGGCCGCTCATTCCTCCTCCGACGACCCGTCCGGCTACCGCAGCAAGGACGAAGAGGCCGTGTGGCGCGAGCAGGACCCGATCCTGCGCATGCAGCACTGGCTCCAGAAGAAAAAATGGTGGACCGCCGACGAAGAGAAGTCGCTCCAGGAGCGCCTGCGCAAGGAGGTGCTGGACACCATGAAGCGGGCCCAGAAACGCTCGCCGCCCCCGCTTGAGTCCCTGGTGACGGACGTGTACGACGAGGTGCCGCCGGAACTGCAACGGCAGTTCGACGCCCTCAAGGCGCACATTCGCAAGTACCCGGACGCGTACCCGAAGAGTGCCCACGACCCGTCCGTCGCGCCTTCGTCCAACGCACAACCGTCCCACGCAAAACAGGGAGACGCCTGACATGGCCAAGATGAACATGCTGCAGGCCATCAACAACGCCCTGGACACGGCGATGGCCGCCAACGAGAAAGTGCTCTGCTTCGGCGAGGATGTGGGGGTGTTCGGCGGGGTCTTCCGCGCCACCAGCCACCTGCAGGAAAAATACGGCAAGCACCGCTGCTTCAACACGCCGCTGGTGGAACAGGGCATCATCGGCTTCGCCAACGGCCTGGCCGCCCAGGGTTCCGTGCCGGTGGCCGAGATCCAGTTCGCCGACTACATCTTCCCGGCCTTTGACCAGATCGTGAACGAGGCCGCCAAGTTCCGCTACCGCTCCGGCAACCTGTTCAACGTGGGCGGGCTCACCATCCGCGCGCCCTACGGCGGCGGCATTGCCGGCGGGCTCTACCACTCCCAGTCCCCGGAGGCCTACTTTGCCCACACTCCGGGCCTGAAAATCGTGGTGCCCCGCAACCCGCACCAGGCCAAGGGCCTGCTGCTGAGCGCCATCCACGATCCCAACCCGGTCCTGTTCTTTGAACCCAAGCGGCTGTACCGCGCCTCCGTGGGCGAGGTGCCGGAGGACGACTACCGGCTGCCCCTGGGGGAGGCGGAAATCCTCAAGGAAGGAACGGACGTGACGGTGCTGGGCTGGGGCGCGCAGATGGAAGTGATCGGTGAGGCCGTCGAGCAGGCGGAAAAAGACGGCATCTCCTGCGAGGTGATCGACCTGCGCACGATCCTGCCCTGGGACGTGGAGACCGTGGTGCAGTCGGTGCTCAAAACCGGCCGCCTGGTGGTCACCCACGAGGCACCCCGCACCGGCGGCTTTGCCGGCGAAATTGCGGCCACCATTCAGGAGCGCTGCTTCCTGTACCTGGAATCCCCGATCGCACGGGTCACCGGGATGGATACCCCCTTCCCGCTGGTGCTGGAAAAAGAGCACCTGCCCAACCACCTGAAGGTGTATGACGCCATCAGGGACAGCATCGAATTCTAGGCCGACATCCGGACAGGAGAGCAACCATGAGTGATTTTATTCTGCCCGATATCGGCGAAGGTATCGTGGAGTGTGAGCTGGTCAAATGGCTGGTCAGCGAAGGCGACGTGATTGAAGAGGACCAGCCCGTCGTCGAGGTGATGACCGACAAGGCCCTGGTGGAAATCCCGGCGCCCTACAAGGGGCGGGTCACCCGCCTGTACCACAAGGAAGGCGACATCGCGAAAGTGCACGCCCCGCTGTTTGAGCTGGTGGACCTGAGCGACGGCGCAGGCGATGCGGCCGCATCGGATAACGCCGGGGCCGAAAGCAAGGGCGACGCCAGACCCGCAGCGGCCTCTCAGCCCGAAGAACCGCCTTCAGAAGCCAAGACCAGCACGGCGCCGGCACAAGGCCAGCCCAACGCGCCGGCCGGCAACCAGCCCCGCGTACCCGCCAGCCCCGCCGTGCGTCGCCTGGTGCGCGAGCATCAACTGGCGCTGGCGGACATCCCCGGCTCGGGCAAGGACGGCCGCGTGCTCAAGGCGGACGTACTGGCGCATCTGGAACAACCCCAGGGCGCCGGCACCCAGACGGCGGCGGAGACGAGCCCCCGCCGCCCGTCCGCCGGCCTGGAAGCCCGCGTGGAGCCGATCCGCGGCATGAAAGCCGCCATGGCCAAACGCATGGTGGAATCCGCCTCCACCATTCCGCACTTCAACTTCAACGAAGACATTGACGTCACCGCCCTGCTCGAGCTGCGGGAACAGCTCAAGCCCGAGGCGGAAGCCCGGGGCACCCGGCTGACGCTGATGCCCTTCTTCATGAAGGCCATGGCCCTTGCGATCCGGGAGTACCCCATCCTGAACGCGCAGATCAACGCGGACGTGACCGAGATCCACTACCAGCCCGGCTGCAACATCGGTATGGCGGTGGACAGCAAGGTCGGGCTGCTGGTGCCGAACGTCAAGGGCGTGGAGCACCTGACCCTGCTGGAGATCGCCGACGAAGTCGCCCGCCTGACCAACGCGGCCCGCGAGGGCCGGGTCAGCCAGGAGGACCTCAAGGGCGGCACCATCACCATCTCCAACATTGGCGCGCTGGCCGGCACCTACGCCGCGCCGATCATCAACGCGCCGGAGGTTGCCATCGTCGCGCTGGGCCGGACCCAGCAGTTGCCCAGGTTTGACGCCAACGGCCAGGTGGTGGCGCGGTCGATCCTGCCGGTCAGCTGGGCCGGGGACCACCGCATCATCGACGGTGGCACCATCGCCCGCTTCTGCAACCTGTGGAAGGGGTACCTGGAAGCGCCCCAGTCCATGCTGCTGCACCTGGGCTGAGGCCGGGACCTCCATGTCGCAACAGGCGCCGCTGCAACAGTTCTACATTCCGGAAGAGCAGTCCATTTATCTGCTCAGTCACGACGACGCCCGGAAACTCAAGGACTGGGTGGCGCTGTGCACTGACCAGCTGCGCCAGCTGGGCTACCGCGACATCGAGATGATCGGCAAGGGCGCCTACGGTTTCGTGTTCTCCGGCCGGCTGGCGCTCAAGGACGCGCCGGATCTGGAGCACGTGTTCAAATTCACCCGGGTGAATTTGCCCCAGCACCTGCAGGACCGGCTGGAAGACGAGGCCTTCATCCTTGAACAGGTGGAGCACCCCCGGGTGCCCCGCCTGATCGCCTACCAGAAGGTGCGCAACCAGCCGATCCTGGTGATGGAGCGGGCCCCCGGCTTCAACCTGGAGGAAGTGTCCCTGAGGGAAGGCCGGCTGCGGCCCCGGCTGATCGTGCGCATTGCCGACCAGCTCGCGGAGATCCTCCGCAACCTGCGCCGGGAGAACGGCCCCGCCGGCCGGCCGATCGTGCACGGGGACATCAAGCCCTCGAACCTGGTGTTCGACGCCGAGCGGGAGACCATCGCGCTGATTGACTGGGGCTCCTCCGTGTTCGCCCAGCTCGACGCCAACCAGCAGTACCTCGCGCCGAACGTGATGGAGCTGATGTCTGACAACCTGCAGCAGACCAACGCCCGGCTGGGGGACGTGTATTTCATCGGCGACGAGCAACTGCACGGCGGCCTGTCGTCCCCCCGCTTTGACGAGCAGGGGGCGGCCGGCACCCTCTACGCCCTGGCCTCGGGCCAGTCCTGCCGCTTCGGCCACCGGGCCATTCCGGCCACCTCCCTGGGCCTTCCCATGGAATTCGCCCGCATGCTCGACGGCATGCTCGACCCGGACCCGGACACCCGCCGAAAAGCCGGCGACTACTACCTGCGGGAAATGCCCCGCATGGCCCGGACCGTCATGATCGACCTGCCCGAGCCGGAACCGGTGCCCCTGGTGCCGGTGTGGACCCGCACCTCAGAGCGGGACATCGATACCGTGGTGTACAGCTCCCGCAAGGCGTTCCTGCGGGAAGAAGGCGGCCCGGAAACCCTCAGCGACGTGAACGACGTGCAGCTCGACCGCTACTACAAGAACTTCATGCAGGGCATGGGGGAAACCGAGAAGGCGTTCCTGGCCGCGGTCAGCCGGCTCGGCCGCTACCCGGTGGAGGGCGGCCTGGCGGTGCGCTGGGAAGCCGACGGCGTGTACGTGGACACGTCCCTGAACCTGCACGACCCGTCCCTGAAGAAGGCCTTCGTGACCGCCGTCAACAACATGGTCAACCTGGCCCAGGCGATCTACCGCAAAGGCATTTTCAAAAGCTGCCTGTTCAACGCCCGGGACACCCTGCACCTGGACCGGGACAGCCCGGACCAGCCGTTTATCCCGGAACCGGGCACCCGCCTGCCCTACGAAGTCAGCCCCGCGCCGGAGATTGAAGACCGCTCCCGGATTCACTCCTACTTCGAAGACGGCCCGGATCCGGAGGAATTCCTGGTGCTGCCGGAGACCATCATCCGGTCTCTGGAGGCCCTGAACACCATCCACCACACCGGCATGATCATTTTCGAAGCGCTGCCCCGGCACCTGAAGATCCACAGCCACTACCGCCTGCTGGACCCGGACCGGGAACCGGAATTCCGCCAGCGCCTGGACGAGATCCTCGCCGCCGTCGACCAGATCACCGGCCTCGGGGTCTCAGGCTTTATGAAAATGCCCTATAAGGACACCCGGTTCTTTCCCCACATTGAGTCGATGCCGGAGCGGTTTTATCCGCGCAATCCAAGGGCGCTATCCAGCGCGCCGTGAGTGGCGCCACACTTCCACCCGCGCATTAAGCACCGCTCGGGTTGAATACCGGGTGGCGGCTTTGTACTATCGCAGCTTCAAATGGAACTGAAGACATGGAGTCTGCGGAATGGAACTTTCCGACCCGAAGCGGCTGACGCTGGCCGACTTCCCCTATTGCATGCAATCACCCCTCGCTACGAAATTCGCTTCCCAAGAGAGAATAGGCACGGCGCTAAACTATGCCGGCTGGGTAGTCGCGCTTTTCGGCGGCCTGCTTCTGATCGCTGGCCCCAAGTCCATCATGGTCGGCTGGGAAGGCCCGACGCTCTGGGAAACGATCCTTCTGATTCCAGGCCCTATCTTCACCGTGGGATGTGTGCTGTTGTTTATGAGCGCGAACGTCACGGCTTCCACCAAACGGGAAATCACGGCCTTTGTCGAAAAACAGTTCGAGTTGATTGATGACAACGGCATTCCACTAATGAATTCGGCCATCCTCTGGGAGGTGGAGCCCGGCGGCAAGCTTAACCTGACAGCCGTGTCCCTTGAGTCGCCTGCCGAGGCGAAGCCAAGCGCCTGAACGGCTCAATCAGCGTTCGCCCCCACACCTGTTACAAGGATCGTAACTCATGACGACTACCGGCAAAGTGTCCGAAGGCTCCGTGTTCAAGCGAGCGCTTCGCAACGATCGCCCCGCCAGACTGCTCGAAAAATGGGCGGCCAAATCGTTTTACACTCTGTTTGCCGTGGACACCATAGGGCGTGAACGCGCACTCATCTTGCCCTACGGCCGGGCGATGGCGATGCTGATAACGCTCAACAAAGCGGAAGCGGACCGCCTCGCGGCCTCCCTTGATATTCAGGACCATACGCTGACTCCGATGGTGAAGCCGATTCCACTGTGGGAGTTGGCACGATATGCACACAATCACAGCGGAGCACTGGCCTGGGCGAAGGAGGGCTTGCTGGTCCCTGATGAGACCGTTGACCTATTGGCGCACCATGCTGTTGTGTCAGATATGGAAGAGGCCGAAGCGCTGATTCGAATAGAGGTGGTTCCCATTGACGAAGGAAGCGAGGGCCCACTGGCCACTGGCGACCTGCAGTGGTGGACCCGGCGGAGTGGCTCGAAGGCACCCAATCGCCAGTTGATCTACAACGATCATCACCCGTGGACCGGCAACCCGCAGATGCCCGATCTCCCGCCGTCCGCTCGTCCTCTGTCATCCCTGACGCCAGACGAGCGCCGGGTTTTTGATCGCCGGGCAAATCCGGAGCTGCCCCTGAATCATCCCGCTGACCTGGGCAGGACCGGCGCCGACGCCACGTCAGCACTACCACCCCACAAATGGCTCACGGCAGGTCGATTGGCGGGACCGAGAAAACTTCTCCATCTGATCGAGCAACAGACTTTTTCCAACCCCAACCACTTCATGCTTGAGGTTACGCCAAAGCGAATTTCAGGGGGCAACGCCGGGGCCGGAAATCTACCCGCGCAGCGGATTGACCTTGCGGTCGTCTATCTGGACCATAGCCACACGAGCAATAACATTACTCCCTGGCTGATCGCCGAAGACTCCCTGACCGAAAAGGAACTGAGTGCACTACCTTATCGCGTGCCCACCGCACCGGGCATGCATCCGTTACCTGAAGCGTTATTGGGGCTTGTGAAGCGCCGGCTCGCATGGGAGTTGTTCGCCAAATCACGCGAGCTGGACAACCAGGCGTTGCCGCCCGAGAACCTGATGCGTCACCCGTTCGTCGCAAGGGCCGTTAACGCGGACAAGCCCTTCGTCTACGACCCGAATGACAAGCAATTTCCGTTTCTCGCCGGGTTTCGGTGGGGTAAAAAGCTGACGCCAGTCATGGTCCTCGGGCAACTGGACGGCAACCTGGCATGCCAACCTCTGGCGAATATCGTGATACCCGGAGGCTCGGTGCCGACCGCACTACCCGGGCGCCACCTTCTACCCAACGGCGGCCGGTTGAAAGTGCGAGCGAGATCCGGCTGCTTCCTTGCACCGCAGCAACTGGTTGAGTGCCCGGACGGCTGGTACCGAGGAGCACGGATATCGCCGAGCCAGACAGTGAAGGCGATGCGCAACGAACTTATCCCGCTGGACAGGGCACTGGTCAGGTCGGATCACGACCCCGATGGCATTCCCCGTTTCAGGGGCATAAAGCTGTTGGGACTCGCGGGTGGCATTACGGCACTGGCGCTACTCATCGGCACACTGATAGGCCCCTGACATTGGGGCACTCGGAGTCAGATCAGGAGGGGACTCCTTGCCCCTCTGAACCTCATATCAGGCACACCCTTCCCCGACTCTGACCCGGGAAAGGTGAGGGCAATATAGGACACTCGCCATTACGCAGTAGCGCCGGACAACAGCCGAAAGTCGCGGCAATCCAGCAGCCAACTCACCGTTTGCCCCAACAGCCAGGCCACAAGTACGAAACCCAGGGAGATAGCAAAATAGCCCAAGGTTTCAGAAGCCAGATGCATCACGAACATGGGCACGCCGACCACGATGAGGAGCACCAGCAGGTTCCCGTCTTTCCATCGGGTTTCCAGATGCGCCTTCAGGGGGATGGGGCGCCAGGGAGGAATGGACTCGGCGTCTTCCCACCGCAATTCGGCCAGAGCGCGTTCACTGGCGTTCAGATGCCAGCCAGACGCCAGCGGTTGCGCCAGCTTCAACTCAGCGCCGTCACTTCCCTGCCGGAGCGTTACCGCGAGAGGAACGTTCTCGCCGGAATTCAGGTGCCCAATCTCCCGCCGCTCAAAATCCACGGCGTACAGGTGCCGCCCCGTTCCTCCCAACAGGGTGACCGCGACGAGCAGCACCCAACCGCAGAGCCAGACCGTAAGAATCAGAACAAGGTTGGTTTCTCCCCAGGCCGTGAAAACAAAGGGAACAACGAAACCGTAGCAGAGCGCAGCAATCACTGGAAACCATGTAACGAACAGTGACGTCCAGCCACTGCGCTTTCCCACGAAGATCACCGTATTACCTGAGCCTGCGGCCGTCTCTATTTTCTGCAGGCCATCCAATGGGCCGGCGTTTTGATCCGATTCAGAATGGCTTGGCATGGCTACAGGTTCCTTTCCACAGCGAAGAAAACCAGAGTGAACTCCGGGGTTGAACTGAGGATCTCCACGCCCTCCTGGAAATCCGATGGCTGCCGGTCGGAGAGCGCCAGGGCGTATAGAATATGGTTTGCCCGAAACATTTTCAGAAGGTACATGGCATCGCCTGGCAGCACCTCAGCCTCCCAGTACTGCCTCATTTTAACTGGCCGGATCAGGCCCTCGGCAAAGTCCGGGAGCGCGCCGGACGTCGTCATATGCTTCAGAAGCGGCGTCGTGCCAGCGACAGATCCCGCCTGCAACAACAGCTGGCCGTCGCGCCTGATACCAATGACACCCGAAGGCCATGTCAGAGAGCGCCACTGTTTGAGCGCGTCAAATGACGGCGACTCATCAAACGGACGGGATCGCCAGAACGACGAAAGCTCATCCCTAACCGCCCCGGACATATAGGTAAACATTTTCTCATAGGGCCCTCGCTCATCACCGTTATGCCAAACGATGGAAAATCGGGGCTTGGCCGACGCGTAATCCGCCCCGCCGTATCGCCTGCGGTCCTTCTCAACCTGCTCAAAGGCGAGGCGGGATACGTCGCGGATGGACACCACCTGCCCCGTACCCCACTTACCGTCTTTGTAGGTCCAGGACGACACGAGCTGGATAGCTGTCACAGACATATCGATGTACTCAACGACAACGCACCGAACGAGGAATCGTGGTGCCTCGCCAGTGCGCGCGGGCATGGGCCTGTCGCAATCGCCCGATTTGACGCCCATCTCTGCGCTTGTCAGACGTTCCACCTTGTTGGGCAAGCGCCATTGAAGCGAGTCCGGGGCCAGCACCAGCCTCTGATTCAGCGATTCGGCAAGTTCGCGCATCGAAGGTTCAGCCAGGACGGGGGACGACACAACGCCCATGCATAGGAGCAGTAAGGCAACACGAAAGATGACGGACATGGCTCAGCTCCTTGCCGCTTGCATGGTCCGCAGCGCTGTCGCGCCGAACCCGCCGCGCCGGGTGCTGCCGTTATACGCCTTGCCGGAGCGACTGGTCAGTTGAGTGCGGGCCAGGGTGACAGGAGTGCTAAGGCCCTTATCGCCCAGATACTGTCCGTTGGCCGTCACATAGTGCCAGATTAACGGGTGATAGCCGTAACTTGACCCGCTATCACTGTTCTCGCCGCGGTGGAGTGCGTTGTCCGGAATTTCGTAAACCGGCTGGAGCTGCTGCTGGCTCAGCTTCGATGGATTAGGTCGTCCACCTTCCGCGCCGCTTGTCAGCACCGACTGGTCCACCATGAAGCCGGAAAACGGCGGCCGGTAATGTCCGTCGCCGGTCTGCTCGCAGTTGATCAGATTGTCGGCGCTACACCAGCCTGATTCACAGGCATCTTCGTTAATTATATGGGCAAAATCAGTGTCGCATTGCGCCCGCGAGGTGTATCTGGGCGCCATGGTCGGGTGACGCGACGCCGCTTCCCGGCTCAGAGCATTACAGTAGTCTGAAGCGGACGGCAACGCCTGCTGGCAAGCCGCGAGATTCTGAAATACCCGGACGTCGATGTGCAGAGGATCGTACGCCAGAACAACAAACGGCGTAGCACCCATCAACACAAGCGTGGCTGCCTGCGAGCGTTTCTGGCGACGGGAGCGTGTTTTGAGGGTAGCACTTATCCCTTCCTGGGCGGCCATGGAGCATCCTTCTCCTAAAAGCAGTTACGGCCGAGAAATGTATAGAAGACCACCCAGAAGGTCAAACCGGTTCGCTTTCATACACGCGTTTTTCTGAGTAGACTCCTTTCGGCTTTTGGATTACCCCCGGAGAAGGAAACTCCATGCAGCGTATTCAGCTCACACCGCGACCCGACTGGGTTTCACAGGCGGAATCCCACGGTTTTTACTTCCATACCCTGGAAGGCGAGCCCTACTGGGATGAGACCGCCGCCTATCAATTCAGCCTTCGGGAAATCGAAGACGATATTGAGGCGCCCACAGAGGCCCTTCATGCCCTCTGCCTGGACCTGGTGGCAGAGGTCGTCACCAGTGAGCGCCTGATGACTCAACTGGCCATTCCGGAAGAAGCCTGGGACCTGATTGCAGAGAGCTGGAAGTACTCAGAGCCGTCGCTCTATGGCCGAATGGACTTTTGCTACGATGGCACCGGCCCGGCCAAGTTCTATGAGTACAACGCCGATACCCCGACATCCCTGTACGAAACCGGCTTTTTCCAGTGGCTGTGGCTGGAACAGCAGTCGGCGGAAGGCAAACTGCCCAGCGGTGCTGACCAGTACAACCGGCTGCATGAAGCCCTGATTGAACGGCTGACGATGATTGGCCGGGCCGGGCAGTCGTTTCACCTGGCCTGCTGCCGCGACCACCCAGAGGACGCCGGCACCATACAATACCTCGCCGACTGCGCCGAACAGGCTGGCCTCAAACCGTCCACCCTGTGTATGGACGAGCTGGGCCTCAACGAGGCAGGTCGGTTCGTGGATATGCAGGACAAGCCCGTGGACCAGCTGTTCAAACTCTACCCCTGGGAATGGATCTGGCAGGAAGCCTTTGCCGGCGCCCTTGCCCACGGCGGAACACAGTTTATTGAGCCACCCTGGAAGCTGATTCTCTCCAACAAAGGCATTCTGCCGCTGCTTTGGGAGCGACACACCGGACACCCAAACCTTTTGCCGGCATGGTTTGAAGGTGATGCGGCGGGAGGGGCATTGCCAGAGCGCTGGGTTCGCAAGCCGCTATTCTCACGGGAGGGCGCCAATATTGCCATTGAAACCCTCCAGGGCGTGGAGTCGCAGGTGGAAGGGCCCTATGGCAACGGGCCGACCATCCTTCAAGGCTGGTGCCCACCGCCGACCTTTGCAGGCCACTACTGCTTGATCGGGAGCTGGGTTGTCGGCAATGAAGCGGTTGCCATGGGCATCCGGGAAGACAGTTCCGTCATTACCAAAGACACCTCCCGCTTTGTGCCGCACTTCATTCACGAGTAGTGCAACTGGAGATCTGCGCCCCACCGAGCATAGAGGCGATTCAGTGCGATGCACCTGAAGCGAATCGACATGCGACTAGCTACCCGCGCACCCCCAGGGCACTGGAGGCCCGGAACGCCCCCAGGTGGCCGTGCAGTTCCGTGTTCGCCTGCTCCAGGCTCTCCACCACCGTCAGCACGGACGCCATCTGGGCCTGCACCTGCTCGCCGCCGCTGGCCACCCGCTCGATACGGTGGTTCATGTCCACGGTCACGGCCGACTGCTGCTCGGTAGCGGCGGCAACCTCTCGTAGCATGGCGGCCACGGACTGGATCGAGCGGTTCATGTCCCCCAGCAGGTGGCTCATGGACTCCCCCGATTCCACGCCGGTGGCGATGGCACGCCGGGCGTCGTCGAGGCGCCCGTGAACCCTGCCGGTGCCCTCCTGCACCGCGCCGACGATGCGGGCAATGTCCGAGGTGAGTGAACGGGTCCGGTCGGAGAGCTGCTTGACCTCATCCGCCACCACCGCAAACCCGCGCCCGTGGCTCCCGGCCCGGGCGGCCTCAATGGCCGCGTTCAGCGCCAACAGCGTGGTCTGTTCGGAGATATCGTGAATGGCCCGGGTGACCGTGGCCACTTCGTCGATGGCCGACGCCAGCTCGGCGACGGTCTCGTGGGTGGCCGACACGGTCTGGTCAATGGACGCCAGCGCCTCTTTATTGGCCCCGCCCATCGCATTGCCCCGGGCCACCAGCTGCTCACCTTCGGCCGCGGTGTCGCTGGCCTGCGCCGCCTTCTGGGCCACCTCCCGGAAACTGAGGCTGAGCTGTTCCACCGCCTCCCGCATCTGCCCCGCCTCGTCGGCCTGGGCCGCCATGTTCCGGTCCGCGTCCACCGTGGCCTGGCGCAGATTGGTGATCACGGTGTCGCTCTGTTCGGCGGCGGCGCGTACCGCCACCAAGGTGCTGACAAAGCGCTCCAGGAAGTGGTTGACCGCCGCGCCAATGCGGCTGATCTCATCCCGCCCCCGGTCCTCGAAGCGGTGGTCCAGATCGCCCTCCACCAGCCGGGCCGACTGCCCGTGAAACGCCGCGACCGACCGCTTCATCCGAACCAGCACCACGGCCACCAGCACCAGCAGCAACGCCGCCGTACCGCCAAGCACCCCAAGAATCCGCAGCCGCTGGGCCCGCAGGTCCGCCCGCAGGCCATTGGCCAGGGCATCGCTGTACGCCGCGGCGCGCTCGATGGTCTGGCGGAACTGCCCTTGCAGCGGCACGAACTGGGATTGGTAGACGCTCTCGATCATCCCCAGGGCAGAAGCCGGGTCCGTCTCCGCCATCTGGCTCAGGGCCAGGCTCTGCTGGTAGTAGGCCTGCCACGCGCCCGAAATTTGCTTAACGGCGCTAAGCAGCTCAGCGGTATCCGGCGCCGACAACGCCTCCCGGGCGTCGGCAAACCGCGCCTTGAGATCCGCGTTGACCTGTTCGAGCTGGGTCGCCGTCTCCGGCAGAATCGGGTCGGCCTTGATGGTCGTAGTGGCCCGCGCGAGGGCCTGGGCCAGGGTCTGCGTGGTTCTCGCCGCCTCGTTGAACCGCAGCGACTGCTCCATCGCCCGCTCCGAACCCATTAACGCCAGCACACTGATCAACAGCGCCAACGCCATGGACAGCGACGACAACAGGATAACTTTCAGACGGATAGACACAGGGCGCCCCCCAGGCTGGAACCGGATGCGGTAGGCCGATCTTCCCGGACAACTGCAAACCGGTCCGTTTCTGACCCCGGGAAGTGCGTCTGACGTTAGAGGGATTGTGTGACGGTTTTGTGACTGGCGCCTATGGACGCGACGGCCTCACACTTGAACCGTAGACTCATTCTTGAGCGTTACGGTGATCATTCGGCCTTTTTTGAAGAGGCGTGGCCGTAAAACCAGGTATTAAAAAACTCCTTTTGCTTTTTTATAAAGCACGCCTCGGCCTCGGCCGGCTTTGCGAATTCCTGCTCGCAAGCAGCTTTATGATCATCCGCCATCGTTTCGTAGATACGGCTGGCAAGGCGGACATTGAACAATGCCGTCGTCGTGCAACCTGTAATCTTTTCGCGATCCTCCTTAAGCTCATCAGGCAAACGTGAAAGACATCGATCCCTTATATCTGCCTCGTAGGAGCTTGTTGATATGGTCGGCCCCGCACTGCAGCCCGCAAGCAAGAATACCAACGTCGGAACAAAAACTTTATACCGGTAGTTCATCCTGACTCATCCTTCTCGAGTTTCCATAAATGCCCGGTATACCGGACACCGAATATTCAACGTTTCAAAAAATGCTGTGCGCCGAGGGCACACGCCTACACATACTGTTGCCAGCGTTCCGACAGCAGTTGAGTAAGCACCAGCCACAAAAACCCCATCTTCAACAGAATGCCACCAGCGCCAAAGCGACTTCTGAAATCTTCCACGATACTAATACGACTATCTAACACGGTGTTTCTTCCTTTTGGTTCAATAACATAACGAAACAGACGACAGGGGTTCTCATAGCATCAAACGCACTATTCCTTGGAACGCTGGGAGCTGATGTCTGTCGTACGCGCAGCGCAACGAGCTCACGGCAAGGAGAGCCGCTGGATCTGGCCGCAAGCACTGAGAAACGGGAGATAAAGGTTTGTAAGCGAGGAAGCGCCTGCCGAGCGAACCCACAGTCGGGTCCGTACTGGCATCTAGCCCGATGGCGCCTGAAGTGCTTCGGGCGAACATCGAGCCTTCGATTGGGGAACGTTTCGTTGATCTGCTTAGCAGTCCGTACAAGGACCTGCTCGCGGGGCGAGTCAGGAAGCAGACATCCGGATACGACACATTCCGGCCATTGATACATCACGTTGAGAATCCATTCTAGGGCGTTGCCCTGACATCAGGTCCATCCACGGCGTAGAGTCTAGGGAAGCCGAGAGCGAAAGACTACCCGCCAGGTCACAGTTTGAGAGACGTGCCTCTGGTCCAAGCGCGCCACGCTCACCGTACCATCCGATAGCAACCCTGCCCCGGCAGGCTCTTCCAACCCAAGGAGGTGACCCTCATGACTACCACACCCAACATGCCCCAATCCGGCCAGGACGCGCCCCTGCGCCTTCGTACCCTTGGCCACTCCGGCCTGTTTGTGTCCGAGCTGTGCCTCGGCACCATGACGTTTGGTGGCGGCGACGATATGTGGGGGCTGATCGGCCAGCTCCAGCAGGATCAGGCCGATGAGCTGGTAAAAACCGCCCTTGAGGCTGGCATCAACTTTATCGACACCGCCAACGTTTACGGCGGCGGCGCCAGCGAGCGTATCACCGGGCAGGCACTGAAGAACCTGGGGGTGGCACGTGAAGACGTGGTGCTGGCCACCAAAGTGCTTGGCCCCATGGGCGAAGGCCCCAACGCCCGGGGCGCGTCCCGCGGCCACATCATGAGCCAGTGCCGGGCCAGCCTTGAGCGGCTGCAAACCGACTACATCGATCTGTACCAGATTCACGGCTTTGACCCGGCCACGCCCATAGAAGAAACCCTGGAAGCCCTGAACACGCTGGTCCAGCACGGGCACGTCCACTACGTTGGCCTCTCCAACTGGGCCGCCTGGCAGGTCATGAAAGCCGTGGGCATCACCCGCGCCCGTCAGCTCTGCCCGATCCTCTCGTTGCAGGCCTACTACACCCTCGTGGGCCGGGATCTGGAGCGGGAGGTGATCCCGATGCTGGAATCCGAAGACATCGGCCTGATGGTCTGGAGTCCGCTGGCAGGTGGCTACCTGTCTGGCAAATATGAAGGACCGAACGTGTCCGAAGAAAACCGTCGCGCCAAGTTCGATTTCCCACCGGTAAACCGGGAACGTGGCAGCCAGGTGATCGCCACGATGCGGGAAATCGCCGCCGGCAAGACCGTCAACGGCCAGCCGGTTTCCGTGGCCCAAATCGCCCTCGCCTGGCTGCTGCATCAGAACGCCGTCACCAGCGTGATTGTGGGCGCCAAGCGGGTCGATCAGTTGAAAGACAACATCCTCGCCGCCCAGGTTCAGTTCTCGGAAGACGAATTAAAAGCGCTGGATGAGGTCAGTCGGCTGCCGGAAGAGTATCCGGGCTGGATGCTCGCGCGTCAGGGGAGTTATCGCAGCTAAGCCCCACTGATGCGAGTGAACAGGGAGCGGCTTCAGCCGCCTCACACCGTCCGCCCATCATTCAGCGCCAGCGCGCCTTTGACGATGCGGTAGATCATCCAGATGGCCATGGCCAGCAGGATCAGCCAGCCGATGATCAGCGGGGTGGTGACGGTGCCGATCACAAACCAGAGCAGCGCGAACCAGAAGGTGCGAATCTGCCAGCGGAAGTGGGAATCCAGCCAGGTGCCGCGCACGTCCTCAACCTTCACGTAGTTGATGATCACGCCTACCAGGGCGGTGACGCCGCCGGTGAAGAAGGCCAGGGCCTGGAGGATGTAGACCAGCACCACGAGGTTATGGGCGGGATGCCGGGCAGCGCGCTGGCCGCCCGCGGGGATGTATTCGGACTCAGGCATGGGTGGGCTCCGAAACAAGGTGTGACGGCAGTCTACCACAGCCGTCACACCGGTCTTCCGTCACGCGTGCAGGTGTAGAACCTCAGCGCGCTTCGGGGCGGTAGCCCAGGCGCAGGCCGCCCCAGTGCTTGCCGTTCACATAGATGGGCACGGAGAGGTCGTGCATGATCTCGCCGGTGTCCCGCCGGTAGGTCTGCAGCAGCATGTCTTCCTGGTGGCTGCCGCAGCGGATGCCGGTGCGATCGTTGAACAGGCGTTTGTTGCGGCTGCGCACCAGGTCCACCTTGGGGTCGCCGGTGGGCGCGTGGGAGTACTCCCGGTTGTGGGTGGGCACGTAGCCGTCCGGGGTGCTGGCCATGGCGAACACCATCGCCTGGTTGCTGCTCTTGATCGGCTCCAGGATGGCCGGCAGGGTCTTGTCGGTAAAGCCATCAAACGCGCTGGTGTACTTGGTGGGCTGGGTGTTGGGAATCGGCGTGCGGGTGCGATCAAACAACGCGCTTTCGGTAATCGCGCCGTTCTTGACGGACTGCTCGAACAGCTCGCCGATTCGCCTGGCCCCGTCCCGGGCCTGCTCATAGAAGAACCGGTGGTAGCTGGCGGTGCTGTTGCGAGCAAAGGCGGCGTTGGCCTTCTCCGCCAGTTCCATCAGGGTGGCGGCCTGCTCCGCGAGCGCCGCTACGCTGCTGTCGCTCTCGGCAATCTGGTCCCGTACCGCTTCGACGGCAGCCAACACCTGCGCCAGGCTCTGTTCGTTGTCCTGGTCTATCTCGGCAATCCGCGCCACCTGGGCCTGCACCCGGTCGGACTGGTCGCGGATCTGGTCGAGCCGCTCGCCGACGCTTTCCACGGCGGTCAGGCCGGCGTCGATTCGGCCGGCCAGGCCTTCGATACGGGAAACAATCAACGCGGTGTCGTTGCGGATTTCTTCGAGGGTGCCGGCTACTTCGCCGGTGGCCTGGGCGGTGCGGCCGGCCAGTTGGCGCACTTCGTCGGCCACCACGGCAAAGCCCCTGCCCTGCTCGCCGGCCCGGGCCGCTTCGATGGCGGCGTTCAGGGCCAGCAGGTTGGTTTGCTCAGCGATACCCTGGATGGTGGTGGTCACCCCCTGGATGCGGTTGGATTTCTCGTTCAAGGCCTGGATCAGCCGCAGGTTCTCACCGGACTGCTGGTGCACCTCACGCACCTGTTCAATGGCGCCAACCAGCGCTTCGCGCCCTTCGGCGCTGGTGGCACTGGCCTGGTGCGCCATGGTGGCGGCGGCGGCCGCCTGGGCAGAGGATTCCTTCACCGTCTCGGCGATGTGGGCGGCGTGTTCGGCCATCTGGGCGGTCTGCTCCACCTGCTGGTCGAGGCGCTGTTTGAGCTGGTCGGCCGCCATGGACACCTGGGCGGCGGAAATGGCGTTGCGGTCGGCGTTGCCGGAGAGGGTTTCCACCAGGGCCCGGCCCGCTTTGGCCTGGGCCAGCAGGTCGGCGCACTGGCGCCGAACCGGATGGTCCTCCGGCAACGTGCCGTCGTTGAGGCCGCGCAGCCCCCGCTCGAGCGGCTCAAGTACCCGCAGCACCAGAAACGTGCCGGCGACGGCCAGGCCGACGATCACCCCAAGGGCGGCGGACACTGCGTCCAGCCCTAGCATGGGCGCCACGCCCGCCGCGACAGCCGTGGCCACCACCGCCGCCACAGCGCCCCCCAATACCGTTGAACGCCCCCACATCCCCATATGAACCTCATCGTTCTTGTTCTATCCGTTTGTCCGAAGGTCGTCGATGAGCCTAAAGAAACCGTCTACCTTATGAACTCATACTTTAGTGCATACCACGGATAACGGCGGGAATGCGGATTTCTTGAGGCTCTCCCGGCAGGGGGGCGGCGCCTCAGCGGGCCTGGAGCACCTCCTCAATTCCGGTTGGCTGGTTCACGGAGACCTCACGCTGGGCGGCTGCGGGCGGTGTCACGAACGCATCCCGTCCGTGTATGAACGACTGTTCCTGCACCAGAACCCGGTAGGCCTTGTTCAGCTGGCGAGCCCGGGCGACCGAAGGCTGCAAGGCCATGGCGATGTCCCGGGACAGCGCGGCGAAGGCCTCGGGCCGTTCAGCACCATCGGCGGTAAAGAACCGGTCGTGCAGTTCATCGTTGCTGCGGAAGGCGTTGCCCCAGGGGTTGTGGCGCAGATAAAACGCGTACTCGCCTTCGCCATCCCGGCGCTTCGGGTCCGCCAGACCGGCCGGCGCCTTCTGCTGCCAGTGGTACCACCCGTTCTGGAAGCCGCTGTCCGGTACTTTCCTTGCGAAGGCGAAGGTGCCGTCGGTGGTGGCGCCAATGCCGCTGTGGCACCCGTTGCAGGTCAGCAGTTCCTCATAGTTCTGGGGGCGCAGGGCGCCGTCTTCCGCTTCGATGAAGCCCTGGTAGCGCCAGCCCAAGTTGGTGGCCACGCCGGTTTCCGTGTTTCCTGGCACCAGCTTGAGGCGATCCGGGTAGTCGTGCCGCTCCTTGACGTCGTTTTCCGCGTTGGTTTGCAGGTCGTAATAGGTTCGCCAACTGGTCTTCACCGCGTAGCGCAACTCTTTCATGCGGGGCGCCATCGCCACGGCACCGTCCGCACCCGTCGTCAGGTAACGGACGCTGTGCAGGAACTCGGTCCCCAGCGGGAAAAGACCGGCCGCCAGGGGCGCCTCTTTCCGGTCCAGCTCGCCGGCACGGCCGGCCCAGTGCATGGTGCGGCCCTCCAGCGGGGCCCAGTCGTAGTGGATGCGGTCCGCTGTGCTCAACACGCCGTTGCCATCAAGGTCCATCCCCAGCGCCCGCTCGTTCACCGGCGCCAGATGGGCATCCGCCCGCTGGATCAGCGCCTGCACGATGGCCAGGTTGGTGCGGTACACGTCCAGGTCAAACTCACCCTGCCGGTTCTGCCGGTAGGCCTCCGGCAGGCGGATCAGGACGTCGTCGGTGGAGCCGTTGGTGGGCATGAAGGCGCCCGGCACCGGGAAATAGGCAAACGAGCGCCAGCCGGTGAAGCTGCCGGTGGGCGAATGGTCAAAGCCCTGATTGTCGAAACGATAGTAGGCATCCGGTACGTACCCGTCCCAGCGGCCGTTCTGGTTGGCATCCCAGCGCTTGGGCACGTCGGCCAGAACGTCCGCCAGCACCAGTTGATCGTCCGGCCCCTGATAATTGGATTGGCTAACGTAGTTGTCGATGGCCTGATCGCTGATCGCCGCGACATCGGCGCTGTGGTCCACGAACAGGTTGTCCCAGTGGTTGCTCAGGGCGTTTTCCGGCAGCGCCCAGATCAACTGGTTTTCTGCATCGTTCAGATAGTTGGGCTCCTGGCTGTCCGTATGGCACACGTAACAGGGGTTGCCCGTGCCCCGCGCGTCCTTCGGGTTGGTGTAGCACTGGGCCGGGATATAAGCCGCCTTGTTCTGTGCCACGGTCAGTTCCTGCCCCGGTGACAGGGCCCGCTCCGTGCTCTGGGCAGTGTTCGCCGGGCCGGGATTGTCAGGGTCGCTGCATCCGGCGAGCACGGCCACGGCCAGCAACCAGACTGAAGATTTCATGGTGTCTTGCTCTCTTTGTTATCCGGCGGGGTTGGAGGACGGCCCCCGCGACAAACCCCAAAAAGGGGCGCCGAGGCGCCCCTTTCGGGTCTTCAGAACCGTTTCCTGGCTTAGTTCAGCGCCGGGAACGGCCCGAAGTAACCGATGTAGGCGTGGGATTCGCCGTTTCCGGTGTCCTTGCTCTGATCGGACTCGCCATACGGGTGCTGGATGACGCCGGTCAGGTAGCCATAGCCCTTGATGTCCGGATACCAGTCCACGGACGTGTTCTCGGAACCGTACGGGGAGGTCTGGATGCGGGTCAGGGACTTGTCGTCCAGGTTGTAGGCCCAGATGGCGTCGTTCTGATGGCCGCTGCCGGTGTCCTCACCGATGATCAGCGTGTTGTAGCCCGGCAGGTAGGAGATGTTGTCCGGGTTGGCGATGCCGTTGATGTCGCAGCTGTTATCGGCGGCGTAGGCTTCGTTACCGGCGGACTGGCCGACGGTGCCGGCAATCAGGCTGCTGACGGACTTGGCCACGTAATCGGAGCCGATGTCGGCGTCGGTGCCCAGGTCGTACTGATACACGCCACCGCAGGCATTGGCTTCTACCCGGATGTCGTTCGGGCCGCCAATGTCGTACTGGGTGTTGGCAACACCGCCCTTCATGTTGTCTTCCATGCCCCGCTCAATCTCGGAGATGGCCACATAGAGCTTCTTACGCTCCGGATCAAACGTGGCGCCTTCTTCCTTGCGGAACTCGGTGGTGGCGCCCATGTAGGCGGCGTAGCGGCGGGTTTCGAGGCGGGAGGCCGCCATCTCCATGCCCGGCTGCAGCTGCAGACACTGGTTGCCGCCGTCCCCGGCGTTAATGGAGACGAAGCCGCTGGTCGGGCAACTGCCGTCGCCGTTCGGGGTCTCGGTGGCAAAGATATCGCTGAAGGTCAGCTTGCCGGCGCCGGAAAGCAGCGGCTTGATCTCGCTGTCGCTGGCGTGGCCCAGGCTGATCCAGTCGATGTCGGCGCTGCCGTAGTTGTCGGCGGAGGTCTGGTTCCACTTGAGGGCGTACAGGGTACCGGTGGAAAGGTCGCCGGCGGTGTCGGCCACGAACATGTAGTAGCCCACGTTGGTGCCGTCGTCGGAGATGTAGGCGGTCTTCTGGTCCGGCATCATGGTGCCCATCTCGGACGCCAGGCGGCCCATGGCGTAGTGCTTCTCAAGGGTAGCCGTCGGTTTGGCGTTGCTGGCGTCCACCGTGATCTCAATGTTCCAGCCGTAGTCGTAAGGGTTCACCTGGGTAGCGTCGCCGCCAAAGTAATCAGCCATGGCATTGGCAGAATTGGGATCACTGGCGTCCGGCTCGTACTCTTCAGAAGCCAGATGGGTGTTCCAGGGCGTGACCGAACCGGCGCAGTGGTTCCAGCCGCCGCGAATGCCGGACTGGTCCAGCTGCTCCATCGAGGCGACGCTCAGGTTGCCGTTGTCGTCCTGGTTCAGCTCGGACAGGAACATGGCGCCGGGACGGGACTCGATCTGGGTGATGGTGAAGATGCGGTCGTTCACCACCATCAGCGAGCTGAAGTCCGGGTTGTCGGACACGGACGGGTTGCCGTCGCCCCCGAGGATGGCGTCGCCGTTGGCATCGATCAGCCGGCCAAACTGCACGGTGCCACCGTCAAAGGTGCTGTAGTAGTTACCGGTACGGGCCCAGGCGTGGTAATCCAGCGACACCCCGTTGCCGTTGACTTTGGCCATGGGCGACACGTTGACGATGCGTTTGCCCGCATCCGTGGTCGGCGCAGGAACGGACTCAAAGCTCAGGGAGTTGGTGGTGGGTCCGGAATTGCTCGTGTCGGAAGAGTTGCTGTCACTGCCGCAGCCGGCCAGCAGCAGCGGGGAGGCCATCAGGGCAACGGCCAGAGCCTTGCGTTGGAATGGTACAGCGCGCATTGCGAGTATCCTCTCATCATTGTTGACGGTTTGAGTCGCCAACGTTAGAGAGAGTTCGTGACAGATCGGTGTTGATTTGGTGACCGAACGGGGGCGAAAACATGACAGGGCCGGCGGCCCCGTCCGACCCCGGCGAAAATGCCGGAGCCGGTGGGCCTGAGGCCGTTATCCAGGCCTCGGGCAGGGGGGGGACGGAGTGATTGCCGTTTAACGGGCCCTTACTCCGTCATGTTGTTGTAGCTTTCCTTCGCTTCGTCACCGGCCTCGTCCATGGCGTCGCCCATCTCATCGGCGGCGTCCTTCGCGCCTTCTTTCATCTCACCCAGGGCGCTCTCGTCCTGCCCGGTCGCCTCCTCGGCAGACTCCTCGACGCTGTCGGCGGCATCTTCAGCAATATTGCTGGCGTTCTCGGCCGCCTGCTCCACATCAACGCCTTCGTTGTCCTCGTTGCCGCACGCGGTCAGTCCCAGTGCGGAGACCATCAGTGCAGCCATCATCAGTTCGCGTTTCATAGCTTCCTCCTTTGAATCGGATGTCGAGCGTCCCCACGGTACGGGACCCCCGGATACGGGGCAATTACGCCGATATTAAGGCTGTGTTAAGGAAACGGCTCCGGCTTGTCATTTCACGCCAAAGCCCGATCACCCCAAAAATCTTGTTGAACTGCAAGATTGTCCGACATAAATTCAAGAGACCGGACAACAACAGGGAGTACTGGAGATGAACGCCAAAGCCAACGGGGCGCTCGACGCCCACCGCACCCAAGGGCCGGGCGCCAGCGCGCCGTCCGGCAACGCCAAAAGCAGCACCAAGGGCGATGCCCCCTGGAAAGACCCGAAGCGCTATATGTGGCTGCTCGGGCCCGCCCTGCCCGGCATCGGCCTGGCCGCCCTTACCGGCTACGCGCTGGCGCCCAAACGCCTGAAAGCCCTGGCCTGGACGGGTCCGGCCCTGGTCCACGGCATCATCCCGGCGCTGGATCGCGCCATTGGCGAAGACAAAAGCAACCCGCCGGAATCGGCGGTGGCCTTCCTTGAGCAGGACAAGTACTACGACCGCATTGTGAAGGCCTTCATTCCCACCCAGTACGCCATGACGTTCCTCGGCGCCTGGCTGGCCAGCCGGAAGAGCACGCCGCTGGAAGACAAGATCGGGCTGACCCTGACGGTGGGCGCCATCAACGGCGTCGGCATCAACACCGCCCACGAGCTGGGCCACAAATCGAACAAGTTCAACAAGCTCGCCGCCATGGCTGCGCTGGCCCCCACCGGTTACACGCACTTTGTGGTGGAGCACAACTTCGGCCACCACAAGCGCGTGGCCACGCCGGAAGACCCGGCCAGTAGCCGCATGGGTGAGAGCTTCTGGAAGTTCCTGCCGCGCACCGTGTTCGGCGGCATCAAGTCGGCGGTGAAGATTGAGAAGGCGCGGCTGGCCCGCAAAAACAAGTCGTTCTGGTCACTGGACAACGAACTGTTGCAGGGCTGGGCCATGAGCGCCGGCTTCTTCGGCGTCACCACCCTGGCCTGCGGCCCGCGCGCGGTTCCGTTCCTGGCGGCCCAGGCGGTATACGGGGCAAGCCTGCTGGAGAGCGTGAACTACATCGAGCACTACGGCCTGCTGCGCCAGAAGGACAAGAACGGCAAATACGAGCGGACCCAGCCGGAGCACAGCTGGAACAGCAACCACGTGGTGACCAACCTGTTCCTGTACCAGCTCCAGCGCCACTCGGACCATCACGCCCATCCCACCCGCAGCTACCAGGCCCTGCGTCACTTCGAGAAAGCCCCGCAACTGCCGGGCGGCTATGCCTCCATGCTGATGCCAGCCTATGTACCCAAATGGTGGTTCGAGGAGATGGATAAGCGGGTGATCGAGCACTACGAGGGCGACCTCAGCAAGATCAACTGGGACCCGGACCGTAAGGACGAGCTGATGGCCAAATACGCCGACTTCGCGGCCAAGGTGGCGGCGGAGGCGAAAGCGCGCCGGGCCGGGCAGGCGGCTTCGGATTCTGAGGCAGCCTGACGGTTTGATAGTCCCCGGAGCCTTCGGGTTGCGGGGGCGGCGGCCAACCGGGGAGCCCCGCCCGGGAGCCGCCGTGGATACGTCCCTGTAGGCTTGTGCGCAGCATCCCTGCTGCGCACACTCCCGCGCGGGGCTCCCCGGTCGGCCGCTTCAGGCTAACTGCCTGGCACACAGGCTTGGGCCTGCTTGGCCGGTGCGTGGTTCCGGGACCGTGGAGGGCCAGGGATGGCCCGAAACGAGCCTACAGGGACGTACTCGTGGCGTGTCCCGGAACCACGCACCGGCCAGGCAGGCCTGCACCCAATCTCAAAAACTCAGAACCACTCCGCCTTCATATTCAGGCAGGTATCGTCCTGATTCCGCAGCAACACCAGATCCTGCGCCACCGTCGGCAACTCCCAGTGGAAGAAATACTGGGCCGCCTGCAGCTTACCCTGGTAGAAATGCCGCTCCTGATCGCTGTTCGCAGACGCCAGGGCCTTCGCCGCCGCGTTGGCCTGGCGAAGCCACATCCAGGCCACTGTGATGTGGCCGAACAGGTGCAGGTAACAGCTGGCGTTGGCCAGCGTCTTATCCACCTCGCCGCCCATCAGCGACTTGCCCAGGCTCTGGGTGACTTTCACCGCCTGCTGCAGCGTCTCGCTCAGGGACAGCGCCCACTGCTGGCAACGGTCCGCCGTCGCCGCCTCCAGATCCACCTGCATCGCCTGCATCAGCAGCTGCAGGCCATGGCTCTGGTCCTGCCAGACCTTCCGCCCGAGCAGATCCAGCGCCTGGATGCCGTTGGTGCCCTCATGGATCGGGTTCAGGCGGTTGTCCCGCCAGCACTGCTCCACCGGGTATTCCCGGGTATAACCCGCGCCGCCGTATACCTGGATGGCCAGATCGTTGGCTTTCAGCCCGTAGTCCGACGGCCAGGCTTTCATCACCGGCGTCAGCAGATCCAGCAGTTTGCCGGCCTCGGCCCGTTTGGTGGCATCGGGATGGGTGTTGTGATCGTCCACCAGCCGGGCGCCATAGAGGCACAGGGCCAGGCCGCCCTCACAGTAGGCCTTCTGGGCCAGCAGCATTCGGCGCACGTCGGCGTGGTCGATGATCGGCACCTGGGGGCTGCCCGGGTTCTTCTCGCTGGCCTTGCGGCCCTGCAGCCGGTCACGGGCGTACTCCAGGCTGTGCATGTAGCCCCGGTAACCGATCACCGCCGCGCCAAAACCCACCCCCAGACGGGCCTCGTTCATCATCTGGAACATGTACTTCAGGCCCTGGTGCGGCTCACCCACCAGGTAGCCATGGCAGGGCGCGTCATCGCCAAAGCTCAGCGCGGTGGACGTGGTGCCCCGGTAGCCCAGCTTGTGGATCAACCCCGCCAGGCTGACACCGTTACGCTCGCCCGCGTTGCCCGCCTCGTCCACCCGGAACTTGGGCACGATGAACAGGGAAATGCCCTTGACCCCCGCCGGCGCGCCTTTGATCTTCGCCAGCACCATATGGACGATGTTCTCGGTCAGGCTCTGCTCGCCGCCGGAAATGTAGATCTTGGCGCCCTTGATCAGATAGTGACCATCGTCCGTCGGCGTCGCCGAGGTACGGATGTCCGCCAGGCTGGAACCCGCATGGGGCTCGGTCAGCGCCATGGTGCCGGTAAAGCGGCCGCTGAGCATGTGGGGCAGGAACCGCGCCTGCTGGTCCTCGTTGCCGAACACCCGGATCAGGTTGGCCGCGGCGGTGGTCAGGAACGGGTAGCCAGCGGTGCCCGGGTTGGCGGCGGTAAAGAAGCCGTTGCAGGCCGCCATCACCGTTTCCGGCAGTTGCATCCCACCCAGCTCGTAGTCATAACGGCCGGCGATGAACCCGGCCTCGGCGTAGGCGTCAAAGGCGCGTTTCACCTCCGGCAGCATCCTGATCTCGCCGTTCACGAACGCCGGCTCCTGCTTGTCAGCGGCGCTGTTATGGGTGGCGAAGGTCTCGCGGGCCATCTTGTCGGCGGTCTCGATCACCGCATCGAAGGTTTCGCGGCTGTGCTCGCTGAACCGGTCCCTCTCGCTCAGGGTGCCGGTATCCAGCACTTCATAGAGTTGAAAGGCCAGGTCTCTGCGGTCAATCAGGGTAGCCGTCATGGGTGGTTCGTCTCCTATCGTTTGATCATAAGACTCTCACATCGCTCAGGGTTTGGTCGATAGCCTGCGACTTGACCTGCACCCCCCGTTCCGTATCATCGGGGCCATGTCTCACTTATGGAGCAACCAATGACCGCAAGGTCGCTCGGCTGCACGTCCCTTCCCCGCCCGCCGCTGCCGGCGGACATCGCCCTGTACCGGGGCAGCCTGCCGTTTTTCCCGGACCCGCCAGCGGTCTGACGTGGCGCTGCCACGCCCTCTGACACACGCCGTGACGGCCCGGACTCACTGCACGGTGCACCGGCGCCAACTACACTTCTGAGCACGGCCTGCCGCACAGGAACGAAAACCCGATAACGAGGTTGCGATGTCGCTACCGCTGGTTGTTTTGCTGCCATTTCTGGGGGCCATTGCCGCGCCCCTGTTTGCCCAGGGCGGGCGCACGGCGATTGCCGTGGCGTCGTCCGTACCGCCGCTGATCGCGCTGGCCGCGCTCTATCCCCAGTGGCCGGTGCTGGCCAACGGCGGCGTGGTGCTGTTTTCCCAGCCCTGGATGCCGGACATGGGCCTGACCCTGAGCTTCCGACTGGATGGCCTGTCCCTGCTGTTCGCCCTGCTTATCCTGGTGATCGGCCTGCTGATCATTCTGTATTCCCGGTACTACCTCAAAGCGCAGGAAAACGTCGCCAAGTTCTACTCGCTGCTGCTGTGCTTCATGGGCGCCATGCTGGGCATTGTGCTGTCCAG
The DNA here is from genome assembly GCF_037080155.1 of Marinobacter sp. C2H3. Taxonomy (NCBI): domain Bacteria; kingdom Pseudomonadati; phylum Pseudomonadota; class Gammaproteobacteria; order Pseudomonadales; family Marinobacteraceae; genus Marinobacter; species Marinobacter sp. C2H3. The sequence continues at coordinate 847,841 of NZ_JBBBNZ010000001.1, read as the reverse complement.
CAACCTGCTACTGATGCTGATATTCTGGGAGCTGACCAGCCTGGTGTCGTTCCTGCTGATCGGCTTCTGGACCCATAAGCAGGAGGCCCGTCGCGGCGCCCGCCTGGCGCTGGCGGTCACCGGGGGTGGCGGCCTGGCCTTGCTGGCCGGCATCCTGATGATCGGCAACATCGTCGGCAGCTTCGAGCTGGACGACGTGCTTGCCGCCCGGGACCAGATCCAGGCCCACGCGCTTTACCCGTACGCGCTCACCCTGGTGTTGCTAGGCGCCTTTACCAAGTCCGCCCAGTTCCCGTTCCACTTCTGGCTGCCCCACGCCATGCAGGCGCCCACCCCCGTGTCCGCCTACCTGCACTCCGCCACCATGGTCAAAGCCGGCGTGTTCCTGCTGGCGCGGCTGTACCCGGCCCTGGCCGGCACCGAGCAGTGGTTCTACATGGTCAGCTTCACCGGCATGGCCACGCTGCTGCTAGGCGCCTACACCGCCATGCTCAAGCATGATCTTAAGGGCCTGCTGGCCTACTCCACGGTCAGCCACCTGGGCCTGATCACCCTGCTGTTCGGCATGGGCACCCAACTGGCCGCCGTGGCGGCGGTGTTTCACGTGATCAACCACGCCACCTTCAAAGCGTCCCTGTTCATGGCCGCCGGCATCATTGACCATGAAACTGGCACCCGGGACATGCGCCGCATCAACGGGCTCTGGCGCTACATGCCCCACACCGCCACCCTCGCCATGGTGGCGGCCTCCTCCATGGCCGGGGTACCGCTGCTGAACGGCTTCCTGAGCAAGGAAATGTTCTTCGCCGAGTCCCTGGACCTGAACCTACCGGGGCTCTGGGCCTGGCTGCCGCCGGTGATCGCGACGCTCGCCGGCATTTTCTCGGTGGCCTACTCCGCCCGCTTCGTGCACGACGTGTTTTTCAATGGCAAGCCGGTGGACCTGCCGGTGTTCCCGCCCCACGAGCCGCCCCGGTACATGAAGATTCCGGTGGAAATCCTGGTGTTTGCCTGCGTGATGGTGGGCGTGTTCCCAGCGCTTTCCGTCGGGCCGCTTCTGTACGCGGCGGCGTCGGCTACCCTCGGCGGGCAAGTGCCGGAATACCACCTCACCGTCGCCCACGGCTTCAACCTGCCGCTGATGATGAGTTTCCTGGCGTTTTTTGGCGGGCTGCTGATGTACAGCCAGCGCCACCGGTTCTTCCGCTTCCACGCCCGCTTCCGGGAAATCGATGAGAAAGCGGTGTTCGAAGCCGTGGTGGCCCGTTTCACCGCCGCCGCCCACCGGGTCACCGGCCTGCTGGAGAACGGCTCGCTGCAACGTTATCTGGCGCTGCTGGTGATCAGCGTGATTGCCATTACCGCCGCGCCGCTGCTGGGCCTGGGCGTGTTTATTGGCGAGTCTGGCCTGTCCCCGGTGGACGCGCCCACCGCCATCGCCGCCGCCGTGCTGGCGCTCTCCGCCGTGCTCACGGCCCTGATGCACCGCCAGCGGTTTTACGCCCTCACCCTGCTGAGCGTGGTGGGCCTGCTGGTGGCGCTGGCGTTCGCGCGGTTCTCCGCACCGGACCTGGCCATGACCCAGCTTTCCGTGGAAGTGGTCACCATCGTGCTGCTGATGCTGGCGCTGTACTACCTGCCGTCCTGGACGCCTCTGGAAACCAGTGCACGCCGGCGCGTGCGGGATCTGGTGGTGGCGGTGCTGGCCGGCGGCGGCATGACGCTGCTGACCCTGGCCATGCTGACCCGGCCGTTCTCGTCCATTTCCTCGTTCTTCCTGGAGAACAGCAAGCCCGAGGGCGGCGGCACCAACGTGGTCAACGTGATTCTGGTGGATTTCCGGGGCTTTGATACCCTCGGCGAGATCACCGTGCTGGCCATCGCGGCCCTGGGCATCTACGCCATGCTCAAGAACACCGCGCTGACCCCGACCACCGGCGACGGCCAGGGCCACGCCTGGAGCCGGGATCCGCACCCGCTGATGCTGCGGCAGATCGCCCGGCCGATGCTGCCACTGGCCCTGATGGTGTCCGCGTACATCTTCCTGCGCGGCCATAACCTGCCCGGCGGCGGCTTCATCGCCGGCCTGGTGACCTCCGTGGCCCTGTTGCTGCAGTACGTGGCCAGCGGCATGGCCTGGACGGAAGATCGCATTCCCTTCCGCTACCAGAACATGATTGGCCTGGGCCTGCTGTTCGCAATCATCGCCGGCGCCGGCAGCCTGTCCTTCGGCTACCCGTTCCTCACCTCCACCTTTGGCCACATCGAATGGCCGGTGGTGGGTGATTTTGAACTGGCGTCCGCCATGGTGTTCGATCTGGGCGTGTACCTGACCGTGGTCGGCGCCACCCTGCTGGCGCTGGTCAGCATTGGCCGTCTGTCGCCCCATTCCGCCATCAAGCCAACACAGGAGACCGTCTGATGGAACTGGTATATGCCCTGGTCATTGGCACCCTGGTGGGCTCCGGTGTGTACCTGCTGCTGCGGGCCCGGACCTTTCCGGTGGTGGTGGGCCTGACCCTGATTTCCTACGGCGTGAACCTGTTCCTGTTCGCCACCGGGCGGCTGGTGACCGGCGGGCAGCCGATCATCGGCAGCACCGACCACTACGCCGACCCGCTGCCCCAGGCGCTGGTACTGACCGCCATCGTGATCGGCTTCGCCATGACCGCGTTCGTGGTGGTGCTGTCCCTGCGCAGCCTGGCGGACCATGACGATGACCACGTCAACCCGTCCCGACAGCAAGTCGCGCCCGCCAATGACCACGAGGAGCCCCGCGCATGAACGACTGGTTGCTGGCGCCCATACTGATCCCGCTGATCGGCGGCGTGATCCAGGTGTTTATGGGCTACGCCCCGATCAGCCTGCGCCGGACGCTGGCGCTGATCACCACCAGCCTGCTGCTGGTCAGCGCCCTGGTGCTGCTGAGCCTGGCCATGGACGATCAGTACCGGGTGTACGCCTTCGGTAACTGGCAGCCGCCGTTCGGCATCGTGCTGGTGCTGGACCGGCTGGCGGCGCTGATGGTCCTGCTCACCGCCGTGCTGGCCCTGTTCTGCCACCTGTTCTCCGTGGGCGGCTGGGACGAGGGCAACCGGCAGTTCCACGCCCTGTTCCTGTTTCAGCTGATGGGCCTGAACATTGCGTTTCTGACCGGGGACCTGTTCAACCTGTTTGTCGCGTTCGAGGTCCTGCTGATTGCCTCCTACGGCCTGCTGATGCACGGCGAAGGCACCTCGCGGACCACCCCGGGCCTGCATTACGTGGTACTCAACCTCACTGGCTCGGCCCTGTTCCTGATCAGCGTGGGCCTGATCTACAGCGCCACCGGCACACTGAACATGGCGGATCTGGCGCGGACCGTACCCGATCTCACCGGCGCCGACCTGCGCCTGGTGGAGGCCGGCGGCCTGATGCTGCTGGTGGTGTTTGGCCTGAAGGCGGCGATACTGCCCCTGAACTTCTGGCTGCCCCGGGCCTACGCCCGGGCCACGGCGCCGGTCGCTGCGCTGTTTGCCGTCATGACCAAAGTGGGCGTCTACGCCATCCTGCGGGTGTACCTGCTGATTTTCGGGCAGGGCGCCGGCGGCCTGGCCAGCCTGGGCATGGACTGGCTGTTCCCGGTCGCGCTGGCGACGCTGGCAATTGGCGTGATCGGCGCCCTGGGCGCCCAGAACCTGAAAACCCTGGTGGCCTGGCAGGTGGTGATTTCCGTCGGCACCCTGCTGGCGCCCATTGCCCTGGGCTCCCGGGCCGGGATTTCCGCAGCGCTGTTCTACCTGCTCAGCACCACCTGGACCGTCGCCGGGCTGTTCCTGCTGGCCGAGCTGGTAGCCAATCAGCGGGGCAGCGCCGGTGACCGCATTGTCACCGCGCCGGCCATGGCCCACCGGACCCTGCTGAGCGTGCTGTTCATGCTGGGTGCCGTGTCCGCCGCCGGCCTGCCGCCGCTGAGCGGGTTTTTCTCCAAGGTGCTGATCCTGCAGTCCGTCACCTCCGGGCCTGACCTGGCGTGGCTGTGGGCCGTGGTGATTACCGGTAGCTTCTTCACGGTGATCGCCTACAGCCGGGCCGGCAGCATCGTGTTCTGGCGCACCGTTGATGGCCACATTGAGTCCCCGCCCGGGCTCAGCAACACCACCCGGGTGGCCACAGGGGCACTGATCGCCACCAGCCTGGTGATTGTGGCGCTGGCGGGGCCGATCCATCAGTACACGGATGCCACCGCTGACCAGCTACTGGACCAGAACGGCTATGTGAATATCCTGACCGTTGAAACCGTTGGGGAGGACCACTGATGCTCGACCGACTCACTCTCCCCCAGCCGTGGCTCAGCCTGATGCTGTTTGTGGTCTGGCAATTCCTCAGTGGCGGCGTCAGCGGCGGCAGTGCCGTGCTGGGCCTGTTGCTGGCCTGGGGCATCCCGCAAATGACCCAGGGCTTCTGGCCGGAACGCCCGTCCGTGCTCAAGTGGTGGCGGTTTCCATCCTACCTGGCGGTGGTGCTGTACGACATCGCCGTGGCCAGCGTTCAGGTCGGCTGGCTGATCGTCTCCGGCCGCAAGCCCCGGCCGGCGTTCGTCACCTACCCGCTGTCGCTGGACGATCCGTTGGCCATCACCCTGCTGGCCGGCACCATTTCCCTGACGCCGGGCACGGTAACGGTGGATGTGAGCGACGACCAGCGCCGGCTGTTGATTCACGCCCTGGATGCGACCGACGACCAGGCCGTCGTCGACGCCATTCACCAGCGTTACGAACGCCGCTTGCAGGAGATGTTCCAATGATGCACTACGCCCTGTGGATCACCATGGCCATGGTGATCGCCGCCGTGCTGCTCAACGTCTACCGGCTGATCCGGGGCCCCGACGCCCCGGACCGTGTGCTGGCCCTGGACACCCTGTACATCAACGCCATCGCGCTGATCATCCTGCTGGCCATGACCCTGGGCACCCGGCTGTACCTCGAAGCCGCCTTGCTGATCGCCGTCATGGGCTTTCTCGGCACGGTGGCCATGGCCAAGTACCTCAAGCGCGGCAGCGTCATTGAATAAGGAGGCCCCGTATGAGTCCCTGGATTGAATACACCGTATCGGCGCTGCTCGTGATTGGCGGCCTGTTTACCCTGGTCGGCGCCATTGGCCTGGCCCGGCTGCCGGATTTCTTCACCCGGCTGCACGGGCCGACCAAGGCAACCACCATCGGTGTCGGCGCCATCATGCTGGCCTCGGTGGTCTGGTTCACCGTCGCCGACGGCAAACCGGCCATTTCCGAGATCCTGATTACCGTGTTCCTGTTCATCACCGCCCCGATCAGCGCCAACATTCTGGCCAAGGCCGCCATGCACCTGCAGGTGCGGCGCATGGACAATACCCGGGGCCGACCGTGGGATCAGTAGCGCCACGCCAGCCCCGAAAATTGTCATTGGACTGTCGGCGTTTTGCCGTATAGTAAGCGGCCCATAACGTTCCAGGAGGCCAACCCATGTTGAAAGTGAACGAATATTTTGACGGCAAGGCCAAGTCCATCGCCTTCCAGACCGCCACCCTGCCCGCCACCATTGGCGTGTTCAGTCCGGGCGAGTACGAGTTTGGCACCACCAAAAAAGAAACCATGACCATCATCAGCGGTGCTGTGAAGGTGTTGCTGCCGGGCATGGATGAGTGGATGACCTACGGCGCTGGCGAGAGCTTTAACGTGGCCGGCCAAGCCAGCTTTAAAGTGAAAAACGATGTTGATGTCGCTTATCTCTGCACCTACGAGTAACGACTAAACATTTTTCTGCAATACTCGAATTCGCAGAGCGGTCCATCTGGTTGAAATCTAAGAGGTCCGTTCTGCGAATTTTTCTCATTCTGCGGTTCCGGTTTCCGTCATTCTGTGTCAGATTTGGGGTTCTCGTGGCTCAAGCGATAACAACCACAACGCAGAGAATGAGGAAGACACCATGGCACAGACGCGTATTCTGCCTCCGGCGAGGAACGCCCACCCCTATCCCCTGCTGATCAAGCAGCTCCTGCTGTCCGGCCCGCGCTACAACCCGGACCAGGCGATCCATTACGCCAACCGGAGCAGCTACACCTACACCACCCTGGTGGAGCGCATTCACCGGCTGGCCAACGTGCTGACGGAAGCGGGCGTCAAGCCCGGTGACACCGTGGCCGTCATGGACTGGGATACGCCCCGCTACCTCGAATGCTTCTTCGCGGTACCCATGCTGGGCGCGGTGCTTCACACCATCAACGTGCGCCTGTCCCCGGAGCAGATTGTCTACACCATGAACCACGCCGAGGACGACGTTGTGCTGGTGCACGATGATTTCCTGCCGATCCTGGACGCGGTCAAAGGCGACATCAAAACCGTCAAAAGCTACATCCAGCTCACCGATAACGACCAGCCCGCTGCTGCCAGCGTGAGCACCCTGGGCGAGTACGAAGCACTGCTGGCCAAGGCCGAGCCGCACTTTAATTTCCCGGATTTCGACGAGAACAGCGTCGCGACCACCTTCTACACCACCGGTACCACGGGCAACCCGAAAGGCGTGTACTTCAGCCACCGGCAGCTGGTACTGCACACCCTGGCCCAGGTCGGCTCCCTCGGCTTCTCCGATGAAATGCCGCTGCTGCGCTCCACCTCCGTGTACATGCCGGTCACGCCGATGTTCCACGTACACGCCTGGGGCGTGCCCTACGCGGCTACCATGATGGGCATCAAGCAGGTGTACCCGGGCCGGTACGATCCGGAGCTGCTGGTCACCCTGCTCAAGGAACACAGGGTTACCTTCTCCCACTGCGTGCCCACCATCATGCAGATGATGCTGGCCACCGAGTCCATCAAAACGGCGGACCTGACCAACTGGCACGTGCTGATCGGCGGCAGCGCCCTCACCCAGGGCCTGTGCAACGCTGGCGCCAAACTTGGCATCCGCATGTACACCGGCTACGGCATGTCTGAGACCTGCCCGCTGCTGAGCACCACCCACCTGACCCCGCGCGATCTGGAGCTGCCCCTGGAGCAGCAGACCGACCGTCGGGTGAAAACCGGCGTGGCCGTGCCCATGGTGGAACTGGAAATCATCGACCCGGACGGCAAACCCGTCGCCCACGACGGCGAAGCCAAGGGCGAACTGGTGGCCCGGGCGCCCTGGCTGACCCAGAGCTACTTCAAGGAACCGGAAAAAGGCGAGGCCCTGTGGGAAGGCGGCTGGCTGCACACCGGCGACGTCGCCAGCATGGACCCGGATCACACCATCCTGATCAAGGACCGCATCAAGGACGTGATCAAGACCGGCGGCGAATGGCTGTCCTCCCTGGACCTCGAAAACCTGATCAGCCAGCACCCGGCCGTCGCCGGCGCAGCGGTGGTCGGCATTCCCGATGAAAAATGGGGCGAGCGCCCCTACGCCATGATCACCCTCAAACCCGGTGAGACGGCGAGCGAGCAGGACATCCAGAACCACCTGCAGCAGTTCGTCGACAGCGGCGACATCAACAAGTGGGCCATCCCCGAGCAGATGCGCTTCGTGGACGACATTCCGAAGACCAGCGTTGGCAAGATCAACAAGAAGCTGATTCGGGATCAGATCAAGGGCTAGGGGGGTAAAAAGGGGTCAGATGAAATTCATCTGACCCCAGGGGTGGAGAAGGGGGGTCAGATGAGTTTCATCTGACCCCAGGTTTGCGCCGACCTCAAACTCCGGTGAACGAAAAATCCACCTCCGGCCGGCGGCCACCAACGATATCCGCCAGGGCGGCGGCGGAGCCGCAGGAATGGGTCCAGCCCAGGGTGCCGTGGCCGGTGTTGAGGTACAGGTTGCCGAAGTGGCTCTTGCCGATGTAGGGCACGTTCGAGGGCGTGGCCGGGCGCAGGCCGGTCCAGAATTCGGCGCGGTCCCAGTCCCCGGCTTCGGGCATCACTTCCGCCGAGCGGCGGACGATCGCGCGGCAGCGGGTGAGATTGAGCTGCCGGCTGTAGCCGTTGAGTTCGGCGGTGCCGGCCACCCGCAGGCGGTTGCCGAGGCGGGAGTACACCAGCTTGTACTCGTCGTCGGTCAGGCTGACCTTGAACGCGGCCTCTTCGTTTTTTACCGGCACGGTGATGGAGTAGCCCTTGGCCGGGTAGATGTTGAGGGTGATGCCCAGTTGCCGGGCCAGCGCCGAGCTGAAGCTGCCCAGGCTGAGCACGTAGGCGTCGGCCCGCAGGGTTTCGTGATGACCTTCCCGCAGGATCTGCGCACCGAGCACCCGGTCGCCCGCATAATCGAAGCCCACCACGTCGGTGTCGTAGTGAAAGGTGACGCCGGCATCCCGACAGCGTTCCGCCAGGGCCTGGGTGAATTTGCGCGCGTCGCCGGACTCGTCTTCGCCAGTGTACGTGGCGCCGGCAATGCGATCGCGGATGGGGCGCAACGCAGGCTCCAGCTCCACCGCCCGATCGGCGCTGATGATCTGCCGGTCGCAGCCCAGGTCCTGCATGATGCGGGTGGGTTCGCGGGCGCCTTCAAACTCATCCGGGTTGGTGTAGAAGTGCAGGATGCCCTTCTCCAGATGATCGTATTCGAGCCCAAGTTCGACCCGCAGGGCCTGCAGTTGCTCGCGGCTGTAGGTGCCCAGGTTCACCATCTGGCGGATGTTGTAGGCCGCCCGGGCGGACGTGCACTCCCGCAGAAACGCCAGCGCCCAGCGCCACTGGCCGGGATCGAGCCGGGGCCGGAACAGCAGCGGCGCATCGGGTTTGAACAGCCACTTCAGCACTTTCAGGGGCGCCGACGGGTTGGCCCAGGGTTCCGCGTGGGAGACCGAAATCTGGCCGCCGTTGGCGTAACTGGTCTCCAGGCCGGCCTTCGGCTGCCGGTCGATGACCGTCACCTGGTGGCCCTGCTTCTGCAGGTACCACGCGGTGGTTGTGCCAACGACACCCGCTCCCAGAACCACAATATGCATCGGTACCTCCATGCATCGAAAAATCAGGTTAATCCAAAGAGAATCGGTGACCGACGAGACCCGCCTGGCCGCTGGCGAGCCGGCTCAACCGCCGGCGCGCTTGACCGTCCAGCCCCGCTGTTCCAGCAGTGGGATCAGCAGGTCCCGCTGGTCACCCTGAATCTCGACGACACCGTCCTTGACCGTGCCGCCGGTGCCGCACTTGGCTTTCAGGATTTTGGCGTAGGCTTTAAGCTCGGTGTCATCCAGGGGGATACCGGTGATCAGGGTCACGCCCTTGCCCTTGCGGCCCTTGGTTTCCCGACTCACCCGAACAATGCCGTCACCGACCGGGCGGCGCGCTTTCCCGCACTGGCAATCGTCCATCGGGTGCCGGCAATGCGGGCACATGCGGCCCTGATCGGTGGAATAGACCAGGCCCCCGCTTCCGCGTTTCATGACGGTTACAACTCCTGTTGTCGATACTGTTGCTGGTACTCTGCCCGCTTACTCATCCAGCCCGGGCGGGTACTTTGAAAACATTTCCGTGACCACTTCGTCGATCAGGGTCTTGCGCTCCTCCGGCGACTGGCCTTCCCGCAGGTAACGGCGGCTGGCGGCGCGCCACACCACCTGCTGGGTGTCGGTATCGACCAGCTCAACCACCAGCTTACCCTCGGTCACCTGGCGGACCGGTGGCGGCGCGGCCAGCCCCCAGCCAAAGTGACCGGTGCCGAACCCGAAGCCAAGGCCCAGGCCGCTCTGCTCAAGCCGGTCTTCCTCGACGATTTGCCAGTTCACCAGCAGATCCGCCTCGTCAGCGGGCACCTGGCGCATGGCCTTGCGGGTCAGCGCCCGGTCGATGGCGGTGCGAACCCGGTTGCCGTCCAGGGACACAAACGACGACTTGCCGGCGTCGGGGGCAAAGGCCCAGGTGGCGTAGTGGCCGAACACCACCGAGTCGTTGTAATCGGTGACCACGTTGCTGGCGCAGCCCGCCAGCGACAGGGCTGCGACCAGGGAAAGAATCAGACCACGCATGCGCTGCACTCCTCCATACAAACCGATGTCCGAAAGTATACGCCGACACGGCCCGGGCCGATGTCGCCGGGCCCTATTCCCTGTCCAGATGGTAATCCAGCTGACCAGCCTCGCAGTAGGCGACAAAGGGCTCACACTCGGTGTCCGGAAGCGACAGGCGAATGTGAACCTCGGTGCCATAGTCGACAGCGTCGATCTGCGCGCCGTGCTGGTCGCACCAGTGGCGCAGGGGCTGCTCCCCGGCGAACGGCACCGTCACCCGGGCCGGCGTCAGGGTCGGCTGGACGACACGCTCGACCGCCGACAGCACGCTCTCCGCCGCGCCTGCATAAGCCCGAACCAAACCGCCGGCGCCCAGCTTTATGCCCCCAAAATACCGGATCACCATCACCAGTACATCCCCCATGTCCTTGTGCTGGATCACGTTGAGGATGGGTTTGCCGGCGGTACCCGAGGGCTCGCCGTCGTCGTTCATGCCGGCCTCAGCGGCCGATCCCGGGCGCCCGACCTGGTAGGCCCAGCAGATGTGACGGGCGTCCGGATGATCGCGGTGCGCCTCGGCCAGCCACTGGTGCACCTCTTCCCGGGACGCCACCGGTGCCACCCGGGCGATAAACCGGCTCTTGCGAATCTCGGTCTCCCGCTCCAGAAAGCCGGCTGGTACCGGATAGTCACGGCTCATCCGACGGCCTCATCGTTTAACGGCGAGCCGCGGCCGTCGTGGACGAACACCGGCAGGGTGACCGTCACCCGCAGGCCACCCTCGGGGCGGTTTTCGGCGCGAATGTGGCCGTCATGGACCGCCAGGATGTTGCGGGCAATGGCCAGGCCGAGCCCCCAGCCCTGGCCGCCCCGGGCCGCATCGCCGCGATAGAAGGGCTCGAACAGATGCGCCAGGGCCTCCTCGGGCACACCCGGGCCCTCATCGTCCAGGGTCAGGGTGACCCACTCGGCGCCGCTGGCCAAGGTCAGGTGAATGGCATGGCCAGGCGGCGTGTGGTCCAGGGCATTTTGCAGGATGTTGTCCAGCGCCCGCTGCAGCAGCTCGGCATCACCCAGCACGCTGACCCCGACGACGCCAGGATTGGCCACCAGCCGACAGTCGACCCGCTGGTGCTCGGCGTAGTCAGCGGCATCCTGCAGTACCCGGTTTACCAGCCCCTGAACCTGCACCGGCACACGGGCCAGGTCACCGCCCTGCTCGGTCACCCGGTACAGGCTGAGGATCTGCCCGGTCATGGTCTCCAGGCGCTCGTTCTGGCGTAAGATGCTGGCCATCAGGCCGGCGTCCGCGCCCGCCTCGCTGGCCAGCTCGATGGCCACCCGCTGCCGGGCCAGGGGCGTTCTCAAATCGTGGGAAATGTCCCGTAACAGGCCCTGCTGGCGCTCCAGCAGTTTGCAGAGCTGGTCGGTCATGGCGTTGAACGCCGTGGCCAGTTGGCCGATTTCATCCCCGCGTCCCGCGATTTTTGCGTTGACCCGCAGCCGGTTCTTGCCGGCGGCAATCGCCCGGGCCGTGGCCTCCATGTGCTTGAGCGGCCGGGACAGAAAGCGGGCGATCCACACACACGCCAGGGTGATAAGCACAAACGCGAGGGCCAGCTCGAGAGCGCGGAAGAAGCGTGGGTCCAGCCAGCCGTCGCTGCTGGCGCGGGGCCACGCGATCAACTGGTAGCCGTCAGACACGTTGATCACCGCCGGTTTCTGGGGATACCAGTCCGAGCGCATGCGCTCGCGGATCGGTTTGGGCAGGGGGTCGCCCTGCTCGCCCCGCTCGATCAGCACCAGGTGCAGATCCAGCCGTTCGCCCTGGTCCCGCAGGAAGCGCCAGGCGTCACCCCGGCCTTCCTGCTCCCGGATGCGGATGGCCTCGTGGGCCAGGTCCTGCAGGCCCACCTGCCGCTCAATGGCCTGGCGTTCCCGATCGAGCAGGAAGCGGGTCGCCAGGTTGCTGGCCACCACCGTCGTCGCCATCGCCAGCCAGATGGACAGAAAAATGCGCCAGAACAGGGACAGGGACCACCGACTCATACCGGCACCCGATAGCTGTAGCCCAGGCCACGAACGGTTTCGATGCGCGGCGGGTCCTCGTTGCCGAGCTTCTTGCGCAGGTTACTGATGTGCATGTCCAGGGTGCGGTCGTAGGCCTCCAGGCGCCGTCCCAGCGCCCACTGCATCAGATCGGTCTTGCGCACCACACTGCCGGCGTGGGCGAGCAACACCTGCAAGACCTCGTATTCGGTGGCGGTCAGTTCCACCGGCTGATCGCTCTGGTACACGCGCCGGTGTGCCGGTTCGATGCGCAGATCGCCGTATTCCCGGGGGCTGTTGACCTCGGCTTTCTGGTCCCAGGCGATGCGACGCAGCAGCGCCTGCAACCGGGCCACCAGCTCCCTGGGGTTGCAGGGTTTGGGGATGTAGTCGTCCGCACCCACCTCAAAGCCGACAATACGGTCCGTCTCATCGCCCCGGGCGGTCAGCAGCACCACTGGCAGATGCGCCTGCCCCCGCAGGGAACGCAGCACCTCCAGCCCGCTGATGTCCGGCAGCATGATGTCCAGCACCACAATGTCGCAGTCCTGCCCCAACGCCAGGGCCAAGCCGTCCCGACCATTGGCCGCCTCGCGGACCTCAAAACCCTGGTTGGTGAGGTACCGGGCGAGCAGTTCCCGAAGCTCGTCATCGTCCTCCACCAGCAACACGCGATTTTGCATTGTGTGACCTCCTGACCGTCTGCGGGCAGTGTATCACGCCGCTGCCAAGACGCTGATTTCACGCTGACTTCCTTTGCAGAACCTTTACAGGCCGCTGACACCGGTTGACGCCACCCGGCGCTATGCTGGCCCCATCCGATTCACGGACCCAACCGCCCATAGGAGACACCCATGGCAACCACCAAACGCAACCTGATCACCGCCACCGCCCTCACTGCCGCGCTGCTGGCCGCCAGCCCCTTCGCCCTGGCCCACGAGCATGGAGACGGCGAACATGGCAAGCGCGACATGACCCAGCTCTGCGAACAGTACAAAGCCGGCACGGGCAAGTTCAGCCCTGAGGCCAAAGAGGCTCGCGAGGCAAAAATGGAGACATGGCGGGCCAAGGCCGACGCCCGTCATGAGGAGATGGCCAAGCGCCTGAAACTGAGCGATGAACAGCGCCAGATCTGGGACCAGATGCAAGCCGAACAGCGCCAGAAGCGCCAGGAGCGCATGGCCGCGTGGAAAGCCAAGATGGCCGAGCGCTGCGACGCTCCGGCACAGTAAGGGCGCAGGGGCCCGGCAAGAATTCTGGCCGGGCCCCGGTGATCAGCGTGGCCGATCTGACGTATGGTATGGCATGACATCCGAACTCAACGGTGATCCGCTGTTCTATGCCCAAACCCACGTCCGAACCCACGCCTTCATCGGCATCCGACGCCACGCCGAACGCGAGCCAGCCCCCCCAGGCCCTTCAGGTCACCACCCACAGCCGCTTCAGTGATCTGCCCCGGGCAGATTGGGAGCGGCTGGCAGGTACCGGTCACCCCTTCCTGCGCTACGAGTTCTTCCAGAGCCTGGAGGATGCTGGCTGCACCCGCGCCGAGACCGGCTGGCAGCCCTGCCACCTGGCCTTTTATCAACAGGGTCGCCCGGTGGGTTTCGCCCCTGCCTACCTGAAAACCCACTCCCGGGGCGAGTACGTGTTTGACTGGGCCTGGGCCGACGCCTACGAACGCTACGGCCAGCCCTACTACCCCAAGCTGTTGCTGGCGGTACCCTTCACCCCCTCCCAGGGGCCGCGCCTGCTCCTCGAACCGGCCCTGCGCGACCAGCTCCGGGGCGGACGGCTGCACAGCTTGCTGGACCGGGTAATGACCCAGATGGGCGCCCACTCCTGGCACCTGCTGTTCCCCAACGCCGACGACCAAGCCCTGCTGGACCACCCGGGCACCCTGCACCGTCTCGGCTGCCAGTTCCACTGGCACAACCGGGGCTACACCACCTTCGACGACTTCCTGGCGGCACTCACCTCCCGCAAGCGCAAATCGATCCGCAAGGAGCGCCAACAGGTGGCGGACATGGGCATCGGCTTTCGCCACGTCCACGGCCGGGACATCTCGGACACCGTGCTGAACCGGTTTTTCGTGTTCTACCAGGCCACCTACTACAAACGGAGCCAGCGCCCCTACCTGAACCGGGACTTCTTCGCCGCCCTACGGGATCGAATGCCCGAACACCTCCACCTGGTACTCGCCCTCCGGAACGGCGAGGTCATCGCCGGCGCCCTGTTCCTGGCCGGCGGCGACACCCTGTACGGCCGCTACTGGGGCTGCCTGGAGGAGTACCAGCATCTGCACTTTGAAACCTGTTACTACCAGGGCATCGAACTGGCCCTCACTCTCGGCCTGAGCCACTTCGACGCCGGCGCCCAGGGCGAACACAAACTGATCCGGGGCTTCGAGCCGCTGCTCACCCACTCCTGGCACGGCATCGAGCACCCCGGCTTCCGCGAGGCCATTGCCGACTTCGTTGACGACGAAGCCGACCAGGTCCGCCAGTACCTGGACCACGCCCGGGGCGCGCTGCCTTATCGGCAGGACGACTGAACAACAGACACCCTTAAGGACATCGCGATGATCAAACGCGTCCGTATCGGCCTGACCGCCCTGGTGGCCACCCTCGCTGTGCTCCTGGCCGGCCCTGCCCTGCTCGCCGCCGCCAGCCTGGGCGACGAACCCGCCAGCTGGCGCACCGCCAGCCGGGACAGCGCCGGCATTGCCCCGACACCGTCGGACGCCCCCGAAGCCGTGATTCAGGTCTATGGCGCCCGAACCTGGGGCTGGCGCGGCTACTTTGCCGTCCACACCTGGATTGCCACCAAGGAAGCGGGCGCCGACCACTACCGAGTCCACGAAGTCACCGGCTGGCGCCACTACGTGGTCAACTCCCGGCCCGACCTCCCCGACCGACGCTGGTACGGCGCCACACCCGAACTCTACGCCGACCTCCGCGGCCCCGACGCCGCCCGCCTGATCCCGGCCATCGAAAAAGCCGTTGCTGCTTATCCCTACGCCACGGAATACACCGCCTGGCCCGGGCCTAACAGCAACACCTTCACCGCCTGGGTGATCCGCGAGACCCCGGGCCTGGACGTGGCACTGCCCAATAACGCCATTGGCAAAGACTACCTGGGCGACCGCCTAGCCGCCCCTGTCCCCGGCGGAACCGGCTACCAGATCTCCCTCGGCGGCTACTTCGGTATTCTCGCCGGCGTCCGCGAAGGGCTCGAACTGAACCTGCTTGGCCTATCCGTGGGCGTGAATCCCCTGGCCCTGGGCATCAAACTCCCCGGTATTGGTGAACTGGCACTCAGATCGACAAACCCGATGGAAGGGCGAGAGGAAGGTGACGTGCAGTAGGTGCACAACCGATCAGGATTTAACAAGCGGTTGGAACGACAGGGAATTGTCCAAAAGGGTCGATAAGTAGGAGCGATATCCTCAACGTTCGACCAGCGCACCACCCAACCATCAGGCCAAAAGAAGGCTGCCTCAGGCCCCGAAGGCATATCTCACAGAGGCCGCCGCCACCAACCCCAGTGCAATGGCCGGCAACGGCCGATGCAGCACCAGCATCGCCACCGCCGTCGTCACCAACGCCGCCAGCGCGCCAAGGTCGCCGGCCACCGCCATCGGCACAATGATCGCAATCAGCACCGAACTGGCCATGGTCGTAATAAAACTTTCCACCCGCGGGCTGATGCGGACAAACGACATCGCAAACACCCCGCCAAACCGGGTCAGCAACGTCACCACCGTCATAATCGCGATCAGCGCCAGCACCCCCGCCGGCGTCGTCTCAATGCTCATCCGCGGCTCCCTGCATCGCCCCTTTCGACGGCCCTTGCTCCGTCCAGAACAGACCCACCACGCCGCCCGCCAGGGCTCCGGCCACCACATGCGTATTCGCCGGCAGCCAGCGCCAGGCGGCCAGGGACGCCAGCGCCGCCACCAGCCACGCCACCAGGATTCGGGGTGTCTTACGCCCACCCAGGGCCATCGCCAGCAAGAAGCAGCCCAGCACCATATCCAGCCCGAACGCCTTCGGATGCTGCAGCAGACCGCCAAAATACACCCCCAGGGACGTCCCCAGCGCCCAGGCCAGCCACAGCACCGCGCCGCCGCCCAGGATCACCTCCAGATTGCGGCGACCGTTCTGGTAATCCTGCGCCGCCACCGCCCAGTTCGCGTCCGTCAGCAACAGCAACAGCGCATATCGCTTACCCGGTGAGACCTCCCGCAGCATCGGGTAAAGGGCCGCTCCCATCAGCAGGTGCCGGGAATTGATCGCGAACACCACCGCCACCAGGGGCAGGATCGGCACCGTGGCGCCCCACAGATCCACCGCGGCGAACTGGGAGGCACCGGCAAACACCGCCACGCTCATCAGGATGGATTGCAGGGGCGACAGGCCATCCTGAACAGCGGCCAGGCCAAAGGCCATGCCGAACGCCACCACAAACAGGGAAATGGGCATGAGCCGGAAAAATTCCGAGCGGATTTTCCGGCGATCAAAACGGTAGGGGTAGGCGTCAGTTGTCATCTGCAGACGCTATGCCGAACAGACCCCATCGCGTATAGGTAGAAACCACCACGCACTGAGAGGGCCGTTTTTGGTTGACGTTCACGTAAACTTACTCTAGCGTATTTTTTGTCCACCCCCAAAAGGGCACCCCGACACCTCCGGGAAGGACAGCCATCGCCGGCCACAAGCCGGAGCGACAACAACAAGATGCCCCTGCCGCCGACAACCGGGCCGCGGGCGGCCAGGCTCAAGAGGGAAGCGTCATGAACGTGTTCAGCCACCCGGAATTTGATTTCCACGAACAGGTGTCGTTTGTCTGCGATGCCGAAACCGGCCTCCGCGCCATCGTTGCCATCCACAACACCTCCCGGGGCCCCGCCCTTGGCGGCTGCCGAATGTACCCCTACGCCAGCGACGACGACGCCCTGCGGGACGTGCTGCGCCTGTCCCGGGGCATGACCTACAAATCGGCCCTGGCCAACCTGGACTTGGGCGGCGGTAAATCCGTGATCATTGGCGACCCCCGCAAAGACAAGTCCGACGCCCTGCTGGCCGCCATGGGCCGCGCCCTGGAACGCCTGGGCGGGCACTATATCGCGGCCGAAGACTCCGGCACCAGCGTCCCGGACCTGAAAACCATGGGCCGGGAAACCCGGCACGTGGCCGGCATTGCCAGCCGTACCGGGTTTGACGGCCAGCCCAGCACCGGCGACCCGTCACCGGTGACTGCCTACGGTACCTTCATCGGCCTGAAGGCCGCCGTCAAACATCGCCTGGGCCTGGACGACCTTACGGGCCTGAAGGTGGCCATCCAGGGCGTTGGCAACGTCGGCTTCCGCCTCGCCCGTTACCTGCGGGAGTCGGGCGCCGAGCTGTGGGTGTACGACGTGCAGCCGGACAACCTTCGCCGCGCGGTGGACGAACTGGGTGCCCACGTGGCCAGCGCCGAGGACATCCTGGCCCTGCCGGTGGATGTGATTGCCCCTTGCGCCCTGGGGGCGGTGCTGAACGACCGAAGCATTCCCGCCATTCGCGCCGCCATTGTCGCCGGCGCGGCCAACAACCTGCTGGACCGCCCTGAACATGACCAGGCCCTCCAGCAGCGGGGCATCCTGTACGCGCCGGACTTTGCCATCAACGCCGGCGGCATCATCGACGTGTTCCACGAGCGGGCCGGCAGTTCACCCGAGACCATCCGGGCCCACGTGGACACCATCGGCGACACCCTGACCGAAATTTTCGAGCGGGCGGACCGCAGCGGCCGACCCACCGGCGAGATTGCCAACGCCCTGGCCGAAGAACGCTTCCGCAAACACCACCCGGCTTCCGATACGGCCCAGCGGCCGGTCGCCCGCGCCGGGTAACCCACGGCCGGACCCTCCGGCCACGCAGGCTGCCCGGCCCCTGGTTACCCCCTCTGCGGGCCGCGGCAGCGCTTTCCCTGACAACAACAAGTACTGCAGGAGATTGTTATGTCTGTGTCTTCCTCTGGCTCCACCACCCTCTCGGGCAGCACCGGCGCCGCCTCCGCCGGCCGCGGCCTCTGGTCGTCGCGCCTCGCCTTTGTTCTGGCCGCCACCGGCTCGGCGGTGGGCCTGGGCAACATCTGGAAGTTTCCCTACATCACCGGTGAGAACGGCGGCGGCGCCTTCGTGCTCATGTACCTGGTGTGCATTGCGGTGGTGGGCATTCCCATCATGATGGCGGAGGTGATGATCGGCCGCCGGGGCGGGCGCAGCCCGGTGAACAGCCTGAGGGCTATTGCCCGCAAGGACGGACTGAAACCGGCCTGGATGCTGGTGGGCGCCATCGGCATTCTCGCCGGCTTTCTGATCCTGTCGTTCTATTCGGTGATCGGCGGCTGGGCGATTTCCTACATCGGCACTGCCGCCAGCGGCCAACTCGCCGGCCAGTCGGCGGACGCCATCGGAGGCCTGTTCTCGGGTCTGCTGGCGAGCCCGGGCACGCTGCTGCTGTGGCACACCGTGTTCATGGTGCTTGTGATGGTGGTGGTGGCCAAAGGGGTAAAAGCCGGCCTGGAGCGGGCGGTGACCATCCTGATGCCGGCGCTGTTCGTGCTGCTGCTGATCATGGTGGGCTACGCCATGAACTCCGGCGCGTTTGCCCGGGGCGCGGCCTTCCTGTTTCAGCCGGATTTCTCGAAACTCTCCACCACCGGCCTTCTGGTGGCCCTGGGCCACGCCTTCTTCACCCTGAGCCTGGGCATGGCGGTGATGATGGCCTACGGCTCTTACCTGCCCAAGGGCGTGTCCATTGCCCGCACCTCCATCACCGTCTCGATCATTGATACCGTGGTGGCGCTGCTGGCCGGCCTGGCGATCTTCCCGGTGGTGTTCGCCAACGGCCTGGAGCCGGGCGCCGGCCCCGGCCTGATCTTCCAGACCCTGCCCCTGGCGTTCGGCCAGATGCCGGGCGGCAGCTTCTTTGGCACCCTGTTCTTCGTGCTCCTGCTGTTCGCCGCCTGGACCTCGGGCATTTCCCTGCTGGAGCCGATTGTGGAATGGCTGGAAGAGCGCAAGGGCATGAACCGTACCCTGAGCACGGTGATCTCTGGCACCGTGTGCTGGCTGCTGGGGATTGCCTCGATCCTGTCCCTGAACCTGTGGTCCGACGTGACGCCGATGAGTTTCATCCCGGCGTTGGAAGGCAAGACCATCTTTGATCTGCTGGACTTTCTGACCGCCAACATCCTGCTGCCTTTGGGCGGCCTGGCGGTGGCGGTGTTTGCCGGCTGGGTGATGTCCAAACCCGCCCTGGAGGCGGAGATGGCAATGTCGTCTTCCGCCTTCCGGCTGTGGTTCGTCACGGTGCGCTATGTGACGCCGGTGGCCGTGGCGGCCGTGTTCCTCTACAACCTGGTCTGACGCCAATCCGGCCAGGGAAGGCCGGAAGCTACAGCCGGGACAGCGCCACCGAGAGCGTTTCGGCAATCCGCGCGTTCAGCTTCACATCCACCAGATCCTCGGCCCGGGTGCGGCCCAAGTTGAGGGTGGCCATGGGTTTGCCCCACTCCCGCCCGTACCGGCAGAAGCGAAAGCCGGAATACACCATCAATGACGAGCCGATCACCAGCAGTCCGTCGCTCGCTTTGAGCGTCTCCAGGGCAGTGGTCACCCGGGTCTTGGGCACAAAATCCCCGAAGAACACGACGTCTGGCTTGAGGATACCGCCGCACTTGGGACAGTCCGCGATCCGGAAATCGTCAAAATCCACGTCCAGGTCCGCGTCGCCGTCCGGGGCCGTGCCGGCGGTGTAGCGCAGGAAGCCGGGGTTGAGGGTGGCACAGCGGTCGTGCACCTCGTCCCGGGGGCAGCGGTACTGGCAGCTCATGCAAAGCACTTCGTCCGCCCGGCCGTGCAGGTCCAGCACTCCGTGGGTGCCGGCTTTCTGGTGCAGCCGGTCCACGTTCTGGGTGACCACAAGGGCGCTGTGGTTCAGCAGTTCCAGCTCGGCGATGTGGCGGTGGGCGTCGTTGGGGGTGGCGTGGCGCATCACCGGCCAGCCGATCAGGCTGCGGCCCCAGTAACGGCGCCGGGTGGCGAGGCTGTCCATGAAGTCCCGGTGCTGCACCGGCTGTTTGCGTTTCCAGGCGCCGTCGCCGTCCCGGTAATCCGGGATGCCGGAATCGGTGCTGACGCCAGCGCCGGTGAGGATCAGCAGGCGCGGGTGGCGCTGGATAAACTCCGCCAGTGCGGCACCGGCGATCTCCGGCGCCTGCAGCACGGGTGGCTGGTCGGTCGCCGGCAGGCGCTGGCCGGCGCTGAACGGTCGGATTCGATGGGTGGTCACGGCTTCCTGGCTAGATACACGGTGTTGGTGGATTCTCGGTTCTGGAACGGGTTGTAGAAGGATACGACGTGGCAGGCCACGTCGATGAATTGTGCCCGCAGGACGGCCATGAAATCGGCGTCTTCGGGTTCGTTGGACCACATGGCAAAAATGCCCTGGGGCTTGAGGTGCCGGGCCATGCGGCCGATGTTGTCGACGGTGTAGAAGCTGGCGCTGGCGTCGTTGAGCAGTGCCCGCGGGGAGTGGTCGATGTCCAGGAGGATGGCGTCGATAGGCGCGGCCGGAGCGCCGGGGTCAAAGCCGCCAGTCTCGGGCTCGGCGAGGGCGAGATCAAAGAAGCTGCCGTGGATGTATCGTGCGCGGGGGTCGGCGGTGATCCCGGCGCCCAGGGGCACAAGGCCCTGCTGGTGCCAGCGGATGACGGGTTCGAGGTATTCGACGATCAGCAGTTCACCCACACGGTCGTGAGCCAGCGCCGCCCGGGCGGTGTAGCCGAGCCCGAGACCGCCGACCACCACGCGGAGGTTGTCGCCGTCGGTGGCGTTGATGCCGAGATCCGCGAGGGCGACTTCGGCATCCACAAACAGGCTGGACATGAGAAACTCTTCGCCCAGTTTCACCTCATAGATGTCCGAGTCGCCCAGGGCCGGGATGCGCCGGCGGCGAAGCGTGATTTCGCCGATTTCCGACGGCTGGCTGTCGATTTGTTCGAATAGCAGTCCCATGGAGTCTGGCCCTATCTTCGGTCATTCATTGTGGCGGCGAGTTGCCTCTCGCAGCCTGGTTGCTGGGAGTTTGGGCTGGTCGGGAGGGGCCGTTCAAAACCCGCTCCTTCGGCCGTCCATGGGCGCTTGAGCTCCGCCATCCATGGCTCCGCACAGTTTTGAACGGCCCCTCCCGACCAGCCCTTCCATTCACTCCATGATCGCACAGAGCGTTTACCCGAGGTTTTCTCGATAATTACGGCGGGCATTTTGGTGTGCTCGGCTTACGCTTTGATCGCCGCCAGCGTTTCCCGCATCTTGTCGGCGCCAATCCGAATCATCAACTCAATGTTCCGCTCCGGAATACCGTCGATGTCCGGATACCGCTCGATGGCCGCCTCCAGGCTGTCTTCCCGCAACAGGTGCAGCATCGGATACGGCGACCGGTTGGTGTAGTTCTCGGCGTCCTCCGGCTCGGTTTCCGCAAACTGGTAGTCCGGATGGAAGCTCGCAATCTGGTAAACGCCCTCAAGCTCAAGGTACGCCAACAGGCCGTCGGCGGCGTCGAGGAAGGCGTTGTAGTCGCTGAAGTCCGCCAGCAGGTGCGGGTGAATCAACAGCGTGGTTTCAATCTCCGGCTCGTCGTTCAGCCGCTGGAGTTCAGCGTGCAGAGCCTGGATCAGCTCGTCCTCGGTGGACGCGTCGGAGACGACAAACCGCACCGTCTCACGCACCAGTTCCCGCTTGGCAAACGGGCACAGGTTGTAACCCACTACGACCTCTTCTACCCAACGCCGCGTCGCAGAAACGATATTCGTCGCATTCATAATGCAATACCTTCGACTGAAAAAGAGGCAACCTCGAGGTCCGCGCAGGTGAGCGGGTAGGCCTTCCCAGAACCGGACCAATCCCAGGTCTGAGCGGCCGGGTGGGCGTGGCTTTCCAAAACTGTGCGGAGCCATGGATGGCGTAGCTCAAGCGCCCATGGATGGCCGAAGGAGCGGGTTTTGGAAAGCCACGCCCACCCGGCCGTACTCCCCGAATCCGCAGGCTACTCGTTTAAACTCAAAAGCCGGACTCAAAAATACCCAAGACTTCGAAGATAATCGTCGTAAGTCCCGCTGAAGTCCGTCACCCCATCCGCCTTCAACTCAATGATGCGGGTGGCCAGCGACGACACGAACGCCCGGTCGTGGCTGACAAAAATCAGCGTCCCCGGGTAATTCTCCAGCGCCAGGTTCAGCGCCTCAATGGACTCCATGTCCAGGTGGTTGGTCGGCTCATCCATCAGCATCACATTTGGCTTCTGCAGAATCAGCTTGCCGAACAGCATACGCCCCTGCTCGCCACCGGAAATCACCTTCACCGACTTGCCAATCTCATCGCCGGAAAACAGCATCCGCCCGAGCGTGCCCCGCACCAGCTGCTCGCCGCCCTTGGTCCACTGGGACATCCACTCCATCAGCGTATCGTCCGCGGCAAAATCCGCGGTGTGATCCTGCGCGAAATAGCCCACCTCCGCGCTGTCGGTCCACTTCACTTCCCCTTCATCCGGGGCAAACGCACCCGCCAGACACTGCAGCAGCGTGGTCTTGCCGATGCCGTTCGGGCCGATGATCGCCACCCGCTCGCCCGCCTCGATCTGCAGGTTCAGTTTGCGGAACAGCGGTTGACCGTCAAAACCCTTGGTCAGGTCCTTTACGGTGACCGCCTGCCGGTGCAGTTTCTTGCCCTGCTCAAAACGGATGAACGGGCTCACCCGGCTGGACGGCTTGACCTCTTCCAGCTGGATCTTGTCAATCTGCCGGGCCCGGGAGGTCGCCTGCTTGGCCTTGGAGGCGTTGGCGGAGAAGCGGCTGACGAACTGCTGCAGTTCGGCAATCTGCGCCTTCTTCTTCGCGTTGTCCGACAGCATACGCTCCCGGGCCTGGGTCGCGGCGGTCATGTACTCATCGTAATTGCCGGGGAACAGCCGCAGCTCGCCGTAGTCCAGGTCCGCCATGTGGGTGCACACGCTGTTCAGGAAGTGGCGGTCGTGGGAGATGATGATCATGGTGCTGTTGCGGGCTACCAGCACGCTTTCCAGCCAGCGGATGGTGTTGATGTCCAGGTGGTTGGTGGGCTCGTCCAGCAGCAGCACGTCCGGATCGGAGAACAGCGCCTGCGCCAGCAGCACCCGCAGCTTCCAGCCCGGCGCCAGGGCGCTCATCGGGCCGTTGTGTTCGTCGAGGGGGATCTCGAGGCCGAGCAGCAGCTCGCCCGCGCGGGATTCGGCGGTGTAGCCGTCCAGCTCGGCGAAGCGCACCTCCAGGTCCGCCACCGCCATGCCGTCTTCCTCGCTCATTTCCGCCAAGCCATAGATGCGGTCCCGCTCCTTCTTGACCTGCCACAGCTCCTCGTGGCCCATGATCACGGTGTCCATCACCGTGCAGTCCTCATAGGCGAACTGGTCCTGGCGCAGCTTGCCCAGGCGGGTGTTGGGTTCGAGCATGACCTGGCCGGCGGTGGGCTCCAGATCGCCACCGAGGATTTTCATCAGGGTGGACTTGCCGCAGCCGTTGGCGCCAATCAGGCCGTAGCGGTTGCCGTTCCCGAACTTGGCGGATACGTTTTCAAACAGGGGCCGGGCCCCGAACTGCATGGTAATGTTGGCGGTGGAAATCAAGCGACAGACCTTTCACGGTGGCTCCGGCCCGGGGCCGGCAAAATGGAAGCCGGCATTGTACAGATTTGCCGCGCCTCTGAGACCACCGGAAAAACACGGACACAAAGGGCTTGCCTCAATCCGCCCCGGCGGGCAGCATTCCACCACGCCGGGCGCGAGCGCCCGATTCGTCAGCCACATGAAAGAGGAACAACCCATGGCACAGGCAACCGCACGTCATATTCTGGTCGACAGCGAAGCGAAGTGCGAAGAACTCAAAGCCGCCATCGAGGGTGGCCAGGACTTCGCCGAGGTCGCGCGCCAGCACTCGTCCTGCCCGTCCGGCCGCAACGGCGGCGACCTGGGCAGCTTCGGCCCCGGCCAGATGGTGCCCGAGTTCGACAAAGCCGTGTTCAACAGCGAGCTGAACACGGTGATCGGCCCCGTGAAAACCCAGTTTGGCTACCACCTGCTGGAAGTGACCTCCCGCAGCTAAAAGGCCCCGCCTTTTTCCCGGGCCAAGTCAGTTCCCTGACGACAGCCCGGGCGTCAACATCCTCGACATCTGCTTACCCAGCTCGGTGACCGGTTCGGTAATGGCCTGCTGGATGCTGCCCGTCACCTCCCGCGTGAACGCCGAGCCCGCGTCACTCTCCAGGAACGCCAGATACAGGCCCAGTTCCTGATTACTGAACGACTGATAGGTGTAGAGATAGGTGTCGTACACCTGCTGACCCACCACCCCGCGCAGGGCCGGACGCTGGGCTTCCAGGGTGCTCCGGGTCTGCTCCGGCGTAACGGGTTCGCCCCGAAGTGCGGACAACGCGCTCGACAGACTCAGCTGCAGGGCAATAGCGGTATCAACCGCACTTTCCGTGGCCCGGGACGCCCGATCAAACCGGTCGAACAGGCGGGCCCGCTCGGTGCCCTGGTACTTTTTGTTCAACGCTGCCGCCTGGCTCTGGATGGTGGGCCACGCCGCCGGCGCGGAGGCGGCTATCTCAGCCTTCGCGATGCGGCCCGCCAGCGGCGTGTCGTACCACTGTTTGACCGCATCCAGCTGCGCATCGGTCAGGTTCTGGTCGAGGTTATCGACAATACGGCGGTTGATGTCCTCGGCCTTCACGTTGGCGCTGATCATGCGCCCGAGGGTATCCGCGACCATTTCCGGCACCTGAGCGTTCTGCACCAACCCATCCCGGATGCCCTGGCTCATCATGGCCGGGTACTGGGCCACGATATCGTCCACCGGCGACGCGGTCAGAGCCTGTTGTGCAGGGGTGGCCGGTGCCGTCGCGGCCGATGCCGTGGTGGTCGGCGCAGTTGCGGCGGCCGCCAGCAGTGGGCCGGCGTTGGCGGTCAGCGAGAGGGCTAAAAGAGGTTTAACTAGGGTGCTCCACCGCATGTGTCTATCCTTTTCGTTCAAATGCCTGCCCGAAATGCCGGGCGTTCGGCCTGTTTATGTCACGGCCGGCGGCCGGCAGCAAGGGTTCAGGGGCCGGTTCAGATGACGGTTTGGTAGGAATGGCAGCACGATCACCGAAACGGCAACGAAATCAGCAGCGACGCCGATGGCGGCAGCGGTTGCAGTGGACGCTGCTGCCGGCGCTGGGTGTGGTGGTGGCCGTGTGGGCGACCCTGCGTTTGAGCCTTCTGGAGCCGGGACCGCCGGCCAACCCGGACAATCTGTGCGAGGTGTTCCGGGAGCACACGGCCTGGTACGACGCCGCTCGGCAGTCACAGGATCGTTGGGGCACACCCATCGCCACCCAGATGGCCTTTGTGTACTACGAATCGTCGTTTCAAAGCCACGCCCGGCCGCCCCGTTCGAAGCTCTGGGGGCTGATTCCCTGGACCCGGCCCTCGTCCGCGTTTGGCTATGTACAGGCCCTGGACCCGGCCTGGCAGGAGTACGTGCGGGCCGTCGATGGAGGCTGGCTGACGGTGCGCTCGAACATGGTGTACGCGTTGGATTTCGTCGGCTGGTACAACCACCTCAGCCACACCCGCCTGGGCATTCCCCTGACCGATCCGAGGCGGCTGTACCTGGCTTACCACGAAGGCCGGGGCGGTTATGAGGCGGGGAGCCACGCGGCCAAACCGGCGATCCGCTCGCTGGCCACCCGGGTGCGTAACCGAGCGTTCCGGTACGATAACCAGCTGCAACAGTGCGAGCAGGAATTCCAGTGCTGGCGCTGGTATCAGGTGTGGCCGTTCTGCAGTACCGACGAGGGCTAGCCACCCTCCCCGGTCTTCCGACCTCAGCAGAGCGGGGCGACGCCGGGGTTCACAGCGAGGCGCTCAGCTCGATGGCCGGTTCCAGCGCCCGCAACCGCTCCACCAGGAACTCCATCGCGATGCGCACCCGGGCCATCTGCTGGGTGTCCTGGTTCACGTGCAGCCACAGGTCCACGCTTTCCCCGTCCAGGGGATCGGACAGCCTGCGCAGTTCCTTCGCGGATTCGCCGACGTAGCAGGGCAGCACCGCCAGCCCGGCCCCCGCTCGGGCCAGGGCCACCATCGACTGCAGGCTGTTGCAGCGGATGACTGACGTCACGTTCTTCAACTGGCGCCGGTACCATCGGCCGGTGGCCAAATGGCTGAAGGTGTCGTCCGGCACAATCCACTGGCAACCCTCCGGGCGGTTTTCCACGTCCATGTTCCGGTTACGCCGGCAGTAGCGCGCGGCGCCGTACACCGCCGAGTCGATGGCGGCAATCCGCTCCCCTTCCAGGGTCGCCTGGGGCTTGTTTTCCAGCCGCAAGGTCAGGTCAGGCTCCCGGTGGCTCAGGTTGGCCACATCGTTGTCGGTGAGCACTTCCAGCTCAATCTCGGGAAACGTCCGCACCAGCTCAGAGAGAATCGGGCCGACCAGGTGCGCCATCAGCACATCCTCCAGGGCGATCCGGACCTTTCCCACTGGCGCGGCGTCATCGCCCAGCAGCTTGCGCTCCAGATTGTCCATATCCGTGGCCAGGCGCTCGGCTTCCCGGAACGCCATTTCACCCACCGGGGTGAGCTGCAAACCGCTTGGCTGACGGTCGAAGAACTGAACGCCCATCGCCTCTTCCATCTGGTCCAGACGCCGCAACACGGTGGTCTGGTGCACACCCAGTAATTCTCCGGCTTTTGCAAAGGTGCCGCCTATTGCAAGTGCCCTCAGATATCGAAGATAATCCCAGTCCATAATCACTGCATATTTGCAACAAGGGTACGAAGTTTACCGTATTTGAACTGCAAAAACGTACCGCTAGAATGTGTAGTAAATGAGAGAGAGACCAAACACAGGCCCGCCCTCTCAGCGGGTAAAGCAACCATCATCAATGGAGGAAGGCGCTATGACACAGATCCATAACGCAATCGCACAACCCCTGCCGTCCAGTATCCTCCACAACAGTACTGAGGTTCGGGCCCAGCACACCCGGGCCGCCGCCAGGCAGGCGGTGCAGTTTATCAGCCGCAAGGTTCGCCTGCTCAACCGAAAGGCCCCGGTGATTACCCCGGATATGCCGCAGGTACAGGGCGGTCACTGATCGCCCCACCACGCCTCTGATGCAACACCCATGCAGGCCGGCCGATGCCGCTGCCCGCATCCACAAACGCCGGCCATTAGCCGGCGTTTGTCATTCCGGGCCGCCGCTCGGGCCAACCTGATCATCCGCCCTGTTACCACGGGGTCCGGACCGGCATACTGACGGGCTCTTACACGACCGTCATCGAAAGGATGCGACCATGCCAGAACTCGTCCTGTTTCACTACGACCTCTCACCCTTCTCAGAGAAGGTCCGCGCCATGCTGGGCTATGCCGGCCTGGACTGGTATTCC
This sequence comes from Marinobacter sp. C2H3, assembly GCF_037080155.1. Classification (NCBI taxonomy): domain Bacteria; kingdom Pseudomonadati; phylum Pseudomonadota; class Gammaproteobacteria; order Pseudomonadales; family Marinobacteraceae; genus Marinobacter; species Marinobacter sp. C2H3. Next base: position 820,335 of record NZ_JBBBNZ010000001.1, on the reverse strand, counting down.
GCCAAAGTGTCCGAGATGCCGCCACGCCCGGTGCTGGATCTGCTGACCGGGGGGTATCGCAAGATTCCGGTGGCGCAGATTGGCGCCGATGTGTACTGCGATACCCGCACCATTGCCCGGCAGATTGCCCGCCTCGGCAACTGCCCGTCGCTGATACTGGAAGACCAGCCGGAGGACGTACAGGCCTTTGTCGCCCGGACAGACCTGGACATCTTCCTGGCCTGCGTGATCGCCGCCAGCGACCTGAAGATGCTGCGATCGCTGGTGCGCCAGACATCCCTGCTGCATACCCTGAAGTTTCTCAAGGACCGCATCACCATGGGCCGCAAGGCGCGAGTTCGGCCGGTGCGAGGCCCCGAGGCCAAGCAGACCGTCCTGAACCATATGGCCGATATGGAGCAGCGCCTGACGGAGGATTTCCTGTTCGGTGCCACTCCCTGCATCGCGGACTTTTCCGCTTACCACGGCCTGTGGTTCGTGTGTGATCTCGCGGGCAAACCGTGGCTTCGGGACTATCCGAAAGTGGCGTCATGGATGGCGCGCATGCGGGCGTTTGGCCACGGCCAGCCCACCGAACTGACCGCGGAAGCCGCCCTGGAGATGGCTCGCAGCGCCCAGCCGGTGGCGTTGCCGGACGCCGATGGCAAGGCTGAGGGGATCGGCCGGACGGTGGTTGTCGCGCCCACGGACTATGGGCTGGACCCGGTGCGAGGCCGCCTGGTGTATGAAGGACCGAACGAACGCATACTCGCCCGGGAAACGCCGGAAACCGGCCTGGTGCACGTGCACTTCCCGGTACAGGGGTTCTCCGTGAGCTAACGGCGGAAGCGGGTTTCCAGCACCACCGCCGAGTTGGTGCGCTCGACGCCCTCAAGATTGCCGATGGCGTCGAGTACCTGGCTCAGGGCCTCCAGCGAGGAGGCCTGCACAATGGCAATCAGATCGTACTCACCGCTCACCGAAAACAGCTGGCTCACCTCCCGGATCCGCTCGAGGGCCAGATAGGTTCGCTCCGTCAGTTTCTGGACCACTTTGATAGAGACGTGGGCCTCCACCTGCCCGGCCAGGTAGTCGCCACCCAGCGCCACCCGGTAGCCCTGAATCACCCCGGTCTGCTCCAGCCTGGCCAGGCGGTTCTGCACCGTCGAGCGGGACACGTGTAACGCTCTGGCCAGCTCGGTCACGCTGGCCCGGGCATTCTCCCGCAGCAGCGCCAGCAGTCGTTCATCCGTCGGATGCGGCATATTGCCACCTCAATCTGTCATTTTGATTAAATTCTAGCGCATTTCGTGCATTCTGAAACTGCAATCTGATCAAACCCCGACGCATACTGGCGCCAGACCCTTTCGAACCACCGCCAGAGGACCGGGCCATGCTGATCCGACCCGTCGAACCCCGCGACCTGGACGCGCTCTACGACATTGCCGTGGAGTCCGGCCCGGGCTTTACCTCGCTGATGCCCGACCGGGGCGCGCTCGCCGCCAAGGTTGCCCATGCCCAGGACAGCCTTGCCCGGCCGGTGGGCCAGCCGGCTGACGAGCACTACCTGTTCGTGCTGGAAGACCCGGACACGGGAGCGGTGATTGGCACCACCGCCATCGAAGCGGCGGCCGGACACCGGCGCCCGCTCAGCCACTTCCACCGCCGCAGCCGCGCCTCCCGCCCGGGTGAGGACGCCCTCGTGCGGGGTACCCGTTACACCGGCTGCACCGAAATCTGCTCCCTGTACCTGCGGCCCGCATTTCGCCATGGCCACGCCGGCCGCCTGCTGTCCCGGGTGCGCTTCCTGTTCATGGCCCAGCACCCCGAGCGGTTTGCCACGACGGTGATTGCGGAAATGCGCGGTGTGTCAGACGATCAGGGACGTTCGCCGTTCTGGGACTGGCTGCGGCCGCAGGTCGCGGATCTGAGTTTTGCCGAGGTCACCCGCCTGTCCGACGACGCGCTGATTGCGCTGTTGCGGGACCGGATGCCCGCCGGCCCGCTGCCCATCCGGTTCATGACCGCCGGCGCCCAGGCGGTGATTGGCCAGGTGCACCCCCAGACCCGACCGGCGCTGCACCTGCTGGAGCAGGAAGGTTTCCGGTTCCGGGGCTACGTGGACCTGTTCGACGCTGGCCCCACGGTGGAGGCCCCGCTGGCCGGCATCCGCAGCGTCCGCCACAGCCGCCCGATGGCGATCACCGCGACCGGGGGCCAACCCGGACACGGGGCCGGCGCCGATCAACCGGTGGTGGTGGCCAATACCTCTGTCACGGAATTCCGCGCGCTGATCACCCATCAGCGTGCCGACGACCTGGCCCGTGGCCGGCTTGTCCTGGCGCCGTCTGTCCTCGCCCGGCTCGGCCTGGCGGACAGCAGAACCGCCTGGGCGCTGCCCATCGGCCCGGCCCGACCAGCCACCCGACACACGATCGCCGGAGGAGACCACCGCCATGCGCAATGACCTCAACCACCTGTTCGACCAGCTCTGGCAACAATACCGGGCCGCAACCCCATCCGCCGACCGTATCCATCGCCTGTTGGCGGCGCGGGAGCCTGCCCCCATCGTCAACGACCACATTGCCCTGCGCACCTTCAATGTGGCCCCGGTCGGCCTTGATGCCATCGCCCAACGGTTTCTTGAGCTCGGTTACCGCCCCGGCCAGGAGTACCATTTTGAGGCCAAGAAGCTGTTCGCGCGCCATTACGAGCACCCGGACGACAACGCCCCGAAGGTGTTCATTTCCGAGCTGTTGGTCGAACAGATGCCGACGGACATCCAGGCGCTGATTCATCAACTGGTGGACCAGGTTGCACCGGCCATGGTCAACCGTCCGGACTTTCTCTACGGCGGCCGGCCCTGGGGCCTCAGCTACGGGACCTACCGGGCCCTGGCAACGGCCAGCGAGTACGCCGGCTGGCTGGCCGCCTGGGGCTACCGGGCCAACCACTTCACGGTGAGCATCAATCGGCTGACGTCGGTATCCTCCGTGGCGGAAATGAACGCCTTGCTCAAGGACGCCGGCTTTGCCGTGAACACATCCGGAGGTGAGGTCAAAGGCTCGCCGGCGGAGCTGCTCGAGCAATCCGCCACCCTCGCCGACCGGGCCACGGTGACGTTCTCGGACCGCAGCGCGGACATCCCCGGATGCTTCTACGAGTTCGCCCTTCGCTACCCGGATTCGTCCGGCCGGCTGTACCCCGGATTCGTGGCGGCCTCCGCCGATCGCATCTTCGAAAGCACCTTCGAGCAGCCTGCCGCAAAGCACCGGGCGTAAGCGGACGCCCACTTACGTTCGGTTACGCACGGAAAACGTTTTACAACGGTGGCGCCCGCGGGCTTTGACTAAGGTCTAGGAGGGAACAACAACAACGCCGCAACGGAAGGCTAACGGACCTGCGTTGCGTGGGAGGCCGTATGTCCGCATCTGTTGAACAACTCGAGGCCCGTCTTCTGGACGGCGCCGACACATTGACCGACATCATCCCCAGCGCCATTACGCTGGCCATGATGCTCCGCCATCGGAACCTGGCGGCCTGGCTGCGGTCGGAATTTGACGGATACCCGGATTCCGACAAGGTGCCCGATTACCGGCGCCAGTGCCCCGGTCATATCGTGGCCCGGTCTCCCCAGTACGGCTGGATTGCCGCACCGATCAGCGAGGAGCAGAAAGCCGAGTTCGGCCATCTGGACCTGACCGATGGCATCAAGGCCCTGGAAAGCGCCTGCCAGGGCCTGAAGAAAGGGAGCAGCCAGCGGGTCACCCTGGAGCCGGAACAGATGGCTGCCCTCAAGGCCGGCCTGAAGCTGAACGCGGACCTTGCCATATCCCTGAGCCGGCAGACCTACAGTGAATTACTGCGCACCGTGCGCGGGGCCCTGTTGCTCTGGGCCAGGGACCTCCGGGCCAAGGGCATCGCAGGCGAGCACACCCATTACGAGAAGGACGAGCGCCAGACGGTGGCCGCCCTGGACACGCCGGACCATTACTGGCAGCAGGCCTGGCACCAGCTGGACGCCCTCGGCGTGCCCGACGTGCGGGAGGTCGGCCTGCTCGGCCGCTTCTTCGGCAAGGCCGTTTGACCCGCCGGGCGGCAACGCCCGGCGCGCCCCATCAGAATACCCGGGCAGTGCGGCCGATTGGAGCGCCGCGCTGCCCGCTGTCGTGACCCCGCCCGGGCCCTGCCCTATCCCTCACAAAAAGATGCACAAAAACACTGGAGATTGGCTTACGCCTGCCGATACTCAGTTGCTCACCAATAACGATAAGCCGGCTAACGGAAAACCCACCGGAGGAACCCATGGCGCTGTCCTGGAAGCAGAAATTCTATTTACTCATTGGCGCCACCTTTGTGGGGCTGGCGGTGGTTCTGCTCTCCGCCCTGAGCGGCCTGGACAAAGTCTCCAGCGCTTACGAGGCGCGAGGAGCGGCCACCAGCTACGAATCCGCCTCCCTTGGCCTGCTGAACGACTGGCTGGTGTCTGAGCGCCTCGCCGAAGAGCTGGATGCCAGTGGCGTGGACGCCTACCTGACCCGGCTCGATTCCCTGAACGCCCAGGCCAAATCCCTGGTCACCAGCGCCAAGGCGTTGGATGACGCCAAAATCACCGACGCCGCCGTCAAGATCCGCGACGCCGTGGCGGGCTACACCGACCTGCGCCGGCAGTGGCTCGACACCAGCCAGGTGCTCGGCCTTACCTACAACGACGGCCTGAAGGCCAAGCTCGCCGACTACGTCAACAACGGCCTGCGCCAAATCAGCATTTCCCTGTTCGACAAGGACACCAACACCCTGGCCGGCGCCTACCGGGACTACCTGGACAGCTACGACCCGGCCTACGCCAAAACCATCCATGAGACCCTGGACAAGATGATTGCCACCGTCGACGACATGGACTGGCGGGACAACGTCATCGGCGAATCCATCCTGGGGTTTGCCAACACCTTTAAAGACGTGGAAGGGGTGGTGGGCAAGCTGTCCACCCTGAAAAGCGAACTTGACCAGCGCGGCAGCGCCATCCGCGAGCTGATCACCGCCCAGGGTGAGGCCATCCGCACGGGCCTGGTGGTAAGCACCAGCGCACTGGCGGAAGACGCACGGGGCACCGCCACCGGGTTCATCGTGGTGATCGGCCTGGTGGTGCTGATCGTTCTGGTGATTACCCTGATTGCGGCCTCCCGCACCCTCGTCCGCCGGCTTGGCGACGTGGTGGGCTTGCTGCGGCAGGTGGCCGCCGGCGACCTGAGTCAGAGGCTGACCCCGGGCAAAAACCCCAAGGACGAGTTCAACCAGCTTGGCCAGGCCGCCAACCAGATGCTCGACGACGTCTCCCGGGTAATCGGCCAGGTGCTCGACGGCAACCGCACGATGGCGGAGCTGCAGGGCGAGCTGAACCAGCTGATCGGCCGCATGGGCCACAACAGTGAACAGATTGAAGAAGAAACCGAGCAGACCGCCACCGCCGTGCAGGAAATCGCCCACACGGCGGTGGACATTGCCCAGTACACCCAGTCGGTGAACGATGCCGCCCAGAACGCCAACAGCGCCGCCCAGGATGGCGCCCGGGTGATCCGCCGCAGCTCCGAGAGCATGACATCCCTGGTGGAACGCATTCAGCAGACCCACGATCAGATCGGCCAGCTCAGCAAAGTGGGCGAGAAAGTGAACTCCATCGTCGGCGTGATCAACGGCCTGGCGGAACAGACCAACCTGCTGGCCCTGAACGCCGCTATCGAAGCCGCACGGGCCGGCGAGGCAGGCCGGGGCTTCTCGGTGGTGGCGGACGAAGTTCGCTCGCTGGCGGAGAAAACCGTCTCCGCCACCAACGGCATCGCCGAGATCGTGAACTCCCTGAACAAGGAAACCGGCGCCATCACCCGGCTGATGGAAGAAGGCCTGGCCGCAGCGGACGAAGGCGAGAAGAGCGCCGGTGAGGCCGCCGGTGCCATCGACCAGATCAGCCAGGCCATCGACCGGCTGGCCAGCGACATGAGCCAGGTGGTCTCGTCCATTGAAGGCATTTCCACCACCACCGAGGAAATCGCCCAGAAGGTAGAGCAGATCCACGGCCACACCCGGGAAACCGCGGACATCCGCCAGCACCTGGATGCCCACGTGGAGCGCCTGTCACGGCAGACCGAGTCCCTCACCGAGTCGTCCAGCCGCTTCCGACTGTAACCGCCGGCGGTGCCTGCGTTCCAGACGCGGCGCCGCTTGCCGGGCTCTCTTAGTCGGAGTAGCATCACCAATACTGTACATTTAAACAGTATTGGTGATCCCATGAAGACCCGCGCCACCGACCGCAACCCCGCCAACCGCTGCCAGCCGATCGCCACCGACCGGGTGGATGACGGCTGGTACCAGCCCCCGGAAGACGAGCTTTGCCCGGACAGCGTGGCCACCGAGGTGGTGGCGGAAACCGTGCGCACCATCATCAGCACCAACCAGTCCCCGGATGTGCCCTTCGACCAGTCCATTAACCCCTACCGGGGCTGCGAGCACGGCTGCATCTACTGTTTCGCCCGGCCCACCCACGCCTACTGGGATCTCTCCCCGGGGCTGGATTTCGAGACCCGGCTGATCGCCAAGCCGAACGCCGCCGCCCGGCTGCGGGAGGCGTTCGACCGGCCGGGCTATGTGCCAAAGCCCATTGCCCTCGGCGTCAACACCGACGCTTACCAGCCGATCGAGCGGGAGTACCGCATCACCCGCTCACTGCTGGAGGTGATGGCAGACTACCGACACCCGGTTTCGCTGATCACCAAGGGCGCGCTGATCCTGAGGGACCTGGACCTGCTGTCGGGCCTGGCCGCCGACGGCCTGTGCTCGGTGCGCATCAGCCTGACCACCCTGAGCAACGACCTCAAGCGGCGGATGGAGCCACGCACCGCGGCACCGGCCACCCGGCTCTCGGTGATCCGGCAGTTGCGGGAGGCGGGCGTGCCGGTGGGCATCATCCTCGGCCCGGTGATCCCCTTTATCAACGATCATGAGCTGGAGGCGATTCTGGCGGCGGCCGCGGAGGCCGGCGCCCAACGGGCCAGCTGGATTATGCTACGGTTACCTCTGGAGCTGGACGACCTGTTCCAGGACTGGCTCCAGCGCCAGTTTCCGGACCGGGCCAGCCACGTGATGAACCGGATCCGTGACCTCCGGGGCGGGCGCAGCTACGATAGTCAATTCGGCACCCGCATGACCGGCGCCGGCCCCTACGCCGAGCTGATTCGCCAGCGCTTTACCCAGCGTGCCCGCAAGCTGGGCCTGGCGCTGCATGAGGCCGAGCCCCTGCGGACCGACCGGTTCCGCCGGCCCGCCGGCGACCAGATGGCGCTCTGGTAACCCGATCCACACCCGATGAGACCGCACCATGGATGTTGTTGTTCGCCGCAGACGATGTTTGCCCGCTGCCCTGGCCATGATCCTTCTGGCCCTCGCCCTACCTTTATTGGCCAAGGCACAGACCAGCCCGGATATGGACCTGATCGACCGCTTCGACGCCCTGCAGGCGGGTTACGCCATCAGCCTGGACGGCGAAGTGCTGATTGCGCGCCAGACCCTGCGCCGGTTTTACGAGCGTGAGGGCTTCCGGCTGGTCTGGACCGACGCCGACCAGCGCCGGGCCCTTGCTGACGCCGTGCTGGCCCTGGACGGCGACGGGCTCAACCCTCAGGATTATCACGGCCCGGTGCTCGATCAGCTGGCTCAGACACCGGATGACGAACTGACCGACGGCCACCGGGCGGACCGGGATCTTCTGTTCACCGACGCCTTTCTGATGGCCGCCTCCCACCTGGCCCAGGGCAAGGTCAACCCGGAATCCATCCACGCCGAGTGGACCGCTGCCCGCCCCCAGATCGACCTGGCCGAGGCCCTGGCCCAGGCCCTGGCGAGCGGCGACCCGGCCGACGCTCTCAACCGCCTGCGCCCGAACAACGAGGACTACCATCGGCTCATGCGGGCCCGCGAGCGGTTGGCCGCGCTGGCCGACGCGCCCTGGCCAGTGCTGCCGCCCGGCCCGGCGATCAAACCTGGAAGTACCGACGAGCGACTGGTGGCCATCCGCGACCGGCTGATGGCACTGGGTGACCTCCATGCGGTCACCACCGACGCCGACGCGGGTGACCCTCTCGCCGACCCGATGGCGTACGATCTGGACCTGGAGGCCGCCGTTCGGCGCTTTCAGGCACGGCACGGGCTGGACGACGACGGCGTCATTGGCAAAGGCACACTGGCGGCGCTGAACCTGTCACCTAAGGCGCGGATTGACCAGATCGATGCTTCCCTGGAGCGCTGGCGCTGGCTGCCCGACTCCCTCGGCGAGAACTACGTGTTGGTGAACATTGCCGGCTTCAACCTGGCGCTGGTACAGGGCGGGCAGACCGTACTCGCCAGCCGGGTGATTGTCGGCCGGCCCTACCGTCAAACGCCGGTGTTTTCCGATCAGATTCGCTACCTGGTGCTCAACCCCACCTGGACGGTGCCCCGCAAGCTGATGATCCAGGACCAGCTGCCCATGATCCGAAAGGACCCGAGCTATTTTTCCCGCCTGAACATGCAGGTGTATTCCGGCTGGGGCGCCGACCGCCAGCGGGTGGACCCGCAGACCATCGACTGGGGCGCCCTGTCCAAGAACCACTTCCCGTACCAACTGGTGCAGGGCCCCGGCGCGCTCAATGCCCTGGGCCGGGTCAAGTTCATGTTCCCGAACAAATACGACGTGTACCTGCACGACACGCCGGCCCGGGAACTGTTCGGCAAATCGTCCCGGGGCTTCAGCTCTGGCTGCATCCGGGTGGAGAAGGCCGCCGAACTGGCCCAACAGCTACTGGGATGGAGCGGCGAGCAGTGGTCGGAGGCGTTGCAGGAGGCGAACACCCGCACCGTCATGCTGCCCGCACCCCTGCCGGTGCACATCCAGTACTGGACCGCCTGGGTGGACGATGCCGGGGTGATCCAGTTCCGGGACGATCTCTACGAGCGTGATCCGCGCCTGCTGCAGCAACTGCACCAGGCGCCCCGGGAGGCGGGATGAGCCAGTGCCGATGACGACCGGCAGCGCTGCGGCCGATCACCGGTTGACCCTCGCCGACGGCCGAACCTTGGCCTACACGGACACCGGCGATCCGCAGGGGTATCCGCTGGTGTTTGCCCACGGCATGCCCGGCTCCCGGCTCGAAGGCCGTCTGTTTGACGAGCAGGCCCGGCGCTACGGTTTCCGGATTCTGGCCCCGGACCGCCCCGGCATCGGCGGCTCCACTTACCAACCGGGTCGTCGCCTGCTGGATTACCCCGACGACGTGCGCCAGCTGCTGGACGCCCTGGGCCTCAACCGCTTCACCCACCTGGGTTGGTCCAGCGGCGGCTCCCGAACGGTGGCCTGCGCCTACGCCCTGGCCGACCGGATGGACCGGGGCCTGTGCCTCTCCGGCTACACCCACTTTGCCGAGTTCCCCGGCCGACAGACGCTGATTGAAGGCACCCGCTGGCCCGGGCCGCGCCTGGCCAGCCTGAGCCCGACCCTGGTGCGCTGGGCGGTACGGCTGATCGTGAGGCTGTCCCGCTGGTACCCCGGCATATACCTGCGGGAAGCCCAACAGTTGGTCAGTGACGATGACCGGCGGATACTGGCGCTGCCCGGTGTCGAGGCGGCCTTCCGGGAAGACCAGCGTCTCTGCCTGGCCAGCGGCGGCAACGCCATCGCCACGGACCTGTTGACCGAACTTGGCCACTGGGGCTTTTCTCTGGATCGGGTGCCGGCGCCCATTGAGGTCTACCAGGGTGAAGACGACCCGTTCGTCTCCCCCGATTACGCCCGGCACCTGGCGGGCGCCCTGCCCCAGGCCCGCCTGACCCTCTTACCCGGCATCGGCCACCTGTACCCCCTCGATCCGGCCTTCCAGGCCCGTCTGTTTGCCTCCCTGAATCAGGCCCTGCAGCGTGAGCGCGCGCCGGTTGTTCAAAATTTCTGACAGGCAGCGTCGATTTTCTTCGCTTTAAGCGGCGCCGGCTGGCCCCATCTAAGGTGATATTCATTCACTGACAGTGAGGACGTTCATGAGCGACGTGATGCAGTCTGTCCGGTTTTCTTCCCTGGACCTTCCCAACCGCTTTGCCCTGGCCCCCATGACCCGCACCAGCGCCGAGCCCGACGGTACCCCGAACGACCTGATGGCAGAGCAGTATGAAGGCTATGCCAGGGGCGGTTTCGGCCTGATCATCACCGAGGGCACCTACACCGACAACCTGGCCAGCCAGGGCTACGCCAACCAGCCGGGCCTGACCAACGACGCCCAGGTGGCCGGATGGCGGCGCATCGTCGAGCGGGTGCACCAGGCGGGCAGCAAGATCGTCGCGCAACTGATGCACGCCGGCGCCCAGTTCCAGGCCAACCGTTTCCAGGACCACCCCCTGGCGCCAAGCGCCGTGGCCCCCAAGGGCGCGCCCCTGGGACTTTACGGCGACCAGGCCGCCTGGCAGGTGCCCACGATCATGACCGACGACGACATCCGCGCCGCCATCGACGGCTTTGCCAAAGCCGCCAGCAACGCCAAGCGGGCCGGTTTTGACGGCATCGAAATCCACGGGGCCAACGGCTACTTGCTCAACCAGTTCCTCAGCACCCATTTCAACCGTCGCGAAGACACCTGGGGCGGCAGCCTGGAGAACCGCCTCCGTTTCGTGGTGGAGGTGGTGCGTTCGGTTCGCGCCGCAGTCGGCGACGATTTCCCGGTGGGCATCCGCCTGTCCCAGGCCACGGTGACCGACCCGGACTACCAACTGCCCGAAGGTGAGGCCGGTTTCCGACGCATCGTTGAAGCCGTGCGGGATGCTGGCGCCGACTTTGTCCACACCACCGACGGCGCCGTCGACCGCCCGCACCTGGTGGACAGTGACCAGAGCCTGGCGAGCGTGGCCGCCGGCGTCGATGGGCTGGCGTTGATCGTCAACGGCGGCATCGATGAGACCAACCACATGGATATTGCGGCCCGCTTCCCCGGCGCCCTGCTGGCCGTCGGCAAAAAGGCCCTGGCCAACCCGGATTTTGTCCAGCGTCTGAAAGACGGCAAGGAAATCGCGGACCTGGACTTCGCCATGCTCCAGCCCAAGGCCACTCTCAGCAACGAGCGCGCCTGGCGCGCACGCCAGGGCGCCTGAGCCCCCCGGTCAGCCAGGCTGACTTCTGCAAGGCAACGTTCGGAGCCGGCCCCTGGCCGGCTCCGTCGCTTCTCCCGTCACCTCATGCTTTCCGCCGACACCTGCTATCCTCTGGAATTCGCCGTCTAAGGAGCCCGCATGTCCCCAGATGTCAGTATTGTTTGGCTCGGCGCGCTCGCCAGCCTGGCCGCTGGCCTGGCCACCGGCATTGGCGCCCTGACCGTGTTTTTTGTTCGCGCGCCTTCGCATAAGCTACAGGACGCGCTGCTGGCGGGCGCCGCCGGCGTCATGCTCGCGGCGTCGTTTTTCTCCCTGATCCAGCCGGGGCTGGACTACGGCCAGACCATCACCGGCCATCTCTGGATCGCCTCGCTGATTGTGATCACCGGGTTGATGTGTGGGGGCGGCGCGCTGTACTACATTCACCAGCGCCTGCCCCACGAACACTTTGAACTGGGTCGCGAGGGGCCGGACGCCTCCCGTCTGCGGCGCATCTGGCTGTTCGTCATCGCCATCACCCTGCACAACTTCCCGGAAGGCATGGCCGTGGGCGTGGGTTTTGCTGGTGGCGACGTCAAGAACGGGTACATCCTGGCCACCGGCATCGGCCTGCAGAACATCCCCGAGGGCATGGCGGTGGCGTTCTCGCTGATGGCGGTGAACTATTCCCGAACCCGCTCGTTCCTGATCGGGCTGCTGTCCGGCCTGGCCGAACCCGTCGGCGGCGTGTTGGGGGCCACCCTGGTGTGGCTGGCAGAGCCGGCCATGCCCTGGACCCTGGGCTTTGCCGCCGGCGCCATGCTGTTCATCATCAGCAACGAGATCATTCCGGAAACCCATCACCGGGAATGGAAGATTCTTTCCACCTTCTGCCTGATGGCCGGCTTCTCCCTGATGATGTTTCTGGACACGACCCTGGGCTGACGACCGCCCGCCTAGAGCCCGTTCCAGACCCGGCCCAGCGCCTGCCGGGCTTCGGCAATGGCGGGCTCGCCGGCCCGGTCCCGACGCCAGATAAAGCTCAGGGCGCAGGGCAGCCGCACGCCGGGCACAATCACCAGGCCCCGCTCCTGCTGCTCGGCCATGGCCAGGGCGTCCCGGGCCAGGCTCAGACCAACGCCGGCCCTCACCAGATCCAGCATGCAGGCCTCCTGATCCACCTCCGCAACGCCCAGGGGCTCCAGCCCCAGGGGCGCCAGAGTGGCATCCAGCAAGCGGTGATGCACCGAGTTTTCCGGCGTCACCACCCAGGGCAACCGGGCCAGGCCGGCCCAGTCCAGACCCGCCACCCGGGCCTGCCAGCCCGGCGGCGCCACCACGTAGTACTCAAACCGGGTCAGCTCGCAGTGGTCCACGATGTCTGCAAATGCGCCGGCCCCCTCCCCGGGCGCCGCCAGGAAGAACCCCACGTCGAGCGAATCGTCCCGCACCTGGGACAGCACGCTGCCACTCATGTTCTGGCGCAGCTCGGTTTCCAGTTGCGGCGCCCGCTCCACCAGCCGGTGCAGGAACGCCCCGAGGCGGATGAACTCCGGGTCCACGATGGTGCCAATACGCAACCGCCCGTGCACCGTGCTGTGCAGCGCCCGGGCGCTCTGTTCGAATGCGGACAGCGCCGAGAGCGCATGTTCCGCCGCAGGCAGCAGCGCCTGACCGTCGGCGGTCAGCGACAGGCCCTGGGGATGGCGCTGAAACAGCGTCAGCTCCAGGCTTGATTGCAGCTGTTTGAGTTTGAGACTGACCGCGGGCTGGGTCAGGTGCAGCCGTTCGGCGGCCCGGGACACGCTGCCTTCCCGGGCAACGGTCACAAAGGCCCGCAGTTCCTGGATCGGGATCATCGGGGTGGTTTCCTGTGCGCTGGCGCAGCCGGACGTGATCGCCCGACCAATATAAGAAAACCTTATACCGACCTTTTGAAAATCTCAATTGCCGGCAGCGCCACAGCGCACTAGCCTGACCTATGAAACCAACCCCGATACGATCGGCGTCGCCGCTCCAACGCCCGCCCCGGATTCCCGCCGGCTGGGCACGCCAGGCGACGCGCACCCACCACCGCGAGGCACCTTATGGCACAGGCAACGATCCAGCATTATATCAACGGGCAAATAACGTCAGGCGCATCGGAACGCTCCCAGGCCGTTTATAACCCGGCCACCGGCGCCGAGACCGGCCAGGTGGCGCTGGCCAACCGCGCGGACGTCGACGCTGCCGTTGCCGCTGCCAAAGCCGCCTTTCCGGCCTGGGCCGACACCCCGCCCATCCGCCGGGCCCGCGTGCTGTTCAAGTTCCTGGAACTACTAAACCGGCATAAGGACGACCTGGCCCGGGCCATCACCGCCGAGCATGGCAAGGTGTTCACCGACGCCCAGGGTGAAGTGGCCCGGGGCATTGATATCGTCGAGTTCGCCTGCGGCATTCCGCAGCTGCTGAAGGGCGACTACACCGAGCAGGTCAGCACCGGCATCGACAACTGGACCGTGCGCCAGCCCCTGGGCGTGGTGGCCGGCGTCACGCCGTTCAACTTCCCCGCCATGGTGCCCATGTGGATGTTCCCGGTGGCCATCGCCGCCGGCAACTGCTTTATCCTCAAGCCCAGCCCCCTGGACCCGAGCGCGTCTCTGATGATCGCAGACCTGCTGAAGCAGGCGGGGCTGCCGGAGGGTGTGTTCAACGTGGTCCAGGGCGATAAGGACGCGGTGGAAGCGCTGGTGGAACACCCGGACGTACAAGCTCTAAGCTTTGTCGGCTCCACCCCCATCGCCAACCTGCTGTACGAACAGGGCGCGCGCCACGGCAAGCGGGTGCAGGCCCTGGGCGGTGCCAAGAACCATATGGTGGTGATGCCGGACGCGGACCTGGACAAAGCCGTCGACGCCCTGATCGGCGCCGCCTATGGCAGCGCCGGCGAGCGCTGCATGGCCATCAGCGTGGCGGTGCTGGTGGGCGACGTGGCGGACACCCTGGTGCCCCGCCTCGCTGAGCGGGCCCGCACCCTGAAGGTGAAAGACGGCCGGGAGCTGGACGCGGAGATGGGCCCGATCGTGACCGCGGGCGCACACCAGCGCATCACCGGCTACATTGAAAAAGGCGTGGCCGAGGGCGCGCAACTGGTGGTGGACGGCCGCGAGTTTGACGCCACCACCACCGGCGACGGCTGCGAGAACGGTTTCTGGATGGGCGGCACCCTGTTCGATCACGTCACCCCGGAGATGACCATCTACCGGGAGGAAATCTTCGGCCCCGTGCTGGTGTGCGTGCGGGTGCCGGACGTCGGCTCCGCCATCGAGCTGATCAATAACCACGAGTTCGGCAACGGCGTCAGCTGCTTTACCGAAAGCGGCCACGTGGCCCGGGAATTCGGCCGCCGCATCCAGGTGGGCATGGTGGGCATCAACGTGCCCATTCCCGTGCCCATGGCCTGGCACGGCTTCGGCGGCTGGAAGCGGTCCCTGTTTGGCGACACCCACGCCTACGGCGAGGAAGGCGTGCGCTTCTACACCAAGCAGAAGTCCATCATGCAGCGCTGGTCCGACTCCATCGAAGGCGGCGCCGAATTCGTGATGCCCACGGCCAAGTAACCGGCCGTGGTGCGTGAGAGCGACTGACGGCCCGGTGCGTGGCATCGGGCATGGAGAGGGTATGGAGAGGGACATGACCAACAACAACACCCCGGACCCGTCCACCGAGTTTGACTACATCGTTGTCGGGGCCGGCTCCGCCGGCTGCCTGCTGGCCAACCGGCTTACCGCCGATCCGGGCAACCGGGTGCTGCTGATTGAGGCCGGCGGCCGGGACAATTACCACTGGATCCACATACCGGTGGGCTACCTGTACTGCATCGACAACCCGCGCACCGACTGGCGCTTTCGCACCGAGCCGGACCCCGGTCTGAACGGCCGCTCGCTGATCTACCCCCGGGGCAAAACCCTGGGGGGCTGCTCCAGCATCAACGGCATGCTGTACATCCGGGGCCAGGCCCGGGACTACAACCACTGGGCGGAGGTGACCGGCGAGCCCGACTGGGCCTGGGACAACTGCCTGCCCGACTTCATGCGTCACGAGGACCACTACCGGCTCGACGCGGGCGGCGACGCTGACCCGGAACACCGCCGGTACCACGGCCACGGCGGCGAGTGGCGGGTAGAACACCAGCGCCTGAAATGGCAGGTGCTCGAAGACTTCGCCGAGGCCTGCGTGCAGGCCGGCGTGCCCCGCACCCGGGACTTCAACCGGGGCGACAACGAAGGCGTGGACTATTTTGAGGTCAACCAGCGCTCGGGCTGGCGCTGGAATACGTCCAAGGCGTTTTTGCGAACGGCGGAAACGCGCCCGAACCTGACCCTGTGGCACTCCACTCACGTGCGCTCGCTGACCACCGACGCCTCGGGCGAGGTGCCCCGCTGCACCGGGGTGGAGGTGGAACGGCCCGACGGCACCGTCGTCATCGCCCAGGCCCGCCGGGAAGTGATTCTCAGCGCCGGCGCCATTGGTTCGCCGCAGTTGCTCCAGCTCTCGGGCATCGGCCCGGCCGAGCTGCTGCGCAGCCACGATATTCCGGTGGTGGCGGACCTGCCGGGGGTGGGCGAAAACCTGCAGGACCACCTGCAGATCCGCTCGGTGTACAAGGTCACCGGCGCGGTCACCCTGAACACCATGGCCAATTCCCTGGTGGGCAAGGCCCGCATCGGCCTGGAATACCTGCTGACCCGCTCCGGCCCCATGAGCATGGCACCGTCCCAGCTGTGCCTGTTCACCCGCAGCTCCAGCGAGTACGACTACGCCAACATCGAATACCACGTGCAGCCCCTGAGCCTGGACGCCTTCGGCCAGCCCCTGCACAGCTTCCCGGCGATCACCGCCAGCGTGTGCAACCTGAACCCGACCAGCCGGGGCACCGTGCGCATCCGCAGCGCCGACCCGAAAGTACCGCCGGCCATCGCCCCCAACTACCTGAGCACCCCGGAGGACCGGAAAGTGGCGGCGGACTCCCTGCGGGTGACCCGGCGCATTGCCGAGCAGCCGGCCTTTGCCCGTTACCAGCCGGAGGAGTTCAAGCCGGGTCTTCAGTACCAGACTGACGAGGAGCTGGCCAAGCTGGCCGGCGACATCGGCACCACCATCTTCCATCCGGTGGGCACCACCCGCATGGGCCGGGCGGACGACCCCCTGGCGGTGGTGGACCCGCACCTGCGGGTGCGGGGCGTGACTGGACTGCGGGTGGTGGATGCCGGCATCATGCCCACCATCACAAGCGGCAACACCAATTCCCCGACCCTGATGATCGCGGAAAAGGCCGCGCGCTGGATTCTGTACGGAGACTGACGTTAATGACCCTGGGCACCTGGCTGACCGTTGTGACCATCTGCATCCTCGGCGCCATGTCGCCCGGGCCGTCCCTGGCACTGGTGCTGCGCCAGACCCTCAGCGGCGGCCGGCGCAACGGCGTGATCACCGCCCTCAGCCACGGTGTGGGCGTCGGTATCTACGCGTTCCTGAGCGTGCTTGGCCTGGCCGCCGTGATCACCGCCTCCCCCACCGCCTTCACCGCCCTGCAGTGGGCCGGCGCCGCCTACCTGGCCTGGATCGGGTTCAAGGGCCTGACCGCCCGCGCCCCGGACAGCGACGCCGCCCTGCCCGACCCCGCCACCAGCCGCAGTGCGGCCCGGGATGGTTTCCTGATTGCGTTCTTCAACCCCAAGATCGCGGTGTTCTTCCTGGCCCTGTTCAGCCAGGTGGTGGGCACCGACACCACCCTGCTGGCCAAGTTCGGCTACGCCGCCACCGCCCTGGTGATCGACACCGGCTGGTACCTGCTGGTGGCCTGGCTGTTCTCCAACCCCCGCTGGCTCGACACCCTGCGCCGGCGCACCGTCTGGCTGGAGCGGGTGTTCGGGGCCATTCTGGTGGGCCTGGCGGGCCGCCTGGTGGCGGGCGTCGTCAGCCGCTGAGGCGCTCCCCCTCATTCGAAACGAGACACAAAAAACCGGGCCGAAGCCCGGTGGAAAAGAGCGCCGAAGCGCTTAGGGAGAATCCCCCGCCGCTCAGGGAGCGGTCGGGGACGGGTCAGCCGCGCGTTTCATCCGGCGACGCAGCAGCGGACCCACCACAACCGGCAGCACCAGGCCGAGGCCCGCTACCACCCAGAGCCCGATGGCCAGGGGCGTGCTCCAGAGCACGGTCCAGTCGCCGTCGGACAGCACCAGGGCGTGGCCCAGGTTCTTCTCCATCTCCGGCCCCAGCAGCATCCCCAGGATGATGGGCACCAGCGGAATATCCAGCTTGCGCAGCAGATACCCGGCCACGCCGAAAGCGACCATGAAGTACAGGTCGAAGGCGCTGTGGCTGATGGAGTAAATGCCCACGAACGCCACCATGGTGACGATGGGCATCAGGTACATGGGCGGCACCGACAGCAGCCGCACGAACACGCCCACCAGGGGAATGTTCAGGGCCAACAGCAGCACGTTGCCCACCAGCAGGGCCGCAATCACGCCCCAGACCACATCCGCGTGCTGGGTGAACATGAGCGGGCCCGGGGTGATGTTCAGGGAGATCAGCATGGCCAGCAGCACCGCGGTGGTGCCGCTGCCCGGCACCCCGAGGGTCAGCATGGGCACCAGCGCCCCGGAGGAGGCGCCGTTGTTGCCGGCCTCCGGCGCCACCACGCCGCGCACGTCACCCTTGCCGAAATGGCCGTCTTTGCCCACCACCTGCTTCTCCAGGGTGTAGCTGATAAAGCTGCCCAGGGAAGCCCCGGCGCCCGGCAGCACGCCGGCAATAAAGCCGAGCACACCGCCACGGAGCTGGGTCGGCACGGTTTTGAGCACCTCCCGGAAGGTGAGCGTCAGCTTGCCCACCCGGATCATCTTGTGGCCGCTACCCAGGCGCGCCTCGATGAACAGCAGCATCTCCGAAATGGCGAACAGGCCGACAATGGCCAGGATGAAATCAATGCCCTCGTACAGCTCCAGCACACCAAAGGTGTAGCGCTGGGTGCCGGTGGAAATGTCGATGCCGACGGTGGAGATCATCAGCCCGAGCGTCGCCGCCACCACCGTTTTCATCGGGTTCTTGCCGGTAATCCCGCCCAGGGTGGCGAACGCCAGCACGAACAGGGCAAAGTACTCCGCCGGGCCGAAGGTTAGCGCGAACCGGGCCAGCACCGGGGCCAGCAGGATCAACCCGATACAGCCGATCAGGCTGCCCATGAAGGAGGCGATGGCGGAGAACGCCAGGGCGTCCGCCGCCCGGCCCTGCTGTGCCATGGGGTAGCCGTCCAGGCAGGTCATCATGGCCGGTTCGTCCCCGGGAACGTTCAGCAGGATCGACGAAATCCGCCCGCCGTACATGGCACCGGCGTACACCGAGGTGAGCAGGATCATGGCGGTGGCCGGCGGCAGGCCCAGGGTAAACGCCAGGGGGATCAGGATGGCCACGCCGTTGGCGGGGCCAAGCCCGGGCAGGCAGCCGATCAGCGTGCCCACGAAGGCGCCGAACAGGGCGAACATCAGGTTGTACGGGGTCAGCGCCACCGCAAACCCGTCCATCAGGTAGTTGAGGGTGTCCATGTCAGCGCACCTCCAACAGGCCAGCCGGCAGGCTCAGGGACAATCCGTAGTTGAACAGGCCGAACACCAGCACGGCGCTCACCGCGCCCGTGGCCAGTGCCTTGCCGGGGGTTGCGCCCATGCGCCAGCTCAGGGTTCCGACCGCCAGCGTGGTGGAAATCACAAACCCGAGGGGCTCCAGCAGGAACGCATAGGCCACCAGCACCACCAGGGCAATCACCAGCTCCATCAGGGATTTGGCCGCTGGCCACTGGGCGTCCGGATCGGGCCGGATCATCAGATACAGGCTGCCGGCGACCAGCATCACCGACAGAATGGTGGGGAAGGTTTCCGGCCCCACGCCCTCGGCACCACCAAACGGTTCCGGCCACTGCTGGGCCGCCCAGCCGTAGGCGAGGGCCAGGACCAGAAGGCCCAGCCCCAGGATGCGATCACCGGCGCGGCTCATTTGAGCAAACCGATATCGCGGGACAGTTGCTCAATGTCGTTCACCTGGTTCTTCACGAACGACTCGAATTCAGACGCGGCCGGGTGGAACGGGATCAGGCCGTTGCTGGTCATTACCTGCTTCCACTCGTCGCTGGCGTACAGGGTGTTGATGGCATCTTTCCAGTAGGCCTTGGCCTCCGGGTCCGCGCCCTTGGGCATGTAGAATCCGCGCCAGTTCGGTCCTACCGCATCAATGCCCTGCTCCTTGGCGGTCGGGATGTTGTGGAACTTGCCCGGCAGACGCTCGTTGGCCAGTACCGCCAGCACCCGAAGGTCGCCGGATTCCATGAAGCCGGTGGCCTCGGAGATATCCCCGGTGAAGGCATCCACCTGGCCGCCAACCACCTGGGTCATGGCCTCACCGCCGTTGTTGTAGGACAGGTAAGGAATGGCCGGCAGTTTGTCCGCACCGGCGGCCTTGGCGGCAATCAGCACCTTCAGGTGATCCCAGCCGCCCCGGGCGCTGCCACCGGCAAACTTGACCGATTTCGGGTTGGCTTTGACCGCGTCCATCAGGTCGGTCAGGGACTGGTAGGGGGAGTCCTTGCCCACGGCGATGATGCCGTAATCGGCGCCCAGCGCCCCCACCCAGGTCACCATGTCGGCGTTCATGCCCGGGAACTGGCCCTGGGCCAGGCGGGTGGTGGTAGCGGTGGAGGCCGCGACCAGGAGCTGATCGTCATCCGCGCGCTTGCTCACCGTGTGGGCGAAGGCAACGCCGCCGCCGGCGCCGGCCATGTTCACCGTCTGGACGCTGCCGGGCACCAGGCTCAGGTCCTGCAGGACATTACCGGCGCTGCGGCAGGTGAAGTCCCACCCGCCGCCGGGATCGGCCGGGGCCAGGCACTCGACGGTGCCGGAGGGTTGCCAGGCGTGGGCGGACAGGGAAACGGCCGCGGCGGCCACGAAACCCAGGGAGCGCTTGAACAGCATCGGGATTTGCATCGGTCTTTGCATCGAAGGAACCTCTCGATTTGTTGTTGTGGGTATTGGTATCGCCCCTGTTGTATCAACGCCGGGCCTGGCCGCTGAAGCTTGTGGTCGTAAAGGGTGTATTGGGCATAAAACCCATTGTGTTCATAAAGAACACGGGCACCCCGGGCCGGCTTGCAGTACCCTTTTCAAACGCCCGAGGACGGCGCAGCCCTTCAAACCTTTTACCGTGCCACCGGCGCCTGCGGACCGACCGTGCTGACAAAACCGCGACTGAAGACCCGGATGATCCTCACCCTGTGCCTGCTGGGCGCCCTGCAGGCGCTGGTGCTCGGGGGCTTTGCCGGCTACTACCTGAACCGCTCCCTGAATGACGAAATTGCCCGCCGCGCCCTGATGGTGGCCAAGACCGTGGCCGCCTCGCCTTCGGTCATCGCCGGCGTGCAGGCCCGGGACGTGCCCTTCCTGAATACCTTTGCCCAGCGCCTGGCCCAGACCAACGACGCCCTGTTCATCGTGATCGGCGACCGCGATGCCATCCGCCTGGCACACCCGGACCCGAGCCGCCTCGGCCACTCCATGGCCGACGACGATGGCGATGACGGCCGGCTGGCCCTCGAGCAGGGGCAGGCCTATGTCGGCCGGGCCAAAGGAAGCCTTGGGGAATCCATGCGGGGCAAGGCGCCCATCATCGAGCCAGACAGCGGCGACATCATCGGCATCGTCTCCGTGGGCTACGGCCTCGATCAGATCGACAACACCATCCAGCGCTACAACCTGGTGCTGTACGGTGTGGTGGGCGTGGTGCTGATGCTCACCATCATCGCCGCCATCGTCATTGCCGGGCGCTTCAAACGGGCGATCTTCGGGCTGGAGCCGGAGCAGATCGGCCGGCTGTTCCAGGAGCGGGAAGCCACGTTGCAGTCGGTGCGAGAGGGCATCATCGCGATCAACCGGGACGGCATCATCACCACCGCCAACCGCGCCGCCTGCGAGACCCTGGGCCTGCCGCCGGACACCCCGCTGACCGGCCAGCCGATTCTGGACGTGCTGCCAGAAAGCGAGCTGCTGTCCGTGCTGGAGACGGGCGAGCCGGACTTTGACCGGGAGATCTGGCTGCGGGGGCGGCAGATGGTGGTCAACCGTTTGCCGGTGCGCCAGGGCGACCAGCTAACCGGGGTGGTGGCCAGCTTTCGCCTGCGCAACGAGCTGGACCAGGTCAGCCGCCGGCTCACCCGCATCCAGCAGTACGCCGACACCCTGCGCAGCCAGACCCATGAATACTCCAACAAGCTGCACACCATCGCCGGCCTGATCCAGCTGGGCGCCACCGACGAGGCCCTGGCCCTGATTGGCAACGAGGTCAGCGGCCACCAGGCCCTGTTGAGCCTGCTGATGGATTCGGTGCCGGACCCGGTGCTGGCCGGCTGCCTGCTGGGCAAGTACAACCGGGCCCGGGAGATGGGGCTGCACCTGGACATCGACCCGGACAGCCAGATGGCCGACGTGCCCGAGCGCCTGCCCCGGGACCAACTGGTCAGCGTGGTCGGCAACCTGATCGACAACGCCCTGGAAGCCACCCGGCTGCACACCGGCGCCGGCGGCCGGGTGGGACTGTCCATGACCGACCTGGGCGAGGAGTTGATCTTTGAACTGGAAGACCAGGGCCCCGGCGTGCCCGCCCATGCCCGGGAGACCATTTTCCGAAAGGGCGTCAGCACCAAGGGCGATGATCACGGCTATGGCCTGCACCTGGTTCGGCAGTTTCTTGACCGCTGGGGTGGATCGGTTACCGTGGAAGAACGGCCCAACGGAGGCAGCCGGTTCACCCTGTACCTTCCGAAACAGCCGCACATGGATCGCCAACGCCCAGAGGAGCCCGCCCATTGAATGCGCTGCGCGTCCTGATTGTGGAGGACGACCCCCAGATTGCCGAGATACAGCGCCGCTTCCTGGAGCGGATGGACGGCGTCGAGCTGTGTGGCCTTGCCCACACCCTCGCCGATGCCCGGGACCTGGTAGAAGTGCTAGCGCCGGACCTGCTGTTACTGGACGTCTACTTTCCCGACGGCAGCGGCCTCGACCTGCTGCGGGCGCTGCGGGCCAGCGGCAGCCACACGGATGTCATCCTGATCACCGCCGCACGGGAGGTGGATACCCTGCGCAACGCGCTACATGGCGGGGTATTTGACTACATTCTCAAGCCGCTGGTGTACGAGCGCCTGAACGATGCCCTGCAGCGTTACCGGGCCCACCGCCAGCGGCTGGAGGGCCTGAACCAACTGGCCCAGGAACACGTGGACGCACTCCTGCCCCGCGTCGGCACGGACCCCGGCAACCCGCCCGAGGCCGAATCGGCCCGGCCGTCGCGCCTGCCCAAGGGCATCGACCCGCTGACCCTGGAAAACGTCCGGCGCCTGCTGCACGGGGCCAGCCACTGGACCGCTGAAGACCTGGGCGGTCAGTTGGGCGCGTCCCGGACCACCGCCCGGCGATACCTGGAATACCTGGTGGGGACCGGTGAACTGGAGGCCGACGTGTCGTACGGAACGGTGGGGCGACCTGAGCGGCGTTACCGACTGGCCCGGCATTGATCGCCGCCAACAAGCTGGTTTTCCGCCGGCGTTGACCTATACTTCGAGCGGGACATGTCGTCGATAACGCGCGTTCCCGGCCTGCCGACATGGATGGATCGCACCTCGAAGGAGCTCTACCGGTGCCAAACGCTGTAAAACCGCCTGCCCACCTTGTTGATTCGAAGTTTCTGGCCCTGTCCGAGGCAGCCGTCGATGGCATCATCACCATTGACCGGCGCGGCGTGGTGACCTCTTTCAACCGGTCCGCCGAGCAGTTGTTCCAGTACACCCGCGATGAGGTCCTGGGCGGCAACGTGTCCATGCTCATGCCCACGGAGACCGCCGTCCACCACGACGCCTACATCGAGGACCACCTGAACACCGGGCACACCGGGGTGATCGGGGTGGGCCGTAAAGTCGAGGGCCGCCGCCGGGACGGTCACACCTTCCCGATGTACCTGTCTGTGGGCAAGTTCGAGATCGACGGTGACGTTGGCTTCGTCGGCATCTGCCATGACCTGACCGAGCATTACACGGCCCTGCAGCGGCTACGGCGCTCGGAAGAGCGTTACCATGACATCGTCGAGAGCCAGAGCCAGATGGTCTGCCGGCTGGACCGGAGCCTCCGGCTGACCTTCCTCAACCGGGCGCTGTCCGAGCTGATTGGCCGCGCGCCTGAACGAGCGCTGGGTTACCGGCTGGACGACCTGGGGGGGAACCTGTCGGAGGAGCAGCAAACGGCCATGCAGGCCCTGGTCCGGCCCCGGGGACACAGACAGGAGCTGAACCTGGTGATCCGCTTCTCCGCCGGTGACGACGCCCGATTCATCCAGTGGCGATTCCACCGGCTGCCCTCCGACGATGAGGAAATCCAGGGGTTTGGCATTGATGTCTCGGACCGGGAGCGGGCCCTGCTGGAAGCCACCTACCTGCAGACCCACGATCAGTTGACCGGGGCGCTGAACGCCCGGGCCTTTCTGCAGGCGCTCCAGCAGAACATTGCCCAGAAGCGGCAGTTCTCAGTCATGGCCTTCGATTTCGACAGTTTCGGGCTGGTTAACCAGAAACACGGCCACCATGTGGGCGATGCGCTGTTGCTGCTGGCCGCCCAGCGTATCCGGAGCGTTCTGCTGCGGCCCGCCATCGTCGGCCGATTTGGCGCCGACGAATTCTTTGTGGGGGCGCCGGTTACCGGCGCGCAGGACGCCCACAGCCTGGCCGAATCCATCCGCCAGCCCCTGGCCCAGCCCTACGATATTGATGGCGACATACTGCACCTGTCGGCATCCGGCGGCTTTGCCCTGTTCCCTACCCATACCGACTCACCGGACCAGTTGACCGACCTGGCCGAATCGGCCCTCAAGGACGCCAAACGCCAGAAGCGCTCCCTGGTGGCCTACGACGCCCAGCAGCACGTCCGCCTGCAACGACGCCTGGACATTCTCCAGCGCCTTAAAACAGCGCTGCGCGATCGCCGCCTGGAGGTCTACTTCCAGCACAAATACCGGTTCGAGGATGGTGGTCTGGCCGGCTGTGAGGCACTGCTACGGTGGCAGGACCCGGTACTGGGTTGGGTTTCCCCAGGGGAATTCATCCCCGCGGCGGAGGCCACGCCGATGGGTGAGGAAATCGACGGTTACGTGATCGACCGGGTGCTGGCGCTGCTCGCCGACCAGAAACTGCCGTGCGCCACGGTAGGGGTGAACATCACCGCCGACCACTTCGCCCAGCCGGATTTTGCCACCAGCGTGATCCAGAAACTCCGCAGACACGGGCTGCCGGGCAGCGCCCTGCAACTGGAGATCACTGAGGGGGTGCTGATGAACCGGACCGGGGCGGTCAGCGGCAACCTTCAGCAGCTACGCGAGGCCGGCGTGACCGTAGCCATCGACGATTTCGGATCCGGTTACTCGTCATTGAGCTACCTGCGCAACCTGATGGTGGACGAACTGAAGATCGACAAGACCTTTGTCGACGCCGTCGATACCGACGAGGGTGCAACCGTAGTGCACGCCATCGTCGATATTGGCCGGGCTTTCAACCTGAAAGTGGTGGCCGAGGGCGTGGAAACGCCGGACCAATGGCACCGCCTTCGAGAACTCGGCTGCGACGTGGGCCAGGGCTACCTGATGCACCGGCCGGAGCCGGCCGCCGGCGCCCTGACCCACCGGGATCCGTTCAGCCCACCCGGGCCAATCACTTGACCGCCTGATATCGAGCGTTGATCTGGTCGATCTCCCCAGCCTTGCGGGCGGCGTCCAGCGCTTTCTGCAGTTTGGCGACCACCGCCGGGTCGGTCTGCTTGCTCATGGCCAGGTACATGGGGGTTTCCCGGAACACCAATACCGGGCGCAGGCCCTCGATGCCGTATTTTTCCTTCGCCACCTTCGGGCCTACCAGACCGTCCGTGACCCAGAGGTCGATCTCACCCAGGGACAACCGGCGGGCGTTGACGTCGCCGGAGATGCTGGTGGTCACATTGAAGCCCTGGTCGATCAGGTAATCGGACATGACGTCGCCCTTGTAGCCGCCAATGCGCAGCTTGCGGGCATCCTCCAGGGAGTTGAGCGTGAGGGTCGAGCCCGGGGCCGCAAACAGAGTCCACTTGATGGGGGCCAGCGGCCCGACCCACTGGAACTGGTCTTCACGTTCGTCGGTGCGGGCGGTGCAGAACAGGCCGTGATTCTCGTGCTCCTGGACCCAGTTATAGGCATAGCTCCAGGCGCGCATTTTCATCACGTAGTCGAAATCGGTTCGGGCCATCATGGCCTTGACCATGTCCGTGCAGATACCGGTGATGTCTTCAGCCTTGTGGGCGTGGGCCTTGCCATCCACCGCTTCGTTGTAGGGTGGGTAATTCTCGGTAAAAATGTAGAGCCGGTCCGACGCCGAGGCGGCACCGCTGCCCGCCAGCACCACCAGCATCCAAAGCCCGCCAAACACGGCCCGCACGAGCCGCCCCCCACTGATTGCCGCAATTGCCCGCATCGTTGTCCCCCGGTTTTGTCATTTTCGGCCAATGCTTTTGGCCGTTTATGCTAATGGGAACGTTATGATGGCCGCTTTGGATCATAAAGTCAGCGCCCGCTGCGTGACAAAACGTAATGGGCCGGCGCCGGCCCGGAATCAGGGCCGGGCACTGGCCGGCCGGACCGTTACCAGACCCACCCCGGTGATGGCCACCAAGCCACCCAGAACGGCAAGGGGGCCCAGCGTCTCACCAAACAGCAGATAGGCCTCCAGCGCGGTCACCGGCGGCACCAGGTAAAACAGGCTGGCCACCTGGGAGGCGGCGCCCCGACGGATCAGCCACATCAGAATCAGGATGGCGCTCACCGACAACCCGAGCACCAGCCAGCCGAGCGCCAGCTGGAACTGCAGCGTCCACTCCACGGTGCGGGTTTCCAGGGTAAAGGCACCAATGGCAAAAAACGCGGCGGCGGCGGTGAACTGAATCAGGGTGCCGGCGATCAGGTCGGCGCCGGTGCCAAAGCGCTTCTGATACACCGTGCCCAGGGAAATCCCCAGCAGCGCCAGCCCCGCCCAGACCAGGGTCATGGGTGGCAGGCCGGCACCGTCCGACGGCGCCCCGAGTTTTTCCGCCAGCACCAGCGCGACCCCCACCAGGCCCAGCGCCAGCCCCAGCCACTGGCGCCCGCTCACCCGCTCCCGCAGAAACAGAACGGCGGCCAGAGCGGTCAGCAGCGGCTGCAGCCCCACAATCAGCGACACGACGCCGGCGGTCATACCCTGGTCGATGGCGTAAAACACGCCGCCGAGGTAGCAGCCGTGCACCAGCAACCCGGTCACCGCCAGGTGACCGGCGCCCCGCCAGCCCGGCCAGCGGGTGCGCATGACCACCGCCAATACCCCAAGAGGAATCAGGGTGATCAGCATGCGGATCATCAGCAGGGTGAACGGCTCGGCGTAGGGCAGGCCAAACTTGCCGCCGATAAAACCGGTGCTCCAGAGCCAGACAAACAGGGCGGGGACGAAAAACGAATAGAAAACCGGGGGCATGGTCAGGGCATCTTCTGTGTCGCGTGCGCAGCCCGCTAGTGTACAGGCTGGCGCACGCGCGAGACAGGCGCCGGGGAGCGGCTTTCGTCTAAGAACTCGCGAGGATCGCCTGCAACTGCTCCGTCAGCTCCACTGCCTCGCTGCCCAGGGGCGTCAGGTAGCCGCCGTCCTTCTGGGTGATCAGGCCCTTCGAGAACAGGCTTTCTGCCGCGCGGACCGTTTCCGGCGCCGCCGAGTGGCTATGGACCTTGATGCCTTCCTGAGTGGAGGACGAGGGAAACTGGAGCAGCAGGTTGAGTTCGGAAAGATGGTTGGGGGAAAAGGGCATGGCGTTTCCTTGTCGAATGCAGTCAACGTTCAGTCTAGGCGCCGGTGGCCACTTGGCAAGCCGGCGGGTAAGATAAACGCGGGAGCGCGCCGTCACCGGCCGAGACCAACAGCGCCGAACCCGTCCATACCGAACCGATTCATGCTGAGCCATCCATGACACGCTCTCTTGCTGCCACGGCGTTAACCGCCACCCTTCTTTGCGGGCTGACCCTGCCCGCACTGGCCGACAGCATCCAGCGCATTGTTCATCCAGACGGCACCGTTGAGTTCACCAATCGCCGGCAGCCGGATGCGCCGCTGGCGTCTTCCGCCGATGCGACGGTCTACCGGTACCGGGATGAGAACGGCGTCGTGTCCTACAGCGGCCTCCAGCCCCGGACGGCCACGTTTGATGTGATCCGCTTCCAGTGCTACGCCTGCGATCCGGATTCCCCGATCGACTGGCACAAGACACCCCTGTTCGTGACCCCATACAAGGATGAGGTCCGGGCGGCTGCCCGCACCTACCAGGTGGACCCGGCGCTGGTGCGGGCGGTGATCCATGCGGAGTCCGGCTTTAACCCGGAGGCGGTGTCGCCCCGGGGCGCCGAGGGCCTGATGCAACTGATGCCGGATACCGCCCGGGAGCTGGGCGTGGCCAATGCCCTTGAGGCCGCCGAGAACATTCGCGGCGGTGTGCGCTACCTGGCTCAGATGCTTAAACGCTTTGATGGCGACGTGCGCCTGGCCACCGCGGCCTACAACGCCGGCCCTGGCGCCGTTACCCGCTACAAGGGCGTGCCGCCCTACGCCGAGACCCAGGCGTACGTGAAGCGGGTGGGGATCCTTCGGGATCGCTACGCGGCCAAGTGATCGAGCCGCTGGCCTGACGCGCTTCCGGGAACGCGGAATCCCGGGCCTTTCATCATCCATTGCCCCTAACGCAAAACACCCCCGGCGGGTTGCCCCGCCGGGGGTGTTTTGCTTTCCGCGGTGTCGCCGGCCGTTATTCGGACGCAGCAATCAGGCTGGCGTTGCCGCCGGCCGCCGTGGTGTCCACGCAGAGGTGGCGTTCGATCACGTAACGCTGGTCCAGCGTGTGCTCGGTGATCAGCGGCAGCAGCGCGCCGGAGCGCTTGGCCAGGGCGGTACGGTACTGGCGCAGCAGCGAGGTCTCAGCCACGCTCACCACCGCCGCGAACCCGTTCAGGGACTCAAGGGCCTGCGGCTCCAGCATGCCGTCCACCGCCTGCACCGGCAGACCGGCCTTGATGGCATCCGCCATGGCCTTGTCCGCGCCCGGCGCAATCACCACCACCTTGTTACCCTGGGACAGCGCCACAGCGGCCTGTTCCCGGGCGCTCTCGGCGTCCGGCCCCAGGCACAGGACCACGCCCCGGGCGTGGTTGGACAGCCGGTTTTGCTCGCCGGTGGGCCCGGGCATGTCTTCGTAGCCCAGATCCAGCGGCTCTGGCACCTCGCCGAACACCGGCTTGAGGGCGGCTACCCGCTCCTCGGGAGCCGGCGCCTTCTGGCCGGCCAGGGCATCGATCAGCCCCTGCGCCTTGGCGGCGTCGAGGCCGTTGGCACTGGACTGGGCCGGCTTCTGCACGGTCTCGCCCTTCAGGAAGCGGCGCACATACTGCGGGCCGCCCGCCTTCGGGCCGGTGCCGGAAAGGCCTTCGCCGCCGAACGGCTGGGAGCCGACGATGGCGCCGATCTGGTTCCGGTTCACGTAGGTGTTGCCCACGTGAATCCGGCTGGCGATGCGCTCGATGCGGCGGTCTACCCGGCTGTGGATGCCGAAGGTGAGGCCATAGCCCTTGGCGTTCACCGCATCCACCACCTTGTCGAGGTCTTTCGCCTCAAAGGTGGCCACGTGCAGCACCGGCCCGAAGATCTCTTCCTCAAGCTCTTCGATGCCGCTGACCTTCAACACCGCGGGCGAGACAAACCGGCCGGTGTCCGGCACCGGCAGCTTCTTCAGCAGCTTGCCGGCTTTCTCGAACGCGGCCAGGTGGTCGTTGATCTTCTTCTTGGCGGTATCGTCAATCACCGGGCCCACGTCGGTGGACAGCAGCCACGGATCGCCAATGCCCAGTTCCTCCATGGCGCCGTAGAGCATGCCCAGCAGGTGATCGGCGATGTCTTTCTGGACATACAGCACCCGCAGCGCCGAGCAGCGTTGGCCGGCGCTCTGGAAGGACGAGGCCATGACGTCCCGCACCACCTGCTCCGGCAGTGCCGTCGAATCCACAATCATGGCGTTCAGGCCGCCGGTTTCCGCCACCAGCGGTGCGTCCGGCGCCATGTTCTCCGCCATCGCGGTGTTGATGCGATGGGCGGTGGCGGTAGAGCCGGTGAAGCAGACGCCGGTCACCCGGGCGTCAGAGGTCAGCGCGGAACCTACCGTGGCGCCGGTGCCCGGCAGCAGCTGGATGGCGTCTTTGGGAATGCCCGCCTCGTGCATCAGCTGCACGGCTCGCCAGGCCAACAGGGAAGTCTGCTCCGCCGGCTTGGCCACCACCGCGTTACCGGCCACCAGGTTGGCCAGGATCTGGCCGGTGAAGATGGCCAGCGGGAAGTTCCACGGGGAGATACAGCACATCACGCCCCGGGCCTGGCCGTCGTTCTGATAGCGCAGGCCCTCGTTGGCGTAGAACTGGGCGAAGTCCACCGCCTCACGGATTTCAGCGATCGCATCCAGCAGGGATTTGCCCGCTTCCCGGGTGGTCAGGGCAAACAGCTCGTGGGCGTGTTCCTCGTACAGATCACCGACCTTGCGCAGGCACGCGGCCCGGTCTTCCATGGACATGGCGGACCAACGCTTGAAGCCGTCCTGGGCGGCGTCCAGGGCGGCATCGATGTCCGCCTCGGAGGTGAACGTGATCTGCCCCACCAGATCCTCCGGATTGGCCGGGTTGCGCACCTCCTGCACGTCGGTGCTCTGGCTGTCCACCGCCAGCAGGGGGCCGCCCTGCCACTGGTGCGTGCGGTAGGCATTACGGCCCTCGTCGATCTCGGCCACGGTCACCGGATCGGTAATGTCCCAGCCCTTGGAGTTGCGGCGCTGGTCACCAAAGATCTTCGCCGGCGGTACAATCGCCTTGCTGGAAATCTTGCGGCCGAAGGATTCCACCACGTCGATCGGGTCCCGGGCGATCTCTTCCGGGGTGATCCGGGTATCGACAATCTGGTTCACGAACGAGCTGTTGGCGCCGTTTTCCAGCAGGCGGCGCACCAGGTACGCCAGCAGGTCCTGGTGGGCGCCCACCGGGGCGTAGATGCGACACGGAATGCCGCTGTCCTGGATCACCTGGTCGTGCAGGGACTCGCCCATGCCGTGCAGGCGCTGGAACTCGAATTTCTCCTTGCTGACGTCCCGGGCCAGTTCCAGCACCGCCGTCACCGAGTGGGCGTTGTGGGTGGCGAACTGCGGGTAGATCCGGTCCGTCATGCCCAGCAGTTTGCGGGCGCAGGAGACGTAGGACACGTCACTGCAGGCCTTGCGGGTGAACACCGGGAAATCGGTCAGGCCCATCACCTGGGCGCGCTTGATCTCCGCGTCCCAGTAGGCGCCCTTCACCAGCCGCACCATGATCTTGCGATCGAGCTTGGTGGACAGCGCATAGAGCCAGTCCAGGGTCTGGGCAGCGCGCTTGCCGAAGGCCTGCACCACCACGCCGAAGCCGTTCCAGTCTTTCAGTTCCGGATCGGACAGGATCACTTCGATCACGTCCAGGGACAGGTCCAGGCGGTCCTGCTCCTCGGCGTCGATGTTAAAGCCCATGTTGGCCCGGGCGGCCTTTCTGGCCAGCTCCAGGGCGCGGGGCGCCAGCTCTTTCATCACCCGCTCTTTCTGGCCGTACTCGTACCGCGCCAGCAGCGCGGACAGTTTTACCGAGATGCCCGGGTTGGTGCGCACGTCGCCTTCACAGTTCTTGGCGATGCTGTCGATGGCGTCGGAGTAGGACTGGAAGTAGCGCTGGGCGTCCGCATCGGTACGGGCGGCCTCACCCAGCATGTCGTAGGAGTAGGTGTAGCCGCGCTTGACGTAGTACTGGCCACGCTCCTGGGCCTCTTCAATATCGCGGCCCAGCACGAACTGGCGGCCCATTTCCTTCATGGCCTGGTTGGCCACACGGCGAACGACCGGCTCGCCCATGCGCTTGACCAGCTTGCGCAGGGTCTCGCCCACGCTCTGGCGCTCGGAATCCTTGAGCAGGTTGCTGGTCATCAGCAGCGCCAGGGTGGCGGTGTTGATCATGCCGGACTGGGCCTTGCCCACGTGGGCGCCCCAGTTGCCGGAGGTGATCTTGTCTTCAATCAGATCAACGATGGTGAAGTTGTCCGGCACCCGCAGCAGCGCCTCGGCCAGGCACATCAGGGCAACGCCTTCCTTGGTGGTCAGGCCGTACTCGGCCAGGAACTTCTCCATGATGGTGGGGGTGGCGTTGTCCCGGACGCGGCGGACAAGCTCGGCCGCCTGACGGGACATGTTGTCCCGCTCTTCACGGCTCAGGGCCGCGTCGTCAATCAGGCGACGGATGACCTCGTATTCGTCCGCGAGGTAGTTCCGGCGGATCGCCTCACGGCTTTGCTCCAGTGACGGAGTCACGCTTACTTGCGGTCCCATGGCTGTCTCCTCATTCGTTGATCGCATCTTGACCGCATTTTAGCGAAGCCAGTGCCTGCCGTTTTCCTGTACGTGGGGGAAATGGCGACCTATTTTCCCTTTTTCGGGAAATGAAACTTAATTTAGGCGTGTGTAATGGCTAAAATCAGTCACTTTGACTTTTGCGGCCGGTTTGATGCCGGTGTCTAGAAGGATAGCAGCCATGACAGATCTCGACAGGATTGATCTATCGATTGTCCGGGAATTGCAGAAAAACGGCCGGATTACGGTAACCGAGCTGGCCTCCCGGGTGGGGCTGTCCAAGACCCCCTGCCAGGTGCGCATGCGCCGGCTGGAGGAGCAGGGCTACCTGACCGGCTACACCGCGCTGGTGAATCAGACCAAGCTGGGCCTCTCCCACATCGCCTTCGCCCAGGTCACCCTGAACGACACCAGCAGCAAGGCCCTGGCCAGCTTCAACGACGCCGTGCGCAAGATTTCGGCGGTGGAGCAGTGCCACATGATGGCGGCGAATTTTGATTACCTGCTGAAAATCCGCACCCGAAACATGGCGGAATACCGCCAGGTGCTGGGCGAGCAGGTGTCCAGCCTGCCCCACGTGCTGCAGACCAGTACCTTTGTGGTGATGGAAAGCGTGAAAGACGCCGGGCTCTGAGCCCGGCCGGCCAACCCCTTACAGCCCGCGGAGATAGCCCCGCCCGAGCTGATCCATCTGCTGGCGGATCCAACGGACACGTTGCCAGACGTAGGGCGACGGCTCGCCCGCTCGCATCACCTGCGGGTTGGGCAGTACCGCCGCCAGCCGGGCCGCCTGGGTGGGGCTGAGCTGGCGGGCCGGCACGCCGAAAAAGCGCTGGCTGGCGGCCTCAACGCCGTAGATCCCGGGCCCGAATTCCGCGATGTTCAGGTACACCTCCAGAATGCGCCGCTTTGGCCAGAGCGCGTCCACCGTGATCGCCAGCCCCGCTTCCAAGCCCTTGCGCAGCAGGTTGCGGCCGTTCCACAGGAACAGGTTCTTGGCGGTCTGCTGGGTAATGGTGCTGGCCCCCCGAAGGCCGTCACCGTCCAGGTAATCGCCCAGGGCGGTTTCAATGGCGGTGAAATCGACGCCCCAGTGGTCCGGGAACCGCTGGTCCTCGCTGGCCACCACCGCCAGCCGCATCCACGGCGAGATCTGATCATAATTCACCCAAGCCTGATGGGGCGCCCGGCCGCCATGGTCCAGCCGGTACCCCACCATGAACGCTGACGTGGGCGGGTTGACCACCCGCAGCAGCAGAATCAGCGCAACGATCGCCACGATGGCGCCGACCAGGCTCCAGGTGAGCCACCGCAACGTTTGCCGCCCCCATTGCCGTATACCCTTTGCGCGCATCTCGTGTGGGTTCTCCGTTCAGGTCCGTAAGCGGTGTCAGTGGCGGGCGCGGAACAGGGTCTCGCCCGGGGCCATATCGTTGCGCACCGCCGCCAGTATGGCGGGGTCCAGGCGCGGGTCCGAGGTGTCGTACAGGCCACAGCTGGCCAGGGCCCGGCGCACCCGAACCTCCGGCCCCAGGTACTCGTAAAGCACCCGGGCGCAGCAGGGCATGCGCTCGGAGTTGTCCGAGACCCCGAGTTTCAGGCCGGTCAGCCGGGTGACCCGGTTGCGGAAGCTGGGAAACAGGATGGTCTGGGTGACCTCGTGCCGGTTCAGGGTCTCGTAATCCACCAGGAACAAACGATCGGTGAGCAGATAGGCCACGCCCTGGTAGCGGTTGTGGCACGGCGGCGCGCTGCCCGTTGCCCGCATGCGTTCGGTGCGCTGGAACACCACGCGGTCGCCCTGCCGCTCCAGGCACACCAGGTTTTGCAGCAACTGCCCCGGCGCGGACATGGACAAATAGTACTCGTAGTAATACCCCAGATAGCGGTCGATATCGCCCCGGCTGTCCTGGTCCAGGCGGGCCAGGTGGCCGGCCAGCGGGTCCGCGCCGCTCTGTGCCGCCGGCTCTACCCGCTCCGGGCGAACGTGCACCACCCGCTGGAACTGACCGTGGGGCAGGAACAGGGCCTGCTCGTCCACCCCGAAAAAGTCGCACAGCCGCCGGAGCGTGTGGGCCGAGGGCCGGTGCTGGCCGCTGAGGTACCGGTTGAACTGGGGCCGGTTCAGGCCCAGGCGCCGGCACACGTCGGCGATGGACTTGTAATAGCTGCACAGCAATCGAAGATTCTGGGCGAACGCCTGGTTCACCGGGTCGGGCTCGTTCATGGCTGGCTCAGTGCGGTCATGGGCGTTGCGACACCTTGCGATGGCGCAGTCTGTCGCTATAGGTGCGCCAGTTCGCGCCACCTTAACGTCACCCTGCGAATTCTATCAGCGGCATCTGGCCGGTTAAATAGTGATCTGCCACAACAACAACGTCCGGAGTCTTTTATGCTCGCTTTTCTGAACGACCTGCTCTGGGGCAAAGTCCTGATTGCCCTCCTGCTCCTTGTGGGCATCGGTTTTACCCTGGCTTCCCGCTTTGTGCAGTTCCGCTATTTCGGGCGGATGTTCCGTATTCTCAGCGCCAGCCAGGCGTTCCAGAAGGACAAACACGGCCATCTGAGTTCCTTCCAGGCCCTGCTGCTGTCCGTGGCCGGCCGGGTCGGCGGCGGCAACATCGCCGGCGTTGCCGTGGCCATCACCCTGGGCGGCCCGGGTGCCATCTTCTGGATGTGGGTGGTGGGCCTGATGGGCATGGCCACCAGTTTCCTGGAGTGCACCCTGGCACAAACCTACAAGCGCGCGGAGGCGGACGGCACCTACCGGGGCGGCCCCGCCCACTACATCGTGCGCGGCCTGGGCAAACGCTGGAGCTGGATGGCGGGGCTGTATTCCATTCTCCTGCTGGTGACCTTCGGGTTTGGCTTTACCGCCCTGCAGTCCTACGCCGTAGCCACCTCCGTGGGTGACGCCTTCGGCGTGCCCGTGTTCTACACCGGCATCGCCCTGGCCATGATGGTGGGCCTGATCATCTTCGGCGGCGTGCGCCGGATTGCCCGGGTGGCCGAGTTCCTGGTGCCGATCATGGCCGGCGGCTACCTGCTGATCACCGCCGTGGTGCTGGCGATGAACCTGGACCGCATCCCGGACGCCCTCTCCCTGATTGTGAACAGCGCCTTCGGGCTGGAGCCGGCCATTGGCGGCGGCATTGGCGCGGCCATCCTGATGGGGGTCAAGCGCGGCCTGTTCTCCAACGAAGCCGGCCTGGGCAGCGCGCCGAACGTGGCGGCGGTGGCCTACGTGCCCCACCCCGCCAACCAGGGCGTGGTGCAGGCGTTTTCCGTGTTCATCGATACCCTGATCATCTGCACCTCCACCGCCTGCATTATTCTGCTCAGCGGCATCTATGACCCGTCCATGTCCACGGACGTCGGCGGCGTGGCCCTGACCCAGTCGGCCCTGGCGGATCACGTAGGCGACTGGGGCCGCAGTTTTGTCAGCGTGGCGCTGGTGCTCTTTGCCTTCAGCACCATTCTGTACAACTACTACCTGGGCGAGAACAGCCTCAACTTCTTCAAGTCCGAAAGCCCGAACCTGTACAACACCTTCCGGGTGGCCATCATCGGCCTGGTGTGCTGGGGCTCCACCACGGACCTGGGCACCGTGTTCGGCTTCGCCGACGTCACCATGGGCCTGCTGGCGCTGGTCAACCTGGTGGCCCTGCTGCAACTGTTCAAGCCCGGCCTGCGGGTGCTCCGGGATTTTGACGACCAGCTGCGCCAGGGCATCGAGCAGCCGGTGTTTGACGTCAACCGCTTTTCCGACATGAACGTGGATGCCTCCGCCTGGACCATCGAGCCCGAGGACCTGGAGCGTCTGCGTGCCCACACTGGCCAACCGTCCACGGGAACCGCTGCCGCCCATGACCACTCGCACTGAACACGACCTGCTCGGGGACCTCGAGGTCCCCGCCGACGCCTGGTACGGCGTCCAGACCCAGCGTGCGCTGGATAACTTCGCCATCACCGGCGTGCCCATCGGCCACTTTCCCGACCTGGTGCGGGCGCTGGTGATGGTCAAAAAGGCCGCGGCCCTGGCCAACCGGGATCTGGGGGCGCTGGTGCCCCACAAGGCCGACGCCATCGTGAGCGCCTGCGACGACATCCTGGCCGGGCAGCTGCACGACCAGTTCGTGGTGGACCTGATCCAGGGCGGCGCTGGCACCTCCACCAACATGAACGCCAACGAGGTGATCGCCAACCTGGCCCTGCGCAAACTCGGCCACGGCAAGGGCGAGTACCAGCACCTGCACCCGAACGACGACGTCAACCGGTCCCAGTCCACCAACGATGCCTACCCGAGCGCGGTGTGCCTGGCGGTGCAGTTTGCCGCCGAGCCCCTGGAGCGGGCCATCGCCAGCCTGAAGGAGAGCCTGGAAGCCAAGGGCCGGGAATTTGCCGACGTGGTGAAAATGGGCCGCACCCAGCTGCAGGATGCGGTGCCCATGACCCTGGGCCAGGAGTTCGAGGCCTTTGCGGTGAACCTGGGCGAGGACATCGACCGGCTGCGGGAAGCGTCTGCCCTGCTCTGCGAGATCAA
Organism: Marinobacter sp. C2H3; assembly: GCF_037080155.1. NCBI lineage: Bacteria > Pseudomonadati > Pseudomonadota > Gammaproteobacteria > Pseudomonadales > Marinobacteraceae > Marinobacter > Marinobacter sp. C2H3. Next base: position 784,101 of record NZ_JBBBNZ010000001.1, on the reverse strand, counting down.
TCTGGGCGGCACCGCCATCGGCACCGGCATCAACACCCACCCGCGCTATCAGTCCCTGGCCGTGCGCCACCTGGCGGCGATTTCCGGGAAACCGCTGGTGTCTGCCAGTAATCTGGTGGAGGCGTCCTCGGACATGGGGGCGTTTGTGTTCTTCTCCGGCATTCTGAAACGATTTGCGGTGAAGCTCGGCAAAATGTGTAATGATCTTCGCCTGTTGTCCTCCGGCCCACGGACCGGACTGGGCGAAATCTCGCTGCCGCCCCGCCAGCCCGGCTCCTCCATCATGCCGGGTAAGGTCAACCCGGTGATTCCGGAGGCGGTGAACCAGACGGCCTATCAGGTGATTGCCAGCGATCTGGCGGTCACTCTCGCGGCCGAAGCCGGCCAACTGCAGTTGAACGCCATGGAACCGCTGATTGCCTACAACCTGCTGAACTCCCTGACCATGCTGACCTCCGCCTGCACCATGCTGGAAGAGCGCTGCATCCAGGGCATTCAGGCGAACGTGGCCCAGTGCGCCCGGCACCTGGACAACAGCATCGGCATTGTCACCGCGCTGGTGCCGCGGCTGGGCTACAGCAACGCCACCCGCATTGCCTCCGCCGCGCTGACCAGCGGCGCGACCGTGCGGGAGCTGGTGCTGGCCGAAGGCCTGCTGGACGCCAACGAATTGGACCGGCTGCTCAGCCCCCGCGCCATGCTGGCACCCTCCGGGGACGACGCGTGAGTCGGCGCATCCTGATCCTGCACACCGGCGGCACCATCGGCATGGTGCCCTCGGAGAACGGCTATGTGCCGGGGGCCAACCTCGGTGAGCTGCTGGCGGACCGGCTGGGGGGCCGGCAGGCGGAGCTGCCCCGGTTTGAGGTGCAGGAGCTGGACCATCTGATCGACAGCGCCAACCTGACGCCGTCCGACTGGACGCGGATCGCCCGGCCCCTGATCGACCAGTGGGAACACTACGACGGGTTCGTGGTGCTGCACGGCACCGACACCATGGCGTACACCGCCTCGGCGCTGTCCTACCTGCTCCGGGGCTGCGACCGGCCGGTGATCCTCACCGGCTCCCAGATCCCCCTCGGCCTGCCCCGGACGGACGCCCTGGACAACGTCACCACCGCGCTGGTGCTGGCGGCCTCCGAACACATTCACGAAGTGTGCCTGTGCTTCCGGGGGCGGTTGCTGCGGGGCAACCGGGCGAGAAAACTCAAGACCAGCGGCCTGGACGCATTCGATTCGCCGAACGCGCCGGCGCTCGGGCGGGCGGGTATTGAACTGGAACTGCGGCGGGATTTGCTGTTGCCGCCCGGGCATCCGGACTTCCAGTTGCCGGACATGGACGCCAACGCCGTGGCGGTGCTGGCACTGTACCCGGGCATTCCGGCCCGGCTGGTGGAGGCCACCCTGGCCCTGCCCGGGTTGAAAGGACTGATCCTGCACACCTTCGGCGCCGGCAACGCGCCGGACGCCAACCCGGCACTGATCCAGGCCCTCGCGGACGGCATCGAACGGGGCATCGCGGTGATCAACATCAGCCAGTGCCCGATCGGCGGCGTCAGCCAGAAAGCCTATGCCTCCGGTGCGGCGCTGGATGGCATCGGCGTGGTGGCCGGCGGCGACCTGACGCCGGAAGCCGCCTTCGCCAAGCTGCACGTGCTGCTGGCGGGCGGCGTCCAGGGAGAGGATCTGCGCCGGCAGTTCCAGGCGCCCCGGGCGGGCGATTCTACCCCCGCGACGCCTTTCTGAGCCCGGCCACGGCCTTCTGACCCCGGCGCGGGCTCCGGACCTCAGGCCCGGCTGAGGAACCGACGCTCTTCCACGTTGATCTTGATGCGGTCACCGCTGGAAATGTGCTCCGGCACCTGCACCACCAGCCCGGTCACCAGTTTGGCCGGCTTGGTGCGGGCGGTGGCCGAGCCACCCTTCACGGACGGATCCGTCTCCACAATCTCCAGCTCCACGGTCGGCGGCAGCACCAGCGCCACCGGCGTCTCGCTCACCAGAACGACCATCAGGCCCTCGGTTTCCTCGGTAATGAACAGCAGATCGTCCTCGATGGCGTCGCCGTTCAGCATGTACTGGGTGAAATCCTCTGAGTCCATGAACACGTACTCGTTACCGTCAGCGTAGGAAAACATCGCCGGACGGCGCACCAGGTCCGCCAGGTTGAGCATGTCCGAATCCTTGAAGGTTTCGTCCAGCTTCTGGTTGGTCACCACATCGTACATGCGCATGCGATAGAGACTGCCCCCGGCCCGGCCCTGGGGCACGGAGCGCTCGATGTCCTTGACGAAGTACACCCGGCCCTCGTATTCGATGGCCTGATTCTTTTTGATTTCACTGGCTTTTGGCATGTCGGATGTTCCTGAAAAAAAGAGGGTCAAAACCGATGGACAACGGGCTGCTGGTATACCATGACTTTACCCATTAATCGATAAGGAGACTGCTATGAACGTTGCCTTCATTGGCCTTGGCATTATGGGAAGCCGCATGTCCCGCAACCTGCTGGATGCCCCCAACCTGTCCGTGACCGTGTTCAACCGGTCTCCGGAACCGGCGAAGGCCCTGGCCGAGGCCGGCGCCCGGGTGGCGGACAGCCCGGCGGCCGCCGTGGCCGGGGCGGATGTGGTGGTCACCATGCTGAGCACGCCGGACGCCGTGGAGGCGGTCGCCTTCGGCGACAACGGGTTTGTCGAGGCCGCCCCGGCGAACGCGGTGTGGATGAACTGCTCTACGGTGGACCCGAGCTACACCCGACGCTGCGACCAGCGCGCCCGGGACCGGGGCCTGCGCTTCCTGGACGCCCCGGTGGCGGGCACCAAGGCGCCGGCAGCCGCCGGTGAACTGACCTTCCTGATCGGCGGCGATACCGAGGATCTGGAGCAGGTGCGCCCGTTGATCGACCGCATGGGCCAGAAAGCCCTGCACGTGGGTGACGCCGGCCAGGGCAGCGCCTTCAAGATGCTGGTGAATGCCCTGCTGGCGCAGAGCATGGCGGTGTTTGCCGAAACCGCGCGGCTCGGAGAAGCGCTGGGGTTCAGCCGGGACTTCCTGATGGAGACGCTGCCCAACCTGCCGGTCTCAGCGCCCTTCCTGAAAGGCAAAGCCGGGCTGATCAAGGACGGGAACTACGAGGCGCAGTTCCCGCTGGAACTGATGCTCAAGGACCTGAAACTGCTGGAGGACACCGCCTACGAGCAGCAGCAGCCGCTGTTCCTGGCGGGCCTGGCCAAATCCCTGTATGCGCAGGCCAACCAGGCCGGCCGGGGCCGGGACGACTTTTCCGCGATCTTCGACGTCCTCGGCCGCGACTGAATCCGGCGGCTCACAGCGCCGGCCGCAAGTGGCTTACGCGTTCAGGCCCAGGTGGCGGGCGTCGTCCTCGATGCAGCGGTCCAGCAGCTCGAGGTAGCCGGCGTTCGCCTTTACCTTGGTCTGGGCAAAGGCCCGCAGGTTCAGCTTGCGGAACCCCTGGGCCAGCTCGTTGGCCCGGGCCATGAGCTGCTCCGGGGCCACCGCCTCGTCCAGGAAGCCGGCGGCGATGGCGCCTTCCGGGCTGAAGATTTCCGCGTTCACGACCGAGCGCTGGAAATGCACCGGCGTCAGCCGGCGGCGGGCGATTTCAATGCCGGCGTGGTGCATGGTCATGCCGATGGCGGTCTCGTTCAGGCCCAGCTTGAAGCTGCCTTCCACGCCCACCCGGTAGTCCGAGGACAGCAGGATGAACGCGCCCTTGGCGATGGCGTGGCCGCTGCAGGCGGCAATCACCGGCATCGGGAAGGCCGCCAGCCGGCGGGCAAAGGTGGAGCCCACCTTGACCAGTGCGGCGGCATCCTGGGGGCTTTTCTGCATCTGCTTGAGGTCGTAACCGGCGGAAAAAATGCCCGGCTGGCCGGTGAGAATCACCACCGCCTTGTCCGCCTCGGCCCGGTCAAACGCCGCATTCAGGCCTTCGAACACCTCGTGGCCCAGGGCATTGGCCTTGCCGTTGTTGATGGTCACCGTGGCCACCTTGTCCGTCAGTTCGTAGCTTACGAGCTCTGTCACCTGCCATTCCTCTGTTGCGTTCACTCCAGCCATCGCCGGCTCAAGTGAGTGTTTGTTAACTGTTGACGGTTCGATTGTCGGCGACCTCGCGGCGAGTTTCAATCCCGCACCACGCGCCCGCCACACCTGCCGCTTAAAGCGATAGTTCAAATCCTGAAAATGGTTTATCGTCAGAAGTCGCTGTAACACACGGAGTCTCAGCCATCGTGAATATCGCTTCTGATGTCCTGGCACCCCAGGACCGACTGCCCCCGGATCCCTCGGTCTACCAGACCCTGCTGGAGTCTACCCGGGCCATTCCCTGGCGCATCGATTGGGCGACCCTGCGCTTTACCTATATCGGCCCGCAAATTGAAACGTTACTGGGCTGGTCTCAGGACTCCTGGCTGACGGTCGACGACTGGGCCACCCGCATGCATCCGGAGGATCGGGACTGGGTGGTGAACTTCTGCGTGTCCCAGTCACAGTCCGGCGTTGACCACGAAGCGGACTACCGCGCCCTGCACAAGGACGGCCATTACGTCTGGCTACGGGACGTAGTGCACGTGGTGCGGGATGCCGCCGGACAGGTCGAGGCCCTGATCGGGTTCATGTTCGACATCAGCGAGCGCAAGAAAACCGAGCAGGAACTGGCGGCGCTGCACAAGAAACTGGAAGAGTACTCGTTCCAGGACGGCCTCACCGGCGTCGCCAACCGGCGCATGTTTGACTCGGTGATGGCGGAAACCTGGGATCACGCCCAGCGCCACCAGCAGCCGTTGTCCGTCATCCTCATCGATATCGACCACTTCAAGGACTACAACGACCTGCATGGCCATTTGAAAGGCGACGAGTGCCTGCGGGCCATCGCCTCACTGATCAAGACGTCCGCCCGCCGGACGCGGGACTTTGTCGGTCGCTTTGGCGGCGAGGAGTTTGTCATGGTGCTGCCGGAATCGGACGGCGAGGCGGCCCTCAGGGTGGCCCAACGCTGCCAGGCCATGGTCGCCGAAGCCGCCATTCCCCACGGCCACGGCCAGAACGTGACCGTCAGCCTGGGAGTGGGCACGGTGGTGCCAACCCGCCAGGACGACGCAAACGCGTTCCTCGACCGGATTGACAGGCATCTCTACGAGGCCAAACGCCAGGGCCGGGACCGCATCGTCGCCGGCTGAGGCCGGCGTCAGCTCCGGGCGGCCAGCCAGTCCCGCAGTTCCGCCAGGGGCAGCGGCCGGCAGAACCAGAAGCCCTGTATCGTGTCGCACTCCAGCGCCACGAGCTGCTTTGCGGTCTCCCCGGTCTCGACGCCCTCGGCCACCACCGTGTAGCCGAGGTCGTGGGCCATATTGATGGCCGTTCGCACAATCACCCGCACATCGTCCCGGTGCTCGATGCCCTCGATCAGCCCGCTGTCCAGCTTCAGCTCGGAGGCGGGCAACTGTTTCAGATAGGACAGCGACGAATAGCCGCTGCCGAAATCGTCGATGGAAACCCGCAGGCCAAGGGCCGACAGGGCCGCCAGCGCCGACAGGCTCTTTTCCGGGTGGTCCATGGCCGCCGTCTCGGTCAGCTCCAGCACCAGGCGAGCCGGAGCAATCCCATGGTGCGCAAGCTGCCCCTGAAGCCAGGGCGCCAGGTCGTCCGCCAGCAGGTCCCGGGCGGACAGATTGACCGCCAGCGTCAGCGCCGGCCAGTCCCGGGACAGGGCCGCCAGATCGCCCAGCCCGCGGGCCAGCGCCCACCGCGTCACCTGGGTAATGACCCCGGTGTCTTCCGCCAGGGGGATAAATTCCACCGGCGGGACGTCGCCCCGCTGGGGATGGTGCCATCGGATCAGCGCCTCAATGCCGGTGACCCGGCCCGTTCGGGCGCATTGCTTCGGCTGGTAGTGCAGCGCCACCTGATCGGTTTGCAGCGCCCCCCGCAAATCCGCCAGCAGGGTCAGGCGGCTCTCGCTGTAGATGTCGAAGGCCTCGGAATACAGGCCCGTTTCAAAGGGCCCGTGGGGCGTGATCTCCATGCCGACGTGGGCATTCCGGATCAGTTGGGCGGCCGTATCGCCGTGTTCCGGGTAAGCGGCCGCGCCAAATTTCGGATGCAACTCGATGGCGAGCTGGTCCAGCCAGACCGGTTCAGCGAGCGCCCGCAGCACCCGATTCAGGCTCTCGAAGCCGTCGTTCACCCGATTGGCGTCCACGAGCAGGCCAAAGCTGTCCCGCGACAGCTGATAGACCTGCTGCTGCCGACCGTCGTCGCCCGCGCGACGGTGCAGGTACGGCAATGATTCCGCTAGCTGCAGCATGTTACGGGCCAGGGTCTGCAACAGCCGGTCACTGCGGCTGAGCCCAAGCGTCCGGTTCACCTCATCCAGGCGGGTCATCCGGGCCACGCCCACCATGTAACGGCCGGACGGGTTCTGTTTGAGCTGCTCGTTCACCATGGTTTCAAAGAGGTTGCGGTTGGGCAGCCCGGTCACCAGATCGTGGGTCATTGCCCGGGTCAGGCGGTTCTGGGCCTCGTTGCGGGCCCGGGCCTGCGCCAGGCTCTCCGCCTGGGCCCGGATTTTCTCCTCCCGCTCCCGGTAGAGCCGGTCCGCCAGCGCCAGGGTCAGGATGAACGCCTCCATGCCGGAGCCGATCTGCATGGCGTTCTCGGTAAAAAAGTTCTCCGGGAAAAAGCCCAGGGCCCGGCCGGCGGTGGCCAGCACCCCCACGGTCAGTGGCGTCCACGCCACGGTAAAAAACGCGCCGGCCCGCACGCCGGCCGCCCAGGTAATAGGGCCAGCCACGAACAGCAGGGAGAAAAACACCAACGCGGACAGGGACGACAGAAGAATGGCCCCGTTGTAGCTCAGCGTCAGCGAGGCCACGAAGTTGACGACTTCAAAGGCGATCATGGCGCGGATGGCCACATCCAGCCGGGGGCTGTGCGCGGGAATGCGCAGCAGCGACCGACAGAACAGCACCGAGAACAGGGCCAGAATGGGCATCGACATCAGCAGCGCCCGGGCGTGGATTTCCGGGTGCGCCGGGTACAGCAGCTGAAAGCTGTAGCCTTTGATGGAGGCGAAGAACAGCAGGTACCCGGAGATCGCGAGGCTGTAATACAGGTACAACCGTTCCCGCAGAATCAGGAACACCGCCAGGTTGAGCAGGATGATGACGCTCAGGGCGCCGTAGTAGAAAAAGTGCAGCTTCTGTTCGGAGGCCGCCGCAGTGTAGAAATCCGGTTCGTGCCAGAGCCGGAACGGCAGGATCATGGAGCCGGCGGTTTGTACCCGGATGTACAGCGTGCGGCTTTGCCCGGGCGGGAGGGTCAGCCGGTAGAGCATGTTCGGATGGTCAACCCGGCGCGGGTAGAACGGTAGGGTGTCGCCGGTGCGGAAGGTGTCCAGCAGCGTATCATCGGCGAAGGCATAGAAGGTCACCCGGTCGAGCTGGGAATACGCCAGCTCGGCGATCAGGTCCTGGCGCTGTGTCGTGGTGTTCACCAGGGCCACCCGGAGCCAGTAGGCAGACGGCGTAATACCGTAAGTCTCACTCCCGCCCGGCACCGGCACCCACCGGTCGTCCGGCAACTGGCGCACGTCCGACAGCGAGGCATTGGCCTCGCGGTCTTCCCAGGATTCGAAGTGCGGGGGAATGGGCTTGCTGTCGCCGATCAGAATCGGGCCCAGGACCATGGCCGAAGCGCTGCCCGGAACGGCACACCCACCGGCGATGGCCAGCAGGATCAAGTACAACAGGCGGATTCTTATTGTTCGACGCACCGACGACTGACCTCTCACGGAATGAACGCCGTCTTTTTCAAAACCATGCCTGAAGCCGGCGCGCTTGCCTACCGTCTTTGTGTAAAAAATGTGAACAGAAACGTCAAACAACCCGAGCCGGCCGGCGGAACAGCACGTAGTTACCAAGGATGGCCATGGCGGCCCCCGCAACGGCGGGCGCAGTCCACTCGAAACCCTCCAGCCAGGTGGAAACGCTCAGCGCCACCACCGGGAACAGCACCGTGGCGTAGCCGGCCCGGTCGGCCCCCAGGGTCTGTATCACGGTGATGTAGCAATAGAACGCGATGATCGACCCGGGCACCGCCAGGAACACGGTCGCGCCCCAGAAACTGGCCGAGGAAGGCCACACCCAGTTGACGCCCTGGAACAGGCACCAGGCCCCCAGGATCAGCGCGCCGTACACCATCGCCCAGGCGTTGGCCAGCAGCAGCGGAACCCCGGCCTGGCGCACCCGCACACTCACCAGGTTGCCCATGGAGAACCAGAAGGTGCCCCCCAGGGCAAACAGGATGCTGGCGCCGGTGGCGTTGCCCAGCTCCAGATCGTGCCAGAACAGCAGGGCAACGCCGGATACCCCGAGCGCCACCGCCGGGTACAGCCGGGGCGTGGGCCGGGCCCGCAGCCAGAGCCAGCCGTTGAAGGCGTTGAACAGCGCCGCCAGGGAGAACACCACCGCCAGCAGGCCGGAGGTCATGGATTCGGCGGCCCGGTAGATCAGCAGGAAATTCACGCTGTACAGGGTCAGCCCCTGCAGCACCAGCCAGCCGTGCTGGCGCAGGCTCAGGCGCTGCAGCCGGCGGGTCAGCACCAGCACCACCAGGGCGACGCCGGCGGCCATCACGAACCGGTAGAACACGGAAAGATCCACCGGGGCCGCCTCCACCTGAAGGCGGATGGCCGTCCAGGTCAGCCCCCAGATCAGAACCGTCAGTCCGTAGTGCACCGCAATAGGCATGGCGCCTCCTGTTGTTTGAGTGATGGTGTTGCAGACTAGCCCAGGTCGGCCCGCCCCGGGCCCGACCCTTGCGCCCGACGGATGATCCAGATCAACGGGCCCGGGTGAAAACCGTCGGCGATCAGCGGGAAACCACCGGCCGGCCACCGGGAAACACCTTGTTCGACTCCGGCCGGCGCAGCGCCTCAAACGCGTCGATCTCCCAGGGCCGCATCGCCAGCAACAGGCTGACGCCGTAGCGCTGGTCCAGCGGCAGGGCCTGGTCCTCGTCGTGGCAGTGCCGGAAATCCAGGGCCAGCCGGCGCAGCTTCTGCTGGAGCGTGTCGTTCGACCGGGGCGAGAGCATGCCGCTGACAAACAGCCGCAGTTCCCCCGGCCCATTGAACCGGCAGCGCAGGAAATCCTGCTGCACCTCGCTCTCGAAAAAGCGCTGGATCGGGCCGTTGGCCTGCCAGGTGAAATCGTGGGTGACCAGCACCTTGATGCGGTTACCGGGCAGCAACTCCAGAATGCCCATCCGATCCAGCCGCGCCAGGCACTGGATCAGCTCCGGTTCCGCGAGGGTGTAATGGGCCAGGATATCGGCGTAGCGCCAGCGGTTCAGGGCGCACACCGCCACCAGCAGCAGCCGGATGTCCGAGACCAGCTCCTGCTCCTGGCTGAGGGTGAGCTTCTCAATCCGCGCCTCAGGCGCCAGATTGCGCACCAGATCGCTGATGTCCATGCCCATGAGGGCGCAGACCTGGTCCAGGCGCTTGAGGGAAAACTGCCGCTCCGAGAACAGCCGTTTCACGCTCGCTTCGGACAATCCCAGGGCCTCGGCCACATCCTGGTAGGTGAGCCCGTGGGCCCGCAGCTGGCGTTTGAGTTCAGTCACGATGGCGGCGGTCTGGGCCACGGCTAGGCCTCCCTGCACGGTCGATGTCGAGCAAACGTAGCAGTATTCGATACGTTTCGCTACAGCAATCAATACCTTTGCGGAAACGCTCCCACCCTACGCCCCAAACCCGCAGTCTGGAGCCGTCCACATCACCACAACCACAAGGAATCACACATGGACAGCGAACTGACAAGCCATTCCGGATCCTGGGTGTTCTTCGTCAAGGTCTCCTTTGCCATCGCCCTGCTGGCGGCCGCCGCCGGCGTGTTGCTGGCGCCGGTGGACCTGGTGCTCAAGGGGTACATGGGCATCAGCGCCCTGTTCCTGGTGACCACCACCATCACCCTGTCCAAAACCCTGCGGGACGAACACGAACAGCAGCGGATTGTGAATCGCATTTCCGAGGCCCGCACCCACCAACTGCTGAAAGAATACGGGGAGTAAACCATGAACGTCTGGCGCAAACTGGGCACGCTGATGCGGGCCTCGGCACAGGAGCCGGCGGCCCGGCTGGTGGACGCCAACGGGGTCCGTATTTTTGAACAGGAACTGCGGGACGCGGAGCAGGCCATTGGCCGGTCGCGGCGGGAACTGGCGGCGCTGATGGCCGAAAAGGCCCGCCTGGCGCGGGACAACGACGCCCTGGCTGAAGGCCTGCAGCGGCGGGAGCAGCAGGCTCGCGAGGCACTGGACCGACAGGCGGAGGACCTGGCCCTGGAACTGGCCGGACGCATCGCGGAGGACGAAGCGCTGCTCGCCCGCCAGCGCCAGCAGCACGACGCCCTGCACCGGCAGGAAATCCGGCTGCGCCGCGAACTGCGGGACTCGGCCCGGGCGCTGCAGCGGTTTCACGGCGAACTGCGCCTGGCCCGGGCCAACCAGAGCGCCGAGCGCGCCGCCGGGCTGCTCCGGGGCCAGGCCCGCGGGCTGCGCAGCCACCTGAGCGCGCTGGACGAATCGGTGGCGACACTGCAACGCCAGCACGCCCACGCGGGCGATCTGGAAGACGCCCTGCACGCGCTCGATCAGGAGCCCGGCGACCACAACCTGGACGACCGGCTGGAAGCCGCCGGCATCGACACCGGGCAGCTCAACGCCCGGAAGGTGCTGGACCGGCTAAAGGCGTCCCAGGCCGCCGCAAGCTCAAACTAACCCGCGCCGCCGGCGGCACCCTCGCTCAACACGCCGTCGGCCAGCCCGGGCGCCGCCAGCCCCGTGCTGGTGACGCACCGGGCGCCGCAGTAGGCGGCCATCCGCAAACAGGCCGCAAGCGACGCGCCCCGGCGAACCCCGTGCACAAACCCGCTGAAAAACGCGTCGCCGGCGCCGTTGGTGTCCACCACCTCCGCCACCGGCAACGCCGGCTGTTCCAGCCACTGCCCGTCGGCGGTCAGCGCCGTTGCCCCGTTCCGGCCGTGGGTGCACACCACCAGCGCCTTGCCCTGAGCGATCAGCGCTTCCATGGTCTGCCGGTAGTCGCGCAGGTTATCGCTGGAGAGAAAGATCACGTCCGCCGCCTCGATAAACGGCTGGTGGTACGGGTTGGCGCCATCGTAATCGTGCAGATCGGTCCACACCGGCACCCCCGCCTCCACCAGCCAGGGAAGCGCCGGTTTCACATAGGCCAGGATGTTGGCGACCACCAGCGAGGCGGTCGAAAGCGCGGTCTGTACCGGCGCCCAGTCGATGGCGTCCGGATCGGCCGGCGGCTGCACAAACAGGGAAATCCGCTCCCCCGCCGGCGTCATCAGGTTCACGTGCTGCTCGGTGGCCTCCGCCGTGACCTCCGTGAGCAGCGTGACGTTCGGATGGGCCAGCTCAGCGCGAACGGCCTCGCCCTCCGGATCGCCCCCCAGCAGGGTGTGGAACACCACCCTGTGGCCCAGCTCCGCCAGGTTCAGGGCCTTGCCGGCACCGGTGCTGCCAAGGGTCCGGTAACTGCGCCGGGGCCAGAGGGTCTGCGGCACCGGCTCGGGCAGCGTGTCCAGGTGAACGATGGTGTCCAGGGACGCGCCACCCAGCACCAGCACGGGGCCATCGTTGACGGGCGCGGCACGAAGTGCGGATTCAGGCAGAGGCATGGGCGGGCTCCGGTGTGTGGAAGCAGGAAAACTCGGATCGAAGGGCCAGTGTAGCCGCCCTCCCCGTCGCGCACCTCCGCCGGGGGCGATGCCGTGATGGCTGAGGCGGGGGAAGGAGGCGGCATCAGCAACCGGGCCACCGCGGCAAGACAACCGATCGCGCATTCTCTAGAATTCCGCCATGACCTCGACAGCCCCCGACGCGCCCTCCACCACCTCCGCCGCCCGCGCCCGCGGCTACGTGCTCGGCTGCCCCCAGTGGCAGGACCCGAAGTGGGCGCCCCTGCTGCCACCGGGTGGCTCGCCCTTGGCCCGCTACAGCCAGGTGTTCAACGGCGTTGAGGGCAACACCACCTTCTACGCCACCCCCAGCGCGGCCCAGTGCGCCCAGTGGCGCGCCCAGGTGCCAGACAATTTCCGGTTCCTGTTCAAGTTTCCCCGCCGGGTCACCCACGACCGGCTGCTGGCGGGGGACGATGGCGAAGCGGCGGCGTTTGTCGCGCTGCTGGAACCGCTGCGGGACGTGCTCGGCCCCTTCCTGGTCCAGTTGCCGGCCGCCTTCGGCCCGGAGCATCTGGACCGGCTCTGGCGCTTCGCCGATGCGCTTCCGGAACCGCTGACCTGCGCGGTAGAAGTGCGGCACCCGGCGTTTTTCCAGAAAGGCGAAGCCGAACGGGCGCTCAACCGGGGCCTGCGGGACCGAAACCTGGCCCGGGTCTGCCTGGACTCCCGGGCCCTGTTTTCCGCCACTCCGGATTCCGACAGCACCCGAGACGCCCAGCGCAAGAAGCCCCGGGTGCCCGTGCACCTGCTGCCCGGCGACGCACCGCCGGTGGTGCGCTACATCGGCCACCCGGACCTTGAGGAAAACCGGCGCTTCCTGGCGCCCTGGGTGGCGCGGGTTGCCGAGTGGATTGAGGCGGGCCAGCGCCCCTACGTGTTCATGCACATGCCGGACAACGGCGATGCGGTATCGCTGGCGGCACTCTGGACGGAGCAGCTGAACGCCCGCCTGCCCGCCGAGCCGCCCCTGGCTCTGAACGAAAAACAGCCCCAGATGGGGCTGTTCTGACGTCGTCCGGATACCAACGCCGATTCAGGGCGTGGTCTGCCGGGTGGGCATGATCAGCATTTCCTGAACGTTCACATTGCGGGGCTGGGCAAAGGCGTACACCAGCGCCCGGCCGATGTCCTCCGCCTCCAGCGCCTCAAGGTCATCCCGCCGCGCCTTCATCTTCTCTTCCGGCACGTTGTAGCCCCACTGGGTGTAGACCGCGCCCGGCTCGATCAGCGACACCCGGATGCCCTCCGGCCCCAGTTCCTTGCGCAGGGCATCGTGGAAGCCCACCACCGCAAACTTGGTGGCGTTGTAAACGGACCAGCCCGCCAGCCCGTAACGGCCGCCCACGCTGGACACACTGCTGATCATCGCGCCCTCACGGCCCCGCATCAGCGGAATGGCCAACTGGGTGCAGTGCAGAACGCCGTACAGATTGGCGTCGATGGTCTGCTTCCATTCGTCCTGGGTGCTTTTCTCAAACGGGTTGCTGTAGCCCACGCCCGCGTTGTTGAACAGCAGATCCAGACCACCGAACCGGGCCTTCACGGACTCAAAAAGATCCTGCACCGCAATGCGATCGCCCACATCCGTCGCGTGCACCGTCGCCCGGTCGCCCAGCTCCTCGGCCAGCGCCGCCAGCTTATCGGCACTGCGGGCCACCAGCACCACATGCACGCCTTCAGCCGCCAGTTGCCGGGCCGCCGCCCGGCCAATGCCGCTGGACGCACCGGTAATCACAGCTACTTTGTCCTTAAGGGGGGTCAGTTCCATGGTCGTTCTCCTCTGTCGCGGAGTGATAGGAAGCTTGCTACCTTAGCATAGGTGGTTGGGGTGGTGTTGGTGCGGGGTTTAGGTTGTTCGGTTGAGTTCTGATGGCATAGTCCCTAGACATTGCGGCCGCTCTTGAACAAAAGCGGACATTCAAGTCGACCAACACGCGTTCACGAACGTGTTTGAAAGCAAAACCTGTCCAAATAAGCACTCCAACGGGCACACTTCATCAGATTAGGTGAATTTGATAGTTATCTCTGGGAGAAACCGCTGGAAAGTCTGCTGAGGGGAGTGCGTGGCAATTTTCGATATAGACAAAGATGATCTACTTCGACTGACCGATACTGAGCTCGAAGAGTTAGTTGCTCGCCTCGCCGAAGCCGAAGTGTCAGCGCAAGGCCATAGCCCCGCATGGGTAGGCTGGTCAGGTTCAATCAATGCACCTGACGAAGGAATTGATATCCACGTTCAGGTCCCGGTCAGTGCCCTAAACACAGGTTTTCTTGAAAAGGCCGACACGATCCTGCAAGCCAAGAAGCATTCGATGCCAAAGGCCGAGATCATGAAGGAAATGGTCGACGACGGTGTATTGTCGCCGACGATCTCCGAGCAAGCTACGAAGGGCGGAAGCTACATTATCGTCAGTTTGGGTGATGATTGCTCCCCTCCCATGCTGAAAGATCGCCTAAAAGCTATGCGGGATGCCGTTAAGGATGATCCCTACAGTGGCAATATTCACCTGAACTTTTACGATCGATCAAAGCTGCTTCAATGGTTGCGACAGCATCCCTCTATCATGCTGTGGGCAAAAGGAAAGCTCGGCCAGGGTTACTCCGGTTGGCAGCCCTATGGCGCTTGGAGCAATCCACCACATGATGTCGTTGACAACCTGATTTGTGCTCCCGGTGTGACGGTCACATTACCGTCAGAACAGGGCCAGAAGTTAAGTATTGAAGACGCAATCGATCCGATGCGAGACCTGATTCGATCTACCAAGAAGGCCATTCGTATCACGGGCTTATCCGGGGTCGGGAAGACGAGGATTGTGCAGGCACTCTTCGATGAGAGTGTTGGTTCAGACGCTCTGGATAGAACTATTGCCGTCTATGTCGATACGGGTGCTGATCCGAATCCTTCGGCGGCAGCTGTTCTGGACAGGCTACTTACTGAGGGCCGACGTGCCATCATCATTCTCGATAATTGCCCATCAGAATTGCACTCTTCGCTGGCCAGCAAAGTATCGGCCGCAACTGGCAATGTAAGCCTCATTACCGTTGAGTACGACATCAGGGAGGACAAGCCACAAACAACAGAGGTAATCCACATTGAGGCAGTCGGACCGGAGGTGGCAGAGCAACTTCTGATCCGGCGCTTTCCCGATATCGGTCAGATCAACGCCCACCGGATAGCGCAGTTTGCTGACGGAAATGCGAGGGTATCCCTGGCAATCGCAGAGAGAGTCGAGAAAGGTGAGGGATTAGCTCAGCTTTCTGACACGCAGTTGTTTCACCGTTTGTTTGAGCAGCGTAATCATCCAGACGACAATCTTCGGGAACAGGCTGAAATACTGTCACTGGTATATTCGTTCTCGGTCTCAACCCTTGCGGACGGTTACGACGAGTTAGAGGTACTGGGTTCCATCTCAGGGCATTCCAAGCTTCAATTGTTTCGATCGGTCAAAATTCTGTTGGACCGCCATGTTGTGCAGAAGAGGGGGCACTGGCGAGCCATTCTGCCCCATGCCATTGCAAACAAGCTGGCTGCATCGGCGCTTGAGAGTATCCCGGTTGATCATCTTAGGGCGACCTTTGAAGTCTCTGGCCGTCAACGCTTACTCATGTCTTTTGCACACAGACTGGGACTTTTGCACGATCATCCTCGAGCGCGAGAAATCGTTGAGGCTTGGCTCCAGCCAGATGGGCTGCTGGGGAGGATATTAAAGCTAGAAGGTATAGCAGCACGAATGCTGGACTATATCGGCCCGGTTGTGCCTGAAGTACTACTCGATAGGATTGAAACAGAGCTTAACGCACCTGACTTCGTGGGTATGAAACCGGGCGGTCTTCAGCGGACAACCATTATCAGGCTTTTGCAGCTGCTGGCATACGAAGCGAGCACGTTCGATCGTTGCGCCCGGCTCCTTATCCGAGTGGCGGACTATGAAGATGAGAACAACAATTATGACGCGGTTCGGGACAAGATCACGCAGCTATTCCAAGCGTACCTGTCTGGTACACATTCCTCTCTGGATCAGCGCATAGCGGTAATGAACGAATGCCTTTCGTCGGACGAGGTTGGACGCAGGTCGCTGGGCTTCCGAATGCTTTCGACTGCCTTGAGTGGGCCACCTTGGACGGGATACGGAACGAACGAGTTTGGTGCACGCCCGAGAGACTTTGGTTTCCAACCGAACCACGATGAACTTGTGCAGTGGCGCAGTGCCTTTATCGAAATTGCGGTACAACTGGGAACCTCTGATGATTCTGATCTAGAAGGCCCCGCAAGGGAGACCTTAGCCAATGTTTTTCGAGGAATATGGCGCGACAAAGCGATGAGAGACAAACTCGTCGACGCCGCTAAAAAGCTAAATTCCCATCAGCCCTGGATCACGGGTTGGAAAGCTGTCCGATCGATGATCTATTTTGACCACACCAAGCGCAAAGGCAAGGATGATTTCGAGCCGCTACCAGATAGACTCGCCGAATTGGAGAGAGAGCTAGAACCCGATCAATTGGTCCCGACAATAATGGCATATGTACTCGGCAAGGGGCACGACTATTGGGCACTGGACGCGGACTTTGATCATCAGGACAAAAACAAGTTTCGCGAATCTGAGAAGCGACTTGAAGCAAAGGCACTCCAGTTAGGTGAAGACTTCGCAGCATCAGACCATGAGCTCGAGGAGTTAGGTCCCAATTTGTTCTCCTCCGATGGGATGCCCTATCGTTTCACATTCGGGATGGGTTTAGCGAAGGGGTGTCATGACCTGCGAGCTATTTGGCAACAACTCATCAATCAGCTGGAGCGGCAGACAGAAGGCGGCAAGGACTTTGCGGTTTTTGCCGGTTTCATCGAACAAGTTCACTCGGTTGAACCAGCATTAGCGCAAGAGTTGCTTGACCAATGCGCACGGCATTGCCAGCTTCGAAATGTATTGGTCGGATTGCATCCCCGGCGGAAGTTCACAGAAACAGATCTGGCTCGCTGTATGGCGCTTCTCGATGATCCTGTTATACACCCGCGGATGTATGGACCAATCCTTTGGCGGGAAGAGTATGCTCACTTGCCGGAAAGCCGTGTTCTTGATCTTGCTCAGCAACTCCTGTGTCAACCGAACGGCGATGATGTAGTTTTGGAGGCCTTGAGTATGAAGGTGCCAGACCAAGAAGAAGCGGCTGACACGCTCGGACCGTCCCTTAGAAAGATCGGGCTGAGAGCGGCGATTCAGAGGCTCAAAGGCGATCACCGTGACGCTGGCGGATCCATTGATTGCAACATGGAGCGCGTCGTCAGATCTGCGTTGTGTTTTGACGGTAATGACACCGAAAAATTGGCGTGGTTGGACTCTATCGTTGCGGTTATTGATGAGCACCATGGCTTTGTTCATGCATTCGAAAGTGCCATCGCAACGACAGTGGAATTGATGCCAGAGACGTTTCTAAGTCAAATTTTTAAGGGCACTGCACCTGAACAAAGTCGAAGACTGTTCTTTCTTCAAGATGAAGGCATTCGTCAGTCTCCTCTATCCAAAATAAATGCTGATGCTCTGATTGGATGGTGCAAAACGAGAGACGATCACAATGTTTGGGCATCAATTGCGGCTGGTATCGTTCTTTGGTCAGCAAATGATGATCAAAGCGGCGTCGCTACCATTTCGGAGACAGCTATTCGGCTGCTTGAGGCCTCCCCTGAACCAGAGGCGATTCTTAAGGCGTTCGCCGAGCGCGTCACCCCATCATCTTGGTCCGGCAGCCGAGCGGATGTAATGCAACCTCGAGCGGATGCCATTAGCAGGTTGGTAGAACACGAGCGACCAGAAATCTCCCAGGCTGCCAAATCACTTGCTACAGATCTGAATAAGTTGATCGAATCCCAGAGAGAGCGTGAACAGCGGGAGGATGACGAACGAGAACAACGGTTTGAGTGACTGTAAGAAAACGTCGACTTCCTTCGAACATACGCGGTAACGGGGTAGACCCCTCCCAAGGCGCAAGCACTTCCAGTGAATAGGAAGCGGAGTTAACGGGGCGCGCGGCCATAGAAAAGGTCCGCCTTTGGTCGATTTAAATGTTCGCTTTGCGACTAGGCAGCGCTCCTCAAATACCTTAAACAAAAGCGGAAATTTGAGTCTGGGCTTTCCTCAAGTGCCTCCATGCTGATCACAGTCATTTCATACATTACGATTGGCGGAGCAAATTGAAGGTGCTCGATGATTACGTAGCAGGGATGGCCATACTGGGCTAAGCTGTTGGTTTGTTGATTCACGTGTAGTGCGATCGATGGTTCAAAGCCAGTAAAAATGATCCGTTCAAATTTGAGCAATTATAAAGCGCGCTGCCAAAATCTGTTATTTGTTCCAAGCAGGCAAGATTAGGAGGATTTGTGTCAGACCAGAGGATAAAAATTCCAAGAGCTTCGGATAAAATACTAATTGCCTGCTTCAAGGACCTCGCAAAGATTACCGGTGTTAATCAGATAAGTATAAGTGCACTAGGATTTAATAACATAGGCTCAGTAGATCTTAGCAAGGAGTTTCCGAGTTCTCTGGATTTAATTCTTAAAAAGAATTCCGCTATCATCGAGACAATTTCACTAAACTGGCCGGGTTTACCTATCACGTTTTATCGTGGGGGTAATTACCAGGCGCAGGAAAAGTCTGGAATATATGATGAAGTAGTGATACGGCAGAATCAGAACCAAGGGAGTCATGATAGCGAAGAGGTGATTGAAGTAATTTCGGCCATAAACAAGAAGCTGAAAGCGTTCGATCCCAAAAGATCCGCTTCTGGCACTATGAGTGAGGAGCACGCCCACTTTGAGGCGATTCATAACTCTAATATTGAGCGGCTTGAACTTCTAAACGAAGAGCTGATTAAGAGTACTCACGAATACCGATTAAAACTAGATAATGATCAACAGCAACGATTAAAGGACCTGGAAGACGAGTTTGAAAACCGAAAGAAAGAGCTTCAAGAAAAAATGGAGGAGCAAGAGTCTAAGATCAAAGTAAGGGAAAAGATTTTAGACGAAGAGAGAAAAAAACTTGATGACAGTAATAATACTCACGCACGCCGTGAAATTCGAAAAGATATACTTAAAGAAATAAAGGCTAGACAGGACAAGTTTAGTTTGACTGAAGGGACAAATAAGTTACGAAAGCCAATCGCTGTAGCGATGATTGCATTAATTGCAATCTTCACTTTTTTGGGTTCTGTATCCGCTCTAGAATTCTACGATATACTCAGATCATCAGATATGAGCAAGATCTTAATCGCAAGCGTCAAACAGTTTATATATACAGGCGGTGCGGTTGCTTCAGTTGTGTTTTTGATCCGGTGGATGAATCGATGGTTTGAGTTGCACTCACAATCTGAGTTTTATATGAAGCAATTTGAGCTTGATATGGAGAGAGCGAGCTGGCTTGTAGAAACGAGCTTGGAATGGAAGGATGCTAAAGGCACTGCCATCCCTACCGAATTGTTGGAAAGCCTGTCGAGAAATCTATTTGTCAATGAAGGTCAAAAGGTGGAACAGGTTCAACATCCTGCTGATCAGTTGGCATCCGCGTTAATGGGAAGCGCTTCTGGTGTTAAACTGAAAGCCGGAGATTCATCAATTGAAATTGATCCAAGGAAGCTCGCTAAAGCCAAACCGATCGAGCCAGGCTCGTAGCAAGTCGGATTAGTTTTTTACGGCCCGCGGAGCTTCCACCGAACGGCTTTTTTCCGCTTCAACATGTAAAAAGCTCCCGTTTATGCAAGCGTTACGTTTAAAGGGAAGGCATGAAATTAAATAAGCTGCTATCGCTTGATTTTATGCAAGGTTTTCAATCTCTACTGGAGACCGATTTCGAGCACAAGCTGTTCGTTGCGAGCTTAAGAAATTATGCCTCACATGGGAACCCACTTCGTTTCCATAACTTTGCTTTTTCAATGAGAGAACTGGTATTGCACGTTATTGAGAGAAAAGCACCAGCCAAGCAAGTCAGGGTTGCCAATTGGTATGAACGTGAAAGCAAACAACACGAAGTAACGAGGCGACAGCAATTGAAGTACTGTGCTCAGTCAAATATTGCCGGTGCGTATTTTGATAAATATGTCCAAGAAGATATAAGTGATCTAATCTCTGAGTTCTTGAAGGAGTTCAATTTCTTTAATAAATATACTCACATAACTGAAAAGCATTTTAAATGCCTGCCCTAAGAAATTCTTTGACGACGCTAGGTCCGTAATCAAAATTGCAAGTGATTCCTTAAGTCAAATTAGTAACCTAGAGCGAATTGTAATTGAATCACTGGAAGATAAAGTGGAAGATTCAGTAATTTCTACCGCAGTTAGCGCCATTCCCGAAAGCTTATCTTTGCTTGCGCCCCATGTGTTCGTTGATTACTCAGAGGTCGAAGATATTGAATGCACAGGTATCGATCATGAGTTCATTTATGTGACAGCAACCGGCACAGTGCATGTTGATCAAGAATACGGCCATAAGGGTGATTCGTGTACCATCAGCGCTAGTTATCCATTTTCACTTAGGATGAAGGCTCATGTAGCGAACCCTGATGAATTTTCGGTCGTAGGTGAAGAGCTAAACGTGGACACATCTTCCTGGTACGAATAGAACTCAACAGTTGCCGGTTGTCAGATGTGCATTGCTCTGAGCACCTTACTGACCGAAACTGCAAGCGTTGATCGCACCATTTGAATGTCCGCTTTGCGACCTTCGGGCCCAAAACTCTCAAACATTCGGAAGCGTTGGTCTTCTCTCACTCAGTCATTATCCAAGGGCAGTTCAAGGTCAACGGTCAATGGCTCTGAATTCAACTTTGAAATAGTCACAACAGACCTCTCTGGGCCTCCCGTTCGGGAGGCCACTCACGTCTTATGCGGTCGCTGTTTGACGGTTGTCCAGCGATGCTGAAAGCCGAGTCAGCAGAAGCGCGCTCAGGACGATAACGCCGCCGATCCAGGGCGTATTGATCAACCCCATGCCTTCGACTACGTGGCCGCCAAGCCAGGCGCCGCCTGCAATACCGACGTTGAAAGCTGCGATATTCAAACCCGATGCAACATCGACGGAGTGCGGGGTATATCGCTCGGCCAGCTGCACCACATAGACCTGCAATCCGGGCACGTTGCCGAATGCAAAAGCGCCCCAAACCAGTAACGTGATGACGGCTGCAATGGGGTTGTAGGCGCTAAATGTGAACGCAAACAGGATCGCTGCGAGGCCGCCAAAGATGATGTACAGGGCTGAAGTCGGCCCAAGACGGTCTGCCAGCTTTCCTCCCCAGATGTTGCCGGTCGCTACGGAAACGCCATAAATCAGTAGCAAGATACTGACGACGCCAGAAGCAAACCCAGTCACATCTTCCAGAATGGGCGTGAGGTAGGTGAATGCGGTGAAGGTGCCGCCATAGCCGACTGCGGTCATTGCGTATACGAGCAACAGTCTGGGATGAGTAATGACCTCAAGCTGTTGGCGCAGAGTAGCTGGAGCTGATTGTTTTAGGTTTTTGGGCACAAGGAAGGCGCTGCCGACTAAGGCGATTGCGCCAAGCACAGCCACGATCAGGAACGTAGCGCGCCAGCCAAAGGTCTGCCCGATAAACGTGCCCAGAGGAACGCCTGTAACCAGTGCCACCGTCAGGCCGGTAAACATGATGGCTATTGCGCTGGCCTCTTTGTCTTTTGAAACAAGACTGGTCGCAATCGTTGATCCAATTGAGAAGAACACACCGTGGGCGAGCCCCGTCAGGATTCTAGCGGTCATCAGCGAGGCGTAATTTGGGGCCATCCAGGCAAGCACATTACCGATGATGAAAAGACTCATCAGGGATAGCAGAACCCACTTTCGATTCCAGCGTCCTGTTAGTGCAGTAAGGACAGGCGCGCCAACGGCGACACCAAGAGCATACAAGCTGACCAAGAGGCCGGCTGAAGGCAGGGTAACGCCCAAATCCTGGGCGATGGTGGGGACCAGACCGACAATCACGAATTCGGTGGTCCCGATTGCAAAGGCGCTTAATGTCAGCGCAAATAATGCAATAGGCATAACGGTTCTCCATTGGAGTTGATTGACGCTGCCTAGTGTGGTCTTACATACTTTTGCGATAAATGGCACCTTTCGAAAAATACTTTTGCGGTAAATGAAAATGAAGAGCCGGTCGGACGATCTCTTTTTTCTGCTCTCAGTGGTGGACAGTGGCAGCTTCAGTGGTGCGGCGGAGCAACTGGAAGTGTCTGTGACTCGGGTTTCGCGAGCGGTTACACGGTTAGAGGCATCCTTGAACACCACACTTTTGAATCGAACGACCCGCAAGGTGGCGCTGACAGAGGAAGGGCATTTGTTTGTAGAGAAGGTGCGGGGTGGTTTGGCCACGCTGGAAGAAGCTGAGGAGCAGCTAGCTATTCGAAAGCAACGGCCAGCCGGGCGGTTAAGAGTGGATGCCGCGAATCCGTTCCTGTTACATCAGATCGTTCCGCACGTGCGGGAATTCAGAGAAGCCTATCCGGACATCGAGCTTGAGCTGACGGCCAGCGACCAGATCGTAGATCTCCTAGAGCGCCGGATCGACATCGCAATACGGATCGGCTCTCTGGATGACTCGACTCTGCACGCCCGAGTGCTCGGTCGCTCCCCACTGTCAGTAGTTGCATCACCGGAGTATCTGAAACTTAGTGGTGGTTGTGCCTCGCCTGCCGACCTGCAAGAGCACGACATCATTGGCTTTACTGCACCTGAGTCGTTGAACATTTGGCACCTGGGCGAGGGAATGAGGGTGAGACCGACGATTCGAGCGAGTAGTGGTGAAGCTGTTCGACAACTTTGCCTGCAAGGCAATGGAATAGCCTATCTCTCACGTTTCATGATTGCCGAGGATGTCGTAAAGGGACGCTTGGTTGAATTGCTCGATGATTACGTTGCCCGACCAAACCCAAGAGAGCTGGTCAGCGCGGTCTACTATCGAAACACAACGCTGGCGTCGCGTATTCAAGTGTTCCTGGATTTCTTTACTCACCGTTGGCGAAGTCTTTGATGGACTGTTTACCTGACAAAGTAGACGCGAATCGCTTTCGCAGGGGCATGCCATCGAATGTTCGCTTTGCGACCTTTGCTGTCACCTTCCGACCTCAATTACCGGCGACTGTGGTCCCCTAATCACAAAAAACCCTACCCCAACGGCCCCCACTTACCCACACAATCTGTGGATAACCTTGTTGGCAATCGCAGGACATCCCGTGCAAACCGCTCAACCGCAGGGCCTGGCAGCAGGCGGTGCGGTTTTAACCAGGGCGCTGCCAGCGGGGGATATCTCGGGGCGGTGGCAAAACCCGACTCTGCCGGCCAGTGCGATGTCGCAAATTGGCAAGGGTGAAAGCGCCGGTCTCTGGCAGGGTGGAGGTTCCGATGGTTGCCCGCAGAGGAGTCCCCCATGATCGGCTTCCCCATCGCCCTGTTCGTTGCCAACGGTGTGGAGTGGTACGCCCACAAGTACGTGCTCCACGGCACGCCCTACGCTCGTCCGGTTCCGGGCCGCACTCGCTACAGCCCGTCGCCGCAGCTGATGAAGAGCCACTGGGAGCACCACAAGGTGGTTCGAACCGAGGCTTACCGGGATGACGGCTACGCCGAGGGGCTGGCGAACTGGCGCACGCGGGGCGAGGTGGTTTCCCTGCTGAAGCTGACGGCGGTGACGTCCCTCGCTTTCCCGGTGGCCCCGTTCTTCACCCTGGGTACCTACTACGCCGCCGCCCGGTACTTTTACGTGCACCGGCGTTCCCATCTGGATCCGGCCTGGGGCCGCAGGGCCATTCCCTGGCACTACGACCACCACATGAACACCAACCAGGACGCCAACTGGTGCGTTACCCGCCCGTGGTTCGACTACCTGATGGGCACCCGGGTGGTCGCCAATCCCGAATGGGCCGAGACCAATCCCCTGGGGTTGGCCCTGCCAGCTGTGTTGGAGCGCCAGCTGAATCGCGCCGCCAGCGCGTTGGCGCCCGCCGCCGTGGCGGGCAGGCAGGCGCTGGCCGGCTATCGCCAGCGGCTTGCCGGGCACCGGATCACGCGGGCAGCGTTCCGTGCCATACCGGCAGGGCTTCGTCTTCCGGCTCTTCGTTGGGGCCACCGGTCCGGCTCTTGAACGCGCCTTCCCGGATGGGCAGGCGGAACAGGGCGGTGGCCTTGCGCTCCCGGGCGTTGGGGGCGCGTACCTGGTCCCAGCGGCCGGGCTCAAGCTGGTTGATGATGGCCCGGAACGCGGCGTCAAACGCGGTGTCGTCTGTGACCGGTTCGGCCCGGCCAAAGAGCAACACCGAGGCGTAATTGGCGCTGTGGTGATACGCGGATTTGGTCATCACCCACTCCCGGGTCACCGCCAGGGACACGCACAGCTCCGCGCCGGAGGCCAGCACCCGGGACAGCCGACCGCCGTTCAGGCAGTGCAGGTACAGGTCGTCGTTCAGGCGCCAGGCGGTCATCGGCACAATTCTCGGCTCGCCGTTTTCCACAAAGCCAACGTGGGCGGTTTTCAGCGCGTCGATCAGCTCGTAGGCCCGGGCGCGGTCGTCGCTGGCCCGGTGGGCGGCACGGCGAACCTGGCTGCGGGGGCATTGGCTCAAGGGGGCGGCTGTGGGCTGGTCCGGGGTCGGCATTGAGGGGCTCCTGGTGTTGATCGTGATGGAACGGCGGCGAATCCTCCCGCCATCTGCTGGTATTGAAGCGGGAATCTGATACCGTCAAAAGATCCAGATTCTGAAATTCCATGGGACCAGTTACCCACCATGCCCACGATCAACGTCACCGACGATGTCACCCTTGAGGGCGACGCGCCCCTGCAGGGCCAGCTGTACCAGCAACTCAGCGAGCGCATCCTCGATGGCCGCTACACGCCAGCCAGCCGCCTACCCTCAAGCCGCCAGCTTGCGGCGGATCTCGGCGTCAGCCGGAACACCGTGAATGCGGTTTACGACCAGTTGAAAGCCGAAGGCTTTGTCCAGGGCCAGGGCGGCCGGGGCATCTTTGTGCACCCGGACCTGCACCGCCGGATGCCACCCTGGTCCGCCGGCACCCGGCCGGGCACGGCCTCCACCCATCGTGAGACGCGCCCCCTTGCCCGGCCCCGGCCGGCCGCCCTGCCCTCCGTTCCAGCCATGCCGCCGGCGTTCCAGAAGCGCGCCCTCAAGGTCAGCCAGGACGCCAGCCTGCCGTTTCAGCCCGGGCTGCCGGATCTCGAGGCGTTTCCCATCCGGGCCTGGAACCGGCTGCTGCATCACCAGGAGAGCCGCCGCAGCCTCCAGGGGTACGGCGATGTTCAGGGCTACCGGCCGCTGCGCCAGGCCGTGGCGGGCTACTTGCGGGCCTCCCGGGGCGTGCGCTGCACGGAAGACCAGGTGATCATCACCCAGGGCGCGCAGCAGGCGTTGTCGCTGATTGCCGATGTGTTCCTGGGACCCGGCGACCGGGTGTTCTGCGAAAACCCGGGGTATCGCGGCGCCCGCTATGCCCTGGGCCGGCATGGCCACGAGCTGGTGCCGGCGCCCCTCAAACACCAGGCGCTGGACGTGGACGCCCTGCCCGCCCTGGGCCCCGCGCGGCTGCTGTCCTGCACCCCCACCCACCAGTACCCGATGGGTGGCGTGCTCGATCTGTCCCAGCGGCTGGCCCTGGTGGACTGGGCCCGGCGCCATGACGCCTGGATCATCGAGGACGACTACGACAGCGAATTCCACTTTCACCACAAGCCGTTCGCGGCGGTGCAGGGCCTGGTGGATCAGGCGCCGGTGCTGTACGTGGGCAGTTTCAGCAAGACCCTGCTGCCGGCCTTGCGGGTGGGTTATCTGGTGGTGCCGGAGCCGGTGGTCGCACCGGTGCTGTGGGCAAAACAGGTGAGCGGTGGCGAAACCCCGCTGCTGATCCAGAGCACCATTGCCGAGTTCATCGACAGCGGCCAGTTCCAGCGCCACCTGCGGCGCATGCGCCAGCTCTACCGGGACAAGTGGCAGGCCTTTCAGGACCGGGTACACCGGCACCTGAACGGGGCTTTCACCCCGGTGGCGGAAAGCGCGGGCATGCATCTGGTTCTGGAGGCAACGGCGGATCTGGACGACGTGGCGCTGCACCAGTGGTTGCGGCATCACCGGCTTGGCAGCACGCCGTTGAGCGCGCACTTTCTTGGCACGGAACACCGGCCCGGGCTGGTGATGGGCTTCGCCAGCGCCAATGAACACCACATGGACGAAGCGACCCGGGCTATGGCACGGTGGGTGTCAGAGCCGCGTTGACGGACGCTGCCGAAAACCGATCACGGCGCCCACGGTTACCCACACAAACTGTGGATAACCTTGTTGGCAAGGCCAGAATAGCCCGTGTAAAGCGCGCAACCGCGCCGCCTGGCGCTGCGCGTTGGTTAATTGATCAGGCCGGGCATTCCAGGCCAGGCAACCACGCCAAACCGCGAACGAGGAGATGTCCCATGGATCTGAAAGACGAAGTCCTCAAACCCTGCCCGAAAGGCACCCCGATCCTGACCCCGGAAGAACAGCAGGCGCTTCTGGCCACGATGACGGACTGGTCGGTGACCCAGCAGGACGGCGAAGACCAGTTTATCAAGACGTTCCGGACCAAGGATTTTGCCGGCGCGCTGGCCCTGGCCAACCGGATTGGTGAGCTGGCGGAAGCGGAAGATCACCACCCCACGCTGGAAGTGTCCTGGGGCAAGGTCACCGTGCGTTGGTGGACCCACGCCATCGGCGGCCTGCATCGGAACGACGCGATCATGGCCGCGCGCACCGACGCGCTGGCCTGATCCGCCTCAGCCCGGCGCCGCCTGGCAGGCCGGGCAGTAATACAGGCGCCGGCTGGCCACCTGGGTTTTGACAATGCCGGTGCCGCATTCATGGCACGGCTCGCCGCTGCGGCTGAACACCATGTGCCGGCGGCGGGCAAAGGACCAGCCTTCGCGCTTTAGGCGCTCGGCCCGCTCCGGGTCGTTGGTGATGCCTTTGAGGCGGTAGGTGCGTTCGATGAGCGTCAGGGTGGCGTCAGCGAGCCGCCGCAGGGCGTCGTCATCCAGATCCTTCGGCCGGGCACCCGGCGCAATCCGGGCCTCGAACAGGATTTCCGAGCGCAGGTAGTTGCCCACGCCGGCCACAAAGCCCTGGTCCAGCAGCAGCCCGCCCAGGGCGCGGCCGCGAAAGCGTTTGTCCTGAAACACGGTGAGCAGGTTGTCGGCGGTGACCGGCTGGTTCACCGGGTCCGGCCCGAGGCGGGCGATGTAGTCGATGTCATGCAGGGCATCCGGCCGCACCAGGCGGATGTCCGAGGCGCTGTACAGGCGGGCCGCCTTGCTGGGCCCCATAATGGCAAACCGGAGCTGCCGGTTGGTGCTCGGCTCGGTGGCGGACCGGCCGGTCTGCCACTTGCCGTACAGCTGATTGTGGCTGTACACGCACCAGGGGCCGTCGTCGTCGGTGCCGTCAAAGTGCACCAGCACGGCTTTACCCCGGGCGTCCACGGACGCCACCCGCCGTCCGGCCAGCAGGCCTTCAAACGGCTTCAGGTGGTCGAACGCAAAGAACACCCGCTCGGCCACCTCGCCGCCCACGGCATCACGAATTCCATCGACCATGCGCCGGATTTCCGGACCTTCTGGCATAGGCTGCTCCCCCGTTGCTGTTGGAGGGCATACGGCCTGGCCCGGTCATCAGATGACGCCATCGGATGAGGCCTCAGGCGTCCGTCAGCACCAGCACCACCAGCTCTTTGGGGCCGTGGGCGCCGTAGGCCAGCACCTGCTCGATGTCGGCGGTCTTGGACGGCCCGGACACCAGCAGCGCGTTGGTGGGCATGCCGTCCGCCCAGCGGTGTTTCTGCATCACCGTGTACAGGTTGTCCTCGATCTTACTGGCCTTGAGCAGGGCGATGTGCAGCGGCGGCAGCAGGCTCATCAGACGGGGCTCGTGCCGATCCGGCCACAGGATCAGCGATCCGGTGGCGGCGATGGCACCCAGGGTGCCGGTGACGCTGGCCTCCACGTTCCAGAACAGCTCGTCTTTCCATTCCTCGATCGGCCGGTCGTAGGCCAGCAGGGTCTGGCGGGCGCTGGCGGCCTGCCAGTGGTCCGCCAGTTGCCGGCCATGGGCCGTGCCCGGCGCGTGCAGGAGGTTGGTCAGCCCACGGGCATCCAGCAGGGCCTGCACTTGGGCGGGCCAGTCCGCCGCGGTGACCTCGTGGACCTCAGTACGCACCGCCTCCATGAGCGTGCGCAGCCGTTGCAGCCGGTCCTCCGGCGCGTACTGCCAGGGCCGGGTCACCAGGTTTTCGTCAAAGGCATCCGGGCGCGGCGAGGTGCCGGCCAGGCCGGCGCGGAGTTTGTTCAGAATGGTGTCTCTGGCGCTCATTGCTGGCCCTCCCGCTTCAGGTGGTCGCGGGCCAGGTCGTGCAGCGAGCGTTTTGCCGGCACCGGCGCGGTGTGGTTCTCGGTCCAGGGGCCGACGTTTTTCGGCGCCAGGGCGCGGAACCGGGTGGCCGCCCACAGGAAGCTGCGGTACAGGCCCGGCCTGGTGTTCAGGGTTTGCCACACCCGCCAGATGGCCCGCTCCTTCGGCGAGTATTTCGCGCCGCCGTCCCGCACCGCCGGGTGCTCATCCGGGGATTTCACGTTCTCTTCCCGCAGCCGCTGCAGCAGTTCCGGGATGGGGATTTTCACCGGGCAGACTTCGCCGCAGGCGCCGCACAGGGACGACGCGCTGGGGTGGTCCGGCACCTTTTTCAGGCCCACCATGTGGGGTGTGACGATCTTGCCGATCGGGCCCGGGTACACCTCGCCGTAGGTGTGGCCGCCCACCCGGGTGTACACCGGGCAGTGGTTCATGCAGGCGCCGCAGCGGATGCAGTTGAGGGTCTGGCGCAGCTGGGCGTCGGCGAACGCGCCGCTGCGGCCGGCGTCCAGCAACACCAGGTGCACTTCTTCCGGGCCGTCCAGCTCGTCCGCCTTGCGGGGGCCGGAGATCATGTTCACGTAGGTGGTGATCGGCTGGCCCAGGGCCGAGCGGGTCAGCAGGGACAGCAGCGGCACCACGTCCCGCAGGTTCTCCACCACTTTTTCAATGCCGGTAACGGCAATGTGCACCGGCGGCGCGGTGGTGCTCATGCGCCCGTTGCCCTCGTTCTCCACCAGCAGCAGGGTGCCGGTTTCGGCGATGGCAAAGTTGACGCCGGAGACGCCCACATCCGCCTCCAGGAATTTTTTGCGCAGGGTGCGCCGGCCAATCTGGATCAGCTCATCCACGTCGGTGGTTTCTTCCACCCCCAGCTTGTCGTGGAACAGTTTGGCCACTTGGTACCGGTTCTTGTGGATGGCAGGCATGATGATGTGGGACGGCTTTTCATGATCGAGCTGGACGATGTACTCGCCCATGTCCGATTCCAGGCTTTCGATGCCCCGCTCGGTGAGGAAATCGTTCATTTCCATTTCCTCGCTGACCATCGATTTGCCCTTGACCACCAGCTTGCCCTGCCGGGCCTCGATGATCGAATGCACGATCCGGTTGGCCTCTTCCGTGGTCTCCGCCCAGTGCACCTTCACGCCGTTGGCGGTGAGCCTGGCTTCCAGCTGTTCCAGCAGGTCCGGCAGTTTGGACAGGGCCCGGGCCTTGATCTGGTTGCCCATCTCCCGCAGGCCTTCGCGCTCTTCCTCGTCCGGGAAGGCGTCCGCCCGCTTCTGCATAAGCGAGTCCATGGCGGTGCGGAAGTTGGTGCGCAGCTGACTGTCCGCCAGGGCCACTTCGGCCCGGCCCCGGAAGCCGCCGGTGATTTCGGTGATGGGGATACGCTGGTTCATGGCCGGCCCTCCGTTGATGCGCTGCCGGCCACCCGCTCCCACAGGAAGCTGGCCAGGTGTCGGCCCCGGAACGGGGTGCGTTGCTTATCCAGGGAGCCGTTGATGTTCATCAGGCAGCCGCCGTCGGCGGTGACCATTTCGTCCGCGCCGGACCCGGCCAGTGAGCGGGTCTTGTCCAGCACCATGGCGCCGGAGACTTCCGGCATGCGCACGGAGAAGGTGCCGCCGAAGCCGCAGCATTCGCTCTCGTGATCGTGGTCCACCCGCTCCACGTTGTTGAGGGTGGCCAGCAACTCGCGGGCGTGCAGGTGGGTGTTCATTTCCCGGCGCGCGGAGCAGGAGGTGTGCAGCGCCACTTTGGTGGGCTGGCCCTGGTCCGCCCACTGCACCTTGCACACGTGCAGCAGGAACTCGGTCAGCTCGTAGGTGCGTTCGGCCAGGTCATCCACCCGGCGGAGGGTGTCGGGTTCATCGGCGAAGACCTCCCGGTAATGCTGTCGGAACATGCCGGCGCAGGAACCGGACGGCACCACCACCGGCAGGCCGGTATCCAGCAACTCAAGCTGGGCCCGGGCCACTGCTTTGGCTTCCTCGACGTAGCCGGAGGTCCACGCCGGCTGGCCGCAGCAGGACTGGGCCTGGGGAAACTGGACGCGAATGCCTTCCCGCTCCAGCAGGCGAATGGCGTCCAGCCCCGCCTCCGGGAAGAACAGATCCACCACGCAGGTGCCGAACAGGATCACCTCCGCGGGTTTATCCGGGTACTGGCGGGGTTGCGGGCGCGGCGGCGCCACCCGGGTGGCGTTGGGGGCAGCGTCGTAGAACAGCTCACTCATCCGTGGGGCCTCCGATTGAGAACAGGCGGGGCGGGCGCTTTCAGAAATTGGTCATACCAATTACCATTTGTTAGAGTTGTACAGTATTCGACCGGACAGAAACCTGTCAAAAATTCCTCGTCAGACCTTCGTCTGAGTTGGGCGCCGGCCCCTGTTCAGGCGCGATCATCTTGGTTACGATAATTGGTCAGACCAATTTCTGAGCGGCTCCCACCGGGCCGCGACGCAATGCGCCGTGACGAAAAGGGCACCATGAAACCGATCACCCCGAAGCGACTGGCCGACACCATCGTCGAACAACTGGAAACCCTGATTCTGGAAGGCACCCTGGCCGCCGGCCAGCGGCTGCCGCCGGAGCGGGCCCTGGCGGAGCAGTTTGGCGTGTCCCGCCCGTCCGTCCGGGAAGCGGTACAGCGCCTGGCGGCGAGGGGGCTGCTGACCAGCCGGCAAGGCGGCGGCCATTACGTGAGTGAGCAACTGGGCACCAGCTTCAGCGATCCGCTGATTCCCCTGATCGAATCCCGGCCGGACGCGCACCGGGACTTGCTGGAGTTCCGCAAAACCCTGGAAGCGGACTGCGCCTACTACGCCGCCCAGCGTGCCACGGAGGTGGATCGGCAGCGCCTGACCAGCGCCTGGCAGGCACTGGACGCCTGTTACGCCGGCAGCCCGGAACACGTCGAGGCCGAGGGCGCCGCCGACGCCGCCTTCCACATGGCCATCGCCGAGGCCAGCCACAACCTGATCCTGTTGCACACCATGCGTAACCTGTTCAGCCTGCTGCGGCGCAACATCGTCACCAACATCGGCGGCATGAACGCCCGCCCGGCTCCCACCCGGGAGCACCTGGCCCGCCAGCATGAAGCGCTCTACCGGGCCATTCTGGACGGCCAGGCCGAGCAGGCCCGGGCCCTGGCCGGCGAACACATCAGCTACGTGCAGCAGGCCATCTCCGAACAGACGGAAACCGAGCACCGCAAGCAGCGGGCGCTGCGGCGGGAACGGGCCGGCGGCTAGGCCCCAGGCCGGCCAGACCAGTATCCGCGCCCGCCCGGCGGGACAGGCACCGCCGGTGCGCGGTATGCTCTGCGAAGACGTTTCGCCCGATCGCACGCACTTGTTCAGGACGACCACCATGACCACCCGCATCACCCTGCACTACTGCACCGGCTGCAACTGGCTGCTGCGCTCCGCCTGGATGGCCCAGGAGCTGCTGACCACGTTCGACGGCCAGATTGATGAGTTGACCCTCAAGCCCGGCACCGGCGGTATTTTCGAGGTGTACGTGAACGACACCCGCATCTGGTCCCGCAAGGACGACGGCGGCTTTCCCGAGATCAAGGTGCTCAAACAACTCGTGCGGGACCAGATTGATCCGGACCGGGACCTGGGCCACTCCGACCGCAAGCCGGCCGACGCCGGCAGCGCGTCCTGACGGCTGGCCCAGTAGCGCCTTATGCCCCGACTGTTCTTCGGCCTTGAGATTCCTCCGGACACCCGCGACGCGTTGCTGCGGGTACAACAGACGCAGGCCGCCCTGGCCGGCGCCCGCTGGCACCGGGACAGCCAGCTGCACCTGACGCTGGCGTTTCTTGGCGAGGTGCCGGAGGGCGCCGTGGCGACCGCCGTCGAGGCCGGCCGGCAGGTGCGGGCCGAGCCGTTTTCGGTGCAAGTACAGGGGTTGGGCTGCTTTGGCGATCCGGAGCGCCCGGGCATCCTGTGGGCGGGCGTGGCGCCGGAAGCGCCGCTGGCGGCACTCCACCGCCGGCTGGCGGACGCCCTGGCACAGCAGGGGCTTGTGCTGGAAGACCGCCCGTACCGGCCCCACATCACCCTCAGCCGGTTTCGCCGCTCCGCCGGCCCGGTCACCGGCCTGCTGTCGCAGTATGCGGGCACAGAATTTGGCGCATTGCCGGTCTCGGGTATGGCGCTGTTCCTGAGCTCACCGGGCTCGGTCTACTCCGTGCTCGAGCGCTTTCCGTTCGCCGGAGAAGACGCCTGAGCCACCCGTTACCCGACCGACGAACCCCGCTGTCACAAAAGATTCATCAAGCGCCTGACCCCGCTTGGTAGGCTTTAGACCGATTCATGATCGGCCGTCTGGAGCTGCCTCCATGAGGATCATAGCGTTTTACAGTCCAAAAGGCGGCGTGGGCAAAACCGCCGCCGCCTTCAACACCGCCTGCCTGGCCAGTGCTGCCGGCAACCAGACCCTGCTCTGGGACCTGGACCCACAGGGAGCTGCCAGCTTTTACCTGGCCGGCGCCACCCCAACCAAGGGCCGCAAACTCACCAAACTGATGGCCCAGGATACGCCCATTGCCCGCGCCATCCGGGAAACGGACCAGCCCAACCTGACCTTCCTGCCGGCCCACGGCAGCTTCCGCCACTTTGACCTGCGCCTGGACCAGGCCGACGACCCGGACGTGCTCAAGACGCTGCTGGCGCCGCTCTCGGAAGACACCGGGCTGGTCATCCTGGATTGCCCGCCGACGTTGTCGCGGCTGACCGAGCAAGTACTGGCGGTGGCGGACCGGGTGTACGTGCCGGTAGTGCCCACGTGGTTGTGCCTGAACAGCTGGTCCCAGCTTCAGGCGTTCTGCAAGGACAAAAAACTGGGGCACAAGAAACTGCGGCCGTTTTTCTCCATGGCGGACCGGCGCAAATCCCTGCACCGGGATCTGTTGGGGCGGGCGTCTGAACTGCTGGACCAGGCACTGCCGGTGACCATCCCCTACGCCAGCGCGGTGGAAAAAATGGGGGAGCAGGGCCAGCCGTTGCAGAGCCTGGCGCCCCGCAGCCGGGCAGCGGCGGCCTATCGCGCGCTCTGGCAAGCCATCGAGAAAGACCTGCGGTACCGCAAGCCCCGGCGCAAACCATGAGGCGCACCCCCGGTAAGTGGTAGAGTAAGGGGCTGATTCCTTTGATACGGAGCCCCCATGCCCCTACTGGACACCCTCACCCTGGACACCGGAACCGACCCGAAACACACCGTGATCTGGCTGCACGGCCTGGGCGCCAACGGCCACGACTTTGAGCCGGTGGTGCCGGAATTCGCGTTCGCGCGGGAGCGGCCGGTTCGGTTTATCTTTCCCCACGCCCCAGAGATGCCGGTGACCATCAACGGCGGCATGGTGATGCCCGCCTGGTACGACATCCTGGCCATGAACATCGATCGCAAGGTGGACGCCGAGCAGCTTCGGGTCTCCGCCGCCCGGGTGGCCGAGCTGATTGACGCGGAAATCGCGCGGGGCGTGCCGCCGGAGTGCATCGTGCTGGGGGGCTTCTCCCAGGGTGGCGCGGTGGCCTATGAGCTGGCCCTGACCTACCCGAAACGCCTGGGCGGGCTGTTCGCCCTGTCCACCTATTTCGCCACGGCGGACTCCATCACCCGGAACGAGGCCAGCGAGGGCCTGCCCATCTTTGTCGCCCACGGCACCTACGATCCGATCGTGCCCGAAGCCCTCGGTAAACGGGCGGCGGACTACCTCGCCGAACTCGGCTACGAGGTGAGCTACCACACCTATGGCATGGAGCACAGCCTGTGCCTGGAGGAGGTGCGGGACATGGACCGGTTCCTGAACGAGCGCCTGAGCGCATGTTAACGCTCTCCAACGCCGTCACCCTGGCGGACTGGGAGATCCAGATCACCCAGATCCGCGCCCAGGGCGCCGGCGGCCAGAACGTCAACAAGGTGGCCTCGGCGGTGCACCTGCGCTTCGATATCCCCCACTCCACCCTGCCGCCGTTCTACAAGGAGCGGCTGATGGCGCTCTCGGACAAGCGCATCAGCAAAGAGGGTGTACTGGTGATTAAGGCGCAGTCTTTCCGCACCTACGAACAGAACCGGGAAGACGCCCTGGAGCGCCTGAAGGCGCTGATCCTGGACGCCGTCAAGGTGCAGAAAGCCCGCCGCCCGACCCGGCCCACCAAAGCCTCCCAGCGGCGCCGGGTGGACAAGAAAACCCGGCGCGGGCAAACCAAAGCGCTGCGGGGCAACGTAGAACCGTGACCTGAGTACCCTGACCTGAGTACCCTGACCTGAGTATCTGGAACAGAGTGGCCTGACACGAGCACCCGATCCGGCGCCCTGTCGGCCCCCATCATTCACACCAGCGTGTAACCGGAGGAGATGCCATGAAACTTGCCTCGCTCTCAACACCCGGAGGCCTCGACAACCTGTCCATCACCGATGCCCCGGACCCCGGCGAACCCGGCCCCGGCCAGATCCGGGTGCGCATTCATGCCAGCTCCCTGAACTTCCACGACTACGGCGTCGTGACCGGCGTGATTCCCACCGCCAATGGCCGGATTCCCATGGCGGACGGCGCAGGCGTGGTGGAAGCCGTCGGCGAGGGCGTCCAGGAATTCAACGCCGGCGATCACGTGGTCTCCACCTTCTTCCCCCACTGGCTGGACGGCCCGGCCCCCATCGACAACTTTTCCACCACCCCCGGCGACGGTGTGGACGGCTATGCGCGGGAAGTGGTGGTGGGGCCGGCCCACGGGTTCACCCACGCGCCGGCCAACCTGAACCACGCCGAATCCGCCACCATCACAACCGCGGGGCTGACCGCCTGGCGGGCGCTGGTGGTGGACGGCGGCCTCAAGGCCGGCGACACCGTGCTCACCCTGGGCACCGGCGGCGTGTCCATCTACGCGGTGCAACTGGCCAAGATGATGGGGGCGCGGGTGATCTCGACGTCGTCCTCCGATGCCAAGCTGGAGCGGCTGAAAACCCTGGGGGCAGACGAGGTGATCAACTACCGGAGCACCCCGGACTGGGGCAAGGCGGTGCAGGAGCTGACCCACGGCCGGGGCGCCGACCACGTGATTGAAGTGGGTGGACCGGGCACCCTGCCCCAGTCCATCGAGGCGGTCAGCATCGGCGGGCACATCTCACTGATCGGCGTACTGACCGGCCGGGCCGGCGACGTGCCCACGGCCCGGCTGATGGCCAAGCAGGCGCGCCTGCAGGGGCTGATCGTGGGCAGCCGGGCGCACCAGCAGGCAATGGTCCGGGCCATCGAGGCCAACGGCCTCAAGCCGGTGATCGATCGCCAGTTTCCGCTGGCCGAGATTGCGGACGCCTTCCGCTACGAAGCCTCCGGCGCCCACGTCGGCAAGATCTGCCTTACGATTTGATGGCCAGCGCAACGCCGCCGGTGACCACCGCAATGCCCAGGGTCAGGCCGATCAGGGTGGCCCAGGGAAACGGCGGTGGCGGCGGCTCCACCGCCAGTTGCTCTTCCAGATGCTGGCGCAGCAGGCGGGTGTTGCGGGTGTTGGCCTTATAGATGGCGTCAAACGCATCGCCCACCACCGGCAGAAGCCCGCCAACAAAATCGACGCCCATGTTGCGCAGAATACGCAGCTTGACCGCCCGGCTGGCCCCCACTTGGTGGGCCTCCACCAGCACATAGGCGGACAGCACGAAACCGGCCGCGTCCCCGACCACTGGTATCAGGCCGATGATCGCGTCCAGCCCGATGCGGAACCGGGTAAACGGCAGGCCAATGCTGCTGTCGGTCAGCCGGCTGAAGGTCTCCAGGCGCCGCAGCGTGGCCCGCTGGCGCGCCTCCACTGGGTTGGGCGGCACGCTGCCCGGGTTCGCCCCGCTGCCCGTGCGCGGACGGTCCATGGTCAGGCCACCTCGCTCGCGATGTCCCGGAACGCCCGAACCAGGGTTTCTGGCTCCTGGGCGCCGGAGATCAGGTACTTACCATTCACGATGAACGCCGGCACGGCGGTGACGCCCGCCTGCTGATACATCGCTTCTTCTTCCCGCACGGTGGCGGCGTAGTCCTCCGAGTCCAGCACCGCTTCGGCGGCCTGGCGGTCCAGCCCAGCGGCTTCAGCGCAGGCCAGTAGCACGGAACGGTCGGACACATCCTCGGCCCGGCCGAAGTAGGCCTCGAACAGGGCCTGCTTCATCGCCGTCTGGCGGCCCTGCTCGCCGGCCCACTTCACCAGCCGGTGGGCGTCAAAGGTGTTGCAGGTAAAGCGCTCCTGCATGCGCTCGAAATTGAGGCCAAGATCCTTCGCCACCGCCATCATCTGGGTCTGATTGGACCGCATCTCATCCTCGCTGCGGCCGTATTTGCGGGCCAGTGCCGGCAGGATCGGCTCGCCCTGGCCGGCGTGATCCGGGTTCAGTTCAAAGGCCCGCCACTGGACGTCAAAACCCAGCTCCGGGGCCAGCTCCGACATGGCCCGTTCCAGACGGGCGTAGCCAATAGCGCACCAGGGGCAGGCGATGTCGGATACGATATCAATGTGCATGGACGTCATAACGTCTCCTGTTGGGATGGCGGAGTGACAACCCACTCCGGATCTTCAAACTCGCCGATCCGGCGAATCTCCACAAACGGCGCCGCGCTCTGGATGATGGCCTTGATGGCCTCGTTCGGCTCCCGTTCCATGGCGTCGCGGCTGGCCTTGCTGTCCCACTGGGCGATGGCGATCAGCCGTTTCGGATCGCCAATCATGCGGTGCAGCTCGGTGCCTCGCGCGCCCGGCGCCTGCTGGATCAGCTGGCTGGCGCGTACCCAGGCGTCCGCGTAGTCCTCGGCGGTGTGGCCGTCTTTGATCAACACTTCAAAGATGTACTTCATGCCGCCTCCTTTGGTTTCCTGCCCCCATCTTACGCTCTCCCGGCACACCGGCCAAAAGCCTCAAAAATAAATAACCTGGGGTTATTTACAGACAGCAACGCCATCTCGTATATTAAGTAACCATCGTTCACTTAAAAGGCAGCGCTCCATGGACTACGTACTCATCACCGGCGCCAGCGCCGGCATCGGCGAAGTGTTTGCCCGGGCCCTGGCGGCCCGGAAACAGAACCTGATTCTCGTTGCCCGCCGGGAAGACCGGCTGACCGCCCTGGCCCAGGAGCTGAGCGGACAGCACGGCATCACTACCGAGGTGCTGGCGGCGGACCTGGCCAGCCCGAGCGGGGTGGAGACCGTCACCCAGGCCGTGGCCAACGGCGGCTGGGCCCTGAGCGGTCTGATCAATAACGCCGGCTTCGGCGACCGGGGCCGCTTCTTGGAGCTGTCGCTGGAGCGACAGCTCAACATGATCCAGGTGAACGTCACCTCCCTCGTGGCCCTCACCTGGTCCCTGCTGCCCAACCTGAAGGCCCGGCCGGACAGTTTCATCATCAACGTCGCCTCC
Organism: Marinobacter sp. C2H3; assembly: GCF_037080155.1. Lineage (NCBI taxonomy): Bacteria > Pseudomonadati > Pseudomonadota > Gammaproteobacteria > Pseudomonadales > Marinobacteraceae > Marinobacter > Marinobacter sp. C2H3. Next base: position 746,460 of record NZ_JBBBNZ010000001.1, on the reverse strand, counting down.
ACCGCCGCCTTCCAGGCCGGCCCCAACATGGCCATCTACTACGCCACCAAGGCGTTCGTGCTGTCCTTCTCCGAGGCGCTGCACGAGGAACTGCGTGGTGACGGCGTGGCGGTCAGCACCCTGTGCCCGGGCGCAACCGATTCCGAGTTCGCCGCCGAAGCCCACATGACGGATACCAAACTGTTCCGTTCCGGCACCATGTCCGCGGTCGCGGTGGTGGAAGCCGCCCTGGCCCACCGCCAGCAGGCCATCGTGATTCCGGGACTGCGCAACCGGTTAATGGTATGGTCCGGCAAACTCTCTCCCCGCTGCATCACCCGGCGCCTGGCCGGCTGGCTGCAGGCGTAACGGACGACACAACGCATGATTGAGGCACAATGACATCCTGCCCGATAACAAGCCGCCTGCGGGGCGGCAAACAACGGGCCCGCTCCGAGGCGGACAAACTCGCCCGGGAGCAGCAGATCCTGGATGCGGCGGCCGGCCTGTTTGCCCGCCGCCGCTACAGCGACCTGACCCTGGCGGACGTGGCGGCCGCCAGCGGGCTCACCAAGGCCGCGCTGTATCGCTATTTTCGCAACAAGGAAGTGCTGTTCATTGCGGTCTACCAGCGCGCGTTTACCGAGCTGGTGGCTGACGCAAAGGCGCGCGCCCCGCTGCGGCTCCCGGACGATCTGGCGGGCCGGTTGGTGGCGCACCCGCTGTTCTGCAGCCTGTCGGCGATTCTGCACGTGGCCCTGGAAACGGGGCTCAACGACCACGAGGCAAAAGCGTTCAAGGGCTTTTTGCTGGCGCAGTCGGCCGAGCTGGCTACGTTGATTCAGGCCGCCAGCGGCAAACCGCCGGAGGCCTGTTTTGCCTTCCTGATGCGGTGCCAGCAGGCGCTGATTGGCTGCTGGCACATGAGCCATCCGCCGGAGGTGGCCCGCCGGGCCATGGCTCACCCGCCCCTGGACGCCTTCCGGATGGACTTTGAGCCGACGCTGCGGGCCCATCTTCAGGCGCTTTACGACGCCTTCACGACGTCATCGCCCTGAGCCTCAAGGGCAGGCCGCCCTGGCATTCACCCCCAACGGAGCGCACCCCATGGAGTTCACGTTTCTCGGCACCTCCGCCGGTACCCCGACCCGGGCCCGTAACGTTACCGGTTTGGCCCTTTGCCATGGCAGCCCCCGCCATTGGTACCTGGTGGACTGCGGCGAAGGCACCCAGCACCAACTGATGCGCACCCGCTATTCGGTGCACCAGCTGCGGGCCGTGTTCATTACCCACGTGCACGGTGATCACACCTTCGGCCTACCCGGACTGCTGACCAGCGCGTCCATGATGGGGCGCACCGAGCCGCTGGACGTGATCGCGCCGCCCGGTGTCCACCGGTTCGTCCGCTCGGTGCTGGAAAACAGCGACTCCACCCTGAGCTACCCGGTGAATTTCCTCGATTCGGAAGCGGCGGATTTCGAATGGCAGGACGACCACACCCGTGTGACCACGGTGGCGCTGTCCCACCGGGTGCCGTGCCGGGCGTTTGTGTTTACCGAAACCCGCCTGGAACGCCAACTGGACAAGGACCGGCTGCAGGCCGACGGCGTGCCGCCCGGCCCGGCCTGGGGCGAGTTACAACAGGGAAAGGACGTGCTGTTTGACGACGGCCGGCTGATCCGAAGTGACGACTACACCCGCATCCCGAGAACCGCCCGCCGGCTGGTGGTCGCGGGCGACAACGACACCCCGGACCTGCTGGAAGCGGCCTGCACCGACGCCCACGCGCTGGTGCATGAAGCCACCTACACCCAGGCCGTCTCTGACCGGGTTGGCCCCTGGCCCCAGCACAGCTCCGCGGAGCAGGTGGCGCGTTTCGCACAGCGGGTCGGCCTGCCCTCGCTGGTGCTCACCCACGTCAGTTCCCGCTATCAGTCCGCGCCCGGTGCCACCCCCAACATCCGGGAACTGGCGGCCGAAGCCCGCCAGCACTACGAGGGCACGCTGTTCCTGGCCCGGGATCTGGAGACTTACCGGCTGCAGAAGGACCTGACGCTGACGCACCTGGACGACGAGCCGAAACCTACATCATCGCCTGAAGGTCCCGCCGAAGCTCCTCCGGCTCGGTGATCCACAGCTCACCGTCGGCGCCCGGGAACACCCCGACGTCGAGGCCATCGCCCGTCAGCCCGGGCACCCATTTGCGGAAAAAGTCCGGCAGCGAAATCGCCTTGGGTGACAGATCGCCGGCTTTCGCCCCATAGGCTTTGGCAAACGCCTCGCTGGGCCAGACCGGCAGGTAGGCGGCGCCCTCGTCTTCGGACACAATTTTCAGGAACTGATTGCTGGCGTTCACCAGGATCCACACTTCCCGTTCCTCGAACACCTGGTCCAGGAAGTAGTCGTATCGGGCTTCGCCATCAAGGGCGAGGATGGCGTCCAGGGAATCGTTGCTCATGGAGAGTCCTTGTTTACGTTTTGAGCCCGGGGATACGGGTTAACCGGTCTGACCTCAGCCGGCCAGCGCCGCTTTCACCTTCTGGCTCAGGTGGCCCATGTCCACCCGGCCGAGCACCTGCGGACGCAGGTCATTCATCACCTTCCCCATGTCCTGCATGCCGTTGGCGCCGGTGTTGCTGATCGACAGGCGAATGAGCGCATCCAGGTCGTCTTCGGTGAGGGCGGCGGGCATGAATTCTTCGATGATCACCATCTCCGCCCGCTCTTTATCGGCCAGCTCGCCGCGGCCGGCATCGTCGTACTGGGCGGCGGCATCGCGGCGCTGTTTGAGCATCTTGTCCAGCACCTTCAGCACGTCGTCGTCGCTCAGTTCCCGGCGCTCGTCCACTTCAATCTGTTTGACCGCCGCCTGGGCCATTCGCAACGTCACCAGACGATCTTTATCCTTGGCGCGCATCGCGTCCTTGACCGCGTTGCTGAGCTGTTCTTTGAGTGTCGTTGCCGCCATGATCGGGCTCCTTTGAGTGACACGTGAATAACAAGAGAGGAGCCACATTGTAGTCAGTGAGGTGGGGGGTGTCATGGGTCCGCCGGGCATTCTTCGGCGTATGCTTGACCATACTGACACGGCCATGCACGCTCGATTTATGACTCATGCTCGTCTGGTTGTCCCACTGATAACACTGTTTGTGCTGGTGGCCGTGACGCCAACCAGCCAGGCCGCGTTGCGCTGCGGTTCCTCCCTGGTCAGCGAGGGCGACTGGCCGGTTGAGGTGGAGGAACGCTGCGGCAAGCCGGATTACGTGGCCACCTACCCCACCGCGACCTTGCCCGGGCTGGGCGTGGTACAGAGCGAGGAGCACTGGTACTACAACCCTGGCCCCCAACGGTTCATTCGCCGCCTGGTGTTCCGCAATGGGTCGCTGGTGCGAATAGACAGCCTGGGCTACGGCTTCACCGTCTCAGTTAACCCCCGGTGCGATCTCGGCACCCTGCGCAGCGCCACCAACGAATACGAGCTGATGGCCCGCTGCGGGCCGCCGGTATCCAAACGCACAGAATGGCAGGTAGCCCCCACCGAATCAGGGCATTACGGCTCCCAGGCCGCCCTGCCTGTGCTGATTCAGGAATGGTTGTACGACCTGGCCAGCAACCAGTTCCGCAAGGTGGTGACGCTGCGGAACGGCGAAGTGGTGGATATTGAGTCCCGCCCGGCAAAATAACCTTCTGGACCATCCCCCCGACTTTTAATACAGTCCGTTCAGCAACCACGACACAAGGAATTCGTGACGATGAGCAGGGGTTTGAGGGAAAAATTCGAAGGCGTGGATCTCACGCCCGGGCACGGCAAGGTCAGCGCCACGGTCTCGATTTTCTTTGGCGCCATATCGCTGTTGGGCGCGTTGTGTTTCCTGATGCCGGACCTGCTCACCATGCCCGAGCTCCGGGGTGCCTATAACACCGATGTCCTGCGTTACGGGCTTCAACTAAGCATCGTTCTGGGAACGGGCTTTGGGCTGTGCGCGATGATTCGGCATGAATCGCTCGCTTACGGCCTGGCGGGAATGGGCATGGCCATAGCCGCGGCGTTGCTCGCCTCAGGCCGCATTGAGGCCCCCGATATCAACAGTCGTGGGCTTTACGTCGGACTGGACTACTTCCTGCTGACGCTGGTGGTTCTGGCGCTGGTGTTTATCCCCCTGGAACGGGCGTTCCCCAAAAACCGTCATCAGGGCGTGCTGCGCAAAGGCTGGATCACGGACCTGAAATATTTCATGCTGAGCCACCTCGGGGTTCAGCTCATCAGTTTTTTCACCGTCATTCCCATCCAGGTCTTCCTGCATCGGGTAACCACCTGGGATTTCCAGCTCTGGGTGGCCAGCCAGCCGGTCTGGCTCCAGTTTATCGAGATTCTGGTGGTGGTCGATTTCGGCACCTACTGGATCCACCGTGCCATGCACGAAGTCCCCGCCCTGTGGAAATTCCACGCCATCCATCATTCCACCGAAGAGATGGACTGGCTGGCATCGTCTCGCCTGCATCTCGCGGAGATTCTCGTTAACCGCTTCGCGGGCTATCTGCCCATTTTCATCCTGGGTTTTGCACCGTCCGCCCTCTACGCGTATCTGGTGTTCATTTCCTTCCACGCCATTTTCATACACGCCAACGTGCGCCTGCGCTTCCCCGTGCTGAGATGGTTGCTCGCCACGCCGGAGTACCACCACTGGCACCATTCGTCCGAGCCGGCGGCCATCGACAAGAATTACGCCGGATTTCTGCCCATCTATGACGTGCTGTTCCGTACCGTGTATCTGCCCAGCCACCTGGCAAGCCGATATGGCACCGTGTCGAACGACATTCCCGAGGGCATGATGGGGCAGTTCTGGTATCCGTTTCGCGGCTGGTTGAAACGCTGATGCCCACGCCCTGAATTCAGGGCGTGGGCCCAAACCCTGGAGGACGGCGCCCCTTCGTTTTTGGCGCCGTCAGCCATCCGCCCGCATGGGCTTGAGTGCCTCCGCCCATTTGTGCAGTTCCGCCAGCAGGGCCTCGGCGGATTCCTGGTGCGGTTTGCCCGGCGTGAACGCGCCATCCTCCCCGATGAGCGTCCAGGGCATCTGAACCATCACCCCCTCCGCCATGGGCATCATTTTCACCGCGGTGACCCACTGTTTCGCCAGCTGGGCCGACCGCAAACCGCCGGACACGCCCCCGTAGCTGAGAAAGCCACACGGTTTGTAGTTCCACTCGTTGTAAAGGTAATCGAGGGCATTCACAAACGACGGGGGCGGGCCAAAGTTGTACTCCGGCAGCACAAACACATAGGCGTCTGCGCTGGCCACGCTCGAAGACCAGGCCCGGGTGTGGTCGTGCTGGTACTTCTGCAGGCGCGGGTGATTCGGCTCATCGTAGACCGGCAGCGCAAACTCGGCCAGATCGACCAGCTCGGCCTCAAAGCGGCTTTTGCCCCTGGCAAACTCGTTGAACCACTGGGCCAGGGCCGGGCCAACCCGCCCCGGGCGTGTACTGCAAATGATGGTCTGGAGCTTGAGGGGCATGGGGTTCTCCTTGGAAGGTCAGTTCTGTTGCGAGCCGTAGCTCTGCATCAGGTTGGCGTAATGGGGCAAGTGGTTGGCGAGAATACCGCCGAAGCCTTCGATATCGTTGCGCCAGTCGCGGTGCAGTTCGCAGGCGACGCTGAACCAGTTCATCAGCTGCGCGCCAGCGGCTTCCATCCGGCGCCAGGCAGCGTCCCGCGTAACCGGGTTGAAGGTGCCGGAAGCGTCAGTAACCACAAACACCTCGTACCCTTCTTCAATAGCAGACAATGTCGGAAACGCAACGCACACGTCTGTCACCACACCGGCAATCAACAACTGCTTTTTACCCGTGGCCTTCACGGCCTTCACAAAGTCTTCGTTGTCCCAGGCATTGATCTGACCAGGGCGCGGAAAATACGGAGCATTCGGGAACGCCGCTTTGATTTCTGGCACCATCGGGCCGTTTGGCCCCGTTTCAAAGCTGGTGGTCAGGATGGTTGGAATCTCGAAAAACCGGGCGATGTCGGCCAGCGCCAACACATTGTTCTTGAACTCGTCCGGCGTGAAATCCCGGACCAGCGACAGCAGTCCTGACTGATGGTCCACCATCAACAGCGCAACATCGTCTTTGTTCAATCGATTGTAAGTGAACGGCATGGGTCATCTCCTTTTTCGGTAGCGCGGATACCGGGCGCGGCGTCATTCCGCACCCGGAATGCCACGATAGATCCGGAACACTGGGATGAGTAGCCACTGAAACGTATACTCAGTGTTCCACAAACAGGACAATCGACCATGCAGGACCTGAACGATCTTTATTATTTCGTGAAAGTGGTCGAGCACGGGGGGTTCGCACCCGCCGGACGGGCCCTTGGGCTGCCCAAATCCAAACTCAGCCGCCGGATCGCCGCCCTGGAAACGCGCCTCGACACCCGGCTGATCCACCGTTCCACCCGCGTTTTTACCGTCACTGAACTGGGGCTTGAGTATTATCGCCACTGCCTGGCCATGCTGGTGGAAGCGGAAGCGGCGCAGGCCCTGATCGACGGTTCCCATGCCGAGCCCAAGGGCAGCATCCGGATGAGCTGCCCTCCCGGGCTGATCTACTTTCTGGTGGCGCCTCTGGTGGTTCGGTTCATGGCTCGCTATCCGGAAGTCCGCATAGAACTGGACGCCACGAGCCGTCGCGTGGACGTCCTCAAGGAGGGATACGATCTTGCCCTGAGGGTGCGCTTCCCACCGCTCGAAGACAGTGGATTGACCATGAAAGTGCTGTCACAGAGCCCACAGTGCCTGATGGCGGCACCTTCGCTGTTTGATCGCTACCCGCGGCCGCTCGGCCCCGACCAGCTGGGGGATCTGCCCAGCATTGATTTTGAACAGTGGAACGGACAACACGTTTGGTGCCTGGATGGTCCCGAAGGGGCATCCACTCAAATCAGTCACCAGCCCAGGCTGGTTACGGATGACGTATTTACCCTCCGAGAGGCGGCTCTGGCAGGCCTGGGCGTCGTCAAGATGCCTCTGATTGTTGGAGGGAAGGACCTGCTGGCGGGCCGTCTGATCAGCGTTCTGCCGGACTGGCGACCGCGGGGCGGTCTCTTCCATGCCGTGTTCCCCTCACGTCGCGGGCTTCTGCCGGCGGTCCGGGCGCTCCTGGATTTCCTGTCCGAGTCTCTGGATGACGTCGATTTTCCGGAGCCGAGGACGTTAAGACCTACCCCGCCACCGGCACCGCAAACACCAGAATAAGCAGCATCACCACCGCCAGTGCACCATAAGAGGCCAGCAACCAGGTTCGGCGCCGGCCTGTGGCCACACGCGAGGCCAGCGCGGCGGCGGTTATCGCCTGCAGCAGGTAGTAGCCGGCAAAGGCCCGGGATGCGAGCGCAACCACTTCAAAGATATTGCTGGTCCAGATCAGGGCAATGGCGAGCGACGCGATCACCAGGTAACTCATCCGCGCAGACACCCGTCCCCGGGATTCCGTTTCGGCGACGCCGCCGGCGCCAATGGTGTCGGCGATGGCGGCGCTGAACTGGCTCATGGCAGCGGCGACCACCAGCATCAGGGGCAGGAGCACGGTGATGTCCCGGGACAGGTCGATGATGGCCGTTTCGCTCGGCTCCTTGCCGGCAAACTGGGCCATCAGGGGCATCGAGAGCGCCACGAAGACCACGTAAATCACCCCGGCCAGCACCTGCGCAAAGACCATGGAGCGGGCTCGCGTGGGCGCGTCGTAAGTTGATGCCAGGTATTTGGAGGTTTCGAAGCCCTGCACGATCAGGAGCATGCCCGCCAGTTGCCGGAGCGCTTCCCAGAGACCCGCCGGAGGCGCCACGAGGCCGGAGAGGTCATACCCCAAACGGCTGTCGTGAACGACCAGCCCCACAAGCAATGAAGCGATGATCGCGAGCTTGATGGTGACGGAATATTCTTCCAGCCGCTCAAGGCCGTGCAATCCCCGCCGCCAGCCGTACACGCCGATGAAGCCCAGAACCGCCGTGGCCAGCACGTTGGCGTTGAACGGCGAGTAGGCGCCAACGCCGGTGAGCACAAAACCGCCCATCAGCCGGATGTAAAAGGTAATCGAGATCACATACGCAAAGGCCAGGGTCACGTCCGACAGGCGGTCAAGGCGAGCGCTGCGGCTGCCGGGCACGGCCGGAACGGGGTCGCCATGGACCATGGTGTACCGAAGGGCATCGCCGATCCACAGAGAAAGCAGGACAACGGCAAGGATCGCCACCAGCGAGAAGGACCCGGTGACGGTTGCCAGCAATGGGACCACCACCAGAAAGCCGCTGCCGATAATCGACGCCAGCGGCGTGACCGTGGCCCGCCAGAACACCGCATCCCGGACGCGCCGGCGGAGCATCACAAAAGCCATACTGACCGACACCGCCAGCAGCACGGCGTCCAGCCAGGAGAAATCGTTGGTGGTCATGTTGGGGCCTCATCAGGCCGGGCCGTTAAGGCCTGGTAAAGGGCGGCCGATCCCCGGCCGCCGGCTGGTTGCTCAGAACGAATCCCGCATGACCGCTTCCACCACATCCACCGGCAGCGCCACCGGGTTGGCTTTCATGGAGGACGAGCTGGACGCCGCTTTCGCCGTCGCCACCATCTGATCCTCAGTTACGCCAAGGGACGCCAGGCCAGGCAGCCCGCTGGCAACGATCCAGGCCCGGAAATCGTCCAGGGGATCACCGCTTCCAGCGCCGAACACCTCGGCGATCCAACTTTCCACCCTGGCGATGCGGGCCGCCTGCTCCGGTTCACGCACGTAGGCCCGGTTCGCGGCGATACCAGCGGGCAACAAGGCGCCGCAAATGGCCCCGTGGGGCGCGCCACACAGCCCGCCCAGCGGCCCGGCGATGCCGTGCACAACCCCCAGGCCAGCGTTGGCCAGCGCCAGACCGCCAAACAGGCTGACGTGGGCCATGGCATCCCGGGCGTCCGGGGATTCGGCGGCCATCAACTGTTTCAGGGCCCGGAGGCCCCGGGGGATCGCGTCCACACACAACAGATCGGTGAACGGCGTGGCCCGGGACGAGAGATACGGTTCGATCACCTGGGTAATGGCATCCAGCCCGGAATGCAGGGTCACGGCCCGGGGGCAGCCATCGGTCAGCGCCGGATCCACCAACGCAAGGTCCGGCAGCAGTTTCGGATCCCGGAGGCTGACTTTGCGACTGGCCTCGGGTACGTCGATCACGGCGTTTCGGGTGACTTCAGCGCCGGTGCCGGAGGTGGTTGGCACCAGGATCAAAGGCAGCCGCTGTGCGGTCAGCGGCAGGCCCTGCCCAACCACCTCCAGGTGGCTGAGCAGGTTCGACGGGCTGGGCAGCATCGCCGCCATCACCTTGGCAGAATCCATCACCGAACCGCCGCCGATGCCAACCACCGCGTCGATACTCTGGGCCCGGCCGCGTTCCAGCGCTTCGGTCAATGTCGGCAGGTCCGGCTCTTTATCGATGGCCAGCGTCTGGACCACGTCCACCGAGGTGAGCGTGGCAAGCACCGGCGCAATTCGCTCCGGGCTTCGGCCATGCACGATCAGCACCCGCCGGCCCAGGGCGGCAACGCGATCGTTCAGTTGTTGGATTTTACCCCGGCCGAACTGGATCTCGGCCGGGGCAAGCAAGGCAAAGGCGTCAGACATATTCGTCTCCGTCTGTTCCGTTCAGCCGTCAGCGGCGGGCAGGCTGCCGCCCAGCATGTTTTCCACCACCGCGGCGTTGTAGAAGGTTTCCACGCTCTGGATCTTGCCACCCCGCACCCGGAACCAGACCGCCAGGCGTACATCGCCGATGGGCTCAAAATGGGTACGGTAATCCAGAATCGCGAACACATGCTCACCGTCGGCGCTGAGCTGGCGCAGGACCAGGTCTTTCTGGATGGCGACCATGCCGAACTGGTAGGCCACCATGTCGTCCCGGCTCAGGAAGCGCATGTTCGGCCCTACGTACTCAAAGCCCTCCTCCGAGAGCAGGTCTTTTGCCTCGTCCAGCCGCTGGCCGCGAACGTCGGCAATAAACCGGGCCACAATCTCCTCTGGCGTCATACACACTCCTGTCGTTACAAGGCCAGCCAAAAATACCATGCCCGGCGTCAGCGAGGATCGCCACGCTGCACACTGCGGGCAGATCGCCCGCGTGCGAAACGCCGGACTCCGCATCAGCATAAACCGACGCTGGGGAAAATCCATTGCCACCTTTTGCCCATGGGCGTTCGCAAGCGGACCGGGAGGATGGCGATAACGTGACTATCTGGTCATGACACGGCCTGTTCCTTGCACAATCCACACCCAACTGCCACGGTAAAGAAACACCCGAAAAGGAGGATAGGACATGCTCTATTGGGCGATTGTGTGTTTGATCATTGCGGTTGTTGCCGGCGTTCTGGGATTCGGCGGTATTGCCGGGGCCGCAGCAGGCTTTGCCAAAATTCTGTTTTTCATCTTTATTGTGCTGCTTGTGATATCGCTGGTGGCGAACGCCATCCGGGGTAGAGGTCCAAAGGTTTAACGGCCACCCCCGTTAATCAGACGCCGGGCCAGGCCACGGAACGGTTTCCCAAACCGCCGCCTGGCCCAGCGCTGCTGAAATAAAAAACTTTCCTATGCAACGTCCATTAATTAGCGTACTGTCTTTCTCGTTGGAAAGATTTAGCAAAGCATTTCACGAATACGACCTTTTGTGCTGCCACACTTTTTGTCCTGTTTTTGATCCTGCATGTTCTTTGTTTCCTGCTTATCGCCGATAAAAATCACAACGATTTTAAACGGCAACTTTATGATCAAATCAGGATAAATTATTATGTCTACAATTACCGGCAACGTTAAGTTCTTCAACGAAGCAAAAGGTTTTGGCTTTATTACTCGTGAAGGCGGTGCGGACGTTTTCGTTCACTACAGCTCCATTCAGGGCAGCGGCTTCAAAACGCTCGCGGAAGGCCAGGAAGTTGAGTTCAGTGTTACGCAAGGCCAGAAAGGTCCGCAGGCAGAGAACGTGATTGGCCTGTAATCAGCCGCCAACGCGCTTATAAAAAAGGCAGCCATTTATGGCTGCCTTTTTTATTGGATAAATAAATAAACGAAATATGAAAACCCCTGCCGTATAACATCTCTCATTTGGTCTTCATAGGCAGTGCTGAGCCGTTTATTTCTTCATCCCGCTTGGTGCCGACGCGGTTTGTCCGAACTGACCGCTTTTTCCCTTGCTGATATATTCAACCGATCCACCGGATTTTAAAAAGGCAGCGGTCTGCGCTTCAATCATTGCAGAGGTTAAGGTGGCTTTCTCGGGCTTCTTGCTCATGGTGTTCTCCATCCCAGCGTTGGTCTCGTGTCCAACTGTCACCACCAGTCTATCTGAATTCGCCTCCAGTAGCGCCCTTTACCGGACAAATACTGTCCAGCGGCCAGGGACCACAACAGCGAGGCCGCACCCTCACGGCTCATCGCCCTCGGTGGTCTCCAGGAATTTGCGTTTGATCAGCAGCCAATAGGTGTCCGCAACCGCAGACTTGATCATCAGGATCCGGACCTTCGTCGGCGCCATTTCATAGTCAAACACGTACTCGAAGACCGCGTTGAATTCGCCGGTTTCCACCCCCCGGAAAAACCGACCGGAGAACTCATTGCTTCGCGTGCAGGGCGCCACATCGTTGAAAAAATTGCGGCCGATAACGTCCTCTGGCCGCCGGCCTGTCAGCTCGGACTCGGCCAGATTGTAGCGCAGGATGGTGCCGTCGGCGTCCAGCTCAATGGCGCCGAACATCAAGTTGTCTATCTCGTCGTCGCTCAGGCTGGCCAGGGCGTTCTGCATGTCATCGGAATCAAAGCGTACGCGCTTCATGGATACTTCCTCCGGATGGTTGAGCACGGGGTTTTAAAACACGAACCTCCCTTTGTTGATGCCCCATTCATCCTCGAACAGGTGGTTGGGCTCTGGCCGCGACAGCACTACCAGTCGCACAGCTTGCCGAGCGCGTTGCGGGGCAACGCGTCGCCAACGGTAAACTGGACGGGACGCTCGGCGGCCGGCAGCTCGGCACTCAGCCAGATACGCAGTTCCGCGGCCAGATCGGCCTGTGCAACGCCGGACTCAGACCCTTCGGGAACCACAAAGGCTTTCAGCCGGAGTCCGCCGCCGGCGGCTTCCATCGGGCGTACCGCACACGCCTTGACCGCCGAGTGGCGCTCGATAAAGGCGGCAACCCGCGCCGGCCAGACGTTGGCACCGCCCACCTGCACGGCGCCGTCCCGGCGCCGCACCGGCGTCACCCTGCCCTTGGCATCCCAGCGGACATGATCCGGCAGCAGAACCGGGCCGGCCTCGCCGAAGATGAGATGATCCTCATCGTGCCGCTGCCAGTGCCCGAACAGCCGGTAACCGTCGCCGGGGTCTTCCCGCCAGCCGATGCCACCGGTCTCGCTGGAGCCATAAATCTCCAACACGGTGGCGAGCCCCTGCTCCCGGAGATGCGCGATCAGCCCCGGCGGGCAAGGGGCGGTTGAGGTGACGCCTCGGACACCGTCCGGGAAGGGTTGGCGGCGGCCGGCGAGATACCGCCATAGCTCCGGCACCGCAATCAAAAGGTCGCCGGCTCTCAGGTCCTCATGAACGGCTTTCAGCGCCGTGGGGCCGTGAATCAGTGGCACTGCGAGCCGGCTGGCCAGCAAAGGGCCCCAGATAAGCCCGTAAATGTGGTGCAGCGGCACCAGGGACACAATGCGCCGGGTGCCCGCCACCGCCCAGGTGATGTCTTTCACCTCTGCCTTCAGCCGCGCCACCGGGTGCGGCAGCAGCTTCGGCTCGCCCGTGGTACCGCCGGAACGCAACCACAGGTCCGTCACGATGCCTTCGTCCAGGCCCTGAACAATCAGCTCACTCCACTGATCCAGCCGGCGCCGGCGCAGCAACAGCTCCTCTGCGCCGGTTTTTTCCAGCTCAAAAAACGTCGCCACCTCGCGGGCCACGGTGAGCTGATCCAGAGAATCGAGCGCGGCGCCACCATTGCGCAGGTCATCGGCGCCGCTACCCAGATCCGACAGCACATCGTTCACCGGCACCTGCCGGCTCCCGGCCAGAGCGGCGGCAACCGTGTGTTGAAGGACGGCAACGCCGTGTTCGACGGATAACATGGACGTCATGCACTCTCAGGCTATGTCGTGAACTGATACGTACGAGAATCCCGCAGGATGGACTTCGCGAGTCGCGTCCGGTTAGTAACTGATTGTAAAATCGCCGCGGTCGGCCGGTCGTGGCCGCCCATTCCACCCCGCTCGCGAGCCGCCATGCCAACGTCCACCCAGCTGTACACCGATCTGTCCGGTTATTACGACCTGATGTGCGCCGATATCGACTACCGTGCGCAAAGTAACGGGGTGCACCGCTTGCACCAGCTGTTCGGCAATGGCGGCCACCGGCATCTGGATCTGGCCTGCGGCACCGGCCCACACCTTCGGTATTTCCTCGATTGGGGCTATCGCAGCGATGGGCTCGACATCCACCAGCCGATGCTAAATAAAGCTCAGCTGCGTTGTCCGGAAGCCGGCTTTATTCTGGGGGACATGGGGGATTTTAGCGTTGAGCAGCCGATGGACCTGATCACCTGTTTCCTGTACTCCGTGCACTACAGCCAGACCCTCGAACGCCTGCAGGCCTGCTTTGCCAGCGCCCACCGCGCCTTGACAACCGGAGGTACGTTCTGCTTCAACCTGGTGGACAAGCACCGCATCAACAACCGGCTGTTTGTCAGCCACACCGCAACGCAGCCGGACGGCGAGTTCACGTTCCGCTCTGGCTGGCACTACGCCGGGCACGGCGAGGGGCAATCACTCAAGCTTCGTATCCAGCGCGAAGCACAGGGCGTTGAGCAGGTCTGGGAGGACGAGCACGCCATGGTGGCGCTGGGCATCGAGGAGTGCGCGCGGTTGCTGGCAACCCTGTTTGAGGTTCACATCTTTGAACACGATTACAGCCGGATTGCGCCCTGGGATGGCCAATCCGGTAATGCCCTGTTTGTGTGTGTAAAGGCGTAGACAGGGCCCATCTCAACCCACACCGTTCCCCTGCAGCCACTGGCTGATCTGGGCCTGGTTCAGGGCCCCGCTCTGGCGGGCTATTTCGCGGCCGTTCCTGAACAGAATCAGGGTGGGAATGCTGCGAATGCCGAACTGGGCGGCCGGCCCCTGGGCCTGCTCGGTGTTGAGCTTGGCGAACCGCACTTTGCCCCGCCAGGCCCTGGCCGCCTGCTCAAACTGGGGCGCCATCATCTTGCACGGGCCGCACCAACTGGCCCAGAAATCCACCAGTACCGGCACATCGCTGCGGCCGGTGTGAATCGGGAAGGTCGGCTCTGTGAGTTCCAGTACGTGGTCAGGCCAGAGCGGCTGCTTGCAGGCGCCGCAGTTCCCGCCGGCGGACAACTTTTCCGCCGGTACACGGTTCACTTTGTGGCAATGGGGGCAGACAAGGTGTCGGGGGTCGGTCATGGCGAATCAGCCTCTGGGTTACACGTTGAGAGCATAATCAGGGCACAGAGCGGGAAATCAACCGCAGGCGGCATGGGCCAGGATGGGCTAAACGTAACGTGTCATCACCACGCCCGATGATCATGCTAGTGTTTCGTTTGCTGCATACGCCGCGCCACTGACCCACGCCACGGGAGCCGACCGCATGACCATTGATCGCGAACGCCTCGCCAGCCTAGCCGCCGAGCCCCACGGCCAGCTGGGCCGGTTCCGCAATCTGGAGCCCGTGCCCCGGCATGGCCTGGGGGATTTCCTGCGCTGGCAACTCGCACCGGGGCGCCGTTTTCCGCCGGGCAAACGCTACCCGCTGATTCGCCCGGACGCGCATCGCCTGAACGAACCGCCCGCTGAGCCGCAGCTAACCTGGCTGGGGCACGCGTCCTTTCTGTTCCAGTACCAGGGCCTGAACGTGCTGACCGATCCGGTACTGTCCGAGCGCGCCAGCCCGTTTCGGTTTGTCGGCCCCAAACGCTACACCCCCGCGGCCCTGACCGTCGCGGAGATGCCGGCCATCCATCTGGTGCTGATCTCCCACAACCACTACGACCACCTGGATGAGCCGACGGTGCGCCAGTTACACCGGCGATTTGGCCCGGGCCTGCAATTCTGCGTTCCGGCCGGCCTACGGGCCTGGTTCGAGAAGCGGGGCGTTCACAACGTGGTCGAGCGGGACTGGTGGCAGTCGGCGCCCCTGGCCGACAACACGGAGGCGTTCTGCCTGCCCGCCCAGCACTTCAGCGGGCGAACGCCCACCGACACCAACGCCTCGCTCTGGTGCAGCTGGCTGCTGGACCTCGACGGGTATCGGTTCTACTTCGCGGGCGATACCGGTTACGGGCAGGTGTTTCGCACCATCGGGGAGGTGTTCGCACCGATTGACCTGGCCCTGATTCCGATCGGCGCCTACGATCCGCGCTGGTTCATGGCCCCGGTGCACGTGGCGCCGGAAGAGTCCGTGCGCATCCACCAGGACATCGGCGCGAAACAGTCCGTGGCCATGCACTGGGGCACCTTTGTGCTCACCGACGAACCCATGGACGAACCTCCCCGACGCCTGCGGATGGCACTGGAGCGGCAGGGGGTTCCCGAGGCAGAGTTTCGGGTGATGCAACACGGTGAGGTGTGGTTGCCTGTGTGAGCAGGCGTGTCAGTGATGCCCACCCGGCCCATGGGCATGGCCGTGGGCCAGCTCGTCGGGGTCGGCGGCGCGTACTTCGATCACCTCGACATCAAACGTCAGCGTGCGGCCAGCCATGGGGTGGTTGGTGTCCACATCGGCAAACTTGTGGCCGACCTTGACGATCATCACGTGGCGGCGGCCCTGCTCGGTTTGCACCTGGGCGATCATGCCCGGCTTCCAGCGCTTGGCTCCCATAAGGTGCTTGATGGGCACGCGCTGAACGGCGTCGGGCTTACGCGGGCCGTAGCCTTTATCCGGTGTGACGGTCACGCTGAAGGTATCCCCCGCGTCGCGCCCTTCCAGGGCTTCTTCCAGCCCGCGGATAATGCCGTCGTGGCCGTGAAGGTAAGCGTTGGGCTGTCCACCCCGGGAGGTTTCAACCACGGTACCGTCTTCATCGCGGACGCTGTAGTGGAACAGAACAACCTGATTCTTTTCGATGGGCATAGGGTTCTCTGCGCTGGTTTAAAAGCGGTGATTATAGTCGCCCAAACCGGTGTCCACATCAGCGAAACGGCATGAAGTTTGAGTACTGCAGACTGCCCGCCTTCGGCCCACTCTACTACCCAGACAAAGGGTTCGATACTCAGGCGTCGACAAAGACAGTCAACGTCTCACGAACTTCTTCCGCCACTTCGAGAATGCTGGTCACCAAGGCCTCGTCCACCTCGATATTCCCTTCATACTCCGCGAGATTACGCTTTCGATGAGCGTGATCCAGCACCCGCCATTTTGCCGGTGCAAGATCCAGGGTGTGCTGCAGGCACTGAAAGACAATGTAACGGCTGTCAGATCGATAACCCGCATGGCGAAGCGCCGCCAAAGAAAGAGAGTGCGCGGCGTTGTAGGCAAGGTCAAAGCGGCTCTCCAGGCTGAGCGCTTCCATTCGTGCATCCTGCAATCGCACTTGGCCAGCGCGAATCAGCCCGTGAACTTCGTCAACGGTCCCGGGCTCGTTGTGCAGTTTGTGAACTCTGACGAGATTGTCCAGTGCTTCGCGATTCATCGATGATTCCTTTCAACAGGATGTATGGTCCATCCAGGACCTTTCTCAAAAACGGATTGTGACTCGTCAGGCGCTTCTCAAACTCTTCCCACCGGTACAGAGTGGGGTTGACCGCCCTTGCGAGACGACGTTCTGCGGATTCCAACGCTTCAAACACCTCTGCCAGGGACAGGTTATCTGATACCAGCATCAGATCAATGTCACTCTCGGAGTGTTCTGTTCTCTTGGCGACGGAGCCATAAATCAGGGCTAGATCAACCCGGTCAAGAAGCGGCTCAAGGGCTTCTTCGATGATGCGCTCCGGGCCAAGCAGTTTGGAAACGATGGCAACCAACTCGGGATAAATAGCGGCGTCCTGGTTGGCCTTGTAACGCTTCTGGCGGCCTTGCTGAGTCATTTGAACCAGGCCGCAGTCCACCAAACGTGCAAGTTCGCGTTGCACAGCTCCAGAGCCTGCTTCCGCTTCATCAATGAGCTCTTTCATTGAGAAGTCCCGCGAACCGGGTACAAAGAAGAGGCCCAGCACCTTCTGACGGGTTCCGGAAAACAGTGCATCCGCCAAACTTGTACGACCTACCATGTTATCTGCCATCACCGCTCAAAACCCATTTTGGGCATTTTTTTACCCATATTGGGCATTAAAACACCTCTCTGACGCTAGAACAACACATTAGGCCCGCTCAACCGGCTCCCGGCTGAACACCCCGATGATCGGCGTGCCGTGAGCCCTCAGCGCCGGTTCGATCTCCCGGTGCAGGGTGTGATAGCGGTAAAACGGCACCCGCGGAAACAGGTGGTGGATGGCGTGCAGGTTCTGGCCCAGCCAGAACCACTCCAGGGGCTTCATCCAGCGGGGCATGATCAGGCTGCTGGTGTTGCGGTAGCGTTCCGGCCGGTTGTACGGCACGTGCGGGCGATAGGCGAACCAGTAAGCGGTGAAAAACCCGCCCAGCAGGTAGCCCACGACAATCACCACCCCTGCCCCGGGCTGATCCACCGCCACCAAAAAGGCCGCTCGCCATCCCAGGGACACCAGCACCTCAGCGCTGTAGATGGCTCGCTCCCGGGTGGTCGCTTTGTGCCAGTACGCTCGGGCGAAGAACGTATTCTGCAACACGATGAACCTCAGAACGGCGACCAGCGCCTGCAGCGGGCCGCGGCCCATATCGCTGACCATGAAATCCGGGTCCCGGTCGGGCTGGTTGGTGTACCGGTGATGGGTGAAGTGTTCGATTCGGTGGGACTGGTAGGGCACGGCGATCAGCGGCGCGGCGAGGTACCCGCACAGGTCGTTCAGCCACTTCAGCCCGTGATGGCGCCCGTGCACATTCCCATGCACCGCTTCGTGAAGAGGCGTGTAGGCGATATAAGTCAGCGCCGCGAGTAGAAGGGTGGACAGCCAGGCCGGCGTCAGCCCGAGCGAAAACGCCGCCAGATTCACCGCAAACGCCACCAGCACCAGCGCCGTCAACAGCACGGTCGGCCAGGCCACGCTGCCGATGTGCTGTTTCGCCGCTGTGATAGCCTGCCTGTCC
This sequence comes from Marinobacter sp. C2H3, assembly GCF_037080155.1. Lineage (NCBI taxonomy): Bacteria > Pseudomonadati > Pseudomonadota > Gammaproteobacteria > Pseudomonadales > Marinobacteraceae > Marinobacter > Marinobacter sp. C2H3. The sequence goes on along the minus strand of NZ_JBBBNZ010000001.1, from coordinate 728,219 downwards.
AGAGCCGCCAGATCCTGGGACATGGAACATCTCTCTCCGCTCATCCTCTGATCGCCGAATCGGGCGGCACGCCGCCCTGAGCCTTTCATCAAGATAGCGCAACCATCCCGCAAACGCCGCGCGCCCCGTCTGATGGCCTCCCTTAACAAGCGTGCAGCGCACACCCGCCTACAGCGCGTTGGCACGCCGATAGGCGCCCCGGTAGTCGAACACGCGTTCCTGCACCTGCCAGTAGTGTTTCTGCCTGCGGGCGATCACAAAATCCGGCGCCGGCAACTGGGCGTGCACCGCCAGCACGTCGTCCAGTTCCGCAAAGGTCCTCGGCGCCTGGCCGTTGGCGAAACGGCGGCCAAACAGTCGGTTGAACACTGCCCGCTGGGGCGCCCGGCTGAAATCAAAGGACTCGTGCAGCTCTTCCCCGTCTTCACCGTGGTAGGTGATTTTCAGCCTGCTGCCCTCGCCGCGCAAGGACACGCCGGCGCAGCGGATCACCATCGCGTCTTTGAGCTTCAGGGCGTCCCGCAGCTGGTCGTCCGGATCGATAATCGCCCCTTGGCACTGGTGGCAACGGCGGGCGGCGATGTCGTTTTCCCCGCCGCAGTGCGGGCATTCCTTGAACCGGAAGCGGTAATCGCACTGGGGTAGGCGCGTATTCCGCTCCGTTTCCTCCGGTTGCGCCAGCAAACCCTGGCAGCGCCGGCCAAAGTGCTCGATCACCTGGCCCTCCCCGTCGGTTTTGCCCCAGAAAATGTTGGCGAAGCCACAGGCGGGGCAGAACACCTGCACCGGCTCACTGCCCGGCTGGGGCTTCGGCTCACCCACCTCGGGATGGTGCAGATTCACCCGGTTGCCCGCGTAATCCATGACCAGACAATCCATTTTGCCCTCATCCAGGCGGAGGCCCCGGCCCACCATCTGCTGATACAGGCTGACCGACTCCGTGGGGCGAAGGATGGCGATAAAATCCACGTGGGGCGCATCAAACCCTGTGGTCAGCACCGAGACGTTCACCAGGTATTTCAATTGGTGCTGTTTGAAGCGCGCAATCAACTGCGCCCGGTCTTTCTGGTCCGTTTCTCCGGTGATGAGTGCGGTATCGTCCGCCGGCAGGTAACCGGCAATCTCCCGGGCGTGCTCCACCGTGGCGGCAAACACCATCACACCCCGGCGCTCGGCGGCCAACTCCACCACCTGCTCCGTGATCGCCCGGGTGACCCGGGGATGCTTGCGCAGCAACTGGTTGACGTCCCGCTCGGCATACTCGCCAAACCGGTCCCGGGGCAACGCGGAGAAATCGTATTGCGCCACCGCCGCGTCCACCAGCTTGGGCGGCGTCAGGTAGCCGCGGCTGATCATGAAGCTCAGGGGCAGCTCAAAAATGCAGTGCGCGAAGGGTTTCTCCGGGCCGTCGTCCGCGCCTCGGACAAAGCCCCGGTAGTGATACCGGTAGATCCAGCCCATACCAAGCCGGTAAGGCGTCGCGGTGAGGCCCAGAACCTTCAAGGCGGTGTTCTGCCGGCGCAGTTGGCCGATGATCTGCTGATACTGGCTGGTGTCCTCACCGCTGACCCGGTGGCATTCATCGATAATGAGCAGGGAATACTCGTCCCGGAATCGGTCGAGGTTAGCGGTGACCGACTGCACGCTGGCGAAGGTCACCTGATGATGGTCGTCCTTGCGGCTCAGCCCTGCGGAAAAGACCCCGCCGGCCAGGCCGTAGCTCTCGTATTTGGCGTGGTTCTGCTCCACCAGCTCTTTGACGTGTGTCACCACCAGAATCCGGCGCCGGGCCAGGCGCGCCAGCTCGGCAATCACCAGGCTCTTGCCGGCGCCGGTGGGCAGCACGATCACCGCCGACGCGTCGGACCGGCGGAAATGCCTCAACGTGGCATCAACCGCCTCCTGTTGGTAGGGGCGCAGTGTGAAGGGCGCGTTCATGGTGCAGGGTCTGATCGCTATCGGAATGACGAGGCGACCATACTAGCAAATGCCGTTGCCGTTGCCTGCGAGCCACACCTACCTCCGGCGCGGATCAGCCTTTCAAATCCGTGAAATCGGTTTCGCTGTAGGCAAACTCTCCGCGGTCCTCGCTCGCGGCGTGCGCCCGCAGTTCAACGCGGCGGATCTTGCCGGAAATGGTCTTGGGCAACTCGGCGAACTCCAGTTCCCGAATGCGCAGGTACGGCGCCATGCGTTCGCGAATGAACGCGAACAAGGCCTTTGCCGCCTCGGGACCGGGCTCATAGCCGCGGCGCAACACGATGTAGGCCTTGGGCACAGTCAGTCGCACCGCATCGGGTGCGGGCACGACCGCAGCCTCGGCCACCGATTCGTGTTCAATAAGGATGGACTCCAGTTCGAACGGACTGACCCGATAGTCCGAGCTCTTGAACACGTCGTCGGCGCGGCCGACGTACCAGTAATAGCCGTCTTCGTCACGGCTGGCCACGTCGCCGGTGCGATAAAAACCGTCGTGCAACGCCTTTGCCATGCGTGCCGGATCGTCGCGGTATTCCTGCATCAGGCCAAGCGGACGCTGCTGGCGCACATCAATGGCAATCTCCCCTTCGTTCTGCTCGCGGTCGTCGGCATCGAGCAGGGCGATCCGGTAGCCGGGCAATGGCCGGCCCATCGAGCCGGACTTCATCTTCTGGGCCGGCGGATTCCCGATCTGAGCCGTGGTCTCCGTCTGGCCATAGCCGTCCCGGATTCTCAGTCCCCAGTGTTTCTCGACCCGTGCAATGACTTCCGGGTTGAGCGGCTCGCCCGCGCCGACCAGGCTCCGGAGCTTGACGTCATAGGCGGGCAGGTCTTCCTGAATCAGCATGCGCCAGACCGTAGGCGGCGCACACAGGGAGGTCACCCCTTTGTCGGCGATCACCTGCAGCGTGGCGGCCGCATCAAAGCGTGGCTGCCGATAGATAAAGACCGTGCAGCCGGCGTCCCACGGCGCGAACAGGTTCGACCAGGCATGCTTGGCCCAGCCCGGAGAACTGATGTTGAAATGGATGTCGTCGGGCTGCAGGCCAAGCCAGTACATCGTGGACAACGATCCCACGGGATAGCTCTGGTGGGTGTGCAGCACGAGCTTGGGCTTTGACGTCGTCCCCGACGTGAAATACAGCAGCAGCGGGTCCGTCGCGAGGGTCACGCCGTCCGGCTCAAAGGTCACGGGCGATTGATGCGAGGCATCGTAGCCAATCCAGGCGCCGCTGGCCTCACCGGCCACGATTCGGGTCAGGCCGTCGGCCACGCCCTCAAATTTCTGGACATATTCGGCGGCGGAGAGGATGTGGGTGACGCCGCCGCGCGCAAGACGGTCACCAAGATCCTGCCGCGACAGCAGCGTGCTGGCAGGAATGACCAGGGCACCGAGTTTGATGGTGGCCAACATGGTCTCCCAGAGCTCGATGACGTTATCGAGCATGATCAGCAACGTATCGCCTCGACCGAGCCCGTTGCCGCGCAGGAAATTGGCCACCTGGTTGGAGCGTTGTCGCATCCGCTCGAAGCTGTAACGCTGATCGGTGCCGTCGGCATCCACCAGCCAGAGCGCCACTTTGTCGTTGTCTCTCGCGTAATCGTCAAACCAGTCCAGCGCCCAGTTGAACTGGTCCAGCTCTGGCCATTGGAAGGTCTCGTAGGCGCGGTCGTAATCTTCGCGCAGATCCAGCAACTGCTGGCGGGCGGCTTTGAAGGCTTCGGCGGATGACATCACGTTCTCCTCATCTCACAGTCGGCGGCCCGGAGATCCGCCACCTTGTTTTTGTTGTGCAGCGACACGGGGCTCTTGCGCTGACGCAGTCAAACCATCGTCCTGACATCATAGACCCACTTTCGGGAAGTGCGTGACCTGGCCCACGCTGGGGCCACAAAAAAAGCCTTCTCCGCAAAGTGTGAGGGCGTGGCGGCCGGGGTATACCCTGGATTGAACCCAGACACTCACAGACCACTGTATAAATATACAATGGTCATGGTAGACTCCCCCCACATCAACGGTCTTGCCGACCATCATGACCCGGAGGCGATGGCACACCATGGGCGTTAAAGCACTTTATTATTCCGAGAGGGATGGACTGGACATGGCACTGAAAAACCCGGACAAAATGCTGTTTTCGTCAAAAGCGGAAGCCGATGCCCGGGATAAGATTCTCGAGCTGTCCGAAGAGGTCGCCGCCTTCCTCCAACGCAAGGTCAGCGGGCTGTCCGAGGAGCTGGCCGAGCAGTGTGCCCTGGCGATTGCGGAAGAAAAGGACCTGTTCACCCGGGCCCTGAAGAAGCCGGAACTGCTGAACGAGACCGTCGCCGGCGACTGAACAACGAGGTGAGGGGCTACTCCTCCAGATCACTGAAGGCCGAGCGATGGAATTCCGCGGCGTGCTCCACTTCTTTGACGCCCATCTCCCGGATCTCCGGTACATCGCCGCCGGCCAGGGTCTCAAGCACCGCGTGCACCCCTTGTGAAAGCGACGTGAGGTTGTAGCCGCCCTCCAGAACCAGGGCCAGCCGGCCCTTGCAATGGGTGTCAGCGATGTCCTGAACAATGCGGGTAATGGCGCGGAAGCCGTCGTAGGTCAGGTTCAACGCCATGTCGTTACGGTGCGGATCGAAACCGGCTGAGACCAGAATCAGGTCTGGCTCGAAGTAGTTGGCCGCCGGCACCAGAATCTCACGGAACACCTTCTCAAACGCCACGTCGCCGGCGGTTTCCGGCAGCGGTACATTGATGGTGTATCCCTCCCCCAGGCCATCGCCGACGTCCTCGAGATGGCCGGAGCCGGGATAGAACGGTGCGGCGCAGTGGGTATCGAAGAAGAGCACATCCGGGTCGGCCCAGAAGATGTCCTGGGTGCCGTTGCCGTGGTGGGCGTCCCAATCAATGATCAGGACCCGCTCGCAGCCCAGCTTGGCCCGGGCATGGGCGGCGGCGATCGACACGTTGTTCAGCAGGCAAAACCCCCGAGCCCGCACCGGCTCGGCGTGGTGCCCCGGCGGTCGCACCAGGGCGAAGGCGCTGTCACACTCCCCCCGTATCACGCTCTCCACGGCCGCAATGGCGTTGCCGGCCGCCGCCGTGGCGGCATCAATGCTTTGCGGCGATACGGCCGTCGTGTCCTTATCGAGCCAGGCACGCTTGCCGGCCAGGGAAAAAATATGGTCCAGGTAAGACGTGGTGTGCACCCGCGCCAGCTGTTCATACGTCGCCGGGGCCGCGCCGCTGCAAAAATGCACACCGTCGATCGGGTGCTCATCAAGGTACGCCTTGATGGCCGTCAGCCGGCCGGGGTGTTCCGGATAACTCCATTTGAAATCCAGCCCCTGGAGGATCGACCTGACCCGTTTTTCCACGCGACTGGGCAGGAATGGCAGATCCACCTCCGGGTTGTGTCCGAGCATCACGTCGTCATAAAACACGTTTACGCGGCGATCACCGATCATGTTCCGTTTCCTTTGATTGCTCTTTTGGTCCTGCCAGCGCCTGCTTCACGGCCGAGGTGAGCGCTGCTGCGCGGACGCCGGTGGTCTTGAACCCGAGTTTGGTCCACGCGGCTTTGGCCTCCCGGTTCGACGCCGAATACTCCAGAATCAGCTCGGAGGCCTCATGCTGTTCGGCAAAGGCGACCAGATCCTGCAACACCGCTTTGAAGATACCCCGATTCCTGAAGTCCGGTTCGACCCAAATGTCGTCAATCACCCCCGAGCGGAACTCCGTGGGTTCAGACTGTTCCCAGATTCCCTGGCTGCGCCAGATGTAGACGTAGCCCATGCCGACCAAAGACCCGCGCTGGCCCTGCGCCACCACCAGCCGTTTGTTGGGATCGTCCAGCGCGGCGTGCAGTGTCCGAAGCAGCCGCTTGTGCTCGCTTTCCTTCAGATTAAGCGGGGGCGCGCCCGACACGTGCAACGCCAGTTTGGCGAGGAACCCCACCATCTCGTCCAGGTCCTCTTCCCGGGCCTCTCTGATGACACACCCGCTATCCGTTGGCTTTCTGCCCACCTGGAACGCCCTCGCGATGCTCGTGGCGCCCTGCACCGACGCGAGAAACACCCCTATTGGGAATGCGCCGGTCAGAGCCACTTCCCAAAGCGTAGTCGTTGGCGCTTCCCCGTACAAAATTCAGGGTCTTGGGGCCGCCTGATATGAGGCCGTTCCCGAAAAACATCCGTGAAATCGTCTAAGCTGCAGCAACATCCAGCAAGCCTATCCAGCAACCCGGTGACAAGACGTATGCGCGCATCCCTCACGGCTCTTTCCGTCGCACTGCTCAGCGTGGGCGTGGTTCTGTCCGGCTGTGGTTCCGGCACGGTCCCAGACGAGAGAGCCCCCTCCGCCAGCACCGAACAGGCCAACGAGCAGGTCCTCACGCAGCGGCCGTTCGAGAACCGCCAGGATTTTGAAGACGCCCGGCGCGGGCTGATCGCCCAGGACCCGAATCTGGTGGTCGGCCAGGCTGATGGCCCGGACATCTGGAACATGCCAGCCTACGGCTTTATCGACAAAGATGGCCAAAACGCCCCGGCCTCGGTCAACCCGAGCCTCTGGCGCCAGGCCGCGCTGAACAACATTCACGGCCTGTTCAAAGTAACGGACGGGATCTACCAGCTTCGCGGCTACGACCTGGCCAACATGACGATCATCGAAGGCAACACCGGCTGGATTCTGGTGGACCCGCTCACCACCCGGGAAACCGCCGGCCGCGCGTTCGAGTTCGCCCAACAGCACCTCGGCAACAAGCCGGTGCGGGCGATCCTGTTCACCCACAGCCACATCGATCACTTCGGCGGCGTGTTGGGCATTCTCCAGCACCTCTCCGACGACGAGAAAGCGTACCTCCGGATCATCGCCCCCGAGGGCTTTTCCGAGGAGGCCACCAGCGAGAACGTCATCGCCGGCCCCGCCATGTCCCGCCGCGCCGTTTACATGTACGGCAAACGCCTGCCCCGGGGCGAGCAGGGCCATGTAGGTACCGGGCTGGGCAAGGAACCCGCCTTCGGTACTTTCGGATTTGCCCAGCCCACCGAGCTCATCAAAACAACCGGCACCACCCTCACGGTGGACGGCGTGCCCATGGAATTCCAGATGGTGTCCGGCTCCGAGGCACCGGCGGAGTACACCTTCTACCTGCCAGAGAAAAAGGCCTTCTGCGGGGCGGAGCTGGTCAGCCACAACCTGCACAACCTGTACACCCTGCGGGGTGCTAAGGTGCGCGATGCGCGGGTCTGGAGCGGTTTTATTGATGAGGCCAAAACCCGGTTCCAGGCTGCCGAGGTCTATTTCGGCAGCCACCATTGGCCCATCTGGGGGCAGCAACGGATTCAGGACTTCCTGACGCAACAGCGGGATACCTACCAGTACATTCACGACCAGACCGTGCGCCTGATGAACCGGGGGGCCACGCCCCGGGAGATTGCCGAGCAGGTGCATCTGCCACCGGCCCTGAACACCGGGTTCCATAACCAGGGCTACTACGGCACCGTGGCCCAGAACGTCAAAGCGGTATATCAGCACTACCTGGGCTGGTACACCGGCAACCCGGCGCAGTTGAACCCGCTGCCTGAAACCGAATCGGCCACCCGTTACGTGGACATGATGGGCGGCGCCGACAAGGTTCTGGACAAGGCCCGGGAGGAGTTCGAGGCAGCGGCGGACATGGGCGCGGAAGACGGCGGGAAAACCTACCGCTGGCTGGCCGAACTGCTGAACCACGTAGTGTTTGCAGAACCGGACAACGACGACGCCAAGCATTTGCTGGCCAGGGTCTACGACCAGTTGGGGTATCAGGCCGAGGCTGCGCCCTGGCGGGACGAATACCTGACCGGTGCCTACGAACTGCGCCACGGCCGGCCGGATGAAGGCATCAACCCCGCGGTAATGCGGGAGATCCTGATGAACACTCCGGTGGCGCTGTTCTTCGACAGCATGGCCGTGCGCCTGAACGCCGACGATGCCGAAGGCGAAACCCTGACCGTCAAGATCACCTTCACCGACCTGAAGGAAAGCTACCTGCTGACGCTGGAAAACGCCGTGCTCCACCACCGCCGGACCGACGAAAGCACGCCTGCGGACGCCACCCTCAACGTCACGCGCCCGCTGTTCGTTGACCTGCTGATCGGCAAGGCCGGCCTGAAGGAATTGCTGTTCAGCGACGATGTGGGGTTCGACGGCAGCCGGCTGGATTTGATCCGTTTGTTCAGCATGTTGGATAAGCCGGAGGGGCGGTTTGCGGTGGTGACGCCTTGAGGGGTGGGGTGCAGGCTGGCGCAGACAACCCGCTTCAATGCCGCGCCTTGCTCACCACCTCTGCGGTTCCCGCCTTCCCGGATTCGCCCGCTAGGATCCGGTCCGCGTCCAGGGAGGCAATCGGCACCCGGGTATCCCGGGGCACGTCGCCGGTCAGTTGCAGCTCCAGGTAACGCAGGGCGCAGACCCGGAGAAAAGACGTGAAATTACCCAGGTCGTGGCCGGCGTCGATGGACTCGTGGTAGAGGCGGGTGATCATCTGCGGCAGGTTCATGCCATCGCGCTGGGCCAGCTCGGCAAGCACCTGCCAGAAGGCGTTTTCCATGCGCACGCTGGTGACCATGCCATCGATACGCAGGGAATGGGTCTTGCTGACCCACAGCTCTGAATCGGCGTTGATGAAGAGCTTGCACATGGCGGCCTCCCCGCGTGTCTGAAAACGCCAGGAGCTGGCGAGCCAGCTCCTGCGCCGTTACTTGTCGAGCAGCTTGAAGAACTGCGCCAACCAGGCCGGATGGGCCGGCCACGCGGGCGCTGTGACCAGATTAGCATCGGTGACCGCCTGATCAACCGCGATGCTGGCGAAGGTACCGCCGGCCAGCTCCACCTCCGGCTGGCAGGCCGGATAGGCGGAACACTTGCGGCCCTTCAGCACGCCGGCCGCCGCCAGTAACTGGGCACCGTGGCAGATGGCCGCCACCGGCTTGTTGGTCTCGAAGAAGTGGCGCACCAGCTTCTGCACATCCTTGTTCAGGCGCAGATACTCCGGCGCACGGCCGCCCGGCACAACCAGGGCATCGTATTTGGCCGGGTCCAGCCCCTCAAAATCGGCGTTCAGGGCGAACCGGTGGCCGGGCTTTTCGGTGTAGGTCTGGTCGCCCTCAAAATCGTGAATGGCGGTGGCCACCGTATCGCCCGCTTTCTTGTCCGGGCAGACGGCGTGCACCGTGTGGCCAACGGCCTGCAGTGCCTGGAAGGGCACCATGGTCTCGTAGTCCTCGGTGAAATCGCCGGTGATCATCAGAATCTTCTTCCCGCTCATGGCTGTCTCCTTGTGATTGTTGTGCCGGGTCAAGAAACAGTAGCAGCGGCGCTCATGGGGCGGGTATTAAGGGGTTACTACACGGGCCGGCGCCGGAGTGATCCGGCACCCACGACGGCAGTATAGACTGTTACCCTGCTCGCACCCGGCGACACCCTAAGGACCCAACGATGCGTGAACACCCGTCACTGAAAACCCCGCTGCAGACCCTGTTGGACACCCTGCCCCAAACCGGCCGCGTGGAATGGATCGGCATCCGCCCGGCCCGGGGCGAGCCCATGCAGACGCTGGATCGCGTCGAGGTGGCGCCTGGCCATGGCCTGGCCGGCGATCGGTTCAAAGGGCGGGACACCAGCAAACGGCAGGTCACAATCATTCAGCAGGAGCACCTGCACGTGATCGCGTCCTGCCTGAACCGGGGCGCCATCGGGCCGGAGGTGTTCCGCCGCAATCTCGTTGTTTCCGGCATCAACCTGATGGCCCTGAAAGGCAAGCAGTTCAGGGTGGGTGGCGTGGTGCTGGAGTACACCGGCCTTTGCCACCCCTGCAGCAAAATGGAAACGGCCCTGGGCCCCGGTGGCTACAACGCCATGCGCGGGCACGGCGGCATCACCACACGGGTGGTGGAAGGCGGAGAGCTGGCGCTGGGGGATGCGGTGCAAATGGTCACCGTTACCAGATAAGCGGACGAATTGACCGGGAGAGGTCAAAGCCCAGCTGCTGCCGAAGACTCATCGCCTCCGGGGCCACCAACAACCAGCCCAAGCCGCCGAGGTTGGCCAATACCGCCAGCCAGAACACGAACTGATAGCTGCCCTTCCGGGTTTTGTGACGAAAGGCCTGCTGGGCAAGCAACGCCCCTGGCCAGCCACCGCACAATTCAAACAGATGCAGCGTATTCTCCGGCGTGCGCCGGCTCCCGCTTTGCGCCGCCCGCTTGTCCGCCCAGTACATGAAAAACAGCACCAGGCTCACCCCACCGTAGGCCGCCGGAATGGCCATTGGCAGGTACCCCTGCTGCCACAGCCCCGCCAGCGCGGCGAAAAAGCCCAGCACCACCACCGCGGCCAGCCAGAAACCCGGGGCCACGCTGGCACCCACCCGAGCCGCACCGGCGTACTGAAACTGCCCCGCCCGCAGCCGGCCCTGAGCGTCTTTGCTGAGGCTGTAGTTCACCTTGCGATTGGCCACCGGCCGACCCCGGCCGGCGTAGCTGCTGATGTGGGCAAACACCCGTTCCCCACCGCCCTCGGGCGTGATGAAGCCGAAGCCTTTCGTGTCGTTCCAGGCGCTAAGAATTCCCTGTTGTTTCAAACCATGCCTCCATGAGCTGCCTTACAGCGGGCAAAATGACGGTACCTGCCGGATGAAAACACAAAATGATATCTGCCTATATCCCGGCTAACGCAAGCATGCTAAAAGAGTCCGCCCAACACCGGGTTGGGTATTTTCCATCAGGACACCCCATGTCAGACAAATTTTTCTACAAAGGCCGGCAGGACGCCCGCCAGCACCACACCGCCCACGGCGGCTTCAAGACCAACGCCAGCCAGAAGCCCGGCAGCAAGAAGTTTCCGCTGACCCTGGTGGTAACCAGCGAAGCGCGCAAGCAGGACATTGAGGCGCAAGTGGCCGAGGCAAAGCTGCACGCGACCATTACCGTGGATACCCGGGAAGGCGCCGTGGAATCTATCCAGGAGCTTACCGTGCTGTTGAATAAAGGCGGCACCGTCACCACCGCGAAGGCGCCGGCCCGCAACGACGCCTGCCCCTGTGGCAGCGGCCTAAAATTCAAAAAGTGCTGCGCCTGATCGCAACGGCAACCCGGGGGAAACGGCCATGATTGTATGCGGAGTGGAGCTGACCGGTAGCGATGCGGTGGTGTGTCTGCTGGGCATGGACCGGGGGCAATTCACCCTGCCGGAGTGCAAAGCACGGAAACTGTCACTGCCGAAAAGCCACAGCAGCGCCGACCTTAAGGCGTTCCAGGACGACTTTGCGGCGTTGATGGCCGAGCACGGCGTTACCCGCGTCGCCATCAAAGAGCGGATGACAAAGGGCCGGTTTGCCGGCGGCGCCGTCAGCTTTAAGCTGGAAGCGACCCTTCAGCTCATCGCCGGCAACGGGCTCACCGTTACCCTGCTGCCCCCGGCGCTGATCAAATCGACCCTGGCGGACAAACCGCTACCCATCGCGTTTGCAGATACGGGGCTGAAGGCGTTTCAGGAGGCGGCGTTCGTCACGGCTTATGTGGGCCAGTTGCAGGCACCGCCACGCTGACAGGATGAGTTCAAAGGAGCCCCGATGAAACTGATGATCCTTGGCGCCACCGGTGCCGTCGGCAGCCAAGTGCTCAACCAGGCCCGGAACGACAGCCGGTTTGAAGCCATCGTGGCGCCCACCCGCCGGCCCCTGGCGGATGCCGGGCAGGTCCATAACCCCGTCATTCCGTTTGATCTGCCGTTGCCCCCGGCGGACTGGTGGCCAGTCGACGTCGTTATCTGCTGCCTGGGCACCACCCTCAAACAGGCCGGCTCAAAGCAGGCCTTCTACCGCGTGGACCACGACCTGGTCATCGCATGCGCGGAACGCGCCAGAGCCGCCGGGGCCAGCGTGTTTGTGCTCAACTCCTCGCTCGGGGCGAACGAGAATAGCCGGAGCTTTTACCTGAAAACCAAAGGCGAGGTGGAATCGGCCGTCGCCCGCCTGGGCTTTACGCGGGTGGTGCTGGCAAGACCCTCGCTGATCGACGCCGAGCGGCAGGACAGCCGGCCCGCCGAAAAACTCGGACTGATCGCCAGCCGCCTGGTGGCCCCGGTGATCCCGAAGCGCTATCGCCCAGTCAGCGCCGAGACCATCGCGGCCACACTGCTGCGGGAAGTCGCCGGGGAGCCGGGTGTGGTCATAGTGGAATCCGGGCAAATGAGCCGATAGGCTGGCCCGGATCACACCGGCAGCTCAACAATCTCGCCCACCACGCCGCGCTCACTCACCTGCAGCCGCCCTACCGAGATCGGCAGCGTAAACCGCCTTGGCCCGGCACTGCCGGGATTGAAGTACAGCACATCGCCCACCCATTCATTCCGGGGTTTGTGGGAATGGCCGGCGACCACCACGCGGTAACGGCCGTGCGGATCGAAGGCGAGGGTTTTGACGTCGTGGAGCATGTAAAACCGGTGGCCAAGGAACGCCAGATCCTGAACATCCGGCAGGGCGGCGGCGCGGCCGGCTTTGTCGATGTTGCCACGAATTGCGATCACCGGGGCGATCGCCTCCAGCGCATCCAACACCTCATCCCGCCCGACGTCCCCGGCATGAAGAATCAGCTCCGAGCCGGCCAGAGCCGCCAGGGCTTCGGGGCGGATTTTGCTGTGGGTGTCGGAGATGACGCCGATGTGCATGTGTATCCAATTGTTGAAAAATTCACGATGAGGAAGATGTAGTCATGTGGCCTCATCAGTGACGTTCGAGGTCATGGCCACGGACCGTCTCAGGTGAAAAGCTGCATACTGTCCAGCTCGCTCAATTATTCTGATTTATTATCGCGATCGGTGCTTACAGCCGCCACGATCTTTTTGAGGTGACATAGCGAGTTGAATCGGCGCTTTTGTCGAAGAAACCCGCAAGGGAATCGAATTTCGTAATAGCCTACTTGCAGAGTTGGCTTTCCTTCCTGAAGCTTGAAATCGATGACGGCGCCAGGAAAGCTACATCGCAAATCATCTGCCATTCGATCAATCTGGACCTGGACTGCTCGCCGGCGTCGTTTATCGATCAGCCGGCGTCGAGCGTCAGCTTCCTTGAGAAAGGGCTTGTGTGCTTCATACCATTCGGAGCCAAATCGAGCCTTTAAGATTCGAAAAAACTTCTGCTTTGAGAGCACTCCTTTTTCCGTATTAAATGCCTCTTTGCAGAGGACAAGATTGCCTGGCCACGACGTTCCGCCATCCATGACGGGGACAAGATGATCGATTGAGAAGTCTCTAGGCGACCAAGTTAAATCAGCACCGCTGTAGTAGCAGCGGCCATCTTGGGCCTGGAACAGCTCTTCTATATCCTCGTGCTCATAAATTCCCTCAGATTCGATCCACAATCGCTGAGCTCTTTTTTTTGCCCTGTTTCTCGAACGCAGTTTGCCCTTAAGGCGCTTAAGGGCTTTTTCGAACGTTTCACCCCGGAGCGCCCGAAAGTGGAGAGCACCATCCGTTTCCTTCTCTATACGAACCGTGTTTAGGAACTCCTCTTGGATAGACGCTGGCCAGGACTCAAGTTCTAACTTGTCTATAGAGCCTCTTGTGGTACCTTTCAAAACATAAAAATAGATAGAATTCATTATTTAACAACCACACCGCGTTAATCGGTCATCAGACTATAACCACAATAATCGAACGGACACATCCTCAAATCGCAAGGGTCAACTTCTCATTACCAAGGGCCGATCACGAACCATGAACACTAACTACAAAATTGCCCTACTAATCGATTGCGACAACGTCAGCCACCAATCCATCGAAGGCGTACTTCAAGAACTGGCCAAGTATGGCGCGGTAAACGTGCGCCACGCCCATGGCAACTGGAACGGCCCGCAGTTGGGCGGGTGGATTGAAAAACTGCACGCCAACGCCATTCGCCCGGTCCAGCAGTTCGCCTACACCACGGGCAAGAACGCCACCGACGCCTCCATGATCATTGATGCCATGGACCTGCTCTACAGCGGCAATGTGGATGCCTTTGCCCTGATGACCAGCGACTCCGACTTCACCCCGCTGGTCATGCGCATTCTGGAAGCGGGCCTGCCGGTGTTCGGCTTCGGCGAGCGCAAAACCCCCATGCCCTTCGTAAACGCCTGCTCCCAGTTCATCTACACCGAGAACCTGCGGGAAGACGCTGAAGAGCACGACACGGATGAAAGCAACGGCGCCCCAAAACCACCGGCCACCGCAAAACGCACCCGCAATGAGCTTCGGGGCGATACGGTTCTGGTGCGCACCCTGCGCACGGCGGTGGAACAAACGGCGGACGACGACGGCTGGGCGCACCTGGGCAAGGTGGGGCAGTACATCTCGAACAACAGCTCTTTCTCGCCCGTGAACTACGGATACAAGAAGCTGAGTGATCTGATCAGGGCCAGTGAGCTGTTCGAGATGACCCAGCGGGACAAGAACATCGTTTACATTAAAAGCCCTGAGAAATAGGGGTTCCGAACGATTCAGAACGGGCGTTGCGAACGTTGAGCGTATCGCCTCAATCAGCGCGCATCTCGCGTCGGCGCATCGGCATGGCGTCGATACGATCAAAAATGGCGTCAAGATTGAGGCTGGATTCGCGGCTTTTGATACCGCCGTCTTTTCCAATCAAAAGGACCCTCTCATCCGAGCCGAGCCCTTCAAGTAGCGCCTTCACGTCTCGCGCCAGGCTGCTCGGAACGGCCGACTGATTTGAAACCACCGTCGACCCCATGTTCACAAACCAGACAATGTCGCGATCCTCAATCTTCGCCTGGGCACGCCTGAGTGTTTCAACCTCGCCGGCGCGCTCATCTGCGGGTTGAACCAGGATCAGTCGGTTTTTCCACTGGTAGTCGCTCAGCTTGTTCATGTCGGTTCCGTGGGCAGTTAGCGTGATGAGTGCGAGCATCATCATTAAAAGGACCTGCGTGCTCGTAGCGACGACATTACGGCTCAATTTTGCCTCCCGAATCCTCTTCGAAATTTTACGAGGGCCTGAACATCACTGACCATGTATGCGGTAAAAAGTTTGGACGTGATTCCAAACGCTTATCGTTGTAACGTAGCAACCCAAGCTCAGGATGAGCCTCGATTTCAAGGAGAAACAATGGATCTCGACCAGCGTGAACACCTTTCTGTAGTTATCAATTATTTCTGGGGAGAAGGCACAACCTCGCCTCAGGCGGTTAACGAGAGCATGGCATCAGTCGCGTACCACGCACTTGAAGAAGCTCAGAACTGCTCCGCTGCTATGGACCTCGTTCCTCGCCCGGCAGCCGGGCGTCCGGGGTTCAAATACATCATCAAGCAAGTCGCGAAAATTGGAAAACGAATCGCCTCCGGCGATACCAAAACCTATGAAACTTGCCGACAACGTGTAGCCATAAACTTTCGCACACAAATGGAACTCGCAAAACAAGGACTGTGATATGAAAACGCTCGCTCTCGTTGCAGCCATACTGGCCTGCCACTCTATCGTCGCCCACGCCGCTGGGGAAATAACTGCAGCTTATTCCGGCATGAAGTTTCAGGTGCCAGATGCTCCTGTGGTGGTCGCTTCGCTAGGCCAAAAAAACGATATTTTGCTCGTCAAATACTCCAATGCTCCCGGCAAACGGTACATCAGCTTCAGCACAGAGAACTCCATGGATAAGGGCGGTTGCTCGGGATCCGATTTCTTTGAAGCAACGCTCTCGGACGCTAACAATAACGGTTGTAATCCGGCGAGCGTCGCCTCGTTCAGAGCAGTCTTCGTGAAGGAATCGAATGCCGAGACATGGGAAAACACGGACCACGCTTACTACTACTTCCCGTCCGAAGAGCGGCCTTCGTTTGTCTTCTTCGAGTCCGACAGCGGCGATCTGATCAAACTGGAGTCAGACTTTTTAGACCGTACCGGCTTTCGCCAGCTTCTGGGCCTAGATTAAATCGGGTCAGGTGCCTGCTCCAGGGCAGGCGACGTAACGACGTATCCATTGGACGCGCCCGCGATCAGCGGGCACTTCTACAACATGAAATGCCCGTGGCCCATTACGATCGCGTTTGAGTGGTTGGGGCGCCTTCAGGACGAATCACACGGTCAGATGCTTTCGGATCAGTTCATCGGTCAACGCGGCTATGCCATCACCCGCCACCCCCCGCCCCCGATCCAAAATCACAAACCGATCCGCATACTTCCTCGCAAACGGCAACTTCTGCTCTACCAGCAACACCGTCAGCCCATCCTCTTCAATCAGTTTGCGAATCACCTCCCCAATCTGCGCCACAATGTTCGGCTGAATCCCCTCCCCCGGCTCATCCAGGATCAGCAGCCTCGGCTCAATCACCAGCGCCCGGCCAATAGCCAACTGCTGTTGCTGTCCGCCTGACAGGTCCCCGCCCCGGCGGTGGCGCATTTCCTTCAGCACCGGGAACAGCTCGAACACCCGCTCGGGTATGGTTTTGCGGCCGTCCTTCCTCACCGCCAGGCCGGTGCGCAGGTTTTCCTCGACGGTGAGCAGCGGGAAAATCTGCCGGCCCTGGGGTACGTAGCCGATGCCCAAGCGGGCGCGGTCTTCGAGGGTCTTTTGGGTGAGGTCGCCGGCGTCGGCGAATTCGATGGCGCCGCTGTGGGTGGTTTCCTCGCCGAGGATGCATTTCATCAGGGTGGTTTTGCCAACGCCGTTGCGGCCCATCACGCAGGTGCACTGGCCCTGGGGTACGTCCAGAGCCAGGTCCCAGAGGGTGTGGCTTTCGCCGTAGAAGTGGTTGAGGTTCTGTACGGTGAGCATTACGCCTCCTCCCCGAGGTACACGCGGATCACGTCCGGGTGGTTGGATACCTGGTCCATGGTGCCTTCGGCCAGCACGCTGCCCTGGTGCAGCACGGTCACGGTGCGGGCAATGGAACGTACGAAGCCCATGTCGTGCTCCACCACCACTACGGACTGCTGGCCGGCCAGGCGGGTGAGCAGGTCGGCGGTGCGTTCCATTTCCTGTTCGGTCATGCCCGCCACCGGCTCGTCCACCAGCAGCAGACGGGGCTTCTGCATCAGCAGCATGCCGATTTCCAGCCACTGCTTCTGGCCGTGGGAGAGGATGCCAGCGGGCTTGTCCCGCAGGGCTTCCAGGCCGATGGTTTCCAGCACCGTGTCAATGCGTTCCCGGGCGTCGGCGGTCAGGCGGGCGTTGAGGGTCGGCAGTACCCGTTTGTCGGTGGCCATGGCCAGTTCCAGGTTGTCGAACACGCTGAGCGCTTCAAACACGGTGGGTTTCTGGAACTTGCGGCCGATGCCGAGGCTGGCGATGTCCGGTTCGTTCATGCGCAGCAGGTTGTGGCGGCTGCCGAACCACACGGAGCCGGTGTCCGGGCGGGTTTTGCCGGTGATAATGTCCATCATGGTGGTCTTGCCCGCGCCGTTGGGCCCGATGATGCAGCGCAGCTCGCCGTCGTCGATGGTGAGGTTGAGGTTGTTGATGGCCTTGAAGCCGTCGAAGCTGACGGTGACGTCCTCCAGGTAAAGGATGGGGCCGTGGCGGACGTCCACCGGGGACGGTTCGGGCACCAGGAAATCGAACACCCGGTCCCGCTGGGTGAGTTGTTCAAACAGGCTCATGAGTGGCTCTCCTGCAGGGCGCGGGTGGATTCGGCGCCGGGTTCCCGGTCGGCCGGGGTTTTGCGGCGGGCGTTGAACAGGCCGGCGATGCCTTTGGGCAGGAACACGGTGACCAGCACGAACAGGCCGCCGAGGGCGAACAGCCAGGCGTCCGGCATCACGCCGGTGAACACGCTTTTGGCGTAGTTCACCAGGATGGCCCCGATCACCGCGCCGTACAGCGTGGCCCGGCCGCCGAGGGCCACCCACACGACGATCTCGATGGAGAACAGGGGCGAGAACTCGCCGGGGTTAATGATGCCCACCTGGGGCACGTACAGCGCCCCGGCCACGCCCGCGAGCATGGCGGATACCACGAACACGAACAGCTGCACCCGCTCCACCCGGTAGCCCAGGAACCGGGCCCGGGCTTCCGCGTCCCGGCAGGCGATGCTCAGGCGGCCGAGCTTGCTGCTGACAATGCCCCGGCAGATCAGGTAGCCGGCCGCGAGGGCCGCTCCGGCGGCCAGGAACAGGCCCAGGCGGGTGGCGTCGCTGCGCAGGTCAAAGCCGAGCAGGTCCTTGAAGTCGGTCAGGCCGTTGTTGCCGCCAAAGCCCATTTCGTTGCGGAAGAACGCCAGCATCAGCGCAAAGGTGAGCGCCTGGGTGATGATGGAGAGGTACACGCCGGTCACCCGGGAGCGGAACGCCAGCCAGCCGAACACCAGGGCGAGCGCGCCGGGCACCAGCACTACCATGGGAAACGCCAGCCAGGCGGAATCAAATCCGTGCCAGTACCAGGGCAGCTCGTGCCAGTTCAGGAACACCATGAAGTCCGGCAGCACCGGGTCGCCGTACACGCCCCGGTCGCCGATCTGGCGCATCAGGTACATGCCCATGGCGTAGCCGCCAAGGGCGAAAAAGGCGCCGTGGCCCAGGCTGAGGATGCCCAGATAACCCCACACCAGGTCCACCGCCACCGCCAGCAGCGCGTAGCAGAGGTATTTGCCCAGCAGGGTGACGGTGTAGGCGCTGACGTGCAGCGGATTGCCTTCCGGCAGCGCCAGGTGCAGCACGGTTACCACCGCCAGCGCGGTGATCAGCACGCCCAGGAAGGTCTGCGTAGAGCGCTCCTGAAACGGACGGAGCAGCCAGTTCTGTGATAACGACATGCCTCAGCCCTCCGCCGCTCGGCCTTTTTGGGGGAACAACCCCTTCGGCCGTTTCTGGATGAACAGGATGATGAACACCAGCACCAGGATCTTGGCCAGCACCGCGCCCGCCCAGGGCTCCAGCAACTGGTTGATGGTGCCAAGGGACAGGCCGGCCAGCAGGGTGCCCCACAGGTTCCCCACGCCGCCGAACACCACCACCATGAACGAATCGATGATGTAGCTCTGGCCCAGGTTGGGGCCCACGTTGGTGATCTGGGAGAGCGCCACGCCCGCCAGCCCGGCCACGCCGGAGCCGAGGCCAAAGGTGAGGATGTCCACCCGGGTGGCGCGGATGCCCATGGCGCGGGCCATGGCCCGGTTCTGGGTCACGGCGCGCACGTCCAGGCCGAGGCGGGTCTTGCGCATGATCAGCATCAGCCCGGCGAATACCACCAGGGCAAAGCCCATCACGTACAGGCGGTTGAGGGTGAGGGACAGGGCCTCGTTGATCATCACCGAGCCGCTCATCCAGTCCGGGGTCACCACGGTGCGGTTCAGGGGCGAGATCACCGTGCGCACCAGCTGCTGCAGAATCAGGCTGACGCCGAAGGTGGCCAGCAGGGTTTCCAGGGGGCGGCCCTTGAGGTGCTGGATCACGGTGCGTTCAATCAGGATGCCGGCCATCGCCGCTACCAGGAAGCCGGCGGGAATGGACAGCACCAGGGCCAGGCCCGGCTGCCCGGGCAACAGCTGCTGCATGCCCCAGGTGGTGTAGGCGCCCAGCATGATCAGCTCGCCGTGGGCCATGTTGATCACGCCCATCACGCCGAAGGTGATGGCCAGGCCAATGGCGGCCAACACCAGCACGGAGCCCAGGGACAGCCCGAAATACAGGGTCTCGGCGGCGTGGTTCCACTTCAGTTTCTGTTCGATTTGCTGGAGCGCGGCGGCCGCGGCGCTGGCCAGGGCCGGGTCGTCAGCGCGGGCGGCGGTTTGCAGGGCGGCCCGGGCCTCGCTGTTCAGGCTGCCGGCCAGGTCGGCCACGGCGCGTGCGTCGCCCGCTTCCGTCACCCGATAGATGGCCAGGGCATCGGTCAGGGCCTGGCGAACGTCCGCGTCCGGTTCATCGGCCACGCGCTCAGGCAGGGCCTTGGCAAGGGTAGCGTCCACCTCGCCCCGCAGCGCTCGGGCGGCGGTCAGCCGGGTGGCGGTGTCCGGGCTGTTCAGGTCGATCACCGAGAGAATGCCCTGCAGCGCGGTGCGCAGGCTGTTGTTGACGCGGATGGTATCCAGGTCCCGCCGGGAGCGTTCGCCCAGGGCGTCGCCGGTCAGCGCGTCGGCCACGGCCCAGTCCCGGCCACGGTTGCTGAGCACAATCACGAAGGTGCCGTCGCTTTTCACGCGGGCGAGTTTGTTGTCGGCAAAGGCTTCCAGCCAGGCCCGGGCGCGGGGCTCGCCGGAAGCGGCGATCTGGTTGACGACGGCTTCCTTGCCGGCGAAGGAGGCGTCGGCCAGCTCGGTGAGCAGTTGTTGCCCGTCGGCGGGCTCGCTGTCGCTGGCGGGCGCCGCTTGCGCCATGGCCGTCATCAGGCCAAGCAGCAGGCCGGCACACACAAGGCGCCGGAGCAGTCCAATGGTGCCCATGGTGGACTCCTGTCCTGTGGTGGGGAGAAAAAGCGTGCGAGAGTGGCCGGGCCCACGATCGGGCCCGGCCTGTGCCGGTTAGTTGCTGGCGGCCACGTCGGCCTTGCCACCGCAGGTACCGGTGACCACGTTGAAGTTGCCGCAGTGCAGGGGCTTGCGCCAGTCGCTGATCAGGTCCTTGGAGCCCGGCAGGTAGTCAGACCAGGCGTCGCCGGCGACGGTGGACGGGGTCTGCCAGACCACGGAGAACTGCCCGTTGTCCTGGATCTCGCCGATCAGCACCGGCTTGGTGATGTGGTGGTTGGGCATCATGGTGGCGTAACCGCCGGTGAGGTTGGGTACGCTCACGCCGATGATGGCGTCTTTCACCGCGTCCACATCGGTGGTGCCGGCTTTCTTGACCGCTTCGATGTACATGTTGAAGCCGATGTAGTGGGCTTCCATCGGATCGTTGGTGACGGCGTCTTCCTTGCCGGTGAAGGCGGTCCAGTGGTCGATGAAGTCGTAGTTGGCTTCGTTATCCACGCTCATGAAGTAGTTCCACGCGGCCAGGTGGCCCACCAGCGGGGCGGTGTCGATGCCGGAGAGTTCCTGCTCACCCACGGAGAAGGCGATCACCGGGATGTCCGCAGCGTCCACGCCCTGGTTGGCCAGCTCGCGATAGAACGGCACGTTGGCGTCGCCGTTGATGGTGGACACCACGGCGGTCTTCTTGCCGGCACTGCCGAACTTCTTGATGTCCGAGACGATGGACTGCCAGTTGCTGTACCCGAACGGGGTGTAGTTCACCATGATGTCCTTCTCGGACACGCCGTGATCCTTCAGATACGCCTCGAGGATCTTGTTGGTGGTGCGCGGGTAAACGTAGTCCGTGCCCGCCAGCACCCAGCGCTTCACGCCCACCTGGTTCATCAGGTAATCCACGGCGGGAATGGCCTGCTGGTTGGGCGCGGCGCCGGTGTAGAAGACGTTCTCGGAGGATTCCTCACCCTCGTACTGCACCGGGTAGAACAGCAGTCCGTTCAGCTCTTCCACCACCGGCAGCACGGACTTGCGGGACACCGAGGTCCAGTTGCCGAAGATCACGTCCACTTTGTCCTTTTCCAACAGCTCCCGGGCTTTTTCCGCGAACAGCGGCCAGTTGGAGGCGGGGTCCACCACCACCGGCTCGAGCTTGCGGCCGAGTACGCCGCCTTTCTCGTTCTGCTCCTTGATGAGCATCAGCATGGTGTCTTTGAGGGCCGACTCGCTGATCGCCATGGTGCCGGAGAGCGAGTGCAGAATGCCCACCTTGATGGGGCCCTCGTCCGCGGCCATGGCGTTGAAGGAAAGCGTCAGTGCCAGCGCGGCCAGTCCCTGTTTCACGTGTTTTTTCATGGTCATTGTGTGCGTCCTTTTCATCGGTTATGTCGAACTGCTTTGGGGTACTGCGGTGTATCGTCACGCAGGGCCGCCGTTGCATCTGCCGTTCCAGCTTCTCCGTTAACCGATCAAAAACAGCCACTTAACTAGTATACAAGTACTAAACGCACGACAACTGCCTCAAAAATCCCGCTAAAACCCCGATTTTGCACTGCGTTTTTGGTGCACGTGCACCGCCATGGCGCAGGGTGTCGCCAGGGCCGGCGCCAACGAATCCGTGCAATTAACTGTTATATAGGCATTTTTCCGTTTTGTGCCGGGAATGGCACGGCCATTGCGATGCCACATGTATACAAGTTTCCCAGAACGGAAGGACCACCCCATGCACTCAACCCTTGGATGGACGCTCAGCGACTGGCAGCGGGCCTATAAAGACGGCGCCTCGCCCCGGGCGCTGCTGGGTGAACTGTTGGACGCCCTGCCCGCCGATGACCCGGCCTGGATTGCCCGGCTGGACGACGATCAGCTCAGCGCCGCACTCGACGGCCTGGAGCGTGCACTCGCCTCGGTGGAGGGGGACCTTGACCGGCTGCCGCTCTTCGGCGTGCCGTTCGCGGCCAAGGACAACGTCGACGCTGCGGGTTTTGACACCACCGCCGGCTGCCCCGCGTTTGCCTATACGCCCACCCGGGACGCCACCGTGATCGCCCATCTCCGGGCCGCCGGCGCGGTACTGATCGGCAAGACCAATCTGGACCAGTTCGCCACCGGCCTGGTGGGTACCCGCTCTCCTTATGGTGCGGTACCCAACGCATTCAAACCCGAGGTTGTCAGCGGCGGCTCCAGCTCGGGCTCGGCCTCCGTGGTGGCCCGGGGGCTGGTGCCGTTTGCCCTGGGCACGGACACCGCCGGCTCCGGCCGGGTGCCGGCGGGGCTGAACAACCTGGTGGGGCTGAAGCCGACCCGAGGCTGGTTCAGCCTGCGGGGCGTGGTGCCGGCCTGCCAGTCCCTGGACTGTGTATCGGTGTTTGCGCTCACGCTGAACGATGCCGCCGACGTTGCCGAGGTGCTGGGCCAGTACGATCCCATGGACGCTTTCTGTCGGCCCGCCCCCGAGGCCCTGCCAGCTCACGCGCCCGCGCTGCGCCGGCCGGGACCGCTGCGCAGGCTGGCCATTCCCGAGCGCCCCGAGTTCTTTGGGGATACCCAGGCGGAAGGCGCCTGGAACGCAGCACTGGCCCAGTGGCGGACGCTCGCGCCGGACGGCGTGGAGCTGGTCCCGATGGATTTTGAGCCGCTGCTGGCCCTGGCCTCGCTGCTGTACGACGGCCCCTGGGTGGCCGAGCGCCACGCGGCGGTGGCGCCGTTCCTGGCCAGCCACGCCGAGGCCATGGACCCGACCGTGCGCCAGATCATTGCGGGCGCCGACCGCTTTACCGCCACCGACACCTTCCTGGCCCAGTACCGGCGCGAGGAAATTGTGCGCCAGATGGACATTCTGCTGGCGGACATTGACGGGTTGATGGTGCCGACCGCGCCCACGGCACCGACGATTGCCGCGGTAAACGCGGACCCGGTCACCCTCAACAGCCAGCTGGGTACCTACACCAATTTCGTCAACCTGGCGGATCTGTCGGCCCTGGCGATTCCTGCCGGGTTCCGGGCCGACGGCCTCCCCTTTGGCGTCACCCTGATCAGCGGCGCCTGGAAGGATCGCTCCCTTCAGGCCCTGGCCCGGCGCTGGCTGAACGCCCATCCGGCGCCGCTGGGCGCCACCGACCGGCCGCGCCCGTCCGAGGCGGCCAGCCCGAAGCCGGACGTGCCCATGGTGCAGGTAGCCGTGGTGGGCGCTCACCTTTCGGGCATGCCCCTGAACCACCAGCTCACCGAACGCAGCGCCCGCCTGCTGGAACAGACCACCAGCGCGCCGGCCTACCGCCTGTACGCCCTGCCCAACACCACCCCGCCGAAACCGGGCCTGCAGAGAGTCGCCCAGAACGGCGCCAGCGTGATTCTGGAAGTGTGGGAACTGCCCGCCGCCGCCTTCGGCAGCTTCGTTGATCTGGTGCCGGCGCCGCTCGGCATCGGCAGCGTCGAGCTGGCCGACGGCCGCTGGGTGAACGGGTTCATCTGCGAGGGGCTGGCGATTGCGGGGGCAAGGGATGTCACCGAATACGGCGGCTGGCGGGCCTTTGTGAAAGCAGGGGCAGAAGAATAACAGCAGGGGTCAGATGAAAGCGTTCATCTGACCCCGGACTCAGGGATTAAAAGGAGACACCAGACCATGTTCTCAAAAGTTCTGATCGCCAACCGGGGCGAGATTGCGGTGCGCACCCTGCGCACCCTCAAGGCCATGGGCATCGCCAGCGTGGCGGTGTACGCCCATCCGGACCGCCACAGCCAGCACGTGACGCTGGCCGACGAGGCGGTGGCGCTGGCCGGCAACAACGCGAGCGAGACCTACCTCGACAAGGCCCAGATTCTGGCGGCGGCCCGGCAGACTGGCGCCGAAGCGATCATCCCGGGTTACGGGTTTCTCTCGGAGAACGCCGAGTTTGCCGAAGCCTGCGAGGCGGAAGGCATCGTCTTCATCGGCCCCACCCCGGAGCAGATGCGCGAGTTCGGCCTGAAGCACCGGGCGCGGGAACTGGCGGAGGCCGCCGGCGTGCCCCTGGCCCCCGGCAGCGGCCTGCTGGACACCCTGGAGGAAGCCCTGCAAACCGCCGGCCGCCTGGGCTACCCGGTGATGCTGAAAAGCACCGCCGGCGGCGGGGGCATCGGCCTCACCCGCTGCAACAGCGAAGCGGAACTGCGGGAGGCCTTCGACACCGTGCGCCGTCAGGGCCAGAGCTTTTTCAACGACAGCGGCGTGTTCCTGGAACGGTTTATTGCCCGGGCCCGCCACGTGGAAGTGCAAATGTTCGGGGACGGCCAAGGCAACGTCGTCGCCCTCGGCGAGCGGGACTGTTCCCTGCAGCGGCGAAACCAGAAAGTGGTGGAGGAAACCCCGGCACCCAACCTGCCGGCGGCCACTCGCCAGGCCATGCTGGATGCCGCCGTGGCCCTCGGCCAATCGGTGAACTACCGCTCCGCCGGCACGGTGGAGTACATCTACGACGCCGACCGGGACGAGTTCTACTTCCTGGAAGTGAACACCCGCTTACAGGTCGAGCACCCGGTGACGGAGTCCGTCACCGGCCTGGACCTGATCGAATGGATGCTGAAGATCGCCGCCGGGGAAAGCCCGGATCTGGCCGGTTTCGAGCCGGCGCTGAACGGCGCCTCCATGGAAGTGCGCATCTACGCCGAAGACCCGCTCAAGGATTTCCAACCCTCCCCCGGCGAACTCACCGACGTGCACTGGCCGGCAGACGGCGTGCGGGTGGATACCTGGGTAGAAAACGGCAGCGAGGTGTCTGCCCATTACGACCCGATGATTGCCAAGCTGATCGTGCACGGCACCGACCGAGCCGACGCCCTGGCCAAACTCAGGGCCGCCCTGGCCGAGACCCGCCTGATGGGCATTGCCACCAACCTGGACTACCTGCGCCAGGTGGTGGCCCAGAAGAGCTTTGCCGAGGGCATGGTCTCCACCCGGGCGCTGGAGAGCTTCGCGTTCAAGCCCTCCGTGGCGGAAGTGGTCAAACCCGGCACCTACACCACCGTGCAGGACTACCCGGGCCGGGTGGGCTACTGGAACATCGGCGTGCCGCCCAGCGGCCCCATGGACGACTACGCCTTCCGCATTGCCAACCGTATTGTCGGCAACCACACCGAGGCCGCCGGCCTGGAGGCCACGCTGATCGGCCCCAGCCTGAGGTTCCACAAAGATTCCGTCGTCGCCCTGACCGGCGCCCTCACCGAAGCCACTCTGGATGACAAGCCGGTGGCGTTCTGGAAACCCATCACCGTGAAAGCCGGCCAGGTCCTGGCGGTGGGTAAGGCCATCAAAGGCTGCCGCACCTACCTCTCGGTGCGCGGCGGCTTCGATGTGCCGGTGTACCTGGGCAGCCGCTCCACCTTCGCCCTGGGCCAGTTCGGCGGCCACGGCGGCCGGCCGCTGCGACCGGGTGATATGCTCGGCATCAGCCAGATCGACCTGCCCGCCTGCACCACCGCGGCACCCACGCACGATCCCGCACCGGCGGACCCGGACCTGATCCCCGACTACCCCAGCCACTGGGAAATCGGGGTGCTCTATGGCCCCCACGGCGCCCCGGATTTCTTCACGGAAGACTCCATCAAGCAGTTCTTCGAGCAGGACTGGGAGGTGCACTACAACTCCAACCGCCTGGGCATCCGCCTGAACGGACCCAAGCCCGAGTTCACCCGGGCCGATGGCGGCGAGGCGGGCCTGCACCCGTCCAACATCCACGACTGCGAATACGCCATCGGCTCCATCAACTTCACCGGTGACATGCCGGTTATCCTTACCAAGGACGGGCCCAGCCTGGGCGGCTTTGTCTGCCCGGTGACCATTGCCAAAGCCGAATTGTGGAAAGTGGGCCAGGTGAAGCCCGGCGACACCATCCGGTTTGTGGCCATCGATAACGACACGGCGGTGCAGCTTGCCGAGCGCCAGGAGCTGGCCATCCAGAGCCTGATGGCGCCGCCACCGATCACCCTGACCGCGCCGGACCTGGCACCGCTGAACGGCCTGTCCGCCACCGTGCTGGCCCACCTGGACGCCGCCGACGGTCGCCCGGAAGTCACTTACCGCCAGGCCGGCGACCAGTACATACTGCTGGAATACGGCGCCAACGTGCTGGACCTGGGCGCCCGCCTGCGCATCCATGCGCTGATGGAAGCCATCGCCGACGTTCAGCCCGGCGGCCTGCTGGAACTCTCCCCCGGCGTGCGCTCCCTTCAGCTGCGCTACGACGCGCGCCGCTTGTCCCAGCAGTCCCTGATGACCTACCTGCTGGACCTGGAAGCCACGCTGCCCGCCACGGATGAACTCAAGGTCCGCAGCCGGGTGATTCACCTGCCCATGGCCTTTGAAGACAGCGCCACCCTGGAGGCGGTCGACAAATATCGGCAGTCCGTCCGCGACACCGCGCCGTGGCTGCCCAACAATGTGGACTTCATGCAGCGCATCAACGGCCTGCCCAACCGGAAGGCGGTCAGAGACGTGCTTTACTCCGCCCGCTACCTGGTGCTGGGTCTGGGGGACGTCTACCTGGGCGCCCCCTGCGCCGTACCCCTGGACCCACGCCACCGCCTGCTCACGTCCAAATACAACCCGGCCCGTACCTACACCGCCGAGGGCACCGTGGGCATCGGCGGCATCTACATGTGCATCTACGGCATGGACTCCCCCGGCGGCTACCAGCTGGTGGGCCGAACCCTGCCGATCTGGAACAAGTACCTGAAGAACCCCCAGTTTGCCGACGGCGCGCCCTGGCTGCTGCGGTTTTTCGACCAGGTGTGCTACTACCCGGTGACCGAAGCCGAGCTGGACGAGCTGCGCGACCGGTTCCGCGCCGGCCAGTTGACCATAAACATCGAGGAGGAGACCTTCGACCTCAAATCCCACCAGGCCTTCCTGGACGCCAACGCGGACAGCATCGCCGAGTTCCGCGAACTGCAGCAGGCGGCCTACGCTAAGGAGGTGGCCCTGTGGAAGGACAGCGAAGCGGCGGAACTCGATAAACTGGCCAAGGCGCCCCCCAAAGCCGATGCCTCCGATCTGGAGAAGTTCGGCGAACTGGTCAGCGCCGAGATTGCCGGCAACATCTGGAAGTGCCTGGTGAAGCCCGGCGATACCGTGGCCGAGGGTGATCCACTGGTGATCGTGGAGGCTATGAAGATGGAATTCGAGGTGAATGCGACCCTCGCCGGGGAGATCAGTGCCATGCACGTGGAGCCTGGCAAGGCTGTGACGCCCGGGGAGCCTTTGTTGAGCATCAAGGTTTGAGGGCTGGAGTCGGCCTTCTCTTGCCGCATGTTTTGGTGTGGCACCGATGGGGCCAGGGATGGGTTCGCGGCGGCTTTTGCAAAGCCTTCCCGATCGTCGCGCCCAGCGCCATGCTCAGAGGGCAAACCACCCGCGAACCCACAAAGAAGGGCAAACAAAAGAACATGGCAACAAACACCAAACGAAAAGCGTCCATGGCAGACAGGGTCTACGAGGCCCTGAAGGACGACATCTTTGAGTTCCGCCTGATTCCCGGGGACAAGTTCAGCGAGGGCGACGTCGCCACCCGCCTGAACGCCAGCCGCACACCGGTTCGCGAGGCCCTGTACCGATTGCAGCGGGAAGGCTACGTGGAGGTGCTGTTCCGCAGTGGCTGGCAGGTGAAGCCGTTTGATTTCCAGCAGGTGGAAGAACTCTACGACCTGCGCATTACCCTCGAACGGGCGGCCATGCACAAGATCTGCGGGCTGGACGAGGCGACGCCGACCATTCGCACTCTTACCGCCATCTGGAACCCGGACCACCCCTCCGAGCGCGCCGTCGGCAGCACCGTCCGGGCCCTGGACGAAAGCTTCCACTGCGATCTGGTCGCCGCCGCCGGCAACCGGGAGATGACCCGCATCCATCGGGAAATCACCGACCGCCTGCGCATCATCCGCCGTCTCGACTTCACCCGGGACGACCGCATCGACGCCACCTATACCGAACACGCCGCCATCCTCGATGCACTCCGCCAGGGCCTCGCCAGCGACGCCGCCGACCGCCTCACCCAGCACATCCGCGCCAGCCAGAAAGCCGTCCGCGCCATCACCATGGAACGCATCCGGGAGGCCGCTGAAGCGCACCGACTGGCCCGTGAGACGCCTGCAAACAGCTGAACTTCGGTTCAATGTTAATACTTCCAAAAGACTTACATCCCTGTAAGAAATCTCTCACGTTTCGCAGAGCGGTTCTCCCCTAGGACGAAAACCGGGGCCCTGTAGAATGAACATTGTCAGGGATGACACGCCAGCACGGATCGCTGGTTCAGGGAAGATGCTTCACGGACGAAGACGCTCCAGGGACAGGGAGCCGGCCAGGGAACCAGGCCACAGGGACGACCACAGGGAAGACGCGCTCAGGACGATGCGCCGCCTGAAGGACCAGGCAGGGGTCAGCCACGGAATACGGTACCACACGGACAGTGGTCCGGTTCCGTGCACTTCACCCCACTATGGGTCACCCCCACCCAATCCCGAAACGCACGCTTGCCACTTTACCTCCCGGTCTGTACCGGTGTGCTGTCCCGAGGCACACCCCATCACAGACACTTAACCGTTCGGGAGACACCATGAAACGCACCCCACTCATTGCCACCCTCGTTCTGCTGTTCAGCCTCATGACCGGCTTTGCACACGCCGCCGGCGCCCCGGTGAACGTGAACACCGCGGACGTTGCCACTCTGGCCACCCTCAACGGCATTGGCGAGAGCAAGGCCCAGGCGATCGTCGCGGACCGGAAAGCCAACGGCCCGTTTACCGCACCGGCCGATCTGGCCCGGGTCAAAGGCATTGGCGAGCGCACCATTGAGCGCAACGCGGACCGGCTGACGGTCAAGTAACGCGCCCTCCGGCGGCCGCACCTCGCGGCCGCCTACCGTACCCACCTTTCCAAAGCCTTAATCCCTTGTAATGCTTTCCAAATTTTAACGGAATCAAATCAGCTAGTTACGGTCACTTCGTTCGGCTCCCGGCGTTCAACCTGCGCTAGGGATACCACTTCCAAGAAGAACACCAACCCAGAACGGAGTGACCAAATGATCCAGGTGGATAACCTGACGCGCCGCTATGGCGACGTCACCGCAGTGGATAACGTGTCGTTTTCCATCGGCCGCGGTGAGGTGGTGGGTTTGCTGGGCCACAACGGCGCCGGCAAGACCACCATTATGAAAATGCTCACCGGTTACCTCGAGCCGACCTCCGGGGCCATTCAGGTGGATAACCTGAGCATTGGCCCGGACACCCGAACCATCCAGACCCGCATTGGCTATCTCCCGGAAAACTGCCCGGTCTGGCCGGAAATGACGGTGATGGACTATCTCCAGTACCAGGCCGCGCTGCACCACATTCCCCAGCCGGATCGTCACCGCGCCATTGCCCGGGCCATTGAGCGGGCGGACCTGAAAGCCAAGGCCACCGCCGAAATCCAGACCCTGTCCCGGGGTTATCGCCAGCGGGTGGGCGTGGCCCAGGCCATCCTGCACGAACCGGCCATCGTGATTCTGGATGAGCCCACCAACGGCCTGGACCCCACCCAGATCCACCAGATGCGCGCGCTGATCAAGGATCTCTCCCGGACCGCCACGGTCATTGTCTCCACCCACATCCTGCAGGAAGTGCAGGCGGTGTGTGAGCGGGTGCTGATTCTCCGGGCCGGGCAACTGGTGATCGACAAGCGCCTGGAAGAACTGCAGGGCAGCGACCGGGTGCATCTGGTGACTGGCGCAGACGCCCGCCCGGCACTTGAGAAGGTAGCCAACCTCTCGGTGGTGGAGCCGATCCGAACGGAAACCGGACGGAACGGCCAGGGCCAGAGCGCCGGCCAGCGTTTCGAGTACCGGCTGCTAGCGGACGAGTCCCTGGTGCCGGAAATTGCCAGCCAGTTGGTGGCGGCGAACGTCCCCATTCTGTCCCTGGCCCAGGACCAGCAGGATCTCGAGCGCGTATTTGCGGAGGTGAACGGCCAGGCCGCCGGCTCCGGGGAGGTGGTCCATGGCTGATCTGCTGAGCGTCGCCCGCAAGGAATTCCGGGGCTTTTTCGCCTCACCCGCGGCCTACCTGTTCATGGGGCTGTTTGTGGCGGCCTGCCTGTTCGTGTTCTTCTGGGGCGAGGCCTTCTTCGCCCGCAACGTGGCGGACCTGGAACCCCTGTTCCACTGGCTGCCCCTGCTGCTGATTTTCCTGATTGCCGCCCTGACCATGCGCAGCTGGTCCGAAGAGCGACGGTCCGGCACTCTGGAAAGTCTGCTCACCTCACCGGTCAGCCTCTGGCAACTGGTGCTCGGCAAGTTCCTGGCCGCACTCGGCCTGCTTTGCATTGCCCTGCTGCTGACCCTGCCGCTGCCCATCACCGTTGGGCTGCTGGGCCCCATGGACACCGGCCCGGTGGTCGGTGGCTACCTGGCCACCCTGTTCCTGGGCGCAGCCTACATCGCCATTGGTCTGTTCACCAGCAGCCGCACCGACAACCCGATTGTCGCGCTGATGGTCACGGTGCTGATCTGCGGGCTGTTCTACCTGGTGGGCTCCACGTTCATCACCAATCTGGCCGGCGGCGGCCTGGCCCAGTTTTTGTCCCTGCTCGGCACCGGCAGCCGGTTTGAGTCCATTACCCGGGGTGTGCTGGATATCCGGGACATCTACTACTACCTGTCCCTGACCGGCGTGTTCCTGGCGCTGAATGTGTACACCCTGGAGCGCCTGCGCTGGGCCGGCAATCCCACGTCCGGGCGCCATCGCCGCTGGAAATTCGTGGCGGCCCTCGCGGTGGCCAACCTGGTGGCCGGTAACCTGTGGCTGCAACCGCTGACCTCGGCCCGGGCTGACCTCACCGAGCACCACCTGTACACCCTTTCCAACGCCACCACTCAGGAGCTGGCCAACCTGCGGGAACCGCTGCGCATCCGGGCCTATTTCTCCGAGAAGACCCACCCGCTGCTGGCGCCGCTGGTGCCCCGGCTGAAGAGCCTGCTGGAGGAATACGGCGTGCGCGGTGGCCAGAACGTACAGGTCACCTTTGTGGACCCCACCAAGGATAAGGCCGCCGAAGAAGAGGCAGCGCGGCGCTACGGCATCCAGCCGGTGCCGTTCAAGACCGCCAGCCGCTATGAGTCCGCCATCGTCGATTCCTACTTCGACGTGGTGATCAACTACGGGGATGACTACCAGAAGCTCGGCTTCAAGGACCTGATCGACGTGAAGGCCCGGGGCGAAGGCGATCTGAAGGTGGCCCTGAAGAACCCGGAGTATGAGATCACCCGCGCCATCACCCGGCTGGCCCGCAACTACCGCTCCGGCGGCGACGCCTTTGCCGCCATCCAGCAGCCGGTGACCCTGGATGCCTGGGTGTCGCCGAAGGATAAACTGCCACCGGATCTGCAGGCGTTCCGGGGCGACCTGAGCAAGGTCATTGACGCCCTCAAGGCACGGGCCAAGGGGCAGTTGACGGTAAACCTGCAAGACCCGGACGCGGGCGACGGCGCACTGGCCAAGAAGCTCAGTGATGAGTACGGCTTCAGCCCCCTGCTGGCCAGCCTGATCAACCCGCAACCGTTCTGGTTCCACCTGATGCTGGAAAGCGGCGGCCACCAGGTGCAGGTGCCCCTGCCGGACACTCTGGATCAGGCCAGCCTGCAGAAGGCCTTTGACGATGCCCTCAAACGGCTGGTGCCGGGCGCCCTGAAAACCGTGGCCCTGGTGGCACCGCCGGGCAACCAGTACCAGCGCTCGGACTACACACAGCTCACCCAGAGCCTGCAGGAAAACGCCCGGGTGGAGCACACCGACCTGTCCGACGGCACCGTGCCCGCCGGCACCGACCTGCTGCTGGTCATGAATCCCCGGGGGCTGAGCGACAAGGCCCTGTTCGCCATGGACCAGTTCCTGATGCGGGGCGGCCGGGTGATCCTCGCGGCGTCGCCGTTCGACATCAACCTGTCCCGCTCCCTCAGCGCCAGCAAGCAGGCCACTGGCCTGAAGGACTGGCTGGCCCACAACGGCATCGACCTGAAGCCATCGCTGGTGCTGGACCCGATGAGCGCGGAGCTGCCGGTACCGACGGAGCGGACCGTTGGCGGCATGACCTTCCGGGAAATCAACATGATGCCCTACCCGTTCTTCGCGGACCTGCGGGACGATCAGTTGAACCCGTCCCACCCGGTCACCGCCAACCTGTCCCAGATGGTGGTGAGCTGGCCCTCGCCGATGACCATTGATTCCGGCAAGACCGGCAAGCTCGAGGTCACCCGCCTGATGGAAACCTCGCCCCGCAGCTGGACCACCGACAAGCCGTCCGTGGTGCCGGACTTTGAGGCGTATCCTTCCAGCGGCTTCGCCCCGGGCGACGTGCGTCACTCGGCGCTGATCGGCGTGGCCCTCAAAGGCGAGTTCACCTCCTGGTTTGCCGACCGGGATTCGCCGCTGCTGGCCAAAGCTGCCGACAAGGCCGACGACAAAGCCGGCAGCAAGGCGGCCAACGGCAAGCCCGGTGCGAAGGCCGCCGGCAAGGACGATGCCTCAAGCCTGCCCTCCACCGTCATCCGCAAGTCGCCGGAATCTGCCCGGCTGGTGGTGGTCAGCAGCGGCTCGTTCGCCTCGGACACCATGCTGAACCTGGTCAGCCGCAGCCTGGGCACCGTCTACACCCAGCCGGTCTCCTTCATCCAGAACGCGGTGGACTGGTCCCTGGAAGACCCGGCGCTGGTGGCGCTGCGGGGCGAATCCCGCTACGCCCGCACCCTGGTGCCGCTGACCCGGCAACAGCGCATGGGCTGGGAGTACGCCAACTACGGCATGGCCCTGTTCGGGCTGCTGCTGATCTGGCTCTGGCGCCGGCAGGTGCGGGCCAGTGATCAACGTCGTTATCGCAGAATCCTGGCGGAGGTGGCCTGATGAACCGGAAAATCACCCTGTTGTCTGTTCTTCTGGCCGCGCAGCTGGTGCTGGCCGGCCTGGTGTGGAGCCACCAGGCCGCTGGCCCGGCGGTCAGTAACGCGCCGCTGCTGGCCCAGGTGGACAGCGCGGACGCCATTACCGTTGTCGATCCTGAGGACGGCACCCTGGTGCTGAAACGCCAGGGCGACGGCTGGCAATTCACCCTGAGCAAGGCCGGTAACACCAACACGGGCGACAAAGCGGCGGCCAGTGACGACCAGGCCGCCGCCAAGGCGACAGCGGATACCCAGGCCAGCGGCGAGCCGCAGCCCGCCGCCAAGGACCGGGTGGAGAAGCTGATCGGCGAACTGGCCGCCCTGAAGAAAACCTTCCCGGTGGCGAAAACCGACGATGCCCAGGAGCGCTTCAAGGTCGCCAGGGACGACTTCAAGCGCAAGATTGTGCTTGCGAAAGGCGACGATACCCTGGCCATCCTGTATCTGGGGACCTCGCCCTCCATGGGTGAGAGCAACGTCCGGGTAGGCGGAGACAACGCCATCTACCGGGGCAAGCTCGCGGCCTATCAGGTGCAGGTGACCGAGGACGCCTGGAAGCAGCCGCCGCCCCCCAAGCCCAAGCCCGCCAAGAAGGATCAGGCGGACACCGCCGGCAGCCAGAACGCCAAGGCGAGCGCCGACGACGCTGCAACGGCGCCCGCCGGCGATGGCGGTCACGCAACCACGGCCACGGAGTAACACGGCCAGCAACGAAAAAGCCCCGGCGCGCTACCGCGTCGGGGCTTTTTTTTCGCGTCAGCGGCGCGTCAGTCGTCCTTGCGCTGCTGCTCCAGCATGTCCGGCTGCAGGATCTCAATCCAGTAACCGTCGGGATCCTTGATGAACGCCAGGCCTTTCATCTTGCCGTCGTCCGGCTTCTTGACGAACTCCACGCCCAGTTTGGCAAACCGGTCTGCCGCCGCGTACACATCCGGCACCGCGATGCCGATGTGGCCAAAGCCCTGGGGCTGGTCGTTGCCGTTGTGGTAGGAAAAGTCCGGGTCGTCCTCGGTACCCCAGTTGTGGGTCAGCTCCAGCATCGCCTCCCGGCCAAAGGTGTAGGTGGTGCGATGGGCGTCGTCCGCCGGCACAAACTGCGCCTGGCGATCGTCCAGGTAGCCCAGGAAATACAGGGTGAACTTCATCTCCGGGAAGTCCAGCTTGCGCACCAGGCGCATACCCAGCACCCGGGTGTAAAAGTCCAGCGAACGCTCCGGCTCCTTGATACGCATCATGGTCTGGTTGAACACGTAGCCTTCGGTTTCCGGCACCGGTTCGTGGTAAAGGCCGGGCGCCTCTTCAAAGTGCTTGGGCATGGTCTGTCCCTTTTTGGTGAAGAATTCAACGGTTATACTTGGCTGCTTTACACTGGAATTTCAAGGGGCCGGGCCGTCCGGTGCCGGTTCCTGTTGGGGCTGTCCATGGATTTTCAGGTGCCGAACACCCTCGCCGAGCAGATCGCCGATTACCTCGCCGAGCGCATCATGACCGGGCAGATCGCCCCCGGGCAACGCATTCAGGAGGCCACGCTCGCCCAGGAGCTGACCGTCAGCCGGGCCTCGGTCAAAGAAGCACTGTATACCCTGGAGCGCTGGCACCTGGTGGAGATTACCCCGCGCAGGGGCGCTTCCGCATCGCGCCTGGACGCGGACCACGCCGAAGAACTCTACGACGTGTATATGCACCTGCTGGTGATGCTGGCGGTCCGGCTGTGTGAGCGCTGGCGCGACGAGCATCGGCCGGGGCTGCTGGAGACCGTGGCCCGGGCGACGGAGCGCATGCGCACCAGCGATGACATCAAGGCGGTGGTGGACGCCAGTTTTGAGGTCATGGACGCCTGCAGCCAGGTGGTGGACAACCCGTACCTGTCAGAGGCCCTGTCCAACTTCCGCCCGGCCGTGAGCCGCGCCTACTACCTGGGCGCCGATGCCTACCGGGACGGCCTCGCCGTCACCCGCCGGTTTTTCACCGAACTGCCCGAGGCCGTGCTGGCCCGGGATACTCAACGGGCCGAAGCCCTGATCCGCGGCTTTGCCGACCACCAGAAGTCCCTCATACGGCAGGCCCTCGACTGACGCTTACCCCACCGGCCGGGGGCGTTTGGCCTCCGATGCGTGGTCTGGCCCCGTCCGGTTTGTGACGGGACGCACAGACCGGAAACGTCCGCATCCGTATTGTTACATCGTGTTAACGAACACGCCGCAGAGTGGTTGAGGTGTCCCTGCGGTCCGGGCCTGATTGCCCGGATTGAACCGAACAACAAGGACTTGCAGGGCTTCCACCATGACACCACAACGGCGCCAGCCGCTCGTTTTCGTTCTCCGCCAGCGCCCGGTTCAGGCCGTGCTTCTGGGCCTGATGTCGCTGACGGCCACCGCCGCTCACGGCGAGTTTCGCGCCCTGGACGACCAGCGTCTGTCCCAGGTTACCGGCCAGGCCGGCGTCACCATTGAGCTGGAAACCCGGCTTTCCATGGATCGACTGACCTGGACCGACGAAGGCTCGATCAACGTCAACGGCATCCGCCTGTCCGGCCAGAACGACACCACCCTGGACAACCTGAAGCTCACCCTGGACATCGCCGGCGACAACGAAGTGCTGGACTACGGCTTCTCCGAGATCGCCCGCCGGGCCGATGCCGGGCAGCTCGACGCCTCCGACCCGAACATCGCGGACGCCCTGGCCCGCTACAAGCTGGCCGGCGGCTACGGCAAGCAGTTCCAGGACGGCGACCTGGTGATGCACCTGGGCGCCATCGACTACGGTGACCCCACCAGCCTGGACGACTACCTGCACGCCGTGGATTTCGAGCTGGGCGTGGACAGCATCGAGACCACCGGCAGCGAAGGCAGTACCACGCTGTTCTCCAATGTGCTGCTGCAGGGCTACGTGGGCCCCACGGACCTGGTGATCCGCAACGGCGGCACCAGCACCCGGACTCTGAGCAACGGCAACACGGTGTCCGGCTCCGAGCTGCAGCTGGAAACCCACTTTGAAATCACCAACGGCCAGCTGAACTGGGACAACTCGGACCTGCTGTTCATCTTCAACTTTGCCGCCGTTGGCATCGAGGGCCTGCAGATCCACAACCGCCGGGGCAACGACACCGAGGGCCATTTCGGTATGGCCTACGCCCGCGCCAACATGGCCCGGGGCACCAGCGCGGCCTCCGGCAAGGATGGCCTGTCCATCCACGACGTGGAGTTCCGCGCGGACATCGACATGCCCGTGTTCCGCATCGGTCCCCAGAGCATCGGCAGCATCCAGTTCACGGATTTTGCCATCACCAACACCAACATGATGGTGTATGGCCACTGACGCGGCACTGGACACGCCCCGCCCCTCTCCCGGTAAACTGCCCGTCCTGATCTGACGGGCAGCCCATGACCGACCAAGACGGCAGTCACCCACACCAAACCGCCACCGCTGACACCTCTGGCACCTCCTGGCGCCGGCTTGCCCTCTTCGGCGGGCTGTTCGTCCTGCTCACCGCCGCCGGTATCTACACCGTCTACAGCCAGTTTGCCGAGCGCAGTTTTACCTTCGATACCCGCCTGCTGGCACCGGGCACCTTGCTGTCCATCGCCGCGCTTTTGCTGGTGTACTTCACGGCCGACGGTCTGCGGCTGTACTTCACCCTGCGGGCCCTGGGGCACCGGCTACCGTTCCGGCCGCTGACCAAGCTGGTGTTCATCAACCTGTTTTTCTCCAACGTGACCCCCATGGCCACCGGCGGCGGCTTTGCCCAGATCTGGTACCTCACCCGCCACGGCATCCCGGCCGGGCGCGCGGCCACGGCCACTACCATTCGAACGGTGCTGGCGGTGCTGTTCATCTTTTCGCTGACGCCGGTGTGCCTGCTCACCCTGGCGCCGCTGCAGGGCCAGTCCATCGTGGGCCGGGTCGGCGAGGCGCTGGCGGTGTTCATCGTGCTGTACCTGGGGTTTTTCCTGGTGCTGCTGTTCCGAACCCGCTGGCTGATCAGGCCCCTGAGCGGCTTGCTGGCGCTGTTACGACGGGGCCACCTGATCAGCGCCCGCCGTCACGACCGCTGGCAGTTCGGCTGCCGTCGGGAGATGCTGCGGTTCTCCGGCGCCTTTGGCGAATACCTGCGCGGCCCCCGGCACTTCGTGGCGCTGTCGGTGCTGTGCACCGCCATCTTCCTGCTCAGCCTGTTCAGTTTCCCGGCGTTGCTGATCCACGCCCTTGGCTATCCGGTGGATTATCCGCTGACCGTTGGCCTGCTCGTGGTCACCACGTTTATCATGTATTTTTCACCCACGCCGGGGGCGTCGGGCATTTCCGAGGGCGTGTTCGGGCACTTTTTCCAGGGCATTCTCTCGGGTAACCACCTGGTGCTGGTGACCGTCACCTGGCGCCTGCTGACCATTTACCTGGGGGTGGTGATCGGCCTGCTGATCCTCCAGAAGGACCTTTCGAAGGGCAAACGGACGTGATACGCCGACAACCGCTCAAACTGCTGTTCTACCTCAGTCTGCTGATCGTCATCCTGCTGGTGGGCTACAAGACCTACCTGAACCTGTTCATGCAGGATTTCACCAGCGTACACGCCGCCCAGGTGGAGAAAATCTACCAGCGGGTGAAGCCCGGCGAGCCGGTGCGGTTTGCTGTGGTGGGCAACATCAACAATTCCATCGGCATCTTTGAGGACCGGATCATTCCGGAACTGAACACCGACAATCCGGACTTCATGGTGTCCGCCGGCAACGCCGTCAGCGGTGGCGGCGAGGACAAATACCGGGCGCTCTATGGCTCCCTCGGCCACCTGAACATTCCCTACCTGCTGACCTTCGGCCCCCACGAGTACGAGGATTTCGGCAGTTTCCGGTTCTACGACCACTTCGGCCCGCACTTCTACAGCATCCGCACCGGCAACGTTCGCCTCATTTTCATGGACAGCACGGGCAAAACTCCCTGGCGCTGGCAGATTCGCTGGCTGAACGACCTGCTCAACCAGGACACCAGCAACGCCCGCATCCTGTTCATCGCCAACCCGCCCCTCGAGCCCGAGAAGAACCCGCTGTTCGATGAGAAGGACGATTACCTGGCGCCGCCGGAGTTCCGCGATGCGCTGATGGCGCTGATCCGCAAGCGGGACATTGACGCGGTGTTCTCCACCAACGTGTCCACGTATTCAGAGCAGACCATCGACGGCACCGAGTTCATCACCACCGGCGGCGCCGGCGGGCTGGTGCTGAACAACGACAACAGCTTCTACCACTACGTCGACGTCACCGTCAGCCCCGACGGCGAAGTGACCCACACCCTGCAGCGCCTTAACATCGGCCGGCATCCGGTGGGTAAAACCCTGGAAAGCCTCTGGTTCTTTGTCTATTCGCTGATCTACAGCGGCTACCTGAACTTCCTGATCCTGCTGGGGGTGTTCGTCGCGATTACCGTGAAGCTGTATCAGGTGATCTTCGTGGGCAAGGACTACTACCCGGACTACGACCTGGACCCCACGCCCTGGCTCGATCAGCACCTACGGGTGGCCATGTTCACCAACAACTACCTGCCGTTTATCGGCGGTGTGCCCATTTCCATCGAGCGGTTACGTCGGGGCCTGCGGTTCCTGAAGGATGAGGTGCTGGTCGTCGCTCCGGCCTACAAGGGCCAGCCGGCCAACGAAACCGGCGTGGTGCGGGTGCCGTCACTTTTGGCCATGGGCGAGAACCGGGAGTTCCGCTTGGCGAACATTTTCCTCCGGCGTATCCGCCGGGCGGTAAAAGCCTTCAAGCCGGACCTCATCCACGTGCATCACCCCTTCTGGCTGGGCAGCCTGGGGCTGTTCATGGGCCGGCGCCTGCTGCGGGTGCCGGTGGTGTACACCTACCACACCCGGCTGGAGCACTACGCCCACTTCGTGCCCCTGCCCGGCCTGCTGTTCCGCAACCTGATCTCCCACGCATTGATCAAGCGCTTTGCCAACAAATGCGACGCGGTGATCGTCCCGACTTACTCCACGGAAGAATATCTGCGGATGCTGGGGGTCAAGACGCCCACCTTTGTTCAGCCCACCGGCATTGAATACGATCGGTTCCAGGCGGTCACGCCGGAGCAGATCGCAGAGCTGAGGAACGAGCTGGGGCTGACGGACGAGAAGGTGCTGATCAGCGTGTCCCGGCTGTCCAACGAGAAGAACATCGACTTTATGATCGATGCCCTGGCCGCGCTGCGCAAACGTGCCCGCACGCCCTTCCGGTTCTTGATGATCGGCGACGGTCACCAACGGGACCGGTTGCAGGAGAAGATCGAACGCCTGGGCCTGGCGGACTGCGTGACCCTGGTGGGTCCAGTGCCACCGGACCAGATGGCGGTGTGGTACCGGCTCGGTGACCTGTTTGTGTTCGCCTCGAAATCGGAGACCCAGGGCATGGTGATCCTGGAGGCCATGGCCGCCGGCCTGCCGGTGGTGGCGGTGCGCTCCAGCGGCATCGATGACGTGGTTCGCCAGGGCATGAACGGCTTCAAGACCCCGGAGCGACAGGACCAGTGGCTGTCCCGGGTGCAGTACCTGCTGGAGCACGACGACGAACGCCGTGAGCTGTCCGAACAGGCGCTGGCGTTCGCGGCCGACTTCTCGGTGGAACATTTTGCCGGAGACGTTCGCTACATCTACGCGACCACCCTGGCGATGGCCAAAAAAAGGAAAGCCCGGATAAACTGATGCCGCGCGCCAGCGTACTGTTGACGTATGGCTGACGTACTTTTCGAGAAAACCCGACACCGCGCAGGGCAACGCGTTATGACCGCAGAGCAACCGCCAAGCGCCGGCGGCATTCCCGTCGGCATCAGCGCCTGCCTCCTGGGCAGGGAGGTCCGCCATGACGGCGGCCACAAGCATTCCCGCTACTGCACCGGCGTGCTGTCCCGCTATTTCGATTTCCAGCCCCTGTGCCCGGAACTGGAAGCCGGGCTTGGTGTGCCTCGCCCGGCCATCCATCTGCGGGAACGGGACGGCAACCTGCACGTCACCGAGACCCGGGGCGAGGCCGACCACACCGCCGCCATGGACGCCGCCATCGCCCGGGCCCTGCCGGGGCTGGCGCACCTGCGCGGCTATATCCTGATGGCCAAGTCGCCGAGCTGTGGGATGGACCGCATCAAGGTCCACAACGCGGACGGCCAGGTGGTCCGTCGGGATGGCCGGGGCCGGTTTGCCGAGGCATTGATGGCGGCCTACCCGCTGATGCCGGTAGAGGAAGAGGGCCGCCTGAACGACGACGGCCTGCGGGAGAACTTCATCGAGCGGGTCTTTGCCTACGACGACTGGCGGCAGAACGTCGCCGGCGACCAACTCAGCGCCCGGTCACTGATCGCCTTTCACACTCGCCACAAATTTCAGTTGCTGGCCCACTCGGAAAAGCACTACCGCCAGCTTGGGCCGCTGCTGAGCGATCTCAAGGCGGCCCCGCTGGCGGACATCGCCGGGCGATACCTGGAAGGCTTCATGGCGGCCATGGCCCGGCAGGTCAGCCGGGGCGCCCACATGAACGCGATGCTGCACCTGCTGGGCTACCTGAAGGGCACCATGCCGGAGGCGGACAAAACCGTGCTGCTGGAGCAAATCGAAGCCTATCGCCGGGGCGAGGTGCCGCTGGTGGTGCCGATGACGTTGCTGCGCATGGCCCAGCGGCGGGAACCGGTGGACTATCTTCGCGTCCAGCAGTATCTCGCGCCCTATCCGGACGAGCTGGGCCTGCGCAACCGGGTCTGACTCAGAACCCGTACAGCAGGGACAGGGAGGTTTCGGTATCGGTGCTGGTGGAGCCCGCGGGGGGATCGGAGACGTGCTTCACGCGATAGGCGACTTTCATGGACAGGTTGCCCACGACGTTGGCCTGAAGCGAGGTTTCTGACTTGCTGATGGTGTTGTTCTCATCCAGGCCTACCTCCGTGCTCAACTTCTGTCGGAAGAGGGCGTTCTCGGACAGCGCGTAATCAAACTGGCCGGCCAGACGGGCGATGGCTTCCTTCTCCGTGTCGTCACCGTTCTCATCCGGTTCTTCCAGTTTGTTGTACCGGTAACCGGCACCGGCCGAGAGGTCCAGGAAGCTTCGGTCGCCCTGCTCCCAGACCCGGTTGCCGTAACCGGTGGTCAGGGACGATTCAAAATCGTAGCCGGAGAACCGGTCCTTCTCCCAGGCACCCCGCACGAACCAGAACTGGCGCTCGGCAAACTTGTAGTCGGTCTGCAGGGCCGCCTGGTACTGCTCGGCGGTGGTGGTGTTGTCGGTTTGGGAGTAGTTGGTGCTCAGCTCGGCGTTGTTGCGCCAGCGTTCCACTTCATGGGTCAGGGCCAGGCGGCCGTTCACGTTGGTTTCGTCGGTATTGCCGGAGGTCATCAACACCCCCAGCTCGGCTTCGCCCTTGAACGGGCCGTCATCAGCCGCGTGGGCGAGGGGGACGACGGCCATGGCCGACAGCGAAACGATGGCGGTGGTTCTGAAACCCATGAAAACTCCTTGTGGTTGCTGGGACTTATCCGGTTGTACGGTTGGTCTCTCCCTCCAGACTTTTCTTCGCTTGCCGTGCCCGTTCGGCTTGTTTTCGGGCTTTGCGCTCGGCGATCACCCGAGCCGCCTCGCCGCCAACGTGGGCTTCGCCCCGGGCCTTGGCAAGGCGCATCTGCCGCTCCCGTTCCTGGAACCGCGCTTTCTGTTCCTCACTCAGCGAGTCGATGCACTGGTGGCAGCTCACGCCCTGTTCGTACTCGGGCCGCTGTTTGTCGGCTTCGGTAATCGGGCGGCGGCAGGCGTGACACTGGTCGTACTCGCCCCGCTCGAGGCGGTGGTTCACGGTGACCCGGTCATCGAATACGAAGCATTCACCCTGCCATAGGCTTTGCTCCTGTGGAACCTCTTCCAGGTACTTCAGGATGCCGCCTTTGAGGTGGTACACCTCGTCGAACCCCTGCTCCTTGAGATAGGCGGTGGACTTTTCGCAGCGGATGCCGCCGGTACAGAACATGGCGACTTTTTTGTGTTTCGCCGGGTCGAGGTTCTGTTTCACGTACTCGGGAAATTCCCGGAAGGTGTCCGTGGCCGGGTTGACGGCGTTGCGGAAGGTGCCAATCTCCACCTCGTACTGGTTGCGGGTGTCGATCAGCAGCACGTCGGGATCGGAGATCAGGTCGTTCCAGGCCTTGGGGTCCACGTAGGTGCCGACGATCCGTTTCGGGTCGATGCCGTCGACGCCCATGGTGACGATCTCTTTCTTGAGTTTCACTTTGGTGCGTTTGAACGGCTGGATGTCGACGTAGGATTCTTTGTAGTCGATGCCGTCGAAGCGGTCGTCGCTGGCGAGCCAGGCTTTGACGGCGTCGATGCCTTCGCGGCGGCCAGCGATAGTGCCGTTGATGCCTTCGCGGGCGAGCAGCAGGGTGCCGTGGACGTCCCGTTCGAGCATGAGGTCGAGCAGGGGTTGGCGGAGGGCTTTGTAGTCGTTCAGGACGGCGAATTTGTACAGCGCGCAGACAACGATGGTGTCGCTCATAGGGGTCTCCTGCGGGCCGGATCGTAAATCCGGAGCATGGTTGTTTGGGGCACGCGGCGTTGGGCGTGCGGGACAGAGTTTAACCAACTGAGGTTTTGGCGCAAGTTGGGGGTGGCCGCAGGCGGTGCCGTTAAGACGCCTTCGGGCGGGATGGCCCCGCCAGAATACGCCGTGAATACGTCCCTGTAGGCTCGGCTCCGCCATCCCTGGCTCCGCACGATTCTGGCGGGGCCATCCCGCCCAAAGGCTGATTTGGTGGTTTGCCCGCTGACTCTTTCGTTCGTCGGTTGATTGTTCGCCGATTAACTGGCCGGCGTTAGTTAGAAGCCGCTTTCAGTTCCCTCTCAACCACCGCAGACAGCTGGGCCCAGCTGGCGTTGGTCAAACGGATGTTGTTGACATACACCGTGGGCGTGCTGGTCACCCGAAGGCTCACAGCGGCCTGGCGGCTCTGGCCGATGGCTTCCTGGTGCAGGTCGGTGGTCATGCAGGTGTTGAAGCGCCGGGCGTTGAGCGAGAGGTCGTTCGCGTAGCCGGTGAACAGCGGCAGAGGTTCCTCGGCTTCGCTCCACTGGGATTGCTCGGCGAACAGGCGTTCGTGCATGGGCCAGTAAGCGTCCTGGTCGCCGGCGCAGCGGGCGGCCATGGCGGCGGGGACGGCGTTGGCGTGTTGTTGCAGGGGCAGGTCGAAGTACACGAAGCGGACTTTGCCGGTGTCGACGTACTCCTTGCGCAGGCGTTCGGTGGCGTCGGCGAAGCGGCCGCAGGCGGGGCATTGATAATCCGCGAACTCGCGGACCACCACGGTGGCGTCGGCAGGGCCGGTGGAAATACCGAATTCATCCAGTTGGGCCGGGAACGGCGGGGTGTCTTCGCTGGCAACGGGGAGCTCGTCCGAGGTCGGCGACGGCGGGGCCGTGAGCAGCGCCAGGCCGATGCCGAGGATGACAACCGTGATGCCGACAATGATCCAGGCTCTGCCGCCGCCGCGCTTGGCGTTCGGGCGGGGGGCGGGGGCTCCGGTTTGCTGACGACGTTTGGCTTCGCCCATCCAGGCTTCTCCTTGTGTGGTGTGGGTGCTCGCCTGTTATACCGGATATTGCCCGCCGCTCAAACCACCCCGCTACACCTGGAACTGGGAGGCCTTTGCCTGCAGGGCGGAAAGCCGTTCGCCGATGCGCTGGCTGGCCTGGTCGGACCGTTCGATGGCGTCGACGGTTTCCCGGGCGGAGCCGGCGATGTCGTCCACGCTGACGCTGACGCTGCCAGCATGCTGGCCTTCGGCTTCGGCCACCGAGGCAATCGCCAGCGCCTGCTCCTGCAGTTGGCCGAGCAGGCGGTTGATGCTGTCGAAGTGTTCGTCGGCTTCCCGGAACGCCTGGGAAGACGCCGCCACACCGCCCGACACGTTGCCGATTCTGGCGACGGCCTGCTGGCTGCCGGCTTGCAGGCGTTCGATGATGCCCCGGATTTCCGTGGTGGATTCCTGGGTGCGGCTGGCCAGGGTGCGCACTTCGTCGGCAACGACGGCGAAGCCCCGGCCGGATTCGCCGGCCCGGGCGGCTTCGATGGCGGCGTTCAGGGCAAGAAGGTTGGTCTGTTCGGCGATCTCG
Organism: Marinobacter sp. C2H3; assembly: GCF_037080155.1. Classification (NCBI taxonomy): domain Bacteria; kingdom Pseudomonadati; phylum Pseudomonadota; class Gammaproteobacteria; order Pseudomonadales; family Marinobacteraceae; genus Marinobacter; species Marinobacter sp. C2H3. The sequence goes on along the minus strand of NZ_JBBBNZ010000001.1, from coordinate 683,742 downwards.
CCGATCACCGAAAGCACGGTGGCAATCTGCGTACTCTGGCGGTCCATGTCGTTGACGGCGGTGACCGCTTCATCCACGTCCTGCACCACCCGATCGAGCCGGTGGCGCACGTCCCGGGAGATGCCGGCGGTGGCTTCGCTTTCCCCGCTGATGGTCTGGACGGAGCCGGCCACTTCCTGAATCTGGCGGGCCACGTCCGCGATGCTGCGGGACATGGTGGCCATGGTATCGGAGACGTCAGACACTGCCTGCTGCTGCCGGTTGACCGCCGCCACGGCGTCTCGGCTGATGTCGCCCTGTTCCCGCGCCTGGGCCACCGCGTTTTCGGCGGAGCCTTTGACGTCGGACACCAGTGCCTGGATGCGGGCGATGAACTGGTTCATGCCCCGGGCCATGTCGGTGAGTTCGTCGCGGCCCTTGAGGGTAACCCGCTGGGTCAGGTCGGCCTCGCCGTCAGCGATGCCCCAGATCGCCGAGTTCAGGCGCAGCACCTTGGGCAGGAGCCCGCCACCGAGCACGACGGCCACGGCAACAAGCAGGATGACGGCGGCGACCACGGCCAGCCAACTGAGGTTGCTGGCCATGCTGCCGGCTTCGTCGTTGAGGGCGTCCACGGTCTGGGTGATGCGCTCCCGGGTGACCTTGTCCACGTTGGCCAGTTGCCCCTGCAGGCGCTGGTTTACCTGGTCCGTTTCCGATTCCAGGGTGGTCTTCAGAGCCTTCACGCTGTTGTTGATGGTCTGGCTGAAGGCGCTCTGGAGCGTGGCCAGATCCCGGTTGACGCCTTCCAGGGACAGGCCGATTTTCAGCTCGCCGATCTTGGAGCCCTGGGGCTGGATGTCCGCGCTGATGATGACCACGTTCGGGTCCCGGCTGGCGGCGTCCAGTACTTTGTTGGCGGCGCCCCGCCCTTCGCCCTTGTCCATCAGGGCACGGACCCGTTCGTCGGTTCGGTCGACGTAGCGGGTCATGCGTTTGCCGTACTGGTCGTAATAGACCGCAAAAAGCACCGAATCCCGGGCGTCCGCCAGCTCCACCAGCTCGGTCAGGCGGGGAATGTTACGATCCCAGATCATCGGCGCAGCCACCGCCGCCAGCACGTTGGCCAGGCCCTGGGCTTCGGCCATCACGGCTTTACGGACGTTGTCCGACATCTGCTTCTGCTGGGCTTCCTGCTGGCGGGTCAGTTCGGCGGCCAGTTCCTGCGTCGTCTGTTCGCGCATGGCCTGCAGGCGGCTTTTGACGTCGGCCCGGGTGTCCTCAAACGAGCCGCTCACCCGTCGGGCGCTCTCTTCCAGTGCATTCCCTGCGGTGGCAACCAGCCCCTGCACCTGATGGGTGATGAGCCACTGGCTGAGCAGCACCTGCACCACGCCCACCGCGATCAGGATTATGAACACAGGCCGCAGCAGGCGGCTGCCCACCAGTTGCTTGAGAAAACGAACCGCCATAACGACTCCGATAACTGAGTGATCCGGCGTCCTGCCCGTTGGCATCCAGCGTCCCCTGCCGAACGGTTACTCTCAGTTATAGCAAAGCCCAGGCCAATTCGGGATCTCGGCGCTGTCGCTGCCGACATTCGGGCCAGTGATGACGGGGGCCCTATTCCCCCAGTTGGTGCCGCAGGCGCTGATTGAGCCGGGCAACTTCCCGGCGCAGGCTCTGCACTTCGTCCAGCAGATCCAGGGACATGGCCAGCCCCGGCAGGTTCAGGTCCAGATCCCGCTGCAAGCGCTGCGCCGTGCGCAGGCGACTCAAGGCCAACACGTCGAACTGCCAGCGACGGGCCTCCTGGGCCTCGTCCAGCGGGGCCAGGATGCCGTAATCCACCAGGGTAATGACAAACTCCGCGTGGCATTCCCCCCGCTCGCAGATCTCCCGCAGGCTGAAGGTGTGGCGGCCGTTTTCCATAACGTCCACCGTCAGAACCTGATCGCCATTGCTCATTGTTCGTCCTCCCTCACACGTGCAGTTTGCTGCGCGGGTTGAAGTGTTTTTCCACCTTGGCCAACTGCTCGTAAAGCGCCTGGGCCTCAGCAGAATGCTCGCCGGGCACGGCAATCTGCAGCACCACTATCTGGTCTCCGGGGTGCTTGCCCGGCAAGCCCTTGCCTTTCAGGCGCAGCTTCTGGCCGGCGGTCGCCCCCTTGGGCACCTTGACGTTCACCTTACCGCTCAACGTGGGCACGGTTACCGTGGCGCCGAGGGCGGCCTCCCAGGGGGCAATCGGCACGGTAATCAGCAGGTCGTGACCTTCCACGGTGTAGTGGGGGTGCGGGGCCAGCTCCACTTCGATAAACAGGTCGCCGGGGTCGCCGCCGCCCAGGCCGGGCGAGCCCTGCCCTTTCAGACGGATGTGCTGGCCTTCGCGCATGCCCGCGGGAATTTTCACCTTCAGGGTCTTCTGCCGGGCTCGCAGCCGGCCGTGATCGTCCGGCTCGTGCACGGTGATGGACAGGGACTTTTCACACCCCTGATAGGCTTCTTCAAGGAACAGGGCGAGGCGGGCGTGGATGTCTTCCCCGCGCTGGCGCACGGTCTGGCGATACCCGCCACCGAAGCCGCCAGAGAAGCCACCGCCCCGCTGGCCACCGCCGAAGATTTCCTCGAAGAACTCGCTGAACTGCCGGGCGTCCGCCTGGGTGTATCCGCCACCGCCAAACCCGGATGCGCTCTGCCAGCCGGGCGGCGGCTCAAACGACCCGTCCGGCCGGGCGCCGTACCGGCGCAGCTGGTCATACTCGGCGCGCTTTTCCGGATCCTTGAGCACCTCGTAGGCTTCGCCCACTTCCTTGAACTGCTCGTCCGCGTTCTCCTCTTTGGAGACGTCCGGATGGTACTTTCGGGCCAGCTTGCGGTAGGCCTTTTTGATGTCCTCGGGGGTCGCGGATTCGCTCACGCCGAGGACGGCGTAGTAGTCCTTGAAGTCCATAGCAGCCCTCTTCAGATCCGGTGAGACGCGCCGAGGCTGATCCTATCGACGCGCACTCTCAGGATACGCCACTATTAGTTAGCTGTACTTGACGGTGGCCAGGAATTCACTACCGATCAGAACCATTTCAAACCCAGCCAGCTGCCAAGGTTCCATCCACCTATCAGATCTTTAAGCCAATCGGTGATAGCGTCAATAATGTCCTGAACCGGATCCGTTGGCGCTTCATCGGGCGCCGCAGCAACGGTGAGGGTATAGGTCTGGTAAGCGCTCTCTCCGCCCCTATCGCTCGCAGAAACACGAACCTCATGCTCACCCACCTGGCTTGCCGTCGGCGTCCAGCTCAGTTCGCCGCTGCTCGCATCCATCAGCATGCCGTCGGGGCCATTGATCAACTCAAATACCAACGGGTCACCATCAGGGTCTGAGGCGCCTACGGTGTAGCGATAGGCCTCGCCTTCAGTGGCATCCAGAACGGGTTCGGAGACGATCTCTGGTGGCCAGTTACTTACCTCACCAACACCAAAGGCTCCAACATCCCAGGGCGTCTGGCGCCTTTTCTGATTCGCGTCTGTCGTGAAGGGATAAAACTCCGTTGTGGACAGATCCAGCCCTTGGCCACGTGCGCCCTGGTCCCAGGGTTTCAGGCCATAGTTGCCCGCTTGTGCGTCAACAAACCCAACACTGCGATGTCGGAAGTCGGCGTCGGGGCTGCTATCGTCGGTGCTGACATTGTGGCCAGTCACGGCCCAGGCCTGGGCCCAGGACACATAATCTTCCAGATTGCCCACGGAAAGGTTGTTGAGCACAACGCTCTGTGCCGCCTCAAGGCGCAGCCCAAAGCGGTTACCAACCAACGTGTTGTTGTAGATAAACGCCGGACCCCGCACATCCAGCCCGCTGTTGGTGTACGTTCCGGCAAATCCGGTGACCAGGTTGTTGCGGAGAACATAGGTCGCGTCCGGCTGGCGGGCTAAAATGCCCGCAGATCGATCCGGCTCGCCCGTCATCAGACCCCGGACCCGCACCCCATCGACCGTCACGACCGAACCCGGAGCCTTAGGTTGTATGAGCACGCCGGTTACGTCATTGTAGCCGTTGTTTCGAACGAGAATCTCCCCCCCCTCACTCAACAGCCGAACGTCACCCTCGCGAATCATGACGGCCGTTGTCCCGTCAATCAGAGCGTCGATCATCAGGCTGTAGCCCTGTTCGAGGATAACGGTCACGGGCGTCTTTGCCGTAGAGCCCAGGCCGTCAATGACGACGGGCTGTGTGTCCGGCAGGCCGGTGGTGGCTCTCGCCCGAATCAACAATGGCTGGGTCAGTTCCTGGCCTGACTCGCCGGCTATCGCGGCCGCAAGCGTGGAATAATCCGCACCCGATTGAGGGTCGGTATCGACCACAATCAACCGGGCACCGTTACTTCCTGCTGGCGAAACCACCAATCGAAACGCTTGAACAGCGACACCGCCACGCCCGTCGGTGACTTCGATCTCTACCCCAAAATCACCCACCTGTTCTGACGACGGCATCCACTGAACCACGCCAGTCTGGGCATCAATGGACATGCCTTGTGGCGCCATCGTCAAGCGGTAGGTCAGCGGATCATCATCGTTATCGCTGGCCTGAACATCGTATTTATAGGCAACGTTTTCCTCAGCGGTAACCTTAGGCTCTGAATCCACGAACGGCGGCCAGTTGCTCACGGCACCAACCGTATTCGCGCCGATGTCCCACGGAGCCGTTCGCTCTTTCTGTCGAATGTCATTGTGGAAGCTAAAGGCAACGGCGTTGCTCAGGTCACGGCCCTGGCCCACGGCGGCATCATCCCAGGGCGCCAGTGCGTAGTTGCCTGAATCGGCATCCACAAACGCCACATCGCGGGTGCGGAATGAGACATTCGGACTCGATTCATCGGAACTGATGTTGTTTCCAGAGCTTCCCCAATTCCCCGCGGCGGGGGAGTAGTCCCACTCGTTGCCAGTGGCCAGGTTATTGAAGGCGACGATGGAGTTGGCAGACCCGCGAATACCGTAACGGTTTCCGACGACCGTGTTGTTATAGAGGTACGACTGGCCTTGGGCAAAGATGCCTTGCGCCTCGCCGCTGCCGGTAAAACCGCTCACCTCATTATTTCGGATCACTTGGTCGGCGGTATCATCAAGCGCGACGATACCTGCGCTCTCACCCGGAGTACCCGTGATGTCGCCCAGAACAGATAGGCCCTCCACAATGACCGTGGAATCATCCGGCTGCTGATCGATCACGATCCCGGCAACACCGTCAAATCCATTATTGCGGATTTGCACTCCGCCGCCTTCTCCGCGCAGCGTCACATATGGCGAAAGAATCGACACGGCCCGGGCGCCGTTCTCTGAAGCCGTAATATCCAGCACGTAGCCTTTGGTGAGAACGATGGTCAACGGTTTTTCCTGGGACGGTACCACTCCCTGTATCACAACTCGCCCGATGTCTGGCTGGTCTGCTGATGCCCGGGCATGGATAACCACGGGGCGCTCCAACGGACCGCTCAGGCTCGCAATCGCCGCCGCCAGGCTGGTGTAATCCGCTCCGGCCTCCGGATTGGTATCAACGGTGACAATACGCGGCATGGTGAGGTCAGGCGCCACGTCAATCGTGAACGACTGGCGGGTCACGCCGCCCAGCGCGTCACGCACTTCAATGACAACCGTTTGCAAGCCTTCCTGAGTGGCGGTTGGCGTCCAGTTTACGATGCCGGTCGATGCGTCGATCGTCAGCCCGTCCGGACCGTCAACAACCTGGAAGGTCAACGCCTCATCACCCTGCCCGGATGCGACAACACTGTAAGTGTAGGCGCTGCCCGCTTCCGCAGTCGGCGGTGCAGTAGACTCGATTACTGGCCGACGAGCTTCAATGTTCCAGGCCAGTGCGCCGAGGTTCGGCGCCCGGTCGTTCGGAGACGCCACGCGGAGGATGTCCGGACTCAACGCCTGCCCGCCGGCGGCTACCGGTGGAAAGCCGATATCGGCAGCACCTACGACAATCAGATCCGGATCCAGCGAGGTCGCGTGCGCTGTCGCGCCGCTGATACCCAGGCCGCTATTGTTCAGTCGCGCGGAATAATCGTACTGGGTGGTGTCGCCCACGGTCTGTTGTCCCACCAGTGTGAAGCCACACACTGTCAGCAACGCATCCGCCACCTCGTTATCCCGGTTTACCAGTGTAACGGCCGGCGTCACCGTGCCATCAAAGCTCGGATCCGTGCTGACCGCCGGCAAAAACTGCAGCCGATAGGCCTGATCGCCATCAGCCACACAGTCATCCTTGCCCCGCACACGAATAATCTGTGGTTGCGACCAGTTGTCAGGTGTGAACTCCAGATAATGTGTATCGCCGAAAATCTCTGCCTCGGTTGTCGTCGACAACTCGAAGTTCAGCAACACGGTCGTGCCCGCGCGCGGGGCGCCATCAAGAACAACACTGAATTCCGCCACAGACACACCACTCTCGTCCGTGGCCAGCTCTGTCAACGGAGTCACCTGCGCGGCGATCTGACGATCCACTTTCCGGACCACGCAACACGCCTCCGCCAAGACATCGGTCGTACCATCAGAAATCCGGGCCGAAAGCCGATACTCTCCCGCAGGCAGCCCATCCAGATTCCAGAGGTAGTGGTCCGACTCACCATCCGGATCTTCCGGCAGATCTGCAACAATCAGATGGTTACCGTTGTAGTAAAGGCTGACGGTGGCATTACTGTCGGGGTCGGCGTCGACCCACTGGATCGGCACGTTCCCGCCATAGGTTTCAATCGCTTGATCCGGCAAAACGAAATTCAGGCTTGGGGCGTCGTCGATACCATCCTTGTTGGTAAAGAAACGCTGACTCTCAGACCAGCTGCTCGCCAGGCCTCCTTGGTCCAACGCGCGGACCCGCCAGAAGTAATAATGATGGTTCTCCAAAGGCGTATTCAGCGGCCACTCCAGGCTGTCGGTCGTGGTTGACGCTACCAGGCTTTCCATCCACTCATCGGAGTAGAGTTCATACTCGTAGCGAACCGCGTCGCCGTTTGGATCTGTGGCCGGGTGCACCGATAGGGTAGGAACCAGAACCTCTACCCAGGCGTTCGGTGCCGGGTTATTCAGGGTGACAGGTTCCGGCGGCTGCGCGTCCGTGAACATCCGGAAACTGGCGGTCATCCAAGGGCTTTGAGCCTGCCCGTCGTCCGCTTTCGCACGCCAGTAATACGTCTGCCCGGGCAACAAACCATCGGCTACCCAGGATGTCGTTGCCATACCTTCCGCGACCGGCTCGGACCTCTGCAGCGCCGGACTGTCAAAGGTGTTCACCGCGTCCAGCTCGAAGTGGTACGTCAAGGGCTGGCGCTCGGGATCAAAGGCGTTATTCACCATCAGGGTTGCCCCTTCCCCCATAACAACTTCATCCATCGCGGGCGCCGCAAGGGCCGGCACCTCAGGCGCCAGGTTTGATGTCGACACAATAAAACTCGCCGGCTCCGACACCGTGGTCGCACCATGCTCATCGGTGGCGGCCGCAATCCAGAAATACAGCTGCCCGTTGGTCAAAGACACCGGCACGCGCCAGGCGGTCTGGCCCTGCGGCCCCTGGCTCAGGCCGCTGACTTGCGCCACCGGGTTCGAGAAATTGACGTCGTCCTCGGCAAAAACCTGAAACTGATAGGTGAGCGTGTCGCCATCAAGATCGCCACTGTTGTTGGTGATCAGCGTTGGCGTGAGCGTATCGACCAGCGTCTGATCGGCCGGCTTGCTGGGCGCAAACGGTGCAGGCGCATCGTTCGCCGTGTTCACAAAAAACCGTCCGTTCACCCACTCGCTGGCTCCGGCGGCGGTACGCGCGTTCACTCGCCAGTAATACCGGGTGTTGTCGTTCAAGGCACCAGCGGACAGCGCCGAACTGTTGAGGGTTACCTGGGTTGTACTCTCACCTTCGGGCACGCCCTCAATGCGGCCTACCTGGCGAGTCATACCTTCGTTCTCGTACACTTCGAAGGTGTAGGTCACGGCGCCAATGTTATCGTGAATGCCATTGCGGATGGTCAGCGTCGGCGTTCGTGTTGCGACCTCTTCGCCATAGGCCGGCACGGCCAACTGCGGCGCATCGGGTGCAACCTCGGCCACGGTCGGGTCGCTGTCGCGTTCGAACTCGTCCTTGTCCAGAATTCCGTCGCCGTCCAGATCACCGGTGCCGTCCCGGCTCAGGTCGCCGAAATATTCGCGCTCCCAGTCGTCGTCCATCCCGTCGCCGTCCCGGTCACTGGCCGGGAACACCACGACCATGGCGGACCTTACCGCTGAAAGCTCCCCGTCGGACGCCGTAAACTGGGGAGTATAGGTGCCGGCCTGGCCAACCTGCGGCAACCAGCTGAAAACACCTTGTCCGTTGCCCTTGTCCTCAAACGTTGCGCCAACCGGCAGGCCACTGGCTTCCAGGGTCGGAATGGTTTTGTTCGGATCACTGGCCTGCACCAAAAAACCCACCTGGCCAGTCTCGTAGGTGGTGTAGTTGGCAATGTATTGAATCGTTGGCGCCTCGTTCACCGTGGGGGTGCCGCCAAAAGTCACGTTGTACTGGCCGGCACTCTGCGTATCGAACACATTCAGGAAGTAGTCATAGTGGATCTTGTCTTCCTGAATGGTTTTGGAAAGCCAGTAATTGGCCGGGCTGAGCATTGAGCCATCGCTTCGAACCACGTCCGTCAGCGCTTCACCGCCCTGGTAGGGGTCCGTCAGTTTAATGTGCACCGGTCCCGCCTGGGCCGGTACCGTGAGGGTTCTGGTGGTTGCCGAGCCGCTGGACGAAGCACTGCCCAGCACACCGCTGATGGACGCCACTGGCAGGCAGTCTGAACAATCCGCCAGGTCCAGGCCGGTGTGCTCGGATTCATACACCCTCACCGTTGTGCCATCCTGCGCGAGAAAATCCCGAACCGAATCCCGGCCTGGTAGGGCGACAATCACATCCCGCAAAAGAAAGTGGGTGTTCACCGCCTCAACCAGCGACGTCAGCGCCCCGCCATACTCGTCTGTGTGGGAGAAGGTCGCATCAAACTCGGTAAACCGGCCTGTCAGGGACGTTTCCATGACCCAGCGCCCGGTTCGGTCCGAGCGGGCCGCGATATCCCCAAAATCCAGCAGCAGGGTCTTGTTGGCAGGCTGATTGTCGATAAAGCTGCCGGTAATGCGAAAATCCACCAGCAGTCCGTGTTTGTTCTCAACGATCTTGGGCTGTGCGGACGCAATCTTTACCGATCGGGCCGGGCCATTGCCATTGTTAGACAAGCGCACACCCAGGCTATAGGGCTCAATGGCTTCAATTTCCGACGTAAACGGATTATCTCCGTTCACTTCGTTCGGCAGGAAATAGTCCAGAGTCAGGCTGGGCTGGGGTTTCACCACGATGGTGTCCGGCGCTGCATCCATCTCCTGTGTTTCGCCACCATAGGTGAAGGACAGCTTGGCGCCCACGTAGTAGAGCCGGCCAGCGCTGTCGTCACCTCCGGCTCCGGCCGTCGGCACAATCAGCCACCGCAATTCCGCGACGTCCGCCGGATCAATCTTTCCATCTCGCAGCGCGCCGTTCGCGCCGGTTTGCAACGAGTTAATCCCCGTGTGATCGTCCAGGCTGATAAAAAAACGGGCCGATTCGCTGTTCGGATCCGAGGACGCTAGCACCGGATTGCCGTCGGCGTCCTCAAACTGGATGTCGATCTTCACCTGTTCCAACGCCATGGAATCCAGACTGTTGGTGATGCGCATGTTGGCTTCGAAGGCTTGGCGCTCCAGGGTAAGTTCCTGGGAAATTTCTATTTTTACGACCGCACAGAGCGATTCCTGGGCATTCACGTGGGCTGCGAATAACGCTATCCATGCGAAACACCAATATCCTATTACTCGCATCCAATTCATGATTCATTGTCCTTGCCTTACTTGCTTGCCCGACTTTGCCTGCCGCTAGACTTCAAGCACTCAAACGCAAAAATCAGTATTAAAAAATAAGCCAACTAACTTGCTATATACCTCACTGAAAACGCCTTAAAAAATCAAAAACCGCACCCCTACATTTAACTTCAAACACCAACAGGCCACTTTCCCGCGTAACACAGCTAAATGATGCTGAGTTATTAAAACCCACATCATAAACAGTGAAGTCATCATCAAAAAAACCCGAAATTTCATATAAATTGGAAAAAAACATGCCCCCATCAATCAAAAAGCCACCAAAATATACCCAAGAAAATGGCACAACATACAAAAAACCAAAACGTTTTTCTTCAAGATAACGAGCAATATCGACACCTCTTTCATTACCTTCGAACGCTAGCTCGAACTCACATATTTTTTTATAGTTATAATGGGCTTCTCCACCAACACCATACTCGATGATTCGTGCATTGAGTGCTTGCATAGTGGGCATGTCAATAAAATGGAAACCATGACTCCCACATATCTGCACCAACCCTTCACGCAATGCTTGATGACTCGACTTTCTTTTGCGCTCGAATATCAAAAATTCTTTCCTTAAAGACCTAACACAAATTTCTTTGTTTGCCATTTCAAAAATCCACCTTGCTTTTTCCAGACCTTAATCTCGGTTGATTTCGTTTAGTAAATGGTTCACGTGATTTTAGCTTGCCAACTTCCATATGGGGCCCATGTCCCTCCACCCTATCGCCACTACCGTCAACGATTCCATCGAGCGCTCCATCTGCCCCTTCCTTGGTTTGATGCCTCGGGCTACCGGGCTCCCAGTTTTGATGATTTTTTCCTGGCCTTGACGTAGGCGTTCCGAATTGCCGCTGAGCTTCTCGAGCTGCCTTACGTTTAGCTCTTGATTTTGCTCGCGAGTTAGGTGGTAACTTACAAACATTATGGACCCAAACCTCATCCACCCCAACGAAGTAACTATGGAAATCCGCCACCTCAAAGTTGAACGTTGGCTGCATCGTCTCTTGATGCTCAACTGAAACCACCGCCAACGTCTCACCACCTCGTGAGGTCACAAGATCGCCGGGGTTCAACTTCTCGGAGCGCGTCCAGGATTTCCCGCTCAGCCAGAAGGGATGCTCTGGTGTTGCTCCAATTTCCTCAAGGTTTCCGTCCCGGTCTTTGAGCGTCACTTTTACAACCGGTTTGGCCTCCGATTGGTAAAGCGCCAGAACCGGCTTCAGTTTGACCTCCCCGGTCACATCCTGTTTTGCCCACACCCGGTCGCCAACCTGAATGTTTTCGATCGGGACCAGGCCGGATTCCGTCTGTACCAGAGTGCCCGCCACGAAGCATTTGCAGGGGTTTCCGAGCGATTTTCGTGTCGCGGCCGCCGACTTTCGTCCCTTCGCGAGCGCGGTCACTCGCTTCAGCGACTTCAATGCCAGCAGCGAACCGCCGCCAGGGGTGGCAAATTGACCAGTCAGATTTGAGAAACGGTAGGCACTAGAGCAGTAGTTAACTCCACCACCAATACCCAACTGCTCTCGAGTCCACCTCGAGAACCCACCTGACATCCCGTCACCAAAACCCGTTACGCCATCAACAATATCCTGCGGAATCGGGATGGGCATGCCATATTCATCTTTCGGCGCGATCAGATCGAACACCCAATCGATGTATTCATACCAAGCCATCCCATAAGGATCGATCGCCATCAAGGGACTTAGCCGGGCATAGGCATAGCGATTCACTCCGCCGGCGAAGCCTACCGGGTCCGCCTGAATGTAACGCCCCAGGGCGGGGTCATAGTCCCGCATGAAGTTGTGGTGCAGTCCCGTTTCGGCATCGAAATACTGGCCGGCTAGGCGTAAATTGTTTTCGACTTTGGAGACCACCACACTGGCGGCACCAAACGCCTCGTAGCGGCCTTCCCACACCACCTCACCGCTGTCACGAATCAGCGTGAGTGGACGGCCGAAGTGATCCACCTGGTAGTAGAAGGTTTCGCCGCCCTGGCGCATGATCAGCGGGTTGGTCATCCAGGGGCTGCTGGGCAGGTACTGATACTCCTTGAGCAGGTTGCCGCTGGCGTCGTATTCCGCCGTCAGACCGCTGGAGGTGTACAGGAAGTAAGTGATAACGCCGTTCACTTCTTTCCAGAGGCGATGCCCAAGCGGGTTGTAGCCGTATCGGGCAATCACGGTACCGTTACTGTCCTCTACCCGGGCAAGTCGCTGCTCGGCATCGTAGACATACCGCCGGTCGGCGTTGGTGCCATCCGCATTGGGCCCCTTGCTCAACAGGTTTCCGTTGGCATCGTAGTGAAAATAGGTGTCACCGCGGCGAACCAGTTGGTTACCGTCGTTGTAGTCCAGGCTCAACGCTTCGGAAGTACCGCTGTCGGCGACTTCAAAATGCTGAGTTCGATTGCCGACGCCATCATAACTGAAGGATTCTTCGCGCTTATCGGGATAATCCGCGCTAATCAGCCGGTATAGCTGGTCATAACCGTACTGGTAATCACCGTGCTCAGTGGATTGGGACACGACGTTGCCAACGTTGTCGTACCCGTACAGCACCTGCATGACGGCGTTCTGGGCGGGGTCCAGCAGGCGGTTTCCCGTCATATGCATCACGCCATTAAAGGTTCGCTCAATGCGTGAGCCGCCGGGCAGCGTGATGGTTCGGGGCTGGGTCCACTGGTAATCACTGATACCAATGGTGCCGATGCCAGGGATAACCACAGAGCTTGGTCGCCCCGCCTCGTTGTAGCCGTACTGGTAAGTGTCACCTTCCGGGGTGGTGTATGCGCTCAGCACGCCGTCTTCGTTGTACTGGTAGCGGAAGGATTTACTGAACGGCCCGTAATCGGTGGTCACCGTGTCGAGCTGGCCAAGCTCGGTATAGGTATAGGCAGCGCTTGTCTGGCCGTCGTTGTAGGAGGCGAGCAGCCCCAGATCATTGTAGGTGTAGTCGACCGTCTTGGCAGGGGTTGCATCAGACTGGCCCGCATAAACATCCAGCCGGATCATTTGATCGGCGCTGTCGTATGTGTAAACGAGCGTCTCGCCGCCCGGAGAAATCACCCGGGTCAGGTTGCCATTGCCGTCATAGCGGTATTCGCGGCGGCGGTCGCTGCCCTCTGACCGGAAGACCTCAGCGGTCAGGTAACCGTTGGTGTCGTATTCGAGCCTTACCTCGCGATCTTCCGGGTCAATAACGCGAACCAGGTTGTTGCGATGGTCCCAGTACAGGCGTGTGACGCCCATATCTGCATCGACGACCCGGGTAACGCGCCCCAGTTCGTCGTACTCGTACTGGGCCGCGTGGTTGTCGTCGTTCAAGGTTCTGACCAACTGGCCGAGAACGTCGTACTCGAACTGCTGTGTCGTGCTTTGGCCATCAAACTGGGTGGCAATGGAGCTGACCAGCTGCTGATTGTTGTACTCGTAGACCTTTTTGAAGGTCGGGAACTGGACTTCCTTCAACAGAAAGTTTTCATAGGTGTAATGGATGTCATTGCCCAGCGCATCCGAGACCTCCAGCGGTTGACCGTACGCGTTATAACGCTCGGTAACCCGGGTGGTGTCTGCGGACATCGCGCTCATGGTGCGGGACTGCACGTCGTAGGTGCGCTTGGCTTTCTGTCCGAGCTGGTTGGTGACTTCGTTCCACTGGTTCAGCGCATCGTAGCCATACTTGGTTTTGCTCAGATTGGGGGCCGTTTCAGTAACGAGGTTGCCGACTTTGTCGTAGGCGTAGCTGATGGTCCGGCCCAGCGGGTCAGTTTCTGTCAGCAGGTTGCCCGCCGCGTCATAGGTGTAGGTGTAGGTGGTGCCCCTGGGCGTTGTGAGTGAGGTGAGGTTGCCCATGACGTCGTAGGCGTAGGTCGTCTCGTAGCCTTCACCATCCATCCAGCGTTCGAGATTGCCTCGGTCGTCAAAATAAGACGATTGGCTGAAGCTGTTTCCCCCGGGCCCACTGAACGTGGCGATGGTGGAAAACTCGGTATGGCTGAAGCTGACAGTCCGTGCGGCGGGAGTGTTGACGGCCTCAGACACTTTAGTAAGGCGCCCGGCGGCGTCGTATGCGTATCGAAACTCCGTGCCTGCCTTATTGGTAACGCTAGTCGGGTAGTTGTACTGATCGTCGTAGGTCTGGGTTTCAACGGAGCCGTCCGGATACGTTGTCTTAAGGGGATTGCCCCACTGATCTTCCTCGACGGCGGTTACCTGGCCCAGTTGGTCCGTTGTCTTACGAATTTTGTCTTTCCAGTTGTAGACAACTTTAGTGACCTGCTCACCATTGACGGTGTGAGAGAACACTTCTTTCTCGTCCGCACTCGTAGAGGTAAAGCTGGCTATGCTCTCGATGTTCGCCGCGGCAGGGTAGCTGGCCCTTATCATCAGACGCTTGGCGTCCGCGTTCCAGATTTTCTGCTCGGAGACGGTGCCATCGTCTCCCTTGATGGTGAACCGGTAGTACCCGGCTCCGCCTCCGCTTTTGTCGTAATCAAAGGCATAGGCAATGCTGGAGCCATCGGCTTTTACAATCTCGTCAACACGCCCGTCTTCCCAGTTATAAGTCGTTGCACGATTCTCTGGATCGATTCGGCGAACCAGCTCCTGATCGTCGTACTCATAGACCCAGCGATTACCCAGAACATCCGTCACGCCGCTCAGGCGTCCGTCAGAATCGTAGTGGTAGTGCACGGAACGGCCGGAGTAATCGACAACGGCTTCCGGTTGTGTTGCATCAGAACCGGCGTAGGTTAGTGTCAGCAGTGTCCGCTCGTACTTGTCCTTAACCGCACTGATTCGAGCCTTTGCATCCCGGATTAGGCGGTATTCATTCCCCTCGGAATCGCCATAACTCAGGGTGAGGCCGCTCTGGTCGTAACGAATCCAGTTACCCTCGCGGTCCTTCCAGGTGAACCCCTCAGGGGTTGGCTCTATGTGGCTGCCAAAAAAACCGAAACGCGGCTGGTCGGGCACTCGCTCAAACTTGATATCACCGCGTTTGAGGTAATCCCACTGTTCATAATGCGCGGGCGGAGGCGCGTCTCCCGTGCCGGACTGAACAGTGCCGCCGGATTGACCACCGGCTGATGACAAGAATGTCTGATTCTTTTTGAGTTGGAGGCTCTCCCATCGCCGGTTCCATTGCCACCCCTTGCCGGACGTGTAGGTACGCGTTACGCGGACCGGCAGGCCTTTGGCCTGAACCCACAGATCCAGCTCTCTGAGCACAAACTTGCCCGTGTGATAAGGCTGCTGCTCAAGCAGGACGACACCCGGCGTTGAGGATGCCGCCATCGAGACAGCCATCAGCGATAAAAGGAGAAGCGCCCGTAAAACCGGTCTGGCGAGTAACATTGTGTGGTCCTTGTTCTTTCTGTCCTTTTTGGGCGTCTCACTCTCGGGAGCCAAACGTTTCATTCGCGTCGGTGCTTTGAGCCAGCGGCTGAAGGTCTCCACGTTAACCCCCACCTTCTGTACCGCTCTGGCCGCCGCAACTCTCATCGCTGCCGTCCTCACCCGGGCAGAAAGACTCCGCGGTGCCAATTGCCGTGGGAGGCGCCGGAGAATAGTTGGTGCCACCGCCACCGCCGCTACCGAAATAGCCGCCGCCAAAGAAGCTCCCGCCAACGGAGCCAGCGCCGGCACCGCAGGACGAACCAGCAATGGCGTTCCAGACCATGGTGGCCGCGTTATCGATGATGCTGCCGACGGCACACTCGGCGGAGTACGTGCATATGGCCCGGTAATTGCGCCGGACGCATCCGCCACCCGTCGCCTCACCTTCGGCCGATGGCATGAAATCCTGGAGCGCAACAATCCGGTAAGGCACACGAACGACCTGGCCGGGCTTGATGACGTCGGGAATGTCGGTCAGGTAGTCAAACCGGGCATAGTCGTCTCCGGTTGGCAGGTTTGCGGCCACATCAAACGCTTCAATCAGGCCATAGTTGGTGATCGTGAACTCGCCCTGATAGACCTCACCTTTTTCCAGCATCGGCAGGTTGACCGACATCGGTTCGAACAGCACGACAGGCGCAGGTACGTTGGTTTCGTAGGTGGCATTCAGGACGACGTCGTAGCGGTCTTCCAGCGTGATCTCGGTGACAGAGAACTCCACATTAATCAGGTTGTTCATCAGGAACAGCTGCTGATTGGTGGTAACGCCAGGCTTCACCCAGAGGGTGCCGGATACTGGCTCGTGATCGAACGCGGACGCCCGATAGCTGTACTGGCCCGCCGGAATATCGCTGAGTTCGCCGTAACCATTGGCATCGGTGGTCAGGTTGAACACTTCGGAAAGGACATCCGTGTTCTGCAGCTTAACCTTGACGTTGCCGAGGCCGGGAATCGGCTGCATGTTCTCATCCAGCGTTGCCGTGTAGATATCGGTGCTGTGGATAAACACACTTCCGGTGCCCGAGTTCGTTACGGCAACCAACACCGGGATTTTCAGGGGCGTGGTGTTACCGCCATCGACCTGAACGTTGAAGTAATAGTCGCCGGGCGAAACAGCGCTGTCCGGCGACACGGCGACCTGGATATCGGCCGTCGCCCCAACATCAAGATCGCCCAAAGCCGCGGGGGTCATCAGCGTGAACCAGCTGGGCGCAGGCTGCCCCTGCTCGTCCACAAGCGTCAACCTGAGGTCTTTTGCAGCTTCAAGGCCGGTATTCTCGAGCTGGACACTCTCCTGCTGGGATTGGTCCAGCCCGACGCCGGTATTGATCAGCGACGGTTGCGGCAGCAGCACCGGCCGGGCCTCCGTCAGGAAATACTCCACGGACACCGTGTCCAGCGGCGCGTCCCGGTTGTCTGCACACACATCAAAGCGAAGCGTACCGTGGTCTGCGGCACTGGCGTCTCCTGTCAGTGTCAGGTTCAGATACGCCGTTTTATTGGCAGCCACATTAGTCGGTGCGCCCAAGTCAAACGTGAGCCCCTCAGGAGAGGGCAACGGTTGGCCCTGCGCATCTGCCGGCGCGGCGTAAACCAGACGGACGTTCTTCAGCTCTGTCGCGTAACCCGCCGACACTTTGATATTCAGCTCGTAACCGTAGTTCCGGGGAATGGTGAGCCTGGCCCTGGTAGGCGATACACCCGCGCCCTCAATGGTAAAGCTACCCTGCTCCGGCCGCTCTACCATATTTGGGTGCAGAAGGGATACGCGATACGTTCCGGACTCCGCAGCACCCGGCGTAAACCGGTATTCCACACTGCCATCAACGCCACTGAAGACCGGGAACGTGCGTTCAAAGCCACGAGAGGAAAGCACCAGCGTCAACGGGACGTTGGCCAGCGGGGAATTGGCCTGCCGATCAATCGCCCGCCCGCGGATGATGATGGGGTCGCCAGTAAAGCCGGTTTCCGGGCTAATTGACGTGATTTCGCCATAGTACGGCGTTTCCTCAAGGTTCACCGGCGCACTGGCTTGCGTGCCGTCAATCGCAACGAACGTATCTCGACCGCTTTGGTACCGGAAACGATCGATCTCGAGATGAACCCGGACATCATCCGGTGCGGTTGATGGGACCGGGACACTGAAGGGCTGCGAGCGATAGGTGCCGTGCGGGGGAATGCGGGCGACGGTTTCGCCGTTGCCCAGCGAGACGACGTCACCCGTAACCTGCTGAACGGGCTGACTGCTCAGGACATTGCCATCCAGGTCCTTGAGCACCAGCCGGACCTCGGTTGAACTGTCCTGCCCCTTTCCCGTCGCCGTCAGAATTTCAGTTTCCACATCCGACGGGTTTTCAAGCAGGATCCGGGCGTTGCCGGTTCCCCCGCGGACAAAGGCGTCCGTCTCGATCGATGCAACAAGGCCGGACTGCCCAACCTGAATATCCTGTTGCTGCGCTATGACCACCTGCTGACCAGGCTTTGGCGCCAGAACAATCTGGACATCCATCGACGTGAGCGAAGGCAGTGAGTCGTAGCCGCCAATGACCACGGGCACGTCCGTGTATCCGCCGGGCGCCACGGTAAAGCGCTCGGAGACGTGTTCGCGAACATCGCCGTCGTCCATAATGCTCACCTTTAGGCGAGCCTGAACGACGGTCGACTGGCCCGAATTGGCAACCCGGAACATCACTCGGTTCATGATGCCTCGGTTCAGTTGGGCGTCGGTCCCATCATCGACAAGTGATACGCTCAGTGCTGGCAACAGGAGGTCGTGACCTACGCTGGCCACGTCGTTGCTATCCACCGCCACCACCCGGTAAAGCCTGTCAGCGGGTGCACCGCTCGCCACATTGCCGGCGTTGTAATCCAGGTCTTCATAGCTTGCGCTGGTCAATCGTTCGGCGTTCAGCTGTCGGGGTTGGCCGGAGGTGATGTCGAACACATCGAAACCTACCGATGATGCCTTGGCGTGATCCCAGGTGAGTGCCGGCCGGCCATCTTCCGCAAGACTGATGTGCAGATCACTCACGGGAAGCAGCTCGACGTTCAGGTACTGGGACGCTGACGGAGCAGACTCATTGCCCGCAGGATCAACAGCCGTGACAACGTAAAGGTGATCCGTCGCGGAAGGACGACTGTCCAGCGCTATGATGTCCGGAATGGCGTTCTGAATGGGCGTGTAACCTTCGACGGTTGTAAGACTCGCTCCCTCCGCCAGATCGATTCGATACAGGTTGTACCGCAGAAGGCCGTCCTGTGCTTCAGAGGCTGGTGGTTGCCAGCGTGCAATGACACCACTACCACCAAGTTCCAGAGACAGGTTTTGCGGTGAATCCGGAGGTGTACCGTCGGCGTTTACAGACACCACGTTACTGAGGCCGCTCTCTGCCGTCTGGCCATTCTGGGTGCGCACGCTGGCGATCGCGTACTGATAATGACCATCCGCCAGGGCGGTGCTGTCACCATCCACATATTTCGGTGTCTCGGGTAGCGTCAGGCTCTTGAGCTCTTTGAGTTCGGCCTCTGCTGGCGCCTGCCGGTAGACGACGTATCCCGATGCGTCATCGACCGGGTTCCAGCGAAGTTCCACTCTCCCGCCGGGTAACGCGCGAGCTACAAGGCCTGAGGGCGCTTCTGCCGGAGGCAAGTCGCCTTGGTAGACTTGAAAACGCGGGTCGCCGGCGATTTGCCTGACCTCGTTGCCGAGATCGTCTGCGGCAGAATACTGGAAGCCAAGCTGCTCAGAGGTAGGTTGGCCGGTATCGTCCTGCCCTGCAGACAGGGGCAGCCGGAAACGACCGGCATAAACAGGCATTCCCGGCACCGAGGAACCGTCAAGCGACAAGCCGATACCCGCCTCAAGGCCAGGAACGACATCATTGCGCTCGGAGTCGCCGATGAAGGGAATGAGAACCGGCAGTTCACCGGGTTTTACGTCGTCGGCCAATGTCATGATGACCTCGACTTCGCGCCCTTGGCCCGATTCGTCCGGGTCATTCTTGATCGGCGAGCCCGGATTAATCTGGAGCTTCGCAACCTCCGGGCCCTTCGTATCAACCAGGAATGTATCGCCGACTTCTACTTCTGTTCCGCGATTACCAACTTTGTCATGTGCAGAAAGAACCGCCAGGGCTGTGCCCGACACGGAACTTTCCTTTATCAAAAAGCTGCCACGATATCGGGTTTCATCACTGTAATCCCGAGTAAGCTCTGCCACCATCGGCAGCCCACCGCTAACGGTATAAGCGAGGTAAGGCTCTGTTTTCAGGGGTTCGTTAAAGACGATCTCAACGTCTACCTGCCCTGGCCCGGTTCGTCCTGTGGTCGGGTCCTGACTCCCCTTGGGCGTCAGGTAAATCGCTTTTGCATAGGGGGCCTCACTGTCGGCCACGGCGGACGCTTGGGGGGATGCGGGGCTGGGCGTGCCAAGGTCATTTACGGCAACAACCCGGTAGTAGTAGGTACCATCGTTTTCAGGAAGATCCTGATACGACGTCGCAGCTAAGGGCTGTCCGGTCAGCCGCAATGCGTCTGAGGTATCAACGAACGGGGCCTGGGCACGAAAAACGTAATAGCCCGCAGCGTTTTCCACTGCGGACCAGTTCAAAGCAATTTGCCCCAGAGGTTTACTGGTTGCAGACAGACCAGCCGGCGCGTCGGGTGCGGTGAGATCCAACGTTACGGTGATCGGTGAACTCGGCGCACCGAATTCCGTTCGGTTGACATACCGTGAGTCGACAACAATCTGGTTGTCCCCTTCCGTCAACGGAACGGTCGCCTTGAAGCGACCTAGCGCGCTTGCCGTTACGGTACCGGCTTGCGGCACACCATTTACTGAGAGACGCGCCACTGTGCTTACGCCGGACTGGCCGGTGACTTCAATCTCCGGCTGGTTGGTTGTTGTTCCTGATGCCGGCGAGGCGATAGTGGGCGAGCCTGGCGGATCAAGATTGACATCCAACGTCACCGAGAACGGTGTACTGTTATCCAGCGTGTCATAGACATGACCCGTTAACAGGTAACTCCCGTCATCCATACCAATCAGGTTCCAGGGCACTTCGAAGGCAGGACTCGCGCTGTAGTCATTACCCAGCGTCTGACCGTTGGTTTTCAATTCCAACCGGGCAAGGCCAGAAGGGTCTTTCGCATACACGCGAATCTGACCGTTGTGCCGAATAGCCATGCCATCGGTCACGTCCGTTTCGCCGGTACCGTCGACGTACGTGATGCGGGTGATCTCTGGCCCGTCCTCGTCTTCAACCGGCTCTACTGGGATAGCAATAACCTGCGGTTCCTCACCGCCTGACAGGTTCACTGCCGTCACTGCCATGTAGTAGGTGGTGCCATTTTCAAGTCCCGCAACACTTGCGGCCGCCGCGGCCTTATCTGCCCTGATCCTCGGCTGCATACCGGTGATTGTTGTGAACATCGCGTTACTGACGTAAACGTTGTATCCGGCAACAAGTGCAGCCGGCTTACTTGGGCTCCAGTTCAACGTAACTTTGCCGCTGAATGCCTCTGAGGAAAGGTTGCTCGGGTTCGCAAGCAATGTGACGCCCGGATTACTGACACCCGAGGACACGTTCGCATCCTGATCATAGGCTTGCACAGTGAGCGGATAGGTTGATGCCGGGCTCAGCGCGTCCACGGTATACACAATGGTGTTACCCACCACCTCCGCTGACTCTTCTTTCACGTCGAATTGCTCAACGCCGTCGCTGCCTTTGTCCACCGTGACCCGGTAGCCGGCCAGATCATCGTCGGTGTTCGTCGATGGCGTCCATGCCAGACGGAGAGAGGTTGAAGAGGGTGTTACGGACAGGCTGGCCGGGTCCTCCGGTGGCTGGGTGTCAACGGGCGTCACCTCAACGCTCGGCACTGTTACCAGCATCAGCCCGGTTTTATCTTCAGCCACTATGGCGACGTAAACCGGGGTATTCCGCTGGAGCTCTGTCACGGTCAGGCTTTGCTGGCCAGCAGGCAGATACGCATAGGGCGCGATACCTGAGATGGCATTGAATGGCAGTGCTTGTACATACACCCGGTAGTGGCGGATGTCGTTGCCATTGGCCACTTCGTCGTAGGCAGACCAGTTGAGCCGAATGGTTTTACCGTCACCGTCCGCATTGATGAGGGGGATGACCGGCCCCGGGGCACTGTCATCAAAGTTAATCGTTGCGACTGCAGGGTCGCTCACGTTGCCTGCGTGATCTCTTTGAGTAAACGTGAGAACGTTCTCACCCGAGTGCAGCTCAGCGGCAAACGTCCAGGAGGCGCTGGCCTCGTTGCTCGAAATTGTTTCGCCGTTAAGCAACAACGAGGCACCAACTTCCTTCCCGCCGTCAAGGAGGACGCTGCTCTGGCTGGTTGTTTCTGGGTATTCGCCCAGCGCCGGCGGAAGCGGCTTGGTCACGTCCAGTGTGAATGATTGGGTGTAAGTCCCACTGACATTTCCGCGCTGGTCGGCAAGGCGGCCAAGAACATTGTAGTGCCCCTCGAGCAAAGAACCTGCGGGGGAGAAAACCAGGTCGTTGCCATTGAGGGTTACAGTGCCCGCGATGTTTACGCCGTCTCGCTGCACTGACAGCTGAGACCCCTCCAGAGCCAAGCCGCTGCCTTCATCGTTGCCCGTTACTCGAATTTGCCCCGGAGGTGCGTTGATATAGGAGGTAGGGAACTGCCCTGTCTTTACCGGGGCAATGCTGTCAACGTTGAAGGTGACTGTGTTTACCTCAGAGTGGTTGCCGGCTTCGTCAATCGCGATGAAAACAACCGTATTGTCACCTTCTGATAGCTGGAAATCGTCCACTTGCCATGGCCCGGTACCTGATGGCACGTAGCTCTTACCATTGATCCAGATGGCAGCGGTGTCCGTGCGGGCCCCTGAGAAAGACACCCGACGTTCAGCGAGGTCGTACGCGCCGCCCGCCAGATGTGATGTCAGCATGACCGGCTCTGGCGCAGAGGTGTCAACGACGAAGCTAAAACTGAAAGCATCGTCTGGTTCATCAACAACGCCGTTACCATTTTGATCCATGCCGAAACCGTCAAGCGATTGGACGTTCGGCCCGACCGTCAGCGCATAGTTTCCGTCTGCCAGTGGAGCGGTCAGCTCAATATGGAACTGAACGGCGTCAATGGCCGAGACGTTTGCGATGACGACAGCACCGCTGGAACCCTGGAGAGTGATGTCTTCTATGGAAAGAGAGTCTGCCGCGATGGCGTTGGTGAACCAGACGTCGAAGCTACTGACCTGGAGGTTGTTGATTGTGTTCAGTGACACATTCCGAACGGCTGTCGGGGTTTGCTGTTGCTCGATGACAACGCTACCCGCTTCGCCCCGGCGTGAACTGCCCGTTCCCGCAGCGGCATTGACCATCAAGTCAAACGAATCCGAGAGCGCGGTGGCGTAGAAAATCGCGACTCGTCCTCCACCGCCGGTTCCTGCGTAACGGCTGTATCCTCCGTTTGCAGAAATCTGAGCACCTGCGCCAACATTCAGGCTTTGAGCATGGAGCCAGACCGAGCCCCCCGCGCCACCCGGCGAATACGCGTTTGAACCGCGTCCGCCGTTTGCCTCAACGGTGCCGTCAATCGTCGCCGAGCCGGCCTGGATGTTCAGCGCACCGCCGCCTTTCGACCAATACACCTCACTCGAGTACCGGCCACCCTGCCCCAGCGTTACCGGAGACCGCTCATCGCCATAGGTCGGAAGCGGTTCAGAACTCCCGTAGGCGCCGCCAAGGCCGCCGTGGCTACCACCAGCATAAGTTGGCTGCCCGTCCACCGGACCGTAACCCGACTCAGTAGCAGAAAGCCGGGAGCCTTCGCCGACAATCAGCTCGTTTACCGTGAGCTGGAGAGTGCCAGACGCGGGTATCTGCTCGTTATAGCCAAGGGTGGTGATCGCACCACCGTTGCCAATCTCCAGTCGATCAAACGTATGCGCCCCGAACAATGTGAGTTCATAGCCTGAGACCGTCAGCGAGTCGTTGCCTTCCGGCCGACTCCAGACCCCGTCCTGAACAAAGTCGCTTTGCTGGAAGTCATACAGCCCGGTCACCGCCAGGTCATACCCGGCTTGCTGCCAAGTGCTGTTATCGCTCAGGCGAAGCTCACTGACTTCCATGGCCGATACCTGGCTGACTGAGCTTCCTTCCACGCGGAGATCCGTCACCTGATCCGCGGCAAGAACCATGGCGCTGCTGTTTCGAACGACCAACGACGGAATTTGAGGAACGGTCAGCTCTACCTCGGCGTTGTCCACAACCAACACATCCGGCACGGACGCAACCGACAGCTTCATTCGCCCGCCAATCAGATAGAGTTCGTCCAGACCTTCTGGGAGCTGGGTCAACTCCAGCCAGGCACCTGACCGGTCACCGCCGTTGTCGAGCAACAGCACGCTGTTGCCCGAAACGGTGTCTTCCCAAAAGACAGTGCCGGCGCTACCCGAGTATATGCTTGAACCGCTTCCATCCCGGGCACTGAGCGCAGACTCAAGTGCTTTTCCAGAGAGGCTTTCATAATAAACGGCAATACGTCCGCCGCCGCCACTGGGACGATTCGAGCTGTAACCACCGTTTGCCGTGATCTGCCCAGATTCACCGATAGTCAGACTTTGAGCGCGCAGCCAGACGGAGCCACCGGCTCCGCCCGGCGAGTTCACGGATTGGCCTCGCCCACCGTTTGCTTCAATGTTGCCGGCAATTGTCGCCGAGCCCGCCTGGATGTTCAGCGCACCGCCGCCTTTCGACCAATACACCTCACTCGAGTACCGGCCACCCTGCCCCAGCGTTACCGGAGATCGCTCATCGCCATAGGTCGGAAGCGGTTCAGAACTCCCGTAGGCGCCGCCAAGGCCGCCGTGACTACCACCAACATAAGTTGGCTGCCCGTCCACCGGACCGTAACCCGACTCAGTAGCAGAAAGCCGGGAGCCTTCGCCGACAATCAGCTCGTTTACCGTGAGCTGGAGAGTGCCAGACGCGGGTATCTGCTCGTTATAGCCAAGGGTAGTGATCGCACCACCGTTGCCAATCTCCAGTCGATCAAACGTATGCGCCCCGAACAATGTGAGTTCATAGCCTGAGACCGTCAGCGAGTCGTTGCCTTCCGGCCGACTCCAGACCCCGTCCTGAACAAAGTCGCTTTGCTGGAAGTCATACAGCCCGGTCACCGCCAGGTCATACCCGGCTTGCTGCCAGGTGCTGTTATCGCTCAGGCGAAGCTCACTGACTTCCATGGCCGATGCCTGGCTGACTGAGCTTCCTTCCACGCGGAGATCCGTCACCTGATCCGCGGCAAGAACCATGGCGCTGCTGTTTCGAACGACCAACGACGGAATTTGAGGAACGGTCAGCTCTACCTCGGCGTTGTCCACAACCAACACATCCGGCACGGACGCAACCGACAGCTTCATTCGCCCGCCAATCAGATAGAGTTCGTCCAGACCTTCTGGGAGCTGGGTCAACTCCAGCCAGGCACCTGACCGGTCACCGCCGTTGTCGAGCTGCAAAACGCTGTGCCCGGACGTCTCATCCTGCCAGAATACCGTGCCTGCACTGCCCTCAGAGGTAGCCGGACCGGAGCCGCTTCGCGCTTTCAGGGCAGTTGCCAGGGACTGCCCTTGGTACGTTGAAAAATACAGGGCGACTCGCCCGCCACCGCCCGAGCCACGAGACGTGCTGTCACCGCCATTCGCGGTAACCTGTGCGGAGTCGCCAATGACCAGATTTGTCGAGGTCAGCCAGACCGAGCCACCAGCGCCACCTGGCGAATAGCTGTGACTACCCTGACTACCGTTCGACTCAATTCGGCCGTTGATATGCATGTTGGCGGCGGCAATCCGCAACGCCCCGCCACCGCGGCTCCATCTGGCTTCGCTGGAGTATTTGCCACCTCGCCCGGCCGTTTGGGGGCGCAGGAGATCACCATAAGTTGCGCCAGCTAAGACACCGCTGTAAGGACCACCGGCGCCGCCATGACTGCCTCCGACAAAATCCGGCTGGCTGTCACTGGGTCCGTATCCGAGTCCGCTCGCCGCTATCCGTGCACCCTTATCCACGACCAGTTCGTTACTCAGAATGAGGCTGAGCGGCGTCGGTGAATCTTTGCCACCATCGGCAGCAACCACTTCGCCACCGTGGGACACTCTCAGACTCTCAAGATTATAGGTACCTTGCAGCCTGAGGGTTCCGCCGTCCACGAGGATTCGCTTGCCAGTAAAATCCGGATCGTTTGCAGCTATCGTAAGATCTTGGTTGACGACTTTGTCCGCCGCGAATATCTCAAAATCAAACACAAACGCGTCGTCTTCGGGCTCTCCGATCAGATCATCCTGATCCTGATCCATACCAAACCCGCTCGTTGACGCAATATTCGGGGCCACGGTCAGGTGATACTGACCGTTTGCCAGTTCGTCCTGAGTCCTGATTTCGTATACATGATCACTGACCTGGACAATATCGGTAACGGGAACGATCACACCGCCATCGCGATACAGATACACGTCAGACGCCTGAAAAGACGACATGTCTACGGGTTCACTGAATTCGATGGTCAGCGTGCCGCTCGGGTCCGGATGAATTGTGCTCAGATGAATATTTCTCACCCGAGTTGTGTAGTGGCTGCGGTGAACGTATACCGAACCCGCGCCCGCTGCCCCATCACCTCTTGCACGTAACTGGCGACCAGGGTCAAAACCGTCAATATGTCGGTAGGTCAGCGAAATGCGGCCACCGCCGCCATTGGCGCCGGCAATGTCGCCCGTACTGCCATCTGCGACGATCATCCCTTGGCCCGAGAGGGCGTCTGTTTCTATCCACAGTGACCCGCCGCTCGCGCCACTTCGGCCAAACCTCGCGAAACCGCCATTTGCCTGAATGGTGCCCTTAACCACCAGTTCCTGGGCCTCCAACTTCAGCGCACCGCCACCGTAAGAAATCAGATCATCGTTGGTTCCACGGCCGCCGACGCCATATTCGACAGGCTCGAATCTGTCGCCAAAAACCGGGTTCACGTTGCCGCCAGTGGGGCTTGCTCCGAGACCACCGTGGGACCCACCGGATTCAAGGCCAACCAACTCACTGGGGGGCAGCCCGAGCCCTGAAACATCAAGAACAGCGCCCTCCTCAATCACCAAAGAGTCAAATGTCCAAAGCATAGGTGCGTGCGAGGGAGCGTCAGGTCGGGTTCCTGTAAGCGTGGCACCCGAGTTCAACTGAAGACCTTTAAAGTCGTAGCTCCCGTCTACAGTGACGGTACCTGATTCGACAACGATGAATTTGCCTTCAAAGCTGGGGTCGTCTTCGGAAATCAGGAGATCGTCTTTTACGATCACATCAGCAACGGCTACCCGGAAGCCGACCGTAAACTGATCGGCGAGGCTTTCTCCGCCAACCCCATTTTCATTCTGATCCATCGGCAAGCCGGTTGAGCCTTTCACCGAAGGCCCTACTGTCAGGGTATATGCTCCCTCTTGGGAAATGGGTGCAGCCAGAGCGATGGTAAAGATTCGGTTATCGGACGACTGAATCCCGTCGACTGCAATGGTGCCCGCCGGCCCGACGAGCTGAACATCCGGTGGTGAAAAACTCGAAGGATCGATGGCTGTTAGGAACGCTATCTGGATGGCACTGACTTCGGACCGGATCGTGTCGCCCGCAGCCGGTGATGACGCGATGACTTTTGTCGGTAGCTGGGATTGTCCCCAGTAGAGACTACCTTCAGCGCCAGGGTTTGAGCTCGAACTACCGCCTCCCAAGCCACCGTTCGCTGTTACCTTAGTAGAATCAAAGCCGCTTCGATCAAGATACTGAATCGCAACGCGGCCTCCGCCACCGCCGCTGCCGCTGTAGCCCGATCGTGCGTTACCCCCATTCGCGCGGATCTCACCAGCGCCGGATAACGTGCCAATACGAAGCCAGATTGAGCCCCCACTTCCGCCACCTCCGTGGCTACCATTAGTAGAGCCGTCAGCTTGGATGCTCCCGTCAAGGACCAGCTCATCGGCCGTTAACCGAACGGCACCGCCACCCCGCAAAGTGTCCGCACCGAGACCGTAATCCACCGGCGCCGTGTAACTGCCAAACTCTTCTGCGCTAGAGGCATTTCCGTACGCTCCGCCACGGCCGCCGTAACTG
>NZ_JBBBNZ010000001.1:0-656194 GCF_037080155.1 Marinobacter sp. C2H3 | reverse complement strand
CCACCGACATATTCATTTTGGCCGCTCGGACTCGCCCGACCACGACTGCTCACATCAATTGAGGAGGTGCTGTCGACGGCCACTTTCCCTGTTACAGTGATATTGAGTTTCTGCTCGACCTCCGTCGGATGTGTAAGAACGGCCGCGTTAACGAGACTTAAAGTGGAAAACGACTGGTCACCGCTGAGTACAAGGCGACCATCATCAACAACAACATTTCCTCCAGCTGCGATGTCTTCCGAATGGAACTCAAACTGAGCCTTCCGGACGATAACCTCCGTCAAGCCCTCGGGCTTATATCGAAGAACCGAGAGTTGGCCGGCTCGGCTCTGGCCAATAACCCGAAGGCTTCTTAGCTGTTCGACTTCACCCGAGAAGTAAACTGTTCCAGCGCCCCCAGCTGTAGCGCTTGACCCGCCACCCGAAGTGCCTCCTGTGGCACTGACGCGCTGTAGATCAAATCCTTCGTTTTTCTGATAATGCACAGCAACGCGACCGCCGGCGCCGCCGCTGCCGCTGTAGCCCGATCGTGCATTACCTCCATTCGCGCGGATCTCACCAGCGCCGGATAACGTGCCAATACGAAGCCAGATTGAGCCCCCACTTCCGCCACCGCCGTGGCTACCATTAGTAGAGCCGTTAGCTTGGATGCTCCCGTCAAGGACCAGCTCATCGGCGGTCAACCGAACGGCACCACCGCCCCGCAGATTATCCGTACCGAGACCGTAATCCACCGGCGCCGTATAGCTGCCAAACTCTTCTGCGCTAGCGGTATTCCCGTAAGCACCACCACGGCCGCCGTAACTGCCACCGACATATTCATTTTGGCCGCTCGGACTCGCCCGACCACGACTGCTCACATCAATTGAGGAGGTGCTGTCGACCTCAAGTTTTCCAAGCAGCGTAAGATCGAGTTTTTCATCCGCAGCCACGGAGTGCGTCAGTATGGAGTTGTTCCTGAGTGTCAGAGACATCAGGGCAAGTCGACCATCCATCGTGATAGCGGCATTGTCCGACTCTACCGGTATGCCCAACGGAAAATTTGCTGGAAGAAGTTTGAGATTGGATTGCTTAACGAACAACGTCATACCAGGTAAAACCTGGCCAAGAAAAGACGTTTGCTGACTATTCGAGTCATTCCCGATGATCAGAAGCTGGCTTTGCTGGCTCATCCGGTCCGATACAAAAACGGTACCAGCGTTGCCCGCAGCAGAGGAGCTAGCACCTTCATGACCGCCAAACGCGGAAATGCCGTCAAGGTTAAATCCGATGTTTGTCTCAAAATACACGGCAATCCGGCCACCACCGCCACCGCTGCCTATATAACCTGAGCGTGCGTTCCCGCCATCCGCTCGAATAACGCCTGCTCCTTCCATGGTTTCAACGTCGAGCCAGATAGAGCCCCCACTACCACCTCCACCGTGACTAGTGTTATTTCCGCCGTTGGCCAAAATAGAGCCGTTGAGAGTGAGGCGCTTCGCCTTTAAATGAACAGCTCCACCTCCCCGAAGATTGTCTCCGCCCGTGCCCAGTTCGTTTGGAAACTCATATGAGCCATACTCAATGGCACTGTGCGATCCCCCATAAAAGCCACCTCGCCCCCCATAACTTCCGCCCGCATTTTCGTTTATCCCGCCGGGCCTGCCGTTACCGCGTGAAGAGGCGTCTATCGACGCCCCCTCATCAATCTGAACACCTTCATCGACAGTGATGCTGAGTTTATCCGCCGAGGCCGCCGAATGGGTTAGCCGGGCGCCATTGGTCAAGAGCAGTGACTGAAATTGATGCGAACCATCCAGTGTGAGCACTGCACCATCGACCACTAAAGCCTGCCCATCCAAGGAAAGGTCATTCGCACCAATAGCAGTGTTTTCTGTGATGACCTGAGAGTAGACATTGGCACTCGCGGCAAGAAGCCAGGCCAGCAAGCTAAATAGGGCAATCCGATTACATGCAATCACTCAAATATTCCCTTATGAAATTCCATAAAGTCCTGAATCAGCGCATCACGACAGAGATTCTGTCGTCATGGCTAAAAAACCGTTGGGCGTCGCTGCCGTTATCTCCGCCACCCAGCAACCTAAAGGCCACATATTCATCTTGGTGAGACGCGAATTCGTTCATGTAGGGGTCACTGACTGCCCATTTATTTCCGAATCTGGCCATGGCCCAGTTGTGGTAGTCAGAGGCCTCAACAAGCTGAGAAATGCCATGAGTTCGAAAGCCCGCGACAGACACAGCAATAACGGAAGATTGGCGAGCGAGCTCGACGAACGCGCCCATGTACTCTGTACAATCGCCGGCCCGCTCTGTCAGAGCGTACTCTGGTCCCAGATCTCTGGAGACATAGCCAACATCCTTGAGAGCGCCGTGCACCCAACCTGTTGCTCTCACGCCCCAAGGTTTCAACGTTGCCGCACCACGCTCAGGGCCTATCGCGTTTAA
Source organism: Marinobacter sp. C2H3 (assembly GCF_037080155.1). NCBI lineage: Bacteria > Pseudomonadati > Pseudomonadota > Gammaproteobacteria > Pseudomonadales > Marinobacteraceae > Marinobacter > Marinobacter sp. C2H3. The sequence continues at coordinate 653,749 of NZ_JBBBNZ010000001.1, read as the reverse complement.
TGCACTCAGGACAGCAGCGTGCCCCTTCGCCAGAGTGGGGGTCCGCCACTGCCTCGGCGTCTTATCGCTGAACAAAGGTGTCGTTTGAATGGGCTGTTTTCGCATAAAAACGATCGTAGTGACGGTGACGACCCTTTCCCCGAAGGGCGCGATAGGCTCAATCATGAAGATAAGACGCTGATTGCCCAAAGCATCTGACTGGATCTGGAACGGCGACGTGGCGCCGATGCTTTGGACGGTTTGGAAAGGCGTATTTTTTACTGGAGCAAACGCCGTGAAACGGACGTCATCGACGGTGAGATTTGTCTCATTCCTCAGCGTGAAGCTATATCGAACGACGCGCTTTTCCGCATCTTTGAACATTCGTTGCTCGACAGGGGGCTGAAGCGCTTGCCCAACAAACCAGGAAAGAGTCACCGAGAAAACGAATGAAAGGGTTACTAGGCCTATCCAAAAAGGTTTATGCGTGGTCATCCATCAGCCCCCGCATAAAAATCGTTTTGGTATGGCGTCTCGTTGACCAGCAATCAACCGAAGCCGGTTGTATTCCTGAAACAACGACCCTGAAGACGTTACGAGCCTGAAGACTTGTCGCAGTTTGGGTCTTTGAATGTCCTCTTCATTGAGGTCGCCTAAGAGGACTATTCGAAGAGGCTGGACAGACGAATTATTAAGGAAGTTATCGAAAACCTGACTTTCAATGTTTTTCGAGAGGTCCAATTCCGATATCGGCGTATCCGGGGGCGCATGCTCTCTGAAAAACGGCAAAAAGCGATGAGTGGTCATCACTGAGGTATGGCCAAACTCCAATCCTGCGAGGAATTCGGAGGCGCTCAGCAGATCAATATCGGCGATTGCCTCCCGATTACCCTCCAGAGATCGTCCTGATGCGGCCCAACCTGCGATGCCTTCATTAAGCACGCGAAGCTTATCGAAGCCACGATGCTTGGCGCTTGCGCATAGCTGCGCAAGCTCTGACACGTCAAACCCCTTGTTAACGATCAGTAACTTTTTGTCGCTGAGGGTGGTAGTAGCGAGAAGTTTTAATGGGAGGAGATTAACGCTTCCGGGAATATGAACCCCACGGAATGCTTCCGGCGGCCGGACATCAACCAGGAGATAATCATCGGCATCGATGTCGGCAAGATTCTTAAAGCAGGAAAAGTCTTGATTCGGGCTATACGGCGCGCCCCTCGACTGCAGAAAGTCCAGATAACCCGCTTCTGCCTCACATTGCCCGGGCGCAACAGCCGATGCAGCACAAGCAACAGCAGAAAAAAATAGGCACAAAAAAGCCGGACAGACCACACGCTCCAATGTGTACATCACTACAATCCATGTATGGACATCAGCCTCAGCGAGGCACTCAGGAAATAGAGGTTAGCGTAAAAGTTGGATTAAAGAAACGTAATAGAGAATTTAATTGCGGAACTTTTTGCCAGGTCACAAGAAGTCAGATGAAAAACTCATCGCAGCGAGTAAAAGCACATCCCCCCAATTCGAGCCGGCACCCTGAAATAACAATCAGCCCGAGATGACTTAAAAACGGTTCCAAACGCACCGGGGCGGAGGCCCTGCGCAAGACACGCCCGCAAGTACGTCCTTGTAGGGCTTGGCTGTGCCCATCCCTGGCCACAGACAGTCTTGCGCAGGGCCTCCGCCCCGGTTCGTCCCCCGCAAGCCTCAGGCTGGGAGGGCAATCGCCAATGTTCAGCGAATATTACTTAACCTTCGGATCAAGCTCCCCGGCCGAGTACCGCTCAAACATGCGTTCGAGGTTGATCGGGTTGATCTTGCTGGCGTTGCCGGCGGTGCCGAAGGCTTCGTAGCGGGCCACGCAGATCTCCTCCATCGCCTTGATGGATTCCTTCAGGTATTTGCGCGGGTCAAACTCGGCGGTGTTCTGGGCCAGGAACCGGCGGATGGCGCCGGTGGAGGCCAGGCGCAGGTCGGTATCGATGTTGACCTTGCGCACGCCGTGCTTGATGCCCTCAACGATTTCTTCCACGGGAACGCCATAGGTTTCCGGGATCTCGCCGCCGAACTCGTTGATGATCTTCAGCCACTCCTGGGGCACGGAGCTGGAGCCGTGCATGACCAGGTGGGTGTCCGGGATCCGGGCGTGGATTTCCTTGATGCGGTCAATCGCCAGGATGTCGCCGGTGGGCGGACGGGTGAACTTGTAGGCGCCGTGGCTGGTGCCGATGGCAATGGCCAGGGCGTCCACGCCGGTTTTCTTGACGAAGTCCGCTGCTTCTTCCGGGTCGGTCAGCATCTGGCTGTGGTCGAGTTTACCCTCGGCGCCGATGCCGTCCTCTTCGCCGGCCTGGCCGGTTTCGAGGGAGCCCAGGCAGCCCAGCTCGCCTTCGACGGACACGCCGCAGGCGTGCGCCATCTCAACGGTGCGACGGGTGACGTCAACGTTGTACTCGTAGCTGGTGGGGGTTTTACCGTCTTCGCCCAGGGAGCCGTCCATCATCACGGAGCTGAAGCCCAGCTGGATGGAGCGCTGGCACACGGAGGGGCTGGTGCCATGGTCCTGGTGCATAACCACGGGAATGTGCGGGAACTCCTCGATGGCCGCCAGGATCAGGTGGCGCAGGAAGGGCGCGCCGGCGTATTTACGGGCGCCGGCGGAGGCCTGGACAATCACCGGAGAGTCGGTTTTGTCCGCCGCCTGCATGATGGCGCGCATCTGCTCGAGGTTGTTCACGTTGAAGGCGGGCACACCGTAACCATGCTCGGCGGCGTGGTCCAGTAGTTGCCGCATCGAAATCAGGGCCATGGGTTGTCTCCTCGTTGGGCTGTGATGATTGAATTCTGTTTTATCGCCAGGCTTTGTTCGGGCCTGCTTTATTGAAGTCTGATTTATTGGAGCCTGCGGCGGCGGGCGGGAGTGCTGCTTCGCGGAACCGCTACAAGCACATCCCTGTGCGCTTGGCTCAGGCCATCCTTGGCCTTCGACATTCCGCGAAGCAGCACTCCCGCCCACCTTGCGAGCCCACTACGGTGGTTAACACCGGCTCGCGACTCGCCCTTTCCTCGGGTCGTCCGGCAGGACGGCCCGTATCAGGCGCCGCGTTCTTCCAGTACCGCAACCGCCGGGAGGGTTTTGCCTTCCACGAATTCCAGGAAGGCGCCGCCACCGGTGGAGATATAGGAAATCTTGTCAGCTACGCCGTATTTGTCAACGGCCGCCACGGTGTCGCCGCCGCCGGCCAGGGAGAAGGCGCTGCTCTCGGCGATGGCGTTGGCCAGGGCCTTGGTGCCGTTGCCGAACTGGTCAAACTCGAACACGCCCACCGGGCCGTTCCAGAGGATGGTCTTGGCGTTTTTCAGCAGTTGGGCGAACTCGCCGGCGGTTTCCGGGCCTACGTCGAGGATCATGTCGTCGGCGGTCACGTCGGAGATGTTCTTGACCGTTGCCGTGGCGGTTTCGGCGAATTCGCTGGCGACGACTACGTCCACCGGCAGCGGGATTTCCACGCGGCTGGCGATGTCTTTGGCGGTGTCGATCAGGTCGTGCTCGCACAGGGACTTGCCCACCGGGTGGCCGGCGGCCGCCAGGAAGGTGTTGGCAATCCCGCCGCCGACGATGATCTGATCGCACACTTTTTCCAGGGCGTTCAGTACGTCGAGCTTGGTGGAGACCTTGGAGCCGCCAACGATGGCAACCACGGGCTTGGCCGGGTTGTCCAGGGCCTTGCCGAGGGCGTCGAGTTCCGCCGCCAGCAGCGGGCCAGCGCAAGCTTCGGGGGCGAATTTCGCCACGCCGTGGGTGGAGGCTTGGGCGCGGTGGGCGGTGCCAAAGGCGTCCATCACGTAGACGTCGCACAGGGCGGCGTACTGTTTGGCCAGGGCCTCGTCGTCTTTCTTCTCACCTTTGTTGAAGCGGACGTTTTCGAACAGCACGACTTCGCCGTCGGCCACGTCAACGCCGCCGAGGTAGTCCTTGATCAGGCGAACGTCCTGGCCGAGCACGTCGCTCAGGTGGTCTGCCACCGGCTTGAGGGAGGCGGCTTCGTCGTACACGCCCTCTTCCGGGCGGCCAAGGTGTGACATCAACATCACCTTGGCGCCGGCGTCCCGGGCGGCCTTGATGGTCGGCAGCGCGGCGCGGATGCGGGCGTCGCTGGCGACTTTGCCGTTTTTCACGGGCACGTTCAGGTCTTCACGGATCAGCACGCGCTTGCCGGCGAGCTGAAGGTCGGTCATTTTCTTGATGGCCATGTCAGTCTTCCCTATCAATTTGAACCTGGGGTCAGATGAAGGCCTTCATCTGACCCCGAACTTGGGTGAACCTGGGTTAAACCTGGGGTCAGATGAAAGCGTCCATCTGCCCCGATCCTGGGCGCGAATCCGGAGCTCGAATCTGGAGTCAGATGAAAGCGTTCATCTGACCCCGTTTTCATGGCCCGGCGTCATCTGCCCGCGTCGTCAACCCCGCTTTCAGTCTTTTCCAGCCAGCTCCTGCTCACGTCCAGCATCCGGTTGGCGAACCCCCATTCGTTGTCGAACCAGCACAGCACCTTCACCATGGTGCCGCCGGTAACGCGGGTCTGGCCGCCGTCCACGACGCCGGAGTGGGCGTCGTGGTTGAAATCGGAGCTGGCCAGGAGTTCGTCGGTGTAGTCCAGGATGCCTCGCATTGGGCCGTGGGCGGCCTCTTTCAGGAGACGGTTCACCGTTGTCACGTCAGTGGTTTTTCGCACGTTCACCACCATGTCGATGGCGGAGACGTTCAGTGTTGGTACGCGCATGGCCACGGAGCTGAAGCGCCCTTCCATGTGCGGCAGCAGGCGTTCGATGCCCCGGGCCAGCCCGGTGTTGACCGGCACGATGTTGTGCAGGGCGCTGCGAGTGCGCCGCAGGTCCTGGTGATGATAGGCGTCGATCACCGGCTGGTCGTTCATGGCCGCGTGGATGGTGGTGGTGGTGCCCTGCTCAATGCCCAAGGCGTTGTCCAGCACCTGGATCACCGGCACCAGGCAGTTGGTGGTGCAGGAGCCGGCGGCAACAATCACGTCCCGGTCGCTCAGGTCCGCGTCGTTGATGCCGAACACCACGGTGCGGTCCACGTCCGGCTCGGCGGGCTGGGAAAACAGCAGCCGTTTGGCGCCCGCGTCGATGTGCTTTTGCGCGGTGGCCCGGTCCGAGTAGGCGCCGGAGCACTCCAGCACCAGATCCACCCCCAGCGCCCGCCAGGGCAGGTCCGCCGGGTCCGGATGGCGCAGGATGCGGATGCGGTCGCCGTTCACCAGCAGATCGTCGCCCTCCACCGCAATGGACCCGTGAAACCGCCCGTGGGTGGAATCGTAGCGGGTCAGGTGCGCGATGGTATCGATGTCCGAGAGCTCGTTGATCGCGACCACCTGCAGGTGATCGCGATAGCCGTTCTCATAAAGCGCCCGCAACACGCACTGGCCGATACGGCCGTACCCGTTGATGGCGATGCGACACGGCGCGGGTCGGCTCATCAGGCGTCCAGCAGCTCGTCGGCGGTCTCAAGGATGTTGTCGACGGTAAAGCCGAACTCCTTGAACAGCTCACCGGCCGGGGCAGACTCACCGAAGGTGGTCATGCCGATCACCCGGCCGTCCAGGCCCACATACTTGTACCAGTAGTCGGCGATGGCCGCTTCGATGGCGATGCGATTGGTCACTTCCAGCGGCAGCACCTGCTGCTTGTACTCGGCGCTCTGGGCATCGAACACGTCCGTGGACGGCATGGAGACCACACGAACGGCGGTGCCCCGCTCCCGCAGCTTGGCGGCGGCGTCCTGGGCCAGGGCCACTTCGGAGCCGGTGGCAATCAGGATCAGTTCCGGAGTGCCTTCGCTGTCGGACAGCACGTAGCCGCCCCGGGCGACGTTGGCCAACTGCTCGGCGTCACGTTGCTGGTGGGGCAGGCCCTGGCGGGAGAAGACCATGGCGGTAGGGCCGTCGTTGCGCTCGAGGGCGGCCTTCCAGGCGACCGCGGATTCCACGGTATCGGCCGGGCGCCAGGTGCTCATGTTCGGGGTGGTGCGCAGGCTGGCCAGTTGCTCGACCGGCTGGTGGGTCGGGCCGTCTTCACCCAGGCCGATGGAATCGTGAGTGAACACGAAGATGGAGCGCTGCTTCATCAGCGCCGCCATGCGCACGGCGTTGCGGCAGTATTCCATGAAAATCAGGAAGGTGGCGCCGTAGGGCACGAAACCGCCGTGCAGGGCCAGGCCATTCATGATGGCAGCCATGCCGAACTCGCGTACGCCGTAGTACAGATAATTGCCGGAGGCATCCTCTTTGGTCACGCCTTTTACGCCGGACCAGATGGTGAGGTTGGAACCGGCCAGGTCAGCGGAGCCGCCCATCAGTTCCGGCAGCATCGGGCCGTAGGCGTTCAGGGTGTTCTGGGAGGCCTTGCGGGAGGCCACGGTCTCGCCCTTGTCCTGGCACTCCTGGATATAGGCCTGGGCTTTCTCGGCGAAGTCCGCCGGCAGCTCGCCGGCCATCCGGCGCTTGAACTCGGCCGCCAGGGCCGGTTCGGCTTTCTCGTAGGCGGCGAAGCGGGCTTCCCATGCGCTCTGGGCAGCCGCGCCTTTGTCTTTGGCGTTCCAAGCCTGGTAGATGTCCGCCGGAATCTCGAACGGGCCGTGCTGCCAGCCCAGGGCTTCCCGGGTCAGCACGATTTCATCGTCGCCCAGGGGCGCGCCGTGGCAGTCTTCCTTGCCCTGTTTGTTGGGGGAACCGAAACCAATGATGGTCTTGCAGCAAATCAGCGTGGGCTGATCGGTGTTGGCGCGGCCGGCTTCGATGGCGGCGCGGATGGCCTCCGGATCGTGGCCGTCCACCGCCGGCACCACGTGCCAGCCGTAGGCTTCAAAGCGTTTGGGGGTGTCGTCCGTGAACCAGCCTTCCACCTCGCCGTCGATGGAAATGCCGTTGTCGTCATAGAAGAAGATCAGCTTGCCAAGACCCAGGGTACCGGCCAGGGAGGCCACCTCGTGGGAGATGCCTTCCATCAGGCAGCCATCTCCCAGGAAGGCGTAAGTGTAATGATCCACAATCTCGTGGCCGGGGCGGTTGAACTGGGCCGCTAGGGCTTTCTCGGCGATGGCAAAGCCGACCGCGTTGGCAATGCCCTGGCCCAGCGGACCGGTGGTGGTCTCAATGCCCGGAGTGTAGCCGTATTCCGGGTGGCCCGGGGTTTTGGAGTGCAGCTGCCGGAAGTTCTTGATGTCATCAATGCTGACGTCGTACCCGCTCAGGTGCAGCAGAGAATACTGCAGCATGGAGCCGTGACCGTTGGACAGCACGAAGCGGTCGCGGTTGGCCCAGTGCGGGTTGGCCGGGTTGTGGCTCAGGTAATCGTTCCACAGTACCTCGGCGATATCCGCCATGCCCATGGGCGCACCCGGGTGGCCGGACTTGGCTTTTTGCACCGCATCCATGCTCAGCGCGCGAATGGCGTTGGCGAGATCTTTACGGGACGGCATTGACGTTTCTCCAGTTTTTACAGGATCGGTTCACGGGGGTAAAAAATAAGGCGCGTATTTTCGCCGATTAGGGCGTGCCTGAGCAAATCGGCAGCAATGCGGACCTATATCAAAATTTTTTGATATGGATATTGATTGACCAACCAATCCCCCCTACACTTTCCCGCTATGAACGCACCCCTAACCACACCCAGCACACCAGCGCAGCCCGCGGCTGACGCCGCATCGCCCGAGGCCATCACACTGGCTCCGGTGGAACTGCTGGCGCCGATTTTCAAGGCCAGCGGCGACCCGCTACGCCTGGAAATCCTGCGGGTGCTGCGACGGGACACCTTTGGGGTGTTGGAACTGAGCCAGATGTTCGACATGCGCCAGTCCGGCATGAGCCATCATTTGAAGGTGATGCATAAGGCCGGTCTGCTGGAACCCCAGCGGGAGGGTAACGCCATCTTCTACCGCCGCCCGGTGCGGCTGGACGGCGACCGGCTCAGCGATTTTGCCATCCGCCAGGTGTTCGAAGCGGTGGATCGGGTGCCACTGGCGCCGGAGCTCCAGGACAAGATCGAGGCCATCCGCGCCCAGCGGGCGGATCAGTCCCAGGCGTTTTTTGCACGGCACGCCGAGCAGTTCCGGGAGCAACAGGAACTGATTGCCGCGTTCGACGTTTACGCCACGCCCACCGCCGAGCTGATCCGCAAGCGGGCCCGTCGTCGTGATTGGCATTCAGCGCTGGAAATCGGACCCGGCGAGGGTGGCTTTCTGCCGGTTCTGTCGGCCTTGTTCCCGGAAGTGGTGGCCCTGGACAACAGCCGGGACATGCTGGCCAAGGCGGCCCGCACCTGCATTGAGGGGCGGCTGGCCAACATTGACCTGGTGGAAGGGGTCACGGACGTTCTACTGGGTCGCGGAGATGCCTTTGATCTGGTGGTGGCCAACATGGTGCTGCACCACGTGCCCAGCCCGGCGGATATGTTTCTGGACGCGGCGGCCCTGATGCACCCGAACGGTTGTTTTGTGGTCAGCGATCTGTGCAGCCACGACCAGGATTGGGCCAAGGCCAACTGCGGCGATTTGTGGCTGGGCTTCGAGCCGGAAGAGCTGACACGCTGGGCGCTGGACGCCGGGCTGATCGCCGGAGAGCAGCTGTTTATTGGCCTTCGCAACGGCTTTCAGATTCAGGTTCGGGAGTTCTGGAAAACGGATGCCACCGGCAGTTGACCGGAGGCATATCAAAATTTTTTGATATGGTTGTACGTACTTTTACGTACTGCCGCTAACCCTTGAAAATATCGACGCCGGCACCGGTCATTTCCGGCCGGCACGAATTGAACGGCGCTTGGCGCCTCAACGCGCTCACAGGGAGCAAATGCCTATGTCCGACTACAACATTTTCACCTCCGAATCGGTCTCCGAGGGCCATCCGGACAAGCTGGCCGACCAGATCTCCGACGCGGTGCTGGACGCCATCCTGACGGAAGACAAGCACGCCCGCGTGGCTTGCGAGACCATGGTCAAGACCGGTGTCGCCATCGTTGGCGGTGAAATTACCACCAGCGCCTGGGTCGACCTGGAAGATCTGGTTCGGGGCGTGATCAACGACATCGGCTACACCTCCTCCGATGTGGGCTACGACGGCAGCACCTGCGGCGTAATCAACATCATCGGCAAGCAGTCCGTGGATATCGCCCAGGGCGTGGACCGGCAGAAGCCCGAAGACCAGGGCGCGGGCGACCAGGGCCTGATGTTCGGCTACGCCAGCAACGAGACCGACGTGCTGATGCCGGCCCCCATCACCTTTTCCCATCGCCTGGTACAGCGCCAGGCCGAGGCCCGCAAGAGCGGCCTGCTGCCGTGGCTGCGCCCGGACGCCAAGAGCCAGGTCACCTGCCGCTATGAGAACGGCCAGGTAGTGGGCATCGATGCGGTGGTGCTGTCCACCCAGCACGATCCGGACGTCACCCAGGCGGACCTGAAAGAGGCGGTGATGGAGCTGGTCATCAAGCAGACCCTGCCGGCCGAGCTGCTGCACAAGGACACCCAGTTCCACATCAACCCGACCGGCAAGTTCGTGATCGGCGGCCCGGTGGGCGACTGCGGCCTGACCGGCCGGAAGATCATCGTGGACACCTACGGCGGCATGGCCCGTCACGGTGGTGGCGCGTTCTCCGGCAAGGACCCGTCCAAGGTGGACCGTTCCGCCGCCTACGCCGGCCGCTACGTGGCCAAGAACATCGTGGCCGCGGGCCTGGCGGAGAAATGCGAGATTCAGGTGTCCTACGCCATCGGCGTGGCGCAGCCGACCTCCATTTCCCTGAACACCTTCGGCACCGGCAAGATCGGCGACGACAAGATCATCGACCTGGTCCGCCAGCACTTTGACCTGCGCCCATACGCGATCACCCGCATGCTGGACCTGCTGCACCCGATGTACCGGGCCACCGCGGCCTACGGCCACTTCGGGCGGGATCCGTTCGAGATGACGGTGAAGGGCGAGACCTTTACCGCGTTCCCGTGGGAGAAGACTGACCGCGCCGACGCCCTTCGGGACGCGGCGGGGATTTGATGCTGCTTGAGGCCGAGCTTGGGAGCCGGGCCTCTTTATAAGGCCGGCCCGCTGTCTGTTGGGGCAGCGGCGCTGAGGGATCGCTGTCGGGGACACGCTACAAGCACGTCCGTGTGCGCTTGGGTCGGGCCATCCCTGGCCCTCCACAGTCCCCGACAGCGATCCCTCACCACCGCACGAAACGTCCGGTGTGGGCTTTTCCAAAAAGTGCCGATTGCGTTCAACGCCCGCAAGAGGCCTGAAACGGAACGAATGGCGTACTTAATGACCGCATACGCCTGAACTCGGACGCGGGCGTGGGGTGTTGCTTTCGCGGAATGTCGAAGGCCATGGATGGCCTGAGCCAAGCGCACATGGATGTGCTCGTAGCGATTCCGCGAAAGCAACACCCCACGCCCGCCTCCCCCAAAGTCAGCGGCCAGGGGACGAGACTCCTCCCAAGGCCAACTAAGAAAACGGACAGGAGAAACACATGAGCACTCCGGCAGAAAAACTGAACAGCTTTGACGACTACAAAGTACGCGACATCGCCCTGGCAGACTGGGGCCGCAAGGAAATCCGCATCGCCGAAGGCGAAATGCCCGCCCTGATGAAGCTGCGGGAGAAGTACAAAGCCGAGCAGCCGCTGAAAGGCGCCAACATCATGGGCTGCATCCACATGACCATCCAGACCGCCGTACTCATAGAGACCCTGGTGGAACTGGGCGCCAACGTGCGCTGGTCCTCCTGCAACATCTTCTCCACCCAGGACCAGGCCGCTGCCGCCATCGCTGCCCAGGGCATTCCCGTGTTTGCCTGGAAAGGCGAGACCGACGACGAGTACGAGTGGTGCCTCGAGCGCACCGTGGGCGCCGACGTGGCCGACTGGGAACCGAACATGATCCTGGACGACGGCGGCGACCTGACCGAACTGCTGCACACCAAGTACCCGCACATCCTGGATAACTGCCACGGCATCACCGAAGAGACCACCACCGGCGTGCATCGCCTGCAGGAAATGCTGCGGGAAGGCAAACTGAAGGTGCCGGCGATCAACGTCAACGACTCGGTGACCAAGTCCAAGAACGACAACAAGTACGGCTGTCGCCACAGCCTGAACGACGCCATCAAGCGCGCCACCGACCACCTGCTGTCCGGCAAGAAAGCCCTGGTGATTGGCTACGGCGACGTGGGCAAAGGCTCTGCCCTGTCCCTGCGCCAGGAAGGCATGATCGTGAAAGTCACCGAAGCCGACCCGATCTGCGCCATGCAGGCCTGCATGGACGGCTTTGAAGTGGTGTCCCCGTACCTGAACGGCGTCAACACCGGCACCGAGCAGTGCGTCAACGCCGAGCTGCTGGCCACCACCGACCTGCTGGTGACCACCACCGGTAACGTCAACGTGTGCGACGCCAACATGCTCAAAGCCCTCAAGAGCGGCGCCGTGGTGTGCAACATCGGCCACTTCGACAACGAAATCGACACCGCCTACATGCGCAAGCACTGGCAGTGGGATGAGGTGAAGCCGCAGGTGCACGTGGTGTACCGCGACAAAGCCGCCAACGACCACCTGATCCTGCTGTCCGAAGGCCGCCTGGTGAACCTGGGCAACGCCACCGGCCACCCGTCCCGGATCATGGACGGCTCCTTCGCCAACCAGGTGCTGGCCCAGATGCACCTGTTCGAGCGCAAGTTTGCCGACCTGCCGGCCGATTCCAAAGCCAAGGGCGTGTACGTGCAGGTGCTGCCCAAGCAACTGGACGAGGAAGTGGCCCGGGCGATGGTGGAAGGCTTTGGTGGCGTGATCACCAAGATGACCCCGGAGCAGGCCAAGTACATCGGCGTGCCGGTGGAAGGCCCTTACAAGCCGGAAAGCTACAGGTACTGATCGGATACTGACATGGAATCGCAAAAGCACTTCAAGCGACGGTTCAGCTTCGAGTTTTTCCCGCCCAAGACCGACCAGGGCAAGGAAAAACTCCAGGCGGTCCGCGACACCCTGGCCGAGGTCAATCCGGATTTCTTTTCGGTGACCTTTGGCGCCGGGGGCTCGACCCGGGACCGCACCATTGAAACGGTGCTGTCCCTGCACAAGCAGGGCATTTCCACCGCGCCCCACCTCTCCTGCGTGGGTGGCACCCGCGAGGAGATCGGCGAGCTGCTGGACCTGTACAAGGCCAATGGCATCAACCGCATCGTCGCCCTCCGGGGCGACCTGCCCTCGGGCATGGGGGCGGCCGGTGAACTGCGCTACGCCAACGATCTGGTGAGCTTCATCCGGGAGCACAGCGGCGATCACTTCAACCTGGAAGTGGCCGCCTACCCGGAGTTTCATCCCCAGGCTCGCAACGCCGAGGAAGACCTGAAGAACTTCGCCCGCAAGGTACAGGCCGGCGCCAATAGCGCCATCACCCAGTACTTTTTCAACGCGGACAGCTACTTCTACTTCATCGACCGGCTGGAAAAGCTGGGCGTCACCCTTCCAGTGGTGCCGGGCATCATGCCCATCGTCAACTACTCCAGCCTGGTGCGATTTTCGGACATGTGCGGCGCGGAAATCCCCCGCTGGATCCGTAAGCAGCTCGACGCCTACGGCGACGACAGCGAGAGCATCCGCCAGTTTGGCGAAGAAGTGGTAACCCGCATGTGCGAACGCCTGCTCAAGGCCGGCGCTCCGGGCCTGCACTTCTACACGCTGAACCAGGCTGAGCCGAGCCTGAGCATCTGGAAGAACCTGGGCATCCGGGATCGCGAGAAAATCGCTTTTTAAATGCTTAATTAGCCGGTCCGCGCGCGCAAAAGGCGAACCCGGGGGTCAGATGAAAACCTTCATCTGACCCCTTTTTTCTGGCCCCGGGTGCGACTCTCCGGGGGTCAGATGAACGCTTTCATCTGACCCCATTTCCGCCGCCAATTTCCTGAGCCTCCGGGGTCAGATGAAGGCGTTCATCTGACCCCTTCTTCTCCCCCAGCAAACCCCAAGCATTTGATTTCATGCAGCCCAATAGGTCATAGTCTAAACTGTTTGTGATGCAGTTCTATGAACGCTCCCCGGGCGGCGCGGTGACCGGCCGTTGCCTTCCGGCTTGCCTTACCGGGCAATCGGAGCCTGATAAAAACCAAAAGGAGAAACCATGAACAGCAAATGGCTGAAGACCCTCGGTGCAAGCCTGGCACTGACGTTGGCAGCGGGGACAGCAAGCGCGGAAACCCTCAAGGTCGTCACCGACCCGAGCTTCGTTCCCTTTGAAATGATGGACCAGGAATCCGGCAAGATGATCGGGTTCGACATGGAAATCATCGCCGAGGTCGCCAAGCGCGCGGGCTTCGATTACGACCTGAACACCATGGATTTCAACGGCATTATCCCGGCCCTGCAAACCGGCAACGTGGACATTGCCATTGCCGGCATCACCATCACCGATGAGCGTGAGCAGATCGTCGATTTCTCCGACCCGTACTACGATTCCGGTCTGCGCCTGCTGGTGCGTGCCGACAACGACAGCGTCAAGGCCTTCAGCGACCTCGAAGGCATGAAGGTTGGCACCAAGATCGGCAGCACCTCCTACGATTACCTCAAGGACAAGCTCGACAAGGACGACGGCGTCACCCCATACCCGGGCAGCTCCGACATGTACATGGCACTGATGTCCCGTGCCGTGGACGCGGTGTTCTACGACGCGCCGAACGTAGGCTACTTCGCCCGCACCAAAGGTGAAGGCAAAGTCAAAACCGTTGGCCCGCTGTACGAAGGCCAGCAGTACGGCATTGCCCTGGTGAACGGCAGCAAGTGGGTAGAGCCGGTCAACAAAGCGCTGGCGTCCATGAAGGAAGACGGCACCTACAAGACCATCTACGAGAAGTGGTTCGGCCCGATGCCCGAAGGCATGTAACGGAAGGATCGACCCTAAGGTCTGAATACCGCGCCGGGGCCCAGTGCCCCGGCATTTCGTATCTCAACCTCCTGCGGAGACACCGACCGTGGAATCCACATTCCAGTTCGACTGGCAAGCCGCCATCGATTCCGTCCCCTACCTGCTCAAAGGTATTCCCTACACCCTGCTCATCTCCTTTGGCGGCCTGATCATCGGCTTCCTGCTGGGCATCCTGTTCGGCCTGCTGAGCATCAGCAAGAAGCCGTACCTGCGGTGGCCCGCCACCGCCTACATTGAAATCTTCCGGGGTACGCCCATCCTGGTGCAGGTCCTGTTTATTTTCTACGGCCTGCCAGACCTGATCGGCTCGCCGATTGATCCGCTGACGGCGGGCATCGCCGCCATCGCGCTGAACTCCGGCGCCTACATCTCCGAAGTGGTCCGCGGTGGCGTCCAGTCCATCGACAAGGGCCAGACCGAAGCCGGTGTTTCCCTGGGCCTGTCCCGCAGCCAGACTTTCTGGTCCATCGTATGGCCCCAGGCCTTCCGCCGCATGATCCCGCCTCTGGGCAACCAGGCCATCGTCAGCATCAAGGACACGTCCCTGTTCTCCGTCATCGGTGTCGGTGAGCTGGTGCGCCAGGGCCAGGTGTACATCGCCAACACTTTTACCGCCTTCGAGGTCTATTTCGTGGTGGCTCTTATGTACCTGGCCATAACCCTCTCACTGTCCCTGATCCTGCGTGTGCTCGAGCGCCGCGGCGTGGCTTCTGTCTGAAGGAAAGGTACCCATGACGCACATCGTTGAAATGAAGGGCATGAACAAGTACTTCGGCAAGCTGCATGTCCTCAAAGACATTGATCTGACCGTTGAACAGGGCGAAGTGGTGGTGATCATCGGCGCCAGCGGCTCCGGCAAATCCACCCTGATCCGCTGCGTCAACGGCCTGGAGGAGTACGAATCCGGGCAACTGTCCGTCGACGGCCACCCTCTCGCCCCCAAAGGCGGCAACCAGAAAGCGCTGAACGAGATCCGCAAGGAAGTGGGCATGGTGTTCCAGCAGTTCAACCTGTTCCCGCACCTGACCGTGCGCAAGAACATCATGCTGGCGCCGATGAAGGTCAAGGAGACTTCTGAGACCGTCGCCAACGCCACCGCCGAGCGGCTGCTCAACCGGGTGGGTATCGGCAACCAGGCGGACAAGTTCCCCAGCCAGCTCTCCGGCGGCCAGCAGCAGCGGGTGGCCATCGCCCGGGCCCTGGCCATGGAGCCGCGGCTGATGCTGTTCGACGAGCCCACCTCCGCCCTGGACCCGGAAATGATCGGTGAAGTGCTGGACGTGATGCGCGAGCTGGCCAAGGAAGGCATGACCATGATGGTGGTCACCCACGAGATGGGCTTCGCCCGGGAAGTGGCGGACCGCGTGATCTACGTGCACGAAGGCCAGATCGTCGAGGAAGGCAAACCCGACGACGTGTTCGACAACCCCCAGAGTGAACGCACCCAGGCGTTTCTATCTCGGGTGCTGTCTCACTGAGGTGATCGCGCGATCAAAAAGCCCCCACCATCGGGGGCTTTTTTTGGCAGGTCAGTTTTGACTCGCCCTTTTGGCAGCCTCTGAACGCTGCACTTTTGCCAGATACCGGCGAGCGCCCCTGCCAAAAATCAATAGACAAATAAGGGTTTGCAACAAAAAGGCAATCGCAAAACCGGCCACCCACACCAAAACCGGAAGTTCGCCCAGAGCGGCTATAAAATCACCCACGTAGGCTGCGCCTTCCGACATAAACAACACGGTTATCACACACACCGAGGAGACAATTGGAGCAATCAGGTTGACCCAAAGCGACAGGATCCAGTTCTCCCGGCGCGTGGGTGTTCGGCCAAACGCTGAAACCGATGCGGCCATAGCGCCGTAGGCGGACCCCATCAACACCCCGATCTGAGCGCCAGAATTCAGGTCAATGTTGAACACCTGGCTGATGGTGCCCACCAAAAGCTGAAAGGCAAAGTACAAGCCCGTAAAGTTGAGAATCGTTTTGATGACCATAGTGAAGCCTCCATGCTTCCGCGGTTATTAATCTGGACAGCGCCTCGAAGGTTTTACGAATCACCAACCACCACCGACCCAGACCCCATCGCCACACCCCCGCAGGAAATCGCGCTGCCGGTCACGGCCGCCGGTTTGCCGTTGATCATGACGGTGGCGGAGCCTGCGGCAATGGTTCGCGGGTGCGGCGGGTGTTTGGGTTTCGAGTGGGGCGCGAGCGGATCACCCAGGCGGGCGACGGGCCTGCCGTCAATCAGGACATCGGGGGAACCGGCGGTGACCGGCGTCGGGGGGAAACCTTCGTGGTCGGAGCCGAGGTCTCCGAGAAGAACAATGGCTTTACTCATGTCGCATCCTTTGCGGGGTATCGAGCCGTCCTGGCTCTGTGTCTGCCTGCCGGAAGTTTACACGGAAGGCCCGCCCCGGCGCTACAGCAGCGCCCGGGTGGCCTCGTATTCGCGCTCAATCTTGTCCCGCGAGTCGTCCATCAGGAACCGGGCAATCTTCTTGCCCAGCAACGGCACATCGCACCGAACATTCAGGGTGACCTGATTCTCGCAGGCGGTGCTGTCACCGGCCAGGCGCATCATGCCGGTGATTTTGGCGGGGATGCCCTCGATGCGGACCCGGAATTCGCAGTGCCACTCACCGTCGTCTTTCTGGAACCAGTGTTCCTCCTGGCGCACGGCGTTCCACTCCCGGTGGAAACTGGCCAGCATGCCGGGCACAGGGACCGTCGCGGTCATCTCCCGCTCCACCACCAGCTTGGCCGATGCCTCGTCCTGACGCTTCTGCACCACCCGGACGTTGCGGGCGCCAATGCGGGCATTCTTCGCCAGGATGGTTCCCTCATCGAGGAATTTCTTCAGTACGTGATCCAGACCCGCCGGGTACGGATGTGTTAACGCCAGCTCCATAACGGCACTCCTTTTTTATTGTTCCAGACCATTGTGCGGGGCCGCCGAATCGTCGCCATTGGCCGGCCGGTCAGCGCCCCGGGGCGCGCTAGCCAGAGCGCGCGGTTAACTGTAATATCCACGCAGGTTAACCGCGAACCCGCACACCCACTCAGCCATCAGTCACCCGCAGCCGTGATGATCCAGCCACCGGAGGCCCCATGCGCAACGCCGACCTCGTCGCCCGAGACCTGAACGCCGTCTGGCACCCCTGCACCCAGATGAAAGACCACGAGTCCCTGCCGCTGATTCCGATCAAGCGGGGCGAAGGCGTCTGGCTGGAGGATTTTGATGGCAACCGGTACATCGATGCGGTCAGTTCCTGGTGGGTCAACCTGTTCGGTCACGCCAACCCGCGCATCAACGGGGCCATCCAGGAGCAGATCGGCCAACTGGAACACGTGATCCTCGCCGGCTTCAGCCACGAGCCGGTGGTGCGGCTGTCAGAGCGGCTCATTGAGGTGACGCCGGAGGGTCTGAGCCGCTGCTTCTACGCGGACAACGGCTCGTCCGCCATCGAGGCGGCCCTGAAGATGAGCTACCACTACTGGAAGAATCACGGCCAGCCCGCCAAGAAAAACTTCGTCAACCTGAGCAACAGCTACCACGGCGAAACCCTGGGCGCCCTGGCCCTGGGTGATGTGGGCCTGTACAAGGACACCTACCAGCCGCTGCTGATGGAGGTGCTCACCGCGCCTTCCCCGGACGCCTACCTGAAAGAGCCCGGCGAAACCGATGAAGACTTCGCCCTGCGCCAGTTTGAGGCGATGGAGCAACTGCTAGCCGAGCGCCATGAGGAGATCTGCGCGGTGGTGGTGGAGCCCCTGGTCCAGTGCGCCGGCGGTATGCGCATGCACCACCCGGTCTACCACACGCGGCTGCGGGAGGCGTGCGACCGCTACAACGTACACCTGATTGCCGATGAAATTGCCGTTGGGTTTGGCCGCACCGGCACCCTGTTCGCCTGCGAGCAGTCCGGCATCACCCCGGATTTCCTGTGCCTGTCCAAGGGACTGACCGCGGGCTATCTGCCGCTCTCGGTTGTATTGACTACCGATGACGTTTATAACGCCTTCTACGATGACTACGAGACCATGCGGGCGTTCCTGCACAGCCACAGCTACACCGGCAACCCGATTGGCTGCGCGGTGGCCCTGGCCACCCTGGACATTTTCCGGGACAACCAGGTCATTGAGAGCAACCGACGCCTGGCCGCCTGCATGGCGGACTCGGTGGCGCACCTGGCGGACCACCCGAACGTGGGAGATGTGCGCCAACGCGGCATGATCCTGGCGGTGGAGATGGTCAAGGACAAAGCCAGCAAGACGCCCTTCCCCTGGCAGGAGCGGCGCGGCATTCGTCTGTACCGCCACGCCCTCACCCGTCAGGCGCTGCTGCGGCCGCTGGGCAACGTGCTGTATATGATGCCGCCGTACGTCATCACCGAAGAACAGATCCGCCACCTGGCTCAGGTGGCCACCGAAGGCATCGACATCGCCGTAAAGGACTGATTACTCATGCGTATTCCCCGCATCCACAGCCCCATCGACCTCACCGTGGGCACCACCGCCCAGCTCGAGGACAGCGCCGCCCAGCACGTGGGCCGGGTACTGAGGATGCAAGCGGGGGACGCGCTGGTGCTGTTCAACGGCGATGGCCAGGACTACGACGCCACCATTGTCGAGGCCGGCAAGAAACACGTCCTGGTACAGGTGGAGGTGGCGCGCCCGAACGCCACAGAATCCTCCCTGAACATCACCCTGGGGCAGACGCTGTCCAAGGGCGACCGCATGGATTACGCCATTCAAAAGGCGGTGGAGATGGGCGTCACCCGCATCGTGCCCCTGACCACCGAACGCTGCGACGTGCGCCTGAAAGGCGACCGGGAAGACAAACGCCTGCGGCACTGGCAACAGGTGGCCATCAGCGCCGCCGAGCAGTGCGGCCGCGCCCGGGTGCCGGAGGTCGCCCCGGTGATGGACCTGGCCGAGTGGTTCCGCCGTACCGCCGATCACACCCTTCGGCTGGTGCTGCATCACCGCACCGAACGGCACCTCCAGACCCTCGAACGGCCTACCTCCATTGCCCTGATGATCGGCCCCGAGGGCGGCCTCACACCGGAGGAAATCGCCGCCGCCGAGTCCGAAGGCTTCCTGCCCGTGGCCCTTGGCCCCCGCGTAATGCGCACGGAAACCGCCCCGGTGGCAGCCCTCGCCCTGTGTCAGTGGCTGTGGGGCGATCTCGCCGGCTGAGCCATGGACCGTGCCGCCGTCCCGTTTCGGCGGACCGGTCATTGACAGTTTGCGGGCCGGCCAACACTATCTCGTCTGACCGTTTTGGCCGGGTCGCCGCCCGACCGGCCCCTGGCCACCAGCGCCCCAAATAACAAGCGAGTGCGAGTACCGGATGACAAGCCTGCTGACCTCCCAGGAATTCTGGCAATACCTGAGCATTCCCGTTATCGCCGCCCTGATTGGCTGGTCTACCAACTGGCTGGCCATCAAGATGACCTTCTACCCGCTGGAGTTTATCGGCAAGCCGCCGCTGCTGGGCTGGCAGGGCATCATCCCCTCCAAGGCCCGCAAGATGGCCGCCAAGAGCGTGGACGCCACCATCTCCAAGATCGGCACCGTGCAGGAAATCTTCCAGCAGATCGACCCCCAGGTGCTGGCTGCCCACATCATCCACACCGTGGATCCGCGCATCGAGGAATACGTGGACGAGCTGATGCTGCGGGAATACCCCACGTTCTGGGAGAACCTGCCCACCTCCGCCCGCCGCATGGTCTACGAGCGGGTACGGAAATCCACCCCGCAGCTGGTAGACAACCTGGTCGAGGACATCTCGGACAACATTGAAGACCTGCTTGATATCAAAGGCATGGTGATCGAACGGCTGGCCAGCGACAAACGCCTGCTGAACCGGATTTTCCTGGAGTGCGGCGAGGTGGAATTCCGCTTCATCGTCAACTCCGGCCTGTACTTCGGCTTCCTGTTCGGGGTGGTACAGATGGCGGTCTGGTACGTGTACCCGGCCTGGTGGGTGCTGCCGTTCTTCGGCCTGCTGGTGGGCTGGGCCACTAACTGGATCGCCCTGAACGTGATCTTCCGGCCTCTACGGGCGCGCCAGATCGGGCCGTTCCGGCTGCAGGGGCTGTTTCTGAAGCGCCAGCCGGAAGTGGCCGAGGCGTTCTGCCACATTGTGACCCACGAGATCCTGACGGTGGGCAACATCATCACCGCCATTCTGGAAGGCCCCAAGGGCGACCGCGCCCGCAACATGGTGAAAAAGCACATCAAGCCGCTGGTGGATGAGACCGCTGGTATGGGCAAGGCGCTGACCCAAATGGCGTTCGGGCCCACGGGCTTTGCCACCCTGAAGAACCAGGTGGGGGAAAAGGCCATCGAGATTTCCCGGGTCTCGTTCAACAACCCGGTGTTCGAGACCGACCGGGCCCGCGCGGTAGAGGCCATCATGGTCGAGCGGATGATTGCGCTGTCGTCCGAGGAGTTCCAGGACCTGCTGCGGCCCTGTTTCCAGGAGGACGAAATCAAGCTGATTCTGGTGGGCGCCTTCCTGGGCCTGGCCGCCGGCGTCTGCCAACTGCTGTTCGTGTTCGGGGAAACAGTCTTCTAAAGCCCCCCTGGATTTCAGGTCGTTTCGGGCGGTTTCGGATGCTGCCGCCCTGTCCAGATCCGTAGACGATGGCTATACTCCCGGTGTTGAAGTCACGCGTTAGACGGACGGGCGCTGGGGGGCGTGGAATGCCGGGACTGTTTGCCTGGGTATCGAAGCAATTTGGCCGCAAGTCACAGGCATCGTCCGCTCCGGAGACCCGGTTGCTCAACCCGATGAACGCCAGCGCGTCCGGTCCGGAATCGTTGCACACAGACCTCGCCGAGCAGCTTGAAAATCACCTGTTCAGCTGGCTCCTGGACACCACCCCAACCGCCCTCAGCGATCCGGCCGCCGGCACCGATCCGGCCCTTGGCCTGCTGGACCAGCGCCTGCTCAACGGCCAACTGGAAGAACTGCCCCGCCAGCCCATGACGCTACCCATGCTGATGCGGGCGTTGTCCGATGACAACACCGGCCGCCAGACCATGGCGGAGATCATCCTGCAGGACCCGGCGCTGACCGATCAACTGCTGCAGATGGCCAACAGCCCGTTTTTCCGGCACGGGGATCATCGCATCGAATCGGTGGATCAGGCGGTGTTCCTGCTGGGCATGAACGGCATTCGCAACGTCATCGCCGCCGCCATCATGCGCCCGATGATGTCCGCCCGAAACAGCCGGGAAGCCCTATTCGCGCAGCGTTGCTGGCGCTGGGGGCTGGCCTGTGGCAAGGCCGCCGAACTGATCGCCCGGTACCGGGGCGAGGACACCAGCGCCCACTTCCTGGTGGGCCTGATGCCCGCCCTCGCCTACATGACCCTGCGCCGGGAGCTTTTGCGCATTACCCGGACCGCCGGCGCGACCACGGAGCCCGAACCAGCGGTCGTCCGGGTCGCCATTGCTCGCCACCAATGGCATCTTTGCCAGTTGCTGGCCGCGGAGTGGAACCTGCCACCGCGCTACCACGCGATGTTACTGGCCGCCGAGCGCCCGTCCCCGAAACAGACCCACGCGCCACTGGTCGACGGGATGGTTATGGCCAGCCGGGAAGTGCTGCGCGTGGCGCATCAGCGCAACCTCGGGGAGGAGGATATGGCCCGGCTGATCCAGCTCAGTCCCGAGCAGATCAGCCAGGTTCGCAGTGCGCTCAAACAGATGCTTCAGAGCGGGCCGGCGTCGTAGCCTCGCCTTGATCGGCGGTATCAGCCTGCTCCGCCCGAAGCAGCGTCGCGAGGGTTTCTGAGGCCTGGTCCCTGGGGTGGCGCAGCAGCCCCTTGGGAACCACCGAGGGCAGCCGCGTCACCAGCCGGTCTTCGTCTTCCCTCACCACGGCGAGAATGTCAGACACCGTGATCAAATCCAGGGCCCGCCCCGGCACCAACTGGTCGCCCTGTTTGCCGGCCAGGGACAGCAGCTTGGCCCGGATCAGCTTGTCGCTGACCAGCCGGGTGACTTCGCCGGGGATGCGCATGCGATGCTCCAGCGCCTCCTGCTGGGGCGCCGGCTCGCCCCGGCTGAAGGGTTTGGCCACCAGCCACATCAATGCCAGCGCTACCCGCTCCTGCAACTCCGGGGACATCTGCACCCGGCTACGCTTGGCCACGGAGCCCGGGTTTTGCAGGTAGAACGCCAGGCTGGCGCCAAGCAGCAGGATCATCCAGTTCAGGTAGGTCCAGATCAACAGGATGATGCCGATGGCAAAACTCGAATAGATGGCGGCGTATTTGGACGAGCCGGCCACAAAGGAGGCGAACAGCATGCCGGCCGCCTGCCAGGACACCCCGGCCACCAGCCCGGCGATGAACGCGTAGCGCAGCTTTACCCGGGTGTTGGGAATAAACACGTAGACGAAGGTGAATGCCCCTACCACCAGGAAAAACGGGGTAAACCGGCTAATGATCAGAATCAGCGAGCCAAACGGCTCAATGGCCATAAGGGCCTGCACCACGTCGGAGGAGAAAATGGTGGCGGTGATGCCGATGGCCGACACCATCAGCAGCGGGCCCACCATGATCACGCTCAGATAGTTGCTGAAGCGCTGGGACAGCGAGCGCATGTCCGGCACCCGCCAGATCACGTTGAACGACCGTTCGATTTTCTGGACCAGGGAGACCACGGTATACACCAGCAGCGCCAGGCCCACGGACCCCAGGACCCCCACCTTCATGTTGTCCACGAAGCCGAGGATTTTCTCCGCCAGGTCGGCGCCCTCCGGCCCCATCGGCTGGAAGAACTGGTACAGGAACGGCTCCATCCGCTGGTGCACCCCCAGCGCCTTGAGCACCGAAAAGCTCAGGGCCAGCAGCGGCACAATGCTCAGCAGCGTGGTGTAGACCAGGCTCATAGCGTGCAGGGTCAGTTGCCCGCTGATCACATCCCGAACCAGCGCATACACCGACCGACCAACCTTGTACAGCCAGGTCCACGGCCAGAGACTCGGTGGGTTGGGGTTGGCCAGAATCCAGTCTTCGGCGGCCTGCAGCCGTTGTTTTAATTGAAATGACGCCACGGTCTGTCCTGTTGCCAGTCGTTTTCCCCAGTGTATCAGCGATCCGGGCAAGCACCACTGTGATGCAACTGGAATGGCCGGAACGGGAACACCCCAGGGAGGGAGCGAAACTGGCCGAGTCCACAGGCCAGTTCCTTGCTCAGACCTGCCAGGGCAGGCGCTTCATTCTGCATCCTCGGGGGCTGCCACCGCGTCCACAACGTAGTGCCGGCGGGTCCAGCCCCGCAGCTGGTCCAGCCGCTCCAGGCGGGTCGCGGCTTTGAGGAGCGTCTCGCGGACAGGTTCTCCATCGACCAGCATGCGTTCGAACCGATTGGTCATCAGGCTCCAAAACCGCTTCATTTCCGGCACGTTCGGCATCATCTCACCCCGGCTTGCCGACTCGAAGGTGTGCCGGATCAGCGCGTCTTCGCCGAGGGTGTCCATCACGCCGAGGTGCGCCACGGCGCCCAGCGGTTTGTCGTTGTTCACCGTGTTCAGGCCGGCATCGCTCAGCAAGTAGTCTTCGAGAAAGCGACGGGCAGCCTCCCGGTTGGGCGACACCTCGCTGATACCCGCCGCCAGTACCCCGACAAACGGGCGCCCGGGGGCACCGGTGGCGGTGGGCACATTGGCGATGCCCAGCGGGATACCGGCGTCACGGATCTCGCTCCAGGCCCAGGGGCCGTTGATGATCATGGCGATACGGCCTTCCTTGAAGCCCGTCATCATTCGGCCGTAATCGTCCTCCGGCTCCAGCACCCCCTGGTCCATCAGGCGCCGGATGCCGGCCACCGCCGCCACGGCACCGTCGGTGGCCACGCCAACGTCGGCCAGATCATAGGCGTCGTTGGCAAGGCCAAAGCTGTAGCCGCCGGAGCCGGCAACAACCGGCCAGCTGAAGTAAACGTTCCGGAAATCCCAGGCGATAGCCCGTGCACCCCGCGCACGGAGACGGCGATCGATAGCGGCCAACTCCTTCAGCGTGTCTGGAGGCGTGTCGATCAAGTTGCGGTTGTACAGGAGGCTGACCACCTCCACGGCGATGGGATAACCGTAGGTACGGTCCCCAACCGACACCGATCGCCAGGCAAATGGGGCGATCGCCTGGCGCACCTCGTCAGATGGCGTCACCTCCGCGAGGAAACCCTCGTTGATCCAACTGCCAAACCGGTCGTGGGGCCAGATCACAATGTCCGGGGCGCGTGCGGAGTAGGCCACGTGATCGTATTCGGCGGTGAGATCCTTGGGGGTCTCGACCCGCACCGGAATACCGGTATCCCGGGTGAACCGCTCGCCCACCTCGGCAAGCCCCTTTGCGCCCTTATCGGCGTTGATCCAGATGAGCAGTTCACCGGGCTCAAAAGCCAGGGCCAATGGACTGAAGCTGAAAACAGAGAAGCAGAACACAGCTACCAGCGTGGTTCGTAACATGCGGCGACATCCTGTTGTTATTGTTGGAGTCGTCGCAGTGTACGGCGGCGCCGGCAAGCGCCGCGTCATACCGGGGCGGGTTTTTCAGGGCGGAGGGGCGGGGGTGAGGCTGGGGCGCAGCCCGCAGAGGCGCACCGGGGCTGGTCTCCCGGGTGCGCCGGCCACAGCGGTCCTCAGGCCACGCCGGCCAGATTATCCGCGGTGATGTTCACGATGCGCTGGCGCGCTTCCCGGCTGGCCCAGGCGGAATGGGGGGTGAGGATCAGGTTGGGGATGTCATCGGCCAGCAGCGGGTTGCCGTTGCGGGGCGGCTCTTCGGTGAGCACGTCGAAACCGGCGCCGCCGATGGTGCCGGCTCGCAGCGCGTCCGCGAGAGCCTGCTCATCCACCAGGCCGCCGCGGCTGGTGTTGATCAGCAGCGCATGGGGTTTCATGCGGGCCAGTTCCGAGGCGCCAATGAGGTTGCGAGTGTCGTCGGTCAGCAGGCAGTGCAGGGACAACACATCGGCCTTGGGCAGCAGCTCTTCCAGCGGGATTCTGGGATAGCCGTCGACGATGCCCGGCTCCTGGCCGGGGCGGCAGCCCAGCACGATGTTCATGCCGAACGCCCGGGCCCGCTCGGCCACGCCCTGGGCCAGGTCGCCATAGCCAACGATGCCCAGGGTCTTGCCTTCGAGCTCCATGATCGGATGGTCCATCAGGCAGAACATGTCGCTCTTCGCCCAGCGCCCGTCCCGCACGTCCTTCTGATAATCCGGCAGGCGAATGGCCAGGGCGAGGATCAGCGCCAGGGTGTGCTGGGCCACGGTGGAGCGGCCGTACTGGGTCACGTTCAGCACTTTGATGCCGTGGTCCCGGGCGGCGGGCAGATCAATGTTGTTGAGGCCGGTGGCCACCACCGCCACGGTTTTCAGCTGCGGGTTGGCCTCGAAGTGGGCACGGGTGAGCACCACCTTGTTGGTCAGCACCGTGTCGAAGCCCGCCAGGCGTTCCAGCACCTGGGACGGATCGGTGCGATCGTGGCGGGTCAGCCCGCCGGTCACGGTTTCGATGGGGCCGAGGTCGACGTCGGTACCCAGGGTCAGTGCATCAAGGAATACGGCGTTCATGTTGATCTCCAGGCTCAGGGAGAGACAGAGTAAGGTAGACTGAAACAAACGTCCAAACGGAGGTGCGCGGTTATGGAACACGCATTCTGGCACGAGCGCTGGGCCAAGAACGAAATCGGCTTTCACGAAGGCACCGTCAACCAGTACCTGCACGAGCACTGGCCGGAGCTGGCCGGCACAGACCACGAGGCGGTGTTTGTGCCGCTGTGCGGCAAGGCCCGGGACATGTGGTGGCTGCACGACCGGGGCCATCCTGTGCTGGGGGTGGAACTGAGCGAGATCGCCTGCAAGGACTTTTTCGAGGAGGCGCAGGAGAAAGCCCGCGTGTCCCCCGGCGAGCCCTTCACCCGCTTTGTGCACGACGACCTGCAGATCTGGTGCGGCGACTTTTTCCAGCTCGCGCCCCCGGACCTTCAACACATTCGCCTGGTGTACGACCGGGCCGCCCTGATCGCGCTGCCGCCGGACATGCGCCCGAAATACGTGGAGCACCTGAGCGCGGTGCTGCCGGAGAACGTGCGCATCCTGCTGATCACCCTGGACTACGACACCCAGATCAAGGGGCCGCCGTTCAACGTCTCCAACGACGAAGTGCACGAGCTTTACGGCCTGGATTTCGATGTGGAGCACGTGCTCACCAACCGCCTCGGCCGGGACCATCCCTTTGCCAAGCGCCGGGGCCTGGAGGGGGCGTCTGAGAGCGTGTTCCGGCTCACGCGACGGTAACCGGCGCTAACACAATTTAATGAACCTTAACCACTCGCCCACTGTCCAAGCCCCTGAACCTGAACTAAGCTCAGGTGAGAGCGCCGGGGATTACGTTGCCTCCCCGGCGCCTTGTAAATCTCCATCTCTTCCACCCATAACCAGAAAAGCCACCGCCCATGCGCGGGGGTACCGCAACGGGGAACGTGCGTGAACTGAACAGGCTGAACCAGAGCGAGCGAGGGGCCATCTATGAGCATACTGCAGCACTTCAAGAACCGGTATGAAGCGACTCAGGAGGAAGAATACTCCCTTGAGGAATACCTGGAGATCTGCAAAAAGGACCCATCGGCGTACGCGACCGCCGCCGAACGAATGCTGATTGCCATCGGCGAACCCGAGCTGGTGGACACCTCACGGGACGCGCGCCTGTCCCGCATCTTTTCCAACAAAGTCATCAAACGCTACCCAGAATTCTCCGAGTTCTACGGCATGGAAGACGCCGTGGAAAACATCGTGTCCTTCTTCCGCCACGCCGCCCAGGGCCTGGAGGAAAAGAAACAGATCCTGTACCTGCTCGGCCCCGTGGGCGGCGGCAAATCCTCCCTGGCGGAAAAGCTCAAGTCGCTGATGCAGAAGGTACCCTTCTATGCCATCAAGGGCTCACCGGTGAACGAATCGCCGCTTGGCCTGTTTGACCCGTCCGAGGACGCCCAGATCCTGGAAGAGGAATACGGCATTCCCCGGCGCTACCTGCACTCCATCATGTCGCCCTGGGCGGTCAAGCGCCTGCACGAGTTTGGCGGCGACGTCAGCCAGTTCCGGGTGGTCAAACGCTACCCGTCCGTGCTGGATCAGATCGCCGTGTCCAAGACCGAGCCCGGCGACGACAACAACCAGGACATTTCTGCCCTGGTGGGCAAGGTGAACATCCGCATGCTGGAGGATTACTCCCAGGATGATCCGGACGCCTACAGTTTCTCCGGCGGCCTGTGCAAGGCCAACCAGGGGCTGATGGAGTTCGTCGAGATGTTCAAGGCGCCGATCAAAGTCCTCCATCCGCTGCTGACCGCCACCCAGGAAGGCAACTACAACACCACCGAAGGCATGGGTTCGGTGCCCTTTGACGGCATCATCCTGGCCCACTCCAACGAATCCGAATGGCAGACCTTCCGCAACAACAAGCACAACGAGGCCTTTCTTGACCGGGTCTACATCGTCAAAGTGCCCTATTGCCTGCGGGTCACCGAGGAGATCCAGATCTACCGCAAGCTGCTCACCAACAGTTCCCTGGCCGGCGCCCCCTGCGCCCCGGACACCCTGGACATGCTGGCGCAGTTCTCGGTGCTCTCCCGGATCAAGGAACCTGAAAACTCCAGCATTTTCTCCAAGATGAAGGTCTACGACGGCCAGAACATCAAGGACACCGACCCGAAGGCGAAGTCGATCCAGGAATACCGGGACGCCGCCGGCGTCATGGAAGGTATGGATGGCCTCTCGACCCGCTTCGCGTTCAAGATCCTGTCCAAGGTGTTCAACTTCGACACCACCGAAATCGCCGCTAACCCGGTGCACCTGCTGTACGTGCTGGAGAAGCAGATTGAGCAGGAGCAGTTCCCGGCGGAGCAGCAGGAACGCTACCTCCGGTTCATCAAGGAATACCTGGCGCCCCACTACGTGCAGTTCATCGGCAAGGAGATCCAGACGGCCTATCTGGAGAGCTACAGCGAGTACGGCCAGAACCTGTTCGATCGCTACGTGACCTACGCCGATTTCTGGATCCAGGACCAGGAATACCGGGATCCGGAAACCGGCGAGATCCTCGACCGGGGGTCCATCAACGACGAGCTGGAAAAAATCGAGAAGCCGGCGGGCATCTCCAACCCGAAAGACTTCCGCAACGAGGTGGTCAACTTCGTGCTGCGGGCCCGGGCCAACAATCAGGGCCGGAACCCGTCCTGGCTCAGCTACGAAAAGCTGCGCAGCGTGATCGAGAAGAAAATGTTCTCGAACACCGAGGACCTGCTGCCGGTGATCTCCTTCAACCCCAAAGCCAGTCAGGAAGACCAGAAGAAGCACAAGCAGTTCGTCGAGCGCATGGTCGAGCGAGGCTATACCGAGAAGCAGGTCCGGCTGCTGGCCGAGTGGTACCTGCGGGTTCGCAAGTCGCACTAAGCCCCGTCTGACGGGCGCTGGAGGAGCAGTGGTATGGGCATGACCCACATTGTCGACCGACGACTGAACGGCAAGAACAAGAGCGCGGTGAACCGGGAACGGTTCCTGCGCCGCTACCGGCACCACATCAAGAAGGCGGTGTCCGAAGCGGTGCAGAAACGCTCTATCACCGATGTTGAGCGGGGGGAGAAAGTCAGCATCCCGACCCGGGACATTGACGAACCGGTGTTCCATCACGGCCAGGGCGGGCGCCGGGAGATGGTCCACCCGGGCAACAAGGAATTTGTGGCCGGGGACACCGTCGCCAAGCCCCAGGGCGGCGGTGGCCAGGGCGGCGGCCAGGGCAAGGCCAGCCCGGACGGCGAAGGCATGGACGAGTTCGCCTTCCAGATTACCCAGGAGGAATTCCTGGAATTCCTGTTTGACGACCTGGCCCTGCCCAACCTGGCCCGCAAGAAACTGCGGGATACGGAAGCCTTCAAATACGTGCGGGCGGGGTTCACCAGCCAGGGCGTGCCCGCCAAGCTGGACGTGGTGCGCTCCCTGCGGGGCGCCCATGCGCGCCGGCTGGGCCTGGGCGGCGCCCGCAAGCGCAAGATCCGTGAACTGGAACGGGAGCTGGCGGCCCTGAAGGAGGCCCCGGAAGACCTGGACGCCGCCTTCAGCCACGACGACCAGATCCAGGCGCTGGAGGCGGAAATTGCCCGGCTGAAAGCCAACGTCCGGCGCATTCCGTTCCTGGACGACATCGACCTTCGCTACCGGCAGCACGTCAAGCAGCCCAAACCGGCCACCAGCGCCGTGATGTTCTGCCTGATGGACGTGTCCGGCTCCATGACCCAGATGCACAAGGACATCGCCAAGCGCTTCTTCATCCTGCTCTACCTGTTCCTGAAGAAGAACTACAAGAAGATCGAAGTGGTCTTCATCCGCCACCACACCAGCGCCAAGGAAGTGGATGAGGAGGAGTTCTTTTACAGCCGGGAGACCGGGGGCACCATTGTCTCCAGCGCGCTCAAGCTGATGCAGAAGATCATCGAATCCCGTTATCCGCCCTCGGAGTGGAACATCTACGCCGCCCAGGCCTCCGATGGCGATAACTGGAACGACGACTCCCCGGTGTGCGGCAAGCTGCTGGCCGAGAGCCTGCTGCCCCTGGTGCAGTATTACGCCTATGTGGAAATCACGCCCCAGGACCACCAGATGCTCTGGTACGAGTACGAGAAAATCCTGGAGCGCTTCCCCGAAAGTTTTGCCATGCAGCAGATCGCCGACCCGGGGGAAATCTATCCGGTGTTCCGCCAGCTGTTCGAGAGGAAAGCCGCATGAGCCAGATTGCCGATCATCCCGACACTCAGAACCCGGAGGGCCGCGCCGAGGCGCCCATATCCACCAGCTCGGAGTGGACCTTCGAACTGATCCAGCGGTACGACGAGGAAATCGCCAAGTGTGCCGCCGAGTTCGGGCTGGACACCTACCCCAACCAGGTGGAGGTGATCAGCGCCGAGCAGATGATGGACGCGTACAGCTCCGTCGGTATGCCCGTGGGGTATCACCACTGGTCCTTCGGCAAGCAGTTCCTGAGTACGGCCAAGGGCTACCAGCGGGGCCAGATGGGCCTGGCCTACGAGATTGTCATCAACTCCAATCCCTGCATTGCCTACCTGATGGAGGAGAACACCCTGACCATGCAGGCGCTGGTGATTGCCCACGCCTGCTACGGCCACAACTCGTTCTTCAAGGGTAACTACCTGTTCCGCACCTGGACCGACGCCAGCGCGATCATCGATTACCTGGTGTTCGCGCGGAACTACGTGGCCGAGTGCGAGGAGCGTCACGGGGTGGACGCGGTGGAGGAAATCCTCGATTCCTGCCACGCCCTGATGAACTATGGCGTGGACCGCTACAAGCGGCCGGCGCCCATTTCCGCCACGGAAGAAATCCGCCGGCAGAAGGAGCGTGAAGAGTACCAGCAGCGGCGCATCAACGACCTCTGGCGCACCATTCCCCGGCCGGAGGACGCCGACGATCGGGCGCACCAGAAGAAGCGCTTCCCGGAGGAGCCCCAGGAGAACCTGCTGTACTTCATCGAAAAGAACGCGCCCCTGCTGGAAACCTGGCAGCGGGAGATCATCCGCATCGTGCGCAAGCTCGGCCAGTACTTCTACCCCCAGCGCCAGACCCAGGTGATGAACGAGGGCTGGGCCACCTTCTGGCACTACACCCTGCTGCACCGGATGTACGATAAGGGCCTGGTCAACGACGGCTTCATGCTGGAGTTCCTCCAAAGCCATTCCGCGGTGGTGTACCAGCCGCCGTTCAACAGCCCGTGGTACTCCGGCATCAACCCCTACACCCTGGGTTTTTCCATCTTCACCGACCTGCGCCGCATCTGTGAGAAACCCACCGACGAGGACCGGGCCTGGTTCCCGGACATCGCCGGCTCCAACTGGCTGGAGACGCTGCACTTCGCCATGCGCAACTTCAAGGACGAGAGTTTCATCCAGCAGTTCCTCTCGCCCAAGGTGATGCGAGATCTCAAGCTGTTCGCCATCGAGAACGACGATCAGGAAGACCATTACACCATCACCGCCATCCACGACGACCCGGGCTACCGGCCGCTGCGGGAGAAGCTGGCCCGCCAGTACAACCTCAGCTACCGGGAACCGAACATTCAGGTGTGGAACGTGGACGTGCGTGGCGACCGATCACTGACCCTGCGGCACATTCCGGTGGATCGCGTGCCACTGGGGGAAGATACCGCCGAGGTGATTCGCCACGTGCACCGGCTGTGGGGTTTTGACGTGCACCTGGAAAGCGTGGACGACGGCACCGTGGTGGAGGAATACCACTGCCCGTCGCCGCCGGACGAAGAGTGACGAGGGGCGCCGCCCCGAACCCGGGGTTCGGGGCCTAGAACCACCCCTGCAGCCAGTCCACCATGGGCGGAACGATAACCGCCGTGGCAAACGCGGAGAGGGCCATCGCCAGGCCAGAAAAGGCCCCCATGCGCGGGCTGACCTGGAACGCCCGTGCCGTGCCAATGCCGTGGGCCGCCACGCCCATGGCGATGCCCCGGGCCGTATCGTCCTTCACCCGAAACCAGTCGAACAGCTTGGTGCCCAGCACCGCACCGGTAATGCCGGTAATCACCACCAGCACCGCCGTCAGCGACGGCAGCCCGCCGATTTTCTCGGAAATGCCCATGGCCACCGGCGCGGTGGCGGATTTCGGTGCAAGCGACAGCTGGATCTCCAGGGAGCCGCCGAACAGCCGGGCCAGCCACACGGAGCTACCGGCGGCAATCACCACGCCGCTGAGCAGGGAAAGGGTCACCGGCAGCCACAGCCGCCGCAGCCGGGAGAACTGCTGGTACAACGGCACCGCAAGCGCCACCGTGGCCGGACCCAGAAGAAAGTGCACAAACTGGCCGCCCTCGAAATAGTCGTCGTAGGACGTGCCGGTGAGCATCAGCAGAGCGATCAGCAGCGCCACCGAGGTGACCACCGGGTTCAGCAGCGGGTTGGAATGGCTGCGCAGGTAAAGCCGGTACGCCAGCCCATAGGCCACGAGCGTGATGGTCAGCCCCAGCAGCGGCGTCGCCGACAGGTACACCCAGATGTTCTTCAGGCCGGTCTCAGGCATTCGGGCGCCCTCCCTGTTCGGCGTCGTCCGCCTCGGGGGACCGCACCAGCCACCGGGTGGTGAACTGCATGATCAGCGCCGTCGCCACCAGGGTAATGGCGGTGCTCAACAGCAGCGATAGCGTAATGGGAACCCACTCCGCGGCGATACGGTGGAAATGCACCATCATGCCAACGCCGGCGGGCACAAACAGCAGGGACAGGTGACTGAGCAGGGCACCGGAGGCCTGATCCAGCGCCGCGGGAACCGCCCCACGCACCATCAGCGTGAGAAACAGCATGACCATGCCCAGTACCGGCCCGGGGATGGGCACACCCAGCAGCCTGACGATGATCTCACCCACAAGCTGGTACACCAGGAGCAGGGTAATGCCATTCAGGAACTGCATGAGTGCCTCCGTCTGCTGTTTGGGTCGTTAACAACCCGACACTTTAGCATCCCCATGATCGTGTGGCGGGTCGGTTATCAGTATACTTGTAGGCTCGTTATTAACGTCTTTTATTGGTGGAGTGAATCAAGGAATGAAACGTCTGGGAACACTGGATGCCTCATGGCTGGCAGTGGAATCTGAAGATACCCCGATGCACGTCGGTAACCTGCAGATTTTCTCGCTGCCCGAGGACGCTCCCGAAACCTTTCTGCGCGACATGGTCGAGCGTATGAAAGCCGCCGGCGATGTCGCCGCACCCTGGGGCTACAAGCTCGCCTGGCCGGGCTTTCTGCGCCGGCTGATCGCGCCCTACTGGGTCGAGGATAAAGCCATCGACCTGGACTATCACGTACGCCACTCCGCCCTGCCCCGGCCCGGCGGAGAGCGGGAACTGGGGGTGCTTGTCAGCCGCCTGCACTCCAATCCGCTGGACCTGGCCCGCCCGCTCTGGGAGTGCCACGTGATTGAGGGGCTGGAAAACAACCGGTTTGCCCTGTACACCAAAATGCACCACTGCATGATCGACGGCATCAGCGGCGTCCGCCTCATGCAGCGGGTACTGACCACCGATCCGGACCGCCGACACATGCCGCCGCCCTGGACGGTGCGCCCGGAAAGCCGCCGGGGCAGCAAATCCGACCGGGAGGCCAGCATTCCTGCCGCGCTCTCCCAGGCCATGGACGCCCTCAAACTCCAGGCGGACATGGCGCCGCGCCTGTGGCAGGCGGGCAACCGTCTGGTGCATTCCGTGCGCCACCCGGAAGATGGCCTGACGGCCCCGTTTACCGGCCCCCAGTCCATGCTCAACCACCGGGTCACCGGCCAGCGCCGCCTCGCCACCCAGCATTACCAGCTGGATCGCCTGAAAGCGGTGGCCAAGGCCTCCCAAGGCTCCCTGAACGACGTTGTGCTGTACCTGTGCGGCACCGCCCTGCGCCGGTTTCTGCTGGAACAGGGCGAGCTTCCGGACCAGCCGCTGACTGCCGGCATTCCCGTGAACATCCGGCCGGCGGACGACGAAGGCACCGGCACCCAGATCAGCTTCATGATCGCCTCCCTGGCCACCGACGAGCCCGATCCGCTGAGCCGCCTGCAAAGCATCAAGGCGTCGTCCCGCCGGGCCAAGGAGCATCTGCAGAAACTGCCCAAAAGCGCCCTCAACCAGTACACCATGTTGCTGATGTCGCCGTACATCCTGCAACTGATGTCCGGCATGGGCGGGCGCATGCGGCCGGTGTTCAACGTCACCATCTCCAACGTACCCGGGCCGGAGCACACGCTGTATTACGAGGGCGCGAAGCTGGAAGCCATGTACCCGGTATCGCTGATCGCCCACGGCGGGGCGCTCAATATCACCTGCCTGAGCTACAACGGGTCCCTGAACTTTGGCTTTACCGGCTGCCGGGATACCCTGCCGAGTATGCAGAAGCTGGCAGTCTACACCGGGGAAGCGCTGGACGAGTTGGAGCAACTGGTGGTGGCGCCCGTTCGAAAGGGCAACGGCGCCAGTGTGGGTGAGGCCCCCGGGAGCCTGGACAAACCCAGCGCCCGCCGCCGTTCCACGAAGGCCCCCAAGCCTAAGCCTCCGGTCGCTGCCAGTGGGCGGCGCCCACGAAAATCATCTGCAAAAAACCGGTAGTGCGCTGGCGCACCTGGCCGATCTGGTAGTCGTCATCCGGAGCGATGCTAAGCAGGTCGGTCAGGCTGAACGCCACGGTGCGCACCACAAGATCACAGGTCAGGTCCAGGTCGCCGTCGTTCAGGTGATCCACCAGCCGCAGCCGGCGCAGATCGTTGGCCAGCTCGCTGGCAAAGAAGCGCATTTCGCCTCGGATACCGTCCTGGACCGCCCGGCTCTCCCCGGCCAACCCCTGCGCCATGAACAGAAAGAAACTGCGGTTGGCCTGGGCGTGGGCGGTGAAGATCCCCACGGACTCCTCGATCAACTTATCCGCCTGCAGCACGTTGGCCCGGGCTTCCCGCATCATGCGCCGGAGCACCAGGCCCAGCTCGTCCACCAGTTGTAGACCCAGGTCGTCCATGTTCCGGAAGTGCCGGTAGAACGACGTGGGCACCACCCCCGCCTGCCGGGTCACCTCCCGTATGCCCAGGCTGGCAAAGTGCCGGCCCTTGCCCACCAGTTCCAAGGCGGCGCCCATGAGTTTTTCCCGGGTCTCGCCCGGCCTGCGCCGTTGTCGCTCCGCCATCTCTGCCCTGCCTTGCTGTGTTCGCGGGAAACAAGTGTACACAGAAGCCGGGTGACCTGTCCCGCCGCCTTGTCATATTGCGCCAGTCCACCGGGGCCGATTGCCGACGCAACACTCCGTGTGTACAGTCGTACACATTAGTGAACAGTTGTACACAAGGGCAGCAAGATTTCTCCTTTTCCACGCTGCCAACCGTCACGGAGACCACGACATGCTGTCACAACAGACACCTCGCCGAGCCCTGCACTGGCTCGGCCAACAACTGGCCAATCAGTCACAACCGGCCGCGTGGCTGGACCCGCTGCTGGCCAGCATCAACCCCCTGTGGGTACAAGCGTACACACCCGCCCGGCTTGAGCAGATCATTGACGAGACCCACGATACCCGCACCTTCGTGCTGCGACCGGCACGCCGATGGGCGGGCTTCCGGGCTGGCCAGCACGTCACCCTGGGCGTGGACATTGACGGCACGCGCCACCAGCGCACCTTCAGCCTGTCCAGCACCCCGGAGCGCTGGGCCCGCGAAGGCCGCGTCACCCTGACCATCAAACGCCTGCCCGGCGGCCGGGTCACCAACTGGCTGCACGACCAGGCCCGGCCCGGCCAGCTGCTGGCCCTGGGTGACGCCTTCGGCGATTTCCTGCTGCCGAACGCGTCCAGGCCCCTGTTGTACATCGCCGGCGGCAGCGGCATTACCCCCATCCTGAGCCAGCTCGCCACCCTGGCGGCGCGGCCGGCGACCGAGCGGCCCCGGGCCACCCTGCTGTATTTTGTTCGCAGCCGGGAGGATGTGATTGCCCACCAGGCCCTGGACGCCATCGCGCAGCAGTTGCCGCAGCTGACCCTGACGATCATCGCCACCGACACCGGCGGCGAGCCCCGGTTCCTGCGGGGCGAGGACCTGGACACGGTTCCGGGCCTGGCCAACCGGGAGGTCTACCTGTGCGGCCCTAAAGGGCTGATGGACCTGGCCAACCAGCAGCTGGATGACCGTAAGGTCCCCGCCGGCCAGCGTCACAGCACCTTCTTTTCAGCGCCGGCCCCGGCGACCCTGGACGCCAGCGATCTGGGGGGAGACGTAACTTTCGGCCGGTCCGACACCCGGGTAAGCACCGAGGGCGACGCCACCCTGCTGGAGATTGCCGAAGCCGCCGGCCTGTCGCCGCGCCACGGCTGCCGCATGGGCATCTGCCACCAGTGCAGTTGCCGCAAGACCGAGGGCACGGTGGTGAACCGCCTCACCGGCGAGGTCTCCAGCCCGGGCGAAGACACCATCCAATTGTGCATTTCCGTCCCCCGTGGCCCCGTCACGGTGGACGTCTGACCCAACGAACGCATTGACGCGGCGACCGATCGCCGCAAGGAGTACGCCATGAAGGCACTGAACGAGACCCAACTGAACGACCTGGCCCGGGATCTGGACGCCATCCGCGACCAGGTGCTGGCCGACCGCGGCGAGCGGGACGCCCGCTACATCCGCCGCATCGTGCGCCTGCATCGCACCCTGGAAGTGGGGGGCCGGGTGATGATGCCCTTCGGCTTCCTGCCGCCGGTATTCGTCGCCGCCACCGCGTCCCTGGGCATCGCCAAGATCCTGGAGAACATGGAGATTGGCCACAACGTCATGCACGGCCAGTACGACTGGATGAATGACCCCTCCCTGCACTCCCAGACCTACGAATGGGATACCGCCTGTTCGAGCGATTCCTGGCGCCGCACCCACAACTACGAGCACCACACCTACACCAACATCATCGGTAAGGACCGGGATTACGGCTACGCGGTGCTCCGGCTGAGCGATGACGTGCGCTGGCGCCCCTGGCACACGTTGCAGTTCATCAACTACGTGCTGTTGACGGTCCTGTTCCAGTGGGGGGTGGGCCTGCACGAACTGGAAACCGAGAAGCTGCATCGGCGCGAGATTCGCCTGCGCGACAAGCTGCCGTTCCTGCGGGAAGCGGCCCGGAAAGGCGGCCGCCAGGCGTTCAAGGACTACGTGTTCTTTCCGTTGCTGACCTTCCCTGTGGCACCCATTGTGTTCGCCGGCAACCTGGGGGCGAACCTGATCCGCAACCTGTGGTCATCCACGATCATTTTCTGCGGACACTTCACCCAGGATGCGGAAACCTTTACCGAGGAAGAGTGTGAGGGGGAAAGCAAAGGCCACTGGTATCTTCGCCAGCTGTCCGGCTCATCCAACTTTACCGGTGGGCGCTGGCTGCACATTCTGAGCGGGCACCTGAGCTATCAGATTGAGCACCACGTGTTCCCGGACCTGCCGGCCCATCGGTACCCGGAGATTGCCCCGCAGGTGGAGGCGGTGTGCCGTAAGTACGGCATTCACTACAACACCGGCACGTTCTCCCGCCAGTACGGCACCGTGGTCAAGCGCATCCTGCGCTACTCTCTCCCGGACCGGCTGCGGGCGACGCTGGAACGGCGATCGAACCTGCCTCAGGCGATCTGAAGCAGGCGCAGCAGCTGCGGCCGATGGTTATCCTGGATAACGTCGGCCAGCGTGTATTTTTCCAACGTGCCAAGGAAGGCCGCCAGCGCTTCGCCGAGCATGGCGCGCAGGCCACACACCGGGGTAATGGCACAGGCTTCCTTGGAGGTGAAGCACTCCACCAGGCTCAGGTCCTGCTCGGTTTCCCGCACCAGGATGCCAATGTTGATATCCTCCGGCGCCATCTGCAGCCGCATGCCGCCCTTCTTGCCCCGGATCGTCTCGATGTAGCCCTTCTTGTTGAGCTGGTGCACCACCTTCATCAGATGGTTTTTGGAAATGTCGTAGCTGTCTGCAATTTCCTGAATGGTGGCCAGACGATCGTCTTCCTGGACGGCCAGGTAAATCAGCACGCGCAGGGAAAAGTCTGTGTAACGGGTGATGTGCATTCAGAACTCCGGTTTGATGAACGCCGCCGCACGGGCGCGATGGAGAACATACGTGTAAAAAACAGGTCTGGTTCTGTCTCCCGCCGCTTGTTGCACCAAGGTCGTAATACTCACCGGGGGGTATCGGATTCACCGATCCAATCTGCAATACTGACCCTATGAGTACTGACGCCTCTGGCGTCTGACTGCTGATCCCTGGCAACCGACTGGAACACCGCCGATGGCCTCAAACAGACTCACCGACCGGTTCGGTCGCACCGTCGATTACGTGCGCCTGTCCGTGACCGATCGCTGTGATTTTCGCTGCGTGTACTGCATGGCGGAGGACATGACGTTCCTGCCCCGCCAGCAGGTACTGACCCTTGAGGAAATCGCCCGCCTCGCCCGCAATTTCGTGGCGCTGGGCACCCGCAAGATTCGCCTGACCGGGGGCGAACCGCTGGTTCGGCGGGATATCCTCTCGCTGGTCCGGGAGATTGGCGGGCTGGGCCTTCGGGACTTCGCCATGACCACCAACGGCAGCCAACTGCCCGCCCTGGCCGACGATCTGCGCAAAGCCGGGCTCAAGCGATTGAACATCAGCCTCGATTCCCTGGACCCGGAACGCTTTCGCACCCTCACCCGCACCGGCCGCTTGCAACAGGTGCTGGACGGCATCGACGCCGCTCGGGAAGCGGGTTTCGAGGGTATCAAGCTGAACGCGGTGGTGATGAAAGGCCGCAACGACGATGAGATTCCGGGGCTGGTGAACTTCGCCCGGCAAAAAGGCGTGGACATCACCTTTATCGAGGAGATGCCCCTGGGGGAGATTTCCGAGCACGACCGGGGCCTTGCCCTGTGCACCAGCGACGAAGTGCGGCAGATTCTGAGCCGGCACTATGACCTGGTGGCCACCACCGAGGATTCCGGCGGGCCCGCCCGCTATTACCGGATGCCGGACAGCGACACCCGGGTGGGCTTTATATCGCCCCATTCCCACAACTTCTGCTCGACCTGCAACCGGGTTCGGGTCACTGTGGAGGGCCGGCTGCTGCTGTGCCTGGGCAACGAGCACTCCATGGACCTGCGGCGGGTGCTGCGGGCCAACCCCACCTCGGACGAGCCGCTGCGGGAAGCGATTACCCAGGCCATGGACCTGAAGCCGGAGCGGCACCATTTCTCCAGCAACGGCGACGTGCAGATCCTGCGCTTCATGAACATGACCGGCGGCTGAAACCCGTCGCTTACCGCTGCCCCGCGAGGTGTTCTGCCCGCGGGAATGCGGCCTGCCGGGATGTCGCCGACGCCGGTCATAGGACCGGCGGCACGGGTTACTGCATCAGCGGCGAATCCGGCAGCTCCAGATCCACCCCCGTCACGCCGGCTTCCGCCGCCAGCACCTGCAGGTACTGGCGCAGGGCCCGCCGGGTCACGCTTTCCCTCAGGTAGTGCCGGATACCCTCGCACACGTGGCCGAACGGCAGGCGCTCGCCCTCAATGCGCTGGTCCACGCGCACCAGGTGCCAGCCGTAGCGGCTTTCTACCAGCTGCGGGTGCAGGCCCTCCGGCAGCGCCAGCACCGGCCGCTCGAATTCCGGTACCGTCTGGCCCCGACTGATCTGCCCGAGGCTGCCACCCTGGTGCCGGGAGTCACAGGCGGAATGAGATCGGGCGGCGGCTTCGAACGTCAGCCCGCCGGCAGCAATCTGCGCCAGCAACGCGCGCCCCGCGTCCTGCTGACGCAGCCGCTCTTCCGGGTCGTCCGGGGCCGCCGCCAGCAGGATGTGGCTCACCGCCAGTAACGTTGGGCTGCGAAACCGGTCCGGGTTGGCCTGGTACACCCGCCGTACGTCCTCGTCCGTGGGTTCCGGCACCCGCAGCTCCTGCTCCAGCACCCGGGCGATCCGGGCTTCCTCGTCGCTCTCTGCCGCCAGCGCCAGGCGCTCCGCCTGGTCTAGCAACAACGCCCGTATCACCAAGCTGCGCGCCGCCTGCGCCCGCGCCTGCTCCAGGCCCTCCGCCGGGTGATGGGGCATCTCCCGGGCAATGTCCTCTTCTGGAATCACCCGGTTTCCTACGCTAACCGCCGCAAACGCCGGCGCGGCGCCATCCACATGACCAACCGGAATTCTCTGCATAACCGCCACCTCCGTTCTTAAAGGTGGGGTCAGATGAACGCTTTCATCTGACCCCCGCCATACCCGCCAAACCCGAGCCAACCTCCGGGGTCAGATGAACGCTTTCATCTGACCCCCGCCATACCCGCCAAGCCCGAGCCAACCTCCGGGGTCAGATGAACGCTTTCATCTGACCCCGGCCATACCCGCCAAGCCCGAGCCAACCCCCGGGGTCAGATGAAGGTTTTCATCTGACCCCTGCTTTACGCCCGGCGCCGGACAATCTGATAGTTCCGGCCGATGTACTCCAGCGGCGCGCTGAGCATGTGCACCAACCGAGTGAACGGAAACAGCACGAAAATGGTCAGGCCGAGCACGATGTGGATCTTGTAGATCCAGCCCACGTTCACCAGATGGGCGGCGGCGTCACCCTGGAAGGTGAAGATGCCCTGGGCCCATGCCGCCAACTCCAGCATGTTGCCGCCGTCCAGGTGGTGGAGGGTCGGCGGAATGGTGGCCAGGCCGAGGGCCACCTGCACCACCAGCACGGTGATGATCAGGTCATCCGCCACGCTGCTGCTGGCCCGCACCCTCGGATCGGTAAAGCGGCGCCAGGCCAGCATGCTGCCGC
Source organism: Marinobacter sp. C2H3 (assembly GCF_037080155.1). Classification (NCBI taxonomy): domain Bacteria; kingdom Pseudomonadati; phylum Pseudomonadota; class Gammaproteobacteria; order Pseudomonadales; family Marinobacteraceae; genus Marinobacter; species Marinobacter sp. C2H3. Next base: position 613,416 of record NZ_JBBBNZ010000001.1, on the reverse strand, counting down.
CGATCAGCGTCATCACCCCGGCGATGCCGCCCACCACGATCGCCAGCACCTGCTTCTGGCCGGCGGTGATCAGCCATTGGTAAGCCCAGTGGGGCGTGAGCAGGCCCACCAGGTGGCCAAACAGGATCACCAGAACGCCGATGTGGAACATCACCGAGGCGAACACAAACCGGCGCTTGCGCAGCATCTGGCTGGACTGGGCCCGCCAGGTGAACTGGCCGTGGTCGTACCGGGCCCAGGTGCCCACCACCAGGATGGTCAGGGCCAGGTAGGGATAAATGCCAAACAACAGGGTGTTGAGATAGTCCATTGCCATTTCCTCCAGTGGGCTCAGGCGGGCTGGCCCGGGTCGTTCAGGTGCAGTACCTGTACCTGGTCCAGTTCCCGGCGACGCTGGCCCACCATCTCGCCCTGGCCGCAGGAACTGCCCTGGTCGTCCACAAATTTCACCATTTCCTCTTCCCAGACCTTGTCCAGGGCCTCCGGCGTGTCGTCCCGGGCCTCGGCGGCCACGAGTTTTGCAAGGGCCTGGCGGTCGGCGTTCCGGCCAGACAGCGCCAGCAGGGCGTCCATCACCACGTGGTAATGGCTCTGGCGCTGATACAAACGTTCCCCGAGCAGCCCGAGGATGTGGTGGATATCCTCCAGCCAGGGGCGGATCTCGTCCCAGGGCCGGGTGGAGAGGTACTCCAGGAACAACGGCAGATAATCCGGCAGTTCCCGGGCGTCAATGTCCAGCCCATTGCGCCGGTAGGTGTCCATCAGGTCCACCATGGCCTGGCCCCGGTCCCGGGATTCGCCGTGCACGTGTTCGAACAACAGCAGGGACGTGGCCCGGCCCCGATCGAACAACCCCACGTAGGCCTCTTGCAGGTCCATCACGTCAACGGCGCACAGCCGGTCCAGGGTTTCCAGAAGCTGCTCCTTATGGCGCCGTGGCAGCCGGCTGTCTTCCAGCACCACCGCCACCAGATCGTCCCGGGCCGCCTGAAGCTCGGTAGTGGGGTATTCCAGCATGCGCGCCAGTACGGTCATCAGTTGCATGGGCGGGTCCTCATTCCTGCAGTTGTTTCGGATCGACCTGGCGCACGGTGGCCAGCTTCTCCACCATGGTGGTGGTCTGCTTGCGCCCGCCAAACAGGCTGAAGTCGCTGTCGCCGCCCTGGCAGCCGTTGCCGAAGGTGAACCCGCAGCCGCCCCGCTCCGGGAAGGCCTCCCGGGCCAGTTCCCGGTGGCTGGTGGGAATCACAAAGCGGTCCTCGTAGTTGGCAATGGCCAGGTAGCGGTACATCTCCTCGGCCTGGGCCCGGCTCAGCCCGGCTTTCTCAAGCGCCCGCAGATCGTCCCGCCCCTCAACGGTCTGGGCCCGCTTGTACACCCGCATGGCCATGATCCGCTTGAGCGCCCGGATGACCGGTTTCTCGTCACCGGCGGTGAGGAGGTTGGCCAGGTACTTCACCGGGATGCGCAGGCTCTCGATTTTCGGCAGCACGCCGTCGAACTCGATCTTGCCGGCCTCGGCGGCGGACTGGATCGGGCTCAGGGGCGGCACGTACCACACCATCGGCAGGGTCCGGTACTCCGGGTGCAGGGGCAGCGCCAGTTGCCAGTCCACGGCCATCTTGTAGACCGGGCTCTGCTGGGCCGCTTCAATCACGTTCATGGGCACACCATCCCGGCGGGCCTGCTCGATCACTGCGGGATCGAACGGGTCCAGGAAGATCTCCAACTGCTTCTGGTACAGGTCCTGCTCGCTCGCGGTGCTGGCCACTTCCTCGATGCGGTCGGCGTCGTACAGGAGCACGCCGAGGTAGCGGATGCGTCCCACGCAGGTTTCCGAGCACACGGTGGGCTGGCCGGCTTCGATGCGCGGGTAGCAGAAGATGCACTTCTCGGATTTGCCGGTCTTCCAGTTGTAGTAGATCTTTTTGTAGGGGCAGCCGGACACGCACATGCGCCAGCCCCGGCATTTGTCCTGGTCGATCAGCACAATGCCGTCTTCCTCGCGCTTGTAGATGGCGCCGCTGGGGCAGCTGGCCACGCAGGCGGGGTTCAGGCAGTGTTCGCACAGGCGCGGCAGGTACATCATGAAGGTGTTTTCGAACTGCCCGTAGATGTCCGCCTGCACCTGGTCGAAGTTCCTGTCCTTGCGGCGCTTGGCAAACTCGGTGCCGAGGATTTCCTCCCAGTTGGGGCCCCATTCGATTTTTTTCATGCGCTCGCCGGAGATCAGCGAGCGGGGCCGGGCAATGGGCTGGTGCTGGCTGTCCGGGGCGGTGTGCAGGTGCTGGTAGTCAAAATCGAACGGCTCGTAGTAGTCGTCGATTTCCGGCAGGTCCGGGTTGGCAAAAATGTTGGCCAGCACCCGGAAGCGCCCGCCAATGCGCGGGCGGATGCGGCCGTTGCTGTCCCGCAGCCAGCCGCCTTTCCACTTATCCTGGTTCTCCCACTCCTTGGGGTAGCCGATACCGGGCTTGGTCTCGACGTTGTTGAACCAGGCGTATTCCATGCCTTCCCGGCTGGTCCAGACGTTCTTGCAGGTCACCGAGCAGGTGTGGCACCCGATGCATTTGTCCAGATTCAGCACCATGCCGACTTGGGAACGGATTTTCATTGCACGGCCTCCTGCACGTCGTCGTTGCCTTCACCATCGAGCCAGTCGACCCGCTTCATCTTGCGCACCACCACGAACTCGTCCCGGTTGGCGCCCACGGTGCCGTAGTAGTTGAAGCCATAGGCATACTGGGCGTAGCCGCCAATCATGTGGGTGGGCTTGGGGCACACCCGGGTGACTGAGTTGTGGATGCCTCCACGGGTGCCGGTGATTTCCGAACCGGGGATATTCACCAGCCGCTCCTGGGCGTGGTACATCATCACCATGCCGGGCATCACCCGCTGGCTGACCACCGCCCGGGCGGCAATGGCGCCGTTGACGTTGAACAGTTCGATCCAGTCGTTGTCCTCGATGCCCAGTTCCCCCGCGTCGGTTTCACTCAGCCAGACAATCGGCCCGCCCCGGGACAGGGTCTGCATCAGCAGGTTGTCGCTGTAGGTGCTGTGGATGCCCCATTTTTGGTGCGGCGTAATCCAGTTCAGCGCCTTTTCCGGGTTGCCGTTGGGCTTGGCCCCGAGCATGGGGGCCGCCGTTTTGGTGTTGATGGGCGGGCGGTACACCAGCAGGCTTTCGCCGAAGGCGCGCATCCACTCGTGGTCCTGGTAGAACTGCTGGCGGCCGGTGAGGGTGCGCCAGGGAATCAGCTCATGCACGTTGGTGTAACCCGCGTTGTAGGACACGTGTTCGTCTTCCAGACCCGACCAGGTGGGGCTGGAGATGATCTTCCGGGGCTGCGCCACGATGTCCCGGAAGCGGATTTTCTCGTCTTCCTTGTTGGTGGCCAGATGGGTGTGGTCCAGCCCGGTGAACTCAGAGAGCGCGGCCCAGGCTTTCACCGCCACCTGGCCGTTGGTCTCCGGCGCGAGGGTGAGGATGACCTCCGCAGCGTCGATGGCCGTTTCAATTTTCGGCCGGCCGGCGTTGGCGCCCTCGGCGTGGCGGCGGTTGAGCTTGCCAAGCAGCTCGATTTCCTTGTGGGTTTCCCAATTGATGCCCTTGCCGCCGTTGCCCAGGCTGTCCAGCAGCGGGCCCAGGGAGGTAAAGCGGGCGTAGGTGTTGGGGTAGTCCCGCTCCACAGTAACGATCGACGGCGCGGTTTTGCCCGGCACCAGCTCGCACTCGCCTTTCTTCCAGTCCCGCACCCCCAGGGCCTGGCCCAGCTCCGCCGGGGCATCGTGCAGCAGCGGCACGGTCACCACGTCCTGTTCGATGCCCAGGTGGCCGCTGGCGGCGTGGGAGAAGCTGCGGGCAATGCCCTTGTAGATCTCCCAGTCGCTGCGGGCTTCCCAGGCCGGGTCGGTGGCGGCGGTGAGCGGGTGGATGAACGGGTGCATGTCGGAGGTGTTCAGGTCGTCCTTCTCGTACCAGGTGGCCGTTGGAAGCACGATGTCCGAGTACAGGCAGGTGGTGGACATGCGGAAATCCAGGGTCACCAGCAGATCGAGCTTGCCTTCCGGGGCCGGCTCGTGCCACACCACTTCTTCCGGCTTGGCCTTACCCTGGGCGCCCAGGTCCTTGCCCTGCAGGCCGTTCTTGGTACCCAGCAGATACTTGAGCATGTACTCATGGCCCTTGCCGGACGACCCCAGCAGGTTGGAGCGCCAGATGAACAGGTTGCGGGGATGGTTCTCCCGGGCCTCCGGGTCCTCGCTGGCGAAACGCAGGGACCCGTCCTTGAGAGCGCCGGTGACGTAATCCGGCACGCTCAGGCCGGCGCGACGAGCCTCGTCGGCAATGGTCAGCGGGTTGCGGTTGAGCTGCGGGGCCGACGGAAGCCAACCCATCCGCTCGGCCCGCACGTTGAAGTCAATCAGGCTGCCGCCGTAACGCTTGGGGTCCGCCAGCGGCGACAGCAGCTCGCTGACGCCGAGTTTTTCGTAGCGCCACTGGCCGGAATGCGCATAGAAGAACGAGGTGCCGTTCATCTGTCTGGGCGGGCGCTGCCAGTCCAGCCCGAACGCCAGCGGCTGCCAGCCGGTCTGCGGACGCAGTTTTTCCTGGCCCACGTAGTGGCACCAGCCGCCACCGCTCTGGCCAACGCAACCGCACAGGATCAGCATGTTGATCAGGCTGCGGTAGTTCATGTCCATGTGGTACCAGTGGTTCATGCCGGCACCGACAATCACCATGGAGCGGCCCCGGGTCTTGTCGGCGTTGTCAGCAAATTCCCGGGCAATACGGATCACCTTCTCGGCGGGCACGCCGGTGATCTTTTCCTGCCAGGCCGGAGTGTAGGGCCGCACCTGATCGTAGCCGGTGGCGCCATCGTCCTCGCCCAGGCCCCGGCTGATGCCGTAGTTGGCCACCATCAGGTCAAACACGGTGACCACCCGGGCCTCCGAGCCATCCGTCAGGCGCACCTTACGCACGCCCAGGTAATGCTCCAGAACGTCCTTGACGGTGACGTGGGGGAAGTGGTCGTGGGCCACGCCGCCGAAGTACGGGAAGGCCACCTTCATCACCTCATCGTGGTGCTCTACCAACGACAGCCGCAGTTGAACCTCCCGCTCGCCGGCGGTCTGCTTGAGGTTCCACTTACCCTTCTGGCCCCAGCGGTAGCCGATGGAGCCATTGGGCGCGGTCAGCTCATCGGTGTGTTCGTCGATGGCCACGGTTTTCCAGTCCGGGTTGTTGGTCTCGCCCAGGCCGTCCACCAGGTCACTGGCCCGCAGGAAGCGGCCCGGCACCAGGCGGCCGTCCTTCTCCTCCAGCATCACCAGGTACGGCATGTCGGTGTAGCGGCGCACGTAATCGGTAAAGTAGGTGCTCGGCTTGTCCACGTGAAACTCCCTGAGAATCACGTGGCCCATGGCCATGCCCAGGGCCGCGTCGGTGCCCTGTTTGGGGTTCAGCCACTCGTCGGAAAGCTTCGAGACCTCGGCGTAGTCCGGGGTGATGGCAACGGTCTTGGTGCCCTTGTAGCGCACTTCGGTAAAAAAGTGGGCGTCCGGGGTACGGGTCTGGGGCACGTTGGAGCCCCAGGCGATGATGTAGCCGGAGTTGTACCAGTCGGCGGATTCGGGCACGTCCGTCTGCTCGCCCCAGGTCTGCGGTGACGACGGCGGCAGGTCGCAATACCAGTCGTAGAAGCTCAGGCAGACCCCTCCGATCAGCGACAGGTAACGGGCGCCCGAGGCGTAGGACACCATGGACATGGCCGGAATCGGCGAGAACCCGACGATGCGGTCCGGGCCAACGGTCTTGGCGGTGTACACGTTGGCGGCGCCGATCAGCTCGTTAACCTCATCCCAGGTCGAACGCACGAAACCACCCAGACCACGCCGGGGCTTGTACTGGGCGGTCTTGGCCGGGTCTTCCACAATGGAGGCCCAGGCGTCCACCGGGTCATCGTGCCGGGCCCGGGCCTCGCGCCAGAGCTTCAGCAGGTGGGTGCGCATCAGCGGATACTTCAGGCGGTTCGCCGAGTACAGATACCAGGAATAGCTGGCGCCCCGGGGACAACCACGGGGTTCGTGGTTGGGGAGGTCCGGCCGGGTGCGGGGGTAATCGGTCTGCTGGGTTTCCCAGGTAACCAGGCCGTTCTTGACGTAGATTTTCCAGCTGCAGGAGCCGGTGCAGTTCACCCCGTGGGTCGAGCGTACGATCTTGTCGTGCTGCCAGCGCTGCCGGTAACCGTCTTCCCAGTCGCGGTTGACGTCGTGGGTCTCACCGTGGCCGTTGGCGAACGGCTCCCGGGTTTTCCGGAAGTAGTTCAGCTTGTCGATCAAATGGCTCATTGCGTGTCTCCGGATCGGATGCCAGTGACCGCCATTGTGAGAGCCCCGAACGCACAAATCTGCGGGGTTACTCCCACAGACCCACCCCCTACCCCCCTGGAGGTAACCCGTTCCGGGCAAAGGCGCATCTCATCGTCCGCTTTTGCCAGCATGCCGGACAGGCACTATGATGGTGGGGCATGACCGGGATCAGGCACGATCATCGGCCGGGCGCAACGAAACCATCTCGCAGCCACCCTGACGAACCCTCGCAGCACGGCCGCAGCACCATTGCAAACCCCGGAGCGAAGACGGATATGGACACGTCGGTCAACACACGCACCCCCCTTGATATGGGCGCCCACACCGCCAGCGACCAGCCGGCCCGGACACCCCCCCACCGGCAGTCACTGGTGTTCCGCCTGGCTCTGGTGGTCGGCGCCATTGCCCTGGCGGCGGTGGTCAGCCTGGCGGTCACCCTGGCCATGTCCCGCAGCCTGGAGGGCAACGCCACCGCCATCAACCAGGCAGGGGCGCTGCGCATGGGCCTTTACCGGCTGTTGGCCCAGGCCAGCGAGACGACCGCCGGGGATACGGGCGCGGCCACCCTGAACACCCGGATTGATCAGTACAGCCAGCAACTGCAAGGCCCGGCGCTGCGGGCCCGGTTCGAGGGTCTTAGCCGGGCCGACGCCTACACCACCCTGATCTCCACCTGGCAGTCCGGGCTGGAACCGGCCCTGCGCCGGCACACCCCGGGCACTCCGTTGCCACAGGCCCTCACCGCAGGGGCCGACCGGTTCGTGACACAGGTGGACGGGCTGGTGAGCGCCCTGGAACAGCGCACCGAGCAGCAGGTCCGGCGCTTGCACCTGCTACAGACCGTGTGCCTGGTTCTGGCCGTTATCAGCCTGCTGGCACTCACCGTTGGCGTGAAGCGGCGGGTTCTGCGGCCACTGCGAACCCTGGTCGGCATTGCCCGGGCGGTCTCGGAGGGGGACTTTTCCCGGCGCGCCGGCCTGCGGGGTGCCGACGAGCTGGCAGAACTGGGCGGCGCCATGGATCAGATGAGTGGCGAACTGGCGCTGACCTACCAGGATCTTGAAGCCCGGGTGCGCCACAAGACCGAGGAGCTGGAAAAGAGCCGGCAAGCCCTGGAACTGCTGCATTCGGCCAGCCGCAACCTGTTTGCCAACCACGACCTGTGCCGGGGCGCGGTGCCCATGCTGCAGCAGCTGGAGCGCCTGCTGGGCATCGGCCCCATCCACCTGTACCTGCACGACCGCCACTTCTCCGAGCCGGTCCAGGCCGTGACCACCGCCAGCCGCGAACGCCCGTTCTACTGCCGGGACCACAACTGCAACGCCTGCTTGACGGCCACCCAGCACCCGACCGAGGCGGTGCAGGGCGCTGCCCACGACGGCCACCGGCTGCTGCTGCCCATCCGCACCCCGGGCGCCCTGCTGGGTACCCTGGAAGTCTGGTATCCGGCGGACCGCCCGTTGTCCCACGGCGAACGGCGCCTGCTGGAAACCCTGAGCGACCAACTGGCCACCGCCCTGTTCCTGGAGCGGCAGATTACCGAGGAACAGCAGTTGACCCTGGCGGAGGAGCGCACGGTGATTGCCCGTGAATTGCACGACTCCCTGGCCCAGTCGCTGTCGTACCTGAAGATGCAGGTGGCCCGCCTGCGCCGGCTGGACCTGGACAGCCCGCAAAAACCGGCCCACGACGACATTCTGAATGAACTGAGCACCGGTCTGAACAGCGCCTACCGTCAACTGCGGGAATTGCTGGCCACGTTCCGGCTCAAGCTGGACACGCCGGATCTGGCCACCGCCCTGGGCAAGACCATTGACGAATTTTCCGAACGCCACGGGCGGCCCATTCCCCTGCACTACAACCTGCCACCCCACACCCTGTCGCCAAACGAGGAAATCCACACCCTGCAAATCGTGCGGGAGGCCCTGGCCAACGCGGTCAAGCACGCCGAGGCGACGGACATCGACGTGGAGGTGCGGTTTGATTCACCGCAGGTACGGGTGCGGGTTCGGGACAACGGCCGCGGCCTGCCGGACAGCGGCCAGCCGATGGATCACTACGGGCTGATCATTATGCAGGATCGCGCCCGCACCCTTGGCGGAGAGATCCGGGTGGAGAACCGCGATCACGGCGGCGTCCACGTCGATCTCGCGTTCGTGCCCAAGGCCCGGAACCTGATCCCGGCGACGCCCAACTGACCGCAGAACGCCGGGCATTCAACGTTTATCACAGACACGGGCCACGCCCCGTAGAACAGGAGCCACCATGGCAGAGACCCCCGCCACGCTGATGCTGATTGACGACCACCCGCTGCTGCGCCGGGGCATCCGGCAACTGGTGGAACTGGAGGACGACCTCGACATCGTCGGCGAGGCCAGTACCGGCCGCGAAGGGCTCCGACTGGCCGCCGAGCTGGACCCGGATCTGATTCTCATGGACCTGAACATGCCGGAGATGGACGGCCTGGAAACCCTGAAGGCCCTGCGGGACCAGCACAGCGCCGCCCGCATCGTAATGTTCACCGTCTCCGACCATGAGCAGGACGTGGTGGCCGCCCTGCGCGCCGGCGCCGACGGCTATCTGCTCAAAGATATGGAGCCGGAGGACATGGTCCGCCAGCTGCGACAGGCCGCCACCGGCAAGCTGGTGATCAGCGAACGGCTGACCACCCTGCTGGCCGAAGCGCTGCGGGCCAGCCGCACCAGCCCCGCCCAGCGCCCGGATTTTCACACCCTGACGCCCCGGGAGAAAGACATCCTGCGCCTGATCGCCGAAGGCCTGTCCAACAAGATGATCGGCCGGCGGCTGGACATCAGCGACGGCACGGTGAAGGTCCACGTCAAGCACCTGCTGAAAAAACTGAACCTGCGCTCGCGGGTGGAAGTGGCGGTGTGGGCGGTGGAGGAAGGCCTGCACCGCCACTGACGGGCCCTGGCCCGGGTATCAGCCCGCCGGCGGCGCCGAGGCCCGCAACCCCCTCAGCACATGCCGCCCAAGGCCCACGCTGGCCAGCAGCCAGCCGGCCCAGGCCACCCAAAGGGTGATCTGGGGAATCACCATCAGGAACGGCGTGTCCAGCGCGTCAATCAACCGCAGCGTACCGGTGGTGTACATGGCGATGGGAAACACCATGCTCCATACCTGTGGTTCGTAGTGAAACCGGTGCCGCTGGATCAGGTGGCGCCAGAGCGTCAGCCCCGCCAGCAATGGTATCCACCAGCTCGCCACCGCCCAGAAGAACAGGGTAAAGCCGCGAAGGAACGGCAGGAAATCCGCCAGCAGCGAACCCTGCTCGCCCCGGACAATCAGGATCGATCCCGCCAGGGTGGTGATCGCCACCGCCCCCATGTTGATCCAGTAGGGCGGGCTCAGCGCGGCGGCGTTCAGGGGCAGGAACGACAGCCGGTAGAAGATCAGGGTGATGATCGACAGGTACAGCATGCAGCCGACCATGAACATGCACAGGGCGAAGAAGAGGCGCAGGTCCTCCGGGCCGCTCCAGGGCACCAGCGCGGTCAGGATCGCCACCGACTGGGTGCTCACCGCCGCCAGCAGCCAGGCGCCATTGAGGCCGGCATCCAGGGACGGCTTGTCCCGGTGGGTGGTCACGGACAAAAAGAACAGGTACATCACCAGCGCCCACAGCACCACCCCCAGCCACCAGAACACCGCCGCCACGAAGGGCTGATCCAGCAGGATCTGGCACTGCGCCCCTAGAATGCAGGTGCCCGCCACCAGCGTGAAAAAGCCCGGGCCCCGGGCGTGATCAATCAGATCCGCCAGCACCTGGCGGGGAAACCGGAGCACCCGGATCACCGTCAGCAGGCACAGCACCCCGTAGGCCAGACCGTTTGCCGCCAGCAGAGCCAGCGCCGCGATGCGATACCCCAGCAGGCCCGAGGCAATGGACGTGGCACCGGTGGCCATCACCACCGCGAAATAGCCGGGGAACAGGCCTTGGGCGGCGGCCATAATCGGGCCGAGGGGGCTGCGAGCGCCAGGGTCGTTGGGAGAAACGTGTTTTTCGGGGGGCGTCTGGGTCATGTCCGGAACAGCGTTCGAGGTCTGGGACACCGCAGTGTACCGACATCGCGCCGGCCTGACCGGCCAGCCCACCCCGCGCGGGTTGACTCAGATCATCTCTGATCGGCAGACAGCCGTTACATTGTCTAGGGTTTAAACATCCATATTGAATGGTGGTTCACCGGGAGGTTACCCATGGGCGCCGACTTTACCGTCCGGCTGCTGCGCTACAACCCGAAACAGGACAATGCCCCCTACCCCGAGGACGTCACCGTCAGCGGCGAGTTCCGGAACCGCATGGTGCTGGATGTGCTGGAGCACCTGAAAACCCGCGACCCAACCCTGAGCTTCCGGCGCTCCTGCCGGGAGGGTGTGTGCGGCTCCGATGGCCTCAGCATGAACGGCCGCAACGGCTTGGGCTGCATCACCCGGGTCTCGGACATACTCGGCTCCGGCCACCGGCTGGAGATCCGCCCCCTGCCTGGGATGCCCATTATCCGGGATCTGGTGGTGGACCAGTCCCTGTTCTTTCGCCAGTACGCCCGGGTACAGCCCTGGCTGATCAACCGCGAGCGGGCCCCGGCCATCGAGCGCCTGCAAAGCCCGGAGGACCGGGCCAAGCTCGACGGCCTCTACGAGTGCATCCTATGCGCCTGCTGCACCTCGGCCTGCCCGTCCTGGTGGTGGAACCCGGAGAAGTACATCGGGCCGTCCGGCCTGCTGCAGGCCTACCGGTTCCTGTCCGATTCCCGGGACGATGGCGTTGAGGAGCGGCTGGCGGCCCTGGAAGACCCCTTTAGCGTGTTCCGCTGCCGCGGGATCGGCAACTGCACCGCCTATTGCCCCAAGGGCCTGAACCCAATGAAGGCCATCGGGCACATCAAGACGATGCTGTTCAAACGGCGGCTGTAGACCTTAAACCTCGCCGCCGGGCAGCTCGTCGTCCTGCAGAAACTGCCTCAGCGCCACCGCGTTGTTGTGCTCCGTATCCCGGGCGGCGAACACCAGGGTCAGCCGGCGATGCTCGTGCAACAGGGCCCGCAGCGCGTCCAGATCAGCCCGGGCCGCCTCGCCGTGAAGCTCCTGCCGGTAACGTTCCCGGAACGCCAGCCACTTATCCGGATCGTGCCCGAACCACTGGCGCAGCTCCGTGGACGGCGCCAGCCCCTTGAGCCAGTGGGCAATGTCCGCGTCCGCCTTGGCCACGCCCCGGGGCCAGATCCGGTCCACCAGGATCCGGGGGCCGTCGGACCGAGCCGGGGCGTCGTAGGCGCGCTTGAGTCGAATGTCCATGGGCGGTGCTCCTTTGGCGCAACGTTTCCCCGAGGGTACGCCTGCGTGCCCGGGCCTTCAAAACCTCCGGGCTGAACCGCCCCGGCGGCGCCGGCGTATTCACGGCAAAGCCCATCTCTGACTCCCCATCACAGGCGTTTACCCATGGCCAACCTCATCCTGATCCTCGGCGACCAGCTCACCGACACCCTCTCCGCCCTGGAGGACGCGGACCGCCAGCGGGATCGGGTCGTGATGGCGGAAGTCCACGACGAGGCCAGCTACACCAACCACCACAAAAAGAAGCTGGTGCTGCTGTTCAGCGCCATGCGCCACTTCGCCCGGCGGCTGGAGGCCGACGGCTGGACCGTGCACTACCAGCGCTATCACCCGGACAACCCGCACCAGAGCCTGGAGGCCGTCCTTGCCGACCAGCTCGCCGCCACCGGTGCCGACATGATCATCACCACCGAATGCGGCGAATGGCGCCTGCACGAGCAGATCAGCCAGTGGCACGAGCGGCTGGGGGTGCCCGTGGAGATCTGCCCGGACACCCGATTCATCGCCCGCAAGGACGAGTTCGCCGACTGGGCCAAGGGCAAGAAACAGCTGCGCATGGAGTTCTTTTACCGGGAGATGCGCAAGAAAACCGGCCTGCTGATGACCGCCGACGGCACCCCCGAGGGCGGCCAGTGGAACTTTGATGCGGACAACCGCAAGAAATGGACCGGCAAGCCCCCGGCACCGGCGCCGTTCCGGGTGGAACCGGACGAGGTTACCCGGGAGGTGATCGCGCTGGTGGACGAGCACTTTGGCGACCATTTCGGCACCACCGAGGATTTTCATTTCGCGGTCACGGCGGACGACGCCCAGGCCGCCCTGGTGCACTTCATCGACTACGCCCTGCCCTGCTTCGGCGATTACCAGGACGCCATCTCCGATACCGAAGACTGGCTGTTCCACTCGATTCTCTCGCCCTACATCAACTGCGGCCTGCTGGACCCGCTGGCGGTGTGCGAGGCCGCCGCCCAGGCCTGGTATTCCGGCCGGGCGCCGATCAACGCGGTGGAGGGGTTCATCCGGCAGATTCTGGGCTGGCGGGAGTTCGTGCGGGGCATCTACTGGCTGCTGATGCCCGGCTATGCCAAGGAGAACCGGCTGGGCAATACCCGGGATCTACCCTGGTTCTACTGGACCGGGGACACTCGGATGCGCTGCATGCACAAGGCCATCGACGCCACCCGCCGCAACGCCTACGCCCACCACATCCAGCGGCTGATGGTCACCGGCAACTTTGCTCTGCTCGCCGGCGTTCGCCCGGAGGCCATTTGCGACTGGTACCTGGCGGTCTACGCAGACGCCTACGACTGGGTAGAACTGCCCAACGTGCTGGGCATGGTAATGCACGCGGACGGCGGCTATCTGGGCTCCAAGCCCTACGCGGCCAGCGGCAAGTATATCCAGCGCATGTCCGATCACTGCGCCGGTTGCCACTACAACGTGAGCGAAGCTACCGGCGAGAAGGCCTGCCCGTTCAACTCGCTTTACTGGCATTTTATCGATCGACATCGGGCCGATTTTGCGAAAAATCCCCGCATGACCATGATGTACCGCAACTGGGACCGGCAGTCCGCGGACAAGCGGGAAGGCCTGATCCGACACGCCGAACACCTGCTGGAACGGCTTGAGCAGCTCTAGCAAAGCCTGATAACCTGCACCGTACACCTTACTTACAGGGACGATGCGATCATCATGGGCAAACGGTGGCTTCTGCTTCTGATGTTGCCATGGGCCCTGTCATCGCCGGTTGGGGCGACCCCGAGCGGGGGCGCGCCCGGACCGATACCCGACAACGCTCCCCGCACCCTGACGCTGTATGCCTTTGAGGCACCGCCCTACCAGGTGCTGGACAACGTCGGTCCGCCGCCCCACGCCGTCACCGGCGAAACGGTGGACACCGTGCGCTGCGCCGCCGTTCAGGCCGGCTGGCAGACCCGCATCTACCTCACGCCCCAGAAACGGGCCCTGCACGCCTTGAAAACCCACTGGGCAGACGGCTACTTCGCGATTGATCCGTCCCAGGAACTCGATGACATGGCCCGGCGCAGCAACCCGGTGGCGCTGGAGAAATGGTACCTGTACAGCCGCACCGCCATGGCGGACCTGTCCGAGTCCCACATCGGCACGGTGGCCGGCAGCAACGAACAGGCCTGGCTGGCCGCCCGGCGAAAAGCCTCCTACCTGACGGTTGGCAGCCCGACCCAGCTGCTGGCCCTGCTGGAACGGGGGCGCATTGACGTGGTACTGATGGATGAACGGCTGATGGCCTACCTGCAGGACCATGCTCACCTGGCCCCCGCGGCCCTGGAACGGCGCTTCCTGCGCTACGCCCCGCTTTACCTGTATCTCGACAAAGCCTTTGTCTCCCGCCATCCAAGCTTCCTGAACACGTTCAATCGCGCCCTGCCGGATTGCATGGGGCCCCAGCTCGCCCTGAACGACGACGAACGCGCCCGGCTCCGCACCCACGCCCGGGCCTTGATGGCGGATCTTGGTCAGCGCCTGAACCTGGAGGCGGCCATCAACGACGCGCCGTACATCACCGACATGGCAGAGATCCTGACCCAGGACAGCCAGTGGCAGGCCCTGGCACCCCTGGCGCCCACCGCGCTGGCAACCACCCTGCTTGATCTGCCCGCGTCCCGCGCCCTGGCCGACTGGGCGCGCCAGCAGCAGCCGATGGTCACCGAGGCCATGGTGATCAATGACCTGGGTGCCCTCTCGGCCATCAGCCGCCTGACCTCCGACTACTGGCAGGGTGACGAGCCCAAGTTCCAGCAGCTGATGGGCCCGGCCGCCAGGCAGACCGCGCTGGACGTCTATGTCTCGCCCATCCGCTACGACGCCTCCACCGGGCGCTTCCAGGTGACCGTCAGCGGGCGGATTGTCTCGCCTGCAACCGGCCAGGTGCTGGGGGCAGTCGCGCTGGGGCTGGACGTGGAAGACGCCCTGAGAGCCACCACCCTCGATTAGCGCCGGCCTTGCCCGGGAAGCCAGGCCAGCGCCCGGCGACCGTCATTGCGGCGGAATGCGCAAGCCGCTGTCCGGATCAAAGAACACCACCTTTTTCATATCAAACATCAGATCGGCGCTCTCACCCCAGGTGACCGGGTGCTCCGGGTCAATCCGGCAGTGCACGCCGGTGTCGTTCAGGCGAATCAGTGCGATCACGTCCGGACCGGTGGGCTCGGTCACCTCGATGGTAAAGCGGCCGGTGGTCACCAGGGCCTGTCCGTTCTTCTGGTCCTGGGGCTGGGTGATGTGTTCCGGGCGGATGCCCAGGGTGACCGTCTGCCCGACCCGGTCCGCCAGATAGGCCGGCAGCGGCAGCGCGGTGCGGGCGCCGTCGTCCCCGATCACCTCGCCGTACAGCCCCTGCTCGCCCTGGGCCACGGTTACCGGCACGAAGCTCATGGCCGGGGAGCCCATGAAGCCCGCCACGAACAGGTTGGCCGGGGTGTCGTAGACCTCTTTCGGGGTACCCAGCTGCTGCAGTTCGCCGTCCTTGAGCACCGCGATGCGGTCGGCCAGGGTCATGGCTTCGATCTGGTCGTGGGTCACATAGACGATGGTGGTTTTCAGGCGCTGGTGCAGTTTTTTGATTTCGGTGCGCATCTCCACCCGCAGTTTGGCGTCCAGGTTCGACAGCGGTTCGTCGAACAGGTAGATGCGCGGACGGCGGGCCAGGGCCCGGCCCATGGCAACCCGCTGCTGCTGGCCGCCGGACAGCCGGGCCGGCTTCTTGTCCAGCAGGTGGGAGATCTGCAGCAAGTCCGCCACCCGCTGCACTTCCTGCTCAATGTCGTCCTTGGGCAGGCCCCGGATTTTCAGGCCGAAAGCGATGTTCTCCCGCACGGACATGGTCGGATACAGGGCGTAGGACTGGAACACCATGGCGATGTCCCGGTCCTTGGGCTCCACCCCGGAAATGTCGGTGCCATCCAGCACAATCGCGCCGTCGGTAATGGATTCCAGGCCGGCGATGGTGTTCATCAGGGTGGACTTGCCGCAGCCGGAGGGGCCGACCAGGATCAGGAACTCCCCGGAGGCGATCTCGATGTCGATGCCCTTGAGGGTTTCTTCGGCCGCCCCGGGATAGGTTTTGCGGATGCTTCGCAGTGCCAGTTCAGACATGATGAGGGTCCTTTCAGATCAACCTTTGACAGATCCGGCGGTCAGCCCCCGGATGAAGTATTTGCCCGCCACCACATAGACCACCAGGGTCGGCAGCGCGGCGATCATGGCCGCGGCCATGTCCACGTTGTATTCCTTGACCCCGGTGCTGGTGTTCACCAGGTTGTTCAGGGCCACGGTAATGGGCTGGCTGTCGCCGCTGGCGAACACCACGCCGAACAGGAAGTCGTTCCAGATCTGGGTGAACTGCCAGATCAGCGACACCATGAAAATGGGCGTCGACATGGGCAGCAGGATGCGGAAGAAAATGGTGAAGAAGCCGGCGCCGTCCAGCCGCGCCGCCTTCACCAGCGCGTCCGGAATGGCCACGTAATAGTTGCGGAAAAACAGCGTGGTGAAGGCCACGCCGTAGATCACGTGCACCAGCACCAGGCCGGCGGTGGTGTTGGCCAGGCCCAGCTTGCCCAGGGTCGCGGCCATGGGCAGCAGCACCACCTGGAAGGGCACAAAGCAACCGAACAGCAACATGGCGAAAAACAGGTCCGAACCCCGGAACTTCCACTTCGACAGCACGTAGCCGTTGAATGCCCCCAGCAGGGTGGAGATCAGCACCGCCGGTACCGTCATCTTGAACGAATTCCAGAAGTAGCCGCGCACGCCCTCGCATTCCACGCCGGTACAGGCGCTGGACCAGGCCTTGCTCCAGCCGACCGTGGTCCAGTCGGTGGGCAGGGCGAGTAGGTTGCCGGTGCGGATATCCAGGGGCGTCTTGAAGCTGGTGAGCAGCATCACGAACAGGGGCACCAGGTACACCAGGGCCGCCAGCAGCAGCACCGCGTAGATGCCGATGCGGCTGAGCCGCAGGCCGGAACGGGTGGCGTCAGTCATGGCGTTTCTCCCTCAGCTCGGAGTACAGGTACGGCACCAGCAGCGCCAGGAAGGCGCCCAGCATCAGCATGGCGCTGGCGGAGCCCAGGCCCATCTGGCCCCGGGTGAAGGTGTTGGCGTACATGAACACGGCGGGTAGGTCGGTGGAGTAACCCGGGCCGCCAGCGGTCATCGCCATCACCAGGTCAAAGCTCTTGATGGCAATGTGGGACAGCACCATGATGGCGCTGAAAAACACCGGCCGCAGGCTGGGCAGGATGATCTTGCGGTAGATCAGCGGCAGACTGGCGCCGTCCACCCGGGCGGCCCGGATGATGGCGGGATCCACCCCCCGCAGGCCCGCCAGGAACAGCGCCATGACGAACCCGGACGCCTGCCAGACGGCGGCGATCACGATGGTGTAGATGGCCATGTCCGAGTTCACCAGCCAGTCGAAGCTGAACGACGTCCAGCCCCAGTCGTGCACGAGCTTTTCCAGGCCCAGGCCCGGGTTGAGAATCCACTTCCAGACGGTGCCGGTGACGATCATCGACAGCGCCATGGGGTAGAGGTAAATGGTGCGGATGGCGCCTTCCTGGCGGATCTTCTGGTCCAGGAAGATAGCCAGCAGCACGCCGATCACCAGGCAGCTCAGGATGAACAACCCGCCAAAGATGCCCAGGTTGGCAGAAGCGGTCAGCCAGCGGTCGTTGTTCATGAGTTTGGCGTACTGGTCGAGCCCGACGAAGTCGTACACCGGCAGGAAGCTGGAGCTGGTGAACGAGAGCACGCCGGTCCACAGCATGAAGGCGTACACGCCGATGCCCACCAGCACAAACGTGGGGGCCACCACCAGCTTGGGCAGCCAGCGCTGGAGCCCGTCCAGCAGGCGCGACGGCGCCCTGGCCACCCGCGCGGGATGACGTTGGATGTGTTCCATGGGGGTTCTCCGGAAGCATCAGCGGGGCCACCGTTGCGGTGGCCCCGGTCAGGTCACAGGGCAGCCTGGATGGCGGCCGCCAGCTGGTTGGTGGCTTCGGCCGGGTCCGGATTGTCCGAGTTGGCGAAGTTGGTCACCACATCGAAAATCTGACCCTGCACGTAGCTGGTATTGGCCAGGCCGTGGGCCACGCTGGGCACCAGCCCCCCGCTCTTGGCAGTAGACTTGAAGGCGTCCATGGAATCCTGGGCGCAGGCGTCAAAGCTCGCCATGTCCATGTCCGTGCGCACGGGGATGGAACCCTTGGCCTTGTTGAACACGGCCTGGAACTTGGGCGAGAGAATGGTGCGGGCGAGGTCCTTCTGGGCCTTCACGTTGTCTTCGTTGTTCAGCTTGAACATGGCGAAGGAATCGACGTTGAAGCTGAAGATACCGGCGGTGCCCGGCGCCGGCGCGCACAGGTAATCCTTGCCCGCGGTCAGGCCAGCCGCCGTGAACTCGCCCTTGGCCCAGTCGCCCATGATCTGCATGGCCGCTTCGCCCTTGATCACCATGCCGGTGGCGGTGTTCCAGTCACGGCCGGCGGCGTTGTCATCCACGTAGCTCATGACCTTGGCGAACTGAGCGAAGGTCTCTTCCATCTTCGGGCTGTTGATCACGTCCATGTCGTTGTCCACGAACGCACGGCTGTAGTCCTCGGCGCCGAGCACCGCCAGCGCCACGGCCTCAAACACGGTGGCGTCCTGCCACGGCTGGCCGCCGTGGGCCAGGGGGATGATGCCGGCGGCCTTGAGCTTGTCCGCGGTGGCAAAGAATTCGTCCAGGGTGGTGGGTACCTTGGCGTCGACTTTGGCCAGCGCCTCCGGATTCACCCACAGCCAGTTGACCCGGTGCACGTTCACCGGCACCGCCACGTAGTGGCCTTCGTACTTCATCACGTCGGCGATGCGCGGGGGAATCAGCTGGTCCCAGTTTTCCTGCTGGGCCACGTCGTCCAGGTTGGTCAGGAAGCCGAGTTTGGCCCACTCCTGGATATCCAGGCCCTTGATCTGGGCGGCGGCGGGCGGGTTGCCGGAGACGGCTCGGGTCTTGAGCACGGTCATGGCGGCCTCACCGCCACCGCCGGCCACGGCGAAATCTTTCCAGGTGTGGCCCTGCTCTTCCATCATCTCCTTGAGGGCGGCGGCCGCGCGGGCCTCGCCGCCGGAGGTCCACCAGTGCAGCACTTCCACCTCACCGGCCTGGGCGTTGCCAACCGGCAGCAGGGCGGAGGTCAGCGCGAGAGCGCCAAGGGTACGGGTCATGCGGTTCATACAGACTCCTTGTTATTTTTGTCAGCGACGACCGGCAGCGCGAGGGCAACCGGTCAAGGATCACACAGCGAGTCTAGGGCAAGGCGCGGGCGGCGGACGTATCAAACTGAAAAACCCATGTAACCGTCCTGTTACATGAGGGGCGCGGGCGGCCGACGGTTCAGCGCCGGGGCAGGTCCAGGGTCACCCGCAGGCCGCCGCCGGGGCGGTTGTCCACCGCCAGTTCGCCGCCGTGGTTGTGGGCGATGTTGCGGGCAATGCCAAGCCCGAGTCCATGGCCTTCCTGGTGTTGGCGGTCGAGGCGATAGTAGGGATCAAAAATGTGGGGCAGCGCGGATTCCGGGATGCCCGGGCCCCGGTCGTCCACCCGGATGCGCAGTCGGTCGGCGGAATCCTCCAGGGTAATCACCGCCCGCTCGCCGTATTTGACGGCGTTGTCCAGCAGGTTGCCCAGGCAGCGGGACAGGGCCAGGGGTTTGCCCCGGTAAGGCAGGCTGTGGCCGCGGACGGTCACGAGGGCCTCGTCGCCGTCCCGGTAGGCCTCGGCCATGCGGGCCACCAGCCGTTCGATGTCCACCGATTCGACGTTCTCGTGAATGTCGGTGTCCTTCAGGGACTGCAGGGCGCCCTTTACCAGCAGCTCCAGCTCCATCAGGTCGCCCTCCAGCCGGGCGCGCATGGTGTCGTCGTCAATCAGGTCGGCCCGCAGGCGCAGGCGGGTGATGGGGGTTTTCAGGTCGTGGGAAATGGCCCGGAACAGCTGCTCCCGGTCCCGCATGTGGCTGTGCAGGCGCCGGCGCATGGCGTTGAAGCTGCGGGTGACCGCGACAATCTCGGCGCTGCCCTGCTCCGCCAGAGGCGGCTGGCTGTCGTCCAGGGGCAGGTCCCGGGTGGCTTTGGCCAGCTTGCGCAGGGGCCGGGTCTGCTGGCGGATCAGCCAGGCCAGCACCGGGAACAGTACGGCAATCATCACCACCAGGAACAGGATCTGCTGGTCCGGCACACTTTCGTCATCCAGCGATACATAGGGTGCCGGCAGCGCGGCCGCCAGATACAGCCACTCGCCCTCGGACACTTCAATCTGGGTCACCAGCACCGGCGGGTTCAGGGGCTCCAGGGTGAGCGCGTAGTGGGCCCAGGAGGGCGGCAGGGCGTCCAGGGGCAGTTCACTGTTGAGGATGCGCACGTCCGCCGGGTCCACAAACTCCACGTGCAGGTTGATCTGGTTGCCCAGGCGACGGTGCAGTACGGAGCGGACTTCCGCGGTCACCAGCCGTTTGCGGTCGCTGTCCGGCAGCGGTTTCATGGCAATGAGCTTGTCGTTCAGGGACACGAAGAAGCGGGTGCCACCCATGTTGCGCAGCTGGTCCAGCACGATGTGCCGGTACTCGGTGGGCAGGGAGTTGAAGAACCGGGCGGTGGCGGCGGCGGATTGGGCCAGGTTGCGGGTGGTGGCCACCAGGCCTTCCACCTGCTGGGCCCGGAAGGTGGCAATCCAGGCGGCACTCGAGACAATCTGGGCGGCGGCCATGGCCAGCAGGGTCAGCAGCAGCACCCGGCCCAGCAGGGACGACGGCAGCCAGCGGCGCCACAGGGCGGCCAGTCTCTGGCCCATCGGCACGGCTATTCGCTCCCGGGGCTGACCGTGGCCGCCAGCAGGTAGCCGGCGCCGCGTACGGTCTTGATCAGTTTCGGGTTGCGGCCCTGGTCGCCGAGGCGTTGACGCAGCCGGCTGACGGCCACGTCCACCACCCGGTCCAGGGGCAAGGATTCCCGGCCCCGGGTGACGTCGGAGATGGTGTCCCGGTCGAGCACCTGGTTGGGGTGGCGCAGGAACAGGCTGAGCAGGGCAAAGTCGGCACCGGACAGGGGCGTGGCGTTGCCGTCCCGGTCGATCAGTTCGTGGGCGAGGGTGTCCAGGCGCCAGCGGTCGAACTGCAGGAACCGTGGGTTGTCCGATTGGGCAAAGCGGGCCCGGCGCAGCAGGGCCTTGATGCGGGCCTGCAGTTCCCGGGCGCTGAAGGGTTTGGCCAGGTAGTCGTCGGCGCCCAGTTCCAGGCCAACCACCCGGTCGGTTTCGTCGGAGCTGGCGGTGAGCATGATGATGGGCACCTGGGAGTGCTCACGGATCTGCCGGCACAGGGTAAAGCCGTCGTCCCCGGGCATCATGACGTCCAGCACCAGCAGGTCGGCGTTCTGGGCCGCCAGGGCTTCGCGCATGGCGTCGCCGTCGGCGGCGGTGCGCACGTCGTAGCCCACCCGGGTGAGGTGTTCGTGCAGCAGTTCGCGGATGGCGGCGTCGTCGTCCACCACCAGAATGGACGCTTTCTGGTCAGTCATAGGCCCCTACTCATCCGTGGAAGCGCCATCGGACAGGCCTTTCCAGAACCCGCTGTAAATACGTCCATGTAAGCTCGGCCTCCGCCCTTTGGCGCTAATCGCTCCTGCGTCGCGCCAATGGTCCTGGGCAAGTCGTCCCTGACTTGCCCGTGAAGTGCTTCGCACTCCACCCTTGGCGGAGGACGGTTCTGGAAAGGCCTGTCCGATGGCTCTGTGACAGTCCGCATGTTACGGCGGTCCCACGTCACAGGCCAGCACCAGCGCCCAGAACTCGGAGAAATCGTTGACCACCACATCGGGCTTGTCCGGGTGTTTGTGGGTGCCGGGGAAGATGCGGTTGAGCCAGGGCTGGTCCCACTGGGCGCCGTTGAAGAACACCGAGGTCAAACCCGCCCGTTTGGCGGCGATCACGTCGGTGGTGCTGTCGCCCACGTACCAGACGCTGGGGTCCGCCGGGTAGCCGAGTTTCTGCACCGCCAGCAGGAGCTGGTCCGGGTGCGGCTTGCGCAGGGGTGTGTCATCGCCGCACACGCCCACGTCAAACAGGTCGGTCCAGCCGGTGCCGTCCACCGCGTCCAGCTCGTGTTCGAAGAACTCCCGGTCCCGGTTGGTGATCACTCCCACCTGGATGCGCATCTGGCGCAGGCCTTCGAGCACGTCCCGGACCCGGGGTTCGAAGGCTTCCACGGTGCCGTAGTGGTTCCGGTAATGCCGGTTGAAGGCCTCGTGGGCTACCTGTTTGGCGGCCTGGTCTTCGCCGAACAGCACTTCGAAGATGTCGGTGCGGGAGATTTTCCGGTCGGTGCGTACCTTGGGGTGCAGGCGGGCAAATTCCCGCACGTAAGCCACCAGGCGGGCATCTTCCGGGGTTTTGCTGTCCTCCGGGGCGAGCATGCGCTCCATCAGCCCCAGGGTGTGGAACTCCGGCAGCATGTCGTCCACGGCGTGGTACATGGCGTCCAGGGTGTCCACCAGGGTGGCGTGCCAGTCGAACAGGATCACCGAGGGCCGGATCAACCGGGCCACGGCCGGGTGCCAGTCTGGTTCTATGCGGGGTTCCGGCCGCTCCGGTGGCGGGAAGGCCCGGGGCCGGACCCGGGCCGGGGTGTCGGCAAACGCCGCCGGGTGCTGGCGTTCGAGCAGGGCGAGCAGGTCCATCAGGTCCTCGAAAGTGTCGAGGATGGCGGCGGGGGCGTCCCGGCGGGTGAACCATCCGTCAATCCGGTCCTGGGGCCAGCCGGCGCCGTTGAAGAACACGCCGCTGACGCCAGCGTTGTAGGCGGTGCGCATGTCCACGAAGCTGTCGCCCACGTACCAGGCCCGGGCGTCGGCGGGCAGGCCGAGCTGCGCCAGGCCCCGGAGGATCACCTCCGGGTCCGGCTTGTATTCGGTCACGTCGTCGGCGCAGACGGTGGCGTCAAACAGCCCCTGCCAGCGGCCTTCGTCAACCGTGCGCAACTCCTGGTCGAGGAACTCCCGGTTGCGGTTGGTGCACACCGCCAGCCGGAAGCCCATGGCCTTGAGCGCCCGCAGGTACTCATAGGCACCAGGCTGGAATGGCCGGACCTGGCCGAAATATTTGCGATAAGCGGCGTTGTAGGCCCGGTGGGCAATCAGCCGGGCCTCCCGGTCGTCGCCGAAGATGGCGTTGAAGATGTCGGTGCGGGACACCCGGCGCTCGGCCAGAATGCGCGGGTGCAGGCGGCGGAACAGGCGGATGTAACGCACCAGGCGGGCGTCGTCCGGGGTGCGGCACTGGTCTTCCGGCAGCAGGCGAGACACCAGCCCCAGGTCTTCCAGCTGAGGCAGCATGTCTTCCATGGCGCTGAACATGGCGTCGTGGGTGTCCACCAGGGTGCCGTGCCAGTCGAACATCAGCACCGACGGCACCGGGACCGAATCGTTGAATCGCGCCATGGGCGCCTCCATTGCGGGGCGGGCCGTTCTTGCATTACGGCGGGCCCGGGTCAAGACTCAGGGTATCTGTTCCAGAAGATACCGCCGCTCGGGCGGGATTGCACACGGGACATGACCGATGCCGGACCTGGCCTGGATTCTGCCCTACGACCCCTCTCCCCTGGCGCTGGTGGCGTTTGCCCTCACCGCCGCCGGCTACGCCTGGGCCGCGGCGAACCTGCCGCCCGGCGCGGGCCCGGGATGGCTGCGCCAGCTCACCTTCTGGCTGGGCCTGGCGCTGTGCTACGCCGTGATGCAGACCCGGTTTGATTACTACGCCCAATACATGTTCTTCGTGCACCGGGGTCAGCACCTGGTGCTCCATCACCTCGGCCCATTCCTGATGGTGCTGTCCAACCCTTTGCCCGTGTTGCGTTACTGGCACGGGCGGCTGCCAGCGGGCCTGCGCCGTCGCGCCCGCCCGCTGATCCTGGCGTACCGGGTGTTGCAGCATCCGGTGGTGGCGCCGGTGCTGTTTGTCGGGCTGATTTACCTGTGGCTGTGGCCGCCGGTGCATTTTGTCGCCATGCTGTCCCGGCCGCTGTACTGGCTGATGAACACGAGCATGCTGGTGGACGGCCTGCTGTTCTGGTGGCTGGTGCTGGACCCGCGCTCGCCCTGGTCCGCCACCGGCCAACGGGTGGCCGGCGTCTTGGGCTATGGCCGGCGCATTCTGATTCTCGCCCTGGTGGCCATTCCGCAAATGGCCCTGGGGGCCTGGATTGTGTTCAGTCAGGGCACCGTCTATGACGTCTACGAAGTGTGCGGCCGGGCCTGGCCCATGGCCCCGGCGACAGACCAGCTATTGGGCGGGCTGCTGACCTGGATTCCACCGGCGATGATGAGCGTGCTGGGCATTCTGCTGCTGGTGCGCCGCGCCCTCCACGACGACGCCCGACGCCACGCCCCTTACCTGACGGAGGCGCCTCTGCCATGACCAAACCGATCACCCGGTTTCCCACCCCTGAACACACGGCGCGCCCGGGGCTATCCCGTTGGCGGGCCGGGTTTGGGTGTGGCTCTGGACTCGGCCTGATTCTGCTGTTGGCCCTGGCGGGCTGTTCCGGCCAGGAAGCCACCTGGCACGGCACCCGGCTGGATGGCCTGATGCCGCCGCTGGCATTTGAACTCACCGACACCCAGGGCCGCACCGTCACCGCATCGGACAGCGCCGGGCAGCTGCGCCTTCTGTTCTTCGGGTACACCAGTTGCCCTGACGTGTGCCCGACCACCCTGGCGGACCTTCAGGGCGCCCTGCGAGCATTACCGGAGGCCCAGCGGGCGCGCTACCGGGTGCTGTTTGTCAGCGTGGACCCCAACCGCGACACCCCAGCCCGGCTGGCTGCCTACACCGGCGCGTTTGGCCCGGGCATTCAGGGCCTGACCGGCACCGATGCCCAGCTTCGGGCCCTGGCCCGGCGCTACCGCACCACCTTCGGCTACGGGGACGCCGATGCCGCCGGCCAGTACGAGGTCTCCCACAGCAGCGCGGTGTACGCCTTCGACGGCCAGGGCAAGGCCCGCCTGTTGCTGCAGCCAGCCAGGCTGGGCTCGAAGGCATTACAGGAAGATCTGGCGACGCTGGCGCGACGCTGATACTCCGCACCGCCTACCGGTTGACTCTGTATCAACTACAGGGTTTTTAATCGGCGCCATCCATTCAACACCGTGTGCAGACCCAACCACCGGAGGCGCCATGCACAGTCACAACCACGGGCACAGCCACGATCACGGCCATAGTCATGGCCTCGGCCACAGCCACGCCGATCATTTCACGTCCTACAACAAGGCGTTTGCCATCGCCGTCCTCCTGAACATCACCTTTGTGGTGATTGAGGCGGTCTACGGCGTGCTGTCGAATTCCCTGGCCCTGCTGGCGGACGCCGGCCATAACCTGAGTGACGTCCTCGGCCTGCTGATGGCCTGGGTGGCCAGTTGGCTGGCCAGCCGCAAGGCCACCGATCGCAACACCTACGGCCTCAAGAAGAGCACCATTCTGGCGGCCCTGTTCAACGCCCTGTTCCTGATGGTGGCCATCGGCGGCATTGCCTGGGAAGCCATCCGCCGATTCGCGGAACCGGCGCCGGTGGCGGGTACCACGGTGATCGTGGTGGCCGGCATCGGCGTGCTGATCAACGGCCTGACCATGGTGCTGTTCATGAAGGGCCAGGAGGGCGACCTCAACATTCGGGGCGCGTTCCTGCACATGGCCGCGGACACCGCCGTCTCCGTCGGCGTGGTGATTGCCGGCCTGCTGATCATGGGCACCGGCCTGAACTGGATTGACCCGGTGGTCAGCCTGGCCATCGCCGCCGTGATCTTCATTGGTACCTGGCAGTTGCTGAAGGACTCCGTGAACCTGGCGGTGGATGCGGTGCCCCGGGGTATTGATCCGGACGCCGTGTCCACTGCCCTGAACGAGCTGCCCGGCGTGGACTCGGTGCACCACCTGCACATCTGGGCCCTGAGCACTACGGAAAATGCCCTGACCGTGCATCTGGTCAAGCCCGACCCGGCCAAGGATGACGAGGTCATTGAACAGGCCAACCACCTGCTCGCCCACGATTTCAACATCCGCCACACCACCATCCAGTGGGAGCGCGCGCCCAGCGGCTGCCCGAACGCGGCGCACTGCTGAGCCGTCGTGGGGCCGGGTGATCCCGCGGCCGCCGTTGCACGTAACCTGCGTCAACAGCGGTCACGGAATCTCCGGTAGCGGAACCCCAGCCATGGCACACCACAAACCCCACCTGCCCAGCAAAGAGTGCCCGGTTTGCCAGCGCCCGTTTACCTGGCGGCGCAAATGGGCGAAGGACTGGGACAACGTGCGCTATTGCAGCGAACGCTGCCGGCGCCAGCGCACCCGCGCCGAGGCCGACCGCCCATGACCACTGTGGTCTGGTTCAAGCGTGACCTGCGGGTGCAGGACCACGAGCCCCTGCTCGCCGCCGCCCGCGTGGGTGAGCCCCTGATTCCCCTGTACGTGATCGAGCCCGCCTATTGGCAACTGCCAGACACCTCGGCCCGGCAGTGGCACTTCCTGAACGAGTCGCTGCAGGACCTGCGCCGTCAGCTCCGGGCCCTGGGCAGTGATCTATGGCTGGCCACCGGCGAGGTCACGGAGGTGCTTGAGCGCCTCCATCGAACCACCGGTATGACACGGCTGTTCAGCCATGAGGAAACGGGCGGCCAGTGGACCTTTGACCGGGACCGCCGGGTGCAGGCCTGGTGCCGGTCCCACGGCGTCGACTGGCAGGAGTGGCAACAGTTTGGCGTGGTCCGACGCCTGGCGGACCGGGACCGGTGGGACCGGGCCTGGCAATCGCTGATGTCGGCGACGCCGACCCGGGCCCCCAAGGCCCTGCCACCGCTGCCCGCGGGCCTGCCCCCAACCGATGACGGCTGGGCCGCACCGGCGATGGCCGACCCGGCCCCCTGCCCGGGCCGGCAGGCCGGCGGCAGCGCCCGGGCCGAGCGCCTGCTGGCGTCTTTCCTGGACCGCCGCTGCGTGGGCTATCAGTACAACATGTCGAGCCCGGAGACCGCCGTACGCGCCTGCTCCCGGCTTAGCCCCCACCTGGCGTTCGGCACCCTGAGCCTGCGAACGGTTTACCAGCAGGCCAAGGCCACCGGGCAACACCGCAACACCCTGCCCCGCAAGCAGAAGAGCCTGACCAGCTTCCGCTCCCGTCTGCACTGGCACTGCCACTTTATTCAGAAGCTGGAGGACGAACCGGAACTGGAATTACGGGCCATGCACCGGGAGCTGGAAGGGCTGAAATCGGGCCCCAACGACCGCGAGCGACTGGACCGCTGGTGCCAGGGCGAAACGGGCTGGCCGCTGGTGGACGCCTGCATGCGGGCGCTGCGACACGACGGCTGGATCAACTTCCGCATGCGCGCCATGATGATGGCGGTGGCCAGCTACCAGCTCTGGCTGCACTGGCGCGAACCGGCCCTGCACCTGGCCCGGCAGTTCACCGATTTTGAGCCCGGCATTCATTATCCCCAGGCCCAGATGCAGTCCGGCCTGACCGGCATCAATGCCCTGCGCATCTACAACCCGGTGATGCAGAGCCGGAAGCTGGACCCGGACGGGACCTTCCTGCGGCGATGGCTGCCGGAACTGGCGGGCGTGCCCGCCGAGCTGATCCACACCCCCTGGCTGATGACCCGCGCCCAGCAGGATCGCTACGGTGGTAACACCTACCCGGCGCCGGTGTGCGACCACGAGCAGGCCGCCCGCGCCGCCCGCCGGGCCATTGGCGAGTTCCGCCAGCGGCACGTCAGCCAGGCCGAGACGGACCGGGTCCTGCAGCGACACGGCAGCCGAAAAGGACCGGTGCAGCGGCGCCCCAAACCGCCCAAGCCCGCCGTTGACAGCGGCCAGATGTCCCTGTTCGGAGATGACTGAGCGCGCGGAGACGACACGCGCCGGCTGCCAACGTATGCTGGAATACCGAGCGCCTGCCATGAGCCGGAGAGAGAATCCAAGGTTGAGAACCCCGAGGCCGTTATGAAAATCGGAGACATGTCCCGCCGCGCCGGCGTGCCCGTGGAAACCGTGCGCTACTACGAGAAAATCGGCCTGCTGCCAGAACCGGACCGGCTCCCGAACGGTTACCGGGACTACCGCCCCGCCCATCTGGACCGGCTGCTGTTCATCAAGCGCTGCCGCACTCTGGACATGGCCCAGGACGAAATCCGTGAGCTGATCCAACTGACCAACCAGCCGGACGCCGACTGCCATGGGGTGGACGCGCTGATTGCCCGGCATCTGCAGCACGTTCGCGCCCGCATTGGTGAGTTGCAAAGCCTGGAGCGGGTGCTGACCCGCCTGAAAGACGCCTGCTCAGACCCGCGCACGGTGGCCGAGTGCGGCATTCTGGATGGCTTGAATTCCGAGCTGGACGCTCTGGATAAGGAAGCCGCCGACCAGGCGGCCAGGGACAACCACATTCCCGGCAGCCACGGCCACTAGGGCCGGGTCAGGGTGCCGGGAACGCCAGCGAAATCATCACCGGAATGAACGCCAGGGCGAACAGGGTGGTGAGCATAACCGTGCCCGCCGCCTGCCGGGGCGAGGTGTCCAGCAGGGTGGCAATCACCACGGTGTTGGCGGCAATGGGGGTAATGGAAATCAGGAACATGGCCTGGTGCACCGCCTCGCCGTAGATGCCGAATACGTTGGCATCCAGCCACCAGAAGGCAATGGCCACCAGCGGCCAGATCACGAATTTGCCGAAGAACGCCAGCCCGGTAAACCGCAGGTTGCCCGCCAACCCCCGGAAACTGGTGATGCTCATGCCGATGATCATCATGCCGAGGATGCTGTAGGCGCCCCGAAGGTTATCGAACAGAGGCACGAAGATCTCCGGTATACGCACGCCGGACAGGTTGAGCGCCACCGCCGCCAGGAACGCGTACACCGAGGGCAGTTTGACCACGCGCCAGAGCGCGTCTTTCAGGTCATACCGGCCCCGGGCGGCCAAATAGAAGCCGACAGAGTTCTCGAACAGGGTGGTGCCCAGCATACACACGATGTACAGCCCCAGGCCCTCCTGCCCGAACAGCAGCAGGGCCACCGGCACACCGAAATACCCGGTGTTGCCGGAGCCCACGCACAGCGGGATCAGGCTGGCGCTGCCATCGTGGATCACCCGGCGGGCCAGGCGAAGCTGCACCAGCCCGAGCACCGAGGAAAAGCCGAAGGTGATGAACGGTAGCAGGATCACTTCCGGCGACAGCGGCGCCGCCATGACCCCGGAGAACACCACCGAGGGCGTCACAATGTACAGCATGATGCCGGCGATGTGCCGGCCGCTGGCCTCCAGGTAGCGCCCGGCCACCCACCCCAGGGCCACGGTGACGTACAGCGGAATCAGCTTGAGAAACAACGCGAGGGCGGCGGCCATGGCATCTCCGGGCAGGCGGGCTCGTAAAGCCGGTAAGTGTACCCTGTCGACCCGGCGCCGAGCGATTCCGACAAACGGCGCAGGCCACCCCGACGGTAACTTGACCTAGGCGAATGATTTAGGTCATGGCCGGCTCGCGTTTCTGATAGGATCAGCCGTATCCACTTTTTTCGACCACCGTTTCTGGCACCATTTCTGGGGGAAAGCGCACGATGAACGACGTGTTCGGCTCTGATCTGGCTTCCGCGCCTTGCCTGCTGGGCGAACGGCATCCGGACATTCTGGAGCAGCCCAGCGCGCCCGCCGAAGTCGCCTTGATGAACGGACTCAGCCGGGTATTCGGCATCCGTCCCTCGGACAAAACCCACACCCCGGAAGCCCGTTTCCTGGCGGATCTCGGCCGCCTGTTCCACCAGCGCCGGGTGGAAACCGATACCGCGCTGGAGCGCCACGACGAGCCCTGGGCCAACGTCTACCTGATTCAGTACGGCATCTTGCGGCTGTTTCGGGAGTCCCCCGCCGGCAAAACCGCCATCCACCACTTTTTCTCCGAGGGGGACCTCGTGTGGCCGGTGTTCGGGCGCTCCCGGACAGTGCGCAACACCCTGTGTCTCTCATCGACCACGCCGGCCACCGTCTGGGTGGCCAGCTTTGCCGATTTCCGCGCCGCCGTGCAGAGCCACGGTGAGGCCCTGTGGCCACGGTTTGCCCTGGCGCTGACGGAAGAGCTTGCGGAACTCACCAGTATGCGGGAATACCGCAAGCACACCATGTCGGCGTCGGAGCGATATCAACTGCTGGTGGAGGAATATCCGGAGCTGGTCAAGCGGGTACCGGACAACCAGTTGGCCTCGTGGCTCGGCGTTGTACCGGCGACCTTCTCCCGGCTGAAAAGCGGCGCCCGGCGGCGCAAGGACACATAAAAACAGGGCGCCCCGAATGGGACGCCCTGAGAGGTGCAAGCGGCGAAATGAGCCGTTAATCAGGCTTCGGTCAGCCGTGCAGGCGCTTGGCCACCTCGGCCACGTGCTTGCCCTGGAAGCGGGCGATGGTCCGCTCCTTCTCGCTGGGCTGGCGAGAGCCGTCACCGCCGGCGATGGTGGTGGCGCCGTAGGGCGTGCCGCCGTTCACCTCGGAGATGTCAAAGAACTCGGGAATGCCGTAGCCCAGCGGCACCAGCACCATGCCGTGGTGGGCCAGCGTGGTCCAGAAGGACGTAATGGTCTGCTCCTGGCCGCCACCGGTGCCGGTGGAGGCGAATACGCTGGCCACCTTGCCGTGCAGTTTGCCGTTGGCCCACAGGCCGCCGGTCTGGTCCAGGAAAGTACGCATCTGGCCGGACATGTTGCCGAACCGGGTGGGCGTGCCG
This sequence comes from Marinobacter sp. C2H3, assembly GCF_037080155.1. Taxonomy (NCBI): domain Bacteria; kingdom Pseudomonadati; phylum Pseudomonadota; class Gammaproteobacteria; order Pseudomonadales; family Marinobacteraceae; genus Marinobacter; species Marinobacter sp. C2H3. The sequence continues at coordinate 582,855 of NZ_JBBBNZ010000001.1, read as the reverse complement.
AAAATCACCGCATCGTACTCGGCCAGCTCTTCTGGTTTGGCCACCGGCGCGGCCTGGTCGGTCTTACCGCCGGCGTTGCGGAACGCCTCGTCCGGCATGGTTTCCGGAACCCGTTTAACGACCACTTCCGTGCCGTCGACGCTGCGGGCGCCTTCGGCAACGGTGTTCGCCATGGTTTCGATGTGGCCGTACATGGAATGATAGAGCACAAGAATTTTCGCCATCGGTAAACCTCCTGTCTGTTAGGTATGGTTCTCAGACTAGTCCGCGCGGGCGAACGGGGAAACCGGAAGATTTCCGACAGCTCTGTCAGAATTTCTGAACATGGTCACAGGATGTTCATCCTGAAGCATTGCGTACAGGTGTACGCTGACGTACCTTAGTTGAACGGCGTCGGCGGCCTGGCTGTCCGCTCAACCGATGGACGAGCCCCGCCCACCCCGAGTCACTTCCGAACACGGATATTGATCATGGCTGATACACACCCCACTGCCACACCCCCGCATCCCGGCACGATAGAGTCCCTGCACGACCGCATTGAGGAGTGGCTGAACAGCGCCACCCACGGGCTGGGCGCTCTGCTGAGCGTGATCGGCACGGTGGCGCTGATTGTCGCCGCCAGCCAGCTGGGCGACGTTTGGAAGATTGTCAGCTTCAGTATTTTCGGCGCCTCGCTGATCCTGCTGTACCTGGCCTCGGCCCTGTACCACGGCACCCGACACCCCGGGCTCAAACGGGCCTTCAAGACCCTGGACCATTGCGCGATTTTCCTGCTGATTGCCGGCACCTACACACCGTTTCTTCTGGTGAACATGCGCGGCACCGTCGGCTGGACCCTGTTCGCGGTGATCTGGTCGCTGGCCCTGACGGGCGTGGTCCTGAAGGTGATTTTCAAAAACCGTTTCAAACTGGCACGGGTAGGCATCTACGTTGCCATGGGCTGGCTGATTACCTTCGCGTCCTCAGATCTGGTGGCCAACCTAAGCCCCCTGGCCCTGCATCTGACCATTGCCGGCGGCATCGTCTACACCGCCGGGGTCATCTTCTACCTGGCCGATCGCATTCCCTATATGCACGCGGTCTGGCACCTGTTCGTCATCGGCGGCAGCGCCTGCCATTTCAGCGCCATCTACTATGGCGTACTGCCCTACACCGGCGCCTGAGCCACGGTCAGAACGCCCAGACCATCGCCATCAGGATGCCCCAGGCCAGCAGGGAAGCGGCCATGACGGTGTAGGTGGCGGACATGGCCACCACATCGTTCTGACTGCGCCGGGTCATCGAGCGAACCCCCTGATACACCAGCGCGCAGGATAGAAACAGCCCCGCGAACACCGCCACTACGCTGACCGCCAGCACCGGCACCAGCAGCGCCAGCGACGACAGCCACAGGGGCAACGGCGCCATCGCCGCCAGGGTGTAGGCGTCCTGGTAACTCACCTCCAGCTTATGGGCGGCCAGCACCGCGTGGATCAGCCAGCCCATGGCGAAGAACGTCAGCAGCTCCGCCAGAAACAGGATGGTGGTGATAAACCGCCACTCCTTCCCGCCGAAGCCGGCCAGGAAACCGTCGCCGTAGTGAGTGCCTGCGTAGTAGAGCAACACGGGCGGCAGGAACGACATGGGCACCACCACCACCCACGCCAGAAAGGGCACCGAGAGATTCAGGCGCCGGAGCTCGGACCACGGGCCATTGCCGGAAAACGGCAGGCGAAGGATCTGTGTCAGTGTCATAACCCACCTTCCTGTCTGATCGCGAACCGCCCCAGGGCGGGTTCCTGTTGGTTTTAGCCCGGCCGTCCCGGCCGGTCAAGCATCACCCATGATGCCACGATCACCGAAAAAATCGCCTCATAACAGAGAGTTACCCCTAATGCGCCAGCGGGCGCCGGGGCATACCTCTTTGGGTATAGAACGGCACTTATTGGCCGGCGCCTTGATCCAGCTCAATTTTTTGCGGGGGCATCACTTTGCACAATTGGCCAACAGACTCCGTGCCAGCGACCGGCACGCATCGACCACCAGGGAGCTCGGGCCATGGCCAAAAGCGCATACGACAGTGCAGTCACACCGACCCGGCGCAGGCTCAACGCCGATATTGAACACTGGGACGTGGAGAACGAGGCCTTCTGGGAGGCCGACGGCAAGCGCATCGCCAGCCGCAACCTGTGGATCTCCATTCCCAGCCTGCTGATGGGCTTTGCCATCTGGATGATGTGGGGCATGATCACCGCACAAATGCAGAACCTGGGCTTTCCGTTCTCGGTGGAGCAACTGTTCACCCTGAGCGCCATCGCCGGACTGTCCGGCGCCACCCTGCGCATTCCGGCCTCGTTCATGATCAAGATTGCCGGCGGCCGCAACACCATCTTTCTTACCACCGCTCTCCTGATGCTCCCGGCCCTGGGCACCGGCCTGGCGTTGATGACGCCGGATACGCCGTTCGTGGTGTTCCAGGGGCTGGCGCTGCTGTCCGGCATCGGCGGCGGCAATTTTGCCTGCTCCATGAGCAACATCAGCGGGTTCTATCCCCGCAGCAAGCAGGGCTACGGCCTGGGCATGAACGCGGGGCTCGGCAACTTTGGCGTCACCACCATGCAGATCCTGATTCCCCTGGTGATGACCGCCGGCGTGTTCGGCGCTCTGGCAGGTGACCCGCTGGCATTGCAAAGCCCCAGCGGCACGCTGATTGGCCGCATCGACGCTGGCACCGACACCTGGATACAGAACGCCGGTTTTATCTGGCTGGTGTTCCTGGTGCCCCTGGCCTTCGCCGGCTGGTTCGGCATGAACAACCTGAGACTGGTGACCCCCAATCCCGGGCGCCCCGTGACCGCGTTCGGCAAGATCCTGGGCCTCTACGGGGTCGGCCTGCTGACCTCCGTGGCCGGAGTCTGGGCGCTCTCGGTGATGAGCCAGTGGCTGGCGCTGCCGCTGACCATCGCCCTCACCCTGGGCTTGCTGCGGCTGATCCCCGGTGACATCCGCCCCAACATCCGCAACCAGTTTGCGATCTTCCGCAACCGCCACACCTGGGCCATGACCATCCTGTACATTCTGACCTTCGGCTCGTTCATCGGGTTCTCTGCCGCCCTCCCCCTGTCCATCAGCATCATCTTCGGGCACCTGAACGAAGCCGGCGCCGACGGCACCCTGGTGCGTGTGGCCAACCCGAACGCCCCCAGCGCCCTCACCTGGGCCTGGATGGGGCCGTTCGTCGGCGCCCTGATCCGCCCGGTCGGCGGCTGGATTGCCGATCAGATGGGCGGCGCCATCGTCACCCAACTCATTTCCGCCGTGATGGTGGTGGCGTCCGTGGCCACCGGCTATGTGATGATGCTGGCCTACAATGCGCCGGACCCGACCGGCTACTTCGCCCTCTTCCTGATCCTGTTCATCGTCCTGTTCGCCGCCAGCGGCATCGGCAACGGCTCCACCTTCCGCAGTATCGGAGTGATCTTCGACGCCCAGCAGAAAGGCCCGGTGCTCGGCTGGACCTCCGCCGTGGCCGCCTATGGGGCTTTTATCGCGCCCCGGGTGATGGGCGAGCAAATCCAGGCGGGTACGCCGGAACTGGCGATGTACGGCTTCGCCGTGTTCTATGCGGTCTGCATGGGGGTCAATTACGGGTTTTACCTGAGGCGGGGGGCCGCTATCCGCAACCCCTAGGACAAACCAACAGGAGCCGATCTCCGTGAAACCGCGATACCCCGTATTTGCCTACCCGTTTCGGGCCTTCTTCCTGTCCCTCGCAGCCCTGGCCGTGCTGGCCATACCGGCGTGGGTGCTGGCGGTCACCGGCCAGTGGTCGCTGCCCCTGGCTCTGCCGGGCCTGTTCTGGCACCAGCACGAAATGCTGTTCGGCGTGCTGTCCGCCGCCATCGCCGGCTTCCTGCTTACCGCCGTGTGCGTGTGGACCCAGACCAACCGGCTGCACGGTTTCCCGCTGTTCGGGCTCTGGCTCGTCTGGCTGGCCGGCCGCCTGGCGTTGGCGTTTGGCGGGCCGGGGTTCGCCGAGTGGGCGACAGCCATTAACCTGGCTTTCCTGCCCCTGGTGATGGCCGACGCCGGCTGGCGCGTTGTCCGCGCCCACCAGTGGCGGCAACTGCCCATCCTGCTGGTACTGGCCCTGCTGTGGCTGATGCAGGCGGGCTTCCTGCTGACTTTCGATACCCGCTACACCCAGGGGGCGCTGATCCTTGCCCTGGCCCTGATCGGCGTGATTGGCGGCCGGATCACACCCGCTTTCTCCGCGGGGTGGCTGCGCCAGCGGGGGCTGGATCCGGCCGGGGTGCGGGTGCACCCGAGGTTGGATATGGCCAGTCTGGTCAGCCTGCTGCTGGTGCTGGTGGCCACCCTCGCTCACCGGCCGGTGGCTCAGGCGGCGCTGGCTCTGGTGGCCGCCGCGCTGATGCTCACCCGACTTGCCGGCTGGCAGGGGTGGCGGGTGCGGGCCGAGCCGTTGCTGTGGATTCTGCATCTGTCCATGCTGTGGATTCCCGTGGCCCTGGTGCTTTTGGCCGGCACCGCCCTGGCCGGCTGGCCCGCCAGCGCCTGGAGCCACGCTGCCGGTACCGGCGCCATCGGCGCGATGATCCTCGGCGTGATGGCCCGGGTATCCCTGGGCCATACCGGCCGACCGCTGACGCTGCCCCCTGGCATGGTCACGGCGTTCGTCAGCCTTCATCTGGCCGCCTTGATTCGCGTGGCAACGGCCTTCGGGGCCCTGCCCTGGACACCGGGCGTTACCACCAGCGCGGTGCTCTGGTGCCTGGCCTTCGCCCTGTTCCTGCTGCGCTACAGCATTGTTCTGGTGTCGCCCCGGGTGGACGGCCGAGAGGGCTGATCCCGCCGCCCGATGGCGGACAATCATCCACTAAAGGTCAATAGCCCTGACACAAATACGCGGTAAAGTATGAGGAAATCATTCTGTAACCGAGACACAGGCATTATGAAACCTGATCATTTTGACAAAGACGACCTGATCCGGTGTGGTCACGGCAAACTGTTCCCCGGCGACATGCGTCTGCCCATCAACGAAATGCTGATGATCGACCGCGTCACCCACATCGCCGATGACGACGGCCTGTTCGGCAAGGGCAGCCTGGTGGCGGAGCTGGACATCAACCCGGACCTCTGGTTCTTTAAGGTACACTTTGTGGATGACCCGGTGATGCCGGGCTGCCTCGGCCTCGATGCCATGTGGCAACTGGTCGGGTTCTTTCTGGCCTGGGGAGGCGGCGAAGGCAAGGGCCGCGCACTGGGCGCCGGCGAAGTGAAATTCACCGGCCAGGTGCTGCCAACGGCCAAAAAGGTCACGTATCGCCTGGACCTGAAACGTGTGATCCGGCGGAAGCTGACCATGGCCATCGCCGACGGCCGAATGGAAGTGGATGGCCGGGAGATCTACACGGCCAAAGACCTGCGGGTGGGCATGTTCACCTCGACCGATGATTTTTAGGAGTTAACAGGATGCGTCGCGTTGTGATTACCGGCATGGGGATTGTCTCCAGCCTGGGCACCAACCAGAAAGAAGTCACCGACTCCCTCCGGCATTCCAAGTCCGGAATCGGCTTCAGTGAAGAAGCCCGGGACAACGGGCTGCGCAGCCACATCACCGGGCAGATCAACCTGAACCTGCCGGAGCTGATCGACCGCAAGATCTGGCGTTTCATGTGCCCGGCCTCCGGCTATACCTACCTGGCGATGCAGGAAGCCATCGAGCAGTCCGGCCTGAACGACCAGCACATCAAGGCGGACACCACCGGCCTGATCTTCGGCCAGGGCGGCGCCTCCACCCTGGAGCTGCTGGACTCCATCGATACGCACCGGAACAAGGGCATTCGCCGGGTTGGCCCCTACCGGGTGCCCCGCACCATGGGCAGCGCCATCAACGCGTCCCTGGCCACCGCCTACGGCATTCGCGGCATCAACTACGGCATTACCTCCGCCTGCGCCACCAGCGCCCACGCGATTGGCCACGCGGCGGACCTGATTGCCCTGGGCCGCCAAGACGTGATGTTTGCCGGCGGCGGTGAGGACATCCACTGGACGTTGAGCCTGATGTTCGACGCCATGGGCGCCCTCTCCACCAAGTACAACGACACCCCGGAGCTGGCCTCCCGCACCTACGATGCGGACCGGGACGGCTTCGTGATTTCCGGCGGCGGCGGTGTGCTGGTGCTGGAAGCCCTGGAGCATGCGGAGGCCCGCGGCGCCAACATCCTGGCGGAAATCGTCGGGTTTGGCGCCACCTCGGATGGCGCCGATATGGTGGCCCCGAGCGGTGAAGGCGCGGTGCGCTGTATGAAGCAGGCCATGAAAAATCTGGACGGCGACATCAGCTACGTGAACACCCACGGCACCAGCACGCCGGCCGGGGACATCACCGAACTGAAGGCACTCCGGGAAACCTTCGGCGACAGCATTCCGCCGGTCAGCTCCACCAAGCCCCTGTGCGGCCACGCCCTGGGCGCCGCCGGCGTGCACGAGGCCATCTACTGCCTGCTGATGCAGCGGGAGGGCTTTATCGCGCCGTCCGCCAACATCCAGAACCTGGACCCGGGCGCCGAAGGCTTCCCGATTGTCCGTGAGCGCATGGACAACCAGAACCTGGACCTGGTGATGAGCAACAGTTTCGGCTTCGGCGGCACCAACGCCACGCTGGTGTTCAAGAAGGTCTGATCGTTCAGGAGTATCGAAGGGCGCGGTATTCCGCCGGGGACTTGCCCATCCAGCGCTTGAACGCCCGGCTGAACGCGCTCAGCTCTGAGAAGCCAAGCTGCTCGGCGATTTCCACCAGCGGCTTGGTTTTGTCCTGCAGGTAGGTCAGCGCCTGCTTGCGACGCACGTCCTCCAGCAGCCGGGCAAAGGTAACCCCTTCCCGTCTCAGCTTCTTGTGCAGCGTGTACCGGCTCATGTGCAGCTGCGCCGCCACCGCCTCGACGCCCACCCGCCCGCGATCCAGCTGCGCGGCGATGAGCCCCCTTACACGGACGCCCAACGGCGCCCGGCCTGCAGCCCCGGCAGAATCGGTGGATCTCGGTGACGGTGCGTTGGACGGAAAGGACACGGCCAGACCTCGCTGATGGCGGTGAGCGTGCATAGAGAATGCACAGACAGGGCAGAGCGTACACATGTTCGCCGAGTGACTTCAAGCCATGCTCGTGGGAACCGATTGTCTCAACGCCCTGAGCGCTTGATCCGCAGACACCCGGACCGCGTAAGTTCGGGCACAGTTGGGCGAGACACCGAAGCCGGGAGTGGGTCCAGGCAGCGGCCTGGCCATCAACGGCGTTGCCTTAGTCTACCGCCCCCGGATTACGGTATAATCCGCACACGTCCGGCGAAATACCTGACTAATTTACTCTGGTATTGTATAATCGCTCACCAATAAGAGTCCCTGTTGCGCGAGCCCCAATCGCCAGCCTGCCGCACGAGTCCGGCAGGGCCAACAAGGGCCACGAGCCCACGATGAGAGAATGACGGAGCAGATCATGGCGACCACCGATAACGAGGTGAAAGAGCTGATCAAACGGGAATACGAGCACGGTTTCGTGACCGAAATCGAAGCCGATACGTTCGAGCCCGGCCTGAACGAAGACGTCATCGCCCGCCTCTCCGCGATCAAGAAAGAACCGGAGTGGATGCTGGAATGGCGCCTGAAAGCCTACCGTCGCTGGCTCGACATGCAGGAGCCCGACTGGGCCCACGTTGGCTATCCGAAAGTCGACTACAACTCGATTTCCTATTACTCCGCGCCCAAGCGCAGGGAAGACATGCCCCAGAGCCTCGACGAGGTCGATCCGGAGCTGTTGAAAACCTATGAAAAACTGGGCATTCCCCTGCATGAACGGGAAAAACTGGCGGGCGTGGCCGTCGACGCGGTGTTTGATTCCGTGTCCGTAGCCACCACCTTCAAAGAGCCGCTGGCCAAGGCCGGCGTGATCTTCTGTTCCATTTCCGAGGCCGTTCGCGACTATCCGGACCTGGTGAAGAAATACCTGGGTTCCGTGGTGCCCCACGGCGACAACTTCTTCGCCGGCCTGAACTCGGCGGTCTTTTCCGACGGTACCTTCGTGTATGTGCCCAAGGGCGTTCGCTGCCCGATGGAGCTGTCCACCTATTTCCGCATCAACGCCGCCAACACCGGCCAGTTCGAGCGCACGCTGATCATCGCCGATGAGGGCAGCTATGTGAGCTACCTGGAAGGCTGTACCGCACCCATGCGGGACGAGAACCAGCTGCACGCGGCGGTGGTCGAACTGGTGGCACTGGACGACGCCCAGATCAAGTACTCCACCGTGCAGAACTGGTACCCGGGGGACGAGAACGGCAAGGGTGGCATCTACAACTTCGTCACCAAACGCGGCGCCTGCATCGGCCGCAACTCCAAGATTTCATGGACCCAGGTGGAAACCGGCTCCGCCGTCACCTGGAAGTACCCCAGCTGCGTGTTGCGCGGTGACAACAGCGTCGGCGAGTTTTACTCCGTCGCCCTCACCCACAACTACCAGCAGGCGGACACCGGCACCAAGATGATCCATCTGGGCAAAAATACCCGGAGCACCATCATCTCCAAGGGCATTTCCGCTGGCAAAAGCTCCAACGCCTACCGGGGTCTGGTGAAGTTCGGCCCCGGTGCGGAGGGCGCGCGCAACTACACGCAGTGCGACTCCCTGCTGATCGGCGACCGCTGCGGCGCCCACACGTTTCCGTACATCGAGAGCCAGAACAAATCCGCCATCGTCGAGCACGAGGCCACCACCTCCAAGGTCAGCGACGAGCAGATGTTCCTGTGCCGCCAGCGCGGCATCGACCCGGAGCAGGCGGTCTCGATGATCGTGAACGGCTTCTGCAAAGAGGTGTTCAAGGAGCTGCCGATGGAATTTGCGGTTGAGGCGGGCAAGCTGCTTGAGGTCAGCCTCGAGGGGTCCGTGGGCTGACGCCAGCCCAGGCCATCAGGACGGCAAGCACCCAAGTATTGCGGAAGCCGTCGGGCGGGCCCTTTCGGGATCGTCGAAATCAGGGATGATTTTGTCGAGCGTACAGGGACGTATTCACAGCGTATCCCGGAAGGGCCCGCCCGACGGCTGACTCCCCCGAGCGAGGGGCGGGCAACAGAATTCAGACGGCTAAACGAGAGAGACGCAACACATGCTGAGCATCAAGAACCTGCACGCCTCGGTTGAGGGCAAAGAGATTCTCAAAGGCATCAACCTGGAGATCAAGGCCGGGGAAGTTCACGCCATCATGGGCCCGAACGGCTCCGGCAAGAGCACCCTTTCGCAGGTCCTGGCCGGCAACGATGCGTTTGAGGTCACCGAGGGTGAGATCACCCTGAATGGCGACAACCTGCTGGAACTGGAAACCGAAGAGCGGGCCCGGGAAGGCATCTTCCTGGCGTTCCAGTACCCGGTGGAGATTCCCGGCGTCAGCAACCTGCAGTTCCTGCGCACCGCGGTAAACGCCATGCGCAAGCACCACGGCCAGGACGAAATGAACGCGGCCGAGTTCATGAAGCTGGCCAAAGAGGTCTCCAAGCAGGTGGACCTGGACCCGGCCTTTCTCAAGCGCGGCGTCAACGAAGGCTTCTCCGGCGGCGAGAAAAAGCGCAACGAGATCATGCAGGCCTTGCTGCTGCAACCGAAGCTGGCGATCCTGGATGAAACCGACTCCGGCCTGGACATTGACGCCCTGAAGGTCGTCGCAGACGGCGTGAACGCCCTGCGCGCCCAGGACCGGGCGATCCTGATGGTCACCCACTACCAGCGGCTGCTGGACCACATCGTGCCGGATTACGTGCACGTGCTGGCGAACGGCCAGATCATCAAGTCCGGCGGCCGGGAGCTGGCCCTGGAGCTGGAAGAGAAAGGCTACGGCTGGCTGGGCATTCGCGATGAGAGCACCGCCGACAGCGGTGCCAACTGAGGAGATCGGAATGAAAGCAGCACCGACACTCCCTACCGCCTTCCTTCACGCCACCGGCCAGTCGCTGCCGGCGCCGCTTCTGGCCCTGCGCCAGGAAGCCGGCACCGCGCTGGTGGACATGCCGTTGCCGACCCGGAAAACCGAAAACTGGAAATATTCCAGCCGGCACCTGTCCCTCACCGACGGCATGGCCCTGTCCCTGCCTGCTGAAGGCAAGACCGGCACCAGCCTCGCCGTGCCCGGCTACAAGGTGGCGTTTCTGAATGGCGTCATGCTGCCCGAGGCGAGCGACTATCCGGACCTGAAGGGCATACACATCACCAGTTTCGACGACCTGTCCGAGGACGAGGCCCGGCGCCTGGCCGGCCAGCTCGACAGCACCCTGGACGCCAGCGCGGTGCAGATGTCCCGGCTGAATACCGCCCGTTTCGAGGACGGCCTGCTGATCCGTCTCGCGCCCGATGCGGTGCTGGACCAGCCGCTGTTTATCGTGCACGAGGTTTCCGCAGACGCCAGCGGCTCCGCGTTCCCGCGCATTTTCGTGGACGCCGGCCGGAACAGCCGCATCACCCTGGTGGAAGAGTACATTTCCCAGGGCGATGCGCCGGTGATGGTCAACACCGTCACCGAATTCCTGCTGGCCGACGGCGCCCAGGTCACCAGCGTGCGTCTGAATATGGAAGGCGAGGCGGTCCAGCACATCGGGGCCACCGGCGTGCGCCAGCAGCGCAGCTCCCGGTTCGAGAGCCACTGCGTCGGCTTCGGCGGCCACCTGCGTCGTCACGATTTGCGGGTTCGTCTCGAAGGCGAAGGCGCCGAGTGCTCTCTCAATGGCGTGGTGGTTACCCAGGGCAAGCAGCACTACGACAACCACACCAACATTGAGCACGTGGCACCCCACTGCACCAGCGACGAAACCTATCGCAACATCGCGGCGGACAAGTCCCACGCGGTGTTCAACGGGCGCATCCACATTCATCAGGACGCCCAGAAATCCAGTGCGGACATGAGCAACAAGAACCTGCTGCTGTCCACCGGCGCGGAAATCGACACCAAGCCGGAGCTGGAAATCTACGCCGACGACGTCAAGTGCGCTCACGGCGCCACCATCGGCCAGTTGGACAAGACATCGCTGTTCTATCTTGTGTCCCGGGGTATTGGCCGTCGCGAAGCCAACGTACTGCTGACCATGGCGTTCATCAACGAGCTGGTGGACCGCATCCCCGTGGGCAGCGTGCGGGACACCACGCAGGCGCGGCTCAACCAGTTCTTTGACCAGACGTTCGAGGAGGCCTGAGGGCCATGGCGAATTCGACCCAGACCGCACAACCGATGGCGCCGGCGCTGGACGTCGAGGCCATCCGAAGGGATTTCCCGATCCTGTCCCGGGAGGTGCACGGCAAGCCCCTGGTGTACCTGGATAACGGCGCCTCTGCCCAGAAGCCGATCGCCGTTCTGGACGCCATGGACCGCTACTACCGGACCATGCACTCGAACGTTCACCGGGGCGCCCACACCCTGGGGGACGAGGCCACCGGCGCGTTTGAAGGTGCCCGGGAGACCGTTCGCCGGTTCCTGAACGCCGGCAGCACCCGGGAAATCATCTGGACCCGGGGCACCACCGAGGCCATCAACCTGGTGGCCAACGGCCTGGCGTCGCGCCTGGCCGAAGGCGATGAAATTCTGGTGACCCGCATGGAGCACCACGCCAACATCGTGCCCTGGCAGATGCTGGCGGAACGCACCGGCGCCCGCGTTGTGCCAGTGGAGATCACCGAATCCGGCGAGCTGGACCTGGCCTCCTTCGACGCGGCCCTGACGGACCGGACCCGCATTCTGGCGCTGACACACGTGTCCAACGTGCTCGGTACCATCAACCCGGTGGCGGACCTGGTGGCCCGGGCCCGGGCGCGCGGCGTGATTACCCTGCTCGACGGCGCCCAGGCCGTGCCCCACTTCCGGCCGGACGTGCAGGCCCTGGGCTGCGATTTCTACGTGTTCTCATCCCACAAGCTGTTCGGCCCCACCGGCATTGGCGTGCTGTACGGCCGCGCCGAGCTGCTGGAGGCCATGCCGCCGTGGCAGGGTGGCGGCGAGATGATCGAGCGGGTCTCGTTCGAGCGCACCACCTGGAACGTGCTGCCCTACAAATTCGAAGCCGGCACCCCGGCCATCGCCGAGGCAATTGGCCTGGCCGCGGCCATCGATTATGTGGATAGCCTGGACCGGGCGGCCCTGGAAGCCGCCGAGCGGGCGCTTCTGGACCGCGCCAACCAGCTTGTCGAGACCGTACCGGGCATGAGCGTGATTGGCACCGCCCGCCAGAAAGTGCCGGTGATGTCCTTTAAAATCGATGGCCTGCACCCCAGTGATATTGGTACGTTGCTGGATCAGCAGGGCATTGCCATCCGCACCGGCCACCATTGCGCCATGCCGCTGATGGATCTCTACGGAGTACCCGGTACAGCCCGGGCCTCATTCGCGTTCTACAATACGCTGGAAGAAGTGGACCGGCTGTTTGCCGGCCTGCAGAAGATCCAGCGCCTGTTTGCCTGAGGGAGGTGGAATCATGACAGCCGAAGTCTTCACCCCGGACGCCTCGATCACCGTCACCATGACGCCGAGCGCCGTGCGCCATGTGCGCCGCCAGCTCGACAGGACCCCGGGCGCCCTGGGCATCCGCCTGGCCATCAAGAAAAGCGGCTGCTCCGGCTTCAAGTACGAAACCCAGTGGGTACAAGCCGCCGAAGCCGACGACCGGGTGTTTCACATTGACGGCGTGGACGTGTACATCCGCGAGCCGCACCTGCCCATGGTCAACGGCATCGAGATCGACTTTGTCACCGAAGGCGTGAACCAGCTGTTCCGCTTCCGCAACCCGAACGCCACCGCCGAATGCGGCTGCGGGGAAAGCTTTACCGTGGCGTGAGCCCGGGGCCAGCGGCGCCGGGCATGGGGTCAGATGTAAGAAGCCTGGGGTCAGATGAACGCTTTCAACTGACCCCGACATTACGCGGGCATCAGGCAAACAGGGGTCAGATGAGTTTCATCTGACCCCAACGAAATCTGACCCCAACGCCACCCACATCAACGAAGACGACGAGACCAGGCATGCAAGAACGTGAAGTTGTCCTGACCAAACGCGAGGTGGAAGCCCGGCTGGTGCCCTCCGGAACCGAGATCATGATTCCGGCGGACACCTTCGTGACCATCACCCAGGCCCTGGGCGGCACGTTCACGGTCGCGGTCAACGGCAACCTGGCCCGTGTGGAAGGCCACGATGCCGACGCCCTCGGCAAGCAGCCCCTGGAAAGCAGCTTCGAAACTCCGGCGGACGGTACCGTCAACGAAAACCAGGTCTGGGAAGCCCTGCGCAACTGCTACGATCCGGAGATTCCGGTGAACGTGGTGGACCTGGGGCTGATCTACGACTGCCGCATTGAAAACGGCGGTGAGGACGGCAACCACATCTTCGTGCTGATGACCCTCACCGCCGCCGGCTGCGGCATGGGCCCGGTGATTACCGAGGATGTGCGCCGCAAGCTGGAGCACGTGCCCAACGTCGACAAGGTGACCGTGGAGCTGACCTTTGATCCGCCCTGGAGCAATGACATGCTCACCGACGAAGCCAAACTTGAATTGGGTATGCTGTAAGCTTGGGGAGCGTCCGGATCTGGGGTCAGATGAAATTTCATCTGACCCCGAAGATACAGACAGGGGTCAGATGAAACTCATCTGACCCCGACCGACTGGAGCCCTGGGGTCAGATGAGATTTCATCTGACCCCGATTTACCGATGTTCATCGGCCCCCGACGTAACGATCAGACCGAAGGCCACTCGACCGATATGACCGCCACCACAGACACCTTCCTGAACAATCCCCTGGGCACGTCCACCACCCTGGAAGACGTGCTGGACGCGTTCGAATTCCTGGACGACTGGGAAGAGCGCTACGCCTACATCATCGACCTGGGCAAGCAGTTGCCGGCGTTTCCGGACGAGGCGCGGGTGGAAGGGAACTACGTGCACGGCTGCCAGAGCCAGGTCTGGCTGATTCACCAGTACGATGAGGCCAGCGGCCGGCTGTACCTGCTGATTGATTCGGACGCCATGATCGTGCGGGGTCTGGCCGCCATCATTCTGGTGGCCCTGAACGGTCGTACGCCCCGGGACCTGCTGAGCACCGATATCGACGAATTGTTCGAGCGGTTGGACCTGTTCCGCCATATCTCCCCGACCCGGGGCAATGGCCTGCGGGCCATGGTGGGCAAGATCCGTGACATCGCTGCCGCGCAGGTGGCGGCGAGCTGATCCGGACGGCCGGGCTACCGGCCGCTACCAGATAATCGCGATGTCGTCCCGCTGGATGTTCAGTTCCGGCGCACCCTGCCCACCCTGACCGAGCGTCCCGCTGCTCACGTCCGGATGCACGCGGTCCAGCGTTACCGTCGCCTCCGCATCATTCAGTTCCGGCGCCTGATCCAGCGCGTCCCAGTGCCGCCCGCTTCGATACAGGTGCAGCTCGTCCCCCGGCCGCAGCCCGGCGGTGGCGCCGGAGGCGAGCGTAATCGAGCGGTCGTCCACCCGCACCACCCGTGTCATGAACGGCTGGCAGGCCAGCGCGGCGTCAATCGCCGACGCCATGCGGTCCACAGCGCCGGACACCGCCCGGCCGTAATCCGTCTTGAGAAAACCGGCCGACGCGAAGCCGGTGGAACTGCCCGGTTCGGCGTTCCAGTCTCCCGCTGCCCGGAAGCGCTCCTGATAAACGGGTGAGCCACTCAGCCCATCAAAGACCATCAGGTCCACCACGAATCGGCGACTTCGGTCCGACGCCCCGATGCCCCGCTTGAGGCCCGCCCACAGGGACGTGTTCCAGGCCGCCGGATCGGAGATGCCCACGTCCCGCACCACGCCGGCCACCACGAACTGAGCGCCCAGCTCCCGGGCCAGGGCGACCACGTTGGTGAGCTGATTGCTGCTGAGCTGGCGAGTAGGCGCATCCACCGGGTCTTCGAACAGCCCAGACTGAGTGGCGGACAGCACTTGCAGCCCCTGACTGGCCCGCAGACGGGCCTGAATCTGCTCCGGCAGCGCCGTATTCACATCGCCAATCTGCCCGACACGGGCCTGGTCTGGCTGCACCAGGGGGAAGCCAAGCACCGCCACGCGCTTTTTCAGGCGATAGGCGCTACCCGCCTGGCAACTGCCCTGCCCGTCGGTCACGTCGGCCCGGACCACCAGCCGAAGGCGATTACCGGAGCGCTGCTCGTCCACCACCTGCACGTTCCGGGCCCGGGCCTGGGCGGCCAGCTCGGTCCGCGATTCGGTAAGCACGCCGTTCTCCATCGTATCCCGGGTGCTCACGCTGGCCTCATACTGCAAGGCCAGATCCCGCAGCGCCGCCTCCCGGGCCTGGGACCGGGCCCGATCCAGGTCGCCGTTCACCACCGTGGCGTGGCCCACCCCTTCGAGGACCACCGCCCTCGCCGCAGGGGCACCCACGGCCAGCGCCAGAATCAGCGCCAGCAAAAGCGGCGCCGCCGGCCATGTGGACACCGGAGCGGCAACCAATGGCCGCCCGAACCGTTTGCAAAAGCGCGTTGTTATCACCGTGGTTTACTCACAGGGTTCATCTCGTTGAACAAAGGCGAGAGCCAAACGTTATTCCAGATAGTAGAGCGAATCGACATTCCGGCTTTCCACGTCCCCCACTGAATCATTCGCCCTGGGCATAGGAATCGGGCACCGTTCGCGCACCTGCTCGTCCGCCACCGCCGCCACGCAGGCCCGGAACCGGGGTTCCAGTTTCAGCTCCATCACGGTTTCGACCACGCCATCGCTGTGCTCGTTCACCGCCACCGTTTTGGCGCCCCGGATGTAGCTGTCCACATAGGTGCGGAACCGGTCGTTCTGGAGCACAAAATCGTTCACGGTGGAACTGCCGTAAATCACGGTGCCATAGACCCGTTCCGCCAGGTTGCGATAGGCATCCAGCTGCGAGGCCCGGCGCGCCAGCAGACGCTTGCGGGTATCCAGGCGGTCTTTGCTGGCATCCTCATAGGTGCCAAAGCCACTGACCCGGACGATGATGGGGTCGAGGTTGCGCCCGGTGTCATCGTCGGCGCGTCGATCCGTGCTGGCGCAGGCCGCCAACGTGAGGGCCAGCAGCGGCACCAGGATCCGGTGCAGAGTCATAGTCGTTCTCCGATCATACGTAGTGGGGTAGCCATGAAAAATTCGCGCCAGTTTCTTCAAGCCTTTGATAGTCAGCCGTTTCTCCGCAGAAAGGTTGGCGGCTACGGGGCCGTGCGGCAAATTCCTGCCAGTGGCGCCGGACCACGGCCGGTCATGGTTTGCGCCCCTGGCGTCGGCCCCGGATAATCCCATCAGCAGCATTCCCAAACCAATACCAGGGCCGGCCATGACCACCGACACAGACAACCTCCGCATTTACCTTGTCGGCGGCGCCGTTCGAGACAGCCTGCTGGGCCTGACGGTCAAAGACCGGGACTGGGTGGTCGTCGGCGCCACGCCGGAGGATATGCTGGCCCGGGGCTTTCGCCAGGTTGGTGCGGACTTCCCGGTGTTCCTGCACCCGGACACCGGCGAGGAGTTCGCGCTGGCCCGCACCGAACGCAAACAGGGCCGGGGCTACCACGGCTTCGCCGTATACAGCGCCCCGGACGTGACGCTGGAGGATGACCTTCGGCGCCGTGACCTTACCATCAACGCCATGGCCCAGACCGCCGACGGCACCCTGATCGACCCGTTCCACGGACAGGACGATCTGCGTGCGCGCCGGCTTCGCCATGTGTCCCCGGCCTTCGCCGAAGACCCCCTGCGCATTTTACGAACCGCCCGGTTTGCTGCCCGACTGGCACCCATGGGGTTTACCGTCAGCGACGAAACCCAGGCGCTGATGGCGGGCATGGTGGCCACGGGGGAGGTCGAACACCTGGTGCCCGAGCGGGTCTGGCAGGAAATCCAGCGGGCCCTGATGGAAGCTCGGCCGAGCGTGTTTTTTGACGTGCTGGCGGCCTGCGGCGCCCTCGCCGCACTGCTTCCAGAGCTGGCGGCTCAGCCGGCGCTGGACGCTGCCATGGGCGCCCTTCGCCGAGCCAGCCAGAGCGACGCGCCCCTGGCCGTCCGCTTTGCCGCGCTGCTCGCCGGCGTTGGTGGGGCGTTGGCGGCCGGGCGCGCCGCCGCGCTGAAAGCGCCCGCCGAGTGCCAGGAACTGGCCCGTTTGGCGGCCCATGGCGTCGAATGGCTGACGCAGGACCGGGAGCGGGCAGGATCCGCGCCGTCCGCCGAGCAGGCCCTTGCCTGGCTGGACCGGGCCGATGCCTGGCGCCGGCCGGAACGTTTCGAACGCCTGCTCCAGAGCCTGGGCTACGCCCTGCCCCAGGCCCTGGCACCCACGCTAGAGACCTTGCGGGCCGCCGCCGACAATGCCCGCGCCGTCTCCCCGAAGCCACTAATGGCGGAAGGCTACAAGGGCCCCGAACTCGGCAAAGCCATCCGTGCGGCGCGGTTGCGCCGTATAGAAGAACACTTGAATTAACTCACTTGCTTGCGAGGTTCCGCCCATGACCACAGAAGCCCCCGTCGCCCTTATCACCGGCTCCGCCCATCGTCTCGGCGCCCGCACCGCCGAGCGCCTGCACGAGCGCGGCTGGCGCGTGGTCATTCACTACCGCTCGCGCCGTGAGCAGGCGGAGGCGCTAGTGGCCCGGCTGAACGAGGCGCGGGCCGACTCCGCCATCGCCCTTCAGGCGGATCTGACCCGGCTTGATGACGTGCATCGTCTGGGCAAAGAAGCGGCCGCTCGCTGGGGCCACCTGAACGCCCTGATCAATAACGCGTCTGATTTCTACCCCACACCCACTGGCGAAGCCAGCCGGGAGGACTGGGACCACCTGATGAACACCAACCTGCGGGCGCCCTTTTTCCTGCTGCAGACCTGCCTGCCGGCCCTGCGCCAGAGCAAAGGCAGCGTGGTCAACCTGATCGACATCTACAGCGAAAAGCCCCTGGGCAACCACCCGATCTACTGCGCCACCAAGGCGGGCCTCGCCGCCATGACCCGGTCCTGGGCCAAGGACCTGGCGCCGGAATTGCGGGTAAACGGCGTGTCTCCGGGCGCCATTCTCTGGCCGGAAAACGAGGGTGCCATCGACAAGGGCTACCAGTCGGCCATCCTGGAGAAAACGCCCCTGGCCACCACCGGCCAGCCCGACGACATCGCCGGCGCGATCGTGTTCCTGGTCTGCGATGCACCCTTTGTGACCGGACAGATTCTGTCCGTGGACGGCGGTCGCAGCCTGAACATGTAAGCCTGCCCTGTTTGGGTCGGTCTGGGCTTTGCGGCTACAATGCCGTCACCCCACGTGCGGCCCGCGCCCAACGAGCCGGCGCCGCACCTACCGTGACGGAGAAGAACCATGCGTGACGTCGTGATTGCGGCCGCCAAGCGGACGGCCATCGGAACCTTTGGTGGCGGGCTCTCAAGCCTGCCGGCCCACCAACTGGGCAGCGCGGTGATTCGCGCACTGCTGGACGAGACCGGCATCGACGCCGGCCAGATTGACGAAGTCATTCTTGGCCAGGTGCTCACCGCCGGCTGTGGCCAGAACCCGGCCCGGCAAGCCGCCATCCACGCTGGTGTGCCCGCGTCGGTTCCGGCCATGACCATCAACAAGGTCTGCGGCTCCGGCCTGAAAGCCGTGCACATGGCGGTGCAGGCCATCCAGTGCGGCGACGCCGAGCTGATCCTGGCCGGCGGCCAGGAGAGCATGAGCCAGGCGCCGCACGTGCTGCCCAACAGCCGTAATGGCCAGCGCATGGGCAACTGGACCATGATTGACACCATGGTGCACGACGGCCTGTGGGACGCCTTCAACGATTACCACATGGGCATCACCGCCGAGAACATCGTCGACAAATACGGCATCAGCCGGGACGAGCAGGACGCTTTTGCCGCCGCCTCCCAGCAGAAGGCCGTCGCCGCCCGCGAGGCCGGCCACTTCACTGGCCAGATCGTTCCCGTGAGCATTCCCCAACGCAAGGGCGATCCGGTTGTCGTGGATCAGGATGAGGGCCCCCGCGCCGGCGTGACCGCGGACAGCCTGGGCAAGCTCCGGCCCGCGTTTCGCAAAGACGGTACCGTGACCGCCGGCAACGCCTCGTCCCTGAACGATGGCGCGGCGGCGGTTATCGTCTGCAGCGCCGAGAAGGCCCGCGCCCTGGGGCTGACACCGCTGGCCACCATCCGCGCACACGCCAACGCCGGCGTTGACCCCGCCATCATGGGCACCGGCCCCATCCCCGCCAGCCAGCGCTGTCTGCAGCGGGCCGGCTGGACCGTGGACGAGCTGGACCTGATTGAAGCCAACGAGGCGTTCGCCGCCCAGGCCATCTCGGTCAACCGGGACCTGGGCTGGGACACCAGCAAGGTGAACGTCAACGGCGGCGCCATTGCCCTGGGCCACCCCATCGGCGCCTCCGGCTGCCGCATCCTGGTGACCCTGCTGCATGAGATGGTGCGTCGGGACGCCCGCAAGGGCCTGGCCACCCTGTGCATCGGGGGCGGCATGGGTGTCGCCCTGGCGGTGGAACGCTGAGCCGGTGTTTCATGTGGTGCTGTACGAGCCGGAGATTCCCCCCAACACGGGCAACATCATCCGGCTGTGCGCCAACACCGGCTGCCAGTTGCACCTGATTGAGCCACTGGGATTCTCCCTGGAAGACAAGCAGATGCGGCGGGCCGGCCTGGACTACGGCGAGTACGCCACCGTCAAAGTGCACGGGAGCTACGACCAGTTCCTGGCCAGCGAGCAGCCCCGGCGCCTGTTCGGGCTGACCACCAAGGGCACACGCCATTACCACGAGGTGGCGTTTGAAGACGGCGACTACCTGATGTTCGGCCCGGAAACTCGGGGCTTGCCGCCAGAGGTACGGGACGGCCTGCCACCCGACCGTCGGCTGCGGGTGCCCATGCGCCCGGACAGCCGGAGCCTGAACCTGTCCAACAGCGTCGCGCTGGTGGTGTACGAGGCCTGGCGCCAGACCGGTTTTGCCGGCGCCGTCTAGCGGCCGGAACGTGTGACACCCGAAAACGCAAAAACCCGGCCATGGCCGGGTTTTTCATACGTCCCGGGATCTACCCGGGGTGGCGAACGCGTCAGTGCTGGGACTGGCCTGCGTCTTCGCCTTCCTGCTCTTTGCGCTGCAGGGCCTGGGCGTAGATGGCGTCGAAGTTCACCGGCGCCAGCATCAGGGCCGGGAAGCTGCCGCGGTTCACCAGGCTGTCGATGGCCTCACGGGCATAGGGGAACAGGATGTTCGGGCAGTAGGCACCCAGCATCTGACCGAGCTGCGGGCCTTCAATACCCTGCACCAGGAAAACGCCGGCCTGCTGAATCTCAACGATGTAGGCCACCTTGTCGCCCAGCTTCGTGGTCACCGTCAGGGACAGCACCACTTCGTACTGGTTGTCGCTGACCTTGGTGTGGCCGGTGTTCAGATCCAGATTCACCTGCGGCTTCCACTGCTCCTGGAACACCAGCGGCGAGTTCGGGGACTCGAACGACAGATCCTTCAGGTAAATGCGCTGGAGCGCAAACTGGGGCTGGTTCTGGTTTTCATTGCCTGCGGCTTGCTGGTTCTCAGCCATGGTCGTTCCTTATACGTTATTCGCGTTCATGGTCGGATGACAGAGCGGCCATTATCAGCAAGATGCTACTTCTTTACCAGCGGCAGGTTGGCTTCCTTCCACTCGCTGATGCCACCGCCGAGCCGCACCACGTTGGTGTAGCCCTCGGCGTTCAGCTGCTTGACCGCCATGCCACCGTGCTGGCCCATCTTGTCAGCGACAATGATCTGCTTGTCCTTGTACTTGTTCAGCTCGGAGGCCCGGCTCTTGAGACTGTTCAGCGGGATGTTCACGGAGCCGGTGATGCGGCCGGCGGTGAATTCCTTGCGATCCCGGATGTCTACCACAATGGCCTCGTCCTTGTTGATCAGGCTCACCGCGGCCTGGGCGGAAATCTTGGAGCCCCCGCGACGGGTTTCGAGAACGAAGATGGCCAGCAGAAAGGCGACGAACAGCGAGGCCAGAATGTAGTGGTTGACGACAAATTCAAACAAGCGATCCATGGAACTGCCCTGACAATGAGTTTGGCCGGATTATACACAGGCACCTCCCGGGACAGAAGGTGACGGCGCTGGCCCGAAAATGCGAAAATGAGTACACTCCATTTTCGGTTTCGTAAATTTACTAACATTTTTACATCCGGACAGCACGATGACTGAGACTCGCACGCCAACCGCACTGATCATTCTTGACGGCTGGGGCCATCGCGACCCGGCGGAAGACAACGCCATCAGCAACGCCAACACCCCATTCTGGGACGAACTCTGGGCCAAGCATCCAAAAACGCTGATCAACACCTCCGGCATGTTCGTGGGCCTGCCCCAGGGCCAGATGGGCAACTCGGAAGTGGGCCACATGAATCTGGGCGCGGGCCGCGTGGTATACCAGAGCCTGACCCGCATCGACAAAGACCTCGAAGACGGCAACTTCCAGAAGAACCCGGTGCTCTGTAAAGCCATCGACAAGGCCGTCTCCAGCGGCCGGGCGGTGCATCTGATGGGCCTGTTTTCCCCCGGCGGCGTGCACGCCCACGAGGACCATATCCTGGCCGCCGCCGAAATGGCCGCCGCACGGGGTGCGAAGGAAGTTTACGTACATGCGTTCCTGGACGGCCGCGACATGCCGCCCCGCAGCGCCAAGCCGTCCCTGGAAAAAGCCGCCGCGAAACTCAAAAGCCTGGGCGTGGGGCGCGTGGTCACCATCGTCGGCCGCTACTTCGCCATGGACCGGGACAACCGCTGGGATCGCGTCGAGGCCGCCTATAACGCCATGACCACCGGCGAGACCGAATTTACCGCCACCGACCCGGTGAGTGCGTTGGAAGACGCCTACGAGCGCGGCGAGAACGACGAGTTTGTGAAGGCCACCCACATCCAGGGCCCGGGCGAGCCGGACGGCCTGATCAGCGATGGCGATACCGTGCTGTTCATGAATTTCCGCGCAGACCGCGCCCGGGAAATGACCCGCACCTTCGTCGATCGGGAGTTCGACGGTTTCGAACGGCGCAGACACCCGGAACTGGCGGATTTCGTGATGCTCACCGAGTACGCGGCGGACATCAAAACCTCCTGCGCCTACCCGCCGGAGCAGCTCACCAACGGCCTGGGCGAGTACGTCTCCAAGCTGGGCAAGACCCAGCTTCGGATCGCCGAGACCGAGAAGTACGCCCATGTGACCTTCTTCTTTAACGGGGGTCTGGAATCGCCGTTCGAAGGTGAGGAACGCATTCTGGTGCCGTCCCCGAACGTTGCCACGTATGACCTGCAGCCCGAGATGAGCGCGCCGGAAGTCACCGACAAACTGGTGGAGGCCATCAAAAGCCGCAAGTTTGACCTGGTGGTGTGCAACTACGCCAACGGCGACATGGTGGGCCACACCGGCAAGCTGGATGCCGCGGTGAAAGCCGCCGAATGCCTGGACGCCTGTCTCAAGCGAGTGGTTGAGGCCCTGGACGAGGTGGGCGGCGAAGCGCTGATCACCGCCGACCACGGCAACTGTGAGCAGATGACCGACCCGAACTCCGGGCAGGCCCACACCTCCCACACCACCGGCCCGGTGCCGCTGATCTACACCGGGCACCGTCCGGTGCACCTGTCGGACGATGGCAGCCTGAGCGACGTCGCTCCGAGCCTGCTGACCCTGATGGGGCTGGAACAGCCGAAGGAAATGACCGGGCACAGCCTGGTCCGCATCGACTGATCCGGGCGCCTGCTTTGCGACGCATCATGGCCGCCGGCCTGGCCCTCGCCCTATGGGCGGGGGCTTTGCCGTTATACGCCCAGCCGGACGTTACCCCGGCTCAGGTGGAAGCCCTCAAGTCCCGCATCAGCGACATCAACGAGTGGCTGTCGGACGCCGAGAAAGACCGATCGGAGCTGGAACAGCAGCTGTCCGGCGCTGAGCGCCGGATCGGCGAACTGACCCGGGAGCGCAAGTCCCTCAACCAGCAGCTCGATCAGCAACAGAAAAAGCTGGACGACCTGGACCGCCAGCAGGGTGAACTCAGCCGCCAGCTGGATCAGCAGCGGGACAGCCTCAAGCAGCAGATCCGGGCCGCCTGGATGGCCGGTGACGCACCCGCCATCAAAGTGCTGCTGAACGAAGTCGACCCGGACCAGCTGGCGCGCACCATGACCTATTACGAGTACCTCAGCCGGGACAACGTAGCCCAGCTACAGGCCTACCAGAGCACCCTGCGCAAGCTCCGGGATACTCAGCAACAAGTTCTCGCCACCCAACAGCAATTGACCGACACCGAACAGACCCTCGCGGACCGACAGCAGCAGTTGGACGCCTCCCGCAAGCAGCGGGCCCAGGCCCTGGCCGCCCTGAAAAACGACATCCGCAGCAAGCAGTCCGAACGTGACCGACTGGAGGCAGACCGCAAACGCCTGGAAAAGCTGCTCAACCAGGTACAGGAAGCCATCGCCAACATCCCGGCCCCGAACGAGTCCAGCCCGTTCCGGTCGCTCCGCCACAAGCTGCCCTGGCCGGTGAAAGGCAAGGTGATCAGTCGCTACGGCGAATCCTACGCCGACGGCAAGCTCCGGCGCACCGGCCTGCTCATGAGCACCGCCGAGTCAGCGCCGGTCAAGGCCGTCCATTACGGGCGCGTGGTGTTCGCCAACTGGCTCCGGGGCTTTGGCCTGCTGACCATCATTGATCATGGTGACGGTTACCTGTCCCTATACGGGCACAGCAGCAGCCTGTTCACCAGCCCCGGAGACTGGGTCAGCGCCGGGCAGACCATCGCCGAGGCCGGGCAGACTGGCGGCGCCGCGTCTCCCGAGCTCTATTTTGAAATCCGTCACAACGGCAAGCCGACGAACCCCCTGGGGTGGCTTGCAAGGTAGTCAGACCCGCCTTCGAGGGCTGACAAACCTCCCGGCTGGCGCCATACTGTCCGGACTCAGGGAAACGTCGTCCAACCACTGGAAATAAAACGGGAACGCTTGATGAAACGGGTCAGAAGTCTCTCCACGTTATCGCCGCTCACCGCCCTCGCCTTCACCGCCTGTTTCATGCTCTCCCCCGGACTCGCCCTCGGCCAGGACAACCCGGCCGCCGAGTTGCTCAAGGGCTTGCAGGAAAATGGCCAGGTGGAAGTCACCCTGCCGGACCCGGAAAAACAGCTGCCCCTGGACGAGCTGCGCAAATTCACCGAAGTGTTTGCCCGCATCAAGGACGCCTACGTGGAGGACGTCTCTGACCAGCAGCTGCTGGAAAGCGCCATCAAAGGCATGCTGGCGGACCTGGACCCGCACTCCACCTATCTGGCCCCTAAGGACTACGAAGAGCTGGAGGAAAGCACCACCGGAGAATTCGGCGGCCTGGGCATTGAAGTCGGCATGGAAGATGGCTTCGTCAAAGTCATCTCCCCCATCGACGACACCCCGGCCCAGAAGGCCGGCGTGCAGGCGGGCGACCTGATCATCAAACTCGACGAAAAGCCGGTCAAGGGCATGTCCCTGGAAGAAGCCGTTCAACTGATGCGGGGCAAACCTGGCAGCCCGCTAACCCTGACGATCCTGCGGGAGGGCGAGAACGCCCCCATTGAGATTACCGTCAAGCGGGACGTCATCAAGGTCACCAGCGTAAAACAGCGTCTGCTGGAAAACGGCTACGGCTACGTGCGCATCACCCAGTTCCAGGCCGAGACCGGCGACCAGTTCAGCCAGGCCCTGCAGAAACTGAAGGACGACAACGGCGGCCCTCTGGACGGCCTGATCGTCGACCTGCGCAACAACCCCGGTGGCGTGCTGCAGGCCGCGGTCGCCACCGCCGATGCCCTGCTGGACGACGGCCTGATTGTCTACACCGAAGGGCGCATTCAAAGCTCCCGCCTGCGGTTCTCCGCTACGCCGGGCGATGAGATCAACGGTACGCCGGTGGTGGTTCTGATCAACGGCGGCTCAGCCTCCGCCTCGGAAATCCTGGCGGGCGCCCTGCAGGACCAGAAGCGGGCGGTGATCATGGGCACCCAGTCTTTTGGCAAAGGCAGCGTGCAGACGGTGATCCCCATGGACGACACCCACGCCATCAAGCTGACTACGGCCCGTTACTACACCCCGAGCGGGCGCTCCATCCAGGCCAAGGGTATTACCCCGGACATCCTGGTACGCCCGGCGGAACTCAAGGAACTGGACGGCCAGCCTTTCTTTACCGAGGCGGATCTTGAGGGCCACCTGACCGGCCCGGACGAGGGCTCGAAAGCGAGCACGGACACGGGGATGCCGGCGCCCGCCCAGAAAGACTATCAGCTGCGCTCCGCGCTGAACCTGCTCAAAGGGCTCCATATCCTGGGCAAGAACACCCACACGGGAGCCATGGGGGAGTGATCCGACGTATGCGCTTACGCCATGTCCTGACGGCGCTCGGCGTTGCGGCGTTTGGCGCCCTGGCCAGCGGCCCCGTCAGCGCCCAGCGGGCGCCTTCGGGCACGCCGCCGACCATTGCCATCATCATTGATGACATGGGGTTCGATGCCACCCAGGGCGAGCGCCTGGCGCGCATGGAGCAGCCGCTGACCCTGGCTTTCCTGCCCTTTCGCCCCCATACCGTGGCGCTGGCCCGTCTGGCCCATGAGCACGGCAAGGAAATCATGCTGCACGCGCCGATGGCCAACACCCATCATTACGAGCTCGGTGCCGGTGGGCTGACGCCCGACATGGATCAGCACACCATGACCACCGTGTTGCGGCGTTCCCTGCAGGCGATTCCCTACGTCGCGGGCGTCAACAACCATATGGGAAGTCTGCTGACCCAACAGCTCAAGCCCATGGACTGGGTGATGGCGGAGCTGGAGAAGTATCCGCTGTATTTCGTTGACAGCCGGACCATCGCGACGACGGTCGCGGGCAAGGTGGCCAGCGCCTACCGCGTTCCGAGCATTGATCGAGATGTATTCCTGGATAACGAGCAAACCGACGCCGCCATCGACGTGCAGTTCAAACGGCTGATCCAGCTGGCCCGAAAGAACGGCAGCGCCGTCGCCATCGGCCATCCCCACAAGGCCACCGTGGATTATCTCACCAAGCACCTGCCGGAGCTGGACGAACAGGGCATCGCCGTGGCCACCGTCAGCGGCCTGTGGGCCCTGCGCAACGACAACCGCAGCATGTTTGTGGATGGCTCTAAACAGCCGGTTCAACCGGCGTATGCCCGCAAGCAGTAAAACGGGGTCAGATGAAAAGCCGGGGAAACGGGGTCAGATGAAAAACGAAAAAGGGGCAGATGAGAAATCATCTGCCCCTTTTTCGTTTTTCATCTGACCCCTCGGCCCATCACCGCACCTCAATCCCCTGGGCCTTCATAAACGCCTTGGCCTCCGGAATCGTGTGCTGGCCAAAATGGAAGATGGAGGCGGCCAGCACGGCATCCGCGCCGCCCTCCGTCACGCCATCCGCCAGGTGCTGCAGTTCGCCAACGCCACCAGACGCAATCACCGGCACCGCCACCGCGTCACTAATGGCGCGGGTGAGCCCCAGATCAAAGCCGATCTTGGTACCGTCCCGGTCCATGCTGGTGAGCAGCAGTTCGCCCGCGCCCATCTCCACCATCTTCCGGGCCCAGTCGACGGCGTCCAGGCCGGTGGGCTTACGGCCGCCGTGGGTGAAAATTTCCCAACGCGGGGCCTCGCCCTCGGCGCTGACCTTCTTGGCATCGATGGCCACCACAATGCACTGACTGCCAAACCGGTCGGCCGCTTCGCGGACAAACTCCGGGTTGAACACGGCGGCGGTATTGATGGACACCTTGTCCGCACCGGCGTTAAGTAGCTTGCGGATGTCGTCCACGGTGCGAACGCCGCCGCCCACGGTCAGCGGAATGAACACTTCTGCGGCCATGCGCTCCACGGTCTCGTAGGTGGTATCCCGGCTTTCGTGGCTGGCGGTAATGTCGAGGAAGGTGATTTCATCCGCGCCCTGCTCGTTGTAACGACGGGCCACTTCCACCGGATCGCCCGCGTCCCGGATATCGACGAAGTTGACGCCTTTCACCACGCGGCCTTTGTCCACGTCGAGGCAGGGAATAATGCGTTTGGCCAGTGCCATGGTCGGTCCTCGGGTCGCTCAGTGATTCAGCGTTTTACGGAGTCAGCGTGTCGCAGTAGGCCTGGGCCTCGGCAACGTCCAGGGTGCCTTCGTAGATGGCCCGGCCGGTAATGGCGCCGATCACGCCTTTGTCGGCCACGGTGGCCAGGCGCTTGAGGTCGTCCATGTTGGTCACGCCGCCGGAGGCAATCACGGGGATGCCGCCGTCTTCGGCGAGCTTGGCGGTGGCTTCCACGTTCACGCCCTGCATCATGCCGTCCCGGGCAATGTCGGTGTAGACGATGGCGTCCACGCCGTCGTTGGCGAACCGCCGGGCCAGATCGACCGCCTGCACCTGGGACACTTCAGCCCAGCCGTCGGTAGCAACCAGGCCGTCTTTGGCGTCCAGACCGACGATAATATGGCCGGGGAAGCGCTTGCACATCTCGGTGACAAACTCCGGCTCTTTCACAGCCTTCGTGCCAATGATCACCCACTGGACGCCGGCCTTGAGGTAAGCCTCGATGGTCTCGGCGGAGCGGATACCGCCGCCAATCTGGATCGGCAGGTCCGGGAAGCGCTTGGCGATGCCCGTGACGATCTCGCCGTTGACCGGCTCGCCGGCAAACGCACCGTTGAGGTCCACCAGGTGGAGGCGGCGGGCGCCAGCGTTGACCCATTTGGCGGCAACTTCAATGGGGTCGTCGCCAAATACGGTGGAGTCTTCCATGCGGCCCTGGCGCAGGCGAACGCACTTGCCGTCTTTCAGATCAATCGCGGGAATAATGAGCATGAGGGTGTTTACTTGCCGTTCCAGTTGGTGAAGTTTTCCAGCAGTTGCAATCCCGCCCGGGCGCTTTTCTCCGGGTGGAACTGAACCGCAAAGACGTTGTCCCGGGCCACAGCGGCGGCCAGGTCGACGCCATAACGGGTGCGTCCGGCCATGTCGTCGTTGCCCTCGGCTTCGGCGTAATAGCTGTGCACGAAGTAGAACCGGTCGCCGTCGGGAATGTTCCGCCACAGCGGGTGGTCGACGGTCTGCCAGACCTGGTTCCAGCCCATGTGCGGCACTTTCAGTCGCTGGCCGTTTTCGGTGAGGTGGTCACCGAAATACCGCACTTCCGAGGGGAACAGGCCAATGCCTTCGACGCCGCCGTTTTCTTCGCTGCGGGCCATCAGCGCCTGCATGCCCACGCAGATGCCCAGGAACGGGCGGTCCCGGGAGACTTCCCGCACCAGTTCCACCACGCCAAGGCGGTGCATTTCCGCCATGCAGTCGCGGATGGCGCCAACGCCCGGGAGGATGACCCGGTCGGCTTCGCGGATCTGATCGGCGTTGTCGGTGACCAGTACGGTGCAGTCCGGGGCCACGTGTTCCACGGCTTTTCGAGCGGAATGCAGGTTGCCCATCCCGTAGTCAATGATGGCGACGGTTTTCATGTGGTGCGGATGTCCTCGGGAGATCGGTTACAGGCAGCCTTTGGTGGACGGGGTGATGTCCGCCATGCGCTCGTCCTTCTCGATCGCCATGCGCAGGGCACGGCCGAAGGCCTTGAACACGGTTTCAATCTGGTGGTGCGTGTTCTTACCTTTCAGGTTGTCGATGTGCAGGGTCACCATGGAATGGTTCACGAAGCCGTGGAAGAACTCCTCGAACAGGTCCACGTCGAACCCGCCGACCGAGCCGCGGGTGTAGGGTACGTTCATGCTCAGGCCGGGGCGGCCGGAGAGGTCGATCACCACACGGGACAGGGCCTCGTCGAGCGGCACGTACGCGTGGCCATAGCGGCGAATGCCCTTTTTATCCCCCACGGCCTGCTTGAAGGCCTGGCCCAGGGTGATGCCCACGTCCTCGACGGTGTGGTGGTCATCAATGTGCAGGTCGCCCTTGGCGACGATGTCAAGATCCACCAGGCCGTGCCGGGCGATCTGGTCCATCATGTGCTCCAGGAACGGGACACCGGTGTCGAACCTGGACACGCCGGTGCCGTCGAGATTGATCTCAACGGTGATCTGGGTTTCAAGGGTGTTGCGTTCTACGCGAGCCTTACGTTCGGCCATGGAGACTCCGTGGTTATCAACCGGCCCCGGTCTGGCAACGCCAATGCGATGCCGGCGCGGCCGGGCGCCGTGAAAAGATGTTGCGGGATTATACCGCTTCTGGGCGCCGGAGTCCCGTTGCGTGGGCGTTTCCGCCGCCGCGTCAGAAGGCCTTTTTCAGGTTGTTCATGTAGGTGTCCACGAGGCTGTTGAACTCGTGCTTGATCACCGGGCTGATGGCCAGTTTGAGCAGGCTGGGCAGAGGCACGGTCAGCTCGGCGCTGGTCTGGAATTTCACCGACGTGGCGTTGTCGCCCTTCGCTTTGATGACCCAGGCGCCACTGACAACACCGTTGCCCTCGCCCCGGATCGGCTCCCAGGTGATTTTGCCGGCGTCTTTGTCCGCGTGGTATTTGCAGGCGTAAACGGACTGGATGGCGTGTTTATCAACGCCGACTTTTTCCATTTCCCAGCGGTAGGCGTTGCCACCCAGGTCGGTCAGCTTGTGCACCTTGGGGAAGTGGCTGGCCGATTTGGGCACGTCCGCCAGCAGTTCAAACACCTCGTCGTAACCGGCGGGCAGTTCCAGCTCACGGTTCAGCTCGATGGACACGGTAATTGCCACAACCTACTCCTTATTATCCTTGTCTCGTAAACCCCGGGAACGTGCCCAGGGTCGTCGTTGGTGCCAGTATTTTGGCCCATCCCTACCGGATTGTCATAGGGCTGCGCTGTTAATTTGTTAACCCTGCGTTATCCTTGGGCTATCTGCCCGGGCGTTGCGCCGGCACAGCACGACCCCGCCGGCCTTGTCGCTCACCGGATCAACAGAAACTGGAAAGGGAAGCCTTGTCTATGAAAGCGCTGCGTTACGCCCTGATCGCCATCGTCGCCCTGGTACTGCTGCTGGTCGCGGCGGTTGTCATCGCCACGGCGGTGATTGACCCGAACGACTACAAACCGCAGATCAAGCAGGCGGTGGAGAGCAACACCAACCTTAAGCTGGACCTGAACGGCGACATCGGCTGGTCGTTCTTCCCGCTGGGCCTGGACGTGAACGACGTGCAGGCGACCCTGGACGGGCAGCGCCTGGTGGCACTCAAACAACTGGTGGCCCAGGTGGACCTGTGGTCGCTGATCAGCCTTTCGCCCCAGGTAAGCACCTTTGTGCTGAACGGGCTGGACGCCAACCTGGTGATGGACAAACAGGGCCAGGGCAACTGGACCCGGATCATGCCTGAGCCCAAGGCGGGCGACCAGGCCGCAACCAAGGGCGCGGACAGCAAACCCGAGCAAGCACCGGCCGAGCAGGCCAAAGAGACGGCCGGCGGCGGTACGCCGCTGAACTTCAATGTGGACAGCGTGCAGATCGGCGACGCTCGCGTGCACTACGAGGATAAGCGCAGTGGCCAGTCGGTCACCCTGACCAACGTCACCGTCAACGCCAGCGACATTACCCTGGGCAGCGAGTTCCCGCTGGATATCGCCTTCAAGGTGGAAACCGCCAAGCCGCAACTGGCGGTGGACGGCAGCATCAGCGCCCGTCTGGCCGCCGATCAGGCCCTCAAGCAGTTCGCCGTATCTGGCCTGAAAGCCACCTTCGACATGAACGGCGAACCGTTTGGCGGCAAATCGGTGACCGCCGAGCTGTCAGGCTCTGCCAAGGCCAACCTGAACGACGAGACCGCCGCGCTGTCCGGCTTCAGCGCCAGCCTGGCTAACCTGTCCCTCACCACCGACCTTCAGGTGAAAGGCTTCGGCGACAAGCCGGCGGTGAACGGCAAGATCGCCATTGCCGACTTCTCCCTGAAGGAACTGCTCAGCAACCTGGGCCAGAAAGCCGTTCCGACCGCAGACCCGGACGTGCTCAAATCCCTGGCGTTCTCCACCAACCTGGGCGGCAGCCCTGGCAAGGTCGCCCTCAGCGATCTGACCCTGAAGCTGGATGACACCACATTTAAGGGCTCCGGCAGCTACACCCTGGCCAACAGCGGCATCGTGTTTAACCTGCAGGGTGATAGCCTGAACGCGGACCGCTACCTGCCGCCGAAGGCCGAAGGCGATGCCGCCGCCCAGCCCGCCACCGATGGCGAAAAGAGCGCACCGGCCACCGCCAGCAACGCCCCCGAGAGCGACCTGCTGCCCCTGGACACCCTGCGCACACTGCTGCTGGACGTGAAGTTCGGCCTGGGCAAGCTGATTGTCAGCAACCTCACCCTGAACGACATCAAAGCGGCCAGCACCGCGAAAGACGGCCTGGTGAAACTGGATGAGTTCAGCGGCAAACTGTACGAGGGCGGCTTCAAGGCTGACGCCACCTTGGACGCCCGCAAGAACACCCCGGACTGGGCCTTCAATGCCGCCGTCTCCAACGTGCAGACGCTGCCCCTACTGACCGACCTGGCCGAGGTGGACATGCTCTCCGGCGGCGCCAACATCAACATCAACGCCACCAGCCGGGGTAATCGCATCTCCGCCCTGAGGGAGAACGCGGACGGCAAGATCACCTTCAACCTGGCCAAGGGTGAGTTCCGCAAGATGAACCTGACCCACATGGCCTGCCAGGGCATCGCGCTGGTCAACCAGGACAAGCTCACCACCACCGACTGGGGCACCACCACCCCCTTCAACGACATGAGCGGCACCCTGGACATCAACGGCAACACCCTCAACAACACCAGCCTAGTCGCCGCACTGGCTGGCATGAAGCTGGAAGGCAATGGCTCCGTGGATCTGAAGAAGACCGCGCTGGATTACGAGGCCGGCCTGCGCATCGTGGGCGAAGTGCATCGTGACCCGGCCTGCCGGGTCACCGAATACGTGCAGAACGTGGTGATTCCGGTGGAGTGCCGGGGTGACTTCACCAAGGACGCCGCCAAACTGTGCTCCTTCGACGGCTCCCGCTTCCGCGATACTCTCAAGACCATCGCCGAAAACGCCGCCAAGGCCAAGGTGAAGAAGGAAGTGGACAAAGCCAAGGAGAAGGCCAAAGAGAAAGTTCAGGAGAAGGTCCAGGAAAAACTGGGCGATAAACTCAAAGGCCTGTTCAACCAATGACCGACCGCTTTGCCGGGCAACTGCTCGACTGGTACGACCGCCACGGCAGGCACGACCTGCCCTGGCACGAGGAACGCACGGCCTACCGGGTCTGGGTGTCGGAGATCATGCTCCAGCAGACCCAGGTAACCACCGTGATTCCCTACTTCCGGGCCTTCATGACCCGTTTTCCGACCGTACAGGCCCTGGCCGAGGCCCCGGTGGACGACGTACTCAGCCACTGGTCTGGCCTGGGCTACTACGCACGCGCCCGCAATCTCCACAAGGCGGCAAAGCAGGTGGTTGCGGACTACGGCGGCGAATTTCCCCGGAATGTGGACGCCCTGGAAGCCCTCACCGGCATCGGCCGCTCCACCGCCGCGGCCATTGTCGCGCAAGCCTATAACGAGCGGGCCGCGATTCTGGACGGCAACGTGAAACGGGTGCTGGCCCGGTACCACGCCGTCCCCGGCTGGCCCGGCCAGACCGCCGTGCTCAGCCAGCTCTGGGAACACGCCGAAGCCCACACGCCGCACCAGCGGGTGCGGGACTACACCCAGGCGATCATGGACCTGGGCGCCCTGCTCTGCACCCGCAGCAAACCCGCCTGCGACCGCTGCCCGGTGGCCGCTGGCTGCCTCGCCCGCCAGCGGGATGAGGTGGCACTCTACCCCGGCCGCAAACCGAAAAAGGACAAACCGGAGAAGACCACCTGGATGGTCATCGTGGAAGCGCCGGACGGCCGCATCCTGCTGGAGCGCCGCCCGCCCTCAGGCATCTGGGGCGGCCTCTGGAGCCTGCCGGAGCTGGACCCGGCCTACGGCGCCGACGAGCTGCAGGACGCCTGCGCATCCACCCTCGGCCTTGCCTGCGGTGAGCCCGAGCTGTACGAAGGCTTTCGGCACACCTTCAGCCACTACCACCTGCACATCCAGCCGGCACGGCTGCCCCTGGCGACCACGACCGCCGTCGCCGACCACAACGACCAGCGCTGGGTACACCGGGACGAGGCCCTGGCACTGGGCCTGCCCGCCCCCATTCGCACGCTGCTGACCCAATCGCCCCAACTGCTACTGGAGACCCCATGAGCCGCACCGTATTCTGCCGCAAATACCAGAAAGAGCTGGAAGGCCTGAACCAGCCCCCCATGCCCGGCCCCAAGGGCCAGGACATCTACGAGAACGTCTCGAAGCAGGCCTGGGAAGAATGGCAGGCCCAGCAGACCATGCTGATCAACGAAAAGCACCTGAGCCTGATGGACCCGAACAGCCGCAAATACCTCCAGGCCCAGATGGACAGGTTCTTCAACAACGAGCCGTTCGACAAAGCGGAAGGCTACGTACCGCCGGAAAAATAACGCCGTAAACCAGCGCCGGCTCCGGTTTTGGCCGGGCCGGCGTAACGGACAGAAACGCCAGAAAATTTTCACCGGCCGGCCTTGACTCACCGAACCGAAACCGGTTTAATAGCGCCCCGTTGCAGCACTGACCGCAACACGCCCGGATAGCTCAGTTGGTAGAGCAGGGGATTGAAAATCCCCGTGTCGGTGGTTCGATTCCGCCTCCGGGCACCATCCGAATTCAGACAAAGCCCGCCTTGTGCGGGCTTTGTTGTTTTTGCCATCTCACAACGCCTGTCTAGAACTCGCCTTTCCCATGGCGTTCAGCGATGTCTTTGAACACATCCAGCAAGCCCTGCTCAAATAACCAGGGATCACCCATCTTGAACATCTGGCACCAGTTTGTATCGGGGCCAAAGGAGGTGTGTTCAAAGCGATTCAGATTATCCAATGAGTATCCAGGTATACCTTTCAGTACACTGCCATATTGCGCACCTCGGGTAACACCCAGCATTTCGCCGTCAACGTCCTCTTCAATTGTGATTGCGCCACGAGGAACAGCGTTTGGATGATCTGGCTCCAAAAAAAAGCGGTCCAGAGTTTCGAGAAACCAGCCAGCGGCTCGGATGGGATACTCATATTGGCCCGAAACAAACTCTCCCGGATCATTGTTGTCAAATTGAACCCATTTTTTCCTGACAATAAGCAATTGTTTACCCGACACAAAGAAGTGCCACGGGGCCGACGTTAATTCGGTGTCCATTACACATGCTACCTCCAGGTATCCCCTTGGAGGATTATCTGGATCAATAATTGGCCACTCGGGCAGTTTCGGGTACGCCATTTAGAACTCGCCTTTCTCATGGCGTTCAGCGATGTCTTTGAACACATCCAGCAAGCCCTGCTCAAATAACCAAGGATCGCCCATCTTGAACATCTGGCACCAGTTTGTGCTGACGTGGATAGACGTGTGGGAAAAGCGGTTCAGGTTATCCAGGGAATAGCCGGGGATACCCTTTAGCATGCTGCCATATTGCGCGCCACGAGTGACACCTAGCATTTCTCCGTCCACCTCTTCCTCGATAGTGATAGCACCTCGGGGAACCGAATTCGGGTGATCCGATGCAAGGAAAAAGCGCTGTATCGTTTCGACAAACCACCTGGCCGCCCCTATCGGGAACTCATATTGCGCCGTTGCGAATTCGCCCGGATCTTCATCGCCCAGCTTCACCCATACTTTTTGAACAAATATTAGATGTCGCCCCAGAGCAAAAACATGCCAAGGTGCGGTGTCGTCCTCCGGATCGACTATCTTGGCGGCCAGATAATAACTTTCAGGAGGGTTGTCAGGATCGATAATCGACCACTCTGGCAGTTTCGGGTATGCCATTCTTAACCTTCAAGATTTATTGGTTTAAGGTCGGTAAGCTCATCCCAGTTTCCGCCCTCTTCCAACCCGGTCATTTGGCGAAATGTTTTTGGATTCTTATGTAAGCTGAAGGCCTGTTCAGCCCCATAATAAACTTCGTCAACTCACGGTATGTCGGGACAATCATTTCAACATCCGCGCACTTCACTCTTGCAACGCCTGTCTAGAATTCGCCTTTCTCATGACGGTCAGCGATGTCTTTGAACACATCCAGCAAGCCCTGCTCAAATAACCAGGGGTCGCCCATCTTGAACATCTGGCACCAGTTTGTGCTGACGTGGATAGACGTGTGGGAAAAGCGGTTCAGGTTATCCAGGGAATAGCCGGGGATACCCTTTAGCATGCTGCCATATTGCGCGCCACGAGTGACACCTAGCATTTCACCATCCACCTCTTCCTCTATGGTTATTGCGCCACGAGGAACAGCGTTTGGATGATCTGGCTCGAGAAAGAAACGCCCAAGAGTCGCCACAAACCAGCTTGCCGCAGCAATCGGGTATTCATACTGCTCGGCGACATATTCTCCAGGATCACTCTCGTCGAGCTGAATCCAGTCGCGGGAAACAATGACCAAATGTCTACCGGAAATGAAAATGTGCCAGACCGAATCCGGCACCTCCGGATCCCTCATCTCCGTAACTTTAAGATAACCCTTTGGTGGATTCTCAGGATCTACGATCGGCCACTCAGGTAATTTCGGATATGCCATTTTTAAGCCTGATGCAGCACTCGTTTCAATCGGCGAATTCGCCCCATGATAAACCGCCAACCTCCTGACCAGCCGCTTATCAAAACTCGCCCCTTGCATGACGCTCGGCGATGCGCTTGAACACATCCAGCAAGCCCTGCTCAAATAACCAGGGATCGCCCATCTTGAACATCTGGCACCAGTTTGTGCTCACTCGAATAGATGTGTGGGAAAAGCGGTTCAGGTTATCCAGGGAATAGCCGGGTATACCCTTTAGCATGCTGCCATATTGCGCACCTCGGGTAACACCCAACATTTCGCCGTCAACGTCCTCTTCTATTGTGATTGCACCACGAGGAACGGCATTTGGATGATCTGGCTCCAAGAAAAAACGGTCCAGAGTTTCGAGAAACCAGCCAGCGGCTCGGATGGGATACTCATACTGGCCCGAAACGAACTCTCCCGGATCACCGTTGTCGAATTGAACCCATTTTTTCCTGACAATAAGCAAATGTTTACCCGACACAAAGAAGTGCCACGGGGCCGACGTTAATTCGGGATCCATTACACATGCTACTTCCAGGTATCCCCTTGGGGGATTATCTGGATCAATAATCCGCCACTCGGGCAGTTTTGGATGCGCCATCATTAAATTCCAAAGTTAATCGGTTCAAGATCCACCAGCTCCACCCAATGACAGCCTCCATCGATACCTGTCATCTGCCGAAACGTTTTAGGACTCTTCTGTAGACTGAATGCCTCAACGGCGCCATAAGCTGGTTGGCCTGCAGAAAACCTGACCGTTTTGGTCAGTCCATTACCCGAATAGTGTTCATTGGCTCCCGTGTTGCTCTGAATGCTAAAGCGTGTATTGAAGGCCTTCCTTTCCTCTGCATTAAGTCCTTATCGCCTCAACTACCTTGCCCTCCACTGACGCGGTTCCCTGATGATCCAGCACCCCGCTAGCGCTATCCAGATCCGTGCCCACCTCGAAGGGCAGACCGGCAACGCCTGTACCATCGGGCCATTGATACTCAATGGTCAGCTTGTAGGGACCTTGGCCGGGAGCGGGCTCCGCAATCGGCTCCGGCGCACGCCGGGCTTTCTGTGAAACCGCAGCATGAAGTGAGTCCGATCGGATGGCCGACCCACCACCTCGGCCAGCGGGCCAGCGGTCTCGAAGGCGTTTCGCAAGAATCTGTGGAAGGTCAGATCGCAGGTCATCAGGACTGGCGGTGCAGTCTTTAAAAATCCCAAACGCAGCGGCGCCTGGCCGGCCAAGAACCAGCTGGCCACTCTGGAGTGCGTCGAGTATTGCCTGGCGCTCACTGTTGGTTGATCGCCCAAGATCGCGGTAACCACCATCCGGAGGTGGCTCTATGTGCGCGCCCTGGTAACCGCGTGAGAAGTAATCCCGTGCAACGGACACGGCTTCGGAGGGGTGCAGTAGCGACGGCAGAATGCTTTCGGTAACGCCGTAGCCACCGGTAACGTATAGCTGGTAGGACACAATTCCATTTCCTTGTCCGCTTGTCTATCCCTGTGCTCTCCTGAGCTCCGTGGAAAGTACCTCTGGCGGCACATGGAATGCAAGCGCCATTCCCAGGCGATTACGTAACTCTTACCAGGAGTCCGCCAAGTTGCGCCCCTTGCACCGCCCACCCACAACTCCTACGCTGACGCCCATCGGCCAGCCATTTGGCTCGCCATCCATGCCCATGGCCGGTCGCTCCACTCCCCCGCAGGCGGAGGCGACATGCGCGTTCCCTCGAGCACCCGCTTTGCCCTGTTCGGTGCCGCGCTGACGGCACTCAGTTACGGCCTTGCCCGCTTTGCCTTCGGCCTGTTTGTGCCGCCAATCCGGGACGACCTGGCGCTGTCGCCGTCGAAGATTGGGGTGATTGGCGCCCTGCCCCTGATCAGCTTTCTCCTTGCCACGCCGCTGGCGCCAATGGCGGCAACCCGGCTGGGCGCGCGGAAGGCCGCCATGCTGTCCGGGGCGTTTGGCGCGGCGGGGCTGGCGCTGATCAGCCAGGCGTCCGGCGCGCTGTCTCTGGGGCTGGGTGTGTTTGGCTGTGGCCTGTGTACCGGCCTGATGATGCCGGCGCTGACGGCGGCCATGCAGGCCGTGGTCAAGCGGTCCGTGCACGGGCGGGTGAGCGCAATCATGAACGCCGGAACCAGCGTTGGCGTTGCGATGGCGGTACCCGCCGTGGTGTTTCTGTCGGACGCCTGGCGTCTTGCCTATGGCGTGTTTGCCGCTCTGGCCCTGCTGGCCGTGGCCGCGGCCTGGCGGTTTATTCCATCGGTATCGAGGGTGGCGCCCACCGCTGCGGTTAAGCGGCCCCGGATCACCGCGCAGCAGTGGTGGGGGCTGGGCCGGCTGTTCGTCTTCGCGTTTGCCATGGGGTTTGTGTCGGCGGCCTACTGGATCTTCGCGCCGGACCTGGTGGTCACGCTCGGGTCACTGCCGGCGAACCACACCGGCTGGCTCTGGCTCGCGGTGGGTGCGGCCGGCCTCGGCGGCGCCGTAGTGGCGGACCTGGCGGATCGCAACAACCCGCCCATCACCCAGGCGCTGATGCTGATGATGCTGGCGGCCAGCCTTGCCCTGGTGGCCGCCAGCCCCGGCGTGCTGGCGTTGTCGGTGGTGTCCGCGATGGTGTTCGGGCTGGCCTACATGAGCCTGACCGGGCTCTACCTGATGACCGGCATTCGCCTGTTGCCGGGCCGCCTGTCCGCCGGGCCCGTGCTGCCGTT
Organism: Marinobacter sp. C2H3; assembly: GCF_037080155.1. Lineage (NCBI taxonomy): Bacteria > Pseudomonadati > Pseudomonadota > Gammaproteobacteria > Pseudomonadales > Marinobacteraceae > Marinobacter > Marinobacter sp. C2H3. Next base: position 544,445 of record NZ_JBBBNZ010000001.1, on the reverse strand, counting down.
CATGGCGGTCTCCCTGGGGCAGGCGGTGGGATCGCCGGTGGTCGGCCTGCTCATCGAGAGGCTCGGCTACGCCAATGGGTTCGCCACCGTGTCGACCATCGGCATGCTGATGGCGCTGCTCTCACCGTTCTACCCGCGTCACCTTCCATCTCGTTCGCCCAGCCGATCACCGGGGTAGCGCCACGGTGGCGCTTTCCCGGTGAGAGACGTCAACCTATTTGTCCAGCGCCGGCGTCGGGCGCACCAGGATTTCGTTAACATCCACGTGCGCCGGCTGGGATACCGCGTACATCACCGCCGCGGCCACATCTTCCGGCTTCAGGGCGTGGGCCGGCTGCTCATCGAAAAACGGGGTGTCCACCATGCCTGGCTCGATCAGCGTGACGCGAATGCCGGAGCCCCGCAGCTCTTCCCGCACGCCATACCCGATGGCGGAGACTGCCCACTTGGTGGCGCTGTACATGGAACCGGGAATGGTGACCCGGCCGGCGGCGGAACCGGTGAGCAGCAGGTGGCCTTTGCTCTCCCGCAGGGCCGGGAGGCAGTGCTGGATGGTCAGGCCGACGCCGAGCACGTTGGTCAGGATCATATCCTTCCAGACGTCCGGGTCCGCCTTGCTGAAACCGCCCGGCTCGCCGCCCCGCCCGGCGTTGGCAAACACGGCATCAATCCGGCCGAAGGTTTTGAGGGCCTGGTCGACCATCCGCTTCTGGTCGTCGGCGTTCTGCACGTCGCACTGAACCGTCAGGACACCGTCCGATCCTCCGAGCTCGTTCTGTAATCCGCTGAGTTTGTCCGTCGAGCGCGCGGCCAGCACCAGCCGGTAGCCCTGTTTTGCCGCGTGTCTGGCGGTCTCGGCGCCAATGCCAGAGGACGCGCCGGTGATCAGCATAACGGGTTGATTGCTCATGGGAGTACGCTCCTTTTTTGCGGGTGTGATGCTGGTGTGATGAGGGATACGTCACTTGCCGCCACTTTGGCCCACTCGGTCGCAGGCATCGGCCGTTTCTCCACCCTATACTGGTTGGATGCTCCACAAAAACAAACAGAAGGAATCCCCCGTGTCCATAGAAGCGGATTACATCATCGTTGGCGCAGGCTCCGCAGGCTGCGCCCTGGCCGGCCGCCTGAGCGAGGACAGCGAACGCTCCGTGTTGCTGCTGGAAGCCGGTGGCCGTGGTGACGCCTGGACCATCACCACGCCCGCCGCCTTTGTCATGACCGTACCCCGCAAAATCCACAACTGGGCATTCGAGACGGTGCCCCAGCGGGGCCTGAACGGCCGCAAAGGGTATCAGCCCCGGGGCAAGGCGCTGGGCGGTTCCTCCGCCATCAATGCGCTGTGTTATATCCGCGGCCAGAAGGGCGATTACGATCACTGGGCCGAGCTGGGCAACGAGGGCTGGTCGTTCGATGAGGTGCTGCCCTACTTCATCAAATCCGAGTGCAACCGGGACATCCACAACGAATGGCACGGCACCGACGGGCCGCTGCGGGTGAGCAACCTGCGCACGGACAACCCGTTCCAGCAGTATTACCTGGAAGCCGCCCGGCAGGTGGGCTACCCGATCAACGAGGATTTTAACGGTCCGGAGCAGGAAGGCGTTGGGCTGTACCAGGTGACGGAAGACAATGGCGAGCGCTGGAGCAGCTTCCGGGGCTACGTGCAGCCGCATATGGGCAAACGCCCGAATCTGCAGGTGGAAACCGGCGCGCAGACCCAGCGCATCCTGTTCGAAGGCAAGCGGGCGGTGGGCGTTGAGTACCGACAGAACGGCCGGCTGGTGACCGCCCGGGCCCGCCGGGAAGTGATCCTCAGCGCCGGCGCGTTCCAGTCGCCCCAGCTGCTGATGCTCTCTGGGGTCGGCGATCCGGCGGAGCTGAAAACCCATGGCATCGAGACCGTGCATGAGCTACCGGGCGTGGGCAAGAACCTGCACGACCACCCGGACTTCATCTTTGCCTACAAATCCAAGGAGCGCAGCCTGCTGGGCCTGACCCCCATGGGCAGCGTGGACCTGCTGCGCCAGATCGGCCAGTACCGGCGGGAGCGCCGGGGCATGATCACCTCCAACTTTGCCGAAGGCGGCGGCTTTCTGAAATCCCGGCCGGACCTGGCCGAACCGGACCTCCAACTGCACTTTGTGGTGGCGATGGTGGACGACCACGCCCGCACCCTGCACACCGGCCACGGCTTCTCCTGCCACGTGTGCCTGCTGCACCCCAAGAGCCGGGGCACCGTCACCCTGAGGGACGCCAACCCCGCGTCAGCGCCCCTGATCGATCCGGATTTCCTGGGCCACCCGGACGACATCGAGACCCTGGTGCAGGGCTACAAGATGACCGACAAACTGATGAAGGCCGACCCGCTCGGGCGCTTCATCACCAAGGACATGTTCACCGCCAACGTGCGCACGGACGACGACATCCGCGCCGTGCTCCGGGAGCGGGTGGATACGGTCTACCACCCGGTGGGCAGCTGCAAGATGGGCGTGGACGACATGGCGGTGGTAGACCCGGCGCTGCGGGTCCACGGCCTGGAAGGGCTGCGGGTGGTGGACGCCTCGATCATGCCAACGGTGACCGGCGGCAACACCAACGCGCCCAGCATCATGATCGGGGAGAAGGCGGCGGCTATGATCAAGGCGGCGGGGTAGCGGCCCGCTAGATCAACACCACCGCCCACGCCACCGCAATCATCACCAGCCCCACAAACTGCGCCGCGCTGCCCAGATCCTTCGCGTTCTTGGACAGAGGGTGCAGGTCCAGAGAGACCCGGTCGACCACGTTTTCGATGGCGGTGTTGAGCAGCTCGATGGCCAGGGACAGCAGCGGCACCAGCATCAGGATGGCACGCTCGGCCCGGGTCACGTCCAGGGTGAGCGCGATCGGCTGCAGGATCACGTTAATCAGCACCAGCTGGCGGAAGGCGGCCTCGTTCAGGAAGGCCGTTTTCAGGCCCATCATGGAATACCCGGTGGCCTTGAGGACCCGGGCGATGCCTCGCTCGCCCTTGAGGGAAGACGCGGTACCGCTCTGGTGGGGATCGGGGGTGTTCATCCAACCAAAATCCTGTCGTCGTGGTTCGTAAAGCGCGGGAGGATACCACGACCGCTTGCCAGGAAACTTAACGATGGCTGCCGCTGTTCGCGGGCAAATGCTCCGGCAGCAACGCCAATTCCGCCACCGGCATCGGACGGGCAAACAGGAAACCCTGCAGCAAGTCACAGTGATGGCGCGCGAGTTCGTCCCATTCATCCCCGGTTTCGATGCCCTCGGCGACCACCACCATGTTCATCGCATGGGCCATAGCGATGACGCCGTCAATGATGGCGGCGGTTCGGGCATCGGTGCGGGCCCGATGAATGAAACTGCGGTCGAGTTTGACCTTCTGGGCAGGCAGGTCTCGCAGGTAGCTGAGGCTGGAAAACCCGGTGCCGAAATCGTCCAGGGCCACGCGGACGCCCATTTCCCGGAGCGCGTCCATCAATTCAAGAATCGGCGCGACCCCGTCAAGCAGGACGCTTTCGGTAATTTCCAGCTCCAGGCAGGACGCCGGCAGTCCGGCGTCGGCCAGCGCCGCGCGAACATCGGTCAGAAAGCCGTCCCGCCGAAACTGCAAGGAGGAGATGTTCACCGCCACGGTCAGCGGATGCTCCCGATTGCGGTTCAGCTCAGCGATGTCCCGGCAGGCCTGGCCCAGAATCCAGCGGCCCAGGGGAATAATCTGCCCGGTCTGCTCCGCCAGCGGAATGAACTCGCCCGGGAAGATCAGGCCCCGGGTCGGATGTCGCCACCTCACCAGGGCCTCAACGCTGCACAGCCGGCCAGAATGAGCGTCCACCACCGGCTGGAAATGCACGTCAAACTGTTGCGCTTCAAGGGCTTGATGCAGCTCCGTCCGCAGCCCCACACTCTGACGCGGCTCCTCGTATTCGCCAACGCTGTGCCACGCCCAGAGATTACGGCCCTGGCTGCGGGCCCTTTGCAATGCACTGTCGGCGCGCTGCAACAGTTCGAAAGGTTCGCGCACCGGCGGGGTATTGCCAGCCACACCAATGCTCGCGCTCAGGTAGACGGTCTGGCCATTCACCTCGAACGGTTCACCCAGAGTACGAACCAAAGCGCCGGCTAACCGCTGGAGCTGCCTTTCCGAGGCCACGTCCCGCACCAGCAGGGCAAACTCGTCGCCGGCCAACCGTGCCGCCTCGACGGTCAGGCCCGACTCGGTCGGTGAAACAACCTCGCTGAGGCGTCGGGCGGTCTCCACCAGCACCGCGTTACCGGCAACATGGCCCAGTTCGGCGTTGATCGGTTTAAAGCCATCCAGGTTCACCATAACCGCCGCCAGCCGACCGGGCTGTTCCCGGTAGGTCTGCGCGGCGACCGTCAGAGCCTCGGTGAAGGCCACCTGGTTGAGCAATCCGGTCAGCAGATCGTGGCTGGCCTGAAACGCCAGCTTTGCCTCGCGGTCCTTGCGGCGACTGATGTCGCGGCAGACGCCGTAGACCCCGACAATCTCGCCGTCGATGACCACCGGGAAGTTGGTGATCTCCAGAAAGTATTCGTGGCCGTTGGCGTGGATGCCCCGGGTCTCGTAGGTCACCGCCTCGCCCTGGCAGGCCCGGTCGAAATAGCCTTGGGTCAGGTCCTGATAGGCCGGCGCCACAAAGCCCCGGAAATGCTGCCCGAGCATCGCGCTCTCCGGGTAGCCGGTGATGCGCTCGAGGGCGGCGTTGCAGCTTCGGAACAGGCCGTCCAGGCTGAAGGTGTAGACACCGTCCGGGTGGTTCTCGAACAGCGTCCGGTGCCACTCCGAAAGCGCCCGGTGGTCGCGCTGGTCCCGCTCCCGTAAAAAGGCCAGCGCCACCAGGCCCGCGCCCCGGGCCAGATGGGCCTGAGCCTCGGCGGAGGGCGCGGTCGGGTTGCGGTAATAGGTGGCGAAGGTGCCCAGCAGTTCGTCATCGCCGGTGACGATGGGCATGGACCAGCAGGCCCGAACGCCTTCGCTCTCGGCGACGTCGTGATATCCATCCCAGCGCGGGTCTTCGCGGATATCCCGGGTGATCACCAGGGACCGCTGATGGGCGGCGGTGCCACAGGTGCCTTTATCCGGCCCCAGGGGAATACGCTGCAGGGATTCGGTGAACTGAGCGGAGAACCGGGGGCTGGGCACCAGGTTCAGGGTATCCGACTCCGGCTCATAGCGCATGATCGACACGATGGCACCGGGCAGCAGGGTTTCCGCCAGGCGAGCAATGTCCGCCAGGGTGTCGGGCACCGGCGCGTTACGGGCGATCAGCTCGTGAATGCGCTGCTGCAGTTCGAGGAAACCAAATTCTTCTCTCATGGTGGCCCTCAGCATAATCGGGAAGTGGCGTGCCGTATACAGTGAGTGACCTTCTCATGTTTTGCAGTCCGTCTGGCGCCTTCCTATAATCGATGACGGCCTTCCCCACCGGTTGATCGCCGCGTTCTCGTAGAAGTACCCAAACGAAAAAACAAGGAAAACAACATGTTGAAACGTTGCTCTGTGTGGGCTGCCGTCGCAGCCACGGTCCTGTTCAGCTCCGCCTCCAACGCCCAGTATAAAGATGAGTACACCGTTTCGACGGTACTGCCCTCAGCGTTTCCCTGGGGCCAGGCGGCGGACAAGTGGGTCGAGCTGGTGAAAGAGCGCTCAGACGGGCGCATTAACATGAAGATCTACAGCAACTCCCAGCTGGTGGCCGGCGATCAGACCAAGGAGTTCTCCGCCATGCGCTCGGGCCTGATCGACATGGCCGTGGGCTCCACCATCAACTGGTCACCCCAGGTGCCGGAGCTGAACCTGTTCTCCCTGCCCTTCCTGATGCCGGACTACGCCGCCATCGACGCGATCACCCAGGGCGACGCCGGCAAGGCGATCTTCGCCGCCATTGAAAAGCGCGGCGTCACGCCCCTCGCCTGGGGCGAGAACGGCTTCCGGGAGCTGTCCAACTCCAAGCGCACCATCAGCGAGCCCAAGGATCTGGACGGTCTGAAAATCCGCGTAGTAGGCTCTCCCCTGTTCCAGGACACCTTCACCACCCTGGGCGCCAACCCCACCCAGATGAGCTGGGCGGACGCGAAACCGGCCCTGACCACCGGCGCGGTAGACGGCCAGGAGAACCCGCTGTCGGTGTTTGACGTGGCCCGCATCGATCAGGTTGGCCAGACCCACCTGACCCTCTGGCACTACATGGCAGACCCGCTGGTGTTTGCGGTAAGCAACCAGGTGTGGAGCCAGTTCAGCCCGGAAGACCAGGCACTGCTCAAGCAGGCCGCCATCGACGCCGGCCAGTGGGAAATCAAAAAGTCCCGCGCCGAGCTGGATGACACCCTGGCCGCCATCAAGGCCCGCGGCGTGGAAGTCACCGAGCTCACCCAGGCCCAACACGACGCGTTCGTGAAGGCGACCCAGTCCGTCTACACCACCTGGACGCCCCGCATTGGCGAGGACCTGGTCAAGCAGGCCCAGGACGCAGTCGCCAACCGCGCCCAGTAACCCGATAACGGGCCAGCCCCGTTATCGGCCTGTAACCTGGCCGGCGCCTGCCGGCCAGCTCCGCGCCCGCTACCCGGCGGGCGCGCCCTGAACCACCGGAGTTGTCATGCCGTCGCGCCGTCCCCGCTCCTTCCAGCCGGAATCCTGGCTGGCCACTCTGGCCCTTGCCGCTATCTGTGTGATCAGCCTTGGCAACGTGATTGTCCGCTACGCCACGGACGCTTCCTTCGCCTTCACCGAGGAATTCTCGGTGTTCTGCCTGGTACTGCTCACCTTCGGCGGTGCTGCCGTTGCCGCACGGCACAACCAGCACATCCGCATCGAACTGATCGAGCACTGGCTGCCGCCCGCCTTGTGCAAGGCGGTATACGTGCTGCAGTGGGCGGTGGGCGTGGCAGTGCTCGGCGTGATGGTCTGGTACGGGAGCACCTTTGCCTGGCAGGAGTACCAGTGGGAGTCGCTGTCACCGGGGCTGGGCCTGCCCAACTGGATCTACGTGATCTGGCTGCCGGTGCTGTCGCTGGCGATTCTGATCCGGCTCACCCAGAACCTGGTGGACCGCCTGCGGGGCAAAACCGAGCCGGAGGTGATTCATGAGTCCTGACTGGCTGATGATCATCGCGTTCCTGGCCGCCCTGCTGCTGGGCGTGCCGGTGGCCATGGCCCTGGGCTTTGGCGGGCTGGTGGGCATTGTGGCGGGGCTGCCGCCGGCCATGCTCGGCACCTTCGGCACCAACACCTACAACAGCGTGGCGAAATACCCGCTGATAGCGATCCCCCTGTTCATCCTCACTGGCCTGATCTTCGAACGGGCCGGCGTGGCCGCCAGCCTGGTGCGCTTTGCCCAGGCCCTGATCGGCCCCCGCCACGGCGGGCTGACGGTGGTGGCGGTGCTGGTCTGCCTGATCATGGGCGGCATGAGCGGCTCCGGGCCGGCGGACGCCGCCGCGGTGGCCATGGTGATGCTGCCGAGCATGCAACGGGCGGGCTATCCGAAGCCGTTTTCGGCCTCGCTGATTGCGGCGTCCTCGTCCACCGCCATCCTGATTCCGCCGTCCATCGCGCTTATCCTCTATTCCATTGTGGTGCCGGGAGTGGATCTGCGGGCGCTATTCGCCGCCGGTTTGTTCCCCGGCATCCTCGCCGGCCTGTCGCTGCTGGTGCCGGCCCTGTTCTTCGCCCGCAAATACCGCTGGGAAGATCCCGCCACCGTGGAGCGCCCGGCCCTCTGGCCCAGCTTCAAGGCGGCCATTCCGGCCCTGTTTGCCCCGGTCATCATTCTGGGCGGGCTCCGCTCCGGCCTGTTCACCCCCACGGAAGCCGCCGTGGTGGCGGTCGCTTACGGCCTGGTGGTGGGGTGCCTGGTGTACCGAAATCTCAGCCTGAAGGACCTGTGGCAATTGATGAGCGAGGCGGCGCTGACCTCCGGCGTGGTGATGTTCATCATCGCCCTGGCGGGCATCTTTGCCTGGGCCGGCACCACGTTGGGCACCTTCGGCCACCTGGCCAACGCGCTGCTGTCCCTGTCCGACAACGGCTGGGTGCTGCTGGGATTGGTCATGGTGCTGGTACTGATTGCCGGCATGCTGCTGGACGCCATTTCCATCTACCTGATCCTGATTCCCATCGTGCTGCCGATGATGAATCACTTTGGCTGGAACCCGGTCTGGTTCGGCATCCTGCTGGCCATGAACATCGCCATTGGGCAGTTTACGCCGCCGGTGGCGGTAAACCTGATGGTCACCACCCGCATTGCCAATATTCGACTGGAACACACCGTCGGCTGGTCGCTGGTGTTCATCGGCGCCATGCTGGTGAGCCTGCTGCTGGTGATGGCGTTCCCGGCCATCGCCCTGTGGCTGCCGGCATCCCTGGGGTACGTCGTCGGGCCCTGACCGCCGTCTGCGGCCAGGGCTTGGGCTTGGGCTTGGACTTGAGGGCAGGGACTGTCGGGCGCTCAGCGGGTGAGCGCGCCGTAGAGGAAAATATCGACCGCCTGGCGCACCGAGCCGGGAATGTCGATTTCGGTACTGGCGTCGAGGCGCCCAAGGATGGCCGGCAGAAAATAGGCGCCTTTCACCATGTCCAGGAACTGGCCGGCGGCGGCGTCCACATTGGCCAGCCGTAGCCGTCCCCGCTGGCACTCCGCCGCAAAATACCGGGCCAGCACCTGGCGGGTACGGCCTGGGCCGCTGTCGTGAAAGATGCGCTGCAGTTCCGGATGATGCGGCCCCTCAAGCATGACGATCCGGTGCGTCGCCAGGGTTTCCGGATTCAGGATCAACTCGTTCAGCCGAATCCCCAGCTCAAACAGTGCCTGCTCTGGCGGCTTTTCATAAATGGCGGGGTCTTCCATCTGGCCGTACACCGTGGCGCCTTTCTGCGCCATGATGGCCTGAAACAATCCTTCCTTGCTGCCAAACAGGCGATACAGCGTCTGCATGGAACCGCCCGCCCGCCGACCAATTTCACCCATGGTAGCGGCGCCATAGCCCTGCTCAAGAAACACCGCCGTGGCCGCCGCAAGTATGCGCTCGGCGCGCTCCCGGCCGCGAGGGGTCATCGCTTTAATGGAAACCGCAGACGTCATGCAACGCTCCAATTTTGACTCACCGACAGAATACCACTTGCACTAAGTGTAACATCCATTACACTCTCGAAGTGTAACACTGATTACGCTTCGAGGTGGAATGTGACCGTCAAAAAACTGAGCGCCGCCGGCCTCGTCATCGTCCTGCTGATCGCCGGGGCCCCGTACGCGGTGCACTGGTACCGGGTCGGCCGGTTTATCGAGGAAACCGACAACGCCTATCTACGGGCCGATTCCGTGGCCATCCAGCCCGATATCAGCGCCCGTATCACGAGCATTCCGGTGGCCGAAAACCAGCGTGTTCACCAGGGTGATGTGCTGGTGACCCTGGACAATACGGGCCTGAAAGCCCGCCAGAACGCCGCTGCCGCCAACGTGGACCTGGCCCAATCAACGCTCACCAAAGCCCGGCAACAGGTAGCGCTGCAGCAGTCCCGCATCGCGCAGGCGCAATCCAACGTTGACTCCGCCCAGGCGGAGGAACACCGCGCCCAACTGAACCTGGGGCGCGCCAAAGCCCTGAAGGCCCGGAACTACAGCTCGGAGCAGACGCTACAGAACGCCGAGGCGGATTACGCGGTGGCCGTGGCCCGGCGCAAGGCCGCTGAGGCAACGCTGGCGGCGGAACGGCTCAGAATGCCGGTGCTCAAGTCCGACATCGACAGCGCTGAGGCCCAGCTGGTGCAAGCCCAGGCGAATCTGGCCGACGCGACCGATCAGTTGGCCAAAGCCGTGATTCGGGCGCCGTCGGACGGCGTGGTCGGCGACCTGACGGTCGAGACCGGCGCCATGGCACAACCGGCCCGTACCCTGCTGCACCTGGTGCCCATTCCCCATGTTTACGTGGTGGCCAACTTCAAAGAAACCCAGATTGGCCGCATGGCCATCGGCCAGCCGGTGGAGGTGCACGTGGACGCCTACCCGGATCAGGTGTTTGAAGGCGTGGTCGACAGCCTCTCACCGGGGACCGGCACCCAGTTCAGCCTGTTGCCCCAGGATAACGCCACGGGGAACTTCAACAAGATCGTCCAGAAAGTGCCCGTACGCATTCGCCTGACCGGGCCGGCCGAGGCACTGCCCAAACTCCGGCCGGGCCTGTCGGTCATCCCGGCGGTCGACACGCGAGAGCCCGCGAGCGGCGACAGCTATCGCTCCGCCAGCCCTGCCCACAAGGCCGAGGCCCAGGAAGGACCGTCGCAGCCGTGAGCGAGCAGGTGCCCAGCTGGAAGCAGCGCATCGGGTTTATCGCCGTTGTTTTCGGCATGTTCATGGCGATTCTGGACATCCAGATCGTCGCCAGTTCCCTGAACGAGATCCAGGCCGGTGTGTCCGCCACCCGGGACCAGATTTCCTGGGTGCAGACCGCCTACCTGATCGCCGAAGTGATCATGATTCCCCTGTCCGGTATGCTCACCCGCATTTTGTCCACCCGGGTGGCTTTTGTGCTGTCCTGCGCGGGTTTCACGCTGGCCAGCGTCGGTTGCGCCCTGGCAACGTCCCTGCCCGTGCTGGTGGCCCTGAGGGCCCTGCAGGGATTCCTCGGGGGCGCCATGATCCCCATTGCCTACGCGGTCAGCTTTTCGGTGTTCCCCAGCCGCATGCTTGGCATGGTTCAGGCGGTGATGGGGCTGGTCGCCACCATGGCCCCATCCATTGGGCCGACCGTCGGAGGCCTGATCACCCAGACCCTGAGCTACCACTGGCTGTTCTTTGTCAACGTGCTGCCGGGCATCCTCGTGAGTGTTGCGGTCTGGAACACGCTGGACATCGACACCGGTGACCGGCGCCTGATTCGCCGGCTGGACGTGGTCGGCCTGGCCCTGATGGCGACGTTTCTTGGCTGCCTGGAATACGTGCTGGAAGAAGGTCCCGGCGACGACTGGTTCGACAGCACCCTGATCCGCTCCCTGAGCCTCGTGACCGTGGTTGCCGCGGTGGCGTTTTTCGTCCGCGTGATGACCGTGGAGACCCCGATCGTGGACCTCCGGGCGTTCCGCAACCGCAACTTTGCCATCGGCGCCGGCCTCGGGTTCTGTGTCGGCATCGCCCTGTACGGGCTCACCTACCTGATGCCCCAGTTCTTTGGCGTGGTCCGCCACTACAACGCCCTGCAGATCGGGGAGATCATGTTTGTCACCGGCGCCGCCATGTTCTGTTTCGCGCCGGTGGCCGGGCGGGCGTCGGACTACATGGACCCCCGCATTCTCCTGGCGGTCGGCCTGACCTGTGTGGGGATTGGAACGGCGATGAACTCCACGCTGGACAGCCAGGCCGGCTACGACTACTTCTTCTGGCCGCAGGTTATCCGGGGTATCGGGCTGGTGCTCTGTATCATTCCCATCACCCGGATTGCCCTCGGCACCCTGCCCAAGCACGAGGTGGGCAACGCCAGCGGGCTGTTCAACGTGTTGCGTAACCTCGGCGGCGCCGTTGGCCTGGCCATGCTGGACACCACCCGGGACGTCCAGTTCGACGTGCACTGGAACGCGCTGATTCCCCACATCGATACCGGGCGTGAGGTGGTGCTCGAACGGCTGCAAAGCCTTCAACTCACGCTCACCGGCGCCTCTCCAGACCCTCAGGCGGGGGCGGTGGCCCTGTTGGCCCAGCGGATCGGCACGGAAGCCCAGACCATGGCGTTCAACGACATCTTCCTGTGGATGGGCATCATTTACCTGGTGGCCGTCCCCCTGCTGTTGTTCATGAATCCGCCCAGGGCAGGCGCCAGCGGCGGGCACTGACCGCCGTTTTCCCGGCTCGCCACGGCCGCCCTCAGGCGACATGCCAGAACCGGTTACAGGTAAACACATTCCGAAACATGACTGGTTAAAGGCCTTCGGCCAATCGCCGATATACTGAACATCAGGGAGCGGACAGTCAGGCACGGACAGCGCCGGTGCGGTCAATTTCGATGCCGCGCCGGCGCGGCACAACAACCACGTCAACGGGTTCTGAAACCACCATGCCCATCTCCATCCGAAACCGACTACTCATCCTGGCGCTCTTGCCGGTCATCCTGATGGCCGTCGCACTGTTCTTTACCGTCCGCTACCAGACCGGCCAGTTGGTCGACAGTGAAATGGCGAGCGTCGAATCGAGCGTCACCGACCTGCAGCGCAAGGAACTCAAGGAGCTGATGGACATGACCTACGCGTCCATCAAGCACATCTACGAGAACGGCGGCTCCCTGGACGATGCCCTGCCGATCCTGCGCAACCTGAAGTTCGGCGACAGCGGCTACATTTTCGGTTACACGGACGACGGCAAGCGCGTGCTGCTGGGCCAGTCGGACAAGGGCCTTGGCGAGAATTTCTGGGACCTCCAGGATAAGCGGGGCAACTACCTGGTGCGCGGGCTGGTGAACGCCGCCAAAAATGGGGACGGGTACTACACCTACTGGTTCCCGCGCCCGGGCAAGGACGACTCAGAAGCCGAACCGAAGGAGTCCTACTCCATCTACCTGGATCGCTGGGGCATCATGCTGGGCACGGGCTTCTACCTGGACGACGTGTCCACCGTGCTGAACAGCCTGTCCGAGGCGGGCCGCAGCAGCGTGCAGGCCAGCAACGCCACGTTCGCCGGTATCGCCGCCCTGGTGGTGATCCTGGCCGGCATCATCGGCTACGCCATCAGCCTGACCATCAGCCGGCCCATCGCCAGCATTTCCCGATCGGTGGAGCAGCTCTCGGCCGGCGACGCCGACCTGACGACCCGGGTCACGGTCAACGACCGCTTCGAACTGGGGCAACTGGCGGAGCACATCAACACCTTCATGGCCCTGCTCGCGGGCCTGATCCAGGACGTAAAGAAAAACTCCGCCCTCACCCACCAGAACGCCGAGACCATTACCCGGCACACCACCGCGCTGTCCCGGCTGGTCAGCGATCAGGACGCGGAAACCGACCAGGTCGCCACCGCGGTGACCGAGATGACGTCGGCCGCCAGCGAGATTTCGGCCAGTGCCGCCAGTGCCGCCAGCTCCGCTTCCGAGGCCTCCAAGGAGACCACCCGCTCGAAGGAAATCATCGCCAACGCCGCGGCCGAGATGAACGCCCTGAACAACGACATCGGCGCCTCGGCCTATGAGGTTGAGGAAGTGGGCAAAGGGGTGGATTCCATCAACACCGTGATCCAGGTGATCAATGCGATTGCCGAGCAGACCAACCTGCTCGCCCTGAACGCGGCCATTGAGGCGGCCCGGGCCGGCGAGCACGGTCGGGGCTTCTCGGTGGTGGCGGATGAAGTCCGCAACCTGGCCCAGAAGACCCAGAAGAGCACCGAGGAAATCGCCAACACCATCACCGACCTCACCAAAAAAGCGTCCGCAGCGGTACAGTCCATCCGCACCTCCACCGAGCGCAGCGGCAAGGCGCTGAGCGCGAATCAGGAGGCGGTGGAAGCCATTGAACGGGTGGTCGACGCCATCGGCCAGATCAATCAGATGAACGAGCAGGTGGCGTCCGCCTCCGAGGAACAGACCAGCGTCTGCGAAGACATTACCCAGCGGCTGGTGACCATCTCCGACAAATCCAAGGAAACCAGCGAGAAGGGCCGCGAGAGCAATGTCTCGGCGGAAACCCTGCTCGCTAACGCCGAGGCCCTGTCGACCCTTGTGGAGCGGTTCCGCACCGGCTGAGGTTCAGGCGGCGAACGCCTGATCGGCCCCCAGCAGCAGCGTCAGATAATGGTGGGCGGCGTTGCGGCTGCGGGTCTGGTAAAGCACGGCGCCATCCGCGAGCCGCACTTCAAAATAGCCCGGCGAGAGGTAGCCGGTCTCATCCGTCTGGCCAATGGCCAGCAACTCGACCGCCTCCCCTTGCCAGAGCGTCTGAACCGCAACGGATCGGAGAACATCATTCATCGCCGACACTGTGGCACCTTCGTTTGCTGAGCGGGGTGGATCTCATCCTGAGGTGGGGCAGCGGGCCTGGGCAGACCGCGACCGGCTCGTCCGTGATGGGGCCCTATACCAACAGGTCAGCGTTACCGTTTCGTGAAGGCACTGGCTCGCTCAGCTCTCGCTGATACCGCGTCCGCCACCACCTCCACGGCATTCCGACCCCGAGCCTTGGCGCGGTACAGCGCTTCATCGGCCTGCCGGATGGCCTCGTCCAGAGACACGTCAAATCCGGGGGCCAGCCAGCAGACACCCACCGAACAGGTCACAATACCCGGCGCCGGCGCCTGCTCGTTGGCAACCGCCTGGCCCCGCCAGTAACGCAGCAGTTCCAGAGCCTTGCGCTCGCAGGTATCAAGGCCAAGCCCCGACACCACCACGAGGAATTCCTCCCCGCCGTAACGGCCGATCACGTCTCCCGCCCGCTGGAACACCGACGCCAGGGTTCGGCCCTGATCCGCGATGATCCGGTCGCCCGCCTGGTGGCCGTATCCGTCGTTGAACTGCTTGAAATGATCAATATCCAGCATGAACACGCCCACGCTCTGGCCGGATCGCTGGGCGACCGACAACAGGGCGCCGGCATCGTCCATGAGCGCCCGCCGGTTCAGCAGCCCCGTAAGAGGATCGGTGGTGCTCAGGGCAACCAACTGCTCGTTGGCGCTCTGGAGCTGGTGCATCAGGGAATCAATGCCGTACCGGCCAATCACACCGATAAACAGGGAGCCGACGACAAACCCGTTGGCGATGGCCGTGCGGTCACCGTAGATCGGCAGGGCCGCCGTCAGCGCGATAAACCCGATGGAGCTGACCAGCATCAGGGCCAGGGCGTAGCGAAACGACAGCCCGATGACAAAGAAACCGAAAAAGGCGTAGAGCAGGGTCCCCTCGTAGGGAAAGTTGAATGAGGCCTTCACCCAGCACTGATAAATCAGCCCGTAGTTCGCGTATGTCAGCCCGACGATGGTGAGCAGCACCGCCACCGGCCAGAATCGGTGAAAGGCAGAATGAAAGCTGAAGGCCAGCAGCGCCAGCACCAGGGGCAACTGAATGGCCAGCCGGTTAAACACATAGACATCGTGCAACCGGGCAGGCAGCAGCTCGAGATCGGCGATCATGAACAGCAGAATGAGCGCGGCGCCAATCAGCACCGACAGCCGGGTGCGGCCAATGGGCATGGCCGGGTCGGCCAACCCCTTCGAGACCTTGATGAACACGTCCTGACACCCCCGGGGTCGCTCGACGACGGCCAAGACACCGTCAATCGTTTCGGTTCTTGTTATTGGTTCCCGTGATCATCGCACTGACGCCCGTTCCGGGCAACGGCGCTCCTGACCTCCAGGCCCGGGGAATATCTGGCGCGCCAGAGGCCTCGCGGGCGCCATAGGTAGTTCTGGGTAATTGCACCCCGGAACAGCCTGCCGTTCAATGGCGCCATTCCGGCTCCCATGGCCGGCCCCAGGGTTAGAAGGAATCTACCGATGTTAATGCCTTTGATTGCCATCGTCGCCGGACTCGCACTGCTGGTCTGGAGCGCCGATCGGTTTGTGGATGGCTCAGCAGCCGCGGCCCGGCACTTTGGCATGCCGCCGCTGCTGATCGGCATGATTGTCGTGGGCTTTGGCACCTCCGCACCGGAGATGGTTGTCTCAGCGCTCGCCGCCTCCCAGGGCAATCCGGGGCTGGCGCTGGGTAACGCCTATGGCTCGAACATCACCAATATTGCGCTGATCCTGGGGATTACCGCGCTGATGGCTCCCATCGCCGTGCACTCCCAGGTCATGCGAAAAGAGCTCCCGGTGCTGACTCTGGTGACCCTGGGCGCTGCCTGGCAGTTGCTGGACGGTTGGCTGAGCCGCTGGGATGCGGTGAGCCTGATGGTCGTGTTTGCCGCGCTGCTGGGATGGAGCATCTGGACCGGCCGGTCCAGGCCGGACGACGCCCTGGCCGCCGACATAGGCGACGAACTGGCGGCCCACCCCATGCCGCTGCGGCCGGCCCTGTTCTGGCTGGTGACTGGGCTGGTGCTGCTGATTCTGAGTTCGCGCCTGCTGGTTTGGGGCGCGGTGGCAGTGGCCCACGGTTTTGGCGTCAGTGATCTGTTCATCGGCCTGACCATTGTCGCGGTAGGCACGTCCCTGCCGGAGCTGGCGTCGTCGATTCTGGCCGCCCGAAAAGGCGAGCACGACCTGGCCCTGGGCAACATTCTGGGTTCCAACCTGTTCAACACCCTGGCGGTGGTAGGTATCGCCGGATTGATCCATCCGATGCGGGTACCCGACGACATTCTGGTGCGGGACCTGCCGGTGATGACCGCCCTGACCCTGGCATTGTTCGTCATCGGCTACGGGTTCCGCGGGCCGGGGCGCATCAATCGCGTCGAAGGCGGCCTGTTGCTGGCCACCTTCATCGGGTACACGGGCTATCTGGCAGCAACCGCCTTCTGAACAGCAGCCGGCGCGCCCAGGGCCAGTGACAGAGCCAGAAACACGCAGGCAGCCATGGTGCCGACGATGGCCAACAGGGACTCACCGAAGATCACCGTGGAGAGCGCGCTGATCAGCCCGGCAACGGTAAACTGGGTGGCCCCCAGCATGGCGGCGGCGGTGCCGCTCAGGTGGGGAAAGAACTCCAGGGCGTTGGCCATGCTGTTCGGCACAATCGCCCCCATACAGCCCACGCTGGCGATGATGCAGGCGGCGACTGCCCACACCGGCAGGCCGGCCCAACTGACCAGAACGAGGGCCGAAATCGCCAGCGCCTGCACCGCCACAACCGCCCGCAGGATTGTCACGGATTCAAAACGCTGAAGGAGCCAGCGGTTGAGCAGGTTCAACGTCGCCATCAGCGCGATATTGGCCGCAAATAGTGCCGAGAAGGCGCTGCGGCTTAGCTCGAACCAGTCCTGATAGATGTAGGACGCGTTGGTGATGAACACCAGCATGGCACTGAAGCACAGAGACTGGAGCCCGATGAAACGCATGGTCACCGGGTGCCGGAGAACCAGCGAGTAATTGGTCACCAGCGTACTCAGCGGGGTCCGCACCGGCGCCCTCACCGGCAGCCGACGGAACAGGGCCAGATTAAGCACGAGCGCCAGCAGCACGGCGTAGCCCGACAGGGTCCAGAAGATCGCCGGCCAGTCCGCGATGGCCAGCATCAGGGAGCCCATCGAGGGCGCCAGCGCCGGCGCAATGAACATCACCAGGCCGATCATGCCGAACAGCCGGGCGGCGTCCTGCCCACTGGTCTGGTCCCGCACGATCGCCGGCACGGACACCGCACAGAAGGCGCCGCCAATGCCCTGGATCAACCGCCAGCCCATCATCTCGTGCAGGCTCTGGCACTGGGACACCATCAGGGAGGCGCCGGCGAACACGGTCAGGCCCGCCATCAGGATCAGCCGCCGGCCGTAGCGGTCAGACAGCGGCCCGCCCACAAGCTGCGCCAGCCCCAGGGAGGCCACGTACGCGCTCAGGGTCAAGCCCACCTGGCCGTGGGCGATGCCCAGGGTGCCGGCAATGCTGGGAAACGCCGGAAGGTACGCGTCCAGGGCCAGTGGACCGAGGGCCACGGTCATGCCCAACAGAATCGCAAGTTGAAAGTGCGGCAAGATCAACGACTCCGGAAACAGGATAGAAAGGCCTGGGACTTGGCAGGCCTGAATTTGTTAGTTTACGATCAAAACCGTGGAGTCTATCACCCTCTATCAGCCCACGTACCGATTCAAACCTTCGGATTACCGGAACCCGTCACTATGACCCTGACCGTCTGGCTCACCTTCCTTATGGCTGCCCTGCTGATCAGCCTGTCCCCCGGCGCCGGCGCCGTGAACTCCATGAGCAATGGCCTGCGCTTTGGCCTGCGGCGGTCGGCGTCGGTCATCCTTGGCCAACAGGTCGGCTATGGCCTGCAGATTGTGATGGTGGGGGCCGGTCTGGGCGCGCTGGTGGCATCCTCCACGACCGCACTCATGGTGATCAAGTGGGCCGGGGTAGCCTACCTGATCTGGCTCGGTATTCAGAAGTGGCGGGAGCCCGTTATCGCCGCAGGCAGTGAGGATGCACCCGCCGCCAGCCACCGCCAGCAATTCTGGAACGGCGTACTGGTGAATCTCACCAACCCCAAGGCGACGGTATTTCTGATTGCCCTGTTCCCCCAGTTTCTGTCCGCCGGCGCGCCCCAGGGTCCACAACTGGCCACCATGGGCGCCACCCTGATTCTGGTGGATTGCGTGGTGATGTCCGGCTACGCGCTGCTGGCCAGCAAGCTGTTCCGGTTCATGACCACCCCCGCCCGCCAGCGGCAGATGAACCGCCTGTTTGGCAGCCTGTTTGTGACCGCCGCCGTGGTTCTGGCGAGCTTCAAGCGGACCGCCTGAGACGGGGTCGGGCGACCGGTCCAGCAGGACCGGCGTCAGCGTTCGCCATTCAGTTCAGAATGCATTCCCGGCTGTAAGCCTGGCTGGCTTCCCGGCGCTGTTGCCGCAGGCGGTTGCCCTGGGACACGCTGTACCCGGCTCGCAGGCGGCTCTGGATGCGGGCCAAGCGTTTGCGGTAGCCGTCGCAGGTGGCTTGTTGAGCCTCGCGGCTCGGGCCAGCCGACGTGCGCCCGGTGCCCTTGGGGCGGGCCAGCAGGCCCTCCACCGAACGGCGGGTGGCACTGACCCGGCGGGACTGCCCCAGGTTATCGGACATCGGCACCACCGAGGGTGCGTTCAGTTCAATGGCCGTCGCCGGCACCGCGGCCTGGCCGCTGCCCGGGCGGGGTGGCTGGTCGGAGAAATGCACCGCGCCGGAGGCATCGGTCCATTGATAGATCGCACTGAGTGCGGCGGGGGAAAACAGCAGGCAAAACACGGCGGGCGCCAGCGTCCTTGGCAACATGGTCCACATCCTGTGGTTTTTGAATGAGCGGGCAGTATAGCGGCCAGGGCGACCCGGGGAAAACGCCTGGGCTCCGCCAAAAAAAAGAAGGGGGCGGAACGCATCCTGCGCCCGCCCCCGGGTCCGGGGTCAGCCGGAATTCAGGTGATCAAAACGCGTTTACCGGTCCAGCAGCTCAATCCAGTGCTGCACGGGCACCTGGGCCTTGGTCTCCAGATGCATCTGGCAGCCGATGTTGGCCGTGACGATGCGGTCCGGATTGTCGATGGTCAGGGCCTTAAGCTTGTTGGCCAGCAGCTTCTGGCTCATCTCCGGCTGGGTCACCGAATAGGTGCCGGCCGAGCCGCAGCACAGGTGTTTGTCTTTGGTCTGTGCCAGCTCAACGCCGGCGCGGGTCAGCACCTGCTCCACCACGCCGCTCTGCTTCATCGCGTGCTGCAGCGTGCAGGGGCAATGGAACGCCACCTTGCCAGGGCTCTGGGCCACCTTCAGGGGCTCCAGGTCCTGTTTGAGCAGGAACGCCCCCAGGTCAATGCACAGTTCGCTGACTTTCGCCGCCCGAGCCGCATAGGCCGGATCGTCCTTCAGTAGGTGGCCGTAGTCCTGCACCATGGCGCCACAGCCGGACGCGGTCATGATGATGGCTTCGGCACCCGCTTCAATAGCCGGCCACCAGGCGTCGATGTTCTGGCGCATCCGCTCCAGGCCTTTCTCGTGCTCGGACAGGTGATAGTTCACCGCGCCACAGCAGCCGGCCTCCGGCGCCTCGACCATGGTGATGCCCAGACGATCCAGCACTCGTGCGGCCGCCGCGTTGGTGTTGGGCGTGGCGGACGGCTGGACGCAGCCAGCCAGGGCCAGCACCACCCGGTTATGGCTGCCCGCCGGCCAGGGCCGTGCCGTCTTGGCCGGCGGCACCTTGGTGCGCAGGGCGCCGGGTAGGATCGGGCGGAACGTCTGGCCCAGTTTCAGCAGGAAACCAAACAGCCGACGGTTGGGGATGACCCGGGCCAGCGCCCAGCGCAGCCATTTGTCCTTCGGCGCACGGGGCAGCTCTTTTTCAATCAGGCCCCGGCTGATGTCTACCAGGCGACCGTACTGGACGCCCGACGGGCAGGTGGTCTCACAGCTGCGGCAGGTCAGGCAACGGTCCAGGTGATCCCGGGTTTTCTCCGTGATCTCCTGCCCCTCCAGGAACATCTTCATCAGGTAGATGCGGCCACGGGGGCCGTCACGCTCGTCGTTCAGCTCCTGATAGGTCGGGCAGGTGGCCGTGCAGAAACCGCAGTGCACGCAGGCCCGCAGAATGGATTCGGCCTCCTGACCTTCGGCGGTATTGGCAAATTGTTGAACGAGATTCGTCTGCATGATTACAACCAGCGATAGAGACGGCCGGGATTAAACAGGCCGTCAGGATCAAACGAGGATTTCACCCGGCGCTGAATCGCCTTGAGGGCGTCCGGCTGGGTCGGGAACACCTCGGCGGAGCGGTCGCCGCCCCGGAACAGGCTGACCTGTCCGCCCGCGCGCCGGGCGATCGGCTCCAGGTCGGTCATGGTGGCCGGTCCCCGGTACCAGCGCTGGGCGCCGGCCCAATCCACCAGCCACTGCCCGTCCAGCTCCGGCAAGTCCGCCGTGGCGCCTACGGAGAACCGCCACAGGGGCGAGTCTGTGTCCGCCAGCATCGGGTGCTGAAAATCCCGGACCTGCTGCCAGAAGGCATCGGCGTCCGCCAGAACCTCACCGGACCATTTCTGGGCCGTGGCATCGACGGCAGACCGGGCGCCGGACAGACGCAGGTACACCTTGCCGTCCCACCAGCAGGCGCCACTGATGGGCTTGGGCTCACCGGCCCGCCGGTTCATGTAGGGAATGGCCTCCGCCAGGGACATCTCCTCCACCAGAGTGACGGTGGCGGCGGGTTTCGGCAGCACCTTCAGGCTGATCTCGGTAATCACGCCCAGGGTGCCCATGGCACCGGCCTGGAGCCGGGAGACGTCGTAGCCGGCGACGTTTTTCATCACCTGCCCGCCAAAGCGCAGGTGCTCGCCCTTACCGTTCAGCAGGCGCACACCGAGCACCTGGTCCCGCACTGAACCGGTCCAGGGCCGTGCCGGGCCGGACAGGTTCGCCGCCAGGGTACCGCCAATGGTGGTGGCATCGCCAAAACGCGGCGGTTCAAAGTGCAGGCACTGGCCCTGTTCGGCCAGCACCGCGTCGATCTCCGTCAGAGTGGTGCCGGCGCGAACGGTCAGTACCAGTTCCACCGGATGGTATTCCACCACGCCGGTGTGTTCGGCCAGGCTGAGGGTATCCGCATCGGCGTCGGCGTCACGGCCGAGGAAGGCCTTGGTGCCACCGCCAACGATGTTCAGCTTGCGCCCGTTGCTGCGGGCCTGGAGCACTTGCTCCTGCAACGATTGGGTCAGATCAGCCATGGGCAGCGTCCGTGGGTTCCGGTTGAGAGGGTTGAGGCGGCTGTTTGTGGTCGATGGACCGGTATTCCTGGCAGAACCGGAGCGTGGGCACGCCCTTGCCCGGGTTCAGGATACCGGTGGGATCGAACGCGGCCTTGACGTCGTGGAACTGCTGGAGTTCCTCGTCGTTGAACTGCACCGCCATCTGCCGGATCTTCTCGACGCCAACACCGTGCTCGCCGGTAATACAGCCACCGACCTTGACGCACAGCTCCAGGATGCTGCTGCCGAACGCCTCGGTTTTTTCGAACTCACCGGGCACGTTCGCATCGAACAGAATCAGCGGGTGCAGGTTGCCGTCGCCGGCGTGGAACACGTTGGCCACCCGCAGGCCGTAGTGATCGGACATCTTTTCCATTTCCAGCAGCACATGCGCCAGGTAACGGCGCGGAATGGTGCCGTCCATGCAGTAGTAGTCCGGGGAAATCCGGCCCACCGCCGGGAACGCGGCCTTGCGGCCTTTCCACAGCAGCGCGCGCTCTTCCTCGCTCTGGGAGGTGCGGATGGAGGTGGCGCCGAGGCGCTGGAACAGCCCCTCCACGGCGGCAATGTGCTCGTCCACTTCCTCTTCGGTGCCGTCCACTTCGCACAGCAGCAACGCCTTGGCATCCCGCGGGTAGCCCGCGTGCACGAAGTCTTCGGCGGCAACAATGGCGTGGCTGTCCATCATTTCCAGGCCACCGGGGATAATACCCTCGGAAATCACCGAGCCCACGGCGTCGCCGGCGTTTTCGATGTTATCAAAACCCGCCATGATCACCCGGGCCACTTCCGGCTTGGGCAGCAGCTTGACGGTCACTTCCGTGACCACGCCGAGCAGGCCTTCGGAGCCGGTGAACAGGGCCAGCAAATCCATGCCCGCGCTGTCGAGGCCGGCGCTGCCCAGGGTGACCAGTTCTCCCTCGGCGGTCACCAGTTGCACGCTCATCAGGTTGTGAACGGTCAGGCCGTATTTGAGGCAGTGCACGCCGCCGGAGTTCTCGGCCACGTTACCGCCAATCGTGCAGGCAATCTGCGACGACGGGTCCGGGCCGTAGTACAGGCCGTACTGAGCCGCCTCCTCGCTGATGGCGAGGTTGCGCACCCCCGGCTGCAGGCGCGCGGTCCGGGCCAGCGGATCGACCTTCAGGATCTGGTTGAACTTGGCCATGGACAGCACCACCCCTTCCTTGTGGGGCATGGCACCCGCGCACAGGCCGGTGCCTGCGCCACGGGCCACCACCGGCACGTCGTTGTCGTGGCAGATGCGCATCACCCGCTGCACCTGCTCCACGGTTTCCGGCAGCACCACCAGCATGGGCATCTCGCGGTACATGGCCAGACCGTCGCACTCGTAGGGCTTGAGGGTCTCGTCGTCCGTGATCACGTAGTCCGGGTCGATAAACGACCGGAACTGTTCTGCCAGCTGGGCCTTGCTGGCCTTGGCCTTGGTATTCATAAGCGGTTACTTGCGTTGGGATTCAAAATGGTCGAGGCCGGCCTGGGCGCAGTCCATATCCTGCTGGGGCGTGCCCGAGCTGATACCGATGCCCCCGACCACCTCACCGTCGACGATCACCGGCAGGCCGCCGCCCACGGAGCTGATGCGCCCGCCCACTTCGGTGTGGATGCCAAACGCCAGGCTGCCGGGTACGTTCACCTTGTTGTAATCGTGGGTGGCCTTTTTGGCCGCCGCGGCGGTGAACGCCTTGTCCTGGGCTATGGTCACGCTGGTGATCTTGCCACCGTCCATGCGCTCGAACGCAATCAGGTTGCCAGACTCGTCCACGATGGCGATGCACATGGGCACACCGATCTCGCGGGCTTTCTGCGCGGCGCCTTCAATCAGAATGCGGGCGTCGGCAATGTCCAGCCGGTTGATCGTCAACATAGTCAGTTACTCCTCTTGTTTAACCGTAAACCAGGTTCGGCAGCCAGGTGACAATCCCCGGGATCAGGATGCACAGGAACAGGCCGAATGCCTGGATCGCCAGGAACACCAGCGACGATTTGAAAATGGTACCCATGGAGATTTCCGGGGGGCAAACGCCGCGGATGTAGAACAGCGCGTACCCAAACGGTGGACTCAGGAACGACATCTGCATGTTCACCAGGTACAGCACGCCGAACCAGAGCACCACGTCGTCACCCGGAACCGCCGGGAAACCGAACAGGCCGGGGAACTCGAGCGCCTGGACGATGGGGATGAAGATGGGCACCGCCAGCAGCAGGATGCCGACCCAGTCCAGGAACATGCCCAGGACCACCAGCAGCAGCATCAGCAGGAACAGGATGCCATAGGCGTGCAGGCCGGTGCCAAGGATGGACCGGGTGATGAAGTCCTGGCCGCCCTGAAGGATGTAGAAGCCCACGAACACGGAGGCACCGAACATGATCCACAGCACCATGGCGGACGCCTTGGCGGTGGTCACGGAGGCATCCCGCAGGGTCGCGACACTGAACACCTTGTGCTTCATGGCCACCAGGATCGCACCGAAGGAGCCGATACCGGCGGCTTCCACCGGGGTGGCGATACCGCCGAACAGCAGGCCCAGCACCAGGAACACCAGGATCAGCGGGGCGATCAGGTCTTTCAGCAAACCCATTTTCTGCTTGAAGCTGATCCGGTCTTCCTTGGCAATGGGCGGGCCCAGCTGCGGGTTGATGGTGGAGCGGATCCACACGTAGAACACGTAAAGACTGGACAGCAGGATGCCCGGGATTACCGAGCCCAGGTACAGCTCACCCACCGACTGCTGGGCCACCACCGCGTACAGGATGGCCAGGATCGACGGCGGAATCAGGATACCCAGGGTGCCGCCCGCCATGATCGAGCCCAGGGCGATCTTATGATCGTACCCGCGCTTGAGCATCGCCGGCAGGGCGATAATGCCCATGGTCACCACAGCCGCGCCGATAACGCCGACCATGGCCGCCAGGATGGTGGAGGCCAGAATGGTGGCAATGGCCAGGCCGCCACCGACGCCGCCCATCCACTTGTAGACCACGTTGAACATCTCTTCGATCAGGCCCGCCCGTTCGAGCATGGACGCCATGAAGATGAACAGCGGTATCGCCGCCAGGTCCGAGTTGGTCATCATCGGGAAGATACGGCTGGGGATGATGTTGAGCATCATGCCGTCGCCCACCAGGTAGATGAACGCCACCCCGAGACCGCCGGTGACGAACGCCAGCGGCAGGCCCGCCATCAGGGCCACCAGCAGGGAGCCGAACATCAGGTAGGTCAGCGTGCCGATGTCCACACCGGCAAGGCTTCCGGCCAGCTTGAACAGGAAGTGGTCGTCGCTGTACGGGTCGTAGAACAGGATGTTGATGAATTCAACACACATCACGAAGCCCAGGGCCACCGTGGCGATGATCATCAGCCAGGTGCCGAGTTTGCCCCGCAGGTTGGTGCCGTCGCCGGCTTTGGAAACAGTTGTCGTCGCACTCATGCTTGCGGCTCCCGGCCAAGCTTCACGAACAGGGCGATGTCCTTGATCAGTTTGGACAGGCCCGCCAGGGTAATCAGCACGGCGCCCAGCAGCATCATGGCCTTCACCGGCCAGTACTGGATGCCCCAGGTCTCCACCGTACGCTCATCCATGCCGTAGGAATCCTTGAAGAAGGTCCAGGCGGTGATGGCCAGGGCGATGGAGAACATGAAAAAGAACATGGAAGTAAAAATATCCATGCCCACCCGGCCGCGCACCGGCAGCAGGTTGTACACCACGTCTACCCGAACGTGAGCGCCGTGGAGCATGGCATAGGCGCCGGCCAGCAGGTATTGCATGCCGAACAGCAGGTAGCTGGCTTCATGCACCCAGATGGTTGGCATGTTGAAGATGTAGCGCATGGTCACTTCGAAGAAGTAGAACACCACCGCGTTCACCGTCCAGAAGGCAATGAAGAGACCGGACTTTTCACTGAACCAGTCGATCACCCGGGTCAGCCCGTTCTGGTAATCCGACTGAATCGTCTTGGAGATCTCCGCCTCGATCTGCTGAAGCTTTTCGTTGGCCTCAGCGTTCTTGTCCATGGCCTGAACGCCCCGCTTGGACGCCCGGCGGTCCAAGGCGATCATGATCAACGGCATGATGGCCAGCCAGCCCCAGTAGAACCAGTGCGGCAGCACGAAACCGAAGTCACTTAAATCAGACATAGCGTCACCATTTCAGTCGCAACGCGGGGAAGGGAGAGAGCCCTGTTTTGCAGGCGCTCCCTGCCCTTCCCCGCGGTTTATTGTTGTTGATTGAAGCGATTACATTTCTTTCTTGGCGGCTTCCAGGTCTTCCTTGCTCACGTAGCCCACCAGGTCGTTCATCATGTAGTCCAGCTCAAGCTGGAACACGGCCTTGGCGTCCTCATCCTTGTTGGCCCACTCGTACCAGATGGGAATGGCGGCACGGCGGAACTTCTGGAGGTCTTCCTGGCTCAGACGGGTAACGGTGTTGCCGTCGGCCTTGAACTTCTCCATGGCTTCCACGTTACGCTTCTGGATGGTCAGGTAGTGCTTCTGGGAGTAGATCCGCAGCTCGTCCTCAACCAACTGCTGGAGTTTCGGATCCAGCGCGTTCCAGGCCCGCAGGTTCACGGTCAGGTCCATCAGGTCCACCGGCTGGTAGATGGACATCACACCAGGAGGTCCAAACAGGATGTACTTGGTGACCTGGGAGAAGCCCAGCTCGTAGTTCACCGCCGGGCCTACGAAGTCGGCCGCGTCGATGGTACCTTTCTCCAGCGCCGGGAAGATGTCAGAACCCGGCAGGCTCACGGAGGACACGCCGAACTGCTGGAACACTTCCGCCACCATGCCGCCGGGCAGACGGATCTTCATGCCCTTGAGGTCATCCAGGCTGTTGACCGGCTTCTTGGAGTGGATGATGTTGGCGTCGTGCTGGATCGGGCCCACGTAGAACAGGCCGTACTTCTTGTATATTTCCCGGGTCTTTTCCAACAGGCCCAGGGAGTAGAACATGGTGTCCCACTGGGCGGGCTGGTCCGGACCGGCCGGGTAGGAGGTCAGGAACACAGAGGCCGGAATCTTGCCGGACCAGTACAGGGTGAACGGGTTCATGCCCTGCAGTACACCGTTGCGAACGGCGTCGAACAGCGCGTTGTTGTCAGCGGCGACGGCTTTGGCCGGGTAGGGTTTGAAAATCAGTTCGCCGTTGGATTTTTCCTTGATGCTGTTACACCACTCTTCGAACAGGGTGTAACCCACCGTGCCGGCGTCCCACACCGACTGGATTTTCCAGGTCGTGGCTGCCTGGGCCTGGCCGGCACCGAACAGCATCGCGCCCGCAAGGGCGGCGCCGGTCACCGCGGTTTTCAGGAAGCGACGACGGGGCGCAGCGCTCTCGCCCGAGTCACTGTGTTTACGCGTCTTTATTATGGAAATCATTGAGACGTCTCCGTAAGCGTTGTTTTTATGTCAGCGTCAGAGCAACACCGGCCGCGCCGGTATCCGGTAAAATATTCGTCGCCAATCGCGGTTTAGTCCAGCCACAGGCTCACTGGTCAGACCAGTTTTTCCGGCATCGCAAATAGACGAAATGCCCGGAATCGGCCATAGTTACTGCGTTCGGCGCCCTGGACACGAGGGCCTCTGTTCCCTGCCGTGAACGCCGCACTGGTCTGACCACAGGCCCTAAAAACGACAAGAACAGGTATTCCCCATGGCGATTTCCCAGGAAGTGTCTTATCGGCTGGAGCGCCTGATCCTCGACGGCGGGCTTGCACCTGGCCAGAAAATCCCGTCCGAGCGCCAGCTGGCCGCCCGGCTTCAGGTGTCCCGGGCCATCATCCGCGAGGCGCTGCACGAGCTCCAGGGCCGGGGCGTGATTGAAACCCGCCACGGCAAAGGCTCGTTTGTGGCCAGCCTGGTGCCCGGCACCTCTGACGTCAGCGAACACAGCCCGCTGATGCACCTGTTCGAGGGCCACCCGCGCACCCTTTACGACCTGCTGGAGGTCCGCGAGCAATTGGAAGGCCAGGCCGCGTTCCTGGCGGCCCAGCGGGCCACCAACCTGGACCGGCACCGCATCACCAAGGCCTACCGGGCCCTGGAAGACACCGACCCCCTCAGTAACGCCCGGCCCGACCACGGTTTTCACCTGGCCATTGTGGAGGCCTCCCACAACCCTATCCTGGTGCATGTGCTCAGCGGCCTGAAGAATATGATGCTGCTGACGGTGCAGGCGGCGGTGTCCAACCTCAATCCCCGCGAGACCATGCGCAAGACGATCGAGCGGCATCACCGCCAGCTGTTCGAGGCGGTCACCGCCGGCAAGCCCCTGGCCGCACGCAAAGTGGCCATGGCCCACGTGCGCTTCGTGGCCGATGCGCTGCGGGATATGGAACGGGAAGGAACGCCTCTGATACGGGCGCCGGTGCCCGCTGTGCCGCTGCCCCCGGGGCACCCGGGCGGGCAATCAGGTCTTGATTTCCGCCGCCACAGTCCGTAAAACAGGCGCCTTTGATCAACGCTCAGGAGTCACCCATGGCGGACCAGGCGCCCCTGATCTGTAAAGACATTCACAAGACCTTCGATCAGCTCGAGGTTCTAAAGGGTGTATCACTGGAAACCCGCAAGGGCGACGTGGTGTCCCTGATCGGCAGTTCCGGCTCCGGCAAGAGCACCCTCTTGCGCTGCATCAATCTTCTGGAAACCCCCACCTCCGGTGACATTATTGTGCACGGTGACCCGATACGGTTCACCGAGAACCGTCGCGGCGAGCGCATCCCGGCCGATAACCGCCAGGTGGAACTGATCCGTGCCCGCCTGTCCATGGTGTTCCAGAGCTTTAACCTGTGGTCTCACATGACGGTGCTTGAGAACATCATCGAGGCACCGGTGCACGTACTCAAGGTCCCCAAAAAGGAAGCGATTGAGCGCGCCGAGGCCTACCTGCAGAAAGTCGGCATCTACGAACGCAAGGACTACTACCCGGCCCAGATGTCCGGCGGCCAGCAGCAGCGAGCGGCCATTGCCCGGGCATTGGCTATGGAGCCGGAAGTCATGCTGTTCGACGAGCCCACCTCCGCCCTCGATCCGGAGCTGGTGGGCGAGGTTCTGAAGGTGATGCAGGGGCTGGCCGAAGAGGGCCGGACCATGATTGTGGTCACCCACGAAATGGCATTTGCCCGTGATGTGTCCACAAAGGTCCTGTTTTTGCATCAGGGCGTGATAGAAGAACAGGGAACCCCGGAGCAGGTGTTTGATCACCCCAGTTCCGAGCGGATGAAACAGTTCCTGGCTCCCAACTTCTGATCACCGGTGCTATCTTGAATCGGTAGCAAACCGCAAACTTCCAACACAACGATAAGCCCACAAGGCAACTCACTGGAGAAGTGACCCATGAAGAAACTGTTTGTCGCCGCGAGCTGTGCTCTCGCCCTCGTCGCCGGTTCCGTCCAGGCGAAGGACTGGAACGAAGTGCGCATTGCGTTCGACGTACCCTACGAGCCGTTTGAATACAAAGATGAGAACGGCAACCTGACCGGCTTCGAAGTCGAGCTGGCCACCGCCATGTGTCAGGAAATGCAGGCCAAGTGCGACTTCGTGATCCAGTCCTGGGACGGGATGATCCCCGGCCTGCTGGCCCGCAAATTCGACGCCATCATGTCCTCCATGTCCATCACGCCCGAGCGGGCGGAGCGGGTGAACTTCTCCAAGCCCTACTACAACACCCCGGGCGGCTGGTTTGCCCGTAAAGGCTTCGACGCCGACGTCACCAGCAAAGACGAAATGAAAGGCAAGATCATCGGCGTTCAGCGTGGCACCACCATGGACACCTACGCCACCGAAACCTTCGGCGGCATTGCCACCATCAAGCGCTACACCACCGCGGACGACATGGTCCTCGATCTGGAAGGTCAGCGCCTGGACGTGGTCTTCGTGGACTACCCGGTGGGTGAGCAGACCATCCTGACCAAGGACGCCTTCGTGGAAGTGGGCAAGCCGGTCAAGCTGGGTGAAGGCGTTGGCGTGGCCATGCGCAAGCGCGACACCGACCTGGCGGACAAGGTCAACGCAGCCCTGGACAAGATCAAGGAAGACGGTACCTACGACGCCATCATGAAGAAATACTTCGCTTACGACGTCAAGATGTAACGTGACAGGGGCGGCCACGCCGGCCGCCCCGCCCGACCGGATACTTCCATGTTCGACCTCAAAGGCTACGGCCCGGAACTGCTGGACGGCGCAGTCGTCACCGTAGAGCTGGCGTTCCTGTCCCTTGCCCTTTCCCTGTTTCTCGGCCTGCTTGGCGCCTCGTCCAAGCTCTCATCCAACGTTGTCGCCAAGAGCATCGCCACCGCCTATACCACTGTGATCCGCGGCGTGCCGGATCTGGTCATGATGCTGCTGTTCTACTTTGGCGGCCAGGTGATGGTGAACCACCTCTCGGACTTTATTTACGACCGCTACGGCTACGACTGGTTCTTCCAGTTCGACCCGTTCATTTCCGGTGTGGTGACCATCGGCCTCATTTTTGGCGCCTACATGACGGAAACCTTCCGGGGTGCCTTCCTGGCGGTGGAAACTGGCCAGATCGAAGCGGCCCGCGCCTACGGGTTCACCCGCTGGCACACGTTTCGGCGCATCATGCTGCCGCAGATGATGCGCCACGCCCTGCCCGGCCTCGGCAACAACTGGCAGGTGCTGCTCAAATCCACCGCCCTGGTGTCCATCATCGGCCTGGTGGACATGGTCCGGGTGGCCGAAGAAGCCTCCAAGGCCGAGCGCATGCCGTTTCACTTTTTCATTCCAGTAGCGGCGGTGTACCTGCTGCTGACGGCGGTGTCCGAACTGATCATCAAGTGGCTGAACAACCGCGCAAACGTGGGCCTGGCCCGGGGGGCCGACCATGCCTGAGGCCTTCACCCACTGGCTCACGCAGCTGCTCAGCGGCAACGAAACCTTCGACGCCATGACCCTCCTCCAGTACTGGGGCGGCCTGGTGACCACCGTGCATCTGGTGTTCCTGTCGCTGATCATCGGGCTGGTGTGCGCCGTGCCCCTGGCTATCCTGCGCACCTCCCGCCGGCGCTGGGTGTCGGGCCCCATCTGGGCCTACACTTACCTGTTCCGCGGCACGCCATTGCTGATTCAGCTGTACATTATCTATTACGGCGTGGCTCAGATTCCCGGCATCCAGGAGACCTTCTGGTGGAGCATTTTCCGGGAGCCTTTCTACCCGGCGCTGCTGGCGTTTGTGCTCAACACCTGCGCCTACACCACCGAAATCATCCGGGGCGCCATCGTGGCCACGCCCGAAGGGGAAATTGAGGCGGCCAAGGCCTACGGCATGAACTGGTGGATGCGCACCCGGCGCATTGTCCTGCCCAGTGCCGCTCGGCGGGCCGTCCAGGCCTACTCCAACGAGGTCATCTTCATGCTCCACGCCAGCGCCATCGCCAGCGTGGTCACCATCGTGGACCTGACCGGCGCCGCCCGGAACGTGTACGCCCGCACCTACGCGCCCTTCGACGCGTTTATTTTTGTGGCGCTGATTTACCTTAGCGTCACCTTCCTGCTGGTGTTCGCCTTCCGCAAGCTGGAAAACCACCTCCTCAAGCACCAGCGCCCCGCCGGCAGCACCGGCTGAGGCGCCCGACACGGGCGAAAACGTGGCGATGGACGTGCACAACACGCTGTTTGACGGCGAGCCGGGCTGGCTCGCCCACACCCTGGCCCGGGCCGGAGAGTCGCTCACGCCGGTGACCGGCACCCTGGCCGACGGCACCGACATCCGGCGCCACGACATCGGCCTGCTGGAGCTGACACCGCCCGCCGGCCGCAACAACCCGGGCGCTGAGGCGCTGATTGTCTCCGCCGGCATCCACGGCAACGAAACCGCTCCCATCGAAGTGCTCAACGCACTGGTGCAGGAGTTGCTCGACGGGCGCTGGATGCTGGCCTGCCCGCTGCTGCTGATCCTCGGCAATCCGCCGGCGATGGTGGCTGGCGAGCGGTTTCTGCAGGTGAATCTGAACCGGCTGTTTGCCGGCGCCCACCGCCAGGCGGCCTACCAGGGGAACGGCGAGGCTGAACGGGCTGCGCGGCTGGAACAGTATTGCGAGGCCTTTGCCCATCGGCACGCCGGCCTGGCCCTCAGCCACTATGACCTGCACACCGCCATACGCCCATCCCACCGGGAAAAGTTCGCGCTATACCCCCACGTGCCCGGCCGGCAACTGCCGTCGGACCAGGCCGGCTTCCTGCTGGAGGCCGAGGTGCCCACCCTGCTGCTGCAACACAAGGCGGGCACCACTTTCGCTTCCCATACCTCGTCCAACCTGGGAGCCCAAAGTTTTACCGTAGAGCTGGGCAAGGTAATGCCGTTCGGGCAGAACGATCTGAACCGGTTTGCCGGCATTGAGCGGGCGCTGCGCCGACGCTTTCGGGGCGAGCCGTCGCCGGCGCCCAGCGGCGCCGGGCTGACGGTGTTCGAGGTGGTGCACGAAGTGCTCAATACCGGCGACGGTTTTGAATTCCACGTGCCGGACGACGCCCCCAACTTCAGCGAGTACGCGCCGGGCACGGTAATCTGGGAGGACGGCCAGCAGCAGTACCGGGTGGGCTCGGTGCCCGAGTCCGTGGTGTTTCCCAACCGGGCGGTGCCGGTGGGCCAGCGGGTGGCCCTGATGGTGCGGCCCCGGCCAGACTGACCCCTGGAAAAGCCTCCCGCCGATCCGCGTGGTTAGACGGACAAACGCGCCGCCCCGGTCAGGCCGGCGCGTTCTCCGGCTCCGGCACCGGCGCCCGCAGCACCAGCACGCACACCGCTGGAATCACCAGCAGGGTCAGCACCGTCGATGCCAGCAGCCCCGAGATAATCGCCCAGGCCATGGGCGGCCACAGGGTGCTGGCCGAGAGCGCCAGCGGCAGCAGTCCCGCCACGGTGGTGGCCGTGGTCAGCAGGATCGGCCGGGTGCGCTGGACCACGGCGGCCCGTACCGCGTCCCGGATCGGCTGGCCCACCGCCAGTTCCCGGTCCATCACATCCAGCAGCACAATGGCGTTGTTCACCACGATACCCACCAGGGCAATCACCCCCAGCAGAGACTGAAAGCCAAACGGCGAGCCGGACAGCACCAGCCCCGGGAAGATGCCCACGGTGGCGAGCGGCACGGACAGCAGGATGATCCCCACCCGCCGGAACGAATTGAACTGCAGCAACAGGAAGAACAGCAGCAACAGCACGCCCAGCGGTGCCGCCTTCAGCAGCGCACCGTTGGCATCTCCCGAGCCTTCGGCATCACCGCCCATTTCCAGGCGGGTGCCCGGCGGTAGAGGCTGCTCCGCCAGCGCCGCGTTCAGGCCGGCCAGGGCCTCGCTGAAGCTGTAGCCCGATTCCAGATTGGCGGTCACCAGGTTCATCGGCACGCCGTTGCGAAGGGTCCGCACCGCCGGCTCCCACCGGGTAGCCACGGTCGCCAGTTCGGACAGAGGGACCGCATCGCCCTGGCCGTTATAGACGTTAATGGACAGCAGCCGGGACAGCGGCAGCGCGGTCCCCTCCCGGGAGCGCAGCACCAGCGGAATGGGATCGTCCTCCTGCCGGTAGCGCTCGGCCACGACCCCGAAGCTCTGGCCATACAACGAGCGGGCCACGTCTGACCGGTTCAGGCCGTAGCGGGCCGCCGACGCGTCGTCCACGTCAATGGCCAGGGACGGCACCCCCAGATCCAGATCGTGGCGCACGTCCACCGTACCCGGCACCTGCCGGAGCGCCGCGTAAACCTGCTCCACCGCCCGGGTCCGGGTAGCCTCATCCGGTTGATAGATCCGCACTTCCACCGGCGCCGCCCGGGGCGGGCCCTGGCCGAGAATGCCCACGGTCACGTCCAGCTCCGGCAGCTCTGTATGCACCGTCTGGCGAATCCATCGAACCAGGCCGGTGGTGTCCGCCAGCGTGGGCGTGCGCACCACCAGCCGGGCCCGGTTCGGCGCCTGGGGAGCGCGGGTCAGGTTGTAGTAGAAACTCGGCCCGGTGAATCCCACAAACCGATGCACCTCCAGCGCCTCCGGTCGCCGGCGGATGACCTGCTCCAACTGCGCCGCCGCGTCCGCCGTGGTGGCCTGGTCCGTGCCTTCCGGCAGGTACAGCTCCACCACCACCCGGGGACGGTCCGCGTTGGGGAAAAACTGTTGCGCCGTCAGCGGCACCAGCGCCAGGCTGCCGGCCACCAGCAGCACGGCGAGCATCACCAGCCGCACCGGGTAGCGGGCCACCAGTGCTCCGAGTGACTCAGCGAGTCGGGCAGCCCGGTCCCGGCGGCTGCCCCGGCTGGGCTTGAGGAACCGGGCGGCCAGCAGCGGCACGGCGGAAATGGCCAGCAGATAACTGACGGACAGCGTGAGCATGATCATTACCGGCACGCCCCGGGTGAAATCCGCCGCCCCGCCCTTGGACAGGAGCATGGGCGCGAAGGCGGCCAGGGTGGTGCCGGTGGACGCCCCGAGCGGCCCGGCCAGCTCGCCGATGGCGCTGCGTAGGGCATCCAGCCGCCGCATACCGGCGTCCAGATGGCCCTGGATGTTCTCCACAATGACAATGGCGTTGTCGATCAGGATGCCCAGGGAAATCACCATCCCGATCACCGCCACCTGATGCAGCACGCCGCCCCCCAGGTCGTACAGGCCGATGCTGATCATGGCCACCATGGGCAGGATGGACGCCACCAGCATGCCCATGCGCAGCCCCATGCCCAGGAACACCACCGCGACGATGATCAGCACCGATCCCGCCAGATTCCAGGCCAGGTTATCCAGCCGCTGCTGGACCTTATCCGGCTGGAAGAACATCTCCCGCACCTCTAGCGGCGCCATCTGACCCCGCAACTGGTCCACCCGGGCCCGCACCCGCTCGCCGAAACGGATGGCATCAGTGGTGTCCTTTTCCATGATCAGCGACACCAGCACGACTCGCTCGCCGTCATACCAGGTTTCCGGTTGCCGGGGTTCGGCCGGCCCACGCCACACCTCGGCGGCCGCGGCCAGTGGCACCTGGGAGCCGTCCGGGAGCGCAATCGGCGTGGCCCGGATGGCGTCGATGCTGGTGAATTCGCTGTTCGGCAGCACGGCCACCCGGCGGCCGTCCACCACCACGTAGCCACCGGGGATGGTCTGGTTGCGTCGGGACAGGGTATCCAGCACCGCCGCCGGTGAAATGCCCAGCCGATAGAGGGCGGCATCGTCCAGCGCCAGGGTGATCTGTTCGTCCGCGTCGCCGTCCAGCTCAACCCGGGACAGCCCGGGAAGGTCCAGCAGGTTCTGCTTGAGGCGCTCAGCGGCCGCCGTCAGCTCGGTCACCGAAGGTGACCCGCTGACCGCCAGTACAATGGTGGGAATGTCGATCAGCCGGTCGTCCAGAGTCATCTGACCAACGTCGTCGGGAAATTCCTGACGGGCCCGTTCCATGGCCTGGCGCACCCGGTCCCAGGCGGGATCGGTGTCGTAGATGGTATCCCGGAGGCGGAGGTTCACCAGTGCCACGCCGCTGCGGGCGGTGCCCTGGGTAAAATCCACTTCCTCCACCTGGCCCAGCTCATCCGCCAGCGGCTGCAACACCAGCCGCTCCACCGTTTCCGCGCTGGCGCCGGGGTAACTCACCGAGATCAGGCCGGCCCGATAGGGAAAAGACGGGTCTTCCTGCCGGGGCATGGTGGAATAGGCCGCGATGCCCAGCAGGCACAGCATGGTAACCACCAGCCCAATCAGCCGGCGATAGCGCAGCAACAGGCCGGTCATCACCGCACCTCCACGAGGTCGCCGTCCACCAGCCGGGTCATGCCGGCGTAGACCACCTGGTCACCCGCCTGCAGGCCATCGGCGGCTACCGCCACTCGCTCGCCGATGACCCGCTGCACGCTCACCGGCAGGCGATCGGCACGTCCATCCCGCACCCGGAACACGCTGGCGCCGCCGGGGCCCCGCACCACCGATAACAGGGGCACGGTCAGCGCTTCCGGCTGCTGTGGCGTCAGTTCCACTTCCACCGGCGTGCCGCTGTCGAGGGAATCCGCTGGCAACGAGACCAGCACCGGGTGCAGCTCACCCCGTACCGCACCCGGCTGGGCAATCTCAACGATCTGCCCCCGGGCAGCGGGCAGGCGCCGGTCGTGTACCGGCCACACCGGTAGGGCTTCACCCAGTCGGAGCTGATCCAGCAGGTAGGCGGGCACGCGGATTTCCACTTCCCGTCGCCCCTGGGCCGACATCCGCAGGACCGGCTGGCCGGCGGCGACAAACTCGTCCTCCTCCACCAGCAGCGCTTCGATTCGCCCCGGGAACGGCGCTTTCAGATCGCTTTCCGCCAGCAGCCGGTGCGCCTCGGCCAGGGACGCCTCGGCCGTTGCCACGCTGGCCTTCAGGCCGTCCCGGCGGGCCGCGAGCTGCTCCAGGGCCTGCTCGGACACCACGCCCCGTTCCCGCAGCTGGCGGGAGCGCTCCCACTCCCGCTGGGCCTGCCGGTACTGGGTGTTCAGCTCTTCCAAACGGGCCCGGGCGGAGTCTGCCGCCGGGGCCAGACCGGGGTTGTACACCTGTCCCAGCACCTGGCCGGCCGCCACCTGCTGGCCCAGGGTGACCCCGCGCGACCGCAGGGTGCCGCTGACCTGGAACGTCAGGGTGGCCCGCTGGGCCGCCTGGACAATGCCGGAGAATCGCAGCGGAACGCCGGTGGTCTGCCCGCCGGAAACCTCCGCCACCCGCACCGTGGTGGCCAGCGGTGCCGTTTCGGCCTGAACAGCGGCGTTGGCCGGCCGACTGGCGTCACAGCCGGACACGAACAGGTAAACCAGGGCGGCCAGCGTTGCCAGCAACGCTCGGGC
This sequence comes from Marinobacter sp. C2H3, assembly GCF_037080155.1. Taxonomy (NCBI): domain Bacteria; kingdom Pseudomonadati; phylum Pseudomonadota; class Gammaproteobacteria; order Pseudomonadales; family Marinobacteraceae; genus Marinobacter; species Marinobacter sp. C2H3. The sequence goes on along the minus strand of NZ_JBBBNZ010000001.1, from coordinate 508,249 downwards.
CGGTGAAGCGAATGGATAGCGGATCATGGCGGCATCGTCCCTGCAGAATGATCGGTGCCGGCGGCGGTGAACCGTCGGCGATTTCGACATAATGTCATTCTTTGACAACTTGTCAATAATCGGCTTTCATGGCGAATCGGGTATCATGCCGTGAAGGCGCCAACCAACGGACATTCCATGACTGAACCATTGCAACGCCGGCGGGCCCAGGAAAAGCAGGCCCGGCACGACGCCATCCTCGACGCCGCCGAGCGGGTGTTCGCGGACAAGGGCTACGAGCGCACCTCCATGGACGACATCGCCCGTACCGCGAGCCTGAGCCGGGCGCTGCTGTACGTGTACTTCAAGGATAAGGCGGCGATTCAGCGGGGCATCATGATCCGCGCCGGAGACAGCCTGCTGGCGCGGTTTGAAGAGGCGAAGGAAACCCGGCACACCGGGCTGGACCAGCTCCGGGCCATGGGCGAGGCCTACTACCGGTTTTACCTGGAACAGCCGGACTATTTTTCCGCCCTCACCCACGCCTCGACGGCGATGGCCGAGGCGGACGACCAGCAGATCCGGGAGATGGTGTGTTCAAAGGATGGCCTGATGGCCCTGATGGAGGCGGCGATTGAGCGGGGGCTGGCCGATGGCACCATCAGCCGCGCCCGTATTCAGAGCCCGCAGCAGACCGCCCTGTATCTGCGCGGCGCCCTGCACGGGGTGATCATGCTGTGCCAGGCGGAGATGGCCGAGGGCGCCACGGCGTTCCCGGCAGATGCGCTCATCCGCCACACCATGGACATGCTGACCTCGTCCATTCGCCCCGATCCCGTAAGCCAGGGCTGAAAGACGGCATCGACCAGGTTGGAAAGCCCCCGCCGGTCAGAGCTGAAAGTCGTAAATGGACCCAAGGCCGAGAATACCCGTCAACTCGTCCAGGGCCTTGTGGACCTCGTCCAGCAGCATCGGATCCGCCAGATCGTCCTGCGTCAATTCATCCCGGTAGTGCGCTTCCACCCACGCGGTCAGCCGTTCGTACAGGCTGTCGGTGAGAATCACGCCGGAATTGAGGGCCGCCCGCTCGTCGTCGGTCAGCACCACCCGGAGCCGCAGGCAGGCCGGGCCGCCGCCGTTGCGCATGGATTGTTTGACGTCAAACACCTCTACCGATGTGATCGGCCCGCCGTCGCCCACCAGCGCGTCCAGGTATCGGCTGACGCTGGCGATTTCCCGGCACTCCCCGGGCACCGCCAGCACCATGCCGTCCGGTGCGTTCAGCAACTGACTGTTGAACAGATAGGACGCGACGGCGTCCTCCAGGGGCACGTCTTCGGACGAGACCCGCACGGCGTGAAGGTCCGTGCCGGTCAGGCGGGCGCGCAGGTCGGCCAAGACCGCAGCTTCGTCCAGGAACGCCAGCTCGTGATAGAACAGCGTATTGCCGTTACCCACCGCGATCACATCGTTGTGGAAAACCCCGGCATCAATGGCCGCAGGGTTCTGCTGGGCAAACACCCGGTTCCGGTCCCGCAGGCCGTGCATGCGGGCAATGGCGCGGGAGGCCTCCAGGGTCTGGCGGGCAGGATAGCGGGTGGGCGCCGGCGCCGCGTCGTTGAAGGCGCAGCGCCCGTACACAAACAGCTCCACCCCCGGGTCGCCGTAGCCTGCGCACAGGCGGGTGTGGTTGGCGGCGCCTTCGTCGCCGAACTGGGCCACCGGCGGCAGTGCCGGGTGATGGGCAAAATAGCCTTCGTCGCTGAAGATGGCCTTCAGGGCCCGGCCGGTGACCACGTGTTCAATGGAACGGTGGAACTTGGCCCCGAGGTTGGCCGGGGTAAAGTGCACCCGGTGGTCGGCGGTATCTGCGCTGGGTGAGACCGTGGCGGCATTGGCCGTCCACATGGCGGACGCGGACGACACCGCCGCCAGCAGCTCCGGCGCCTTCCGGGCCGCTGATGCCAGCACTTCGGCGTCCGAACCCGTGAAGCCCAGACGGCGCAGGGTCGGCACATGGGGGCGTTCATGGGGCGGCAGCACGCCCTGAACGTAGCCCCGGTCCGCCAGCCGCTTCATCTTGGCCAACCCCTGAAGCGCCGCCTCCCGGGGGTTGGAAACGGCGTTCACGTTGCTCTTGGAGGCGACATTGCCCCAGGACAGGCCGGCGTAATTGTGGGTCGGCCCCACCAGCCCGTCGAAATTGGCTTCTACCGCGTGTTGGCTCATATCCGTGTCTCTCTGTGGGTCCGTCAGAACCGGCATTCAATCGAAGTTCAGGCCCGGCGCCAGGCTGTCCGGGCGCTCGCTGCGGCGGGCTTCCAGGGACGCCATCGGCCAGGCGCAGTAATCCGCCGCGTAGTAGGCGCTGGGGCGATGGTTGCCGGACGCGCCCACACCGCCGAACGGGGCCGCACTGCTGGCACCGGTCAAGGGCCGGTTCCAGTTGACGATGCCGGCCCGGATTTCCTCCAGCATCCGCTCGTACAGTTTGCGGTCGTCCGAGAGCAGGCCGGCGGAGAGGCCATAGCGGGTGCTGTTGGCGATCGCCAGCGCCTCGTCAAATCCCTTGTAGCGATACACCGTGAGCAGCGGGCCGAAATGCTCCTCGTCCGGCAGCTCCAGCCCGGTCACATCCAGGATGCCGGGGCTGAGCAGGCCGGTATCCGGACGCACCAGGGTCATCTCCCGCAGCGCAGTGGCGCCCTGCTCAAGGGTCGCCTGCTGGGCCTTCAACAGACGCTGCGCCGCCGCCGGTGAAATCACCGAGCCCATGAACGGCTGGGGATCGGCGTCGAACTCGCCCACGGTGATGCGGCTGGCCACTTCCACCAGCCGCTCCAGGAACTGGTCGCCCTTGCGTCCCTTGGGCACCAGCAGGCGCCGGGCACAGGTGCAGCGCTGGCCGGCGGACAGGAACGCGGACTGAAGCGTGTGGTGCACGGCACCGTCGATGTCGGACACGTCCTGCACGATCAGCGGGTTGTTGCCGCCCATCTCCAGCGCCAGAATTTTCTCCGGCTGGCCGCCAAACTGCTGGTGCAGCAGGTGGCCAACAGTGGAACTGCCGGTAAAGAACAGCCCGTCCACCCCCGGGTGGCCGGACAGCGACTTACCCGTGTCCGCACCGCCCTGTACCAGGTTGATCACCCCATCCGGCAGGCCGGCTTTTTCCCACAGGCGCACGGTGAGTTCGGCAACCCCGGGCGTCAGCTCACTGGGCTTGAACACCACCGTGTTGCCCGCCAGCAGCGCCGGCACGATGTGCCCGTTGGGCAGGTGCCCGGGGAAATTGTAGGGGCCGAACACCGCCACCACACCGTGGGGCCGGTGCCGCAGCACCGCGTGGCCGCCGGCAACGTCGGATTCGCTCTGCCCCGTGCGCTCCTGGTAGGCCTGGATGGAAATGGCCACCTTGCCGATCATGGCGGCCACTTCCGTGCGGGATTCCCACAGGGGTTTGCCGGTTTCCAGGCCAATCTGATGTGCCAGCGCTTCCTTGTTGGCCTCCAGCAGTTCCCGGAACGCCTCGATCACTGCCTGACGTTCCGCGAGGGTCCGCCGGCGCCATTTGAGGAACGCCTGGCGAGCCTCACGGACCGCCGCATCGACGTCTTCCAGGCTGGCACCGGTGCCGTCCCATACCGTGTCACCGGTCACCGGTTGCAGGGACTCCAGCGCGGGGCCGTGGCCGGTCAGCCACAGACCGCCAATAAACAGTTCGCCCGAGAGTTTCGCCATCGTGTTGTTCCCCCTGTTCAGTACAGATGTGCGTTCACTGTTTCAGACGCCGGCTTTCAGCGGCGCCAGCCGAACCGTATCGCCACCCTCTACCTGAAGGGCGTCGGCCACTTCCGGCGGCATACGCACGGTTTCCGGCCCGACGCAGGCCGACGGCAACGTGGTCACCCGAAACTCCTGGAACGCCCGGTTGCTGACCATCACCCGATCGGCAGCCGGCACGTCCAGGTTCAACGGCTTCTGGCTGACCATCACGTAGCGGTTGCGGCTCTCACGCACGGTGCGGATGTCCCGGATGAACGCCTCCACCACTGGCCCGCCGTCAAAGATGTCCACCAGGCCGTTGAAGTGGAACCCCTCGGCCTGCAGCATCCGCAGGGCTGGCGCGGTGTTCTCGTGCACCTGCCCCACCACCGCCTGGGCCGCCTCGGGCAACATCGGAAGGTAGATCGGGTACTTCGGCATCAGTTCGGCAATGAACGATTTGTTGCCCAAGCCAGACAGGGTATCCGCCTGGCTGAAGGCCATGTCGAAAAACTTGCTGCCCAGGGCGTCCCAAAGCGGGCTCCGGCCGTCCCGGTCCGAGACGCCGCGCATCTCGGCAAAAATCTTGTCGGAGAAATGTTTGCGAAACTGGTCCAGGAACATAAACCGGCAGCGGGACAGCAACAACCCGTTACCCCCGCCCTGATAGGCGCCGGACAGCAACAGCGAGCAGATTTCGCTGTTATCCGTCATGTCGTTGGACAGTTGCAGGGTGGGCGTACGCACGTACACCCCCAGCTCCCGGGAGGCGTTCACCGTCTGGCTCAGGCGGTAGTTGTAGAACACCTCATCCAGACCCACCCGGGCCTGGATGCCGCTGATGCCCACGGCACGGCCCGTGTTCACGTCTTCGAGAGCAAACAGGTACAGCCCGGATTCCGGCGACCGGCGCTGGCTGAAGGCCTCCGTGGCACGGTCAATCTTGCTCTGCAGGAGATCCCGGTCCGCCGGCAGGGTGGTGAGCCCTTTACCGGCGTCCAGCGCCATGGCGTATAGGTCGTCGAGGTCGCCGTTGCGCAGCGGACGAATGATCAGCATGTCGGCCTCCTGCTCATAGCACCACCAGCCGAACCGTGTCGCCGGGACCGCAGCCAAGCCGGTGCCAGAGGTCTACCGACACCCGTGCCTGGTTGTCCACGCTGTCCGATACCGGGCCCAGGGTGCAGCGAAATTCACCGCCCTCGCCCGCCGCCACCAGGCAGGTGTCGCCCCGCTCGTCCGGGCTGCCGTGGAGCCCGGCGACCCGGCTGGTGACAATGCTGTGCACGCTGTCGGTGCGCGCCTCCAGCACGGGGCCGCCGTCGAAAATATCCACGTAGCTGCCGGCCCGGAAGCCTTCCCGGTGCAGCAGGTCCCGATTGGGCAGGCTCAGGGCATGGGCCTCGCCGAGGGCCGCCTGGGCGTCCTCACTGAGCAGGGTCACGTAGATAGGATTGGGGGGCATCAGCTCGGCGATAAACGTTTTTGAAAGGGCGCCGGAGTGCTGGTCGGCCTCGCGGAAATCCATGTTGAAGAAATGCCGGCCAAGGCTGTCCCAGAAGGGCACGGTGGCGGCGTCGCCCTCGCCGGTCTGCACGCCCTGGATCTCCACGATCAGGTGGTCATCAAACCGCTGGCGGTGGCTCGCGATGAACAGTAGCCGGGCCCGGGACAGCAGCTCGAAGGCGTCGGTGTCCACCAATTCCGGCACCAGCGCAAAGCCGCAGAGCAGGGTGTGATCGGTCAGGCCGTGACTGGGGTACAGCACGTCCACCCGGCTGGATACCCCCAGCTCATGGGAAGCGTGGATCAGCGCGTCGCGGCGGTAGTTGTAGAAGGGTTCGCCATTGCCGGCCTGGGCGTCGATACCGGCGGTGCCCAACACCTCACCGGTGCGGACATCTTCCAGCACGAACAGGAAGCGGGGCGGCACATCACCGGTGGATTTGCCGGCAAACGACGCCAGGCTATGGTCGATGCGCCGGGCCAGGGGCCCGGGCTCGCCCGGCAGGGTTGAGGACAGCCGGGCACTGCGGGCGCCGACGATCCCGAGAATGGCTTTCTGATCCTCCGGGCGGGCCGGACGGACTACCCACATAACGTCTCCGTCGGTTTGTTCGGAATCTTCCCTGGCCGGGCCGCCGGGGGTACGTGGGGCGGGCTGGAATCAGCCCGCCACCAGCTTGCTGACCGCCCGGTCGAACCGAGCCAGGGCGTCGTCGATGTCGTGCTCCGGAATGATCAGGGACGGGGCCAGACGCACCACGTTTGCACCGGCGATCAGCACCATCACGCCTTCATCCAGCCCGGCGTTGAGGAAGTCTTTGGCCCGTCCGGCCCAGGCGTCGGTCAACACGCAACCGAGCAGCAGGCCGGCGCCACGCACCTCCCGGAACACGCCGTAACGCTCGCCAATGTCCATCATGCCCTTGCGCAGCCGGTCCGAGCGGGATTTCACGCCCCGCAGGATGTCCGGCTGGCTGACGGTGTCGATCACCTTCTGGGCCACGGCGCAGGCCAGGGCGTTGCCGCCATAGGTACTGCCGTGGGTGCCCACGCCCAGGCTCGCGGCAACCTTCGCGGTGGTCAGCATGGCCGCCACCGGGAAGCCACCGCCGAGGCCCTTGGCGCTGGTGAGGATGTCCGGAGTGACGCCGTACATTTCGTACGCGTAGAGATGTCCGGTACGGCCCACGCCGCTCTGCACTTCATCAAACACCAGCAGCGCGTCGTGCTCGTCGCACAGGGCCCGCAGCCCCTCCAGGAACGCCTGATCACCGGGCATGACGCCGCCCTCGCCCTGGATGGGTTCAACCACCACGGCGCAGGTCTTCTCTTTTGAGATCAGGGCCTTCACCGAATCCAGGTTATTGTACTCGGCGTGGTGAATGCCGCCGGGTGCCGGCTCGAACCCTTCCAGGTATTTCGGCTGGCCGCCGACGCTGACGGTGAACAGGGTCCGCCCGTGGAAGGAATTGCGGAACGAAATGATCTCGTGCTTCTGCGGGCCGGTATGCTCCCAGGCGTAACGGCGCGCCAGCTTGAACGCAGCCTCGTTGGCCTCGGCGCCAGAGTTGGCGAAGAACACCCGTTCGGCAAAGGTCAGCTCGCACAGGGAGCGGGCCAGGCGCAGCGCCGGCTCATTGGTCATCACGTTGGACAGGTGCCAGATCTTGTTGGCCTGCTCTTCCAGCGCGCCGATCAGGCCCGGGTGGGAATGGCCAAGACAGGTGACGGCAATGCCGCCCTGGAGGTCCACGTACTCGCGACCTTCCTGGTCCCAGATCCGGGAACCCTCGCCGCGCACCGGAATAATCTGGCCGGGGGCATAGTTGGGCACCATGACGTCGTCAAACAGTTCGCGGGTTACGGGCTCTCTATTCATGGATCTCTCTCACCGGAATTCAATCAGTCAACATAGCAGGCGATTTCCGCCTGTGGCACTAGGTAAGTGTGCGGACGCCTGAGGCTTTCTGAGCTTCATCATACGCCACTCAGGGCATCAGCACATCCGGCAGGCCGGTGCCCGCCAGCTCAATAATACGGTGCGCGGCGCGGTCCGGGCCGAGCAGGGCCTTCACCAGCAGCTTGTAGGAATCCAGGTCAAAGCGGACGCTCTGGCCGTTGAGGGAGAGATCGTGCAGTTCGTCCTCGTGGTGCACGGTGGCCACGTGGATCCAGTTGTACACCACCAGAATGTCGGTTTCGCCGGTCTCCCCGTCCCGCTCAACGATGCCCACCGCGCCCGGCCAGGGCCAGGTGGTCAGTCTCAGGCCGTGGAAGGCAATCTGCGTGCGCAGGTTGTATCGGGTGACGTCTTCGGCGTTTTCGCAGGCGCCCCGGCAGCGGCCCAGCGCCCGCTGGAAACAGGGGCCATCCCGATCGGGCTCCAGGCCGAGCTTCTGGTTGCACAGGTCGTTCTTGGCGGCAATGCCGCTGAGGGCTTTCTCGGCGTCCCGCTTGCTGCGAAACAGGCCGTAATAATCCCCGAGGCGATGGGGTCCCAGTTCCCGGGCCAGCCGGGCCTGGAAATAGCCGGCATCGTCCGGCGACAGCTCAATGGTCACCAGCTGCTTCGCGGCCCGGGAGCGGCGATTGAACAGCGGGTTCAGGGTTTTGATCTGCCGCAGCTCCAGCAGCAGCGCACCCAGCTCGCCGGCGGTGCGGGTGTATTCCACCCGGCGCAGGCTCTCGGACAGGCGCACACCCCGGCTGGTCTGGTGGTCCCCGGAGAAATGGGACGCGACCCGCTGGGCAATACGGGTGCTCTTGCCCACGTACAGCAGCACGTCGTTTTCGCCGTAGAACCGATAAACCCCGGGGGCATCGGGAAGATCGGCCAGGATGTCCGGCGGCAGATGGGACGGCACGCTGGGCCGCTGCAGCAGTTCACCCACCGCCCGGTCCATGGCCTCAACCCCCTGCTCCGCCAGCGCGTGCTCAAAAAACGCCAGCATGGCGGTGACGTCGCCCATGGCACGGTGCCGCTCCACCGCAGGCAGGCCGTGCCGGGCGATCAGGGCGTCTATGTTGTGGCGTTTATGGTCCGGGTACAGTCGCCGGGACAGCTTGACCGTGCACAGTACCTTCGCCGCGAACATCCGGCCAAGGCGCCGGAACTCGGCCTTGACGAAGCCGTAGTCGAAGCGGGCGTTGTGGGCCACGAACACGCAGCCTTCCAGGCGCTCCGCCAGCTCAACCGCCACGGCGTCGAACGTCGGGGCGTCGGCGACCATTTCATTACTGATGCCGGTCAGCCGTTCAATGAACGACGAAATCCGCGCCTGTGGATTGACCAGCGTCTGCCACTCATCCACCACCTGCCCGGACCGCCAGAATCGGATGCCGATCTCGGTGATGCGGTCCCGGGTGGCGTTGCCGCCGGTGGTTTCCAAATCCAGGAAGGCGAAGGTGGTGTCGGGCCGAAAATGGGGGTGGATCGTCATGGCAGTGCTCGCGCTGATCTCATTAAACCCTCAGTTAATCCCTCGAAAGGCGTGTGTGGAACGCTGATACGATGAAGAGTCATCCGCAGATGCCTGTATAACAACGAAAAGACGCTATAGACATTGGTCTAAGCCTTTCACAAATTTATTTGAATTGTCATGCGTTCGTAACTACCTTGTTTGTGGGTCCAACAACAATAAGTGTGTGGAGACAACAACGATGCAAAGCAACAAACTCAGATTTGCGATCCGTGCTACCGCCGTAGCAGCAACACTCGGCATGGCCGGAACGGCCAACGCCGTCAGCTTCGACGCCGGCGGATGGAACACCAGCATTTACGGCTATGCTCGCCTGAATGCAAGCTACGATATCGACGAAAACGTATCTTCCTCTACCCGTTCCTTCAACTACAACGCCATTAACGTTGGCGCAAAGGAAGACAACGAAGCCACCGGTTACTTCGGTGCGGACGCGGTACAGAGCCGTATCGGCGTCAAAACCACCAGCCCCGAGGGCGTAACTTTCAACATCGAAGGTGACTTCCGCGGCAACGGCGGCGGCGACCTGCGTCTGCGCCACGCCTACGGCTCCTACAACGGCATCCTGGCCGGTCAGACCTGGTCCAACTTCACCAGCTTCGTCGGCAACACCCCGACGCTGGACTTCGACTCCCTGCCGGGCGCCGCGGGTTACCAGTCCCGGACCGCGCAGCTGCGTTACACCATGGGTCCCCTGTCTGTCTCTGCCGAGCAGCCGCAGAACTCCCTTGACGGCCAGATCGTTCTTCCGGCCTCAGTAACCAAAAAAGACAGCATGCCGGCCTTCACCGCGCGCTTTGAAGATTCTCAGGGTGGCCTGTCCTACTCTGCTGCCGTTCTGGCGCAACAAGTAGGGTACGATACTGGCACCGCTGACGACGCTACTTTCGGCTTCGCAACCTTCGTAGCCGCGAAAATGGCGCTGACCGATATGTTCACCATCCAGGGCTCCCTGAGCTACACCGATGGTGCCAACAGCTACCTGTACCGCTCCGGCGCACCGAGCGCCTACGTTGATGCAAACGGCGACGTTCAGACCATCAGCGGCTATGGCGGCACCGTAGGTGCAACCATGAACCTGGGCTCCGGCCGCAGCGTGAACCTGGGCTACGGCATGACCTCCGTGGATCTGGACGACGCCGTGAAGGATGGCGCTGCAGATACCGGCACCACCGACGTATCCGCCATCATGGCGAACTACAAGTGGACCCCGGTCAAGAACGTGATGATGGGCGTCGAGTACCAGTACGGTACCCGTGAAGTCCAGAACGGCGACGACGGCGACGCAAGCCGCCTGCTGTTCGCAGCCCAGTACAACTTCTAAGCTTCGGTTTAGAGCCCGTACTGCAAAAACCCCGGCTCCGGCCGGGGTTTTTCGTTATCAGGCCCGCAGCCGGGTGCGCACGCCCCGGGTGGCCATGACCCCCAATACCTCCAGCAGGGACCACACGCCGCGATCCTGCTGCCTCGGTGCCTTGCCCCGGGCAATCCGCGCGATCTGGCGGGTGTACCAGCTCACTTCCATCAGCGCCATGTTATCCACCGCCCGGATGCCGGTGCGGATGGGTCGGACGGCGCTGGTCGCCAATTCGCCACTCAGAATGCGTGCCGGTAGATCCGGTTCCAACACGAGCGGCCGGGCCAAGCCAATCAGGTCCGTGGCACCGGAGCAGAGGGCGTCCGCCATGCCCTCGGCGCTGCGGAAACCGCCGGTGACCATCAGCGGCACCGAGGTACGCGCCCTCACCTGTTCGGCGAAGGTCAGGAAGTAAGCCTCCCGCGCCTGGGTACTGGCCTTGACCGGCTGGCCGTCGCCCTGGGCGCTGCCCCCGAGCGCCATGGCCGGATTTTCGTAGTTGCCGCCGGAGATTTCCACCAGGTCAATGCCTTCCGCCACCAGTACGTCAATCACCGCGAGGGATTCCTCTTCGGTAAAGCCGCCCCGCTGGAAGTCGGCGGAATTCAGTTTGATGCCGACGTTGAAGCCGGGGCCGCAGGCGGCGCGGATGGCCCGGTAGACCGCCAGCACAAAACGCCGCCGGTTTTCCGGGGAACCGCCCCACTTGTCCTGCCGCTGATTGTGGTGGGGCGACAGGAACTGGCTGATCAGGTAGCCGTGGGCGCCGTGGATCTGCACGCCGTCGAACCCGGCCGCCTGCGCCACCGCGGCGCTCCGGGAAAAGCGGGCGATGATGTCCTCAATTTCCGGGCCGGTCAGTGCACGGGGCGTGGCGAACATGCCCCGCAACTCCTTGCGGAACGGAATCGCGCTGGGTGCCACCGGGTCCCGGTTCAGCATCTTCGGGCTCTGCTTGCCCGGGTGGTTCAGCTGCATCCACACCTGCCCGCCCCGGGCCTTGCTGGCCGTGGCCCACTGGGTCAGCAGATCCCGGTCCGCCTCATCCTCAACGACCACGTTCTGAGGCTCGCCGATGTGGCGGCGGTCGATCATCACGTTGCCAGTGATCGACAGCCCGGTGCCGCCCTCCGCCCAGGCCCCGTAGAGGCGCACCAGGGCTTCAGTGGGGTGGTTATCCACTGTGCCCAGGGTCTCGCTCATGGCGGACTTGGCAAAGCGGTTGGGCAACACGGAGCCGTTGGGCAGGGTCAGCGGCTGGGCAAGGTATTCGGCTGGGGTCATGGGGGCCTCTGGGTGGCGGTGACGTTGGCGGCATATGATAAAGCGAGGGTCAGATGAGGGCTTTCATCTGACCCCGGAGGTTGCTGAGGCTGATGGTGCGCCGGTCTTGGGGAGCGGGCATTGGCTGAGGTGCCGGAAGGATGGGGTCAGATGAAAGCGTTCATCTGACCCCGACTTCGCCCCGGTGTTCGCCGCCGATCTGGAGAATGAAAAGGGGTCAGATGAGTTTCATCTGACCCCGACCAGGCCCCAGTGCTCGCGACTGACCTGGGAGCATGAAAAAGGGGTCAGATGAAGGTTTTCATCTGACCCCGGTCTCGCGGGGGATGCCCCCGGATTGCTCAACAGCAACGCTTACAGCAGCAAGGTGCGGATGTCCCCCAACAGCTGGGTCAGCAGGTTGGTGAAGCGCGCCGCGTCGGCGCCGTTGACGGCCCGGTGGTCGTAGGACAGGGACAGCGGCAGCATCAGCCGCGGCTCGAAGGCCTTGCCGTCCCAGACCGGCTTCATCGCCGCCTTGGACACGCCGAGGATGGCCACCTCAGGGGTGTTCACGATCGGGGTAAAAGCAGTGCCGCCAATGCCACCCAGGCTGGTGATGGTGAAGCAGGCGCCCTGCATCTCTGCCGGCTTGAGCTGCTTGTCACGCGCCTTCTGGGCCAGCTCGGCGCTTTCAGCGGCCAGCTCCCACAGGCCCTTCTGGTCGACGTTCCGGATCACCGGCACCATCAGGCCGTGGGGCGTATCCACCGCGATGCCGATGTGCACGTACTTCTTGCGGATGACTTCCTTGCGCTCCATGTCCAGCGAGACGTTGAACTGGGGCAGCTCCATCAGTGCCGCAGCACAGGCCTTGAGCAGGAACGGCAGCGGCGTCATCTTCACGCCCTTCTTCTCGCCGGCGGTCTTCTGGGCCTTGCGGAAGGCTTCCATCTCGGTGATGTCCGCCTCGTCAAACTGGGTGACGTGGGGCACGTTCAGCCAGCTGCGCTGCATGTTGGTGGCGGTGGCCGCCATCATGCGGGACATCCCCTCGCGCTCAACCTCACCAAACTGGCTGAAGTCCGGCAGCTTCACGCCCGGAATGCCAGAGCCGGTGCCCACGCCCGGCCCTTGCTGGGCCTGCTGGAGCTGGCTCTTCACGTAGGCGTGCACGTCGTCCTTGATGATCCGACCTTTCGGGCCGGAGCCTTTCACTCGGGTGAGGTCTGCGCCCAGCTCACGGGCCAGTTTGCGGACCGCAGGGCCCGCATGCACCTTGGTGCCCGGCGACGGTGGTTCGTAGGTGGAACCCTGGGGCTGCGGCTGGCTTTGCGGGGCAGAATCCTGCGCTTTGCCAGACGACGATCCGGACTGCCCGGAGCCACTCTCTTTGCCGGCGCTGGCGTCCTGCTCGGCACCGTCGTCTTCGTCGTCCCCATTGTCATCGCCATCGGCGACCACAGTCATTTCCAGCAGGTCACTGCCCTCGGAGAGCTTGTCGCCCTCCTTGACGAGAATCTTCCCGATCTTGCCCTTGAACGGCGACGGAATCTCCATGGTGGCCTTGTCGGATTCGACGGTCACCAGCGGGTCTTCCTGCTCAACGGAATCCCCTTCGGACACGTTGATCTCGATCACCGGAATGTTGTCAAAGCCGTCCAGGGACGGCACCTTGACGGTCTCCTTGCGGGAGCCGCCGGACGATTTCGCCTTTTTCGGTGCAGGCTTGTCGTCGCTGGCCTTGGCCTCGCTGTCGGTCTTGTCGTCGTTCTCGGCTTTCGCGTCTTTCTCGGCCTTGGCGTCGCCGCTGCCGTCACCGTCATCGGCGCTGTCGCCGCCACCGCTCACCTCAAGGGTGCCAATGACGTCGCCTTCCTTGACCTTGTCACCCACCTTGGCGGTGATCTTGACGATCTTGCCCGCCGCCGGCGCCGGCAGCTCCACCGAGGCCTTGTCGGATTCCACCGTCAGGATCGGGTCTTCCGCTTCCACGGAATCCCCTTCACTGGCGATGATTTCAATGATTTCGACCTCGTCTGCGCCGCCGAGATCGGGAACCTTGATGTCCTGTTGACTCATCTGGCGTTCTCCTTAGCTCTGCACCGGGTTCGGTTTGTTGCGATCGATTCCGTACTTGCGCATGGCTTCGAGAACCTGCTCTTCCTTGATCTCACCGTCTTTGGCCAGGGCCGAGAGCGCGGATACCGCCACGTAGTAACGGTCCACCTCAAAGAAGTGGCGCAGCTTCTCCCGGGTGTCACTGCGGCCGAAGCCGTCGGTGCCCAGCGTCAGATAGGTCTTGGGAATGAACGCCCGCAGCTGCTCGGAGTGCAGCTTGATGTAGTCGGTGGAGGACACCACCGGCCCCTGCTGCTTCTCCAGCATCTGGGTGACGTAGGCCTTCTTCGGCTTGTCGTCCGGATGCAGGCGGTTCCAGCGGTCCACGTGCTGGCCGTCACGGGCCAGTTCGTTGAAGCTGGTCACGCTCCAGATATCGGAGGCCACGCCCCAGTCGTCCCGCAGCAGTTCGGCGGCGGCACGCACTTCGTTGAAGATGGCGCCGGCACCCAGCAGCTGCACGCGGGGGCCTTTTTTCTTGGCCTTCAGCTCCACGGACTCGTACTTGTACATGCCCTTGATGATGCCGTCTTCACAGCCCTTGGGCATGGCCGGCTGTTCGTAGTTCTCGTTCTCGATGGTCAGGTAGTAGAAAACGTTCTGGTTGTCCTCGAACATCTCCTTCATGCCCTGCCGAACGATCACCGCCATCTCATAGCCGTAGGCCGGATCGTAGGCCTTACAGTTGGGAATGGTGTTGGCCAGAATGTGGCTGTGGCCGTCCTGGTGCTGCAGGCCTTCGCCGTTGAGGGTGGTACGGCCGGCAGTCCCGCCGATCAGGAAGCCCCGGGCCTGCATGTCGCCGGAGGCCCACGCCAGGTCACCAATCCGCTGGAAGCCGAACATGGAGTAGAACACGTAGAACGGAATCAGCGGGAAGTTGTTGGTGCTGTAGGACGTGGCCGCGGCCATCCAGGTGGCCATGGAGCCGTCTTCGTTAATGCCTTCCTGGAGGATCTGGCCTTTCTTGTCCTCCCGGTAGTACATGATCTGGTCACGGTCCTGGGGCACGTACTTCTGGCCTTCAGAGGTGTAAATGCCGAGCTGGCGGAACATGCCTTCCATACCGAAGGTCCGCGCCTCGTCCGGCACGATCGGCACCACGCGCTTGCCGATGCGCTTGTCCTTGACCAGCGCGCTCAGAATGCGCACGAAGGCCATGGTGGTGGAGATTTCCCGGCCGTTGGAGCCTTCGAGGATCTGCTTGAAAATATCCAGATCCGGAATCTGCAGCGGCTGGCAATCCTTGCGACGCTTCGGGTAGTACCCGCCCAGCTCCTGCCGGCGCTTGTTCATGTAGACAATCTCCGGGCTGTCCGGCGCCGGCCGGTAGTACGGCACGCTTTCCAGCTCGTCGTCCTTTACCGGGATGCCGAAGCGGTCCCGGAAGGCCTTCAGGGTGTCCATATCGAGCTTCTTGAGGGAGTGGGCGGTGTTCTGGGACTCACCCGCCGCGCCGAAGCCGTAACCCTTGACGGTGTGCGCCAGGATCACCGTCGGGCGACCGTTCGCCTCGTGCACCGCCTTATGGTAGGCGGCGTAGATCTTGTACGGGTCGTGGCCACCGCGGTTGAGCTTGGCGATGTCCTCGTCGGACATGCTCTCAACCAGCTTGGACAGCTCCGGGTACTTGCCGAAGAACTCCTTGCGGGTGACCGCCGGGCCACCGTGGGCGTAGTTCTGCAGGTCGCCGTCGCAAACCTCGTCCATGGCACGCTGCATCACGCCGTCTTCGTCTTTCTCGAACAGCGGATCCCACATGCGCCCCCAGACCACCTTGATGACGTTCCAGCCAGCGCCACGGAAGATGCCCTCCAGTTCCTGGATGATCTTGCCGTTGCCCCGTACCGGGCCGTCCAGGCGCTGCAGGTTGCAGTTGACCACGAAAATCAGGTTGTCCAGGTTCTCACGGCCGGCCTTGGAAATGGAGCCCAGGGTTTCCGGCTCGTCGCACTCGCCGTCACCGACAAAGCACCACACCTTGCGGCCGTCCATGTCGATCAGCTCGCGGTTGTGCAGGTACTTCATGACGTGGGCCTGGTGAATGGCCTGAATCGGCCCGAGACCCATGGATACCGTGGGGAACTGCCAGTAGTCCGGCATCAGCCAGGGGTGCGGGTAGGAGGACAGGCCTTCGCCGTCGACCTCCTCCCGGTATTTGTCCAACTGGGCCTCGTCGAAGCGGCCCTCGAGGAAGGAGCGGGCATAGATGCCCGGTGCGGAGTGGCCCTGGAAGTACACCAGATCCGATTCCTGCTTGTCCTCGCCCCCGCGGAAGAAATAGTTGAAGCCCACGTCGTACAGGGTGGCCGCGGAGGAGAAGGTGGAAATGTGGCCGCCGAGGTCGCCCGGGCGCTTGTTCGCGCGCACCACCATGGCCATGGCGTTCCAGCGGATCAGCGAACGGATGCGGCGCTCCATGAACAGATCGCCCGGCATCTGGGCCTGCTGGGTCACCGGAATGGTGTTCCGGAACGGCGTGTTGATGGAGTACGGCAGCTGGGTGCCGTCGCGGCTGGCGCGCTCAGAAAGCCGCTCAAGAATGTACTTGGCCCGCTCGACGCCCTCGTTCTCGATCAGAGATTCGAGTGCGTCAAGCCATTCACTGGTTTCAATGGGATCATCGTCCTGGTACATCAAACCCTCCCCTAGGCATCAAAAATGCAGCGCGGGCCACGATCAGCGGCCACGACGCGTTGCGTGTCGGTCAGCTGCGCAAGTGCAGAATGTTGTTGTGGGTGTTTCCGCCTGATGGACGAACGGCCTGGCAGTCCATGAGTTATCCATCAAGCATAGAACAGCTTTCAGAGTTTGCCCGCCGGGCGGGCGGATGCGCATCCGGGCTTTTGACCCCGCACCCCGCCGTCACCGCGAACGTCAGCCCGCCTCGAGCGTCGCATGTAGTCATTTTACTACATCTTGGTCAGCCAGCGAACGCATTTGGGGAAATTCGCCCCTGCAAACACCATACCTTTTCGGTTACTTACGCAAGAATGACGGTTTTACGCCATTCAAACAACCAGACTCAGACCAAGGTCGTACGAGTTACGTGATCTCTTTATTGATAGCAGGTCTAAAGAAATCGCAGGCGCGCGACAGTTAACGCCCTGAAGAGACAACTTTATAATCATCATCTTATGCAATGCGTGCCGCCAAAAACGCCAGGCTCACGCCGATTTTATTGATTAGACCTGAAAATAAAATCCGCTTTGGGTATACTCCGCTGTCCGATTTTTAACCACCAGAAAGTGGTCAGGCCACTTTCTGTCCCTTCAACACCAACAGAGGGCGACCCATGAACTCCATCGTCACCTTCCCGAACCGGATTCCGGTGACGGAATTCGAGGAACGACGCTTCAAGGTCTACACGGACCGCCAGCTGGACAAGATCGACGCGATCCAGGCACTCCCCGAAGACACCCGGTTTGAGATGAAAGTGGTGGCCAGCGTGCTGCCCTTCCGGGTGAACGAATACGTGATCAACGAGCTGATCCGCTGGGACCAGGTGCCCAACGACCCAATTTATCAGCTGGTGTTTCCGCAAAAGGCCATGCTGAAGGACGAACACTACGAGCGCATGGCCGAACTGCACCGCCAGGGCGCGGACAAGGCCGAGATTCAGGCGGCGGCGAAAGCCATCCGGGACGAGCTGAACCCGCATCCGGCCGGCCAGATGGAAATGAACATGCCGGAACTGGACGGCGAGGTGCTGGACGGCGTGCAGCACAAGTACCGGGAGACCGTGCTGTTCTTCCCGGCCCAGGGCCAGACCTGCCACAGCTACTGCACCTTCTGTTTCCGCTGGGCCCAGTTTGTCGGCGACAAAGACCTGAAAATGGCCAGCACGGAAGCGGAGAAGCTGCACGGCTACTTGAAGGCGCACACCGAAGTCACCGACCTGCTGGTGACCGGCGGCGACCCCATGGTGATGAAGACCAAGAACCTGGTGCAGTACCTGGAGCCGCTGCTTCAGCCCGAGTTTGACCACATCCAGACCATTCGCATCGGCACCAAGGCGCTGACTTTCTGGCCGTACCGGTTCGTCACCGACAAGGACGCGGATGAGCTGATGGAGCTGTTCGCCCGCCTGGTGGACGCCGGCAAGCACGTGGCGATCATGGCCCACTACAACCACTGGCAGGAAATCACCACCGACATCGCCGAGGAAGCCATTCGCCGCATCCGCGCCACCGGCGCCGAAATCCGCGCCCAGGGCCCGCTGATCAAACACGTGAACGACAGCGCCGATGCCTGGGCGAAGCTGTGGAAGAAGGAAGTGCAGCTTGGCATCATCCCCTACTACATGTTCGTGGAGCGGGACACCGGCGCCAAGAACTACTTCGAGTTGCCCCTGTCCGAGGCTTACCACATCTACCGCGAAGCGATGAAGCAAGTCTCCGGCCTGGCCCGCACCGCCCGCGGGCCCTCCATGAGCGCGGGCCCGGGCAAGGTGGAGATCCAGGGCATCACCGAAATCCAGGGTGAAAAGGTGTTCGTGCTGCGCTTCCTCCAGGGCCGTAACCCGGACTGGGTGCAACGCCCCTTCTTCGCCAAATACAGCGAAACCGCCACCTGGCTGCACGAGCTGGAGCCGGCCTTCGGCGAGGAGAAGTTCTTCTTCGAAGACGAATATGAGCAGATGCGTCGGGGCAATGGCTGAAACCCGGGTCAGAGGCCTGGGGTCAGATGAGGATCTCATCTGACCCCGATTTCAAACTCCAAAGCTAAGTTCCGGGGTCAGATGAACGCTTTCATCTGACCCCGTTTTTCGTCATACCCGGAATCAACCACCCCGCCGGAACTTCGGCACAAACCCCTCAGGCTTGTCCTTCAGCCACGCCACAAACACCCTCAGCTCCTCAATCTCCAGCAGCGCCTCCCGGGTATTGAAGTACAGCCCCAGCTCAACTTCGGTTCGGGCCTTGTGGATGGCGTTGTGGCATGGGCGGCATACCCAGAGCGTGCGGGTGATGAGGTCTTCCCGGTCAAACAGTTTCTGGATGCGCTTCTTTCGGTGCAGGTGTTTGGGGATCAGGTGATGGCGGGTCAGGGCCGCGACTGGCCGCTCGCACAGCTCGCATCGATCAGGTTGCGGCGGGAGCTTGAGCATGACGGTCGCGGCCTTGGCTTTATCTGGAGTGAACCCGGGGTCAGATGAAGGCGTTCATCTGACCCCAATTTCGGTAAGCCCGGGGTCAGATGAGAATCTCATCTGACCCCAATCTGGCGTCCGGAGTCAGGCGTCTGGGGTCAGATGAACGCTTTCATCTGACCCCGTTTTCGTACACGCGATTGGCGGTTAGTGCATCAGCGTATACAACCTCCTACGGTAAGCGCGCACGTCCGGATTGTTGTTGCCCAGCTTCTCGAACAGCTCGACCAGGGTGGTCTTGGCGACGCCGTCTTTGTAGGCGCCGTCGGCCTGCATCAGGCGGATCAGCAGATCCATGGCCTCGGCGTTCTGCTCCTGCAGGACTTTGTGCAGGGCGAGCTGATGCAGGGCTTCCGGATCCTTGGGGTTGTCCGCCAGCCGGGCTTCCAGGTCTGCCACCGGCGGCAGGGCGCCAGACTGGCGCAGGAATTTCACCCGGGCCGCCAACTGCTTGGCCTTGTGCTGCAGCTTTTCCTCCGGCGGCAGGCTGGCGAGCACCTGCTCAGCGGTGTCCAGGTCGCCCTGCTCTGCCTTCAACTGGGCCAGGTCGATCAGGACGTCGAGGTTGTCCGGGTCTTTCTGGTTCAGTTCGGTCAGCAGCGCCAGGGCGCCGTCGACATCGCCGGCCTCCCAAAGCGCGTGGGCGTTCTCGTACGGATCTTCCGCCGGCGCCTCCACGTGCTTTTCGAGAATCTTGCGAACCTCACTCTCCGGCAGCGCGCTGTTAAAACCATCCACGGCCTGGCCGTTCTTGACCAGGATCACGGTGGGCAGGCTGCGCACACCCAGGGACGCCGTCAGTTCCTGCTGCTGATCCGCATTGACCTTGGCCAGTTGGAAGTTGCCCTGGTACTCCTCCGCCAGCTTCTGCAGGATCGGCATCAGCTGTTTGCACGGTGCGCACCAATCCGCCCAGACGTCCACGAGAATAGGCGTGGTGGCAGAGGCGTCCATCACCTTCTGCTGGAAGTTGTCGATCGTTGCGTCAAAGATGTACGGGGATTGCGTCATGAAAAGGCATCCTGAACCAGAGTGGTAAAGATTGGGTACAACCATAAGGGCGCCGGCCCGGAAATCAAGCCGGTTGAAAAAGCCGGACCTGACGTTACATAGGCTGTATTACCCAACCCTTTTGAGGCCCTGAGAGCTACACGGTATGAACGACGACAACCGCAATGACTCCCTGGACGATTTGGAAGAAGACGTGACCGAGTACATCGGCAAGGACGAGAACAGCAAGAGCCTGGCGTTGCCCCAGCAGAATCTGCCCCGGCGCATGTACGTGCTGCCCGTGTCCAACCGGCCGTTTTTTCCGGCCCAGGTGCAGCCGGTGATGGTGAACCAGAACCCGTGGCATGAAACCCTCAAACGGGTGGGCGAGACCGACCACCGCATTCTGGGCATCTGCTTTGTCGAGAACCCCGAGGACGGCAACCGGGTGCCGGGGAGCGAGGAATTCGAGACCATCGGCTGCGCCGTGCGGGTTCACCACGCCCAGCAGGAAGGCGGCAAGGTGCAATTCATTGCCCAGGGCCTGCAGCGGTTCCGCATCGTACAGTGGCTGCGGCGCCGTCCGCCCTACCTGGTGGAAGTCGAATACCCGGAAGAACCGGAAGAACCGGCGGACGAGCTGAAGGCCTACACCCTGGCGATCATCAGCGCCATCAAGGAGCTGCTGCGCACCAATCCGCTGTATGGCGAGGAAGTGAAACAGTACCTGTCCCGTTTCGGTCCGGACGACAGCTCGCCTCTGGCCGACTTTGGCGCCTCCATGACCAGCGCCCCGGGGCGCGAACTGCAGGATGTCCTCGACACCGTGCCCCTGCTGCGCCGCATGGAGAAAGTGCTGCTGCTGATGCGCAAGGAGCAGGAGGTCGCGCGGCTGCAGTCCGAAATCAACGAAGAAGTGAACGAGAAGGTGCAGAAGCACCAGCGGGAGTTCTTCCTGCGGGAGCAACTCAAGGTGATCCAGCGGGAGCTGGGCATCGCCAAGGACGACAAAACCGCGGACGCCGAGCGCTTTGAGCAGCGAATGTCCGAGCTGAACCCGCCGGCCGCCGTTCGTGAGCGTTTCGACGATGAACTGCAGAAGCTGCAGGTACTGGAGCAGGGCTCCCCGGAGTACGGCGTCACCCGCAATTATCTGGACTGGCTGACCCAGGTACCCTGGGGCCAGTACTCTCAGGATCATTTTGACCTGGCCGCCGCCCGCCAGATTCTGGACCGGGACCACGATGGGCTGGATGACGTCAAGGATCGCATTGTCGAATTCCTCGCTGAGGGCACCTTCAAGGGCGAGATCAGCGGCTCCATCCTGCTGCTGG
Organism: Marinobacter sp. C2H3; assembly: GCF_037080155.1. Lineage (NCBI taxonomy): Bacteria > Pseudomonadati > Pseudomonadota > Gammaproteobacteria > Pseudomonadales > Marinobacteraceae > Marinobacter > Marinobacter sp. C2H3. The sequence goes on along the minus strand of NZ_JBBBNZ010000001.1, from coordinate 487,303 downwards.
TGGGGCCGCCCGGCGTCGGCAAGACGTCCATCGGGCGCTCCGTGGCCGATGCCCTTGGCCGGGAGTTTTACCGGTTCAGCGTTGGCGGCATGCGGGATGAAGCGGAAATCAAGGGCCACCGCCGTACCTACATCGGCGCCATGCCAGGCAAGTTCGTGCAGGCCCTGAAGGACAGCAAAGTAGCCAACCCGGTGATCATGCTGGATGAAATCGACAAGATCGGTTCGTCATTCCAGGGCGACCCGGCGTCCGCGCTGCTGGAAACCCTGGACCCGGAGCAGAACCGGGAGTTCCTGGACCACTATCTGGACGTGCGCATGGACCTCTCCAAAGTGCTGTTCATCTGCACCGCCAACCAGTTGGACACCATCCCAAGGCCGCTGCTGGACCGGATGGACGTGATCCGGCTGTCCGGCTACATCGGCGAGGAAAAATTGGCCATCGCCAAGCATCACCTCCTGCCGCGCCTGCTCAAGCGGGCCGGGCTGATGAAGAAGCAACTGAACATCACCGACGCGGCGCTGCGCCAGGTGATCGAGGGCTACGCCCGGGAAGCCGGCGTGCGCAATCTGGAGAAGCTGCTGCACAAGATCGTGCGCAAAGGCATTGTGAAGCTGCTGGAGCAGCCGGATCAGCCGGTGAAAGTGGGCGCACCGGACCTGCCCGCCTACCTGGGCCAGCCGGTGTTCCGCAAGGAAAAATCCCTGAAGGGGACCGGCGTGGTCACCGGCCTGGCCTGGACCGCCATGGGTGGCGCCACCCTGAGCATCGAGGCATCCCGCATTCACAGCAGTCAGCGGGGCTTCAAGCTCACCGGGCAGCTGGGAGATGTGATGCGCGAATCGGCGGAGATTGCCTACAGCTACGTCTCCTCCAACCTGAAACGGTTCAAGGGTGACCCGACCTTCTTCGACAAGTCCTTCGTGCACCTGCACGTGCCCGAAGGCGCCACGCCGAAGGACGGCCCCAGCGCCGGCGTGACCATGGCCACCGCTCTGCTCTCCATCGCCCGCAAGGAGGCACCCCAACAGAACCTGGCGATGACCGGCGAGCTGACCCTGACCGGGCAGGTGCTGCCCGTGGGCGGTATCCGGGAAAAGGTGATTGCAGCGAGGCGCCAGAAAATCAGCCACCTGATTCTGCCGGAGGCCAACCGGGGGGACTACGACGAGTTACCGGAGTACCTCAAGGAAGGCCTGACGGTGAACTTTGCCAAGCACTATAACGACGTATTCCAGGTGTGCTTCGGCGGCAAACCGCGGGCGGGGGCGTCGGTGCACTGAGGAGTAAGTCAGGGGTTAGATAGCAGTCAGGGGTCAGATGAAAATGGGGTCAGATGAAAAAACTCATCTGACCCCATTTTCATCTGACCCCTTTTTCATGACCCCGTTTTTATTCAGGCCTTCTCTTTCCAGCCGTCGTCCTTGAGAACGGGCCCCACATCCAGCACCGGGGAAGCGTCGATGTCGTCGGCGTCCATCATGTTGGCGACGCGCTGGAGGGACGCCAGGATCATGGTCTGCTCCCACTCGGCCAGGCTCTGGAATTTCTCGATGAAATCTTCCTGCAGCGGGTTCGGCGCCCGGGACAGGATGTCGGCGCCGGCCTCGGTCAGGTGGGCATGGACCTTGCGCTTGTCCTGGGTGCTGCGGACCCGGTACACCAGTTTGCGGTGCTCGAGCCGATCCAGGATGGTGGTGACGGTGGCCTGGCTCAGGCTGACTTTGTCCGCAATGGTGCCGATGGTAACCTCGCCCAGGTCCCGGATGGTGCGCATGATCAGCAGCTGGGGCCCGGTCAGGCCTGCGTGCTTGCTCAAGCGCTTGGAGTGCAGGTCGGTCGCCCGGATCACCCGGCGAAGGGTGACCAGAACCTGTTCATGGCTGTTCACATTGTGGCTCCTGTCGAACCGTTGAACACAATACTTACACCACTAACTATTAGAGGTCGTTGGATCCGGGAAAGCAAGTAGGGGTTTTTACCAAAGCTCACTATGCTAAGGTTTCGCACCTTCAACCCACCCGACACACGGATCAGGCCCGATGATCAGAACCCTTGTCATCCTCGCGGCGCTCCTTGCCATCATCAGCCCCCTGCACGCCCAGGAAACCGCAGACGCGCCCGACCAAGCCGTCACGGCGGACGACGTTCAGCAGCGGATAAACACGCTGGACAAGCCGATGTACACCCCGTTCGTGGAAAGCTACCTGCTGCAGGAAACCAAAGCCTTGCGCAAGGAAATGCTCGAAACCCGGGCGGAGCTGATCGAAAAAGTGGCGGACAAGGAACTCACGGTGGCCGACAAGAGCATGTCCTACGCCACCGATACGGTGACCTACTTCTTCTACCTGATCGCGGGCGCCACCTCGATCCTGGTGATCATCGGCTGGAACTCCATCCGTGACATGCGCAATCAGCTGGGCAACGTCGCCGAGCGGCGCGTCAATGAGCTGGTGGTGGAGTACGAGAGCCGCCTCAAGGACATCGAGGAACAGCTGCAACAGAAGTCGGACATTATCCAACAGAACCAGGAAGAAATCGAGCGCACCAACGAGGTGCACTCGCTCTGGTTGAAGGCAAGCCAGGAGACTTCCCAGCAGAACAAGATTGCCGCCTACGACCGCATTCTCGACCTGCGTCCGGACGACGTGGAAGCACTCAGCTACAAGGCCGACGCGGTACTGGAGATGCAGGAGCCGCTGTGGGCCATCAGCCTGTGCCAGCGCGCCCTGAAACTGGACCAGGACAACGGCCACGCCCACTACCAACTGGCTTGCGCCTACGCCGAGATTGGCCGCTGGGAAGATGCGGTGGGTACCCTGGAGAAGGCCATCTGCATTTCGGAGGCCTACCGGGACGACGCCTCTGTGGACCCGAGTTTTGCCCAGCTGCACGACCACGACAGCTTCCGGGCCCTGGTCTTTCCCGATAGGGACGAGCCGGCGACCGACAGCTAAGCCAGCAGGCACAACAATTGCTTGAGCGAAGGAGACAGACTACGCGCCGTGTTCCTTCGCCGCACCCGCCCGCGCCGCTTGACAACCAGGGGCCCGTGGTGTTTGTTTAACGCGTTGAGAACACAAGAATAACCCTGAACCCAACAGGACACTCCAATGAAACTCTCAGTGAAAAAACTTGCCACCGCTGTAAGCGCTTCCGTCGCCCTGATGTCCGCCGGCCACGCCGCCGCCGATATCAAAATCGGGATTGCCGGCCCGATGACCGGTCCGGTTGCCCAGTACGGGGACATGCAGTTCTCCGGTGCTCGCATGGCCATCGCGCAGATCAACGCCAACGGCGGCGTGATGGGCGAGAAGCTGGTCGGCGTGGAATACGACGACGTGTGTGACCCCAAGCAGGCCGTGACCGTGGCGAACAGCCTGGTCAATGACGGCGTCCAATACGTGGTCGGCCACCTGTGCTCCAGCTCCACCCAACCCGCCTCCGACATCTACGAGGACGAGGGGGTGCTGATGATCACCCCGGCCTCCACCAGCCCAGACATCACGGAGCGCGGCTATGAGTTGGTGTTCCGCACCATCGGCCTCGACAGCATGCAGGGCCCGGTGGCCGGCAATTTCATCGCCAGCCAGAAGCCGGAGCGGGTTGCCGTTATCCACGACAAGCAGCAGTACGGTGAAGGCATTGCGACCGCCGTGCGCGACACCCTGAAAGACCAGGGCATCAACGTGGTGATGTTCGAAGGCATTACCGCCGGCGCCAAGGACTTCTCCTCCCTGGTGTCCAAGCTCAAGCAGGAAAACGTGGATTTCGTCTACTACGGCGGCTACCACCCGGAGCTGGGCCTGATCCTGCGCCAAGCCAAGCAAGCCGGCCTCGACGCCCAGTTCATGGGCCCTGAGGGCGTTGGTAACAAGGACATCAACACCATCGCCGGCGACGCCGCCGAAGGTCTGCTGGTGACCCTGCCTCCGAGCTTCGATGAGAAAGCCGAGAACCAGGCGCTGGTGAAGGCGTTCAAGGACAAAGGCGAAGACCCGTCCGGCCCGTTCGTGCTGACCTCCTATGCGGCGGTTCAGCTGGTGGCCGAGGGCATCGAGGCCGCCGGTTCCAAGGACCCGTTCGAAGTGGCCAAGGCTCTGCACAGCGGCAGCTTCGAGACGCCGATCGGCACCGTTCAGTACGACAAGAAAGGCGATCTGAAGTCGTTTGACTTCGTGGTGTACCGTTGGCATTCAGATGGCACCAAAACTCCGGTAAAATGAGCCGAAATCGTTACTGAACGATAGAACTGAGAGCACCTTCCCGCCGCGATCCGGGGGAAGGTGTTTTTCTAGGCTCCTGCGGATTCCACCCGAGCCCGTCGCCGGATAACCCGGCGCCAGGCCCGGCTGGCGGAGGGAGCAGGCCTCCGGAGCTCAAAAAACAATGCAAGACCTCCTCTACCTCTTCCAACAGCTCGTCAACGGGCTGACGATCGGGAGCACCTACGCCCTGATCGCCATCGGTTACACGATGGTTTACGGCATCATCGGCATGATCAACTTCGCCCATGGTGAAATCTACATGATTGGCGCCTACACGGCCCTGATCACCATCACCGGGCTGGCCACGCTCGGTGTGACCTGGCTACCCCTGATTCTTTTTGTCGCACTTGTCTGCGCCATGATCGTCTCAAGCGCCATGGGGTGGGCCGTAGAGCGGATCGCGTACCGACCGGTTCGGGGCCGTCACCGGCTGATCCCGCTGATCTCCGCCATCGGCATGTCCATCTTCCTCCAGAACTACGTGCACCTCGCCCAGGGCTCCCGCAACATCGGCTTCCCGGCGCTGATCCAGGGCGGCTTCGAGTTTGGGCCCGCGGACAGCTTCCAGGCCCGCGTGTCCTTCATGCAGATCACCATTTTCGTCACCACACTGATCTGCATGAGCGCGCTGTCGGCGTTCATCTCCCGGTCCCGGATCGGCCGTGCCTGCCGGGCCGTCTCCCAGGACCTGGGCATGGCCAGCCTGCTGGGCATCGACACCAACCGCATCATCGCGGCCACGTTCGTGATTGGCGCCGCCCTGGCCGCCGTCGCGGGCCTGCTGTTGGGCATGTACTACGGCTCCATTGACCCGCTGTTCGGGTTCATCGCTGGCCTCAAGGCCTTTACCGCGGCGGTCCTCGGCGGCATCGGCAGCATTCCCGGCGCCATGCTTGGCGGATTGATCCTCGGGGTCGCCGAGAGTCTCACGGCGGGCTATCTCAGCTCAGAATACAAAGACGTGGTGTCGTTCGGCCTGCTCATCCTGATTCTGCTGTTCAAACCCACCGGCCTGCTCGGCAAACCGGAGGTTGAGAAAATCTGATGGCTGCCAACAACGTACGACACGCGTTTTTCAGCGCGCTGATTACCCTGATTATTTCCTACCCCATTCTAGGCCTGAACCTCGAAGCCCAGGGCGTCAACGTCACCCTGACCGGCGCCGACAGTTCCACGGTCATGGCCATTTTCGCCGCCGTGATTCTCGTCTTCGTGTTCCAGCTCTATCGGGAATCGCTGCTGGACAAGATTCGTGGCCTGCCCCTGCTGCGGCCCAAGGCCGATAAAGAGCCCATGGCCGAAAACAAGCGCGCCCGCATCGAATCCTGGGTGATTACCGGCATTGTGGTGCTGGCGCTGTTCTGGCCGTTCTTCGTGTCCCGGGGCTCCGTTGACCTGGCCACGCTGGTGCTGATCTACATCATGCTGGCCCTGGGCCTGAACGTGGTTGTGGGCCTGGCAGGCCTGCTCGACCTGGGTTACGTAGCGTTCTACGCCGTCGGCGCCTACACCTTTGCCCTGCTGGCCCAATACGCGGATTTCTCGTTCTGGATGGCGCTGCCGGTGGGCGCCTGCCTGGCCGCCCTGTTCGGCCTGCTGCTTGGCTTCCCTGTGCTGCGACTGCGTGGCGACTACCTGGCCATCGTGACCCTTGGCTTTGGCGAGATCATCCGCATCCTGCTGAACAACTGGACCAATCTCACCGGCGGGCCCAACGGCATTGGCGGCATTCCCGAACCCACCCTGTTCGGTATGGAGTTTGGTCGCCGGGTCAAGGAAGAAGGCAACGTGTCCTTCCACGATACGTTCGGTATTGCCTACTCAAGCGAGCACAAGGTCATCTTCCTGTACCTGATTGCCCTGGTGCTGGCAGTGTTCACCGCCCTGGTCATCCGCCGCTTTATGCGCATGCCGGTAGGTCGAGCCTGGGAAGCCCTGCGGGAGGACGAAATCGCCGCCCGCTCCCTGGGCCTGAGCCGCACCGCCGTGAAGCTCTCCGCGTTCACCATCGGCGCCTTCTTTGCCGGCTTCTCCGGCACCGTCTTTGCCTCCAAGCAGGGGTTCATCAGCCCGGAATCCTTCGTCTTCCTGGAGTCCGCGATTGTCCTGGCGATCGTCGTACTGGGGGGCATGGGCTCGCAGATCGGCGTGATTCTGGCGGCCATTGCGGTCACCATCCTGCCGGAGCTGGCCCGGGAATTCTCCGAATACCGGATGCTGGTGTTCGGCGCGGCCATGGTGCTGATGATGGTGTGGCGACCGCAGGGCCTGATGCCCATGCGACGGATCCACATTGAACTGAATCCCCGGCAGGAGTGACGGACAATGCTTGAAGTACAAAATCTGTCCATGCGCTTCGGCGGCCTGCTGGCGGTGGACCAGGTCTCCCTGGACGTGAAAGAACGGGAGATCGTCTCGATCATCGGCCCGAACGGGGCCGGCAAAACCACGGTGTTCAATTGCATCAGCGGGTTCTACAAGCCCACCGGCGGCAAGATCCTGTTCCAGGGACAGGAGGTTCAGGGCAAACCGGACTACAAGATCTCTCGCCTGGGCATGGTGCGCACCTTCCAGCATGTGCGGCTGTTCAGCCAAATGACCGTGGTGGAAAACCTGCTGGTCGCCCAGCACCGGCACCTGAACACCAACCTGGTGGCCGGACTGCTCAAAACGCCGGACTACCGCCGGCGGGAGAAAAAGTCCCTCGAGCGGGCGCGTTACTGGCTGGAGCGGGTCGGCCTGATTGACCTCGCCAACCGGGAATCCGGCAACCTCGCGTACGGCCAGCAACGGCGCCTGGAAATTGCCCGGTGCATGGTCACCGAGCCGCAACTGCTGATGCTGGACGAGCCGGCGGCGGGTCTCAACCCGGCGGAAACCAAAGACCTTAACCAGTTGATTGTCAGCCTGAAGGAGGACTACAACGTCTCCGTCGTGCTGATTGAGCATGACATGAGCCTGGTCATGGGCATTTCCGATCGCATCAACGTCATCAACCAGGGGCGCCCCCTGGCCAGCGGCACGCCCGAAGAGATCCGCAACAACGACGACGTGATCAAAGCCTATCTCGGTGAGGCCTGAGGACACATCATGCTGGTACTAGAAAACGTTCATACCCATTACGGCAAGATTGAAGCCCTCCACGGCGTCTCCGTTGAGGTCAACCAGGGCGAGATTGTGTCCCTGATCGGCGCTAACGGCGCCGGCAAGACCACGCTCCTGATGACCGTCTGCGGGTCCCCCCAGGCCAGCTCCGGACGGGTACTGCTAGAAGGCCGGGACATCACCCACGAGCCCACCGCGCGCATCATGCGCTCGGGCATCGCGATTGTGCCGGAGGGCCGGCGTGTCTTTTCAGGCCTGACCGTGGAAGAGAACCTGCACATGGGCGGGTTCTTCAACTCCAAGGCCGAGATCCGCAAGAGCCAGGACTACGTGTACGACCTGTTCCCACGGCTCAAAGAGCGCGAGAGCCAGCGGGCGGGCACCATGTCCGGCGGTGAGCAGCAAATGCTGGCGATCGGCCGGGCCCTGATGAGCAAACCCCGGATGATCATCCTGGACGAACCGTCCCTCGGGCTTGCCCCCATCGTGATTCAACAGATCTTCGAGATCATCGGCCAGCTCCGGGAACAGGGCATCACCGTGTTTCTGGTGGAGCAGAACGCCCACCAGGCGCTCAACCTGGCGGACCGGGGCTACGTGCTGGAAACCGGCCGTATCCGCCTACACGACACGGGCAAGAACCTTCTGGAGAATCCGGAGGTGCGAAACGCGTATCTGGGCGGGTGATACGTCACCGATTGGTACATTCCACTACGCCATTTATGCACTATACTCGAGCTAACGGTTTGACTGAGCGTGCAGAAAGCCGTCAGCACCGTTTCCGTTAGCCCGGGGTTCCCCCGCGCAGCGGCCATTGCGACGACAGCTAAAATCAAGACAAGGAGTGGATAATGAAAAAACTGATCGCAGGTGCCATTCTTCTGGGCGCATCCTCCATGGCATTCGCCCAGCCGGGCTGTGGCGTTGGCGCCATGATCTGGAAAGGACAGTCCGGTATCGCGCCCCACGTGCTGGCCGCGACCACCAACGGCAGCTTCGGCAACCAGACCTTTGGTATGACCACCGGCACCCTCGGCTGTCAGACCAACGAAGCCGTTCAGTCCATGGCCATGTACATGAACAGCAACGTGGACAAAGTCGCCCGTGACATGTCCCGTGGCTCCGGCGAAAACCTGGACACCCTGGCGGTTCTGCTGGGCGTTGAGCAGGCCGACCGCGCCGCCTTCCGCAAGGTACTTCAGGACAACTTCGCGCTGATCTTCCCGAGCGCCGACACCACCTCCGATCAGGCCGTTGACGCCATCGTCGCCCTGATGGAAAAAGACGAGACCCTGAGCAAGTACGTCGCGGCCTAAGCCCCGTACCGTCTCCACGGATGACCCGGGCGCCAGGGACGGCGCCACTTCCGCAGATCCGACCGACCCACCCAGGACGCCGTAACGCCCATGGGCACACTTTCCCGCGCTGCTCAGGCCCTGTTTTGCCTGGCGATCAGCAGCTCCGCGCTGGCCACGGAACCGGCGGTTCCCGAGGGCCTCTATCACGATCCCGTCTGGCTTAACCTGGTGCACTACCAGCCGGATACCTTTGGCAGTGGCTACACCAGTGAAGCCGACGACCCGGCGTTCTTCCTGAGCCCCGACGGCAAACACTCGCCCCGAGCCGAACTGAACGCCACCCTCGCCGCCATACAGGCTTCCGGCGGTGGCGATGAGTCGGCCCGCTGCCGCTTCCCGGCCCGGGACGCCTGGCTTCGCCGCCAGCTGGATTTGCCGGCCGATCCGGCGCCCTGCCCCGCTTACGACACCTGGCGCAGGGACCTGAACACCCAAACCGTCACCCTGGTGTTCGCCGCCTCCTACCTGAACAGCCCGTCGTCCATGTTCGGCCACACCTTTTTGCGGCTGGACCCGCCCGGCAACGACCAGAACACCAACCTGCTGCTGGCCAGCACGATTTCCTACGCGGCCGATGCCGGCGCCCGGGACAACGAACTGATGTTCGCCTACCGGGGTATTTTTGGCGGTTACCCCGGCGTGACCAGCGTCGAGCCCTACTACGACAAGGTCAAGCTCTACTCGGACATTGAGAACCGCGACCTCTGGGAATACACACTGAACCTGACCCCGGACGAGGTGGACCGGCTGCTCGCCCACGCCTGGGAGCTGCGGGACAAGAACTTTGATTACTACTTCTTCGACGAGAACTGCGCCTACCGACTGCTGGCGCTGATCGACGTGGCTCGTCCGGGGACCCGGCTGCTGGACAACGTGACCACCCACGCCATTCCGTCAGACACGGTCCGCTGGGTGGTGGACAAAGGCCTGGTCTCCCACGTGCGCTACCGTCCGTCTGCCAGTACCACCGTCGCCTATGAGCTGGACCACCTGACCGACGACCAGCAGGCCATCGCCAGCGCCGTGGCGGACGGCTACGTCAAACCGGATGGCCAGGAGCTTGCTTCTCTGCCGACCACGGCCCGGGCCCACGTGCTCGATGCCACCTACGATTACGTGCGTTATCAGAGCACCGAGGAAAAGTGGCCCCGGGAGCTGGCCGCGCCCCTGTCCAGACAACTGCTGGTGGCTCGCAGCCACATCGACGGCGTCAAGCCGGTGCCGAAACCGCCGGCTCCACCGGTTCGCGATGATCAGGGCCACGACACGTTTCGCGTCAGTCTTGCCGGCGGCCAGCAGGACCACCGTGGATTTTCCCAGCTGACCGTCCGCCCCGCCTATCACGACCTGCTGGACCCGCCCGAGGGTTACCGGCCTGGCGCCCAGCTCCAGTTTTTACGCCTGGACGCCCGCCTGTATACCAACAACGACGAGCTTCAGCTGGAGAACCTGACCGCCGTTGAGATCCGCTCCCTGAGCCCCCGGGACGGCTTCTTTTCGCCATTGTCCTGGCAGGTCGGGGTGGGCGCACGGCGCACTGACACCGGGGAGAAACGGGTCTTAGCACCCTACCTGGACGGTGGCGTGGGCGGGAGCTGGATGCTGGGCGCTGGCGTGCAGGCGTTTACCCTGGCCACCGCCGATGCGGAAGTGGACAACGATCTGAACCGGGGCTTTGACCTGGCGCCCGGCGCCGACCTGGGCCTGCTGTACCAGAGCCCCCGCGTGAGTCTGATGGGCGGTGCCCGCTCCAAAGCCTGGATGGTCAGCGAACAACACCGGCAGGACACCCTCTACCTGAAAGCCAGCTGGCATCTGAGCCGGGACATCAGCCTGTTCGGTGAGTTCAACCGGGAGCACCACTACGAGAGGTACCAGAGCGAATGGCAAGCGGGACTGAGCCTGTATTTCTGATCAGACGACAACGACTGGCAGGCCCGCGCCTCGCGGCCCGGCTGGCGGCCATTCTGTGCGTCGCTACCCTGGCCCTGCTCCAGGGCGGCTGCAGCAGCCTGTTCTTCTATCCGGACCAGGTGACCTACGTAACGCCGGATCGCCTTAATCTGGACTACCAGGACGTCTACCTGGATACCCCCGACGGCGAACGCCTGCACGGCTGGTGGCTGCCGGCCGAGGGCGTGACCAACGATGCCTCACCCAGCGACAATAAGGCGGTTGGCGGCGACGGTGAAGCCCTGGGCACCGTGTATTATCTGCACGGCAACGCCCAGAACATCAGCAGCCACATTCTGAACGTCGCCTGGCTGCCCGAGGCCGGCTACAACGTGTTTACCCTGGACTACCGGGGCTACGGCAAATCCACCGGAGCCCCGGATATCATCGGCGCACTGACCGATGCCGAAGTGGGCCTGCGCTGGCTGGCCCAGCGCCCGGATGCCGGCAACACGCCGCTGTTTCTGCTGGGCCAGAGCCTCGGCGGCGGCCTCGCCATTCCCCTGGCCAGCGAATGGCAGCAACGGGGCGAGCGGCCACCGCTCACCGCGGCCATCTTCGACAGTACCTTTGCCGGCTTCCGCGACATCGCCCGGCAGAAGCTGGACAGCTTCTGGCTGACCTGGCCGTTCCAGGTGCCGCTGAGCTGGACCATTCCCGATGACTATGAAGGCGTGGACCGGATTGCCGGTATTTCGCCGGTGCCGGTGATGATTATCCACAGCGTGCGGGACGGCATCGTGCCATTCATGAACGGGGTGCGGCTGTATGAGGCCGCCAACGAGCCCAAGCGGTTTCTGAGGACCGATACGCCCCACGCGGCCACCTTTGTGATTCCGGCGTACCGGGAGGCGGTGCTGGGATTTATGGCGGAGGCGGGGAAAGGGGTCAGATGACATTCATCTGACCCCGGGGTGCAGAACAAGGGATCAGATGAGCTTCATCTGACCCCGGAGATAAATTGAAGGCGAAAAAAAGGGGTCAGATGAAACTCATCTGACCCCTGTCTTCACTTCACTACCTCAATCTGCGATCAGGCAGAGAGGTCGGTCGGCTGCTCGCCTTCCTTCACTTCCTTCATGGACAGCTTCACGCGGCCGCGGTTATCCACGTCCAGCACTTTCACCATCACTTCCTGGCCTTCGCTGAGCTCGTCGGAGACGTTCTCAATGCGGCGGTCGGAGATCTGGGAGATGTGCACGAGGCCATCTTTGCCCGGCAGGATGTTCACGAAGGCGCCAAAGTCGACAATGCGCTCAACGCGGCCCTTGTAGATCGCACCCACTTCGATCTCAGCGGTGATTTCCTTGACCCGATTCACAGCCGCCTGGGCGGACGCGGCGTTGTCGGCGTAGATCTTCACGTTGCCGTCGTCGTCCAGGTCAATGGAAGCACCGGTTTCGTCGCAGATGCTGCGGATTACGGAGCCGCCCTTGCCGATCACGTCGCGGATCTTGTCCGGATGGATCTTGATGGTGGTGATGGTCGGCGCCCGATCAGACAGCTGCGCGCGGGGCTCGGAGATCACCTTGTTCATCTCGCCAAGGATGTGCAGACGCGCCGCGTGGGCCTGCTCCAGGGCCAGCTCCATGATCTCGTCGGTGATGCCGTTGATCTTGATGTCCATCTGCAGCGCGGTGACGCCGTCTTTGGTACCGGCCACTTTGAAGTCCATGTCACCCAGGTGATCTTCGTCACCCAGGATGTCGGTCAGGACCGCAAACTTGTCGCCTTCCTTCACCAGGCCCATAGCAATACCGGCCACCGGTGCCTTGATGGGCACGCCGGCGTCCATCAGCGCCAGGCTGGAACCGCACACGGAGGCCATGGAACTGGAGCCGTTAGACTCGGTGATCTCGGACACCGCACGGATGGCGTACGGGAACTCCTCAATGGTCGGCATCACCGCCAGCACACCACGCTTGGCCAGTCGGCCGTGGCCAACCTCGCGACGGCCCGGGGTGCCGACGCGGCCCGCTTCACCCACGGAGTACGGGGGGAAGTTGTAGTGGAACAGGAACGGGTCCTTGCGCTCGCCTTCCAGGGCGTCGATGATCTGCACATCGCGGGTGGTGCCCAGGGTGGTGGTCACGATGGCCTGGGTTTCGCCCCGGGTGAACAACGCAGAGCCATGCACGCTCGGCAGAATGCCCACTTCGATGTTGATCGGGCGCACGGTCTTGTTGTCCCGGCCGTCGATCCGCGGTTTGCCGTCGATGACCTGCTGGCGAACCACCTGCTTCTCGATCTTGCCGAAGTACTTCTTGACCTCGTCTTCCGCCGGCTGACCTTCTTCTTCACCGGCCAGTTTCTCAACGGCCGCAGCCTTGATCTCACCCAGACGCTCGTAGCGGGCCATCTTGTCGCGGATGCTGTAGGCCTCGGCGATGGCGTCAGCAAACTCGCTGCGCAAAGCCTCCAGCAGGCCAGTGTTGACGGCCTCCGGCTGCCAGTCCCAACGGGGCTTGCCGATTTCAGCGGCAAATTCCTTGATGGCGTTGATGGCAGACTGCATTTCCTGGTGCGCGAACAGCACGGCGCCCAGCATCTGATCTTCCGTCAGGCCTTTAGCTTCGGATTCCACCATCAGCACCGCGTCTTCGGTGCCCGCCACCACCATGTCCAGCAGGGAGGTTTCGAGTTGGGCGAAGGTCGGGTTCAGGATGTAACTGTTTTCGTTGGTGAAACCAACGCGGGCAGCGCCGATCGGGCCGTCAAACGGAATACCGGAGATGGCCAGTGCGGCGGACGCGGCCAGCATGGCAGCGATGTCCGGATCCTGTTCCTTGCTGGCGGACATGACGGTACAGATCACCTGTACTTCGTTCATAAAGCCATTCGGGAACAGCGGGCGGATCGGCCGGTCGATCAGTCGGCTGGTGAGGGTTTCTTTCTCGGAGGGGCGGCCCTCACGCTTGAAGAAACCGCCCGGGATCTTGCCGGCGGCGTAGGTCTTCTCGAAGTAGTTCACGGTCAGCGGGAAGAACGGCTGGCCCGGCTTGGCTTCTTTGGCGCCAACCACGGTGCCGAGGACCGCGGTGTCACCGGCGGTGACCAGAACGGCGCCGGTGGCCTGGCGAGCAACACGGCCGGTTTCCAGAGTGTAGGTCTGGCCGCCGAGCTCAAACGTTTTCTTGAAAGGTTGCAGTTCCACAACAAACTCCTGCTTATCGAATCATCTGGTTGGTACCCACCGAACGCGCGTCCGGCGTCTGCGGGCCCTGTTTATTCCTGCAGCGGTTCGTGTGAGGCCGAAGAGCAACCCGTCTGAAAGCTAACAGGCTGTTGCAAAACCCCGGTCCGCTGCCCGGGCTTTTCAACAACCTGCTATCAATTTCGGCTTTCGGTTGCGACAGGGAATCCTTCGGTATCACTGGAACATCAACTGCAGACTGCCTTTGGCAGTAAAGCTCAGCCAGCAGCCCATCCAAACCGCAGTCTGGACGGGCCGCTGGCTGATGGCCGGTCTCCCGGGGGAAACCGGCGCCAGGTCGCGAAGACCCGGATTAGCGACGCAGACCCAGACGCTGGATGAGATCCAGGTAACGGTCGGCGTTTTTCCGCTTCAGGTAGTCCAGCAGCTTACGACGCTGGTTTACCATCCGGATCAGGCCACGGCGGGAATGGTGATCCTGCTTGTTGGCCTTGAAGTGATCCTGCAGCTTATCGATGTTGGCGCTCAGCAGTGCCACCTGAACTTCAGGGGAACCGGTATCGCCGTCACCTTGCTGAAAATCCTTGACGATCTGTGCTTTTTCGCTGGCAGACAGTGCCATATGTCACCTCTTGGTTTGCGATGCTGATTATCCGGCCGAACCGCGCATCTCTACAGCCCGGCTAACTCGCCCCGTACCGCCTCAGCGGCCGCTGCGATCCTGCACCAGACGGCGGGGCACCAACACGGTGTCATCGCCCTCCGGTAACGCTTCTGCCAGCCCGACGAACCCCTGCTCACCATAAAGGCGAACCGGCCCCGTGGCAGGCTGACCCTGCATTCTAACCTGTTGCCCATTCAATATCGAGACCAGCGCCCCGCCCTGCAACTGCAGCTCAGGGAACATGGTGAGCGCGCTGTCCGGCGCCAGCAGCAGGCCATCCAGGCTTTCTCCCCGCTCCCGGAGCGCTTCCAGCTCACTGACCGGGTGGGCGTCCGCCAGGGTGTAGCCTGACGCCAGGGTGCGGCGCAGGGCAATCACATGGGCACCGCAGCCGAGGGCCTCACCGATGTCTTCCACCAGGGAGCGAACGTAGGTGCCCTTGGTGCAGTGCACCGCCAGGTCCATTTCTCCATCCCGGAGCGCCAGCAAGGTCAGCTCGTGGATGGTCACCGGCCGGGCCGGACGCTCCACCGTGATGCCTTCACGGGCATACTCGTACAGCGGCCGACCCTGGTGTTTGAGCGCCGAATACATCGAGGGTATCTGCTCGATATCGCCCCGGAACCCGTCCAGAACCACTTCCACCGTGGCCTCGGTCAGTTCCGGTACCGGACGTTCCTCCACCACGGCGCCTTCGCTGTCGCCGGTTTCCGTGCGAACGCCCAGGCGGGCGGTGGTGATGTAGGCCTTGTCGCTGTCCAGCATGGACTGGGAGAATTTGGTGGCTTCACCGAAACACAGGGGCAGCACGCCGGTGGCCAGCGGATCGAGCGCACCGGTGTGCCCGGCCTTGGCCGCGCCGTAAAGGCGCTTGACCTGTTGCAGGACGCCGTTGGAGGTAACCCCCTGAGGCTTGTCGATCACCAGCACGCCGTTGACGTCGCGCCCTTTGCGACGACGACTCAAGCGTCCCGCTCCGGATTGCCGGAGACCGGGTCGTCGTGGTCGTCACGGGGCACCGCCGGTTGATCACCGACCGCTTCCCGGATCAGCCGATCCATCTTCCGGCTCTGACCCTGGAGGGTGTCAAAGTGGAAGCGGATCTGCGGCACCACGCGCAGCTTCATGGCCCGGCCCACCTGGCCCCGCAGAAACCCGGCGGCTTTGTTCAGCACCGCCAGTGAGGTCTGCACCTCGGGCGAGGCTTCGGTCAGTTCTTCGGTGCTGAGCAGGGAGACATAGACGTCCGCGTAGCCCAGATCCCGGCTAACGCGCACGTCGTTGACGGTGACCATGCCCACCCGCGGGTCCTTGATCTCCCGCTGGATGAGCATCGCCAGTTCCCGCTGCATCTGATCGCCAATGCGATCCACACGGCTGTATTCGCGTGCCATCAGGCCCCCGTGGATTCGAGTTTGCGCTCAACCCGGATGCGGTCGAACACTTCGATCTGGTCGCCGACTTTCACGTCATAGCCCTTCACACCGATACCACACTCCATGCCGTTGCGAACTTCAGCAACGTCGTCCTTGAAGCGGCGCAGGGATTCCAGCTCGCCTTCAAAGATCACCACGTTGTCACGCAGCACGCGGATCGGCTTGTTCCGGTAGACGGTGCCTTCGGTCACCATACAGCCGGCCACTTGGCCGAACTTCGGTGAACGGAACACGTCCCGCACGTCGGCGATACCAACGATCTCTTCCCGGAACTCCGGTGCCAGCATGCCGGTCAGGGCCGCTTTCACGTCGTCGATCAGGTTGTAGATGATGCTGTAGTAGCGCAGATCCAGGCCTTCCTGCTCCACTAGGCGCTTGGACGCCGCGTCCGCCCGCACGTTGAAGCCGAAGATAACGGCATTGGTCGCCGCCGCCAGGGTCACGTCGGTCTCGGCGATGCCGCCGACGCCGGAGGACACCATCTTCACCTGCACTTCGTCGTTGCCCAGGTCCAGCAAGGCCTTGGTGATGGCCTCGAGGGAACCACGCACGTCGGTCTTGAGCACCACGTTCAGGGTCTTGACCTCGTCCTTGCCCATGTTCTCGAACATGTTCTCGAGCTTGGCGGCCTGCTGGCGCTGCAGACGCTGCTCCCGCTCACGGGTCTGGCGGAATTCGGCCAGCTCCTTCGCCTTCTTCTCGTCGGCGACCGCAAAGAACTCGTCACCGGCGTCCGGTGTGCCGTTCAGGCCGAGGATTTCCACCGGAATGGACGGGCCGGCCTCGTTGACCTGCTTGCCGGTCTCGTCCGTCATGGCGCGGACCTTACCGAAGAAGCCGCCGGCGACGACCATGTCGCCACGGCGCAGGGTGCCGTTCTGGACCAGCACGGTGGCCACAGAACCGCGGCCACGCTCGAGACTGGACTCCACCACCACGCCCCGGGCGGCGGCGTCCGGAGAGGCTTCCAGCTCCAGAATCTCTGCCTGCAGCAGCACCGCTTCCAGCAGCGCATCAATGCCCTGGCCCGTGTGGGCGGACACCGGCACGAACTGGGTATCGCCGCCCCAGTCTTCCGGGATCACGTCCATACCCGCCAGCTCGGTCTTGATGCGGTCCGGATCGGCCTCTTCCTTGTCCATCTTGTTGATGGCAACAACGATGGGCACACCCGCCGAGCGGGCGTGGTTTACCGCTTCCTTGGTCTGCGGCATCACGCCGTCGTCGGCCGCCACCACCAGGATGACGATGTCGGTGCACTGGGCGCCGCGGGCACGCATGGCGGTAAACGCAGCGTGGCCCGGGGTATCCAGGAAGGACACCATGCCGTGGTCGGTTTCGACGTGGTAGGCGCCGATGTGCTGGGTAATACCACCGGACTCGCCGGCCGCCACCTTGGTGCGACGGATGTAGTCGAGGAGGGAGGTCTTACCGTGGTCAACGTGACCCATCACGCTCACCACCGGTGCCCGCTTGATCCGCTCTTTGCCCTCGGCGCTTTCCGCAAGCTCGCTGATCACTTCTTCTTCGAACGCGTCGTCGCTGACCGCTTTCGCCTTGTGCCCCAACTCTTCAGTCACCAGCACGGCGGTTTCCTGGTCCAGTGCCTGGTTGATGGTGGCCATAACGCCCATGCCCATCAGGGTTTTGATGACGTCGGCGGACTTGACGGCCATCCGCTGGGCCAGGTCGCCCACCGTGATGGTTTCCGGAATTTCCACTTCTCTGACCATAGGTTTGGTCGGCCTCTCGAAGCCGTGACGCTTCTCTTTGGGTTTCTTTTTCATCCGCAGCGATTTACGCGGTGCGGATTCTTCCTCATCTTCCGAGAGGATCACCGGCTCTTCCACCGGGCGGCTGCGCGGACCACGATGACCAGCCTGCTTCTTCTTCGGCTTGCCTTCCTCGATCTCGTCGCCCCGCTCGCGGGTCTTTTCCTTTTCTTTCTTCTTCTTCGGCTTTCGATCCTTGCCGTCCAGATCCGGCGGCGGCATCGGCACGTCTTCCGGGGCAATGGCCTCGGCCGGCGTGCTTTCGGCGGCCGCTTCGGTGGTACCGGTGTCCTCGGCGGCCGGCGCGGTGGCCTGCTCAGACTCAGCGGCCGGAGCCTTGGCCTCGGCAGATACCTCGGCCGGCGCCTCAGCCGCGGGCGCTTCAACCGGCGTCTCCGGCGTTACCGCCTCTTCCTGCTCGGCTTCGGGTTGCAGCTCGGCACGCTTGATGTAAGTCCGGCGCTTGCGGACCTCCACGTTCACCGTTTTCGTACGACCCGCTTTCAGGGTCGTCGTGGTCTTGCGCTTGAGCGTGATCTTGCGCGGCTCGGCATCCGCGTCACCATGGGTCTTTCGCAGATAGGTCAGCAGTTGCTGCTTTTCATCGCTGGATACAGCGTCGTTCTCGGAGCGCGCCTGCAGGCCCGCCTCGACCATCTGTTTGAGCAAACGATCCACGGGAGCGCCTACGTCCGCGGCCAGTTGTTTTACCGTCACTTCAGCCATACTGGTCCTCCTCCCGAATTAAGCCTGGTCTTCAAACCAGGGGGCACGCGCCGTCATGATCAACTGACCAGCACGCTCTTCATTCATACCGTCGATCTCGAGCAGGTCGTCCACAGACTGCTCCGCCAGGTCTTCCATGGTGCGCACACCCATCCCGGCCAGCTTGAACGCGAGCGCCCGGTCCATCCCGTCCATGCCCAGCAGGTCCTCCGCCGGTTCCGCGCCCTCAAGCGCTTCTTCGCTGGCAATGGCCTGGTTGAGCAGAACATCCTTGGCCCGACGGCGCAGCTCGGTCACGGTCTCTTCGTCGAAGCCATCGATCGCGAGCATTTCCTCCATTGGCACGTACGCCACTTCCTCAAGGGAGGTAAAGCCTTCCTCGATCAACACACCGGCCAGCTCTTCGTCCACATCCAGGTTGGCGGTGAAGTGCTCCAGCAGACGGCTATATTCCTGCTCCTGGCGCTCGCCGGCTTCTTCCTCGGTCATCACGTTCAGGGTCCAGCCGGTCAGCTCGGTGGCCAACCGGACGTTCTGTCCGTTCCGGCCGATCGCCTGCGCCAGATTGTCCTCGGCCACGGCGACGTCCATGGTGTGACGGTCTTCATCAATGACGATGGACGCCACTTCCGCCGGCGCCATGGCGTTGATCACCAGCTGCGCGGGGTTGTCGTCCCACAGCACAATGTCCACACGCTCACCGTTCAGCTCGTTGGACACGGCCTGAACGCGGGAGCCGCGCATGCCCACACAGGCGCCTACCGGATCAATGCGGCGGTCGTTGGTTTTTACCGCAATCTTGGCCCGGGAGCCCGGATCCCGGGCGGCGCCCCGGATCTCGATCAGCTCTTCGGCGATTTCCGGCACCTCAATGCGGAACAGTTCGATCAGCATCTCCGGTGCCGTGCGGCTCAGGATGAGCTGCGGACCGCGGTGATCGGTGCGGATTTCCAGCAGCAGTGACCGGACCCGGTCGCCCATGCGGAAGGTTTCGCGGGCAATCAGGTGTTCCCGGGGCAGCAACGCTTCGGCGTTGTTGCCCAGATCAACAATCACGTTATCCCGGGTCACTTTCTTGACCGTGCCGGACACCAGCTCACCCACGCGATCCCGGTAGCTGTCCACGATCTTCATGCGCTCGGCTTCGCGGACTTTCTGGAAGATGATCTGCTTGGCGGCCTGCGCGCCGATACGGCCGAACGCCACGGAGTCGATTTTTTCCTCGTACAGGTCGCCGGGTTTGAGATCCTTGCTGATCTCTTCGGCTTCCTGCAGGGTCAGCTCGGTCCCCAGCGCCGGCACCTGGTCGTTATCAACCACCAGCCAACGACGGAACGTCTCGTACTCTCCGGTACGGCGGTCGATGGCCACTCGGATATCCGCGTCTTCATCTTCGTAGCGCTTCTTGGCGGCAGTGGCCAGCGCCAGCTCCATCGCTTCAAAAATCACATCCTTCTCGACGCCTTTCTCGTTCGAGACGGATTCAACCACCAGCAAGATCTCTTTACTCATTGGATTGCCCTGCCCTGACATTCAACGGTGCGTCCCGGGACGCCCACAGTTCGATTCATTCAAATACGGGTACGATGCTCGCCTTCTCAATGCTGTCGAAGGGCAACAGGTATTCGTGATCGTCCACGACAACCACCACCTCGTCACCTTCAATGCCCTTGAGCAGGCCCTGGAATTTGCGGCGGCCCTCAAACGCCATACGCAGGCGAATCTGGACCTTGTGACCGGCGAACGCCGCATACTGCTCCAACCGAAACAGCGGGCGGTCCATACCGGGAGACGAGACTTCGAGGGTGTACTCCACCTGTATCGGGTCTTCGACGTCCATCACGCCGCTGACCTGACGACTGACCTTTTCGCAATCCTCGATGGAGATGCCGTTTTCGGCATCATCAATGTACAACCTCAGAAGGTTGTGCTGGCCCTGAGACCGATATTCAAGCCCCCAGAACTCATAACCGAGGCCTTCTACGACCGGCCGGAGCAGGTCTTCCAGTTGCTTAAGCTTGGCTGACAAAGCGTTGCCATCTCCCTAAACGGATGATTTACCGGCCCTACAAACAAAAAAAGGGCTGTTTGATCAGCCCTTTTTTATGCATCAGGGCCCGGATGCGCCAGGCCCCTTAATCAAAAAGCCCCTCGATTGGGGCCCTTTGTTGCAAGAACTCACAGGGCGGCTTACTGCCAATACCCTGCTGACAGACACCTGGCCTGCCAGGAAACCGGAGAAATACCCCGGTCCCAATATCCGCCGGAGTATAGAGACGCCGACGAATCTGGTCAAGGACTGACCAAAAAAAACGGCCTGGATATTCCAAGCCGTTTTTCTTCAATATGGTGCCCGGGGCCGGACTCGAACCGGCACGGCTTTCGCCACTACCCCCTCAAGATAGCGTGTCTACCAGTTTCACCACCCGGGCAACATTCTTTACTCCAGTGACGGTACGCCTGACGACTGTCCATCACTGGCTTCCCCAGCCTTTTCGTCCGCCGCGGCAGGCTGCGCGGAAGACGCATCGCTTTGCGACTCCGCGGCACCCTGCTCAGGGGCCTTCTCTTCCGCCGACTTGGCCGGCGAGGCCGGCTGCTCGACCACGGGGACGCCTGCCTGACCGGCCACTTCGGCCCGATCCTTGGCAAACACCGCCAGGGAAAAACTCGTTACAAAAAACACAATCGCAAGCACGGTAGTCACTCGGGTCAGGAAGCTGCCGCTGCCCTGGCTACCGAACACGGTCTGGGAAGCGCCGCCACCGAATGCCGCACCGGCATCCGCACCTTTGCCCTGCTGGATCAGCACAAGGCCAACCAGGCCGACAGCGACGACCACGTGCACGACAATGATCAGTGTTTCCAACCAACCCATAACAAAGCTCGCGTTAACTTAACCGTTGTCATCTGCCGGCAGTGACCGGCAAATGCTGACAAATTCTTCGGCGCTCAGTGAGGCCCCGCCAATCAGGCCACCGTCGATATCCGCCTCTGCGAAAAGCGCGGGCGCATTATCCGCTTTTACGCTGCCGCCGTAAAGCACTGAAACGTCATCGGCCGGCGCGCCGATCGCACCGAGCACCTGACGGATGCTTGCGTGCATGGCCTGCGCGTCCTCTGCAGTGGCCGTCTTGCCGGTACCGATCGCCCAGACCGGCTCATAAGCGACGACCACCCTCGCCCATTCATCCTGGGTGACATCGGCCAGCGCCGCCCGAACCTGACTGGCGACCACCGACTCGGCGTCGCCTGCGTCCCGCTGTGCCAGCGTCTCGCCGACGCAGACCATAACCACCAATCCGGCATCCAGTGCCTGGCGCACCTTCAGGGCCACCACCGCGTCGGTCTCACCGAAGTACTGGCGGCGCTCGGAGTGCCCGACCAGAGCATAATGGCATCCTGTATCGGCCGCCATGACAGCGGACAGATCACCGGTGTAGGCGCCTGCGCGCCACTGGCTAACGTTCTGCACGCCAACCTCAAGCTCTCCCCCGGCCGCCTTGAGAACGCCCGGTACGTAAAGAGCCGGCGGGAAAATCACGACGCTACCGGCGACTTCACCGCTCGCCACCGCCGCGCTGACAGCAGGCACGAGAGTCGTGACCAGGTCCATGGACCCGTTCATTTTCCAGTTTCCGGCAACAATCCTGCGGCGCATGACAGCTCCCAAGTCTCAGGGACGCCGAACTATACAGGAGCAAGCGGAGTCGGACAACCGGCCGTCCTCAGGGCGCCGACCGCTCCACCACCTCAGCCAGGGTGCGGGCAATGCGGGCAATCTGCTGCTCGTCCTGACCCTCTGCCATCACCCGGATAAGCGGTTCCGTGCCGGAGGCCCGCAACAGCACGCGGCCAGCACTGCCCATTTCGGACTCGGCCCGGGCTATGGCGTCGCACACATCCGCCCGGGTCAGCGGATCAAAACGCTCGCCCACCCGCACGTTGATCATGGTCTGCGGCAGCTTGCTCATGCCCCGGCGCAGCTCCGCCAGGGTTTTGCCAGACCGGTACACGGCCATCAGCACCTGGAGCGCAGAAACAATGCCGTCGCCGGTGCTGGTGCAGTCCCGGATCACCAGGTGGCCGGAACCTTCACCGCCCAGCACCCAGTCGTTGGCCAGCAGGCGCTCCATCACATAGCGGTCGCCCACCTTGGCCCGCTCGAAATCAATCCCAAGCTCCCTCAGGGCCAGCTCGACCCCCAGATTGGTCATCTGGGTGCCGACCACACCGCCCCGAAGCCGACCTTCGGCCTGGCGCTGTGAGGCAATGATGTACAGCAGTTCATCGCCATCCACCTCGGTGCCGTCGGCGTCGACCATCAGCACCCGGTCGCCGTCGCCGTCAAAGGCAATGCCAAGATCGGCATGGCGATCCATGACCGCCTGCCGGAGGCTGCCCAGATGGGTCGACCCGACCCCGAGATTGATATTCAGGCCGTCCGGATCGGCGCCAATGACCGTGACCTGCGCGCCCAGCTCTCGGAATACTTTCGGGGCGACGTGGTAGGTCGCGCCATGGGCGCAGTCCAGGACCACGTGCAGCCCTTCCATGGTGAATTCGTTGGGAACCGTGCTCTTGCAAAACTCAACGTACCGACCCGGGGCGTCGTCAATGCGGGACGCCTTACCCAGCTCCGCCGGCTCACAGACGGTCAGAGGCATGTCGAGCCAGCGCTCGATCTCCGCCTCCAGCGCGTCGTCCAGCTTGGTGCCCGCGGCGGAGAAGAACTTGATGCCGTTGTCTTCGTGGGGATTGTGGGACGCGCTGATCACAATGCCCGCCGCCGCCCGGAAGGTCCGGGTCAGGTAGGCAATGGCGGGCGTCGGCATCGGTCCGAGCAGGCGAACGTCAACGCCAGCGGCGGACAGACCCGCCTCGAGGGCCGATTCAAACATGTATCCAGACAGCCGGGTATCCTTGCCGATCAGCACCCGATTACGCTGACCTTCCTGCTTGAACGCCTGACCGGCGGCCCACCCCAGGCGGAGCATGAATTCCGGGGTAATCGGATACTCCCCCACCCGCCCGCGGATGCCGTCCGTGCCAAAATATTTTCTCTGAGTCATTTCGCCGCTCCTGTCATGGCGGCCACCACGCGGATGGCATCGACCGTTTCGCGGACGTCGTGCACCCGTACGATGCTCGCGCCCTTCATGGCGCATATTGTCGCGGCCGCGAGGCTGGCAGGCAACCGGTCAGCAACGTCCCGGCCGGTAATCGCGCCCAACATGGACTTTCGGGACAGGCCCACCAGTACCGGAAAGCCGAGGATTTGCAGCTGTTCCAGGCTGGCCAGCAGCGACAGGTTGTGTTCAAGGGTCTTGCCGAACCCGAACCCCGGGTCCACGATCAGGTGTTCCGGTCGAACGCCGGCGCGCTCTGCCACGGCCAGACGCTCCACCAGGAACCGGCTGACATCTCGCCGTACGTTCTGATAATCCGGGTTATCCTGCATGGTGTCCGGCTCGCCCTGAATGTGCATCACACATACCGGAATGCCGGCGGCGGCCGCCGCCTCCGGCGCTCCCGGCCGCTGAAGCGCGCGCACGTCGTTGATCAGGCCGGCACCGAGCCTGGCCGTTTCGGCCATGACCTCCGGGCTGCTGGTATCCACCGACACCACCACATCCAGCTCACGGGCGATGGCCTCCACCACCGGGCACACCCGGTCGAGTTCCTCCTGAGTCGACACGGGGCTGGCGCCGGGCCGGGTGGACTCACCGCCCACGTCAATAAACGCGGCACCGTCCGCCACCATCTGCCGAGCCCGGGCCAGCGCCGCATCCGGCGCATTGAAACGGCCACCGTCCGAGAAGGAGTCCGGCGTTACATTGACAATACCCATTACGTGGCACTTCGCCATATCCAGGGTTCGCCCGGCAAAAGTCATGGTCATAGGGAGTCCTGCTAGCATCGGGGGCCTAGCCCCAAAAAAAGAAACGCCGCCCGATGAACGGGCGGCGTTATTTTACCGCTGACGGCGCCAGCGCGGAACGCTCGGTGTGCCTTAGTGCTCGCCGGCCGGGCGACCGACGCCGGGCTGACGACCGTCGTCAGACGCTTTCGGCTCCGGCGCTTTCTCCGGCTCCACCTGGGCGCCGCCGGCCGGGCCACTACCACCCCAACCCTTGGGCGGGCGCGGCTCCCGGCCTTCCATGATGTCGTCGATCTGGTACCGATCGATGGTCTCGTACTTCATCAACGCTTCAGCCATCATGTCCAGCTTGTCCCGATTATCCACCAGGATCTGCTTGGCGGTGGCGTAGCACTCGTCGATGATGTTGCGGACTTCTTCATCAATGCGCTGTGCTGTCTCCGGCGAGTACACCGTGTGTGACTGGCCGGCGGAGCGGCCCAGGAACGGCTCTTCGCTGTCGGTGTCGTACTGCAGCGGCCCGAGTTTTTCGGACAGGCCCCACCGGGTCACCATATTCCGGGCAATGCTGGTGGCGCGCTCGATATCGTTGGAGGCACCCGTGGTGACCCCTTCAAAGCCCAGGGTCAGCTCCTCGGCGATACGACCACCGAACAGGCTGCAGATGGAGCTGACCAGGTACCGCTTGGAGTGACTGTACTTGTCCTCCTCCGGGAGGAACATGGTCACACCCAGGGCTCGCCCACGGGGGATGATACTGACCTTGTACACCGGGTCGTGTTCCGGCACCAGGCGGCCGACAATCGCATGGCCGGACTCGTGGTACGCGGTGTTCCGCTTTTCCTTCTCGCTCATCACCATGGACTTGCGCTCGGCGCCCATCATGATCTTGTCCTTGGCGAGCTCCAGCTCTTCCATGGACACCAGGCGCTGGTTACGACGGGCCGCGAACAACGCCGCCTCGTTCACCAGGTTGGCGAGATCGGCGCCGGAAAAGCCCGGGGTACCGCGGGCGATGACCGCCGGATCGATGCCCTCGGCCAGCGGCACCTTCTTCATGTGCACTTTCAGGATCTGCTCACGGCCGATGATGTCCGGCAGGCTGACCACCACCTGGCGGTCAAACCGGCCCGGGCGCAGCAGGGCCGGGTCCAGCACGTCCGGACGGTTGGTGGCAGCGATGACGATCACGCCCTCATTGCCTTCAAAACCGTCCATTTCGACCAGCAGCTGGTTCAGGGTTTGCTCGCGCTCATCGTGACCGCCGCCCATGCCGGCACCCCGATGACGGCCAACCGCGTCGATCTCGTCAATAAAGATAATGCAGGGGCTCTGCTTCTTGGCCTGCTCGAACATGTCGCGCACGCGGGATGCGCCCACGCCGACGAACATTTCCACGAAATCGGAGCCAGAGATGGAGAAGAACGGCACCTTGGCTTCGCCGGCAATGGCCTTGGCGAGCAGGGTCTTACCGGTACCCGGGGGACCCACCATCAATACACCTCGGGGAATCCGGCCGCCAAGGCGCTGGAACTTGCTGGGATCCCGCAGGAAATCCACCAGTTCCTTCACATCTTCCTTGGCCTCATCAACGCCGGCCACGTCCGCAAAGGTGGTCTTGATCTGGTCCTCGCTCATCAGGCGTGCTTTGCTCTTGCCGAACGACATGGGGCCTTTGCCACCACCGCCGCCCTGCATCTGGCGCATGAAGAACACGAACAACGCGATGATGATCAGGATCGGGAAAGCCGCCACGAGAAGCTGAGTCCACAGGCTCTGACGCTCCGGCTCCTTGCCAATCACCTCAACCTTGTTGGCCAGCAGGTCGTCCATCAGCTTGTTATCGGCCACCTGCGGCCGGATGGTGCGGAACTGCGAGCCATCACCCCGGGTCCCCTGGATATCCAGCCCGTCGATCACGACCTTGTCCACCTGGCCCTGCTGGACCATCTGAACAAACTGGGAATAGTTGATTTGCTGCCCGGTGGTGTTCGAGGGGAAATTCTGAAACACCATCAGCAGGACCGCGGCTATGATTAGCCAGAGAACCAGATTTTTAGCCATATCGTTCAAGGATCATCACCTGTGAATTGAAGGACCCGTTTGCCAACGTACCCTTTTCGACACCTTACACCATTTGTACGGCGGACCACCATAAACGGCCCATCCGCAACGCCCGCAGCCCGCGCGCCTTCAGGCGCCCTTGAAGCCCTTGCCTACCAGGTACACTTCCCGTGAACGCGCCCTGGAGGAATCCGGCTTACGGCTGAGAACCGTCTGAAAACTGTCCCGCATATCCGACATCAGGGCGTCAAACCCTTCCCCCTGGAACACCTTGGCGGCAAACGTGCCGCCGGGCCGGAGGACCCGGCGTGCCATATCAAGCGCCAGCTCCACCAATCCCATGGCGCGGGGAATGTCGACCGCGGCCATACCACTCATATTGGGTGCCATATCTGAAATTACAACGTCCGCCTGTCGATCACCGAGCGCCGCGAGCAGTTGCTCAAATACCTCGTCCTCGGTGAAGTCCCCCTGGATAAAGTCGACCCCGGCGATCGCGTCCATGGGCAGGATGTCGCTGGCAATGACCACGCCCTGGTCACCGACCCGCCCCACCGCCACCTGGGACCAGCCGCCCGGTGCGGCGCCCAGATCGACCACCAGTTGCCCGGGGCGGAACAGACGGTCCTTCCGGTCCAGCTCAATCAACTTGTAGCTGGCCCGGGAGCGATAGCCATCCTGCCGGGACTTTTTGACCCAGGCGTCATCGAAATGTTCCTTCAGCCAGCGATCGCTGGACTTGGAGCGCGCCAAAACTGCCTCCTGATTAGGGGTGTGAACGCCGGTCCGGATACGGGTTAGCAGCCATACGCTGGCATCGGCGTTCTGTTACACTTGCGCCATTATACGTCGCCGCCGGTGCAGCCACCGCCGGCCTTTTGTTTATGGCACTGATTAAGAGATTGCATCATGAGTTTGTCACCGGAACAACGCCGGACCTACCGGGGCATTGCCCACAACCTCAAGCCCGTCATTATTGTGGGTGACAAAGGGCTCACCGAGGGCCTCCAGGGCGAACTGGACCGCGCCCTGAACGACCATGAGCTGATCAAGATCAAGATCGCCAGCACCGATCGTGACGTGCGCCAGGAAGCCATTCAGGCCCTGTGCGAAAGCACCGGCGCCGAACTGGTCCAGACCATCGGCAAGATCGCCGTGATCCTGCGCCGGGCCAAGCAGCCAAACCCGAAGCTGTCCAACCTGTCCCGTCATCAGCAGTAAACGCCGCCGAATGACGAAAGCTGGGGTCAGATGAAAATGGGGTCAGATGAAGCGTTCATCTGACCCCATTTTCATCTGACCCCGAACGAACCAGCCCCGGCGAACCGGGGCGCGGCGCACCTCAGATGTATTCCACCTGAGCGATTTCGTACTCGACGGTACCGGAAGGAACCCGGATAGCGACCACATCGCCTTCATCCTTGCCCACCAAAGCCCGGGCAATCGGGG
The DNA here is from genome assembly GCF_037080155.1 of Marinobacter sp. C2H3. Taxonomy (NCBI): domain Bacteria; kingdom Pseudomonadati; phylum Pseudomonadota; class Gammaproteobacteria; order Pseudomonadales; family Marinobacteraceae; genus Marinobacter; species Marinobacter sp. C2H3. The sequence goes on along the minus strand of NZ_JBBBNZ010000001.1, from coordinate 459,473 downwards.
ATGAGATGGACAGCTTGCCTTCCTTGATGTCCGCCTCATCTTCGCCCACGATCTGGTAGGACACTTCTTCGTCCGTATCCATGTTGATCAGATGCACCGTGGTGCCGAAAATCACCTTGCCGGTGTTCTCCATGGTGGTCACGTCGATCACCTGGGCGGCGGACAGCTTGCCTTCGATTTCCTGAATCCGGCCTTCAATAAAGCTCTGCTGCTCCCGGGCCGCGTGGTACTCGGCGTTTTCCTTCAGGTCACCGTGTTCGCGGGCCTCGGCGATGGAGGCAATCACCCGGGGGCGGTCCTCGGATTTCAATTTTTTCAGTTCTTCGCGCAGACGGGCTTCGCCCGCCTTGGTCATGGGAACTCGATCTGCCATGGTGTCACTTTCCTGCGTGGAGATCCTGGAGACGACGAACGGTACGCTCCGGGCCAAACTTGATGGCCCGGCAGAAAGCTTCGCCGCCTGCCAGAGTGGTTGTGTAGGTCACCTTGCCCTGCAGCGCCGACTGGCGGATCTGCGCCGAGTCGGAAATCGCCTTGCGGCCTTCGGTGGTGTTAATGATCAGTTGCACCTTGCCGTTCTTGATGGCGTCGACAATGTGCGGCCGGCCTTCCCGGACCTTGTTGACGGAATCGACCTCCAGGCCAGCCTCTTTCAGCGCCTTGGCGGTACCGGTGGTGGCGATGATGCGGAAACCGGCCTCCACCAGGTCACGGGCCACTTTGGCGGCACCCGGCTTGTCGACATCACGAACGGACATGAACGCCGTTCCCTGTGCCGGTAAACGTTCACCCACCGCCAGCGCAGCCTTGGCAAAGGCTTCATCAAAGCTGTCACCCAGGCCCATGACCTCGCCGGTGGATTTCATCTCCGGCCCCAGGATCGGGTCCACCGCCGGGAATTTGTTGAACGGGAAGACCGATTCCTTCACCGCGTAGTAGGTCGGTACGATCTCCTGGGTGAAGTTCAGTTCCTTCAGGCTCTTGCCGGACATCACCCGGGCCGCCACCGCCGCCAGGGACGCGCCAATGGCCTTGGACACGAACGGCACCGTCCGGGAGGCCCGCGGGTTCACTTCGATCACGTAGATCTCGCCGTCCTGATACGCCAGCTGCACGTTCATCAGGCCGATCACGTCCAGCTCGATGGCCATCTTGCGCACCGCCTCGCGCATGTCGTCCTGCACCTGCGGGGACAGGGTGTACGGCGGCAGCGAACAGGCGGAATCGCCGGAATGCACGCCGGCCTGCTCAATGTGCTGCATGATGCCACCAATCACCACGTCGGTGCCGTCGGAGATGGCGTCGATGTCCACCTCGATGGCGGCGTTCAGGAAGTGGTCCAGCAGCACCGGGCTATCGTTGGAGACCAGTACGGCGTTGCGCATGTAGCGCACCAGCTCTTCCTCGTCGTAGACGATTTCCATGGCCCGGCCGCCCAGCACGTAGGACGGGCGAACCACCAGCGGGTAGCCGATTTCCCGGGCCGCCAGGATGCCTTCCTCGTGGCTGCGCACGGTGGCGTTTTCCGGCTGCTTCAGGCCCAGGCGGGTGATCATCTGCTGGAACCGCTCGCGGTCCTCGGCGCGGTCGATGGCATCCGGGCTGGTGCCGATGATGGGCACGCCGGCTGCTTCCAGGCCACGGGCCAGCTTCAGCGGGGTCTGGCCGCCGTATTGCACGATCACGCCCTTGGGCTTCTCGACGTGGATGATTTCCAGCACGTCTTCCAGGGTGATTGGCTCGAAGTACAACCGGTCGGAGGTATCGTAGTCGGTGGACACGGTCTCCGGGTTGCAGTTGATCATGATGGTTTCGTAGCCATCCTCACGCATGGCCAGGGCCGCGTGCACACAGCAGTAGTCGAATTCGATGCCCTGCCCGATCCGGTTGGGGCCGCCACCGATGACCACGATCTTCTCGCGGTCGGAGGCGTCGGCCTCGCACTCTTCCTCGTAGGTGGAGTACATGTAGGCGGTGTCGGAGGCAAACTCGGCGGCGCAGGTGTCCACGCGCTTGTACACCGGACGGATGCCCAGGTCGTGGCGCAGCTTGCGCAGGCTCACCTCGGAGATGCCCAGCAGCTTGGCCAATCGCGCGTCGGAGAAGCCCTTGCGCTTGAGGCGGAACAGGGTGGCCTGGTCGATATCGGCCTTGCCGGCGCTCTTGAGGGCCTGTTCCTCTTTGATCAGGTCTTCGATCTGCACCAGGTACCAGGGGTCCACCTTGGTGTGGCGGAACACGTCCTCGACGGTGAGGCCGGCGCGGAAGGCGTCGCCGATGTACCAGACGCGGTCGGCGCCGGGCACGTTCAGTTCCCGGGTCAGGGTTTCCTGGGCGTTTTCCGAAGTCAGTTCCTCCAGCTTCTCATCAAAGCCTTCGGAGCCCACCTCCAGGCCGCGCAGGGCTTTCTGCAGGGATTCCTGGAAGGTACGGCCGATAGCCATGACCTCGCCCACGGATTTCATCTGGGTGGTCAGGCGGGCGTCGGCCTGGGGGAACTTCTCGAAGGTGAACCGGGGGATCTTGGTGACCACGTAGTCGATGGACGGTTCGAACGAGGCCGGGGTGACGCCGCCGGTGATTTCGTTGCGCAGTTCATCGAGGGTGTAGCCCACCGCCAGCTTGGCGGCGACCTTGGCGATCGGGAAGCCGGTGGCCTTGGAGGCCAGGGCCGAGGAGCGGGACACTCGGGGGTTCATCTCGATGACCACCATGCGGCCGTTGTCCGGGTTGATGCCGAACTGGACGTTGGAGCCGCCGGTTTCCACGCCGATCTCGCGCAGGACCGCCAGGGAGGCGTCCCGCATGATCTGGTATTCCTTGTCGGTGAGGGTCTGGGCCGGGGCGACGGTGATGGAGTCGCCGGTGTGCACGCCCATGGCGTCGAAGTTCTCGATGGCGCAGACGATGATGCAGTTGTCGTTTTTGTCCCGGACAACTTCCATCTCGTACTCTTTCCAGCCGATCAGGGACTCGTCGATCAGCAGTTCGTTGGTCGGTGACAGGTCCAGGCCCCGGGTGCAGATCTCTTCGAACTCGTCCCGGTTGTAGGCGATACCACCGCCGGAGCCGCCCATGGTAAAGGACGGGCGGATGATGCAGGGGAAGCCGATGTCGTCGGCGACTTTCCAGGCCTCTTCCATGGAATGGGCGATGGTGGCCCGGGGGCACTCCAGGCCGATCTTCTTCATGGCCTTGTCAAAGCGGTCCCGGTCTTCAGCCTTGTCGATGGTGTCGGCGTTGGCGCCAATCATCTCAACGCCGTGCTTCTCCAGCACCCCGTGGCGCTCCAGGTCCAGCGCGCAGTTCAGGGCGGTCTGGCCGCCCATGGTGGGCAGCAGCGCGTCCGGCTGCTCCTTCTCGATGATCTTCTCCACCGTCTTCCAGGTGATCGGCTCGATGTAGGTGGCATCGGCCATCGCCGGGTCGGTCATGATGGTGGCCGGGTTGGAGTTCACCAGGATCACCCGGTAGCCCTCTTCCCTCAGCGCCTTGCAGGCCTGGGCCCCGGAGTAGTCGAATTCGCACGCCTGCCCGATCACAATCGGGCCTGCGCCCAGGATCAGGATGCTCTTGATGTCGGTACGTTTTGGCATGTCTCGGTAAACCTGTCAGCAATCTTTGAATTCTGGCAGCGCAAAACGCGGCGCCGGCACGGGTTCCGTGGTGCGCCGCCTCAGGCGGAGCGCGCGTCCATCAGGCGGATGAACTCGTCAAACAGGGGCGCCACGTCGCGGGGGCCCGGGCTGGCTTCCGGGTGACCCTGGAAGCTGTAAGCCGCCTTGTCGGTGCGGCGAATACCCTGGAGCGTGCCATCGAACAGGGACTTGTGGGTGGCCTGGAGATTGGCCGGAAGGCTGCTCTCATCCACCGCAAAACCGTGGTTCTGGCTGGTGATCATCACCGTTCCGGTCGCGAGGTCCTGGACCGGGTGATTGGCGCCGTGGTGGCCGTGGCCCATTTTCATGGTCTTGGCACCGCTGGCCAGCGCCAGGAGTTGGTGACCGAGGCAGATGCCGAACACCGGCACGTCGGTTTCGAGGATGTCCTGGATGGCCTTGATGGCGTAATCACAGGGCTCGGGGTCGCCGGGGCCGTTGGAGAGGAAGACGCCGTCCGGGTTCATGGCCAGCACGTCCGCTGCCGGGGTCTGCGCCGGCACCACGGTGATGTCACAGCCGCGGGCCGCGAGCATGCGCAGGATGTTGTACTTTACGCCGTAATCGTAGGCCACCACCTTGAAGCGGGGCGCGTCCTGGGTGCCGTAGCCCTCGCCCAGGGTCCACTCGCTCTGGTTCCAGGTATAGGCATTCTCACAGGTGACCACTTTGGCTAGGTCCATGCCCTTGAGGCCCGGAAAGGCCCGGGCCAGTTCCAGAGCGCGCTCGGCGGTGGCGTTTTCACCGGCGACGATGGCGCCATTCTGGGAGCCCTTGTCCCGGAGGATGCGGGTGAGCCGGCGGGTGTCGATGTCAGCGATGCCCACGATGTTGCTGTTCCGCAGGTAGTCGTCCAGCCGTCCTTCGCTGCGCCAGCTGCTCGCCATCAGCGGCAGGTCGCGGATGATCAGACCCGCGGCCTGGATGCGATCCGATTCAATGTCTTCGCGGTTGACGCCGGTATTGCCGATGTGGGGGTAAGTCAGGGTAACGATCTGGCGGGAGTAGGACGGGTCGGTCAGGATTTCCTGGTAGCCGGTCATGGCGGTGTTGAACACCACTTCACCGCTGGTCTCCCCGTCAGCGCCTATGGAGGTTCCGTAAAAGAGACTTCCGTCTGCGAGTGCAAGGATGGCTGGTGTGCTCAAGGCTTGTATCCTCATCGAGTGGCGGTGAGTTCGTCACGAACAGGAACGCAAGCGCAATGTCAGGTTGCAAAAAAGCGAGACGGGGTTAAAACCCGGTCCCGCTTTTTTCAGAACTTTTCGTAGGTACGCTTGGTGCAGTCAAATCGCCTTATTGTAAGAAATATGGCAGTGACTGTCCATCTGAAATCCGGTGATTGCCGTAGGACGGCGAAGGAACAGGGCGTCTTTTCGGGAAACGCTACAAGCACGTCCGTGTGCGCTTGGCTCAGGCCATCCCTGGCCTTCGACACTCCCGAAAAGACGCCCTGCTCCTTCGCCTCCGGGTAGCCTCGGCTTCACTCTTCCGGTTTGGCGTTAAGAACCCGGACCGGGCGACTTCCTCAGAAAGGCGTGCCACCTTATATAGACTTGCAGGCGGCCCGCCCTTACTTCAGTCCAAGCACATCCTGCATGTCATAAAGCCCGGCCGGCTTGTTCTCCAGCCACAGGGCCGCCCGCATGGCGCCCTTGGCGAAGGTCATGCGGCTGCTGGCCTTGTGGGTGATTTCGATGCGTTCGCCTTCGGTGGCAAACAGGACGGTGTGATCACCCACCACGTCACCGGCGCGAATGGTTTCGAAGCCGATTTCCTTGCGGGTGCGCTCGCCGGTGAAGCCTTCGCGGCCATACACGGCACACTCTTTGAGATCGCGTCCGAGGGCGTCGGCGACCACTTCGCCCATGCGAAGAGCGGTGCCAGACGGAGCGTCCTTTTTGTGCCGGTGGTGGGCTTCGATGATTTCCACATCGTAGTCGTCACCCAGGGTTGCTGCAGCCGTGCGCAACAAATTGAGCACCACGTTCACGCCCACGCTCATGTTGGGGGCAAACATGATGGGCACGGACTCGGCGGCCTGGGCCAACTGTTGTTTTTCCGCGTCGGTCATACCGGTGGTGCCCACCACCAGGCGCTTGCCGTGTTCGGCACAGAAGGCGGCGTTTTCCAGGGTCAGGTCCGGAAAGGTGAAATCGACCAGCACGTCAAAGGCGTCTTTCACCTGCGCCAGGCTGTCCACCAGGCGAACACCGGTACGGCCGATGCCGACCAGCTCACCGGCATCGCTGCCCACCAGGCTGCTGCCCGGCTCCACAATGGCGGCGCCCAGCTCCAGGCCTTCGGTGCCGTCGACGGCCTCAATCAATACCTTGCCCATGCGCCCGGCGGCGCCGATGATGGCTACTTTCATGTGCGATATCCTCGTCAGCCGGTCGTCGGGCGTCAACACCCGCTACAGACGCTCCGTTAGAACTTCATTTCGTCGAAAAAGCTTTTCACACCCTCAAACCACGAGGTCTTCTTGGGCGCATGCTGGTTGCCATTGCTATCGTCCAGCGTCTTCTGGAACTCTTCAAGCAGCTCCTTCTGGCGCTTGGTCAGGTTAACCGGCGTTTCCAGAATCACACGGCACAACAGATCGCCGGCCGGGCCACCGCGGACCGGACTAACGCCCTTGTTGCGCAGGCGGAACAGGCGGCCGGTCTGGGTTTCGGGCGGAATCTTGAGCTTAACCCGACCGTCCAGCGTCGGCACTTCCAACTCGCCGCCGAGGCTGGCGTCGACGATGCTGATGGGCACTTCGCAGTAGAGATTACGGCCATCACGGGTGAAGATCGAGTGTTCGCGCACCGCTATCTGGACGTACAGGTCGCCGGACGGTCCGCCGTCCACGCCCATTTCGCCCTCACCGGACAGGCGAATGCGATCACCGGTATCCACGCCTGGCGGCACTTTCACCGAGAGGGTCTTTTCCTCACGCACCCGGCCCTGGCCGTGGCACACCTTGCACGGATCCTTGATGATCTGGCCGGCACCGCGACAGGTCGGGCAGGTCTGCTGAACCGCAAAGAAACCCTGCTGCATGCGCACCTGACCAACACCCCGGCAGGTACCACAGGTCTCGACGCCGGAGCCTTTGGTGGCGCCGCTGCCGTCGCAGGCTTCACATTCCTTGTGGCCCGGAATGGTGATTTTAACGGTCTTGCCCTTAACGGCTTCCTCAAGATCCAGCTCGAGGGTGTAGCGCAGATCGGCGCCGCGGGTATTGCGACCCCGGCCGCCGCCACCGCCGAAGATGTCGCCGAACACGTCTCCGAAGATGTCGGAGAAGCTGGCACCGCCGCCACCGAAACCGCCGCCGGCCTGGCCATCAACGCCGGCGTGTCCGAACTGGTCGTAGGCGGCGCGCTTGTTGGCGTCTGCCAGCACTTCGTAGGCTTCGCTGGCCTCCTTGAACTTGTTCTCGGCGTCCGTGTCGTCCGGGTTGCGGTCCGGATGGTATTTCATCGCGAGCTTCCGATACGCCCGCTTGATGTCCTTGTCGTCCGCGTCCCGGGAAACCCCGAGGACTTCGTAATAATCACGCTTGGCCATGCTGAAAAACCCTGTTTTTATAACGCGGAAAACGCGGGGCTGCCCCCGCGTTTTCCAACTGCCTGATGGTCCTCGGTTTTACTTCTTGTCGTCCTTGACTTCCTCGAACTCGGCGTCCACCGCGTCGTCGGCGGACTGGGACTGGCTGGCGCCGTCAGCGGCACCGGCCTGACCCTGTTGCGAACCCTGCTCGGCGTACATTTTCTGCGCGAGTTCAGAGGACACCTCAGTCAGCTTCTGGGTCTTGGCCTCAATGTCGTCCTTGTCAGAGCCGGCCAGCGCGTCTTCGAGGTCCTTGATGGCGGACTCGATGCTGTCCTTCTCGCTGTCGCTGACCTTGTCGCCGGCCTCTTTCAGGGTCTTGCGAACGGCGTGCACCATCGCATCACCCTGGTTACGGGCCTGCACCAGCTCTTCGAACTTGCGATCCTCGTCGGCGTTGGCCTCGGCGTCGCGCACCATCTTCTCGATCTCGTCATCGTTCAGGCCGGAAGAGGCCTTGATGACGATGGACTGCTCCTTACCGGTGGCCTTGTCTTTGGCCGACACGTTCAGGATGCCGTTGGCGTCGATGTCAAAGGTGACCTCAATCTGCGGCACTCCGCGCGGCGCCGGCGGAATGTCCGCCAGATCGAACCGGCCCAGGGACTTGTTCTGGGCGGCCTGCTTGCGCTCGCCCTGCACCACGTGGATGGTCACGGCGGTCTGGTTGTCATCCGCGGTGGAGAAGGTCTGCGACTTCTTGGTCGGGATGGTCGTGTTCTTCTCGATCAGCGGGGTGGCCACGCCGCCCATGGTTTCGATACCCAGGGTCAGCGGGGTCACGTCCAGCAGCAGAACGTCTTTCACATCACCAGACAGCACGGCAGCCTGAATAGCAGCGCCCATGGCCACCGCCTCGTCCGGGTTGACGTCCTTGCGCGGCTCTTTGCCAAAGAACGCCTTCACCTTTTCCTGCACCATCGGCATGCGGGTCTGGCCGCCCACCAGGATAACCTCATCGATCTCGGCCGCCTTCATGCCGGCGTCCTGCAGGGCCACTTTGCACGGCTCCAGGCTGCGCTGGACCAGGTCTTCCACCAGGGATTCCAGCTTGGCGCGGGTCAGCTTCACGTTCATGTGCTTGGGACCGGACGCGTCGGCCGTAATGTACGGCAGGTTCACGTCGGTCTGCTGGCTGCTGGACAGCTCAATCTTCGCCTTCTCAGCCGCTTCCTTCAAACGCTGCATGGCCAGGGAATCGCCCCGCAGGTCGATGCCGCTGTCCTTCTTGAACTGGTCCGCGAGGTACTCGATGATTTTCAGGTCGAAGTCCTCGCCGCCCAGGAAGGTGTCGCCGTTGGTGGCCAGCACTTCAAACTGGTGCTCACCGTCCACGTCAGCGATCTCGATGATGGACAAATCGAAGGTACCACCACCCAGGTCGTAGACGGCCACGGTGCGGTCGCCGCTGCGCTTGTCCAGGCCGTAGGCCAGGGCCGCGGCGGTCGGCTCGTTGATAATCCGCTTCACTTCCAGGCCGGCGATCTTGCCGGCGTCCTTGGTGGCCTGGCGCTGGCTGTCGTTGAAGTAGGCCGGCACGGTGATCACCGCCTCGGTGACCTTCTCACCCAGGTAGTCTTCCGCGGTCTTCTTCATTTTCTTGAGCACTTCGGCGGACACCTGCGGCGGCGCCATCTTCTTGCCCTTCACCTCAACCCAGGCGTCACCGTTGTCCGCCTTGGTGATCTTGTAGGGCACCATCTTGATGTCTTTCTGGACCACGTCGTCTTCGAAGCGGCGGCCAATCAGACGCTTGATGGCGTACAGGGTGTTGGACGGGTTGGTGACCGCCTGGCGCTTGGCAGACTGGCCAACCAGGGTTTCGCCGTCTTCGGTGTACGCGATGATGGACGGGGTGGTGCGATCACCCTCTGCGTTCTCGATAACCTTGACCTTGTCGCCATCCATGATGGCCACACAGGAGTTGGTGGTGCCGAGGTCGATACCGATAATCTTGCTCATTGAATCACTCCAGATGTCGTCAATGCGTTTGCGGAACCTGACCGCTTCTCGCTAATTACTGGCTATATTGGCGCGCTCGCCGACTTTTCAAGCCTGCTCGTCGATTTTGGGGGCCTCACCGGCCTTGGCCACAACCACCATGGCGGGACGGACCACGCGGCCGTTCAGCAGGTAGCCTTTCTGAACAACGGCCACTACGCTGTTGGGCTCGGCGTCCGGCGCCGGCACCATGGACATGGCCTCATGCTGCTGCGGATCAAACGGCTCGCCCACCGGGTTCAGCTGTTCAACGTTGAATTTCTTCAGACTGTTCATCATCAGCCCCAGGGTCATTTCCACGCCCTCGTGGATAGACGCCACGACATCCCCGGCGTCCTGATGGCCCTGGGCGGCTTCAACAGCCTTCTCCAGGCTGTCCGCCACCGGCAGCAGCTCCTTGACGAACTTTTCCAGCGCAAACTTGTGCGCCTTTTCCACGTCAATCTCGGACCGGCGCCGCACGTTCTGCATTTCCGCCTGGGCCCGCAGCGCCTGGTCCTGCAGCTCCTGCACCTGCGCCCGAAGTTGATCGACTTCGGACCCGCCGTCAGCGTCGGAACCGGCCTCGGGCGCATCGCCCTGGACGGCGTCATTCAGTTCGTCTACCTGCTCGTTGCGTTTTTCGTCAGCGCTCATGAGGACTCCTGCTCAATCTTGGAACGGCCCACCTCGGGCCGAGGGATAGATTGCGCGGCCGGAACCGCGACAAAACCGGAATTTCGATGGGATATGGGGCTGCTGCGCGGGGTTTCAACCATTGCTGGCGGAGATCTGTGAAGAAATTCACCAATGGTGGTTTGCAAAGGCGAAAAACACTGTATATATTCCCATATACTGTATACCCAGACAGTGGTTGTGACGGCACATTTCCTGGAGCGGAGGTCTACCATGCTCACTCAGCTGACGGTTTCCAACTACGCCATTGCCGAACGTGTGGAGCTGCAATTCACACAGGGCATGACCGCCCTGACCGGGGAGACCGGCGCCGGCAAATCCATTGTGCTGGACGCCCTCGGGCTGGCAATGGGGGACCGGGCGGATGCCGGTGCCGTCCGCCACGGCGCCAAGCGGGCCGACATCACCGCCAGTTTTGACATTGCCCGCATTCCTGCCGCCCGCGCCTGGCTGGAAGCCCAAGAGCTGGACGACCGCAACGACTGCATTCTGCGGCGCACCATCAGCCGGGACGGTCGCTCCAAGGCGTTCATCAACGGCCAGCCCTGCCCCCTGTCCCAGCTTCGGGAACTCGGCGGTCTGCTGATGGACATCCACAGCCAGCATCAGCACCAGTCCCTGTTGAGAAAGGATACCCATCGCACCCTGCTGGATGAATTTGCCGGCGTTGAGGCACTGGCGGAAGACACCCGGGTGGCCTGGAAAGCGTGGCATCAAGCCCGACAAAAGCTGGCACAGCGCCAGCAAAACGCTGACGAAGCCGAAGCTCGCCTGCAACTGCTGCGCTATCAGGTGGAAGAGCTGGATCGGCTGGCCCTTGAGCCAGGCGAACAGGAGACGCTGGAACAGGAGCAGGCCCAGCTCAGCCAGGCGGACTCGGTCCTGCACAGCAGCCATCAGGCCGCCATGCTCTGCACCGAGGACGACACCAGCGCCGCGCAGCTGGTGCGCCAGGCGCTGCACCAACTGGAGCAGTTGCCCGTGGAGGTACCGGCACTGGCCGACAGCATTCAGATGCTGAACGAAGCCTGCATCCAGATCACCGAGGCCGGCGACAACCTGCGCCGGTTCGTGGAGGACTACGAGGCCGATCCCGCCCGACTGGCGGAGGTGGAAGAGCGCCTGAGCGCCATTTTCCAGATGGCGCGCAAGCACCGGATACCTCCCGAGGAACTGCCGGAGTTGCATCAGCGGCTGAGCGCGGAACTGGCGGAACTCGATGGCGGCGCTGGCAGCCTGGAACAACTGGAGGCCGAGCTGGACAGCGTCCGTGACCGCTACGACACCCTTGCGACGGAGCTGTCTGGCGCCCGGGAGAAAGCCGCCGTGGCCCTGGACGAGCGGGTGGCCCGAGAGCTGGCGCAACTGAGCATGCCCACCATGCAGTTTGTTACCCACCTGGGCCGTTCGTCCGACGCGGAACCGTCACCCCATGGCCATGAAGACATTGAGTTCCTGGTCAGCGCCAACCCGGGCCAGCCGGCGCGGCCGCTGGCGAAAGTCGCTTCCGGTGGCGAGCTGTCCCGCATCAGCCTCGCCATTCAAGTGGTCGTCGCCCAGACCTCCACCACCCCCACCCTGGTGTTCGATGAAGTGGACGTGGGCATTGGCGGCGGTACCGCGGAAGTGGTGGGCCGCCTTCTCCGCGCCCTGGGGGAGAACGGCCAGGTATTGTGCGTTACCCACCTGCCGCAGGTGGCGGCGCAGTGTCACCAACACCTGTTCGTCAGCAAATTTACCCAGCAGGATGCCACCTTCTCCCGCATTGAAACGTTGGACGATCAGGGCCGGATTGATGAGGTGGCGCGCATGCTGGGCGGCGTGGACATGACGGAGCAAACCCTGGCCCACGCCCGGGAAATGTTCCTCAAGGGCCAGGCCACCCATCACTGAGCGGCCGCAGGGAACACTGGGAACGGGCTGTACACAAAATCGGTAGACACTTCAGGAGGGGCGGCGGCTCCGGGCAAACCGGGCCGCCAGAGCGGGACGGCAGTCAGCCCTTGTTGGCAGGTTTCACGTACAGAATCAGGCTGTGGTCCACCAGTTCAAAACCGTGTTCTTCGGCAATCTTGCGCTGACGCTCCTCGATGACCTCATCAACAAACTCCACCACTTCACCGGTCTGGGTACACACCATATGATCGTGGTGGTCGTCGCCGGCCATCTCAAAGACCGCGTGACCGCCCTCAAAATTGTGCCGAAGCACCAGGCCGGCGGCTTCAAACTGGGTCAGCACCCGGTAGACGGTTGCCAGACCCACGTCATCGCCCTGCTCAAGGAGCTTCTTGTAAACGTCTTCCGCACTCAGGTGATGCTCGTTGGCATTCTCCAGAATGTTGAAGATCTTTACCCGTGGCAAGGTAACCTTGAGCCCGACTTTTCGTAATTCGGCGTTTTCAGATGACATGTTACTATTCGCTCTTTGGTGTGCCTCGCGGCTTCGGTATAGTGGGCCGCAATATCAGGGTCTAACCGTCTCATGCCTGCCCTCGGCAGGCGAATTCAAGATAGAGGATTTCCCCCGGTGATGCAAAAGCTCCCAACGCTCCCACTCGCCTTCCTGCTGGCCTTTCTGCTGTCTGGCTGCATCTTCCCGGGTGTCTACAAAATCAACGTTCAGCAGGGCAATATCGTGACCGACGAGGAGCTGACCTCCCTGAAGGAGGGCATGCCCCGAAGCCAGGTTCACGCCCTGCTCGGCACGCCACTGCTGATCAACCCGGTAGACCCGTCCCGGGAGTACTACACCTACACGTTCCAGCGCAGCGGCGGCGAGATCAAGGAGCAGCGCATCATCGTGTATTACGATGGTGACCAGTTCGCCAGCTATGAAGCCCAACTGATGGACGACACGCCAGCCTACTGACGACGACTCAGCGGGGCGCCGCCCCGGGCACGATTCAGCCGCGCCTGCTTCGGATCGATGTTGAGCGGGCGGTATATTTCCACGCGATCTCCAGCCCGCAAAACTTCCGCTGCCGGGTCTTTCAGCACCCGGCTGAAGATGCCCATATCGCTCTGGTCCAGATCAATCTCCGGAAAACGGTCGACAATGCCGGACCGGCGCGCCGCCTCCAGCGCCGTGGTGCCCTCCGGCACCGTCAGCGACAGGATCTCCTGGCGATCCGGCCGCGCATAGGCGACTTCGATATCAATCCCGGCCGTCACGCCCATGGCCGAAGTCCCCTCAGGGCCGCGCCCTGCAGAAGAACCGCCACGGGTCACCCCGGCACGCCCTGATACACATCATCCGCGCGACGGCAGAAGGCATCCACCATGGTGTTGGCGGCCTGGCTAAACACGGTACCAAACGCCATCCGGGACAGGGACCCGGAAAACTCGAATTCCAGGCTCAGGATCACCTTGCAGGCACTGTCGCTCAACGCCTTGAAATGCCACTGCCCCTTCAGATTCCGGAACGGCCCGTCCACCAGGTTCATTTCAATCCCTTCCGGGTTGTTCAGACGGTTGCGGGTCGTCAGCCGGTGGCGCACGCCGCCCTTGGCGATTTCCAGGGACGCCGTAATCTGTTCACCGTCCTGTTCCAGTACTTCGGCACCCGCGCACCAGGGAAGGAATTCGGGGTAACGGGCAACGTCGTTGACGAGGTGAAACATACGTTCAACGGAATGCATCACCAGCGCGCTTTTATCGATCTGATGGGCCATGGGCTCCGAGGGTCCTGCGTTAACGGATTCTGTCAGCCCCTATGATAAAGGAAGTCGCCGCCATTCGGGGCATTTTCCCGCACCTGCGCCACCGCCGGCTGACGTTGTTCGCACCAGGGGCTGCTCCCACCCGCCGTGCACAACCCGGACATGGCGTACTCCAGATACAGCACGCCGACCACCGCCACCAGGAGGGGCAGCACCGTACGCAGCAGGTAATACCAGATACGCGCCACCGGTGCCGGCGTCTCACCGGTCAGCTCAATCGCCATATGCCGGTAAAGCCGCCGACCAATAAAGAACGCCAGCAGCGAGGCCACCAGAGGAATGATAATCCCGGCCGTCACGAACTCGAGCCAGCGGAACGCCGTCGCGCCGGCCCAGCGGTAGTCGGACCAGAGGTTGAATGATAACAGCGACGCCAGCCCCGCCACCCAGGCCAGGACGCCCACCAGCAGGGCAGACAGCCCACGGGGTGCACCGGTCCATTCCCGGAACCAGCCAACCACCGGCTCCATCAGGGCAAGCGAGGAGGTCCACACCACCAGCACCACCATGAGGAAGGTCACCGCCATCAGAAACTGGCTGTAGGGAAACTGACCCAGGCTGACCGGCAAGGTAATGAACAGCAGCTCGAAACCCCGACCGCCGTAGGTGGGGTCTGCGGGCGCCATGGCGTACATCATCAATCCGGCCAGCACCGCCACCAGCGCATCCACCAGAACCACCGCAATCAGCGACCGTTTGAAGCGGGTATGGGCCGTGCTGTAGGCGCCCAGTATTGTCCATACCCCCATCCCGAGACCGAGTGTGAACACCGCCTGAAACAGCGCCGCGCGAACTCCGGTCCAATCCAGATCCTCCAGGCGCCACCCCAACAGCCGCCCGACGGATTCGGACAGGTGCCCCCGCACAGCCGCCAGGGCAAACAGCGCCAGAAGCAGAAGCAATAAACCCGGAACGAGCGTGCGAACCGCCCGCTCCAGCCCCTTGACCACGCCCTGCATGGACACGCCGACCACCAGAAACAAAAAGAACGCATGCCACGCGACAAAAACGCGGTAGTTGCCCGGGTCCGCCACCAGGGCGGCCAGGACACGGCCGGCGCCGGCCTCATCCACGCCCGAAAGGCGGCCAATGGCGCCCTGAAACACGTAGGCCACGGCAATGGCCCCGAACACCGCCGAATAGGACAACACCAGAAACGCCGCCACGATCGCCAACCGACCCACATACATCCAGCCCCGGGAACAGCCCGCCCGGCGGATCAGCCCGTCCAGCGCCAGCACCAGACCATGACGGCTCTGCCGGCCCAGGCCGCTCTCAGCGACCATCAGGGGGAGCGTGATCACCAACAGGCACACCAGGTACACCACCAGAAACGCGGCGCCGCCGTGTAGGCTGGCCAGGTAAGGAAACTGCCACAGGTTCGACAGGCCCACCGTGGCGCCAACAGCGGCCCAGAAAAAGGTGGATTTTCTGGTAAACGACCCAATAGAAGTGTGGTACGGCGTCAGCATGCGGCATCCCGGACGAAACTGGCCTGACATTGTAGCCCATAGGCACAAGCCCGCACCCCTGCGCCTGTCTTACCACCGGCGAATTCGTGACCGGTCCGGCACTCCTGGGCTACAATGCCCGTTTTGCCGGCGCGCCCGTCACCCGCCGCGCGGCCCTTCACCATTGAACGTCCGACTCCGGATCCCTGATTCATGAGCAAGAAAAAACCCGGAACCCCCAGCAGCACCATCGCCCTGAACAAAAAGGCGAAACACGAGTACGCCATCGAGGATCGCTTCGAGGCGGGCCTGGCCCTGCTTGGCTGGGAAGTGAAATCCCTGCGCGCCGGCAAGGCCCAACTGGTGGACGCCTACGTGCTGCTCAAGAACGGCGAAGCCTGGCTGCTGGGCGCCCACATTACGCCCCTGTCCACCGCCTCTACCCACGTGATCGCGGACCCGACCCGAACCCGCAAGCTGCTGCTGCACAAGAAAGAGATTGCCAAGATCCTCGGCAAGGTGAACCAGGCGGGCCACACCTGTATCCCGCTGGCGCTGTACTGGAAAAAGAACAAGGTGAAGTGCGAGATTGCCCTGGCCAAGGGCAAGAAGGAGTTCGACAAGCGCGCCACCGAGAAGGAACGCGACTGGAACCGCCAGAAGCAGCGCATCATGCGGGAAGCCAACCAGTAGCCAGCCAGCAGTCCGGCCACCGCGACGGCCGGCACCATAAGTACATTTCCACGCCACCGGCCTTGAAGTAGCCGGCTCCGCCCACATATACTTTGATGTAAGGGGACGACATGGCTTCGACGCTGGTGGCGAACCCTTGGGTGCATGTCGAGATGGCAGCGAATCTCGTAAATCCAAAGCTGCTTTAAAATAGTCGCAAACGACGAAAACTACGCACTGGCGGCGTAAGCCGTTCCAGTCGTTCTGGCTGAGGCGCCTATAACTCAGTAGCACCATCCCAGAACGTCATCGCTTATAGGCTGCTCCGTTCATCAGAGCTCACTGATGTTCGGCTAAGATTAAAGAGATCGCCTCTTGCACCCTGACCTTCGGGTCGCTTGAGGTTAAATCAATAGAAGGACACTAAGCATGTAGATCTCAAGGCTGAGTACTGGCGGACGCGGGTTCAATTCCCGCCGTCTCCACCAAACTCCCAGAAAAATGCCCCGGTTCGCCGGGGCTTTTTTCGTTTCAGCGTTCTGAAGATTTGCCCCAAAACGCCTGAACCCGGTCCCTTACCCACCCGTCACCTCCCCGCCATGCACCCCACCCCCAAATCCCTTACGCTGTTCGTTACACTCCAACCAGACACGCCCATGAACCAACCCAACGATCCGGAAAACCTTGAGCAGCTGTTCGATCGCCTGCGCACGGCCACCGAGCATCAGGAGCGGGTGTCCGTGGCGGACCTGTTCCAGGCGGTGGGTGAGCGGTCGTTCGGGCCAGTGGTGTTTGTGGCCGGGTTGATCGTGGTGGCGCCGCTGATCGGGGACATCCCGGGCGTGCCGACGATCATGGGGCTGATCGTGCTGCTGACCCTGGGTCAATTGCTGTTCCAGCGGCACTCGATCTGGCTGCCGGCGACGCTGGCAGGCCGCCGGGTGAGCCGGCGCAAGTTGATGCGGGGGCTGGAGTGGCTGGAGAAGCCGACGGCCTGGATGGATCGCTACACGCGGCCGCGGCTGGTGTGGCTCACCCGGGGGCCGGGGCAGTACCTGATGGCGCTGGAGTGCATGTCGGTGGCGGGTGCGATGCCGGCCATGGAGGTGGTGCCGTTCAGCGCCAACGGCGGTGGGCTGTCGCTGATGGCGTTCGGGCTGGCGATCATTGCCCGGGACGGTGTGCTGGCAGTGCTGGCGTCAGCGTTTACCGTGGGCACCTTCTGGTTCATCGGCTCGGCGCTGCTGGGCTAGCCGGCATCGGTCACGCTTTGATACAAACCCGCGCCGCCCGGCGCCGGGGTTACCTGCTACTATTGCTACACGTCACCCGTTTCCGGGCCAGCCCATTTCGCACGGTTGCTGGCCGATGGCCGTTTTCGGCGCACGATTCCGTTTGAAGGACCCCACTGCGATGTCAGGCACCACCAAACAGTCCCAAAAACTCCTGCTGTTCCGACTGGCCGGCTCGCGGCTGTTCGGCCTGGGCACGTTGAAAATCCGTGAAATCCTGCCGTTCCCGAAGCTGACGAAGCTGCCCCACAGTCACCCGGCGGTGATCGGCACGGCCACCTTCCGGGGTGCGGCGGTACCGGTGATCGATATGGCCGCGGCCGTGGGCTATCCGCCTCTGCCGAAAGAGGAACGCGCCCAGGCGTCGGTGATCATCACCGACATCCAGCGCCAGGAGATCGGTTTTCTGGTGCGCAACGTGCAGCAGATCGTAGAGGTAAACTGGCGCAAGGTTTTGCCGCCACCCAAGGCGCTCGGGCAGAACGCGTTTGTCACCGGTCTGCTGGACCTGGACGGCGATATTATCCAGCTGCTGGACGTGGAGCTGCTGCTGGCGCGGGTGTACCCGGAAACGCTGGTGGCCCAGGACAGCCACCTGAGTGATCTGCAGCAGGAAACCCTGCGGGCCCAGAACATCTTGCTGGTGGACGATTCCCAGGTGGCCCGGAAGCAGCTGTGCGACGTCCTGGACAGTAAGGGCATCACCTATCACGTCACCAGCAACGGCGATCAGGCCTTCCAGACCCTGATCCGGGAGGAGGAGCTCGGGCATCCGGTGGACATTCTGGTGAGCGACATCGAGATGCCGGGGCTGGACGGCTACGAGCTGGCGTTCAACATTCGGGACAATCGCTCGCTGAAGCAGCCCTACATTATCCTGCACACCTCACTGAACAGTGAGATGAGCCTGAGCTACGCGAACCAGGTGGGCGCCAACGAGGCGCTGACCAAGTTCGACGCGGACGAACTGCTGCACGCCATGCTCCGGGGCGCGGAGCAGTCCAGCCGCTAGCGCTCCTGCCCCAGGCGTTCAAAAAACCGCCGGGTATCCGCCCGGATCGCCGTCAGGGCGGATTCCCATTGGGGCTGGTACTCACGCCAGGTCTCGCCGCTCAGGGAGGCCAGGCGGTTACCGGCGTCAGCCACCGCGCGGCTGGCCTCCGCCAGATGCTCGGCCGTGGGTTCGTCCAGCGCCTCCGCGCGAGTATCAAGGTTCCGCGCCGCCTGTTGCAGAACGGCTCGGTCTCCCTGAGGAGCCTGCTGGTTGTCCTGGAGCGCATCATTCAGGGAGTCTTCCAGGGATTTCATGGCGTCCTGCAAGCGCTCCGCGAAGGCCTCCATGGCGTCCTGCGCCCGATCCCGGAGATCGTCGGAATAGGTCTGCAGGTCCTGCGCGAGTTGATCCATTCTCGCCTCAACATTGTCCGAAGACTGCGAGAAGTTGCGGGCAATGCGATCCCCCAACCGGTTCAGCTCGCCCATCAGCCCCTGGAACGGCGACGGGTTGAGAATGGCCTCACCGGTCCGCTCGTAGTCAACCTGCCAGCCCTCCGCCCCCTTGACCAGATAGGTCATCCGTTCCTGGCGCTCTGCATCGGGCTGGCCGGCCACCGGCAGGCGGGTGACCACCGTCGCTTCCGGCCCGTCTATGACGACCCGGCCGAAGGACGGCGCCACACCGGCCCAGTCGCGCTTGAAGCCGTCGAACCCGGAGTCGTCGGTCAACGTGGAGTACGCCACCACATCATCGGCATCGTTATCGGCCATGGCCTGCCAGAACGCCGCGGCCACTTCCTGGGGCGTTTCCGGCCGGCTGCAGCCCGCCAGCAACAACGCCACAGCCAGACACGCCAGAAACGGGACTCTGATCACTCTCATCGCGTATACCTTTTTACCATCAATATTCCATGTTAACGCGCTAGAGTTTGCAGGTCAGTTCTGCCAGTTCCTTGTCGAATACCCGGTGGTTTTCGCTGTAGTCCACCGGCACGTCCACCAGGTGCACGCCACCCGCGGCCAGAGCCTGATCGAGAATCGGCTTGAGGTCGGCGGCGCGGGTCACCCGGTGGCCGGTGGCGCCGTAACACTCCGCATACTTCACGAAATCCGGGTTCCGGTAGTTCAGACCGAAGTCCGGGTAACCCTCCTGGCCCTGCTTCCACCTGATCATGCCGTAGGCGCTGTCGTTGATGATCAGCACCACGAGGTTCAGGCCCAGGCGGACGGCGGTCTCCAGCTCCTGGCTGTTCATCATGAAACCGCCGTCGCCGCAGATGGCCATCACTTTCTGGTCCGGATACAGCATGGACGCCATCATGGCACTGGGCAGGCCAGCCCCCATGGAGGCGAGGGCGTTGTCCAGCAGTACCGTGTTGTTGTCGTAGGCCGGGTAGTTGCGGGCAAACCAGAGCTTGTACATGCCGTTGTCGAGGGCAATGATGCCGTCATCTGGCATCACGCCCCGCACGTCATGAACGATGCGCTGGGGAATCACCGGAAACCGGTCGTCGTTAGCCCGCTCCAGCATGTGCGCGTCCACCGCGGATTTCACCTCCATGAACCGGGTGAAATCGTGGTTGTCGCACTGGCCGCAGTGCTCGGCCAGGTATTCCACGCTGTTGGCGATGTCGCCCACCACTTCGTGCTGGGGGAAGTACACCGGGTCCACATCGGCGCCGGAGAAGTTTATGTGGATCACTTTCTTGCCGCCCGGGTGCATGAAGAACGGCGGTTTCTCCACCACATCGTGGCCAACGTTGATCACCAGGTCCGCGTGCTCGATGGCACAATGCACGAAGTCCCCGGCGGAGAGCGCGGCATTGCCCAGGTACCGCGGATGGCGCTCGTCCACCACGCCCTTGCCCATCTGGGTGGTGAAGAAGGGAATGTTGGTGGCGTTAACCAGGTGAATCAGCGCCTGGGACACCCGTTTCCGGTTGGCACCGGCGCCAATCATGATCAGCGGGTGCTTGGCGTCACGCATCATCTCGCAGGCCGTCTCCAGGCTCTTGCGGCTGGCGGTGGGCCGGCGCGCGTCACTGGGCTGGAAGATGTGGCTGTCGGTGTCCGGGGTTTCGTCGGCAATGTCTTCCGGCAACTCCAGGTGCACCGCGCCCGGACGCTCTTCCGAGGCCCGCCGGAAGGCTTCGCGCACCTTGGCGGGAATGGTGTTGGCGTTGCTGATCTGCCGGGTAAACTTGGTCAGCGGCCGCATCAGATCGACCACATCCAGAATCTGGAACAGCCCCTGCTTGGAGGATTTGATCGGCTTCTGCCCGGATATCATCATCATGGGCATGGCCCCGAGCTGGGCGTAGGCGGCGGCGGTGACCAGGTTGGTGGCACCGGGCCCAAGGGTAGACAGACACACGCCCACCTGCCCGGTCAGCCGGCCGTAGGTGGCGGCCATGAAGCCCGCGGCCTGCTCGTGCCGGTTCAGGATTAGCTGGATGCTGGACTCCCGCAGCGCCTCAAGAAACGCCAGGTTTTCCTCCCCGGGCACCGCGAAGATGTACTTGACGCCTTCGTTCTCAAGCGCCCGGATAAAAAGCTCGGCCCCGTTACGGGCGGGCTGTTGGTCGTTGGCCATAGGTGTCCTCTTGATCGCTCGATGTGCGGTTCAGTCGGTGTGCGGCGTGCTCGCCTGCAAGGTCTGGGCGGGCAGGCGATCACGTCCCCAGCTGTCGTATACGCCGTGAATGACCCGCTGGAGTTCCTCGTCGTCCAGATCCGCCGGCTCGCCGCGTTCCAGCGGGTCATAGTGAAAGATATACAGCCGCGTGACAAATTGCTCAAATGGCAGCGACGATTCGCCAAACCGCTCGCCATTGCCCGCGGTGCTTACCTTTACACCGTTGCCCCAATCCTGGCCGCTGTCGTTGTTCGGATTGAAGAAGTACAGGCGCATCTCGCCTTCCTGATCCAGTCCGGCCCGCAGGATGGTGATCGCGTGCCAGCCGATGAACCGCGCGGCACTGTCCGTCACGGCAATGCCCGCCGGCTGCGGGTGAATCAGCGGCTGGTTGCCGTTGTGGTAAGGATGGTAGCTGGAGTAGAAATGGCGAACGAAACCCTCAAGGTCATCCAGGCAGCCGGTCGCGACGTCCACGTTGATGGCAAAGCCCCGGCCGGCGGACCAGCCGTGGAATTCCGGGTTCACCCACTGGTGCGGATCGCCGGCCCGGTCGGCGCACTGCCGCCCCATCTCGACGTATATGCGGTCGAGGTGGGGCACCACCACCAGCGAGACCGGGTCCAGGTCCAGCGTCACCTCGGCGGCAAGCCCCCCGGCGCTGGCGGCGGAGGAGATGGGCCGACCCTCAAAGTGCATGATGATTTCGTTATCCCGGGCCGCCCAGGCAATCATCTGAAGCAGGTAATCCGGATCGTTGTAGGCCCAGATCGACAGTGCCCGGGCGGACTGGCACGTGGGGTTGTTGCCCTGCCCTACGCCCAGGGGCTGGCCCAGCAGGCTGACCACGCCCTGGAGCAGCCTCGCGGAGGGCGACGTCGCGGTACCATAGGCCAGCGACAGGCGCTCGGAGGCCGCCTGACACAGAGGCAACCGCACCTGCCGCCACAGCGCCGGTGCCACCGGTGGCTGGTACAGAATGCCCCGCTCAAGCATCAAAGCCAGGCCGTAGAGGCCTTGGGCGGTTTCCGAAAACATCATGTGGTCGATCAGCGCCAGCACCAGCTCCTGATAGCACAGCAGGCAATCCCGGCCGGTACTGGACAGACCCAGCGCCTCCGCCAGCAGCGCGTCCTGCTCCCGGGCGATAAACCGCACAAAGGTGGCGTGATAGGGGGAAACAAGGCCGGTATCGTGCATGGAGCGGGCAAAGCCGCGGGCTTCATTCTGTAGCGCGGTCAGGTCCATGGCATCCAGGCGCTGGCCATACACGGCCACGCCCGGATCTTCGGCGCAGGCCCGGGTGGGCCCGTACAGGCTGGAAATAAGCCGGTCCGCACCACGGCCTGCGGTGCCCAGATCCACGTTCGGGTCATCCCGGCAGATGGCGATTTCCGTGATCATGCGGCTGACGTGGCTGACCTGAATCGGCCGTTGCTCCAGGATGCGCCAGATCTCCTCGATCAGGCTGTCGATCACATCCTCGTAGCCGATGTGGCTGGCCACATACTGCACCAGCCCCTGGCTGATCCGGGCCAGCTTGCCCTGCTCCCGTTCCGCCTCGCCGCCGTTGCCAAACAGCAGGCCGAGATTGATCGCCAGCACCTGAGTCAGATAGTGGTGCGCCTGCTCGGCGGAGACTTTCGGGTGCGGGTAGTTGCCCTGGGCCACCGCCAGCAGCCGCAGTTGACTGACCGCCTCGATGACCACGGTATCCGCCAGCGTGCTCTTGAGCGCGTGGGGGGTAAGCGAGGGTAACAGCAGGCCGGGTTCGGCCCAGTCCGTCCCCTCGAAAAACCCCGCCTGCTCCAGTCGTTGCACCCGGGCGCTGACGGCATCAAAGCCGGCGGGCTGAAGCAACGTGCGCCGTACCAGGTCAAACACCCGGGGAAGCTTGGCGGCTTTGGCGAACGGGCGGCTGGTCGCCAGCGCCTCGATTCCGTCATCCAGTTTCTTCAGCAGCGCCCCGACGTCTGCCGTGACCGCATTGTCCTGTCCCTGCTGACCACTCAATCTGGCCCCCTTATATGGCGCAGCGTGCCCGCCTGTGGTGTGGTGCGATGGTCCGGTTACACGGGCTGATTATACATAGAAATCCAGGGTCTCCTGCCGCTTCAGCAGATCCCTCAGGACATAGGGATCATCACCGGAGAAATAGACCAGCCCCCAGTGGGTACCAAACGCAGACCGTTTGGTGACCGTCTCCTCCATCGGCGGCGTCAGCTCGTGGGACTCGAAGTAGGGGTGGTTTTCCGTCTCATCCGGAATTTCCAGCCGGCTGACCACCCGGCGCCGCGGATACACCCCGAAGCAACCGGCGTGGGCCGTCGCGTCCACCACTTCCCGGGGGAAGAAGGCCGTAATCTCCTCCTCAGTGGTCTTCGGATCGAACGCCAGGATCATGCCCTGATAGGCGTTGAAGCCATAGACGCGCTCCAGCAGCTCGAACACTTTGAAGCCAGGCGGGCGATAGGCCACTTCGCCGAAGTACATGGTGCCGTCACTGGTCACGAAGTATTCCGGGTGCACAAAGCCAAACTGGATATCGAAGGTGCGGATCAGCTTTTCGATTTCCGCCGTGATATCGGCGCGATAGCGCTCGAGGTCCGGGGTGGCGGGCACAAACACGGAGTAGCCGAGGGTGACGTACTCGGAGATGTTCAGAAAGCGGATCTTGCCGTCGTGAATCCAGGCTTCAACGGCAAACTCCCATCCGTCCAGGTGGGATTCCATCAGCACCGGGAATTCCTCGTCCGGAATGGTGTCCACCTCATCTGGCGTGCGGATGACCCGATGCCCCAGGCAGCCTGCTTTATCGAACGCTTTGAGGTGAATGGGATCGTTGGGGTCGCCATCCAGTTTCAGCAACGTCTGGTTCACCCGCTTGAGGAAGCGGATCACGTCATCCCGGTCGTGGGCCTCCTCAAAGATGCCCACGCGGATACCGCCAAGCTGGGCCCGGCGCTTCATCAGGGACTTGTCCCGCAGCAGCATGGACTGGCCCAGCAGGCGCGGGTTGTCCATGAGAATGGAATTGATGGCACCGGCCCATTCCACGGTTTCCTCAAACAGCGGGATGGCCACATCGACGCCCATCTTCTTGAGGGTCTGGCCGATCTCAAAGGAGCGATCGTTCAGCCGCTCGAAGTTCCAGGGAAGATAGGGAATGCCGTGCTCGGTACAGTAGGGTTCCGCCCAGTCCGGGGCGACCACGACGTAGCGCCGGTCAAAGGTGTCGGCGGCTTCTATCGCGTTCAGGCTCCAGCCAAGGAGCGCAATGTACCCTTTATCGGGATCAACAGTCTGTTGGTTCACAGGGGTTCTCCTCGTCAGGGTGTCTCCCCACGGTGAACCCATTACGCGACCGGCGCAACCGCCACAGCCCCGGAAACGGCAGCGGGCGCGGCCCTAAAGGTCCGCGCCCGCTGGTAATTACGGCTTTTTAGATCGTTTTGGACTAAGGCTTCAATTTCAGGGTGGACAGGGTCCGTGCCCGCACGTCGTTCAGCAGCGCCTCGTCGTCTACCAGCGACCGGCCGTAGGACGGCACCATGTCGCGGATGCGGGACTGCCACTCGTCGCTCTTGAGGCGATCTGCAAAGCAGCGCTCGAGCACATCGAGCATGGCGTTGGCGGCGGTGGAAGCCCCCGGAGAGGCCCCCAGCAGCGCGGCCAGTGAGCCGTCGCCGGAGGCGACGATCTCGGTACCGAACTCCAGCTTGCCACTGCCGTCCGGCGCCTGCTTGATGATCTGCACCCGCTGGCCGGCAATCTGCAGGGTCCAGTCCTCTTCACGGGCGTCCGGGAAGAAGTTGCGCAGGGAAGCCACCCGGTCGCTGTGGGACTGGAACACCTCGCCGATCAGGTAACGGGTCAAATCCATGTTGTGGCGACTGACAGACAACATCGGGCGCAGATTGTTGGCGCGCACGGAGCCGAACAGATCAAACACCGATCCCTGCTTCAGGAAGCGGGTGGTGAAGCCGGCAAACGGGCCAAACAGCAGGGCCGGCTCGCCATTGATGATGCGGGTATCCAGGTGCGGCACGGACATGGGCGGCGCGCCAATGGGGGCCTTGCCGTAAACCTTGGCATGATGCTGCTGGACAACCTCCGGCTTCTTGCACACCAGCCACTGGCCACTGACCGGGAAGCCGCCGTAGCCCCGGGCTTCGCGGATGTGGGACTTCTGCAGCAGTGGCAGCGCGCCGCCGCCGGCCCCCAGGAACACAAAACCGGTTTCAATCTTGGTGATATCGCCGGTGTTCTGGTTCTTTACCCGCACTTTCCAGCGACCGTTTTCCCGCTGGTCGAGGGAGATGACCGGGCTACTGACCATCAGCTCAAAGTTGGGCTGGGACTCCAGCCAGGACACCATATGGCGGGTCAGGGAGCCGAAATCGACGTCGGACCCGTGGCGGATGCGGGTGGCGGCCACCCGCTCCATCGGATCGCGGTGTTTGACCACCAGCGGCATCCACTCCGCCAGCTCCTCCGGGGACTCAGTAAACTCCATCTCCCGGAACAGGTGGTGGGCGCTCAGGCGCTCATGGCGGCGCTTGAGGAAGGCCACATTCTCCTCACCCCAGACAAAGCTCTGGTGCGGGGTGCGGTTGATAAAGCCTTTTGGCTCGGGGAGGATGCCCTGCTCGACCAGGTAGGACCAGAACTGCAGGGAGATTTCGAACTGGGCGTTGATGGTCAGGGCCCGATCGATGGCCACATCGCCATCGCCCGTTTCCGGGGTGTAGTTCAGTTCACAGTAACCGGCGTGCCCGGTGCCGGCGTTGTTCCATCCGTCGGTGCTTTCATGGGCAACGTGGTCAAGACGCTCCACCATGACGATGTCCAGGGACGGATCGAGTTGCCTGAGCATCATGCCGAGGGTGGCGCTCATGACGCCACCGCCGACCAGCACTACGTCTGCCTGTCTAACGGCCATTGGTCTATACCCTAGCTAGTGTTGAGCCTTTATACCCATCCACGATCAGCAGAGGGGTCTGTCGGAAGCCGGCCAGGCGTCGGATGCAGGACGTTGCCGTGCGCTTCCTGTCGAAATTTGCCCGCAATTATCCCGATTTTCGCCAAAAGAATAAATTGCGAATGTCATCGTTTGCGAACCGGGCCGGCTTCAGCCGGTCAGAACGCCCGGGTGCGCCAAACGGGCAGTGGTCCGTGCGGGGCCAAAAGTCTACAATCTGCCCTCGTATCTTGTCACAGGTCCGTTCGGGCCTGGTTCATGCCACCGGTTCGGGAACGCTCATGTCTGCTTTGGATGTGTTACTGATTGTCTTTGCTGTTATGGCGCTTTTGGGCGTCATTTTCGAGGAAGTGATCCACGTCAACAAGGCCAAGGTCACATTATTTTTCGGAACGCTGAGCTGGATGCTGCTGTTTCTGTTCAGCGGGGACCCGGCGGAAACCCAAACCATCGACCATGGTCTTTCCGAGAGCATCACGGAAATTGCCAGCCTGTGGCTGTTCCTGGTGGCGGCGATGACGTTTGTCGCCTACCTGAACAAGAAAGGCATCATTGAAAACATCATTTACACGATCATGCCCAAACAGGTCAGCGAGCGCAAACTGCTGTTCCTCACCGGTCTGTTCTGCTTTGTGTTCTCGTCCCTGGCGGACAACATCACCGCCACGCTGGTCTCCTGCTCCCTGATTCTGTCCCTCGATCTTGAACTGAAAAAACGCATCCAGTTCAGCACCCTGGTGGTGTTTGCGGTGAACTCCGGCGGCGTGTCGCTGATCACCGGCGACGTCACCACCCTGATGATCTTCCTGGCCGACAAGGTTGAAATCACCACCCTGCTGACCCTGGCCGTGCCCTCCGCCATCACCGTCTTCATTCTGGCGCTGTTCCTGTCCCGGGGCCTGAACGGGCGGGTTACGCTGCGGTCCAACCGCAACCCGGTCCGGCGCGTGGACGTCATCATTTCCGTGCTGTTCCTGACCACCATCGTCGCCACGATTATTGGCAACGCGGTGTTCTCGGTCCCCCCGGTGCTCACGTTCCTGTTCGGCATGTCGGTGATGTTCCTGGTCTCCCGCTTCCTCAGTGACGACGCGGAGATCGATCCGATCATCGAATACATCCGCGTTATCGAGTTCGACACCCTGCTGTTCTTCCTCGGCATCCTGCTGCTGGTGGGCATGCTCAAAGAAATCCACGCCCTCGATTCCCTGGTGACCGTCTACGACGTGCTGCCGCCGCTGTACGCCAACTTCCTGATGGGCATGTTCTCGTCCGTCATCGATAACGTGCCGCTGACCGCGGCCCTGCTCAAGGCCGGTATCACCATGACCCCCGGCGAGTGGATGGGGCTGACCTATGCGGTGGGCGTGGGGGGGTCACTGCTGATTGTGGGCTCTGCCGCCGGCATCGTCGCCATGAGCAAGATCAACGGCCTGACTTTCGGCGCCTATGCCCGTTATCTGCTGCACCTGTTCGCGGCCTACACCATCGGCTACACCGGCGTCTACTTCGTCGGCCAATTCGTTCACTAAAGGCAGGCTTATGCTACTTGCGATTGGTTCCGTCATCGCCGGGCTGGTGCTCCTGGTCTGGAGCGCCGACAAATTCGTGGACGGCGCCGCCGCCACGGCCCGGCACCTGGGCATGCCCACCCTGCTGATCGGCATGGTGATCATCGGCTTCGGCACGTCCGCGCCGGAGCTGGCGGTCTCGGCCATGGCCGCCGCTGACGGCAACCCGGGCCTCGCCCTGGGCAACGCCTACGGCTCCAACATCACCAACATCGCGCTGATCGTGGGCCTCACCGCCCTGATCGCGCCGATTGCCGTGCACTCCCAGGTGATCCGCAAGGAGCTGCCGCTGCTGGTGGTGCTCTCGCTGATCGCCGGCGCCCAACTCATCGACGGACGGCTGTCCCGGCTGGACGGCGTTGTCCTGCTGGTGGTGTTTGCGGGGGTGATGGGCTGGTCGATTGTGCAAGGCATCCGGGGCAAGGGCGACAGCCTGGGCACCGAGGCGGACGCCGAACTGAGCGCTGAGCCCATGCCCCTTAAAACCGCCATCCTGTGGCTGGTGATTGGCCTGGTGCTGCTGGTCCTCAGTTCCCGAATGCTGGTCTGGGGGGCCGTCACCATTGCCCAGAGCCTGGGGGTGAGCGATCTGGTCATCGGCCTGACCATCGTCGCCATCGGCACTTCCCTGCCGGAGCTGGCCTCAGCCCTGGCGGCGGTGAAGAAGAACGAGCACGACCTGATCCTGGGCAACATCCTCGGCTCCGGGATCTTCAACACCCTCGCGGTGGTGGGTCTGGCGGCCACCATTGAGCCCATGGCGGTGGATCCGGAAGTGCTCTACCGGGACTGGATGCTGATGCTGGCGCTGACCCTGGGCCTGCTGCTGATGGCCATCGGCCTCACCGGCAAACGCAAGGTCATCAGCCGGCGGGACGGCGCCTTACTGATGCTGGTGTACGTGGGGTATACGGGCTATCTGATGAGCACCGTGGTGTCCGCCAGCGCAGGCGCGCTCTGACGCGCCCGCGTTACTCGGCTTCGCCGTTGCCCAGCAGCGTCTCCAGGCGACGGCGCACTTCCGCCATCACCTCCGGCAGGTCCTCCTTGGATTTGCCGGCGGTCTCCAGGGGCTCACCCACCCGCACATCGACCGGCTGACCCAGATTGATCTGCCAGGTTCGCGCCGGCAGCACCTGATGGATGCCGCGGATGGCTACGGGCACAATCACCGCTTCCGTATCCAGAGCCAAGTGAAAACAGCCTTTCTTGAACGGCAGCAGCTTGCCATCACCCGAGCGGGTGCCCTCGGGCGCAGCCCACAGCACAATACCGCTTTCCATCATCGCCCGGGCCCGGGCCAGATCCTTCACCGCCTGGGCGCGGTTGGACCGATCGATGGAAGGGAACTCCCCGGCCCGCATGGCCTGCCCCAGCAATGGGATCTTGAACAGCTCCCGCTTCGCCAGCATGCGGATCGAACCTGGCAGGGACACGAAACTCACCGGGATGTCGTAATGACTGGCGTGGGTGCACAGCACAATGTACCGCCGGCCATCGCCGAAATCCGGCACTGCCCCGCGCACCGTCAGATTGGCCCGCACCAGCCGCAGCAGCGCGGCCGACCATTCCCGGCAGTACTTGTCTACAATGCCCCGGTTAAGCCGGCCAAACAGCGCCCGCAGCAGGATCAGCGCGCTGTACAGGGCGGTGAGCCCGACCGACCCCAGAACCACCCCGGCGCGGCGCAGCAGGGTAGCGGACTCCGTCAGGGGGTTGAGTTTCAGCCGGATCATCAGGCCTTGTCCGCCCCTGCCTCGCCGTCCTCCACAAACACCATGGCGATGGAGTTCAGGCAGTAACGCTTGCCGGTGGGAGGCGGGCCGTCCTGGAACACGTGTCCCAGGTGGCTGTCGCAGCGGGGGCAGCGGATTTCGGTGCGGGTCATGCCCAGGCTGTTGTCCTCCAGGTAACGGATGTGCTCCGGATCAAACGGCTGGAAAAAGCTCGGCCAGCCAGTGCCGGAATCAAACTTGGCGTTGGAACTGAACAGCGGCAGATCGCACAGGCGGCAGTGGTAAGCGCCCATTTTCTTGTTGTCCAGCAGGGTGCCGCAGAACGGACGCTCGGTGCCGTGGTCCAGCAGGACACTGCGCTCTTCGTCGGTCAGCCCGGCGGCACGCTCGTCAATCTGCGCGGGCGTCAGCGGGGTCAGGTCGTAACCGGATGCGGATTGGGTCATAGCAGCCTCCTCAGGCCTGTTGCGGGTCGTCATCGGTATAGGCCGGTTTCAGCCGGGTGCCGTAGGTGTCCACCAGCTTTTCCATCTTGGGCGCGGCGACGGCCATGATATACGGCTGATAGGGATTGCGCGCGGCGAAATTCTGGTGGTACGCCTCCGCCGGGTAGAAGGCCTCCAGCGGCTCCAGGGTCGTCACGATCGGGTCCGGATAGACGCCGGCGGCGTCCAGTTGGCGGATGTAGGCCTCGGCTACCGATTTCTGCTCCCCAGTTTCGTAGAAAATCGCCGAACGGTACTGGGTGCCCCGGTCGTTGCCCTGCCGGTTCAGCTGGGTGGGATCGTGGGCCACCGAGAAGAACACCTGCAGCAGGTCGCCAAAGGTCACTTTCGACGGATCGTAGTGCACGTCAATCACCTCGGCGTGGCCGGTGGTGCCGGTGCATACGGCCTCATAATTGGCGGTGTCGGAGGCGCCGCCGGCGTAGCCGGACTCCACCCGGGTCACGCCGTCAATCGCCAGGTATACCGCCTCGGTGCACCAGAAACAGCCGCCCGCCAGGACGACATGGGCGTGGTCACCGGATTCGGGCAGGTCACGCTCCGGCGCCGGAAAACGGCTGCGGGGGACCGTCAGGCCAGGAAGATTACAGGCATCGCTCATGGCATTGCTCCGATTGGAATGTCCGTGGATAGTGGGGATTCTGTCACAAAAAACCAAACCGCGTCAGGGCGGCCCCTGGTCGTCGGCCGCAACCCCTCCATGAGTTGCGCCGGGCGCCACGGCAGCCATACTCACAGGCAGACCCCTGACGATCGGCCCTACCGGATGCTTACGATGACCGCACGGGAACGTTCACCAGACCACCGGGAAGATCCGCTCCGCTACCGGCTGGCGCTGCGCCTGGGGCCGGTGCACGCGCGTCAGCGCCTGGGGCTCGAGGACGCCGCCGAGGCCCGGCTGTTCGATCCGGACCGGCACCGGTTCCACCTGGAGAACCTGCTCAACGCGCCGGGGCTGATCCGTGCCTGCCTGCGCCTGGCCGGCCTGTATCGCCGGGCCCAGGCCAACAGCCGTCGGCTGGCCACGGTGCATCACCGGTTTATTGTGCCCACCCTGCCGGCCGCCTTTGAGGGATTCCGCCTGCTGCATCTGACCGACCTGCACGTGGACATGGACGAGGCAAACCTGCAGGCGGTGATCGACACCATCGCGCCGCTGGAGTACGACCTGTGCGTGCTCACCGGCGACTACCGCCAGAAAACCTTCGGCCCCGTGGACGACGCCATCGCCGGTATGGCCCGGCTGCGGGAGGCGATTCGCGGTGACGCCTTTGCCGTGCTCGGCAACCACGACAGCGTGCGTATGCTGCCGCCGCTGGAAGACCTGGGCTACCGCCTGCTGATGAACGAGATGGTGCCCCTGGTCCGGAGCGGCCACCATCTGTACCTGGCGGGCGTCGACGATGCCCACTATTACCGGGCCCACAACCTCCAACGGGCGGGTGACGACATTCCCGAAGGCGCCACCAGCATCCTGCTCAGCCACACGCCGGAAATCTGGCGGGAAGCGGCCCACGCCGGCTTTGATCTGTACCTGTGCGGCCACACCCACGGCGGCCAGCTCTGCCTGCCCGGCGGCATTCCCATCACCTTGGACGCCGACTGCCCGCGCCGCCTGGGCCGGGGCTATTGGCAGGCCAACGGCATGCAGGGCTACACCTCACCGGGAGCGGGCACCTCGGTGCTGAACGTGCGCCTGAACTGCCCGCCGGAGGTGACCGTGCACACGCTGACCCGTGGCCCGGACTGAGCCACCGCCATCAGTGGGGCTGCCGGCGAATGCCAAGGCGATACAGCAGCGGGGAAAACACAATGTTGGACAGCGCAAACAGCGCTACCACCGCCAGCGCCTCAAGCCACCCCAACGGCAGCCAGAGCAGGGCGAAGCCCATTGGCAACGCCGCCTCCGGCAGTTGATCCAGGCCCAGGGCGCGGGCGCTGGAGGCCAGGCCGCGGCGGCGTTTGAGAAAGCTGCTGATCAGATCCCCTAACAAACCGAGCACGCCGAATACCAGGCCAAATCCGGCCCCCAGGGCCATCAACGCCGAGCCCGCCGCGCAGGACAGCGCCCCCGTGACGAGCCCGCGCCACGTCTTGCTGGCGCCGAACACCGGGCGCCCGTCCCGCCACAAACGGCCACCGTCGATGGGCCACTCCCACCGCTGCTTCAGCAAGCGGGCGGCAATCACCGGGGCGCCGTTGGCCAGCACCAGCAGCAGGTACAGCTCGACGGCCAGCATCACGGCATCGGCGCCTCCATCCCGTCGGAGCGGCCGGTCAGGCCAGCCCGCCCTTGGTCAGCTTGAGCGGATCCATCAGGCTTTCCAATCGGTCCCGGCTCAGGCCGCTGCGTTCTTCCGCCACATCAATGATCGGCCGCCCGGTGCGGTAGGCCTCCTTGGCGATGTCTGCCGCCAGGCTGTAGCCGATTTCCGGATTCAGGGCCGTCACCAGCACCGGGTTGCGGCCGACGCCGTCGTCCAGGTTTTTGGCGTTGACGGTAAAGCCGCTCAGGGCCTTGTCCGCCAGAATACGGGCGCTGTTGGTCAGCAGCTCCGTCATATCCAGCAGGTTGCCTGCCACCAGGGGCAACATGACATTCAGCTGAAAATTGCCGGATTGGCCGGCAATCGCGATGGCACTGTCCAGGCCAAGCACCTGGGCGCCTACCATGGCCACGGACTCCGGAATCACCGGGTTGACCTTGCCCGGCATGATGCTACTGCCCGGCTGCAGGGCCGGCAGCTGAATCTCCGCCAGCCCGTGGATCGGGCCGCTGTTCATCCAGCGCAGGTCGTTGGCGATCTTGGTCATCACGATGGCCAACCCACGCAGTTGGGCGGACGCCGCCACCGGGCCATCGATGGCGCTCTGGCCGACAAACTTGTGGCCGAGACTCCGGAACGCCCGGCCAGTGTCATCCGAGAGTTCGGCAACGAAGGCTTCGGCGAACTCGGGGGACGCGTTCACCCCGGTACCCACCGCCGTGCCGCCCTGTGGCACCGCCAGCAGGCCGTCGGCGGCATCGTGCAGGCGCTCGCTGGCCATGACCACTTGCTCACGCCAGGTCCGCAGCTCCTGGGCGACGGTGACTGGCATCGCGTCCATCAGGTGGGTTCGGCCGGTTTTTACCTGTCGCTCGAACTCCTGCTCACGGTTTGCCAGCACCTCGGCCAGATGCGCCAGCGCCGGCCGCAGCCGTTCTTCGATCGCCAGCACCGCGCTCACGTGGATGGCGGTGGGAATCACATCGTTGGAGCTCTGGCTCATGTTGACGTGGTCGTTCGGGTGCACCTCCGCACCGGCCTTGACCGCCAGCGCCGAGATCACCTCGTTCACGTTCATGTTGGTGCTGGTGCCGGAGCCGGTCTGGTAGCGATCCACCGGAAACTGGTCGCCGTGTTCGCCGGCAATGAGTGCGTCACAGGCCTTGACGATGGCGTCCTTGCGGGCGCCATCGAGCAGGTCGAGTTTGGCATTGGCGCGGGCGGCCGCCTTCTTGATGTGGGCCACCGCCTGGATGAAGGCCGGCGGTAGCGGCTGGCCACTCACCGGGAAATTCTCGACAGCCCGCTGGGTCTGGGCGCCCCAGAGCGCGTTTTTGGGCACGCGCACCTCGCCCAGGCTGTCCTTCTCCACCCGGTATCCCGAGCTGGTGGCTGTCGGGGAAGTCGATGGGTTGGTCATGGGCCCTCCTGTCCTCGGATGGTTGATGGCTGTTCCTTTACCTTACGCCTTGAGGCTACGATCCCCATAGGGGTTTGTATCAACCCGACCCGGAACGAGAGCGGGGCCCCGAAAGGCCCCGCTGCAGGTATTGCCGACCGCCCGGATCAGAAGAAGCCGAGCGGATTGATGTCGTAGCTGACCAGCATGTTCTTCGTCTGCTGGTAGTGCTCCAGCGCCATTTTGTGGGTTTCCCGGCCAACACCGGACTTTTTGTAGCCGCCGAACGCCGCGTGCGCCGGATAAGCGTGGTAGCAGTTCATCCACACCCGACCGGCCTGGATTCCCCGCCCCATGCGGTAGGCCCGGTTGGTATCCCGGGTCCAGACGCCGGCCCCGAGGCCGAACTCCGTGTCGTTGGCAATGGCCAGGGCTTCTTCTTCCGTCTTGAAGGTAGTCACACCCACCACCGGCCCGAAGATTTCCTCCTGGAAGACGCGCATCTTGTTGTCGCCCTTGAACAGGGTCGGCTGGATGTAGAAGCCGTCGTTAAATTCCACGCCCAGATCGGCCCGGCCACCACCGATAAGCACCTGGGCACCCTCCTGCTTGCCGATTTCCAGGTACGACATGATCTTGTCGAACTGCTCGCGGGAGGCCTGGGCACCCACCTGCACATCGGTATCCAGCGGGTTACCTCGCTTGATGGTCTTGGTGCGGGCGACGACCTTCTCAATGAACTCGTCGTACATGTCCTCCTGGATCAGCGCCCGGGACGGGCAGGTGCACACCTCGCCCTGGTTGAAGAACGCCAGCACCAGGCCTTCCACGCACTTGTCCACGAACGTCGGCTCCGCCTTCATCACGTCCGAGAAGTAGATGTTGGGGGATTTGCCGCCCAGCTCCACGGTGGACGGGATGATGTTCTCGGCCGCGCACTTGAGGATGTGCGAGCCCACCGGGGTGGAGCCGGTGAAGGCGATCTTGGCAATGCGTTTGCTGGTGGCCAGGGCCTGGCCGGCCTCGTTGCCGTAGCCGTTAACGATGTTGACCACCCCAGGCGGCAGCAGGTCACCGATGATTTCCATCAGCATCAGGATGGACGCCGGGGTCTGCTCTGCCGGCTTGAGCACGGTGCAGTTGCCGGCGGCCAGGCACGGACCCAGCTTCCAGCAGGCCATCAGAATCGGGAAGTTCCAGGGAATGATTTGCCCCACCACGCCCAGGGGCTCGTGGAAATGGTACGCGACGGTGTTCTGGTCGATTTCCCCCATGTGCCCTTCCTGGGCGCGAATGCAGCCGGCGAAGTAGCGGAAGTGGTCCGCTGCCAGGGGAATGTCAGCGTTGAGCGTCTCACGGACCGCCTTGCCGTTGTCCCAGGTCTCGGCCACGGCGAGTTTTTCCAGGTTGGCTTCAATGCGATCCGCGATTTTCAGCAGGATATTGGAGCGCTCCTGAACGGAGGTTTTGCCCCAGGCCGGTGCCGCCTTGTGGGCCGCATTCAGGGCCAGCTCGATATCCTCGGCGCCGGAGCGGGGAATCTGGCAGATGACCTTGCCGGTCACCGGCGTGATGTTGTCAAAATACTCGCCCTTCACCGGAGGCACCCATTCCCCGCCGATGTAATTTTCATAGCGGGATTTGAAGGAAACGACAGCGCCGTCCTGCCCGGGTTGTGCGTAAATCATGATGTCCACCTCATTGTTGTGTTTGTCGGAGGGAAACGCGAACACGCGTTTAATACATCAATGTAGACCCTGCAGACAGATACGTGAACTCGTCGGTGGATTTGTGAATTACCGTTCAGTAACGAGCTTTTTGAATGCAGGATAACGGGGAAATTAACGGCGGGTCGACTGGACCAGTAAGCCGGATAACGCGTCGAGCTCGGCGAGACAGCCGACCACGAAGGCCTCTGGACCGGCCAGAATCGACTCATCCGCGACCACGCCAAACTGCACCTGCCCGGCGTAGCTGACAATGCTGATGCCCAACCCGATGGCCCCTGCCTGGGGCACCCAGAACATCTGCTCCGTAATCTTGCAGCCCGCCAGATAGCGAGGCTGCGACGTGCCTGGAACATTGGAAATGACAGCGGATGCCTTGCGGGACAGGAGGTCCACGGCGGGACGTCGGACCGCCTCCGGCAACAGCGCCGCGCTGGCGGTCAGCGCCCAGGCCACGCCGGGCTGCCAGCTTGCCTTGAGCCGGCGGGTTTCCTGTTTGAGCCGGTACAGCCGCTCAAGGGGGCTATGGCCATCCACCGGCAGGGGAACGAACACCGTACCAATCCCGTTGCCCAACTGCCCCGGCGCCGGGGACAGCTCCGGTGGCAGCCGGTGGCGGATGTCCACGGGATTAGCACCGTGCAGCACCGCCTGCTCCAGGGCTTCCGGCGAAAGCTGCAACCGTTCCCGGAGCGCGCCGGTCACGCAGGCCAACAGCACGTCGTTGATGGTGGTGTGGGCGGCGCGGGCCACGTCCCGGAACTGCGTCAGGGGCACCGGCGCCGACCACCGGCATTGTCGTCGGCCCAGCAGCGGGCGTCGCAGCGCCGACGGCGAATCCTGTGCAGACACCGCCAGCCCGCTGGCTTCGTGCACCAGGCGCAGGCTGTTGCCGGTAAACCGCTCCAGCAGGTCGAGGGCGCGAGCGGGCACGTCCGCGCCCGACGTGTTCGGCGCCGACACAAGTTCCGCATCCCCGGCACCCGTCACCGGCCCGACGGAGTCCGCCAGCCAACGCTGGGCGGCCTTCAGCCAGCGCTGCAGATCACCGGTCTCCGGGGCGCCGTAGACTGCGGGTGGCTGGCGGGGCGACGCCGGGCAGATCTGCTCAAATACCGACAACAGGGCCATGCCATCGCCGTAGCAGTGGTGCAGGCGCAGCACCAGCGCGGCGCCGCCTTCGGCGTTCGGCGCCAGCCAGAACTTCCAGAGCGGTCGCCGCCGGGGCAGGGGCTGATTCAACCGGGCGGATACCCAGTCCTGCAGTTGGGCGGGCGTGAACCGGTCCAGCGCCACGTCCAGATGGTGGCGCAGGTCAAACTGTGGGTCCGGCTGCCAGGCCCAGCCGGCCACGCCTGCCACCGGCACCCGGCGGAAACGTTCCCAGGCCAGCCAGTAGTGCGCCAGGAACGAGCGCAGCCGGGGCGCGGTCAATCCGTCAACCCGAAGCATGACCGTGATGGTCATGGGATTGTCCGGGCGCTCCAGGGCAAGCCAGGCTGAGTCCGCGGGCAGCAGGAGATGCGTTTGCTCTTGGCTCAAACCTGAAAGTCCCCGGATCCGTGGCGCAGCGAAGGTGGGTCAGTACAAACCGAAACCGGCATTGTGCCAGACATGCTCCAGGGTCTCCATACACCGGCCGGGGTGCCGCCAGGCCATCGGAACGGTTGGCCAAATGGGACACTTGTCGGTACGTTACAAAAGTTTACATATTGGCTACGGTTCAGCCCTATACTGGTTATAAGGCCTGGTGCGATGGTTATGACAACGCATTACGGGTCATCCATTGGCTGCGATTTCACGAAAATAAGGTATCGAGCGCCAATACCCGACCCTCACCATCGCGGTACAACTGGGTTGCCGGCATCGACCCCGTGTTGACACTTGTCCTGCGGTGCCGGAAGGAGAGCCGTTATGAAAGCGAGCCATGTCCGCAAGCTGATCAAGCCCATAGAAAGCGCCTACTCGGAAATGTTTTCCGGGCGGGTCTACCGCGTGGGCAAGGGTGCCGTGTCCGTCCGCAATCACAGCGGTGTGGCGGAGCAGACGGTCATTGGCGTGCACGGCTTTCTGGAAAACCACTGCTACTTCACCCAGGCCTACGAGGGCCCGCACACCGAGCTGATCCTGCTGACCTGCAGCAACTACCATATTCCGGTCAACGGTGTGACACCTGAGACGCCGGACTGGGAAGTGCCCATCAAACACCTTGAAGGCACCATCGAGTACGACGCCTGCATTCTGAACCAGGCTCTGCAGAACCTGCCCAGCACCGACAACGTGCGCATCCACGGCCATTCCCGGGGCGGCGCGGTGATTCTCGAAGCGGCAAAACAGTGGCCGGAGCTGTACGAGAACGTCGAGGTGGTGCTGGAGGCGCCGGTGCTGCCCCAGGGCCGCCTGCACGCGCTGGTGACCATGCTGCTGGAGCCGGTCAGCCACGGCATGTGGCCCTGGCTGATCCGCTTGATCAACAGCGCGCCGCAATCGGCTTACGGCCAGACTTTCTTCGGCAAGATGAATCCGCGCAAGCGCCAACTGCTGGGGCATCTGTTTTCCGCCACCCGGGACCACCTGACCATCGTGCGCAACATCGAGAACATCATGGACTGGATGGCCCGCACGGACACGTCCGTTTACGAGCTCCTGGACCAGGGCACCTTCCTGATTCCGGCGGTGGACCGTATTCTGGACCGATCCGCCATGCTGGCCAGCGCCCGCCAGAGCCCAACCACTCTACGGATTGTGGAAACCGAGGCGCCAAGCCACTTCATCACCCTGGACAGCAAGGAATGGGTCCCGGGCTTCGAGACCCTGCCGGCGGCCGCCGAAGGCTGAGCCGCCGTTTCAGCGGCTCGCACCTTCAGCCGGCGATGATCTGGTCCAGCTGGGCGTGAATTTCCTGCTCGATGCGGGATTTGAACGGGCGCAGCATCAGGCCCAGCTCCAGCCGCACATGCAGTTCCGCCGGGGTAATGTTCAGCGCGCCTTTCACACCGCTGCGCTTGAACGTCATCACGTCGCCCTCCCACCGGTAATGCACGTCAAACTGCCGGGACAGATCCCGGGCCAGGGTTTCGGCAGCATCGCGGGCTTGCGCCTGGTCAAGGGCGTGAGAACGGCGGACATCAATTACGGACATGAATCGGATTTCTCTTGCTGGAGGAAACGGCCCTACAGTGTAAGGCGCGATTAATCC
The DNA here is from genome assembly GCF_037080155.1 of Marinobacter sp. C2H3. Classification (NCBI taxonomy): domain Bacteria; kingdom Pseudomonadati; phylum Pseudomonadota; class Gammaproteobacteria; order Pseudomonadales; family Marinobacteraceae; genus Marinobacter; species Marinobacter sp. C2H3. Next base: position 421,387 of record NZ_JBBBNZ010000001.1, on the reverse strand, counting down.
CGGAACCACCCTTGTAGCCGCCCCGGCAACCGTTAGAATACGGGTTCAGATACTGACAGGACACCTTCCATGAGCGATCAGCAAACGCCGGCCGGACCCGGGCAGGACGACGTCACCCACTTCGGTTTCCGCAACGTGCCGAAAAGCCAGAAGGCGGGCCAGGTGGCGCAGGTCTTCCACAACGTGGCGGGCAAATACGACCTCATGAACGATTTGATGTCCATGGGCATCCACCGGCTCTGGAAGCGCTTCACCATCGAGCTGTCCGGAGTTCGCCCGGGCCACCACGTGCTCGACATCGCCGGCGGCACCGGCGACCTGACCATGAAGTTCTCCGACCTGGTGGGCCCCACCGGCCAGGTGGTGCTGGCGGACATCAACGCGTCCATGCTGCAGGTGGGCCGCGGCCGCCTGGAAGACCGGGGCTACGCTGGCAACATCGAATACGTGCAGGCGGACGCCGAGCACCTGCCGTTCCCCGACAACCACTTCAACGCCGTGTCCATCGCCTTCGGCCTGCGCAACGTTACCGACAAGGACCAGGCCCTGCGGGACATGGCCCGGGTGCTCAAGCCCGGTGGCAAACTGATGATCCTGGAATTCTCCAAGCCCACCAACCCGTTGCTGAGCAAGGTCTACGATACCTACTCGTTCAACGCCCTGCCCCTGATGGGTCAGTTGGTGGCGGGCGACAGCGAGAGCTACCGTTACCTGGCCGAGTCCATCCGTATGCATCCGGACCAGGACACCCTCAAGGGCATGATGGAGCAGGCCGGCCTGGTGAACTGCAAGTACCATAACATGACCGGCGGTATTGTCGCCCTGCACGTGGGAATCAAGCCCTGATGCGGCCAGGCCCCACCGCCCTCGCCGCCGTCAGCGGCGCCGTTGAGCGCGCCCTGAACCGGGCCCTGGCGATGGACCCGGCGGGCCGGCAGGCGCTGTTGCCGGCGCTGGACCAGCCGGTGCGGGTGGCACTGACCGCGCCCGTTGAGTTTGCCCTGACCCTGTCCCGTCACGACGACCGGGTTCGAGCCACCAGCCAGGACGATGCCCCGCCAGCCCTGACCCTGTCCGGCCGGCCGTTCGGCCTGCTGGCGTTCGTGTTCGGGGACGCCCGGGCCCTCATCGATGGCCGGATTACCGTCGACGGCGACGCCGACCGGGCGCGGCAGCTTCAGCAGGCGCTCACCCGCCTTGATCCGGACTGGGAAGGCGCACTGGCCGAGCACCTGGGCGACCTGCCGGCGCATTTTCTTGGGCGGCGGGTCCGCCAGGCCCTTACCTGGGCCCGCCAGGCCGCGGGGGCCATGACCGCCAACGTGGAGGAGTACCTGCACGAAGAGAGCAGCGCCCTGCCCGGCCGCCGTGAACTGCAGGCGGGCTTCGACGACATCACGGCCCTCACCGATCGGGTAGACCGTCTGCGAGAGCGCATCGACACCCTGGCATCCCGGGAGGGCCTGTGACCCGCCTGAGTCGCCTGCTCCGCATTACCTGGGTCGTCTGCAAATACCGGCTCGACACCTTTCTGCCCCTGGCCGAACTGCCGATGCCGCTGAGGGTGCTGTTCCTGCTGGCCCCGTGGCATGTTTTCCCGGTACCTGACGCGTCCCGTGGTGATCGCCTGCGCCGGGCTCTGGAGGAATTGGGGCCGGTGTTTGTCAAATTCGGCCAGATTCTGTCCACCCGCCGGGACCTGCTGCCGGACGACATGGCCGAGTCCCTGAAGTACCTGCAGGACCGGGTACCGCCCTTCTCCGGCGAGATTGCCCGCGGCATCATCGAGGACGAACTGGGGCGACCCGTCGGCCAGTTGTTTTCCACCTTTACCACGGACCCCATGGCCTCCGCCTCCGTTGCCCAGGTGCACGCCGCTACCCTGCACAATGGCCAGCCGGTGGTGGTGAAGGTGCTGCGGCCGGGCATTGAGCGGGTCATCCACCAGGACCTGGCGCTGATGTACCTGATGGCCGGCCTGCTGGAGCGATACTGGTCCGAGGGGCGTCGACTGCACCCGGTGGAGGTGGTGGCGGATTACGACGCGACCATTCACGACGAACTGGACCTGCAGCGGGAAGGCGCCAACGCCAGCCAGCTGCGCCGTAATTTCGACAACAGTTCGCTGATCTATATCCCTTTCATCGACTGGGACTTTACCCGCAAACGGGTGCTGGTGATGGAGCGCATCGAAGGCATTCCCATTGCCGACGTGGACGCGCTCCGGGCCGCCGGCGTTAACCTCAAGGTGCTGGCGGAGAAAGGCGTCGAGATCTTCTTCACCCAGGTGTTCCGGGACAGCTTCTTCCACGCCGACATGCACCCGGGCAACATCTTCGTGGACACCCGAAACCCGGCAGACCCGAAGTACATCGCCATCGACTTCGGCATTGTTGGCACCCTCGCGCCGGACGACCAGAGCTACCTGGCCCGCAACCTTCTGGCCTTCTTTAAACGGGACTACCGTCAGGTGGCGCAATTGCATATCCAGTCCGGCTGGGTGCCCTCCGATACCCGGGTGAACGAATTTGAGGCCGCCATCCGGACCGTGTGCGAACCCATTTTCGAACGCCCCCTGAAAGACATTTCCTTCGGCCACTTCCTGCTGCGCCTGTTCCAGACCGCCCGCCGGTTTAACATGGAAGTGCAGCCTCAGTTGGTGCTGCTGCAGAAAACCCTGCTGAACGTGGAAGGCCTGGGCCGGCAGCTTTACCCGGAACTGGACCTGTGGAGCACCGCCCAGCCGTTCCTCGAAAACTGGATGCGCCAGCGCCTCGGGCCGGCTGGTGTGCTCAAAACCCTGCAGGCCGAACTGCCCTCCTGGCTGGAGCAGACCCCGGAAATGCCGCAGCTGGTGCACGATGCCCTGGCCGCTCTGCGCCACGCCGGCACCAACGGCGATCAGCGCGCCACCGTGGCCTACCTGCGGGAACAGCAGGCCCGAAACGACCGTCGCTGGCGACGTCTGGGGCTGGCCGGCGTGCTGGCCGTAGCCGCTCTGATTGCGGCCCGGCCGGAGGCCCGCCTGTGGCTGGAATCGACCCCGGCCGTCAGCTGGGGCTTGCTGGCGATGGCCGGCGTGCTCATACTCCGCAGCGGCCGCTAACGTTTGATCTTCAGGAAACGCCCATGGACAACACACCCACTTCCGGAGCCGATACCCACTGGCTCGACGCCGTTCAATGGACCGCCGACGGGCTGGTACCCGCCATCGCACAGGATGCCGCCACCGGCGAGATCCTGATGATGGCCTGGATGAACCGGGAAGCCCTGGCGCTGACCGCGGAGGAAGGCCAGGCGGTTTACTGGTCCCGCTCCCGGGGGAAGCTCTGGCGCAAAGGGGAATCCTCCGGGCACCAGCAGGTGGTCCGGGCCATTCGCCTGGACTGCGACGCCGACGTGGTGCTGCTGAAAGTGGAACAGAAGGGCGGCATAGCCTGTCACACCGGCCGGCGCAGCTGTTTTTACCGGGCCCTGGAAGACGGGCAGTGGGTCACTGTGGAGCCGGTTCTCAAAGACCCTGGCGCCATCTACGGTACGCCCTGACGCACGCGCCGAGACACCCTGACGCACTCTGACCAAACACCCCGAGGAGCCCCCGTGAACGACGTACTTGAACGCCTCGCCCAGGTTCTGGAAGCCCGAAAGGCCGCTGACCCGAACACCTCCTACGTGGCCAGCCTGCACGCCAAGGGACTGAACAAGATCCTCGAGAAAGTCGGTGAAGAATGCACGGAGACGCTGCTGGCGGCCAAGGACGCCGAGCACAGCGGTGATACCAAAGACCTGGTGTATGAAACCGCCGACCTCTGGTTCCACTCGCTGGTGATGCTGTCAAACCTGGGCGCGGGCCCCACCCAGGTGCTGGATGAACTGGCCCGTCGTTTTGATCTGTCCGGCCTGGACGAAAAGGCCTCCCGCGAGCAATAGGCGCGCGGCGCGGGCCGGCTGTGGTAACGTAAACCAAGGCCACTGTCACCTGAGCCACCAACATAACGTGAGGGTTCCCGAATGGGTATCAGCATCTGGCAACTCCTGATCGTGCTGGGCATCGTCGTCCTGCTGTTCGGAACCAAGAAACTGCGCAATATCGGCAGCGACCTGGGCGGTGCCATCCGCGGTTTCAAGAAATCGATGAACGACGAGGAAAGCCGCCCCGCCGACGGCAACCATTTGGAGCGCCGGAACGACACCGCCGGCTCCGAAACGGACAACGACCCGCGGGACAAGCCCGGCCGCTGAGCCGGACCGTCCCCAGGCCGCTGTACGCCCCCTGACACCACGCCAGGCAAGAGATCGCCGAATGTTCGACATTGGCTTTACCGAGCTGCTGCTGTGCGCCGTGATTGCGCTCCTGGTTCTCGGGCCGGAACGGCTGCCGGAAGCCGCCCGGGCAGCCGGGCGCTGGGTGGGCCTGGTCCGGCGTACGGTTCGCCAGTTCACCCGGGAACTGGATGAACAGCTCAAGGCCGACGAACTGCGCGAGGAGCTGCGTAAAGCCGGCGACATTGGTCTGGACGACGTCCGCAAGACCGTGGACGACGCGCTGGCGGAAGCCAAACGTTACGAACACCGGATTCTCCCCGCCGAGCCATCCACAAAGCCATCCGCAACGTCCGGCGATGACCGGCCGGACGCCCGCCCATGACAGCATCGCAAGACCAGGGCCCGGCGCCGGACAGCACCCCGGATATGCCACTGATTGAGCACCTGCTGGAGCTGCGCAACCGGCTGCTGAAAATGGTGTTGGCGGTGCTGCTGTGCTTCGCCGTCGCCTACCCGTTCGCCAATACGCTCTACCTGTGGCTGAGTGAGCCGCTCCGGGCGCTGTTGCCAGCCGGGCAGACCATGATCGCCACGGACGTCACCTCACCGTTTTTTGCGCCCCTGAAACTGGCGCTGGTGGTCTCCGTGTTCACGGCCATACCGGTAATTCTGTACCAGCTCTGGCGCTTTATTGCCCCGGGCCTGTACGCCCATGAGAAGCGCCTGGCGTTTCCCCTGCTGTTTACCTCGGTGCTGCTGTTCTACGCCGGCGCCGCCTTTGCCTACCTTGTGGTGTTTCCCCTGGTGTTCGCGTTTTTCACCGCCGTCGGGCCAGAGGGCATCCTGTCGCTTCCGGACATCAACAGCTACCTGAATTTCGTGCTGAAAATGTTCTTTGCCTTCGGCGTGGCCTTCGAGATCCCCATCGCCACCGTACTGCTGGTGCTGGCCGGCCTCACCACGCCGGAGGCCCTGGCCCGGAAGCGGCCCTACGTCGTGGTCGGCTGTTTCGTGGTGGGCATGCTGCTGACGCCACCGGATGTGATTTCCCAGACCCTGCTTGCGGTGCCCATGTGGGTGCTGTTTGAAATTGGTGTGCTGTTCAGCCGGTTGGCCCGTCGCCAGGCCCGCGAAGACACGGAGCCGACGGAGCCATGAACCTGGCCCTGCTGTTCGACGAGGACCTCACCGGTGAGGGCGAGGCTCGCCTGACCGGGCGACGGCTGGCGCACCTGCGCACGGTGCTGGGAGCGGACGTGGGCGACCGGGTGCCGGTGGGACGGGTCAACGGCGACCTGGGTTCGGCGGACGTGGTCCGGCTGACGGACGAGTACGCCGATCTGCGTTTTACCCTGGACCAGCCACCGCCGGCCCCGCTGCCCCTGACCCTGGTGCTGGCCATGCCCCGGCCAAAGATGTTCCGGCGGGTGCTGCAGACCTGCGCTGCGCTCGGGGTAAAAGACCTATGGCTGATTCACAGCCTGAAGGTGGAAAAGAGCTACTGGCAGACCCCGTGGCTCTCGGAGAACCACCTCCGGGAGAACCTGACCCTGGGCCTGGAGCAGGCCAAAGACACGCTCATGCCCACCGTGCACGTCCGCAAGCGCTTCAAGCCCTTTGTCGAGGATGAACTGCCGGCGCTCACCGCCGGCCGGCGGGCACTCGTGGCCCATCCGGGCACGGACACACCCTGCCCGACCTACGTGAACGGCCCCACCCTGCTGTGCATCGGTCCGGAAGGCGGATTCATTGCCTATGAAGTGGACAAACTGGTCGAAGCCGGCTGTGAGCCGGTGCACCTGGGCCGGCGCATCCTGCGGGTGGAAACCGCCGTGCCGGTCCTGGTAGGCCGCCTGTTCGACGCCTGCGCGCCTGTTTACTGAGCCTTACGCGCCTGCCAGAGGCGAGACAGCGGGGTAATGACCGCCACCAGCACCGCCCCCGCCGCCAGGCCCACCACCGCATCCGCCAGCACCGTCACTGCGCCAACAGGCGCCACCGGCACCGCCTCGGCGATGTGGTGAATGGCCTCGGAGAGCATTGGCAGCCCGTGCACCAGGATGCCGCCACCCACCAGAAACATGGCAATGGTGCCGAGGATCGACAGGGTTTTCATCAGCCGTGGCGCCAGCCACAGCAGGCCGTAGCCCAACTTCTGGGCAAACGCACCGGCGCGGCGGGTCAGATACAGGCCCAGGTCATCCAGCTTGACGATCCCCGCCACCAGCCCGTAAACCCCGAGGGTAATCAGCACCGCCACGATGGCGAGGACCGCGAACTGCATGCCGATGGTCTGCTGACTCACCGTGCCCAGGGTAATCGTGATGATCTCCGCCGACAGGATGAAATCGGTGCGGATGGCGCCCCGGATCTTGTCCTTCTCAATCTCCCTCAGGTCCGTGTCCGGGTGGTCCAGCGCGTCCCGGAGTGCCTGTTTGTGGGGCGCATCCTCCTCGTGGGGGAACAGGCTATGGGCGACTTTCTCGAAGCCTTCGTAACTCAGGTAGGCGCCGCCGATCATCAGCAGCGGAATCACCAGCCAAGGGGCAAAGTAACTGATGGCCACGGCCGCCGGCACCAGAATCGCCTTGTTCACCAGGGAGCCCTTGCACACGGCCCACACCACCGGCAGTTCCCGGGCCGCGCGCACGCCGCTGACCTGTTCCGCGTTAAGGGCCAGATCGTCGCCGAGCACGCCGGCGGTCTTCTTGGTGGCCGCCTTGGTCATCAGGGACACGTCGTCCAGAAGCGTGGCGATGTCGTCGATCAGGGCAAGCAAACTGCTGGCTGCCATCGGCAAGGTCCTTTTTGTCGAGGTGAATGTGGTTGTCAAAATGGATGTTGAGTTGCGCCGTGGTGGCCACCGGTAGCCGTCATGCCGTGGGTTGGGCCGGGTCAGTCGACTATCCCCATGGCCTGGGCTGCCAACCGGTGCTTGATTGCCGGCCGACCATCCAACCAGCGCATACCGGCATTGCGCAGCCACCGTACCGGCAACTCTTCCCGCGCAAATAGGCGCTTGAAACCGTCCATGGCCACCATCATCGCCAGGTTATCGCCCTTCCGGCGGCGCTGGTAGCGGCCCAGCACCAACGGGTCGGCCGGGGCCAGGCCCAGGGAGCGGGCCCGGGCCAGTTCCTCCAGCAGCACCCGCACGTCGGCATAGCCGAGATTGGCGCCCTGGCCGGCCAGCGGATGGATGGTGTGGGCGGCGTCGCCGATCAGCGCCAGGCGATCACCCACATACGTTTTTGCGTGGCGCTGGCGAAGCGGGAACGAAAATCGGGCAGACACCGCCTCCACCTCACCGGTGGCGTGCTCAATGGCCACCCCCAGCGCCTGGCGGAAGGCGTCGTCGTCCAGGGCCATGAGCGAGCGGGCCACCGCGGTGTCCTGGGACCAGACGATGGAGCAATAGCGGCGGTCACCGTCATCGTCCAGTAGCGGCAGAAACGCCAGCGGGCCCGTGGTGGCAAAGCGCTGCCAGGCGGTAAACCGGTGGCAGTCCCGGGTTCGGACCGTGCACACAATGGCGTCCTGATCGTAATCCCACTCCCGGGTCGGCAGGCCCGCCCACTGCCTCAGCCGCGACTGGGGACCATCGGCCCCGACCACGAGGGACGCGGACAGCACCTGGCCGTCCGACAGGGTGAGCGCTCCGCCGGGTTGCCAGCGCTGAACTTGAACGCCATCGATCAACGTCACCGAGGTGTCGTTCAGGGCCCGCATCAACCCGATCACCACCTGACGGTTCTCGATGATCGTGCCCAGGGCGTCCGCGTGGAGTTCAGCGGCCTCAAACCGGATACGGCCGGTGCCGTCGCCGTCCCAGACCACCATATCCTGATAGGGGCAGTGGCGTCCGGCGACGATGCCAGGCCAGGCGCCCAATTCGGTCAGCAGGCGCTCACTCGCCGGCGACAGCGCGCTGACCCGGGCCTCAAAACCGTGCACATCCGCCGCCGGGGCCATCGGCCGGGTGAGTTCCTCCCGGCTGGCGCTCTCCACCAGCGCGACGCGCCAACCCTGGTGGGCCAGGCCAATGGCGGCGGCGGTGCCGGTCAGGCCGGCGCCGACCACAAGAATATCGAATCTTTGCCCGGCGGTGTCACTGGTCATGGCGCGTCATATTTCCATTGCCTGCGGGGTTTGAGGAACGGCTTGGCAGTGGGTTTGGCGTCTGGCCAAGCACCGGCTTACGGCCGCCAACCCCCATGGCTCGACGGGCAAACCAGCGCTTGGCACCCGGCAGCAGATCCAGCCCCACCAGGCCCGCGTCCCGGGCGGTACTCACCCAGGGTTGGTCTGGCCCGAACAGGCGGATCAGAGAATCGGAGAATCGGACGGTTTGCTGCCAGTCCCGTCGGTGGGCGTCCTGATAGGCCTGGAGCACCGGCAGCGCGCCGATGGGCTGGTCGGCGGCGACGGCGGTCCGAAACTGCTCTACCAACGTCATCAGGCCTCGAAGCGCCAGGTTAAACCCCTGGCCGGCCACCGGATGCAGGGCGTGGGCCGCGTTGCCCACCAGCGCCACGCCAGGGCGGACGGCGTTGTCGACGGTGATCAGGCGTAGCGGGTAATGGTGGCACTCGCCCATGCGGGTAAAACGACCAAGGCGCCAGCCAAACCTGGCCTGCAGGCGGGCGCACCGGTCCGCCTCGGACAGCGTCAGCAGCGCGTCCAGTTCGTGTTTCGGCAGTGTCCAGACCAGGGCCGAGCGGCGTCCGGGCAGATCCGGAGACCCCTGGGGCAGCAGCGCCATGGGGCCGGCGTCGGTAAACCGTTCGTAGGCGGTGAAGCCATGGGTCTCTTGGGTGGTGACGTTGGCAATCAGCGCGTGCTGGGCGTAGTCCTCGGTATGGGTCACAAACCCCAGGGCTTCCCGCAGGCCGGACCGACCGCCGTCGGCGACCACCAGGCAGCGGGCGCTCAGGCGCTCTTCGGTGCCGTTGTCAGACACGGTCACCGTGACCCCATCCGGCGTCGGCGCCATGCCCGTTACTTCCGCCGGCGCCCGCCACCGTACGCCGGTGTCCGCCAGGGCGCTCATCAGGCACAGGCCCATCCAGCGGTTATCGACCACGTAGCCAAGGGCGTCCTGGCCGTGATCGCGGGCGTGCAGGCGGGTCGCGCCAAAATGGCCCCGATCGGAAACGTGAATGTGGCGGATCGGTGCCGCATGGGCGGACAGCTGCGCCCAGAGCCCCAGCGCGTCAAAGACCCGACGGGAACCCCAGGCGAGTGCGGTCGAACGGGCGTCGTAGCTGGGCTGGTAATCCGCCGGCAGGGCATCGGCGGCGAGCGGAAACCGCTCCACCACGGTCACCCGCAGGGACGGCACTTCACGGGCTAGCGCCAGCGCGAGGGTGGCGCCGGCAAGGCCGCCGCCGGCGATGATCAGGTCCGTATCGGTGGCGTTCACCGGTCAGCCCGCCATCAACGCTTCAATGTCCGCGACGGTCTTGGGCGCGTCGTCGGTGAGCACGCGGCAGCCGTCTTTGGTGACCACCACGTCGTCCTCGATGCGAATGCCGATGCCGCGCCACCGGGCGTCCACCCGGGTGTTGTCCGGGGCCACATACAGGCCCGGCTCCACCGTCAACACCATACCCGGTTCCAGCTCCCGCCAGGCGTCTCCTACCCTGTAGTCCCCGACATCGTGCACATCCAGGCCCAGCCAGTGGCCGGTACGGTGCATGAAGAACGGCCGGTAGGCTTCCTCTTCCAGGGCGTCGTCCAGGGTGCCGGAGAGTAGCCCGAGGTCAATCAGACCCTGGGTGAGCACGTTCAGCGCCGCCTCGTGGGGCCGGTTCCAGTGATTGCCGGGGCGCACCGCCTCAATGGCCGCCAGCTGGGCCGCCAGCACCACCTCATACAGCGCCCGCTGCTCCGGACTGAAACGACCGTTGACCGGGAAGGTTCGGGTAATGTCCGAGGCGTAGCACTCCAGTTCGCAGCCGGCATCGATCAGCACCAGATCGCCATCCTTCAGGGGCGCCTGGTTGACAATGTAGTGCAGGATGCACCCGTTGGCGCCGCCGCCGACGATGGAGGGATAGGCGGTGGAGCGGGCGCCATGCTCCATAAAGGTGTGCAGCAGGGTGGCCTCGAGGTTGTACTCGTGGCCACCCTGGCGGGCCCGGAGCATGGCGTTGCGATGGGCCTGGGCACTGATCTGGCCGGCCCGGGCCATTACCTTGATTTCCGCCGGGCTCTTGAACAGGCGCAGCTCGTGCAGCAAGTGCTCCAACGCGACGAACTCGCCGGGGGGATGGGCACCGGTGCGCACCTTGCTACGGATGGTTTTGACCCACTCCATGACCTGGTGATCAAAGGCCGCGTCCCGTCCCAGCGGGAAGTAAATGCGACTGCGGCCCTCGATCATGCCCGGCAGAATGTCATCGATATCGGAAATGGGGAAGGCATCGTCCAGCCCGTAGCGTTCGATGGCGCCTTCCGGGCCGACCAGGAAGCCGTCCCACAGTTCTTTCTCGGGGTTACGCTCCTTGCAGAACAGCACCGCCTCACCGTGCTCGCGGCCGGGAATCAGGGCCAGCACCGCGTCCGGCTCGCCAAACCCGGTCAGGTACTGGAAGTCGCTGTCCTGGCGATAGGGGTGCAGCACATCCCGGTTACGGGTCCGTTCCGGGGCGGCCGGCAGAAGTGCGATGCTGTCCGGCGCCATCTGCTCCATCAGCCGGCGGCGGCGGTCGGCAAATTCCTTCATGGCAATCATCGATGACATAGCCCTCTCCTGTGCGACAGCCCGGATCAGTGCAGGGTCGGCGTGTGGTTGGCCGGCCGTTCCGGGGCGTTGAATTCGGTGAATACGGCCAGGGCGCCCAGGCGGACGTACTCGGTAATCTCAAGCAGTTGCTGCTCGGATTCCTCATCGCCGTCCTCATCGTCGGCGAGCTGGCTGATCGCAACCAGATCCTCAATCAGTTCGCGGATTTCATCCGGGGCCTCCCCGAGTGAGGCGCCGGCGGCCATGGCCATCCCTTCGAGAAATCCGCGCACCCAGGCCACCAGGGCTTCCAGGCGCTGTTCAATGGCGTAGTCGTCGTCCGGCAGCAGCGGGTAAAAGCTCATGTCCGACGCTTTCAGCAGGGACAGGGTCTGCTCGTAAGCGCGGTTCATGAACGGCGCCAGGTCGTCCGACTCGTCGGCGGCGGAGTCCGGCAGCCCCATGTGTTCACACACCAGCGTCAGCCAATCCGGCGACTCGATCCGGTGACCGGCGGCCAGGCGGCCACACAGCACGCCGTGCAGCTCGGAAGGGTGGCTGAAGGCCTGATGGGCGGTAAAGACGTTGGCCCAGCGCTCGAATTCTGCCGCCCGGGAGGCGTTGCTGGTCCGATCGGAATCTGACATGAAAATCCACAATCCTGTCGCGTTGAATGGGCCTCTATCCTAGCATTCGCTGGCAGCCATGGCACTCGCTTCCGCCAGCCCCGGGGCCCGCCGTCAGTGACGTCCGTCACGCCGGTCAGGCCATGACAGCCCTGTAAATTGACCGACTTAGCGTCCACACTTATAGTGCATTGAAGTTATTGTCACCGACGTTGGGCAAACCATGGAACAGTCCGAAGTACACGCCTTGGCGGACAAGCTGGATCGGCTGATTGAGCGCTGCCAGGAGCTGGAGAGGGACAACGCCCTGCTGCGGCGTCTGCAGGACGACTGGAACCGGGAGCGGGCCCAGCTCGTTCACAAGAACGATCTGGCCAAGAGCAAGATCGAAGCCATGATTGGCCGCCTGCGGGCCCTGGAGCAGCATTGATGGCAGCGTCATCCACCACCCTCGAAGTGAAAATCCTCGACAAGGAATATCTGGTCGCCTGCCCGGAGGAAGAGCAGGACGCACTGCTTCGCGCCGCCCGCCACCTGGACCGCAAAATGCGGGAGATCCGCGCCAGCGGCAAGGTCTTCGGACTGGAGCGCATCGCCGTCATGGCGGCGCTGAACATCACCCACGAATTGCTCGAGCAGGATTCCATGTCCGACGCCACCAGCGCCCTGCTGCGGGCCATGGACCACAAGCTCAATGACGCCCTGGGCGAGCCTGAAAACGGCTGATCGCCCGAAGGGTGTTGCAATCGGCCCCGCGAATGCCCGTATAATGAGCCGTACTTCCTGGGCTGTTCGCGAAGGTCGGATACGTCCTCGAGCCGATGCGCACTACCCAGGTGGCTACTTCAGGGCATTGTGAGCACGTCCCCTCACGGGGAAAGCCTAATATGTCACAGCGGCCACCGACCTTGAACTTTGGGTTCAAGGGCCATATCCGATAACGGCAGCCCGGGAAGCTTTATTTGTGAATGCCCCCGTCTCCACCGGTCCCGAGCCGGACCAGACGCCCGACCGCAACACCCTGCGCCGGGATCTCAGGCGCCAACGCCGCGCCCTTTCCTTTGAACAGCAAGCCTCCGCCGCCGAACGACTCGCGCTGAATCTGTTGCGCAACCCGGATCTGTACCGGGCGCGACACATTGCCATATACCTGCCCAACGACGGCGAGATTGACCCGCACCGGTTCCTGGAAGCTGCCCGTCCGCGGGGCGTGCAGTTCTATCTGCCAGTGTTGCACCCGCTGCATCAGGGCCGATTGGTGTTCAGCCCTTATCAGGACGGCGTGGTGCTGCGCCCCAACCGCTTCGGCATTCCCGAGCCGCCGTTCGAGCACGGGCTGGCGAGACCGCCCTGGGCGCTGGACGCGGTGCTGTTTCCCCTGGTGGCGTTCGATGACGCCGGCGGGAGACTGGGTATGGGCGGCGGGTTCTACGACCGGACCTTCGCCTTCAGCCGCGTGCGTCCCCGGCTGGCGCCAAAGCTGATCGGCCTGGCCCATGATTTCCAGAGAGTGGCGGCGCTGCCGCTGGAGCCCTGGGATGTGCCGCTGCACAGCGTGGTGACGGATCGGGGGTATTACCGGTTCTGAAGGGGCTGTACACGCCGTTTGAAAGAGCCGTGACAGGCGCTGCGCTACAAGCAGCGTGTGTTCAGCGTTAGTCGTTGATGGCTCGGCCGGCGGCGTACACCTCGGCTTGCAGGGCGCCGAAATTGACGCTGTTTTCCAATCGGGGCTTGCTATCGGACGCCTGGAGAGTCGTGAAACCGGTGATCAACAGACCCACGGCAAAAATGACCACGATGGCTTTGAGAATGTCAGGCCGCCCGCCCATGCTTGGAAATCCTTCCTGAAGACTGGCGGCGACCGCCGCCAGCGTGCGTTGATAATTGACCGAAAAATCAGAAGACTATTCTTGTTTTCGAGAATTAGACGAAAGACTAACAGCAAACCGGTTTTTTACAATTTTTGACGGATTACCGTTAGGTAATTTTTTGCCCGGCGCCGTTCCCCGCCCCCAAAAACAGGCGGTAGGCGGCGTTATCCGTCATGTTCTCGTAGCGAAAGCCGATTTTGTTGAGCATTTTCTCGAAATCCGCGACCTCCGGATCGTCCACCTGAGCCCCCAGCAGAACCCGGCTGTAGGCGGCCCCGTGATTGCGGTAGTGGAACATGGAAATGTTCCAACGGGTGCCCAGGGACATCAGGAACTTGAGTAGCGCGCCCGGGCGCTCCGGAAACTCGAACTGGTAGACCTTCTCATTACTGATGGACGGCGCGTGCCCGCCCACCATATGGCGCAGGTGCTGCTTGGCCAGATCGCTGTCGGTCAGGTCCATCACACCGTAGCCGTTCTCCTGCAGATCCCGCACCAGGTCTTCACGGCCGTGGCCGCCAGCCTGGATCTGGATACCCACGAATATGACCGCCTGCTCCGCATCGGCGTAGCGGTAGTTGAACTCGGTGATACTGCGCTTGTGCAGGGCATTGATAAACGACTTGAACGCACCCGGCTTCTCGGGGATGGTCACCGCCAGGATCGCTTCCCGCCGCTCGCCGATCTCGGTGCGCTCGGAGATGTAGCGCAGCCGGTCAAAGTTCATGTTGGCGCCGCTCAGGGTGGCCACGAGGTTCTCGCCCTCGATGCCTTCCCGCTCGATGTACTTCTTGATACCGGCCACGCCCAGCGCCCCCGCCGGTTCGGCGATGGAGCGGGTATCCTCGAACACGTCCTTGATGGCGGCGCAGATCTCGTCCGTGGACACGGTGATCACCTCGTCCACATGATCCTTGCAGATCTCCCAGGGGTACTTGCCGATCTGCTTGACGGCAACGCCGTCGGCAAAGATGCCCACTTCATCCAGTACCACCCGCTTGCCGGCCTTCATGGCGGCCTGCAGGCAGTTGGAATCGTCCGGTTCCACGCCGATGACTTTCACTTCCGGCCGCAGGTACTTGATGTAGGCCGCCATGCCCGCGATCAGGCCGCCGCCGCCGACGCAGATGAACACCGCGTGGATGGGCTTGCTGCACTGCCACAGGATTTCCATGGCCACCGTGCCCTGGCCGGCGATCACATCCGGATCGTCGTAGGGCGGGATGTAGGTGTAGCCGTGTTTTTCGATCAACTCCTGGGCGTGGGCCGCGGCTTCATCGAACGCATCGCCCCGCAGCACCACCCGGGCGCCGTGGTCCCGGACTGCCCGAACCTTGATCTCCGGTGTGGTCTGGGGCATCACGATCACCGCCTTGATGCCCAACACCTTGGCGGCCAGCGCCACACCCTGGGCATGATTTCCGGCGGAGGCGCAGATCACGCCCTTGGCTTTCTGCTCTTCGGACAGTTGCACCATCCGGTTGTAAGCGCCGCGAATCTTGAAGGAGAACACCGGCTGAAGGTCTTCGCGCTTGAGCAGAATGTTGTTGCCAAACCGCTTCGACAGGCTGCGGGCTTCCGTCAGGGGTGTCTCGATGGCCACGTCATAGACGCGCGCATCAAGGATCTTCTTGATGTAACGTTGCGGCATAACTATCCCGGTTGGTTGATGAAACTGCGGGGAAAACCGACAGTGTAGAAACTTTGACCGCCAGCCGTCTATATGCAGCCGGGCCGGGCCGCTATAATGGGCGCGAAATCCCCACGCGATCACACCGATCACGGGCCCACTCACGTCCAACCCCAACCGGAGCGCGACATGACCCAGGACGAACTCAAGCAAGCGGTGGCCCGGGCGGCCATCGACTACATTGCACCGAGGCTGAACAAGGACAGCATCATCGGCGTGGGCACCGGCAGTACCGCCAACTTCTTCATTGACCAGCTTGCCGCGCTGAAAACGCACTTCGACGGCGCCGTGGCCAGCTCCGAGGCCACCGCCGAGCGCCTCCGCGGCCATGGCATTCCGGTGTACGACCTGAACAACGCCGGCACCCTGGAGTTTTACATTGACGGCGCCGACGAAACCAACGAGCGGCTGGAGCTGATCAAGGGCGGCGGCGCGGCACTGACCCGGGAGAAAATCGTCGCGGCGGCCGCCAAGACCTTCATCTGCATCGCCGACGAATCCAAGCTGGTGGGCGTGCTCGGAGACTTCCCCCTGCCGGTGGAAGTGATCCCCATGGCGCGCAGCTACGTGGCCCGGGAAATCGTTCGCCTCGGCGGCGACCCGGTGTATCGGGACGGCGTGACCACGGACAACGGCAACGTAATCCTGGACGTGCACAACCTCGACATCAGCCGCCCCATCGTGATGGAAGAGACCCTGAACAACATCGTCGGCGTGGTCACCAACGGCCTGTTTGCTCGCCGCCCGGCCGATCTGTTGCTGCTGGGTACCGCCAACGGCGTACGCAGCATCCCCCGCAAAGGCATTTGACGGCGCCGCCCAGCTCGCACCGTCAACAGCGACGCTGGCTTTTCAGGCCAGCGTCTTTTTTTTGCCTTCCGATCTATACCAAGCGCTTGCTTGGTTACTTGCTTCCGGCGAGACTGACGGCAGATGCATTCTCTGCTTTCGGGAGTCCCGACCGTGACCGACTATTTCAACGAAACCCACGAACAGGTCCGCCACACCGCCCGCCGGTTCGTCCAGACCCACATACTGCCCTACATCAACGATTGGGAAGAGGCAGGCGAATTCCCCCAGGACCTGTACCGTCTGGCGGGAGACGCCGGCCTGCTGGGCATCGGCTTTCCGGAAGCCCTGGGCGGCGTCGGCGAAGGGGACGTGTTCATGAAGGTCGCCGCCTCCGAGGAACTGATGCGCTCCACCTCCGGCGGCCTGGTTGCCGGCCTTGGCTCCCTGGACATCGGCCTGCCGCCGGTGGCCCGCTGGGCGCAACCCCACGTGCGCGAACAGATTGTCCCGCCGGTGCTGCGAGGCGAAAAAATCGCCGCCCTGGCAATCACCGAACCGGGCGGCGGCTCGGACGTCGCCAACCTGAAGACCCGCGCGGTGCGGGACGGCGACCATTACGTGGTCAACGGCAGCAAGACGTTCATCACCAGCGGCATCCGTGCCGATCACGTCACCGTGGCGGTTCGCACCGGCGGCGAGGGTCACGGCGGCATCAGCCTGCTGCTGATCGACAAAGACACGCCGGGCTTTACCACCGGACGCAAGCTTAAAAAAATGGGCTGGTGGGCCAGCGACACCGCCGAGCTGTTTTTCGAGGACTGCCGGGTGCCTGCGGACCGACTGATCGGCGCCGAGAACGCCGGGTTCATCGCCATCATGAGCAACTTCCTCTCGGAGCGTCTGATGCTGGCCATCATGGCGTACATGACCGCGCAGCTGGCCTACGAGGCCGCCCGGGACTATACCCGGGAACGCCAGGCGTTCGGTCGGTCCGTCAGCGGCTTTCAGGTGACTCGCCATAAGCTGGTGGAAATGGCCACCCGCATCGACGTGGCCCGGGAGTACACCTACCGCTGCGCCGCCCTGATGCAGGCGGGCAAGAACCCGATCCAGCAGGTGGCCATGGCCAAGAACGTCGCCGTCGAGGCCTGCGAGTTCGCCACCCGGGAAGCGGTGCAACTGTTCGGTGGCATGGGGTACATGCGGGAGTCCGTGGTGGAGCGCCTGTACCGGGACGCGAAAATCCTGTCCATCGGCGGCGGCACGGACGAGATCATGAAAGAGCTGATTGCCAAGCAGCTTCGGCTTTGACTCTTTCCTGCTTGTTTAGGGCGGGGAGTCTCAGGACTGCGAGTTGGGAGGAGGGCCCTGCCGGGGCACCCTGCCCAAAACGCGCTCCTTCGGCACGTCCATGTGACGCTTGGTCGCCGCCATCCCTGGCGGCTCACAGTTTTGGGCAGGGTGCCCCGGCAGGACCGTCTGGAACTTTTGCCAGTCGCGATTGGATAAAACAGCCATTCATCGGGCTGGCCATTGCGCCGTCCGGATTTTCTGTTCATCAACGCTGACCGGCTTCGCCATACTGATAAGCACCTGAGCAGACACGCACCAAGCTCTGGGCGTAGATCTGGATCGCTGGTCCGAAAACGTGGAGCGCCAGGGATGGCGCGACCGAGCCCTACATGGACGTATTCACGGGCGCTTTTCGGACCAGCGATCCAGAGCTACGCGGACTCCAAGTCAGGCGATTCCGCCAAAGACCATGGTTTAGTTTCGAACCGAAAGAGACTGCCGTATAATTGCGCGCACTTTTTGATCGCAGTTCCACCCATTTCTGCAGGAAGGACCAACCATGATTTTTGACAACATCCCCGCTGGCAAGAACCCGCCGGAAGACATCTACGTTGCCATCGAAATTCCGGCCAACAGCTCACCGGTGAAGTACGAACTCGACAAAGACATGGGCGCCCTGCTGGTGGACCGGTTCATGGCCACCCCGATGTTCTACCCGGCCAACTACGGCTTTATCCCCCACACCCTGGCCGACGACGGCGACCCCCTCGACGTCCTCGTGGTTACCCCGTACCCGGTACAGGCCGGCTCCGTGATTCGCTGCCGCCCGGTGGGCATCCTGAACATGGAAGACGAAGCCGGCGGTGACGCCAAGCTCGTCGCCGTGCCCCACGACAAGCTGACCCAGAGCTACCACAACGTCAAAGACGTGGACGATCTGCCTGCCCTGCTGCGGGACCAGATCCAGCACTTCTTCGAAAACTACAAAACCCTCGAGCCCGGCAAGTGGGTGAAGGTACAGGGTTGGGACGACGCCGCCGCCGCCAAGCAGGCCATCGTCGACGCCGTTGCCGCCTACCAGAAGTAAGGCATAACGCCGGCCGGGCCGACCGGCTCCGGGCGTTACCCACAAAAAAAGCCGCGACCCAGGTCGCGGCTTTTTTGGTTCTGGGCTCAGCCCCGGGACAGCAGGTCCCGCATGTCGCTGATCGCCGCATTGGCCCGAGACAGGTACGCGGCCATGGTCAGGGAGTGATTGGCCAGCAGGCCGAAGCCGCTGCCGTTCAGGATCACCGGGCTCCACATGGGCTCCTGGGTGCCCTGCAGCTCAATGATGATCTGCTGGACGCTGGCCATGGCGTTCTTGTCCTGCAATACCTTGTGGAAATCAATCTCGATAGCCTTGAAGATGTGCAGGAGCGCCCAGGCGCTGCCCCGGGCTTCGTAGAACACATCGTCCACTTTGGTCCACGGGGTCTTCACCTCGGTGTCACTGATGGACGACGTCGTCTCGTTACCGGAGCCTTCCTCAGCCATGTCTTCCGAGACCGAGGCCTTGCCCACGCTCTCGCTCAGATTGCGCGACAGGCTGCCCAGGCGCGTTTCCAGATCCGCCAGCCAGTTACCCAGGTTATCCGCCCGGGCGTAGAACACCGCCGCGTTCGGCCCCTGGGAGGACAACCGCCCGAGATAGCTGCGCAGCGCCTTGATGCCGGCCCGGTATTCGGACTCGGTGGAGGGGATCGCCCAGCTGTTGCTGTCAAAGTTGAACTGGGGCTCGGCGACGACCAGGTCCGGGTCCTCCGAGGACTGGCTCTGGGAGCGGGCGATGTCCCGGCGCATGGCCCGGGTGAGGTCGCGAATCTGCACCAGCACGCCGTATTCCCAGTTCGGAATGTTGTCGAGCCAGAGCCCCGGGGGCATCAGGTCGTTGCTGAGGTAGCCGCCGGGCTTCTCCAGCAGGGTGTCGGCAATGCGGATCAGCGTGCTGGTGGTGGCGAAGCCGGTCACCGGCTCCTTGCCCATGGACTCGGCAACCGTCCGGGTATTGTCCCGCACGGAAAACGTCTCCGGCTCGTCGCTCCAGAAAAAGCCCAGCACCAGGGCCACCAGCAGCCAGATCACCAAGGCCGCCAGCACCACCTTGCCCAGCAGGCCGGCGCCGCCGGTGTAATCCTGAACGTCGTCTTTCCGGTCCCTGAAATACTGTCGGATCTTGCCTGCCATACGCGTGTTATTCCCCTTCCGGTTAATGGTCGGCCGGGTAAGGCCTGCCCAGATGGTAACCCATGGCGCCGTCCAGACCCAGCTTGCGCACCGCCGCATATTCAGAGGCGGTCTCGACGCCACCGGCGAACACCAGGATGCCCCGGCTCCGGGCGATGGCCACCACGGACTCCAGGTAAAACCGGTTATCGTCGTGCTGGTCCAGGCCATGGACAAAGCTGGGGTCGATACGCAGCGCCTGGAACGGCAGATTCCTCAGGTAACTGAACGGTACGCCGCCGACGCCAAACCGGTCCACCAGCACCGGAACCCGAAGTTCCCCGAGGGCACGCACCATCAGGCCCACCGGCGGCCGGTGATGGTGCACCGCCTGCTCGGTGATACCGATCCAGAGCCGCCTCGCCGGTTCGCCGGCCTGCTCCAGCATCAGCAGCAGGGTCTGGCGGAACGTGTCACTGGCCACCGAGGCGCCGGAAATGGACACGGCCAGACGATCGCCAGGCCGGGCCGCCAGGCGCGCCAGGGCCCGGCTCACCACGCACCGGTCGATGGCCTCGATAAGCCCGAAACGCTCAGCCATGGGCACAAACACGCTGGCCCGGAGCGGGCCATCCGGCACCTGCAGGCGGGAGGAGACGGCCTCAAACAGTGAGGTACGGCCGTCCGGCGCGGTCATCGGCTGCAGCCACAGGGCGACACGCTCGCCGGCAACGGCGTCTTCCAGAATGGCCCGCCAAGCCTCCGGATTGTGGTGATGGCCATGGGCGCCGTTGGCAAAGCGGCAGCCGGACGGCCCGGCGGCCTGGGCCTGACGAAGGGCATCGTCCGCCGCCGCCAGCAGTTCCCGGGCGCTGGCGGCCCGATCCGTGTGGGCAAGGCCGGCGTGCACGGCCACGTCGGCAGGTGACGCCATATCGGTGTAAAGCCCGTCAAGTTCCTCCACCAGGCTCCGGCCCCAGACCTCAGCGTCCGCCGCCAGCGCCCCTGGGAGGAACACCGCAAACTCTGCGCCAGCCTGCCGGCCGGCGAAGCCCCCGGCGTGACGCCCAAGGAACCCCGTCAGCGTACCCGCCACCCGCAACAGCAAACGGTCGCCCTGGGCACGTCCCTGGCTCTCATTGAAGCCGGCGAACGACCGCAGACAGATCAGCATGAGCACACCGGGGCCCGCAGACTCCTGGGCATCGACCTCGGTTTTCAGTCGCTGCTCAAAGGCGGCACGACTGGCCAGGCCAGTTACCGGGTCCTCGTTGCTGACCCGCCGCAGGTGCTGGATCAACCGGCCCTGGCCTTCAAACAGCCGGGCCAGATCGTCGGCCATCTGATTCATGGCGACGGTGACCTGGTTCAGTTCCCGGGTGGAGCGCACGGTCACGTGCCGGCGAAAATCCCGATCGCCGATGGCCCGGGCCTGGGCCTCCAGGGCCGACAACGGGCGCAGCGCCCGGGTCAGCAGATAGAACAGCGCCACCAGGCCGCCGCCGCCAATCAACAGTACAGTCACCACCAGCCCGGAGGTGATCCGCCACAGATCCCGGTAGGCCGGCTGCGGGTCGGCGGTGACCTGCACCGTACCCAGCCGGCGCCAGCCCCGAACCACCTCCGCCGTCGCCTGCGGCAGTGGCAGCCGAACCACCGCCCGGAACCAACCGGGGACGTCCGCGCCGTCCAGGCTACGCCGGCGACCCGCGATCACCGTCCCCTGATGATCGAGATACATCACCTCAAGGTAGCGGCCGCTGTCATACACGGCGTCGATCAGCGAGCCTGCCGCCACCGCATCGGAGCCATCAATGGCGTTGGACAGGGACAGCCCCACGGCGGTGGCGCCGTCCCGAGCCTGACCGGACAGTTGCTCCAGTACGTAGCTCCGGAAATGGCTATAGCTGGTCATAAAGGCGACAAGCAGCAGGGCCAGCAAAAGGCCACCGGTGAACACCAGCAAGAGGGTTCTCAGGGAGATGGCTCTGGCCAGACGGCCAGGGGCCTCGGGGTCACGCTTCCGTGCCATGGCAATGAACGCTCCGCGGGGCGCGGCACCGGCGCGCGGCATGGACTGTGACCGGTGCCCCAGAGTTGACAAACATTTACAGTGCGCTACCTACGCCCACAACTTTAAACACTATAGACTCTGCATAAGCACTAAGGTGAGAAAAAGCGTCCGACCCGGACCGGACGCCCGACAGAGAAAAGGACAGGCCAGAGCCCCATGAACGACGAAAGCCAGAAGGAAAAACTCCGGCAGCATTTCGCCCGACGCGTCACCACCCAGGCCCGCGTGGTGCTGGATACCTGGCAGAAAATTCACGCCGACCACAGCCTGGCCGCCACCCATCGGGACGAGCTGGCCGTGGCCGCCGACAAGCTGATCCGTTACGCCCAGCGTTTTGAGATGGACAGCCACAGCCGCGCCGGGGAACACATTCAGGACGTCCTGGCCGACTGGCCCGCCGGCGACGTGCCCGCCGAGGCGATCTGGCCGCGGCTACAGGAGGCCATGGACGGGCTTTGCCGCTGTACCCTGCGGCGCACCGACCAGGCCGGGGAAGATGCGCCCCACCAGTATCGACGCACGCCTATCTACATCGCCCTGGATAACGGGGAAATGGCGAACCGGCTGATCCGCCAGCTGGAATTCTTTGGCTTCCGGGCCTCCGCCTTCAGCGACGCCAACGAGCTCACCGAGGCGTGCGCCCTGCACAAGCCCGAAACCGTGCTCATGGACGTGAACTTTGGCGGCGCGCCCAACGCCGGCATTGCCACCATCGAGCGGCTGCAGGAGCGTCACGACACGCCCATTCCGATCATCTTCATGAGCGATGAGGACGGCTCCATCGAGACCCGCCTTCGGGCATCCCGGTGCGGCGGCGAGGAATTCTTCTTCCCGGCGGTGGACCCGGGCCAACTGATCGAAAAGATCGAGACCTACACCCACGGCAACACCGTGGAGCCCTATAAAGTGCTGGTGCTGGACGACTCACGGGCCCAGGCGAAGTACATGGAGACGGTGCTGCGCAAGGCCGGCATGACCGCCCACATCATCACCGACCCCATGCAGATCATTCACGCCCTGGATGAGTTCTCCCCGGAGATCATCATTCTGGACATGTACATGCCCGGCTGCACCGGCATGGAAATCGCCCGGGTGATCCGCCAGCAGGACCGGTTCCACAGCGTGCCCATCATCTACCTGTCCGCCGAAGAGGACGTCACCAAGCAACTCCACGCCATGAGCCTCGGCGGCGACGACTTCCTCACCAAGCCGATTGACCCCAAGCACCTGATCGCCACCATCCACAACCGGGGCCGGCGGGCCCGGTCGCTGCTGGCCCTGATGATCCGGGACAGCCTGACCGGCCTGTACAACCACACCCACACCTTGCACCTGCTGGACCAGGAGATCGTCCGGGCCCGGCAGAAAGACCAGCCCCTGTGCTTTGCGATGATCGACATCGACTACTTCAAGAAGGTGAACGACACCTTCGGTCACCCGATTGGCGACCGCATCCTGCGCAGCCT
This sequence comes from Marinobacter sp. C2H3, assembly GCF_037080155.1. Lineage (NCBI taxonomy): Bacteria > Pseudomonadati > Pseudomonadota > Gammaproteobacteria > Pseudomonadales > Marinobacteraceae > Marinobacter > Marinobacter sp. C2H3. The sequence goes on along the minus strand of NZ_JBBBNZ010000001.1, from coordinate 398,374 downwards.
GTCGATGTTCCTCAAGCAGCGCCTGCGCAAGACCGACCACATCGGCCGGTATGGCGGTGAGGAGTTTGCCATCATCCTGCCGAACACCCGCGTGAGCGACGCCCGCAACGTGCTCAACGACATTCGCGAACGGTTCTCCGAGCTGCAGCAGCCGGCCGGGGACCGGGAGTTCAATGTGACCTTCAGTTGCGGCGTGGCCGACTGGCAGGGGGAAACCTCCCAGGCCCTGTGCGAACGTGCCGACCGGGCGCTCTATGCCTCCAAGGCCGAAGGCCGCAACTGCGTCACTCCGGCGGACTGACCCCGACGCCCGATTTACCACGCCCTGCCAACGCCCCGGTCCCGCCGGGGCGTTTTTCATGAAACCAACGTCGAATGGCGAGCCACCCGCACCTCAACGATAATGCGTTCCGTTCACCCGCGTTCCTTTTCGGTCACTGTCTGGTCGATCCACTGTCTGTTTACGACCAATGGCCTACACGGTCAAACGTCAAAAAGTGTTGATCTGACAGAAACAAGCACGCACCATTATGGGAAACTGCCGTGAATGTCGGCGATCCTGTGAAAACACGGTAAACGGAAATCACCATGTCCACCATCCTCGTGCTCCACGGCCCCAACCTGAACATGCTTGGCACCCGGGAACCGGAGGTCTACGGATACGAGACCCTGGCGGACATTGATGACCGGCTGCGCAAGACCGCCGCCGCCGAAGGCCATCACCTGCTGCACCTGCAGTCGAACGCTGAATATGAGCTGATCGACCGCATTCACGAAGCCCGTGCCGAAGGCGTCGATTTCATCCTGATCAACCCGGCCGCGTTCACCCACACCAGCGTGGCCCTGCGGGACGCCCTGCTCGCCAGCGGCATTCCGTTCATTGAAGTACACCTGTCAAATGTGCATGCCCGGGAAGCGTTCCGGCATCACTCCTACTTTTCCGATATCGCCGAAGGCGTTATCTGCGGGCTGGGCAGCCAGGGCTACGACCTGGCCCTGAAGGCCGCCCTGCATCGAATTCACCGATAACCCGATAGATGGGACTGGAATCATCATGGATATTCGCAAGATCAAGAAACTGATTGAACTGCTCGAGGAGTCTGACGTCGAGGAACTGGAGATCCAGGAAGGCGACGACTCCGTTCGCATTTCCCGCCGCCGCGAACAGGCCGCCGGCACCCAGTACGTCAGCCACATGCCGGCACCGGCCCACTACGCTGCGCCGGCTCCGGCTCCGGCCGAAGCACCGGCGCCCGCACCCGCTGCCCCGGCCGAACCCACCGGTCACACCGTGAAATCACCGATGGTCGGCACCTTCTACCGGGCGCCCTCGCCCACGGCAGCGTCCTTCGTGGAAGTCGGCCAGACCGTCAACAAGGGCGACGTGATCTGCATCGTCGAGGCCATGAAGATGATGAACCAGATTGAGTCCGACAAGGCCGGCACCGTCACCGAAATCCTGGTCGAGAACGGCCAGCCAGTGGAGTTTGACCAGCCGCTGGTCGTCATTTCCTGAACGGGGTTCACGACTCATGGCCATGTTAGAGAAAGTGCTGATCGCCAACCGCGGCGAGATCGCCCTGCGCATCCTGCGCGCCTGCAAGGAGCTGGGCATCAAGACCGTTGCGGTGCATTCCAAGGTTGACCGGGAACTGATGCACGTCCGCCTGGCGGACGAATCTGTGTGTATCGGCCCGAACAGCCCGACCGAGAGCTACCTGAACATCCCTGCCATCATCAGCGCGGCGGAAGTGACCGATTCCGTGGGCATCCATCCGGGCTACGGCTTCCTGGCCGAGAATGCGGATTTTGCCGAACAGGTCGAGAAGAGCGGCTTCCGCTTTATCGGCCCCCGGGCCGAGACCATTCGCCTGATGGGCAACAAGGTCTCCGCCATCGAAGCCATGAAAAAGGCCGGTGTCCCGACCGTGCCCGGCTCCGACGGCCCGCTCACCGATGACGACGAGCTGACTCTGAAAGTCGCCCGCCGGATCGGCTACCCGGTGATGATCAAGGCCGCCTCCGGTGGCGGTGGCCGGGGCATGCAGGTGGTGCACTCCGAGGCCGCCCTGCTCAAGGCCATCCAGATCACCCAGAGTGAAGCCCGCAACGCCTTCGGCGACCCGACCGTGTACCTGGAGAAGTTCCTGGAAACGCCCCGGCATGTGGAAGTGCAGGTGCTGGCGGACATGCACGGGAACGTCATTCACCTGGGCGACCGGGACTGCTCCATGCAGCGGCGCAACCAGAAGGTGCTGGAAGAGGCGCCCGCCCCGAACATCAACCCGGAGTCCCGGGCCCGCACCCTCAAGGCGTGCGTGGATGCCTGCAAGGAAATCGGCTATGTGGGCGCCGGCACCTTCGAGTTCCTGTACCAGGACGGCGAGTTCTACTTCATCGAGATGAACACCCGGGTTCAGGTGGAGCATCCGGTGTCTGAAATGGTCACCGGCGTGGACATCGTCCGCGAGCAGCTGCGCATCGCCAGCGGCCTGCCCCTGCAGTACAGCCAGGATGAGATCGTTATCTCAGGCCACGCCCTGGAGTGCCGCATCAACGCCGAGGACCCGCAAACCTTCATCCCCAGCCCCGGCAAGATCAAGCATTACCACGCGCCGGGCGGCTACGGCGTGCGGGTGGATTCGCACCTTTACAGCGGCTACACGGTACCGCCGTACTACGATTCCCTCGTGGCCAAGCTGATCACCTGGGGAGACGATCGGGAGATCGCCCGCCGCCGCATGAAGAACGCGCTGGACGAAATGGTGGTCGAGGGCATCAAGACCAATCAGCCGCTGCACCGCAGATTGGTGCGCGACAGCGGTTTCAAACAGGTAGACTTCACCATCCACTACCTGCAGAAACTGATTCGGGAATAACGATGCCCTGGATACAACTACAGATCCCCGCCGATCCGGATAACGCGGACCAGCTGGAGGATCTGCTCATGGAGATGGGCGCTGAGGCCGTCTCCATGGAAGACGCCGCCGACCAGCCCCTGTACGAGCCGGATCTCGGCACCACGCCGCTGTGGCAACAGACCACCGTGACCGGGCTGTTCCCGGCCGGTCAGGACACCGAGCGGCTGTGCGCGGGGCTCCAGAACGCCTGGCACCAGCAGACTCAGCAGCTGCTCGGCGAGATTGACGTCACCCTGGTGGAAGACAAGGACTGGGAACGGGCCTGGATGGACGACTTCAAACCGCTGCGCTTCGGTGAGCGGCTGTGGATTGTCCCGAGCTGGCACGATGCCCCGGACCCGGACGCCGCCAACCTGATGCTCGATCCAGGCCTGGCGTTCGGTACCGGCACCCATCCGACCACCGCCCTCTGCCTGGAATGGCTCGACGGCCAGCCCATGGAACACCGGCAGGTGATCGACTACGGCTGCGGCTCCGGCATCCTGGGGCTGGCGACCTTATTGCTGGGGGCGCGCCACGTCACCGGCGTCGACATTGATCCCCAGGCCCTCGAAGCCAGCCGTGAAAACGCCCGTCGTAATGGCGTCGAGCAATCCCGTCTTGACCTGTACCTGCCGGAACAGGCCCCGGACGAGCCCGCCGATCTGATGCTCGCCAACATCCTGGCACAGCCGCTGATCGGCCTGGCGCCCAAGCTGGCCACGCTGACCCGGACCGGCGGTGACTTGGTGCTGTCCGGCATCCTGTTCAACCAGGCCCGGGACGTCATGGAGGCCTACGAGCCCTGGTTTGATATGGACGAGCCCGCCCAGCTGGATGACTGGATACGCCTCACAGGACGGCGGCGCAGCAGATGACGCGCCTGGCATTAGGGACTACACTGCGGGGCTTGTAGTCCTCGTCGCGTTCAGGAACGGAGCATGACCCAGAGCAGCCTGCAGACCCAGTGCCCCCATTGCCAGACCCGGTTCCGGGTGACCGATCAACAGCTTGGCATGGCCAAGGGCAAGGTCCGTTGCGGCAGTTGCATGGAGGTGTTCAACGCCCTGGAGCACCAGATCCAGCCGGGCAGCACCGGCCAGAGCGCGGCCCCCGCTGCCCGCCCGACGCCGCCAGCGGCTGAACCCCGGAAAGCGCCCCGCGACCGGGACGATGACGACGAGCTGATTTTCGCCGACAACCCGGAAGAAGATGCCACCGAAGGCCCCTACGCCGGCACCCGCCTGACGTTCTCCGACGACGAGCTGAGCGACAGTTTCCGGGACATCGACGAAACCGCTGCCCCCGATTTCCGCGAACCCGAGGACGAACCCAACGCCGAGGAAGTGGACGAAAGCTGGGCCGAGGCGATGCTGGAAGAACCCGCCGGGCCGCGCTCCGGTGCAGCCAGTGACAGACTAGCACCCGCGCCGGCGGCTCGCACACGCCCAGACAGCCCCACACCGCCCGCCCACAAGCCGGAACCGGCGGCACCCGAGCCTGAGCCACGGCCGCAACCCGCGGCCCGTAAGAGCGTCACTGACGAACCAGAGGCCAGCGACGGCACCGAGCTCAGGCTGGAGGGCGACCTGCCCGAAGACGACACCCGAAGCTTCCGGGTAGAGCCGGAGCACGATCGGGTCGGCGACCCGGTGCGCGCCCGGGCACCGTTCAGCGACCTCAAGCGGGAACCGGTGGCCGTCAGTGGCGGTAGCAGGGGCAAACGCGCCCTGCTCTGGACCCTGATCCTGCTGGTGCTGGCCGGCCTGCTGGTGGCCCAGGCGGCGTGGTTCCAGTTTGACCGGCTGTCCGCCATTCCGGCGCTGCGCCCGTATTATGAACAGGCTTGCGAGCTGGCCGGCTGCACCCTCGACCCCCTCGTGGACGTCTCTGCCATACAGAGCCGCAAACTGGTGGTGCGGACCGACCCGGACAACCGCAGCCAGTTGGTGGTGGATGCCGTGCTGCTGAACCGGGCGGACTTCGAACAGCCCTTTCCCGCCATCGCCCTGACCTTCTCCAACCTCAACGGCGACGTGGTCGCCCAGAGCCTGTTCACGCCGGAGGAGTACCTGGCTGGCGATGCGAAGGCCCTCAAGGCACTGCCGGTGGACACGCCGGTGCACATTGCCATCCATATCCGGGATCCGGGCCGGGACGCGGTCAACTACAACCTGGAGTTCCGCCGCTACACGCCCTGAGCGGGCACTACCCGGGCAGACACCGGTCTGGCCGGGCGACATCTGGGCGAGCAAAAGTCAACCAGAAAGCACGAAAAATAATCAGGTTTTTTCACTGTCAAGCCCCTTCAATCCCTGCCGAGGCGACGGTATCATTACCGCCCTTCGGAGAAAATCGGTCATTAATTGATCAGCCGATCCCGTTCCGACGTTTGCTGAACCTGCTGTGACCCGGACTCAGATCATGCTGCCAACGGCAACCATCGGGCCGTACACCCTGCCCAACCCGCTCATCGTTGCACCGATGGCGGGCGTCACCGACCGCCCGTTCCGGCTGCTGTGCCGGCGCCTGGGCGCGGGCCTGGCGGTGTCCGAGATGGTGATTGCCGACAGCCGCCTGTGGCACACCCGCAAGTCGCAGACCCGGCTCAACCACGAGGGCGAGCCGGAGCCCCGCTCGGTGCAGATCGCCGGCGGCGATCCGGAGATGCTGGCCGATGCCGCCCGGCAGAACGCCGAGTTTGGCGCCCAGATCATCGACATCAACATGGGCTGCCCGGCGAAAAAGGTCTGCAACAAGGCCGCCGGCTCGGCACTGATGAAGGACGAGGCGCTGGTCCGGGACATCCTGACGGCCGTGGTTCAGGCGGTCGACGTGCCGGTTACCTTGAAGATGCGTACCGGGTGGGATCGGGATCATCGCAACGCGCCGCTGATTGCCCGCATGGCCGAAGACGCCGGCATCCAGGCCCTGGCCGTCCACGGCCGAACCCGGGCCGACAAGTACGAAGGCGAGGCGGAGTACGACACCATCGCCGAGGTGAAATCCCGGGTGCGCATCCCGGTGTTTGCCAACGGCGACATCACCACCCCGGAGCAGGCCCGGGACGTGCTCGCCCACACCGGCGCCGACGGCCTTCTGATCGGCCGGGGCGCCCAGGGCCGGCCCTGGATCTTCCGGGAAATCCTGCATTTTCTGGAAACCGGCGAACACCTGCCGGCGGCGCCGCTGGACGAGGTCGAACAGATCCTCACCGGCCACCTGGCGGAGCTGCACCGGTTTTACGGCGAAACCATGGGTGTGCGCATCGCCCGAAAGCACGTGGGTTGGTATCTGCAGGCCCACGATCCGGACAAACGGTTCCGGCAACGATTCAACGCCATCGAAGACGCGCGGGAACAGCAAGACCGCATCGAACAGTATTTTGACGATCTACGAAATGGAGAGGTATTCGCAGCATGACCGCTGAGACTTTGGCAAACAACATCCCGGACTCCCCGGCCAACGACGAGCTGCACCGGCTGGAAACCGTCAACGGCAACGGCAACACCGTGACCCTGCGCGACAGCGTCGAGGTGGCCCTGAAGAACTACTTCTCGCAGCTGGACGGCGCCCCGGTCACCGACGTGTACCAGCTGGTGCTATCCGAGGTCGAGGCGCCGCTGCTGGAGCAGGTGATGAAGTACACCCGCAACAACCAGACCAAAGCCTCCACCATGCTGGGCCTGAACCGGGGCACCCTCCGCAAGAAACTCAAGCAGTACGGTCTGCTCTAATCCGACACGGGAGGCCCACCGACCATGGCAAATCAGGCGAACACCCCCGTCCGGCGCGCGCTCATCAGCGTCAGCGACAAAACCGGTATTGTTGAATTCGGCCGAGCCCTGGCCGAGCGCGGCGTGGCGCTGCTGTCCACTGGCGGCACCTTCCGCCTGCTGAGGGACAACGGCGTGGCGGTCACCGAAGTGTCCGACCATACCGGCTTCCCGGAGATGATGGACGGCCGCGTCAAGACCCTGCATCCGAAAATCCATGGCGGCATCCTGGGCCGTCGCGGCACCGATGACGGGGTAATGGCCGAGCACGGCATCGACCCGATCGACATGGTGGTGGTGAACCTCTATCCGTTCGAGGACACCGTCGCCAACCCGGACTGTGATCTGGCCACCGCCATCGAGAACATCGACATCGGCGGGCCGACCATGGTCCGCGCCGCGGCCAAGAACCACAGCGACGTGGCGATCGTCGTCAACGCCTCGGATTACGGCCGCGTGCTGAAAGAGCTGGACGACAACGACGGTCAGCTCACCTACCGCACCCGCTTTGATCTGGCTGTGAAAGCCTTCGAACACACCGCCGGCTACGACGGCGCCATCGCCAACTACCTGGGCGGGCGCACACCGGACAACGACAACCCGGATTTCCCCCGTACCTTCAACGCCCAGTTCGTGAAAGTGCAGGATATGCGCTACGGCGAGAACCCCCACCAGCGCGCGGCCTTTTACGCCGAACGCGAGCCGAAGGAAGCCTGCGTGGCCACCGCCCGCCAGCTCCAGGGCAAGGAACTGAGCTACAACAACGTAGCCGACACCGACGCGGCGCTTGAGTGCGTCAAGCCGTTCGCGGACCCGGCCTGCGTCATCGTCAAACACGCCAACCCCTGCGGCGTGGCCATCGGCGCCGACATCCGCCAGGCCTACGACCTGGCCTTCGCCACCGATCCCACCTCGGCCTTTGGCGGCATCATCGCCTTCAACCGGGAGCTGGATGTGGACACCGCCCGGGCCATCATCGAGCGACAGTTTGTGGAAGTCATCATCGCACCGACGATTGCCCCCGAGGCGGTTGAGGTCGTGGCCGCCAAGAAGAACGTGCGCCTGCTGGCCTGCGGCGAGTTCAACGGCGAGCGAGTACCGGCCCTGGACTACAAGCGGGTGACCGGCGGCCTGCTGGTGCAGGACCGGGACCTGGGCATGGTGTCTCTGGACGACGTCAAGGTGGTCACCGAGCGCCAGCCGTCCGAGAGCGAGCTGAACGACCTGCTGTTCGCCTGGGAAGTGGCCAAGTACGTCAAATCCAACGCCATCGTCTACGCCCGCGCCGGCCGCACCATCGGCATCGGCGCCGGCCAGATGAGCCGGGTCTACAGTGCCCGCATCGCCGGCATCAAGGCGGCAGACGAAGGGCTTGAGGTGAAGGGCTCGGTGATGGCCTCTGACGCCTTCTTCCCGTTCCGGGACGGCATCGACGCCGCCGCCGAGGCCGGCATCACCGCCGTGATCCAGCCGGGCGGCTCCATGCGCGACCAGGAAGTGATTGACGCCGCCAACGAACACGGCATTGCCATGGTGTTCACCGGCATGCGCCATTTCCGGCACTGAGGCCTGAATCATAGGCAGGGGTCAGATGAAGGCTTTCATCTGACCCCGGAGTTAAGCCGGAACATCGGAGAATGAGACCTGGGGTCAGATGAACGCTTTCATCTGACCCCGAACGTTGCCGGAATACGGCCAGACCCCAGGTGGAAAGCCTGAGGTCAGATGAACACCTTCATCTGACCCCGACGTTAGACCCCGACTTTACAAGGGACACACCCATGAACATTCTCGTGATCGGCAGTGGCGGACGTGAACACGCCCTGGCCTGGAAAGCCGCTCAGTCGCCCCGGGCCGACCGGGTTTTTGTGGCGCCGGGCAACGCCGGCACGGCCCGGGAGCCGGGCCTGGAAAACGTCGATATCGACGTGATGGATCTGGACGGCCTGGTACGGTTTGCCCAGGAAAACGCCGTTGGCCTGACCATTGTCGGCCCGGAGGCCCCGCTGGTGGCCGGCGTGGTTGACCGCTTCCGGGAGCACGGCCTGGCCATTTTCGGCCCGAGTGCCGGCGCCGCCCAGCTCGAAGGCTCCAAGGCCTTTACCAAGGATTTCCTGGCCCGCCAGCAGATTCCCACCGCCGCCTACGCCAACTTCACCGACGTGGACGACGCCCTGGCCTACGTGCGCCAGCAGGGTGCGCCCATTGTGGTCAAGGCGGACGGCCTGGCCGCCGGGAAAGGCGTGATCGTGGCCATGACCCTGGCGGAGGCGGAAGACGCCATCCGCGACATGCTCGCGGGTAACGCCTTCGGCGACGCCGGCAGCCGCGTGGTCATCGAGGAGTTCCTCGACGGCGAGGAGGCCTCGTTCATCGTGATGGTGGACGGCGAGCACGTGCTGCCCATGGCCACCTCCCAGGACCACAAGCGCGTCGGTGATGGCGATACCGGCCCGAACACCGGCGGCATGGGTGCCTACTCCCCGGCGCCGGTGGTCACCGACGCAGTACACCAGCGCATCATGGACGAGGTGATCTACCCCACCGTCCGGGGCATGGCCGCCGAGGGCCACCCCTACACCGGGTTCCTGTACGCCGGCCTGATGATCGACGAGGCCGGCGCGCCCAAGGTGATCGAATTCAACTGCCGCTTCGGTGATCCCGAGACCCAGCCGATCATGCTGCGGCTGCGTTCCGATCTGGTCGAGCTGTGCCTGGCCGCGGTGGACAGCCGCCTGGACCAGTGCGATTCTGACTGGGACGAGCGCGCCTCCGTGGGCGTGGTGCTGGCGGCTGGGGGTTACCCAGGTAGCTACGACAAGGGCCAGGAGATCACCGGCCTGCCGGCCACCGACACCGACGGCGAGAAGGTGTTCCACGCCGGCACCCGGCTGGACGGTGACCGGGTGCTGACCAGCGGCGGCCGCGTCCTGTGCGCCACCGCCCTCGGCGAGACCGTCGCGGAAGCGCAGCAGCGGGCCTACGAACTGGCCAGGCGCATTCACTGGGACGGCGTGTTTTACCGGACCGACATCGGTTACCGGGCCATCGCCCGGGAGCAGCAGCGCTGATTCGACCCGAGCACGCCGGGGCGCATCACCCCGGCTGCTTCTGAGGACGGACTGACGGAAGCGAAAGGACCTCGTCCATGCCGGAAGCCCTCTGGATCTCCTTTGCCTTTGGCCTCGGTCTGTTGGCGCGGGCTGCAGGCTTGCCGGCCCTGGTGGGCTATCTGGCGGGCGGCTTCGTCCTAAGCGGCCTGGCGGCCGGCTACGGCTTCGATATCGGGCATACCGCGGTGCTCAGCCACATCGCCCACCTCGGCGTCCTGTTGCTGCTGTTCACGGTGGGGCTCAAGCTCAAGCTGACCTCTCTGCTCCGCCCGGAGGTGATTGGCGGGAGCCTCCTGCATTTTGCCATCACCGGCCTGGTGTTGGCGCCGCCCCTGCACCTGCTGATGAATCTCGACTGGACCAGTGCCGTGATGCTGGCCATCGCCCTGTCGTTTTCTTCCACGGTCCTGGCCGCCAAAGTTCTCGAATCCAAGCGGGAGCTGCGCGCCTTCCACGGCCGGGTCACCATTGGCATCCTGGTCATGCAGGATCTCATTGCCCTGGGGGTCATGAGCCTGGCCGGCGGCCACACGCCGTCGGAATGGGCACTGGTGGTATTTGGCCTGCCCCTGCTGCGGCCGGTGCTGTTCCGGCTGCTGGACGCCAGTGGCCACGACGAGCTGCTGGTGCTGCTAGGGCTGTTACTAGCGCTGGTGCTGGGGGGCTTCGGCTTTGAGTCGGTGGGCCTGAGTTCGGAACTCGGCGCGCTGGTGTTCGGTGCCATGCTGGCGGACCACCCCCGGGCCCAGGAGCTGGCCAAATCCCTCTGGAGCGTGAAGGAAGTGTTCCTGGTGGGGTTTTTCCTGCAGATCGGCATTGGCGGCCTGCCAGATGCCCAGGCCCTGTGGTTCGCCCTCGCGGCCAGCGTGCTGCTGGCGTTCAAGGGCCTGCTGTTCTTCGCCCTGCTGGTGGGTTTCCGCCTGCGAGCCCGCAGCAGCTTTCTGAGCGCCCTGGCGCTGACCAACTACAGCGAGTTCGGCCTGATTGTCGCCAGCGTCGCCCTGCCCGACTGGCTGGTGCCCCTGGCCATCACCGTGGCCCTGTCGTTTGTCCTTTCGGCGCCGGCCAACCGGCTGTCCCACAGCCTGTATGAGCGGTTCGGGCAACGCCTCGACCGGTTCGAGAGCCGGCACCGCCACCCGGATGAGCAGCCTCTGTCGCTGGGTCGCACGGCCGTGCTGATCATGGGCATGGGCCGCACCGGCACCGCCGCCTACGACTGGCTGAGCGAGCACGAACCCGACCTGATGGGCCTCGATTCCGATCCCGCCAAGGCCGCAGCCCACCAGCGCCAGGGCCGCAACGTGGTGTTTGCCGACGCCGAAGACGTCTCGTTCTGGCACGGCCTGCACATGCCCCACTTGCAGTCGGTCATCCTGGCCATGCCGGACATCGAAGGCAAAGTCATTGCCGCCCAGGCGCTGCGAGCCTTGGGCTTCCGCGGTTACATCGTCGCCCACACCATGTTCGCCGATGAAGCCACCCGCATCCGGGAGGCCGGCGCCAACGATGCCTACCTGACCATGAACGAAACCGGCGTGGCGCTGGCCAGCCACGTCATGGAGCGCCAGACCGCCGACTGATTCGCCGGCGTCAGAGCGCGCAGGTCCGGAATCCGGTAAAGGCGTCGTTGCGCTCCGGCAGGTAGGCCTGCCGGTAAGTGCCCCGGATCAGGTTGGAGGAGGTCGCCCCGCTGCCGCCCCGGGTGACCTTGTGGTCGCCAAACTGCAGGGTGGACATGAACGGGTACATGTCCACTGCGAAGCCGTCGTAGGGCAGGAACTGGCCGCTGGTCCACTCCCATACCCCGCCGATCATCTGGCGGCAGCCGAACGGGCTGTCACCGTCGGGATAATCCCAGGCCGGATTGGCCGCCAGGGTGCGGCCGTCCAGGTCCGCATGCCGGGGCTCCGGCCTGTCGTTGCCCCAGGGGTATCGCCGGAAGACGTCACCGAGCGCGTTACCCAGCGCCGCCACCTCCCATTCCCGCTCCGTCGGCAGCCGCCGGCCCGCCCATCGGCACCAGGCTTCGGCTTCCCAGTAGGTCACGTGGCACACCGGCGCGTCCGGGTTCAACGGCTGCCAGCGGTCAAACCGCCGCTCCTGCCACTGGCCCTCGTGCCAGCGCCAGTAAAGGGGGTGAGCGGGCGCCCGCAACAGGGGCTCGGAGGCCCCGTGCACCAGGCGAACATCCTGCTCCGCCGCCAGCCAACCCCGGCCCCCGAACGACCAAAGCTCCGGCCGACGATAGCCGCCGTCGTCCACAAAGGCCTGGAACTGCCGGTTGGTGACCGGCGTGCGGCTGATGCGGAAGGCGTCCAGGCTGACGTCAAAGCCGGGCTTTTCGTTGTCAAAGGCAAAATCGTCGGTGGCGTAAGCGGCGGATGCACCGGGCATGCCGATGCGCCACCGACCGGCGGGCACCGTGACATCCCCGTCCACCGGATCACCGGGCGCCGGGCGATCCCCCACCCAGTCCGGCGGGGCCGGATAGGCCACGGTCTGTCGGCACCAGATCAGGGATTCGATGTGCATGTTCTGGTGGAATATGGCGTAGCGGTAGAGGTACAGCGCCTGATCGGTCAGCGGCTGGGTACGGATGCGCTCCGCCACCCGGTCGTAAACCGTGCTGAAGTAATGCAGCGTATCGGCCCGCCCCGGGAACAGATCGCGCCGCCAGCGGTCCCGGTGCGCCACGTGGAAAGAGTCCCACAGGTCGTCCATGGACGGATCCATGCTGGGGGTGCCATCCAGAAGCCCAAACACGAACACCTCGTAGAAGAACGCCGCGTGACCCATTTCCCACAGCGGCGGATTCACCCCCGGATGATAGGGCACGGACAACCGGTCCTCCGGCAGGGACTCAATCAGCGCCAGGGTCCGCCGCCGGGTGGTGGCCAGTTCAGCCAGCAGGCGGGATCGCACCGCGTCAATGCGCGGATCATCGGCGTGCTCAATGCCGGCGTTCAGGGTATCGGCGCTCGGGGTATTCTCGGTCATGGGGCAGGTTCACCTCGGTCGATCGGCGTCAGCATCCGGGCCACGGATTCCTCCTGGCCTGTCCGACAGGCTACCAGAAGCCGGGCAGGCGTCGTGGAACTTCTCGGTCGTCGGCGAGTATCTACGGCCGCCTGGCGGATCCGGCTCGCCGGCGTCCGTTCCGGAACTGTCAGGGTATTTGACAGTTCCGTCACCGAGGCCAGCTACACCCACCCTGCAACTGTCGAGGCGGCCGCACATTTCCCACTCTGGTACAGAAACTGCTGGCCCATACCCCGGCGCCCGGGGCCTGCCAAAATGGAGGTCCAGCGAGTCGTTGGCTGCCATTAGCTGTCGGTTGTAGGCATTCTTTGCGGAGCAAAGGCCATGGACAACAAACGACCGCTCGTCTGGCTGTCAGCGGACTTCCCTTCCCGACTCATGAGCCCGGAAGCGCTGCCCGGATGGCGCTTGCTGCCCGTGCGCGTCCTCGACCACCCGCTGCCTCCGGCCCCCGGCGAGGGCCCCTGGCCCGTCGGCGTATGCCTGCTGGCCGGCCTGGGCAACGAGTCCCTCGAGCGTGTGGCCGCCTGGATGGAAACCCTACCGGTGTCGGCCTGGCTCGCACTGATCACACCGGAACAGCGCACCCGCAGTCGGATCTGCCGGCTGATCGGCGACTACTGCCAGGATTTCCACACCCTGCCGCCGGATCTCCACCGGCTGGAACTCAGCCTGGGCCACCTCTGGGGCATGCAGGCGCTGACCGCGCCCTACGCGACCACCCACGCCACGGGCCCCCACACCCAGCCCGCTGGACACGCCACCCACGTCAGCGGACAGGATACCGTCGCCACGGACGGGCCGGACCCGCTCGCGGGCCGTTCACCGGCCATCACCCGGGCCCGGGCCCTGATGCGGCGGCTGGCGGCTACCGACGAACGGGTACTGATCTACGGCGAGCCGGGCACCGGGCGAGGCGCTGTCGCCCGCTTTCTACACCGGCACTCGCCCCGCCGCCATGGGCCCCTGGTGGTCATCAACTGTGCGGCCCTGCCCGAGTCCCTGACCCAGAGCGAACTGTTCGGGCACGAGCGCGGTGCCTTCACCCACGCCCTGAACGCCCGGGAAGGACGCATTCTCGCCGCCAATGGGGGCACCCTGGTGCTGGCGGGCCTGGATGAACTGTCCTTGGCCCAGCAGTCTGCCCTGCTCCGATTCCTTGAAGATGGGCACATTGAGCCCGTTGGCGCCCGGCAACCGGTAGCGGTGGACGTGCGGGTACTGGCCACCTGTTCCGGGCCCCTGGATGAACGGCTGGCCCGGGGCGACTTCCGCAGCGACGTGTTCTACCGCCTCGGCAGCCTGTCGATCACGGTGCCACCGCTGCGGGATCGGCTTGAGGATCTGCCACTGCTGACCCGGCAGGCCCTGGACGCCGCCGGCGGGCAGGGGCTGCGGCTGTCCGCCGGCGCCCGCCTGGCATTGGCCAGGCACACCTGGCCGGGCAACCTTCGGGAACTGCACAACCGGGTACGCCGTGCCGTGCTGCTGTGCCAGCGCACCTGCCTGTCCCCCGAGGACCTGGGCCTGCCGCCGCTGCCGGAGGATCCGCGTTTTACCCTGGCGGACGTCCGTGCCCGGGCGGACCAGCAGGCCATTCTGTTTAGCCTGTCCCTGGCCAACCAGAACGTGTCCGAAGCCGCCCGGCTGCTGCAGATCTCCCGGGTGTCCCTGTACCGGCTGATGCACCGCTACCAAATGCACCCGCTGGGCCACACATCCACCCACAACCCAGACCGGAGGTGACCCATGATTCGGTCCACTGCGTTTTCCGCTGTTCTGTTTGGCTCTGCCGTCGCCGCCCTCAGCCCTCTGACCGTCCGGGCCCAGGAGGCGGCGGCCGGTTCTTCGGCCGGCCCCGGCACGGTCGGCCAGGAAGACACCGCCCGCACCACGGCCACGGACATTGCGTCCATCACCCAGGATCGGGGCATCGTCACCTCCCCCGGACGGTTTACCCTGGAGCCGTCCTTCTCCTACGCCCACAGCACCTCCACCCAGGTGGCCGTGGAGGGCTACACCGTGATTCCTGCCCTGCTGGTGGGCCTGATCAACGTATCGCAGATCCAGCGGGACGTGATGGTCAGCGCGCTGACCGCCAAGTACGGCTGGACCAGCCGCTTTGAAACCTCGCTGAGAGTGCCCTACCTGAGCATCAGCGAAGACCTGCGGGAGCGGGAGGCGTTCCAGGGCACGCCGGTGGATACCCTCAGGGAATCCTCCGGTGACGGACTGGGCGACGTGGAACTGGCCCTGCGTTATCAGATCAACGATGGTCTGGCCGGCTGGCCTTACCTGATTGCGGCCCTGCGCATCAAGGCGCCGACCGGCGAAGGCCCCTACGACGTCGACCGGCGGACCCTGCGGGACAGCCAGGGCAACCCCATCGGCGTAGAGCTGTCGGAGCGGCCGACCGGCTCGGGCACCTGGGCCTACGAACCCGGGGTGACCATGATCTACCCGTCCGACCCGGCGGTGCTGTTCGCCAACCTCAGCTACGTGTGGACCCAGGAAGAGGACGAGGGCATTGAAAACGGCGGCGTGGTGGACCCGGGGGACGTGATCCGGTTCGGCTTCGGTATGGGCTTTGCCTTCAACGAGCGCACCTCGTTCAGCCTGAGCTACGACCACTCGATCATCCAGAAGACCGACATCCAGTACGGCAACGATCTGCTGGACGCCACCTTCGACCGGCTGCAGGTGGGCACCCTGTCGTTTGGCCTGTCCCAGCGGCTGACCGCAGACACCAGCCTCTCCCTGTCGGTCGGTGTCGGGGTCACCGAGAGCGCCCCGAGCACCGAAATTACCCTGCGGGTGCCGATCAACCTGTAACGGAAACCCCGTTACGGCAGGATCGGCAGGGTGTCGCGGACACCAACAGGCAGGCGGTAGGCGGCCCCCAGGTTATCCAGGCGGATGTTGAGCTGTTGCAGGTTCTGGATCACCGTGCCGTCCAACCGGTTCTGGATCACCGTGGTCCAGCGGCCGGCGTCCATACCGCTGACGACGCCCACGGACACCGCCCGGCCGAGCACATCGGACAGGGCCCGGGCGGAGGCCGGCGAGGTTCCGCCGGTAACCACCTGGACCGGGGCCGTTGCCGGGGCTGTGACTGGGCGACTGGCAGGCCCGCTGGCCGGCGGGTTGTCTGGGGCTCCGGCAGGCGCCGGTCTGTCCCCCGGTGCGCCGGCCGTGTCAGGTCGTCCGGCCACCGGTATCACTCCGGCTGCCGGCACCGTCACCTGCTCGACGCGGGCGCCCGAGACCGGGGCGCCGGGGCGGGCCGGGGCGCGGCCCAGCTGGCTCAGATCAGGAATCACCAGCCGGTTCAAAACCACCAGTTGACCGTTCACCGCCACCCGCTGCTCCAGGCCGATGGCAATGTTGAGCCGGTCCAGGGTCACAAAGCCGCCCCGCAGCCGGTCCAGCTGGCCCTCCGCCAGCGGCTGCCCGAGGTTCGCCAAGCCACCTCCGGATGCCGGAAACGTAGCCTGTGCGCCGCCACTGACCAGCAGCGCCCACAGCGCTGCGACGGCTGGTTTCCTTACGCCTTTGGGAATCATGATGGTTGCTCCCTTCTCCTTTACCATTCCATGGACGAACGCCAGACCGGCAGGCTGTGGCCCACCGCAGGGCCCTCCTGTGCCGTTGCCAGTGGCGCCGGCACAACATCGGGCCAGGGCCCCTGCGCCGAAAATGTGGCCCGCCCCTGATCCAGATGGCTGCGGATCAGCAGGGCGGCGCCGTCCCAGACCTGTTGAAACTGCTCCCGCGGAAACACCTTCAGACCCCGGGCCGGATCGCCCACCAGCACGTCGGTGGGGCTGATGCCCTTGATGATCACAAAGTGGCGATAGCCCTCAAGGGTCAGCAGCGCAATCACCGGCAGCCGCACGTCGGTCCGCAGCCGCGCCAGTGGCAGCCGGAACCCGTCGGCCTGGTAACCCCGGTGTTCGAGGTAGCGCTTCATGTCGAGCATGGAGAAACCTTCGCGCCGGACTTTTTCAAGGTCGGCCCGGGCCAGCATGCCGGAGAAGACGTCCTGCTCGGACACGAGATCGCCGTAGTGATAGCTCAGTAGCGAAGCCAGCGCCGCCGAGCCGCAGCTGAAATCGTACTGCTGGCGCAGCACGCTGCTGAAGCGGCGGGCCTGGAAGCTGGTGACCGAGACCTCAAGGCCGCCGGCCAATCCGGGCACGCTGACGGTGCCGGCCTCGGCCGGTGGCCAGGGCGCCAGCAGAATCGCCAGCCCCAGGGCCAGACCCGTTCGGGCGCCGGTTCCGGGCCGGGCTGTTCCGTTTGACACCATGGCCCACCTCCTTCCCTCGTCCCTGTCAGCGGTTGATGAGCACGTTGATCTGCGTGCTGTCCTGTATCACCACCTGGTTACCGGTGTTCTGAATCACCGTGGCGATGCCGTTCATGTTCTCGAACGCGTGGTCGGTAATGCGGTTGTCACCGGTGATGACCGTGCCGCTGAGCACGTTGTTGCCAACGGCGGCATTCTGCTCGGCCTCATTAAGCTGCCACTGCACCGGCAGTCCCTGCCGGCCGGACGCTTCCGCCAGCTGGTCCGTGTTCATCGGCGCCAGCACCGGAAACTCACCGGCGGTCACCGGGCCGGCCAGTAACAGGCCCAGCAAACATCCATGCCCCCAACGGTGGCCCCAACGCTCGCCCAACGCCCGGGGGATCCGCCTGCGCGGTCCCTTCAGCCCTGGTCTGATGACGATTGCCATGACACGCCTCCCGGCGGTCACCGGCCCGCCACCAACGTGGCAGGCCGGCGGCCGTCATCAGTTGCTGCCGCCTGCGGTCAGGTTGGACATCACGCTGATGTTGGCCTGGGTTACCCCACCCACGCCGGCGTTCTGGGCGAACGCGCCGACCCCGGTGAAGTTGGCGGAACCACCGGAGATCTCGTTGCTGTTGCGGACCTCGGTGTAGGACTTCCGGCCCTCGGCCATGCCGTAGGTGACGTTCACACCGGAGACGCTGCCGTTGAGCTCCGCCGTGTTCATGAACGCGTTCATGTCCAGGTTGAGGGTGTTGGTACTGCTGTCGGTGTTGTAGGAGTCCTCGTTTTCGGTCTCGGTCTTGGTGTAGGTGTTGTACGAGTCATCCACTGCGGTGCTGCTGTCCGAGTTGTAGGAGTCCTCGGTCTCGTTCTTGGTATACGTGCGTGCGCTGTTGTCCGTGTTGTAGGAATCCTCGGTGTCGGTTTCCGTTTCGGTCTTGGTGTAATTGCGCGCGCTGTTGTCGGTGTTGTAGGAGTCGTCGGTACTGGTCTCCGTCTTGGTGTAATTGCGTGCGCTGTTGTCGGTGTTGTACGAGTCCTCGGTTTCGTTCTTGGTGTAGGACTCGTTTTCGGTCTTACTGTAGGAACGGGCACTGTTGTCGGTGTTGTAGGAATCCTCCACCTCCGTCTCGTTCTTGGTGTAGCTGTGGCTGCTACTGTCGGTCTGTGTGGCGGTGCTGGTGTTGGTGGAGCTGTCGTTGCCGGAGTTGGTGTTGCCGGAGCCTTCATCGGCGTTCACGTTCGGGCTGCCGTCACCACCCAGATCGGCGTAGACGCCACCGGACAGGCCAAGGCCCAGGGCAATTGCAGCGGCAAGCAGTGATTTTCTGGTGTTCATGGTGTCATTCCCTTTGTCAGTTTGGCGTTCCGGGCGTCCGTACCGTCGCCGGCACAACTCGGATCCTTCCAGGCACGGTCCCACGTAGATGCTTCAGCGACTTCCGTGCCAGCTTCTGACGAGAAAATGCACTCCATTGTTTTTAAAAGGGTTTCAGGATTTCGCAGGCCGCCGGGCGGGGCCTGGCAAGACACCGGTGTTTCAGGGCTGAAACACCGGCTTTGGCCATGGCCGTGCCAACACTAGGATTCACCCCGCGTATCAACCGTCTGCGGCAGAACGCAATGTGTCAGCCGAACGTCGGAAACGACAGAGCCCCGCGCAACCGGGTTGCGCGGGGCTCTGAGGAGCGGGTGCCTGGCGGCACCCGGGTAACACTGGAACCGGTCGATTAACCGAACTGGTTCATGGTGTTGTCTTTACCACCGGCCTTCAGGGCCGCATCACCCGCGAAGAACTCCTTGTGGTCGTCACCGATGTTGGAACCGGCCATGTCCTGGTGCTTGACGGTGGCGATGCCCTGACGGATTTCCTTACGCTGTACACCCGCCACGTAGGCCAGCATGCCTTCGTCGCCGAAGTAACCCTTGGCCAGGTTGTCCGTGGACAGGGCTGCCGTGTGGTAGGTCGGCAGGGTGATCAGGTGGTGGAAGATACCCGCTTCACGGGAACCGTCACGCTGGAAGTTCCGGCACCACTCGTCGGCCAGCTGGCCCAGCTCGGTGTTGTCGTACTCTTCGCTCATCAGCTTGGCGCGGTCGTAGGCGGACACGTCCTTGCCCTCTTCCTTCCAGGCGTCGAACACCTGCTGACGGAAGTTCAGGGTCCAGTTGAAGGACGGGCTGTTGTTGTAGACCAGCTTGGCGTCGGGCACCACTTCCTTGATGCGGTTGACCATGGACGCGATCTGGCCGACGTGGGGCTTCTCGGTCTCGATCCACAGCAGGTCAGCGCCGTTCTGCAGGCTGGTGATGCAGTCCAGAACCACACGGTCTTCGCCGGTGCCCGGACGGAACTGGAACAGGCCAGAGGGCAGACGCTTGGGCTTCATCAGCTTG
Organism: Marinobacter sp. C2H3; assembly: GCF_037080155.1. Taxonomy (NCBI): domain Bacteria; kingdom Pseudomonadati; phylum Pseudomonadota; class Gammaproteobacteria; order Pseudomonadales; family Marinobacteraceae; genus Marinobacter; species Marinobacter sp. C2H3. The sequence goes on along the minus strand of NZ_JBBBNZ010000001.1, from coordinate 378,849 downwards.
CCGTTGGACTTGATCACCACGTCGCCGTTGTTGATCTCGGAGGCGTCTTCGATGTAATCGCCGTCCAGGAAGCTGTTGTACTGGTCGCCCAGGTCACCCGGCTCATCGGTGACGGCCAGCTTCTGGGTCAGGCCGGCGCCCAGGGAGTCGGTACGGGCCACGATAACACCGTCGTCCACACCCAGCTCCAGGAACGCCAGACGTACGGCGTTAATCTTGGACAGGAAGTCGGCGTGGGGAACGGTCACTTTGCCGTCCTGGTGGCCACACTGCTTCTCGTCAGACACCTGGTTCTCGATCTGGATGCAGCAGGCGCCGGCTTCGATCATCTTCTTGGCCAGCAGGTAGGTGGCTTCGGCGTTACCGAAACCGGCGTCGATGTCGGCAATGATCGGCACGATGTGGGTCTCGTGGTTGTCGATCTGCTGCTCAATCTCTTTGGCCTTGGCGGTATCACCGGCGTTCTCGGCGTCTTCCAGGGCGCGGAACAGGTGGTTCAGTTCCCAGGCATCGGCCTGACGCAGGAAGGTGTACAGCTCTTCGATCAGGCTGGAAACCGCGGTCTTCTCGTGCATGGACTGGTCCGGCAGCGGGCCGAACTCAGAACGCAGGGCGGCGACCATCCAGCCGGACAGGTACAGGTAGCGACGCTTGGTGGTACCGAAGTGCTTCTTGATGGACAGCAGTTTCTGCTGGCCAATGAAGCCGTGCCAGCAGCCCAGGGACTGGGTGTACTGGGAAGTGTCCTTGTCGTAGTTCGCCATGTCTTCGCGCATGATCTTGGCGGTGTACTTGGCGATGTCCAGGCCGGTCTTGAATTTGTTCTGGGCGCGCATGCGGGCGGCATGCTTCGGGTTGATGGCGTTCCAGGTCGGGTGCTGCTTGAGCAGGGACGCAATCTGGTCAACGTCTTTGGCGTACGGCATGGGTCTCATCCTTTGTGCGTTGGTGTTCCGGTCACGTGTGGAGTCGTGCGGCCCGGGGGCCGGTCACGGAGCCAACAACCTGCTCACTTTTTGAGCGGCTCGCTGACAGTAAGCGTTACTGTAGTGGCTACGAATTTATAATTGAAATTTATATTCTGTATTCCCGGCATTTTCTTGATGAATGCAGCCCATCGCCCGAATCAGCCCCGGCAAGCCAGGGACCGAACCGCTTCCTCAAGGCTCGGGAAAAACTCGCTGACACCCGGTTCAGGCCGCACGCCGGCGCGGGCCAGGGTCTTCAGGGGCTGGAACTGCAGGTCGGTGATCACCACCTCCGTGCCCGACCGCCGGCAGGCCTCCAGCAGGCGAATCAGCGCCGACAGGCCGCCGGCGTCCAGCACCGTCACACCATCCATCATCAGCACGATGCCCTTTGCCTCCCGGCTCAACTCCGCCAGCTCGCCGAAGATGCGGTCGGCGGCGGCAAAGAACAGCGGGCCGTTGATCCGGTAGACCCGCCAGCCCCCGGGCAGCGGCCCGGGCACCAGCGCCGGCCGCTCCGTGACGTCGGTGATTTTGGTCATTCGGGCCATGTCCCGCATGAACAGCACCGACGCCGCCAGCACCCCGGTGGTGATGGCCACCACCATGTCCATGGTGACGGTCAGGCCAAAACACAGCAGGAACACCAGCACATCGCCCCGGGGCGAGGTCCGCACCAGGTGCACCGCTTTGGGTGCTTCACTCATGTTCCACGCCACCATGAGCAGCAGGGCTGCCAGCGCCGGCATGGGCAGATAGGACAGCCAGCCGGCCAGCAGCGCCAGCGCCAGCAGCACCACGCCGGCGTGCACCATGGCCGCCACCGGGGATTCCGCCCCGGCCCGCAGGTTGGCGGTGGATCGGGCCAGGGCGGCGGTGGCGGTGATGCCCCCGAAGAACGGCGCCAGCAGGTTACCGACACCCTGCCCCAGCAGCTCGCTGTTGGCGCTGTGGCGTTTGCCGGTCATGCCGTCCAGCACCACGGCACACAGCAGGGATTCAATGGCCCCGAGCATGGCCATGGCAAAGGCCGCCGGCAGCAGCGCCCTGAGCAGATCCCAGGACAGCACCAGCGGGGCCCCGTCCGGTCCCGGTTGCTGCCAGGGCCAGACCAGCGCAGGCAGGACCGGCGGGATGCCGTTGCCGCTCTGGCCGTCCGCCAGCAGGTAGTGGAAACGGGAGCCGATGGTGTCGATGCCGGCGCCGCCGGCGTTCAGCCACAGGGTCAGGCCGGTGCCCACCAGCACCGCCGGCAGGTGCGGCGGTACCGGCGTGCCCAGGCGCCGCCAGCCCAGCAGCGTGGCCAGGGTCGCGGCCGCCACGGCCAGGCTGGGCAGATGGCTATCCGGTAACGCGACGGTCATGGCGCCGACCTTGCCCCAGTAATGCTCGGGCAGGCCGGTGAGACCAAGGCCCAGCAGGTCGTTCACCTGCAATGTCGCGATCACCACGGCAATACCCCCGGTAAAGCCGAGGGTGACGGATTCGGGAATGTATTCGATCAAACGCCCCAAACGAAGACCGGCCATCACCACCAGCAGCCCGCCGGACATCAGGGTAGCCAGCAGCAGCCCGCCCAGCCCAAACTCCCGGGCGATGGGGTAGAGAATCACCACGAACGCCGCCGTCGGTCCGGAGATGCTGTAGCGGCTGCCGCCGGTCAGGGCAATCACAAAGCCGGCGATAATCGCGGTGTACAGCCCATACTGCGGCGCCACCCCGCTGGCAATGGCCAGCGCCATGGACAGGGGAATGGCGATGATGCCCACGGTCAGCCCCGCCATCAGGTCCCGGGCCAGACGGCGGCGGCTGTAGGGCTCTTCCAGCACGCTCTGGCGAAAGGCGTGTCCAAGGCGCAGGGAAAACAGGTGGGCACGATGGGGCATAAGGTTCACCTTTTCCGGGTGATCGGTTAGCGGTATGGTTCGGGTATTCCGTTCCCGGCCCGAGGCCGGCTGTCACAAGGAGTGTTGCATGAAAACCGTTCCGGCTCTGATTCTCGGCGTCGCTCTTGTTATCGCGTCCCTGGGCGCCGCCACCCTGGTCAACCAGGGCCTCACGGACCTGAGAACCGGCGACCGCTTCGTCACCGTCAAGGGCGTGGCCGAGCGCAACGTGGAGGCCGACCTGGCCATCTGGCCGATCCGCTTCGTCGCCACCGGCACCACCCTGGCCGAGGCCCGGCAGCGGACCCGCGCCAGCCGGGAAGCGATCATGGCGTTCCTCAAGCTCCAGGCCATCGACACCGCCCAGGTCGAGCTGTCCAACCTGGACGTCACCGACACCCGGGCCAACCCCTACCCGGGCCAGAACACCGAGCAGAAGTTCATCATCAACCAGACCCTGATGGTCCGCAGCGACAACATCGACCGCATCCGCCAGGCCGCCCAGAACATCGGCGACCTGCTCGATTCCGGCGTGGTGCTGTCCTCCAACTACGGCCCCAGCGGGCCCACCTACCTGTTCAACGGCCTGAACGACATCAAGCCGGCGATGATCGCCGAGGCCACCGCCGCCGCCCGGGAAGCGGCCCAGCAGTTTGCCCGGGACGCCAGCACGGAACTGGGTGGGCTGCGCCGGGCCAATCAGGGCGTGTTCCAGATCCTGCCCCGTGACCAGGCACCGGGGATGTCCGAAGAGCAGCAACCGGATAAGACCGTGCGGGTGGTGTCCACGGTGGAATACTACCTCCAGTAAAACCTACTGGGTGGCCACCATCTCGTCGGTCACCTGGTACTCGCCCCTGAGCCAGCGCTCAATCTCCCGGGCCGCCGGGTGGTCAAAGCCGCCGTAGGTGGCCAGCAATGCGGCCCGCTTGTGCTCACCGATGCGCCCAAGTCCGGCGTCCTGCAGCACGAGCAGGTCCGCCTGCACCTGCCGGGCCAGGGCCTCACCCAGCACCGTCCGGGCGGCGTCCATAAACGCCTGCCCGTACTGGTAGCGGGCACCCTCGGCGTAGCTGCAGGCCAGTGTCAGCGCCGGAATGGCGGTCAGGGTGGGCTGCAACGCGGGGTTGATGGCGTGGCCGGCCAGCCACTCGGCATTGGCCGCCGGGCGCCCGGTAAAGCCCCTCAGGTGAAGGTGCCGGGACATCCGGTCGCCGTCGTTCACCGGGTAGTTGTCCCAGAGCACCGGCGCTCTCCCCAGGCGCTCAGCGACCGATTGCAGATGACCCGGGGAAATTTCCCGGGCACACACCTCCTCGCCGGTCCAGAACACCCGGATCGACGGGTCCAGGCGGGCGCCCAGGGTTTCCAGATAGCGTTCCGGCCGGGCACCGAACACCCGGTCCAGCACCGGGTCGTCCGAATAGTAGGTGGGGCACAGGCTGATCTGGCGGGCGCCGGTACGCTCCGCCATCCAGTGCAGGATATCCGCCTGGGTGGCGGCCAGGTTCGGCTGTTGGGGATGCATGTCATCAAACAGCACCGCCAGCTCTTCCACCCCCATCGCATCCAGGGCCTGCAGCTTATCCGCCAACGCCCGGCGGGCGTCGTCGTCGAAGCGGTTGAACACCTCAAACGGGCTCAGGCCAACGCCGAACCGCACCCCGGATTGCCGGCAGTTCTCCGCGAAACCGGCCAGCGCCCGGGCTTCCGCCTCCGGATGGGGCGTCTGCCAGCGCCGCCGGAGGTGCGCGTCCGATTTCGGCGCGTACAGGTAGAACCGGTAACCGGCGCCCGCCAGGCGCTGCATCAGCGCCGTGCGCTCAGGCCAGGTCCAGCGCGGCCCGTAAAATCCCTCGATAACGCCCAGTTCCACAAACACCCCTCGTTCTGTTGCCCTGCTGACCGGCTCGGTGCCCCCGTGGACACCGGCACCGACGGGCGTGAACAAACCGTCAGCCTGCCGTCAGCTTATGGTATACCGGGACACTGGGCGCAGCCATGGCGCCGGGCTACCATAAGGCCACCTTGATGAACGGACCATCGCCATGCTCGATCACTCACGCCGTCTGACCGCCCTGGACGCCCTGCGGGGCATTGCCGCCCTGGGCGTGGTGCTGTTTCATTATCTGCCCTACTACCACCAGCTTTACGGCCACGGTTTCGAGCCGCCCTCGTTCCTGACTTTCGGTCGCTATGGGGTGCACCTGTTCTTCATGCTCAGCGGCTTCGTGATCTTCATGACCCTGGAACGCACCCGCACCGCCGGCTGGTTTGCCCTGGCCCGGGGTTTCCGCCTGCTGCCGTCCCTGTGGGCGGGCATTGTGCTGACGTTCTTCACCGTGCACCTGCTGGGGCCGGAGGATCGGGCCGTCAGCGCCGGCACCGCCCTGCTCAACACCACCCTGATGCACGAGTACCTGGGGTTTGATCACGTCGACGGTGCCTACTGGAGCCTGGTGGTGGAAGTCACCTTCTACGCCTGGATCGCCCTGCTCTACTACGGCCTGGGTACCTGGCAGCGGCTGCGGCCCGCGCTGTGGCTGTGGGTGCTCATCAGCTACGCCGGCGTGCTGGCCTGGAAACACCTGCCGGACAGCCTGGAATTTCTGGTCAAGGACCTGCTGTTTGTGAAATACGCCCCGCTGTTTATCAGCGGCATGATTCTCTATCGCTGGCACCAGCACGGCCGGCCGGCGCCGGTGGACCTGGCCCTGCTGGGGCTGTCCGTGGCCCATTGCCTGATTGCCTATAAATCGCCGTTTAACCTGTTTGTACTGGGCTGCTACGGGGTCTTCAGCCTGGCGGTGGCCGGCTACCTGAACGGGTTGAGCCGGTTCGGGCTGCTCTGGCTGGGCAGCATCTCCTACACCCTGTACCTGATCCACCAGAATATCGGCTACGGCCTGATCGGCCTGGCCTACGACGCCGGCCTGCCCGGGCCGGTGGGCGTTGCCCTCGCGGTGGTGGCGGCGGTCAGCCTGGCGGCGGTGCTGCACTACGGCGTCGAAAAGCCCGCCCTGGCCTGGTTCCGGCAGTTCCGGCGGGCCCAAGAATCCCGGTTGCCCGAGCCCGCCCGCTAACGCCGCCCCGTGAATGGTCTAGACTGCTCTCAGGGCAAACGCGCAAGGATTCGTGAACCGGCGAACGCACCCGCCTCGCCTACGACCTAAGTATGAAAAACCGGCGATTTTCGTTCCGTTATGGCCAGAAAATTGCTACGTTCTCGCGACTCAAGGAGTTGTTTGTCCCCACAAGGAAGACAAGACTCACAAAAACGATAAGAGGTAAGAAGAGCAATGAAGATCCGTTCTGTTCTTTCCGCGGCTGTGTTGGCTGTGGCAGCTACCGTTGCCAGCTCACAAGCGCTCGCGCAGGATACCTATACCCTCCGACTGGCAGAAACCTGGGGCCCCAACTTCCCCATCTTCGGTGACACCACCAAACACATGGCCAAGCTGGCCGAAGAGATGTCCGATGGCCGCCTGCGCATCCGCATCGATTCCGCCAACAAGCACAAGGCGCCGTTCGGCGTGTTTGACATGGTCAAGGCCGGCCAGTACGACATGGGCCACTCCGCCTCCTACTACTGGAAGGGCAAGGTCCCCGAGACCCTGTTCTTCACCAGCATGCCGTTCGGCATGACCGCCATCGAGCAGTACGCCTGGTTCTACCAGGGCGACGGCATGAAGCTGATGGAAGAGGTCTACGAGCCGCAGAACATGCTGTCCTTCCCGGGCGGCAACACCGGCGTACAGATGGGCGGCTGGTTCCGTAAGGAAATCAACTCCCTGGATGACCTGAAGGGTCTGAAAATGCGGATCCCGGGCTTCGCCGGCGAAGTGTTCGCGAAAGTGGGCGTCAACCCGACCAACATCCCGCCGGGAGAGCTCTACACCGCCCTTGAGCGCAACACCATCGACGCGGTCGAGTGGGTTGGCCCGGCTCTGGACCTGCGTCTGGGCTTCCAGCAAATCGCTGACTACTACTACACCGGCTGGCACGAGCCGGCGACCGAGCTCCAGTTCCTGATCAACAAGGACAGCTGGAACAAGCTGCCGAAGGACCTGCAGGCCATCCTGAAGACCGCCATGAAAGTGTCCGCCTACGACATGCTGGTGCAGTCCCAGGACGCCAACGCCGAAGCCTGGGCCACCATCAAGGAGAAGTACCCCAACGTGAAGATCAAGAACTTCCCGGATGAGGTCTTCAAGGCGATGTACAAGGCCAACGGTGAACTGCTGGACGAAATGGCCAAGCAGAGCCCGCTGGCGGCCAAGATCATCAAGTCCCAGGACGAGTACCTGAAGAAGTCCCGCGCCTACACGGACATTTCCGAGAGGGCGTACCTCAACACCATGGCTGAAGTCGAGTAAACTTGCGGCCGTGAATGAGCCGGGATCGCTCGCCAGAGGGTCCCGGCTTTGTCGTTTTAAGCAACCGGAAACTCGTCAGCCCCCGCTGACGGAGGATCAAGCATAATGCGGTGGATTATCAAACTGGACGAGGGGCTCGCCGTCCTGTCCAAAATCTGTGGCTGGGTCGCCTGCGCGGCGATGGTGCTCCTGGCCGCCAACGTTTTCTACGATGTGATTGCGCGTTACGCCTTCAACGATGTGTCCATCGGCATGCAGGAGATGGAGTGGCACCTGTACTCGGTGGTCTTCCTGCTCGGTATTCCCTACGCGATGCGCATGGACGGCCACGTGCGCGTGGACATTTTCTACACCAAGTGGAGCCAGAAGACCAAAGCCTGGGTCAACCTGATCGGCGCGCTGATTTTCGTCATTCCCTTTGCCTACCTGATTGCCGAGTTCGGCTACGACTTCGCCCTGGACTCTTACAAGATGGGTGAAAGCAGCGGCGATCCGGGCGGCCTGCCCTACCGCTTCATCATCAAATCGGTGATTCCCATCACGGCGTTCTTCATCGCCATTGCGGGTCTGAACATGGTGACCTTCGCCATCCGGGTAATCAGCGGCGAGAAATCCTACGACGTCGAGCACAGTGCGGAGGGCCTGGCATGATCGGTATTATCATGTTCGGCGTGGCCCTGGTCATGCTGATGATCGGCTTCCCCGTCGCGTTCACGTTTGGCGGTGTCGCCCTGTTCTTCGGCATCTTTGCCCAGGGGATGGACCTGTTCGCCTACATGCCCTACCGGATCATGAGCGTGATGCAGAACACCACGCTGATGGCCGTTCCCCTGTTCATCTTCATGGGCGTGGTGCTGCAACGCACGAAACTCGCAGAGCAGTTGCTCACCTCCATGGGCCGGCTCTTCGGCGGCCTGCCCGGCGGCCTGGCCATTTCCACCATTCTGGTGGGCGCCCTGCTTGCCGCTTCCACCGGCGTGGTTGGCGCCAGCGTGGTGGCCATGGGCCTGATCTCCCTACCGGTCATGCTGGCCCACAAGTACGACAAGCGCCTGAGTACCGGCGTGATTTGCGCCTCCGGCACCCTTGGGCAGATCATCCCGCCCTCAATCATCCTGATCATCCTGGGTGACGTCCTCGGCCTGCCCGTGGGCGATCTGTTCCGCGCCGCCGTGGGCCCGGGCGTCCTGTTGATTGTGCTGTACGTGGTGTACATCCTCATCATGACCCGGTTCCGCCCTGAAACCGCACCGCCCATGCCGGAAGACCCTACCCGCTCCCGCAAGCAGGAAATCGGCTCGGCCCTGCTGGCGATCATCCCGCCGCTGGCGCTGATTGTGGTGGTGCTCGGCTCGATCTTCGCGGGCGTGGCCACGCCCACCGAGTCTTCCGCCCTGGGCGGCGTGGGTGCCGTGGTGCTGGCCATCATCTACCGGCAGTTCTCGTTCAAGATGGTGTGGAACGCCGCCAAAGACACGGTTAACGTCACCGCCATGGTGTTCGCCATCCTGATCGGCGCCACCGCCTTCTCCATGGTGTTCAGTTACACCGGCGGCGACTACCTGCTGGAAGACTGGCTACACATGCTGCCGGGCGACCACTGGGGCTTCATCATCCTGTCCATGGCGGTCATCCTGATCCTCGGGTTCTTCATCGACTTCGTGGAGATCTCGTTCATCATCGTGCCCATCCTGTCCCCGGTGGCGGAAGCCATGGGTGTGAACATGACCTGGTTCGCCATCCTTATTGCCATGAACCTGCAGACCAGCTTCCTGACGCCACCGTTCGGGTTTGCCTTGTTCTACCTTAAGGGGGTGGCGCCACCGGAGGTGCGAACCATCGATATCTACCGCGGGATCATTCCGTTCATCCTGCTGCAGATTCTGGTGCTGGGCCTGCTGATCGTGTTCCCGGAATGGTTCGGGATGACGGATCTGGCGGGCTACTGACCTCCGCTTCCAGGGACGGACACACGGTAACCGGGCTTCGGCCCGGTTTTTTTGTGCCCCCGTGACCGGGCTCAATTGCCGGGCCCGTGCCGACCTGACAAACCTCGATCTTTTCCTATACTGAACAAACAATGGGCAAAGGAGCGCACAGGTTATGTCTGAAAGCACGGCCAGAGACACCGACACTCAGGATACCGGCAGCGGGCAGGCTTCCGCCGGCCGGCGGGGCCATCTGCTGTCCCTGCCCCTGGACCACGCCGGCAGCGACCGGGAACCCCACAGCTACGAGCGCTGGATGGTGGCCAAACTGATGCGCATGGCCGGCTCGCCACCGCTGGCGTTTACCCTGTGGAACGGCGACCGGATCGAGCCGGACACCGGCAGCGCGCAGTTCACCCTGCATCTGGAGGACCCCAAGGCGCTCTATGCGCTGGTGGCCAATCCCAACCTGGCGTTCGGGGACCTCTACGCCGCCGGCCGGCTGACGGTGGACGGCGATCTCCCGGACCTGATGGAAACCCTGTACCGGGCGGTCCACCAGGCCAGCCTGAAATGGCCCCGATGGCTGGAGGCCATCTGGCGGAATCACAACCCCCGTTCAACCGGCATCGCCGAGGCCAAAGAGAACATCCACCACCACTACGATCTGGGCAACGATTTCTACCGGCTCTGGCTCGACCGGGCCGAAATGCAGTACACCTGCGCGTACTATGAGCGCGACGACCTGACCCTGGAGCAGGCCCAACTGGCCAAGCTGGAGCACGTTTGCCGCAAGCTCCGGCTCAGGCCCGGCATGACCGTGGTGGAAGCCGGCTGCGGCTGGGGCGGGTTGGCCCGGTACATGGCCCGGGAGCACGGGGTGATGGTGCACGCCTATAACATCTCCCACGAGCAGGTGGCCTTCGCCCGGGAAGAGGCCAAACGCCAGGGCCTGGACCATCTGATCACTTACGTGGAAGACGACTACCGGAACATCAGCGGACAATACGATGCGTTTGTCTCCATCGGCATGCTCGAGCATGTGGGCAAGGACCACTATCCGGGGTTGTCAGCCCTGATCAAACGGGTGCTCCGCCCCAACGGCACCGCGCTGCTGCACAGCATTGGCCGAAACCGCCCCATGCTGATGAACGCTTGGATTGAAAAACGCATTTTCCCCGGTGCCTATCCGCCCAGCATTGGCGAATTCATGAGCATCTGCGAGGACGGCGACTTCTCCGTGCTGGACGTGGAGAACCTGCGGCTGCACTACGCCCAAACCCTGAGCCACTGGATGGAACGTTTCACCGCCCACGAGGCCGAGGTGGCGGACCTGTACGACGCGCATTTCGTGCGGGCCTGGCGCCTGTACCTGGCCGGCTCCATGGCCGCCTTCCGGGCCGGCTCCCTGCAGCTGTTCCAGGTGGTCTTTACCCACGGCGACAACAATGAGCTGGCGCCCAACCGCCGACACCTTTACGACACCCCTGCGGCACCGGAGCAGCCCTGATGGATTACTACGACGCGATCATCGTTGGCGCCGGCCCGGCCGGGGCGACCCTGGCACGCGCCCTGGAGGCCAGTGGCAAACGATTGCTGATCATCGACAAGCAGGCGTTCCCCCGGGACAAGACCTGCGCCGGGTGGGTCACCCCTGAGGTCGTTCAGAGTCTGCAACTGGACCTGGACGACTATGGCCGGGGCCGCACCCTGCAACCCATTCGCCGGTTCCGCATCGGCATGATGGGCCAGCCGGCGGTGGAGAACGACCACGGTGAGGTCGTCAGCTACGGCATCCGGCGCTGCGAGTTCGACTACTACCTGCTGGGGCGGGTGCAGGCACCGAAGCAGCTCGGAACGCCGGTCAGCTCACTGGAGCGGCGCGGCGGCAACTGGGTGGTCAATGACACCTGGGAAACGCCGTTGCTGGTTGGCGCAGGCGGGCACTTTTGCCCGGTGGCACGGCAGCTCGGCGACGGCCCGGGGCGCCACGAAACCGTGGTGGCGGCCAAAGAGGTGGAATTCGAGATGACCGCCGAGCAGGCCCGCACCTGTGAGGCCCGCGGGGATACGCCGGAACTCTGGTTCTGCAAGGATCTGAAGGGTTACGCCTGGGTCTTCCGCAAGGGCAATTACCTGAACATCGGCCTGGGCCGAGAGGACAACCACAAGCTCAGCGACCACCTGGAGGCGTTCGTGGCGCAGATGCAGCAGGACGGCCGCATCCCCCCGGACCTGCCGGGACGGTTCAAGGGCCACGCCTACCTGCTGTACGCCCACGCCCACCGCCCTCTGGTGGACGACGGTGTGCTGCTCATTGGTGACGCCGCGGGCCTGGCCTACACCCAGAGCGGAGAAGGCATCCGTCCGGCGATCGAGTCGGCGCTGCTGGCGGCGGAGGTGATTGCCAGCACCGACGATTATTCAGCAACGTCGCTCCAGGCCTACGGTGAGGCCATCGCCCGGCGCTTTGGTACCCGTTCCCAGTCCGTGGACGGGGGCTGGCAGGTACCGGACTGGGTCCGTTCGCCCCTGGCGGGCGCGCTCATGCGCAGCCACTGGTTCACCCGGCGGGTGGTCACGGAAAAATGGTTCCTGCATCAGGGCGTGCCCTCCCTCAGCCCGGCCTGGCAGCGGGCCTCCGGCGCAACCGCGAGTGCCGCACCCTGAGGCGGGTGTGCCTGCCGGCCGCCCATAAAAAAGCCGGGGCAAAAGCCCCGGCAACGTCCTGGCAACTCAAACGCAGATCTTACATAGAGAACTTGTGCTCGAAGCCGACACCGAAGGTGCTGTCTTCGATGCCGCCCTGGTCGACGCTGGCATCAGACTCAACCTTTGAGTAGTAGGCGAACACCTTGCTGGCCTTGGCCAGTTTGTAGTCGGCGCCAACGGCCATCAGCTTCAGCTTGTCGTCAACAAAATCCAGGTCGGTCTGGCCGTACTGGGCTTTCAGCTTGACCCGGTCCAGGTTGATCGCGCCGCTGAGGATGACGGTGGTGTCCTTGAAGTCACCGCCGTCGACCTTGGAATCGGAGTTCTCGGACTGCTGGTACAGGGCGCCGATCTCGATGTTCTTGATGTTGACCTTGCCCGCCACGTGGAAGGCGTCGACCAGGGTCTTGTCGCCGGAGATGGCGGCGTAGTCGTACAGGGTGGTGTTGACTTCAGAGTCGTAGCCCACGGAGCCGTAGATCATGCCGTTGTCGAAGACCACGGAGCTGGAGTAACCGTCCGCCACGCTGTCACGACGCTCGTTGCCCACGGTGGAGCCTTCGCCCGGGATCAGGGCCACGTTCACGGTCAGGGCGTCCGCCAGCTTCGGGGTGCTGTATTGGACGATGTTGCTGACGCGCTCGGAACCGCCAACGATGTTGTTGATGTCGCCGCGCAGGTCGCCAAACTGGTCGATCTCGCCCTGGGACTGCTTGAACGGGGTGTCGAACTTACCGGCGATCAGCCGGCCGAGGGTGGCGTGTTCAAAGCCGCCGAAGATGTTGCGCTGGGAGAAGGTCTGCCCACCGTTGTCGCCGTCGTCCACGGCAATCTGGAACTCGGCCTGGTACACGGCCTTGAGCTGGTCAACGTCCAGATCCAGGTCGCCTTTCACCCCCAGACGGGAGGCGTTGCTTTCCAGTTTCCACTCGTCGTTGGTGCCGTCGTCCTGGTTTTCGTATGACAGGTTGATCTTGCCGTACACGGTCGGGCCCATATCGGCCAGAGCGATGGACGGGAGCGCGACCAGGGATCCTACAGCGAGGGCCAGCAATTGCTTTTTCATTCATCTTTCTCCATCAGTGATCAGTGCTGATCGGTGTTTAACGATGTGGAGACACGATGACGTTGCTGTGTGACGGTGCGTTGAAGGATTTCTTGCCGTTCTGTGACAACCGGTTCATGTTGGCCGGCGGCGAACACAAAAAAAGGCGGCCCGAGGGCCGCCCTGGTATCGCGGGATGCTGAGAGATCGTTACTGACCGAGGTAACTCCGGTACATCCACACGGTTTTCTCCTGTTGGGAGATGTAGTCGCTCATCAGCGCAACCGTACCCTCATCCTGGGCGTCGCCGGCCAGGTTCAGGAGGTTTCGTTGCTTGCCAATCAGCTTGCCGAAGCTTTCCACGATGTTCTCCACCGCTTCACGGCCATCGGAGACGTCCTTTCGCTCGGGAATCTCGGAGCGCTCCATGTAGGTGCTGTAGGCGTGCGCCGGGCGATGGCCCAAGGTCAGTACACGCTCGGCGATTTCGTCGATCTTCAGCAGCAGGTCGTCGTAGAGTTCCTCGAACTTGGCGTGCAGTTCAAAAAAGTTTTCGCCCTTGATGTTCCAGTGGTAGCCGCGCACGTTCATGTAGAAAATCTGGTAGTTGGACAGCAGGTCGTTCAGTGCGTCCGCCAGATCCCGTGTTTTTTCCGTGTCCAGGCCGAGAAAGTTCTTGCCCATGGTTTGCCTCCTTGTCTGCATTTTCGATGTATGGAGCCCAGTGTAAACAGGCACCTCCGTTGACGACAGTGGAGTTCCGCAATTTCATTGATAGTGCACCGCTATCGGATTTACGGGATTCCACTGATTACGCTAATCAGTCCCGGGTGTCCGACCGCCGGGCACGTTCAGGCGCCAGGGCCACACTCCAGGCAGCCTTCCGCCGGCTCCGGTCCCCGGGCCAGGGCGCGGTTGAGTTGCTTCAGGGCGGTGCGAAGGCCCTCTTCAATCACCGGATGGTAGTACGGCATGGCCAGCATCTCAGTGACCGTCATCCGCTGCTGGACAGACCAGGCCAGCAGATGGCCCAGGTGCTCAGCCTCGGGCCCCAGGATCTCCGCGCCCAGGAACCGGCCCGAACCGTATTCGCCATAGACGTGCAGACCACCATAGTTCCGACCGATCACCCGGCAACGTCCCTGGTTCTCAAACGACACCGAGCCCACGGCAAAACCGTCGTCACGGTGCTCGAGTTCCGGGAGGCGTGCGCCGACGGACACAATTTGGGGATCGGTGAACACCACGGACAGGGGCACCCGGCGCAGCCCGGCCCGAACCTCCGGCCAGTGGGCGGCGTTGCGGCCGGCGATCCGGCCCTCGTCCGCCGCCTCGTGCAGCAGCGGTCGGTAACCGTTGGCGTCGCCGGCTATGAACACCGGCTGATCGCCGCACTGCAGAGTGTGGACGTTAAACACCGGTGCGCCCCGGTCGTCCAGGGCCAGGCCGCTGTTCTGCAGATCGAGGGTGTCCACGTTCGGGCGCCGGCCGGTGGCCGCCAGCAGGTAGTCGAAGGTCTCACCGTGCTCGGTGCCGTCCGCGTCCCGCCAGCGCACGGCCACCTGCTCACCGGTTTTCTGCACGCCGGTGACGTCGGCGGCCGGGTCGATGGGAAACTCGTCCCGAAAACGGGCCAGCGCCGCGTCCCGCAGATCCTCGCTGCGCAGGCCGCCAACGCCGCCACCGACCCCGAACAGCCGTACCCGCACCCCCAACCGGGCCAGGGCCTGCCCCAGCTCCAGGCCAATGGGGCCGGGGCCGAACACGGCGACAGACTCGGGCAGGGTGGTCCAGTCAAACACGTCGTCGTTCACCACCAGGCGATCGCCGGCGCTCCTGAGCATGTCCGGTACGTGGGGACGGGAGCCGGTGGCGATCACGATTCGGCCGGCGCTCACCTCGGTGTGATCGCCCACCATCAGCCGCCCGGGCGCCAGAAACCGGACCCGGCCCATCAACCGGTGGTGGGCCGGAAAGCCTTCCACCGTTTTTGCGGTGCCACCCGCGAACCGATCACGCTCCCGGCGAACCCGGTCCATCACCGCGGCCCCATCGATGCCAGGCGGCGGCGCCTGCACCCCGAAGGTAGGCGCCCGGCGCACTACCTCGGCGTGCTCGGCGGCGGCAATCAGAAGCTTGCTCGGCATGCAGCCTACCCGGGCACAGGTAGTGCCGTACTGGTCCGATTCCATCAGCAGCACCCGATCGGTGACCTTGCGGGCCTGCTGGTAGGCCACCATGCCGGCGGTGCCTGCGCCGATGATGGCGACATCGACCTCCCGTGTGTCCATAGCCTGTCTCCCGTGAGTGGGCCAGAAAAAGCGAAAAGGATGAAGGCAGTATAGAAGCTGTGACCTCACCGGGCGTGATCCGCGCCCGGCCGTCAATACCACCGGGACAGGTCGGCCAAAACCGGCTAACCTTGGGCAAGTCCATCAGTCGCAAGCTATCTGTAACGGAGATCCTTATGTCCGACTACTGGCCGGAATTTCTGACCATCGTTGTAGCCCATCTGCTGGCGGTGGTCAGCCCCGGGCCGGACTTCGCGGTAATGCTACGCCAGGCCCTGTGCCAGAGCCGGCGTAATGCGCTGCTGAGCGCGGCCGGAGTGGGCGCCGGTATTCTGGTGCACGTGACCTACTCGCTGCTGGGCATTGGCTGGTTGATCCAGCAGTCGGTGCTGTTGTTTACGGTGCTGAAAGTGGTGGGCGCCCTCTATCTGGGCTGGATTGCCCTGCAGTGTCTGCGGGCCAGCGCCGGCGGCGTTCATGTGGATACCCGAGACGCGGCGCCGCAGACCGCCTGGGCCGCCCTTCGCCTGGGCTTCCTGACCAATGCCCTGAACCCCAAGGCGACGCTGTTTTTCGTGGCCCTGTTCTCGGCGGTGATCAGCCCGGACACGCCCCTGCTGGTGCAGGCCGGATATGGCCTGTACATGGCGGTGGCCACCGGCGTCTGGTTCTGCCTGGTGGCCACCCTGTTCACCTTGCCCCGGGTCCGGCAGGGCTTCAATCGTTTCGGCCACTGGGTCGACCGGGTGATGGGCGGGGTGCTGTTGCTGCTGGCGGCGGAGCTGCTGTTTTCCACCGTCAGCGGCACAGGGAGCGAATCAGCGACTCTGTCTGCGCCCAGCCCAGGCACGGGTCAGTGATCGACTGCCCGTAGACCAGCTCCGGGCCGTCGTTCTGCCGGCCCGGCTCCAGGAAGCTCTCCAGCATCAATCCCCGGATGGCCCGGTTGCCGGCGTTGACCTGGGCCATGACCTCCGCCGCGATGGCCGGTTGCCGGTCGGACTGCTTGCAGGCGTTGTCATGGCTGCAGTCCACCATCACCCGCTGGGGCAGGCCGGCGTTCGCCAGCCCGGCCACCGCGGCCTGGATGCTGTCGGCATCGTAATTGGTGATGCCACGGCCACCCCGAAGGACCAGGTGCGTATCCGCGTTGCCGGGTGTGGACACCATCGCTGGGAGCCCATCGGCGGACAAGCCCAGATGATGGTGCGGGTGCGCCGCCGACGCCATGGCGTGCAGGGCGACGCCAATGCTGCCGTCGGTGCCGTTCTTGAAGCCCACCGGCATCGGCAGGCCGCTCGCCAGCTCCCGGTGAATCTGCGATTCGGTGGTCCTGGCGCCGATGGCGGTCCAGCTCACCAGGTCCCCCAGGTAATCCATGGCGAACGGGCTCAGGGCTTCGGTGGCCAGGGGTAGGCCCAGATCAGCCAGCCGCAACAGCAGGGAACGGGAGCGGGCCAGGCCCTGGGCCAGGTTGCCCTTGCCGGTGCGCTCCGGATCGTACAGCAGTCCCTTCCAGCCTACGGTCGTGCGGGGCTTTTCCAGGTAGGCCCGCATCACGATCAGGAACCGGTCCGACACCGCATCGGCCAACGTTCGAAGGCGACGGCCGTAATCCAGGGCGGCGGCTTCATCGTGAATCGAGCAGGGGCCGAGCACCAGCAGCATGCGGTCGTCGGTGCCGTTGAGGACGGCGCGCACCGCGGCCCGCTGGCGCTCAATCCTCTCCCGCAGGGCCTCCGCTGCGGGATACTCCCGGCGCAGTTGATCCGGAGTGGGCAGCGCGGTTTCCCGGCGCACGCCGACTGGTTGGGATTCTCCGGCGGTGTCGGCCTCAGTGGTCTGTACGGGCATGTTCATGGATCTGGTTCCTGTTTCCCTGTGTCCGAATCAAAAAAGCCCCGGCTGGGCTGGCTACCAGTCGGGGCTTTTTCGAGTCCGGTGGCAGCCTGGTGGTCTGCCGGGCTGCCTTCCTCGTGTCTGTGGACTATCTGTCCTGCGGGCGGCCCGGGTTCTGGCTAAAATAAAAGCCATAACCAAACCACCAGAAGAACACGCCCGCGATCGCGGCCATCGGCTGGGGGCAGCCCATGGAGGCGAAAGGATGAGATTGACAGGTCGCGGTTGTGGTCTTCATGCTTTTCACTATAAACCCCGGTTTTCAGCCTTGGCAACCGGCAAACCGATTTTTCTTCCGTCCTTGCCCGGAGCGCCCATGATCCGAATCGACCGTTTCTACGGCCACCCGCTGTTTCGGGTGCTGCTGCCCCTGCTGGTCCTTTGGCTGCTGGCCAGCTCGGCCCTTGCTGCGGAGACCCGGGTGTATACCCTGCAGAACCGGGCCGCGGACGATGTCGCCGCCCAGGTCCGCGACCTCTACCAGGCCAGTGCCATCACGGTCTCCAGTAACGGACAGCAGCTGGTGGTCCGCGGTGAGCCCCAACTGCTGGACGAGATCGGCACCCTGGTGACCTCACTGGACGTGGCGCCGGCGCAACTGCGCATTACCGTCCGGACCCGTGAGCGGATCGGCGGCGAAAGCTCGGGCGTCGGGGTCAGCGCCGGCAATGGCCAGGTGAGTGCAGGGGCCGGCAACACGGTAATCAGCACCGCCAGCAGCGAACAGCGCAGCGTGGTCGTTCAGGACGGCCAGAGTGCCCAGATCCTCTCCGGTCAGGTGCGCACCCTGCCGTTCGCCGTACGCGGGGGGCGCAATCCCGCCGCCGTGCTTGAGCAGGTGGCCACCCACAGCGGCTTTGTGGTCAGCCCCCAGGTCATCTCCGGGGAGACCGTGGAACTGAATATTGTCTCGTTCGAGGAAGACCCCGCAGCCATTGAGGGCTACGATACCGAAGCGCTGGTGACCATCCGGCGCGTCTCGCCCGGAGAGTGGGTGTCCCTCGGCGGTGTGGATACCCAGGCGCAAGAGCACCAGAGCGGCATCACCTATCAGGTGCGCAGCAGCCAGAACCGCAGCCGTCTGGTGGACATCAAAGTGGACATTCTGCGGCGCTGATTGGGGCGCCGGATAAATCCCCTGTCATCTTTCCTGCGTATTGTCGTCATCGGCGATGCCCTGCCACCGGTTAAACACCCGGTGCACGCAGGTAGGCATTCCTCGCAAACCCGGGCCCGGCAGCGCCTCCAAAGCCAACGCCGGAGGTGACAAACCCGGGGCCATTTGTTTAGGATGCTCTGTTTCGTGAACGTCGTTTAACCAACGAACCCTAACCAGCAAACCCGTGCTGGCTCCGGTCGCTTGCCCGGCAGCGTCAAAAACGCTTACCGGTCTGGCGGTGATGGATCAGCGGACCCGAATCCCAGGATATTCATTATGCGTACTGCCTCCCGCTTCGTGATTGTCATTGTTCTGCTCGGCGTCGTGCTTGGCGGCATCTTCGGCTACAAGTTCTACACCATCAAACAACAGATGGCCGCCATGTCACAGCCGCAGCCGCCGGCCATCATCTCGGCCGTTGACGCGCAGAAAGAGTCATGGACCCCGAGCCTGAAATCCGTTGGCAGCGTTGAGGCCATCAACGGTGTTGAGGTGGCCAACGAGGTGGCCGGCGTCATCGAATCCATCAACTTCGAATCCGGCGATACCGTGAAGAAAGGCGATGTGCTGGTGCGGCTGAACGCCGACATCGACGAAGCCGCCCTGCGCACCCGCCGCGCCGAAGCCCAGCTGGCCCAGCAGGAGTTCAAGCGGGTGTCGGACCTGCTGCCCAAGCGGGCAGTGTCCCAGTCCCAGTACGACGAAGCCAAGGCCAATCTGGATGCGGCCAAGGCCCGGGTCAGCGAAGCCGAAGCCACCCTGAGCAAGAAGGTGATCCGCGCGCCCTTCGACGGTACCCTGGGTATCCGCATGGTGGACCAGGGTGAGTACATCGCCACCGGCACGCCGATTGTCGAGATCAACATGCTGGACCCGATCTACGTCGACTACACCGTGTCCGAGAAAAACCTGCCGGATGTGGACACGGGCTACCCCGTGCGCGCCACCGTCGCGGCCGTGCCGAACCAGACCTTCGGCGGCAAGGTCAGCGCGGTGAACACCTCGGTAAACCCGGAAACCCGCACCGTGCGTATTCGCGCCACCCTCACCAACCCGGACCTGAAGCTGCGCCCGGGCATGTTTGCCACGGTGCAGACTCAGCAGCCCCGGGATAACGAGGTGGTCACCCTGCCCCGCACTGCAGTCTCCTACAACACCTACGGCGACTATGTGTTCGCGGTGGTCAAGGACGACAAGGGCGACCAGATCGTCAAGCGCCGCACCGTGACCACCGGCGAGACCCGGGACGGCCGTGTGGCAATTCTGTCCGGGCTTGAGGCCGGTGAGACCGTCGTATCCAAGGGCCTGCTGCGGCTGCGCGCCGGCCAGAAGGTGACCATTCAGGACGACCAGGAAAAGGCCGGCGACAAAAACGGTCAGGAGGCGTCTAACTAATGCGGTTCACTGACATCTTTGTCCGCCGTCCCGTACTGGCGACGGTGGTCAGCCTGTTGATTCTGCTGGTGGGCGCACGCGC
Organism: Marinobacter sp. C2H3; assembly: GCF_037080155.1. Taxonomy (NCBI): domain Bacteria; kingdom Pseudomonadati; phylum Pseudomonadota; class Gammaproteobacteria; order Pseudomonadales; family Marinobacteraceae; genus Marinobacter; species Marinobacter sp. C2H3. Next base: position 359,108 of record NZ_JBBBNZ010000001.1, on the reverse strand, counting down.
CGCCATGGAGATGGAGATCCGGCAGTACCCGGAGCTGGAAAACACCACCGTGACGGTGACCACCGCCTACCCGGGTGCCAGCTCGGATCTCATCAAGGGGTTCATCACGACACCGCTGCAGCAGGCCATCGCTGAGGCCAGCGGTATCGACTATCTGGTTTCCACCAGCTCCCAGGGCACCTCCAAGATTGAGGCGCACATGGAGCTGAACTACGACGCCAACGCGGCGCTCGCAGAAATCCAGGCCAAGGTCGCCAGCCAGCGCAACGTGCTGCCCGCCGAGGCCCAGGATCCGGTGATCGAGTCCTCCACCGGGGATAGCACCGCGCTGATGTACATTGCTTTTTATTCCGAGGAACTGTCGGTCCCCGAGATCAACGACTACCTGACCCGGGTGGTCCAGCCCAAGCTCCAGGCGCTGGCGGGTGTGGGTAAAGCCCGCCTGATCGGCCAGAGCTTCGCTCTGCGGATCTGGCTGGACCCGGAACGACTTGCGGCGGTGGACATCACGCCGACGGAAGTGGCCGCGAAGCTGCGCGCTAACAACTATCAGGCGGCAGTGGGTAACACCAAGGGCCAGTACGTTGAGATTTCCATGACCAGCGACACCGACGTGGCCGACCCGGACGCGTTCGACAACCTGGTGGTGAAAACCTACAACGGTTCCCAGATTCGCCTGAAGGACATCGCCCGGGTAGAGCTGGGCTCCGAGAGCTACGATCAGTTGGCCCTGTACAAGGGCAAACCGGCGACCTATGCCGCCATTGAGTTGGCACCCGGCGCCAACCCGCTCACCGTGGCTACCCTGGTGAAAAACCTGCTGCCGGACATCGAAAGCCAGCTGCCGTCCGGTATGAACGTGCGCCTGGCCTACGACGCCTCGGATTTCATCAACGATTCCATCAACGAGGTCATCAAGACGTTGATTGAAGCGCTGGTGATCGTGCTGGTGGTGGTCTTCTTGTGCCTCGGCTCGATCCGCGCCTCCGTGGTGCCTTCGGTAGCCGTTCCCCTGTCGCTGATCGGCGGCGCCTTCGTCATGCTGATGTTCGGCTTCTCGCTCAACCTGCTGACCCTGTTGTCGATGGTGCTGGCCATCGGCCTGGTGGTGGATGACGCGATCATTATCGTGGAGAACGTGCACCGGCATATCGAAGAGGGCGAGTCAAAATTCGAGGCTGCACTCAACGGCGCCCGGGAAATGGCCACGCCCATCATCGCCATGACCACCACCCTGGTGGCGGTGTACGCGCCGATTGGCTTCATGGGTGGCCTGGTGGGCTCCCTGTTCACCGAATTCGCGTTCACCCTGGCCGGCACCGTGGTCATCTCGGGCATCGTCGCTCTGACCCTGTCACCGATGCTGTCCGGCAAAGTGCTCAAGCCCCATGGCAGCGCCGGTGGCTTTGAGCAGCGCGTCGAGCGGACATTCACCGGCCTGTCCAACGGCTATAAGGCGGCCCTCAGCTCGCTGATGCAGACCCGCTCGGTGGTCTACCTCTTTGCGGCCGTGATACTCGGCTCCATCTATTTCATGGTGAATCTGAGCCAGAAAGAACTGGCGCCCACCGAAGACCAGGGCATCCTGTTCTACCAGGGCCTCGGCCCCCAGACCGCCACCATGGATTACCTGCAGGAGAACGGCCTGGAAATCCAGGACCGCATGGCCGAGTTGCCCGGTTACAACGAGGACTTCATGGTCATCGGCTTCCTCGGGCCAAAGACCGTATTCGGCGGCTACAAGATGAAACCGTGGAGCGAGCGGGACGTCAGCCAGTTTGAGGTGCAGCCGATCCTGAACCAGGAGCTCAAGAAGGTCACCGGCCTGCAAACCGCCGTATTCCCACGGCCGTCCCTGCCGGGCTCCGGCGGCGGTCTGCCGTTCCAGTTCGTGCTCACCACCGGTAACAGCTACGAGCAGCTGGACCAGGCGGCGGACGAGCTGCTGGGCAAGGCGATGGGCAGCGGTAACTTCCTGTTCCTGCAGAAATCCATCAACTTCGACAAGCCGATCACCAAGATCCACGTCGACCGCGACCGGGTCGCTGACCTGGGCCTGTCCATGCAGGACGTTGGCCAGGCGCTCTCCAGCATGCTCGGCGGTGGCTACATCAACCGCTTCAACATGGAAGGCCGCTCCTACAAGGTGATTCCGCAGGTGGACCGCAAATTCCGCCTGGATTCCGCGGCCCTGAACGACTATTACATCCGGGCCGACAACGGCGAGCTGATTCCCCTGGGCAGCGTGGTGAGTTTCACCGATACGGTGGAGCCTTCCGACCGGACCCAGTTCAACCAGCTCAACTCGCTGACGTTGCAGGGCGTGGTCAAGCCCGGCGTGGCCATGGGCGCCGCCATGGATTACATGGAGAAGACCGCGGACGAGACCCTACCCCTTGGCTTCAGCTACGACTACACGGGCCAGACCCGGCAGCTGGCCACCCAGGGCAACGCCCTGATGGTGACCTTCTTCCTGTCGCTGCTGGTGATCTACCTGGTGCTTGCGGCCCAGTTCGAAAGCTGGCGTGACCCGCTGATCATTCTGGTGTCGGTGCCCATGTCGGTGGCCGGGGCGATGTCCTTCATCGTATTGGGCTTTGCCTCCATGAACATCTACACCCAGGTGGGCCTGATCACGCTGATCGGGGTGGTGTCGAAGAACGGCATCCTGATCGTGGAGTTCGCCAACCTGCTGCAGCGGCAGCGCGGTCTGAGCAAGGTGGACGCGGTGATCGAGGCGGCGGCGATCCGGCTCCGGCCGATCATCATGACCTCCCTGGCGCTGATCGTGGCCATGGTACCGCTGCTGATCGCCGTTGGCGCCGGTGCCGAGAGCCGCTTCGCCATCGGCCTGACCATCAGCGCCGGGCTGGGCATTGGTACCTTGTTCACCCTGTTCGTGCTGCCGGCGTTCTACATCCTGCTGGGCCGTGATCATCACGGGTCCGATGAAGGTGCCGACGGTAACGATGACGGTGACAATCGCGGCGAGGTCAGCCACCCCGCGCCCGCACACTAGGCCCGACCCGCCATCCGCGCAAACGTCTGACCGCCAGCGGCCTCCCGGCCGCTGGCGGTTTTTTATGCGATCCCGCCCCGGTTTTCGGACCTGCGTCACGCTTTTTTCATTCACTTCCCCCACTCCCCCAAACGGGCGATTCCTGCGCCGGCGACCGCTGCCCATACTCGATCCAGCAGTCTGACGTACACAAAAACAACAGGAGTCATCCATGCGTTACACCACCCTTTCCCGGCTGATGGCCGGGTTGCTGTTTCTGCTCGTCGCCAGCGTTAGCCAGGCGTCCGGCTACACCCAGACCCGGTACCCCATCGTACTGGTCCACGGCCTCACCGGCTTCAGCACCATCGGCGGCCTGATCAATTACTTCCACACCATCCCCTGGGAACTGGAGCGCAGCGGCGCCCGGGTTTACACCGCCAGCGTGTCGTTTGTGAACAGCAGCGAACAACGGGGCCAGCAGCTTGCCAACTACGTGAACAGCCTTGGCTACAGCAAGGTCAACCTGATTGCCCACAGCCAGGGTGCGCCCACCTCACGGGTGACAGCGTCACTGATCCCTGGGAAGATTGCCTCCATTACCTCCATCGACGGCGTTAACAAAGGCTCGCGGGTGGCGGATGTGGTCCGTGGCATCCTGCCGCCGGGCAGCTACGTGGAAGGTGGCGTAAACGCCATCGCCAATGCCCTCGGCAGCCTGATCAACGCCCTGTCCGGCGCCAACAACCCGCAGGACGGCCTGGCCGCCCTGGAAACCCTGACCACTCCGGGCACCACGGCGCTGAACAACGCCCTCGGCTGGAAAGGCGTCAACCGCGCCGCTTGCGCGGGCACCAACGAGAACGTGAACATCGGTGGCCACACCATCAAGTTCTTCTCCTGGACCGGGCGGGGCATCTTCACCAACGTATTTGATATCACGGACCCGTTCCTGGGCGTGACCTCCCTGGCCTTCGGTAGCGAGCCGAACGACGGCCTGGTGGGCGTGTGCTCGTCCATGATGGGTACGGTCATTGGCACCCACTACGACATGAACCACGTGGACGCCATCAACCACCTGCTGGGTGCACGCTCGCTCTGGACCAACCCGGTCACCCTGTACCGCGCCCAGGCCAACCGTCTGAAGAACAAGGGGCTGTAAATTCACCATGGCTTCCATCCGCAACCGGCGTCGCCGGTGGCTGATTGGCGGCGCACTGTCGGCCCTGGTGGCCGGCAGTGCGTTGTGGGTCACCCGCCATCCTGACGCGCAGTCATCGCCGGACACGGCCGCTCCAACCACACAGGCAGCGGCACCCTCCCCCGCCGCGCCATCCACCCCAACAACCGCTGCTCGCCCGGCTGAACCGGCCCAGTCCACCAACAGCGCCGCCGCCGTCCGTTCCCGGACCCCGGCTCGCCTTGACGGCAAACCCTTCGCCCCGTCGCTGGCCGACACCGACATCGACGGCGCCTTAAAAGCCGATGCCAACGGGCAACTGGTGATTGACCTGGGCACCCGGGACTTCTTCGACTACTTCCTGAGTACGGTGGGCGAAGTATCCCCGGACACCGCCATCGGCCAGATCCAGACACTAGCCCAGACCTATCTGCCGGCCCAGGCCGCCAAACAGGCCATGGACCTCCTCGATCAGTACCTGGCGTATAAGCAGGCGTCCCTGAGCCTGCTGCAGGCCAAGCTGGACCCGGCCCTCAGCCAGGATCCGGACTACCAGCTGAACGCCCTCGGTAACGCGCTGGCCGGGCTCAAGGAGCTGCGCAGCGAGACCTTCAGCGCCAGGGCCCACGAGGCCTTCTTTGGCCTGGAAGAGGCCTACAGTGAGTACACCCTGAACGCTATGGCCATCGCCCGGCGCACCGACCTGAGCGACAGCGGCAAGGAGGCGCTGATCGAATACCAGCGGCAACAGCTGCCCGAGGTGATTCGCAACACCGAAGTGCGGATGCAGGCGGAGGCCGCTACCCAGCAGGCCCGGGTGGCCGCGATCAAAGAGGCGGACTCCCCCGAGGCGGCCGGCAAGCGGCTGGCGGAGCTGGGTCTGGACGAGGAGGGCGTGCAGGGCGTTGTCACGTACCTGCAACAACGAAAGCGCTTTGACGAACGCTTCCAGCAGTTCCGCCAAGCGGCCTCGGAGCAGAGCCTGTCGGGACTGGCGCCGGCGGACCGCAAACGCCAGCAGGACGCGCTGCTTCAGGAATACTTCCCGGACGGACAGGCCCAGACCTGGGCGAGACTCAAACTACTGGACCGGGGATGAACGCAACAGGACTGCGGGCCCCCCGCGCCCGCTTCCTGCAGCCTGCCGCTTTCTCCAGCGACGACAACCAGCCGCTACAGCCAGCCCAGGGAACGGGCGCGGGTGACGCACTCGGTGCGGTTATGGACACCCAGTTGGGTGAACAGCGCTTTCAGATGGGTCTTGACCGTATGCTCGGTCAAACTCAGGCACTGGCAGATCCGCTTGTTGGGAAACCCCTGGGCCAGTAACAGCAAAACATCCCGTTGGCGCGGCGTCAGCGGTGACTCGACGGGCACGTCGACGGCCGGGAAACAGTCCTGACCGCTGTGAACCGCTCGCAGCATCCGGACCAGCGCCCCTCGCCCGGCGGATTTCGCCAGAAAGCCCCTGGCCCCGGCTGCCCGCGCCGTGCGCATCGTGGCCGCATCCTCGCTGCTGGAGATCACCACCATCGGTGGCGCGCCGGCCCCCGCCCCCAGCCGTGGCAGCAAATCGTAGCCGGCCTCCCCTTGCAGAGTCAGGTCCAGCAGCACCAGATCAATGTCGCCGCCTTGCTGCAGGTATTCGGCCGCCACCTCAGCGGAGCCGGCCCGGACCACGTCGCAGGCCAGGCGTTCATGCACCAGCAGATCCGCCAGTGCCTGGGCAAACAGGGCGTGGTCGTCCACCAGCATCACCCGTGCAAACAGCCAGTCCGTTGGCGGCGGAGCCGGTGATGGCCACCGTTCCGGCGTAATTCGGTTCATGATCAGACTCCTGCGCGGCCGGCTGTTATCGTCGTTGGATCGGTCGCGTTCCCCTCCACTATAGGGAAACCGGGCCGTCGGCTCAGCGGCCTGTTTAACATTTCTTGACAAAACTCCCGGTGATTTCGGCACTTGCGCCCCGCCGCTGACACAAAACCGTCACACAACCGTCGCATTCTTCGTCCGGTCTTGCCCCACGCCGTAAAAAGGACGACGACGCCATGACGCACTCCCTCTCTCGCACGCTCCGCCTGATCGGCGCTGTTGCCAGCTTCAGCCTGGCGGCCACGGCTCAGGCCACGGACCTCACCATCCAGGGCTCCAACACCGTTGGCGCGGCGCTGGCCCCCATGCTGGTCACCGGATTTCTGGAACAATCCGGCGCGACCGTCCAAAGCCGGAGCACCTCGGTGGAGAACGAGCGGCAGATTCTGGGCCAGACCGATCAACGGACTACGACGGTTCTGGTGGCCGCCCACGGCTCCAGCACCGGCTACAAGGCCATGGCAGCCAACAACGCCGATATCTGGGCGGCCTCACGTCCGGTCAAGGCCAAGGAAGTCGCCGCCTTCTCAGACGTGGCGGACCTGACCAGCCCGGACAACGAGCACGTCATCGCCATCGATGGCCTGGCCATACTGGTGCATCCAAGCAACCCCATCGATCAGGTCAGCATCGACACCCTCGCCCGGATCTTTTCCGGCAAGATCACCAACTGGTCCGAGCTGGGTGGACCGGACCGCCCGATTCATGTGTACGCCCGGGACAACCGCTCCGGCACCTGGGACACCTTTCACAGCCTCGTACTGGGAGAGGACAACGATCTGGTGGCCAGCGCCCGCCGCTACGAATCCAACGACCGGCTCTCCGACGACGTGTCCCGGGACCCGTCCGGCATCGGCTTCTCCGGATTGGCGTCCGTGCGCAACAGCAAACTGCTGGCGGTCTCCGATGGCGACGCGCCGGCCATGAAGCCCAGCCAACTGACGGTGGCGAGCGAAGATTACCCGCTGTCCCGCCGCCTGTTCATGTACACCCCTGGCGACCGCACCACGCCGATGGCCCGGGCGCTGGTGGCCTTTGCCCAGAGCGCGGAAGGCCAGGCCATCGTTCCCAAGGCCGGATTTATTTCCCAGAACCCCATCGCGGTGAAACCGGCCCTGGACGCCTCGGTGCCGGAGAGCTTCCGCACCCTCACCGGTCACTATCGCCGCCTGACGGTCAATTTCCGGTTTTCCGAGGGTCGCACCCGGCTGGACAACAAAGCGCGCCGGGACCTGCTCCGCGTTCGGGACTACCTGACCCGGGAAGGCCGGTCTGCCGACGAGCTGCTGCTGATCGGCTTTGCCGACCGCCAGAGCCACGAATTGCGAGCGCAGATGATCTCGGAACTGCGGGCGCTGTCGGTGCGCAAGGCGCTGAATGAGATCGGGGTGCCCCAGGTGGCGTACACCGGCTACGGCCAGTACATGCCCGTGGGCGGCGCCGGCAGCCCCCGCAACGGGCGGGTGGAGGTGTGGATCCGGGACCCGGTGCTGGAGTAGTCACCGGCTCCTCGCCGGGGCCCAGGCTTCGGCAATCCCCTATCCCGGCGTCGATCACAGATATGTTTGGGTTCCCTATACTGTTGTGGTCATTTCCAACCAACAGACCGGGACAATGGACATAAAAAACGACCACCGCTTCGCGATCAACCTGAACGTCCGGGGCATCCAGCCCTCCGCCACCCTGCGCATCAACGAGATCAGCAACCACCTGCGCGCCGAAGGCAAGGACATCATCAAGCTGGGCCTGGGCCAGTCCCCGTTCCCCGTGCCCGAGCGGGTGGTCGAGGCCCTCAGGACCTACGCCCACGAGAAAGACTACCTGCCGGTGCGCGGTCTGAAGGCCCTGCGTGAATCCATTGCCGGCTACATCAACCGCAGCGAACGGATGCGTTGCACCTGGGAAGACGTCCTCATCGGCCCCGGCTCCAAGGAGCTGTTGTTCATGCTCCAGCTCGCCTATTACGGCGATCTGCTGATCCCGCGCCCGAGCTGGGTGTCCTACGCGCCCCAGGCCCGCATCATCGGCCGCTCCGTGCACTGGCTGCCGACCCACGCGGAAAACAACTGGCAACTGACCGCCGAGGAGCTGGACATCATCTGCCGGGACGACCCTTCCCGCCCGCGGATCCTGATCCTCAACTACCCGTCCAACCCGACCGGGTGCACCTACACCGACGAGCAGTTGCTGGCCATCGCCAACGTGGCCCGCAAGTACGACCTGATCCTGCTGTCGGATGAGATCTACGGCGAGGTGCACTTCGAGGGCAAGCACAAGTCCATTGCCCGCTACTACCCGGAAGGCACCATCATCAGCACCGGCCTGTCCAAGTGGGCGGGCGCCGGCGGTTGGCGCCTGGGCACCTTCATTTTCCCGCCCGAGCTGCGGCCTCTGCAGGACGCCATGGCAATCATCGCCAGCGAAACCTTCACCGCCACCAGCGCGCCCATCCAGTATGCGGCGATCACCGCCTTTGACGGCGGCGACGACATCGACGAGTACCTGAAGCAGTCCCGCCGGGTGCTGAAAGTGGTGGGCGAATACATGCACCAGCGCCTGAGCGACATGGGCGCCGTGGTGCAGAAACCGGAGGGCGCGTTCTATCTGTTCCCGGATTTCTCCGACTTCCGGGAGCGGCTGGCCAAGCAGGACATCAAGACCTCCCAGGCGTTCTGCACCGCCCTGCTGGAGCAGACCGGCGTCGCCATCCTGCCCTCCAGTGACTTCGGCTTCGTGCCGGACCACCTGGGCGCGCGGCTGGCGTTCGTCGACTTCGACGGCGCTGCCGCCCTGAAGCTGGCCGGCGGCGACTACGCCAACGAGACCCTGGGCGATGCCTTCGTCCAACAGGCCTGCCCGCGCCTGGTGGAAGCCATGGACCGCATGGGCCGCTGGCTCGGCAGCCTGTAACCGCCCCGTGCTAGACTGGCGCCCTCAACACCATTTGTTCTGAGGGCGCCATGACTCACCCTACCCATCCCGCCGACACCGGCAGCGATCTGTCCGCCATCACCGATTTTGCCGAACAGCTGGCCCGGGACGCCGGTGCCCTGATCCGGCACGAGCGTGACACCAACACCCTGCGCACCGACTACAAGCATCAGACCGAACTGGTCACCCACGCTGACGTCCTCGCCGACGAATTCATCACCCGGGCCATCCGAGAACAATTCCCGGACCACCGGATTCTGTCGGAGGAAACCATGCCGGACCTGTCCCAGGCGGAACACCTGGACACGCCGCTGTGGGTGATTGATCCCATCGACGGCACGGTCAATTACGCCTACGGGCATCCCCAGGTGGCGGTCTCGATCGCCTACGCCGAGCGCGGCCGGGTCCGCGCCGGCGTGGTGCACGCGCCGTTTTCCGATGAGACCTTCCGCGCCACCGATGGCCTTGGCGCCACCCTCAACGGCGCAGCCATCCGCCACAGCGGTGCCACCGAGCTACGCCAGTCCCTGTTTGCCACCGGTTTTCCGTACACCAAGGACCACCTGGCCCCGCTGATCCGGCGGCTGGACGCCATGATCCACCAGTGCCGGGACCTGCGGCGCATCGGCTCGGCGGCGCTGGACATTTGCTGGGTGGCCTGCGGGCGGCTGGATATCTACTACGAGAACGTCAGCCCCTGGGACTTTGCCGCCGCACGGCTCATTGCCCGGGAGGCCGGCGCGACCGTCGGACATTTTGGCGAGGTGCCGGAAGGCTACCCGGCCGATTTGTGGGGCCGGGATATCCTGATTTCATCGCCGGCGGTGTGGGCGCCGGTGCGGCAGCTGTTGCGGGCGGCGTCGGAGTACGAGTAAACCGGCCGTCCGCTGCGATACCCGTCCCTGGGTTGGCCGGCGCCGGGGTTCACCCCCAGACGCTTTGAGACACCAGCCCCCAGCTTTCCTCAAAGTCTGCCGTGGGCAGGCGGGCAAACGACGAGCGGACAAACCGCTGGGTACGGCCTTCCAGAAACACCATGACAAACTCCGCGCCCCGGGCGGCGCTGGTGCGGGGGCGCAGGCCCTCGCGGATTTCCCCTTCCTTGAGCACCTGGCGCAGCTGGGTTTCCAGGCGGTCGAAGAACTGGGAGGCCCGTTTGCGCAGGGCCGCGTCTTCGCCCATCAGGGCGTCGCCGGTCAGCACGCAGCACAGGCCCGGGTTGCGCTCGGCAAACACCAGCACCAGGTGCGCCAGCTGCAGCAGGCGGGTGCGAGCGTCCTCCTGCTCCTGGAGGATCACCTGGCACCGGGAGAACACCGCGTCTTCGGCAAACTCAATGAGCGCCTCGAACATTTTCCGCTTGCTGGGAAAGTGGCGGTACAGCGCCGCTTCGGTAACGCCCACGGTGCGAGCCAGGCCGGCGGTGGTGATACGGGCACCCGGGTCGGTTTGCAGCAGCTCCACGAGGGCGTGGAGAATCGCCTCACGGCGACTGGGTTTTTGGTTGGTCATGTTGGACTGCAGCGCTCAGCGGTTATTTTATTGGTAAGTCCGGGGTCAGATAAACGCGTTCATCTGACCCCTTATGGCCCCGGATGTCCCTGTTACACCGGCTCAGAAGAAGGTGCCGTCGATGGGCGAGGAAGCGCTGGCATAGAGCTTCTTGGGCATGCGGCCAGCCAGGTAGGCGTCGCGGCCGGCTTCGATGGCCAGGCGCATGGCGTTGGCCATGCGGATCGGGTCCTGGGCCTGGGCGATGGCCGTGTTCATCAGCACGCCGTCACAACCCAGTTCCATGGCAATGGTGGCATCCGAGGCGGTGCCAACACCCGCGTCGACCAGCACCGGCACGCGAGCGTTCTCAACGATCAGGCGGATGTTGTAGCGGTTCTGGATACCCAGGCCGGAGCCGATGGGGGCACCCAAGGGCATGATCGCCACGCAGCCCATCTCTTCCAAACGCTTGGCCAGCAGCGGGTCATCGGAGCAGTACACCATCACCTTGAAGCCGTCTTTCACCAGGGTTTCCGTGGCGGCGAGGGTTTCGGTCATGTTCGGGTACAGGGTTTTCTCCTCGCCCAGCACTTCGAGTTTCACCAGGTCGTGGCCGTCCAGCAGCTCGCGGGCCAGCCGACAGGTGCGCACGGCGTCCTTGGCGGTATAGCAGCCGGCGGTGTTGGGCAGAATGGTATAGCGTTCCGGCGAGATCACATCCAGCAGGTTGGGCTCGTCCGGGTTCTGCCCGAGGTTGGTCCGGCGGACCGCCACGGTGACGATTTCGGCGCCGCTGGCCTCAATGGCGTGACCGGTTTCCATCAAATCGCGGTACTTGCCGGTTCCCACCAGCAGGCGGGACCGGTACGTGCGCCCGGCAATTTCCAGGGGTTTGTCTTCGGGCAAGGAACGTTCGGGGGTCTGGGTCATGGCAACTCCTGGTCGCAAAAAACGGAGAAAATACGGAAACCTCAACGCGAGGGCGTCAGCCGGTCAGCCACCGCCGATGGCGTGCACCACTTCCACCCGGTCGCCATCCGAGAGCACAAACTCCGTGTGCCGGCTACGGGGCACAATGTCCTCGTTCACCTCCACCGCCAGGCGTTTGCCGGTCAGGGACAGTTGCTCCAGCAGTGCAGAGAGCGTCGCCCCGGCGGGGAGCGCCAGGACGTCGCCGTTCACATGAACCTGCAGAGTGTCAGGCATAGCGTCAGGAATCCTCTTGATCGTTGGTCTCGCCGGCGCCACGGCGCCGGAGGCCAGCGGCCGCCAGCAGCGCCCAGCCGACCATAAAGCACAGCCCGCCCAGCGGGGTAACCGGGCCCAGCCAGTGGGCGCCGGTGAGCACCAGCAGGTACAGGCTGCCGCTGAACAGGACAATACCGGCCAGAAAGAAGCGCCCGGCCAACCCCAGCAGCCGGGTGGACAGGCCGCGTCCGTGCAGCAGCGCCACCAGGACAAGCGCCAGGGCGTGGTACATCTGGTAGTTGGCTGCGGTCTGGAAGACGCCCAGCTCCCGGGCGCTGGCCACGGTGCGCAGGCCGTGGGCGCCAAACGCCCCGGCCATAACGGCCAGCAGGCCGAACAGGGCGCCGGCCACCAGCGGCCAGCGGGGTACCGGCGCGGAACGCCACTCAGGCGCAGTCACAGTGAATTCGCTCTCCGCTGTCCAGATCCATCATCGTCAGTGCCCCGCCCCACACGCAACCGGTGTCCAGGGCGATGAAACGGTCGCTGCCTGTGTGCCCCTCGAGGGCCGCCCAGTGCCCGAACACTATGCGGACATCGTCGTTGCGAGGCCATTCGAACCAGGGCGCAAAGCCCGCCGGCGCGCTCTCGACGGACTCCTTGGTAGCCAGCTCCAGGGAACCGTCTTCCGCCACAAAGCGCATTCGGGTCAGGTAGTTGGTGATCACCCGCCATCGGTCCATGCCGCTCAGTTGATCGTCCCAACGGTCGGGCTCGTTGCCGTACATGTGGGTAAAGTAATACTCCGCGTCGTCGCTTCGGATCACCGTTTCCACTTCCCGGGCGCAGGCCACCGCCGTGGGGACATCCCAGATATGGGGCAGGCCGGCGTGGGCCATCACCAGGTTGCGGCGCGGGTCGTGCAGGCACAGCGACTGGTGTCTGAGCCAGCCAATGAGTTCCTCGGCATCCGGGGCATCCAGGATCGCCTGGAGGGTGTCTTTGCGACGCAGCTCGTGGCCGCCATAGCGAACCGCCAGCAGGTGCAGATCGTGGTTGCCCAGCACCACCTCGGCACTGCTGCCCAGCTCGTAAAGGTAGCGCAACGTCTGCAGGGAGGAAGGGCCACGGTTGATCAGGTCACCAGCCACCCAGAGCCGATCCCGGGAGGGCGAGAAATCCGCCCGCGCGAGCACGTCCAGCAGCCGTTCATAGCAACCCTGAATGTCACCGATCGCGTAATCCGTCATGGCGCCTCGTTCTGAGTCGGTTCACTGGCCAGGGCATCGGCAATGGCGACGTACTGGGCCAGGGTCAGGTTTTCGGGCCGCAGGCCATCGTCGATGCCCAGGGCCTGCAGGCGCTCGGCGCTGATCATGCCGCCGAGGGCCTTACGCAAGGTTTTGCGCCGGGCGTTGAACGCGGTGCGCACCACTGCCTGCAATACGGACAGATCCTTGGCCGGGTGCGGCAGTTCGGCGTGGGGCACCAGTCGGACGATGGCCGAATCCACCTTCGGGGCCGGCCGGAACGCGCCCGGACCCACCTCGAACAGGGGCTGAACCCGGCAGTGGTACTGGGTCATGATGCCGAGGCGTCCATAGTGGCTGTCACCCGGCACCGCAGCCATGCGCTGGACCACTTCTTTCTGCAGCATGAAGTGCATGTCCTGGACCACGCCGGCCTGGGACAGCAGGTGGAAGATCAGCGGCGTGGAGATGTTGTACGGCAGGTTGCCGACAATCCGCACCGGTCGCTCGGCGGCCAGGGCGCTGAAATCAAACCGCAGGGCGTCCGCTTCGTGGATGCGGAACTCCGGGTAGTTAAAGAATTTGGTCCGCAGCACCGGGATGAGGTCCCGGTCCAGCTCCACCACCTGCAGACGCGGATTCACCGCCAGCAGTTCCTCGGTCAGGGCGCCGAGCCCCGGGCCGATTTCCACCATAACATCGTCCGGCTTCGGAGCAATAGAGCGTACGATGCGCTCGATCACGCCGGGGTCATGGAGAAAGTTCTGGCCGAAGCGTTTGCGGGCCTGGTGGCCGGGTCGGTTACTCATGAGCGGGGCTCCTTGTCCGCCCGGCCGGCGTCCCGGCGGCTGCGGGCCATGGCGGCGCCGACGGTAATGGCGGTATGCAGGCTGCCGGCGTCAGCCTTGCCGGTGCCGGCCAGGTCCAGGGCGGTACCGTGGTCCACGGAGGTACGCACAATCGGCAGGCCCAGGGTGACGTTCACCGCCCGGCCAAAGCCCTGGTACTTGAGCACCGGCAGGCCCTGATCGTGGTACATGGCCAGCACCGCGTCGGCGTTGTCCAGCCAGTGCGGAGTAAACAGAGTGTCCGCCGGCAGTGGCCCGGTCAGGTGCAGGCCCTCGGCCCGCAGGCGGTCGAGCGTGGGCTCGATCACATCCAGCTCTTCCCGGCCCAGGTGGCCGCCCTCGCCGGCGTGGGGGTTCAGGCCCGCCACCAGGATGCGGGGCTCGGCCAGCCCGAAATAGAGCTTGAGATCGTTGTTGAGAATCCGGGTCACCTGGGTCAGCCGTTCCGGGGTGACGGCATCGGCCACGTCCCGCAGCGGCAGGTGGGTGGTCACCAGGGCCACCCGCAGGGATTCGGTGGCCAGCATCATCACCACCCGCTCGACGCCGCACAGCGCCTGCAAGAACTCGGTGTGGCCGCTGAAGGCGATGCCGGCGTCGTTGATGACGCCTTTATGCACCGGGGCGGTGACCATGCCGTCCACCTCGCCGGCCAGGCAGGCGCGGGCGGCGCGCTCCAGCGTATCCAGCACGTATCGGCTGTTGGCCGGGTCCAGCTTCCCGGGCGCCAGGCTCTGGCAGCCCGGCACCGGCCAGACCGACAGCCGGCCAGGCTCGGTGCAGGCCCGCTCGCCCGGCTGCCAGGGCACCAGATCAACAGCAAGTCCCAACAGGCGCGCACGCTCCGCCAGTAGGGCGTCGCTGGCCACCACCACGATGCCCACCTCCCGGGCCTCGGAAGCCAGCTGAAGGCACAGCTCCGGGCCGATGCCGGCGGGTTCGCCGGCGGTCAGCGCCAGGGTCAGGTCACGGCTCATGATGCGGTGTCCGCTCCGGGGTCGGTGGTGTCGTCTTTGCCGTCACCGGTGTCCGCCGGGGCAAACTTGCCTTTGTATTCAATGAACGCCTCGTCCCGGATTTCCCGCAGCCAGTTCTGCAGCTCGGTTTCAAACTTGCGACGGTAAATCGCCTGACGAGCGTCGGTCCGGCGGGTCTGTTCGGTCACGTCCTGCTTGCGTACGTCCTGCACCTGCAGAATGTGCCAGCCGAAGCGGGACTGGAACGGCCCCTTGAGCTCGCCCACCTTGGCGGACAGCATGGCCTGTTCAAACGCCGGCACCATCTGGCCGCGGCTGACCCAGCCCAGATCGCCGCCGGCGGAACCGGACACCGGATCGTCCGAGTATTCCTTGGCCAGCTTGGCAAAATCAGCGCCATTTTTGAGCTGCTGGTAGATGTTCTCGATGCGGGCCTGGGCCTCTTGCTCGGTCATGGCGTCGGACGGCTTCACCAGAATGTGTCGCACCTTGTACTGCTGCTGCAGGGTCTTTTCCTTGCCGCCCCGCTTGTCCATCACCATGACGAGGTGAAAGCCGCTCTTGTTGCTGAGCACCTCGGACGGCTGGCCAACCGGCAACTGCGGCACCACCGGCGCCACCAGGGACGGCAGCTGGTTCTCGCTGCGCCAGCCCATGTCACCGCCGTCCAGGGCGTTGCTGGCGTCGGATTCGGCGACGGCGACTTCCCGGAAATCCCGGCCGTCGAGAATCTGCTGGCGAAGGTCGCGGGCCTTCTTGCGGGCGGCGGCCACCTCGGCCTTGTCGTCCGGGTTGTTGACCCGCACAAAGATATAGGCAAGGCGGTACTCCGTGCCGTTGCCCGACTGGGCCTGCTTGGCCTCCAGATAGTTGTCCACTTCCCGGTCGGTCACCCGCACCCGCTCGCCCACCCGGCGCTGCTGCACGCGGCTGGTGAGCATTTCCCGGCGGATCTGCTCCCGGGCCTGCTGGTAACCCACGCCCTCGGTGCTGAGCTGCTGCTCAAACTGGTCGAGGGTCATGTTGTTCTGCCGGGCGATGTTGGTCATGGTCTCGTTCAGCTCGTTGTCACTGATGCGCATGCCCATTTTGTCGGCCATCTGCAGCTGCACGGCCTCGGTCACCAGCTGGTCCAGCACCCGCCGTTCCAGCAGGTCCCGGGGCGGCAGGCCGGTGCCCTGCGCCTTCAGCCGGTCGACAATCGTTGCCACGCGGGCGTCGAGCTGGCTCTGAAGGATGACCCCGTCGTCGACGATGGCCACCACCTGGTCCAGCAGCTTGCGCTCGGCGTGGGCCGTGACCGACAGCATGGCGAGCAGCACCATCAGGCCGGCCTGCGCGGTTTGGCGAAACGTCGCCCTCATAATCACCTCATCGTTGTCTGTTTGCGGACCCTGTGCGTCCGGGATTGGTTTGTCCGGCCCGGTGTCAGGGAGTTCCGGATGGCGTTCCAAAACGGCGCTTCTCACGCTCTTCGTAGCCATAAATGGCGTCGGATATGTCGGTCGAGACACCGCCGCTGCCCCCCAGTCCCTTCAGCTGAATCTGAAACAGGATCTGGTTATCCAGCTGTCGATCGCTGGTGAGGTAGCTTTGCTGTATGACCTGGACGCTCCAGCAGCAGTTCGTGTATTCCAGACCAGCCAGCGTACCCACGGTCCGGTCCAGTTGGGAATCGTACACCCAACGGCCAATCACGCTGACACGGTCGGTGATCGGGAACACCGTCGCGATGTCGCTTTGCTCAAGCGAATCCCGGCGGTAGGTGTGGCCGAGAGTGGCCAGGTACCGGTAGTCCTCGGAATGAAACGTCAGCTCGCTCCGGCCTTCCTGGGTCTGGCCCGTGTCCGGGTCCCAGAGGCCGGACGAGCGGATTTCCAGGGTATCAAGGGGATTGAGTACCACTTCCCCCGCCAGCGGCGAGTTCGGCTCCCGGTTGCCGCCCTGGCCGAACAGCGTGACATCCTGTTCTTCCAGATAATGTACCTGCCCGACGCTGACCCGGGCGCGCTCGGCGCCGGTGACCAGATCGTTGATTCGGCTGGTCAGTGCCACCGTTACCTGATTGGTGTCCCCGACCCGGTCGCCGCCGCTGAAGCGGTTGGGTTCAAACAGCTGGTCAAACCGGAAGCTGCGCAAGGAGGTGTCGAAATCCGGGATGTCGTTCTGGTCCGCCGGCGCGTTGGCCCACGCGTAGTAAAGCCGGGGTTCGAGGCTCTGGTTGTAGGGAATGTCGAACAACTCGGAGCGGCGGTCAAAGTACAGGCCGTTGTCCCATTCCACCACCGGCACGGTGCGATCGATGTTGCCGTCCCCGAGGGTGTAGTCCTCCAGGGCATAGCGGGTGTAATCGACGCTCACCGACGGCCGGCTGAATCCCCACAGCGCCCGCATGGGCAGGGCCAGCTCCGGCACCGCCCGCAGGCGCTGGCCGTTGGCCCGGTCCAGGCCGGAGAGGTTGCTGTTGTCCCGGTAGAAATTGGTGTACTGGCTGTCCAGATTGGCCTCGAACGCGCCCACGTCAGCGGTGGCACCGTAGGTGATGTTGGGCAACTGGGCGTAGGGCTTGTTGCGATCGGGGATGTAGTCCGAAATCGTCTGGTAATCGCTCAGGTAGCCGTCAAAGTACTGGCTGGCGTCCCGGTAGCGGAAACCGCCCTGGCGCAGCAGGTGGGTTTCCCGGTTGATGTTCAGGCTGCGGTTCAGGTCGCTCAGGTAATCGTTATCGCTGACCGCCGAGAAATCGCCGTAGCCGGTCCAGCCGCCACCGAAACTGGCGCGGGTGGTGGCGTCGAGGCCCCAGCGACGGCCGCTTTCACCCGGATTCTCGTCCGCGTAATAGCCGTCGTTGTCGATGTACCCCACCTGCAGATCGGTTTCCCCGAACCGGCTCAGGTAGCGGCCTTCCGCCTCGGTAAAGAGCCCCCGGCCACTGATGAACTGGGGCGTCAGGGTGGCGTCGTACTCGGGCGCCAGGTTGAAGTAGTAGGGCACCGACAGGAAGCCGCCGGTGCCGGTGTTGGAGGTGCCGAACTGCGGGTACAGGAAACCGGTCTTGCGCCGGTCGTCGATGGGGAAGCTAATGTAGGGCCAGTAAAAAATCGGCGTATCCAGCACTTCCAGGCGAACGTGCTTGGCGGTGCCCACCCCCTCGGCCCGATCCAGGTGGATGTCGGACGCCACCACGGCCCAATCGTTACGGGCGGGGCCGCAGGTGGTGATCAGCCCTTCCTTGATATCGACTTCGGTGTCGCTGGGCCGTGACAACTGGGCGGCGTTGCCGCGGATACCCGGGCCGTTGAGCAGGTAGGTGGCGTCGTCGATATCGAGCAGGCCGGTGTTGGCGTCGTAGTCGGCGGCACGGCCGGTGAGCAGAAAGCCCTCGCCCCGGCTGACCATCGGGCCCTTAACGGACATCTGCCCCAGGTTCTGGTCGTAGAGCGCCTCCTGGCCGGTCACCAGCAGCCGGCCCTGGCGAATGCGCACGTCGCCTTCCAGCCGAAGCTGGTTATCAATCTCGTAGCGGGCGTTCAGGCCGCTGGCCTGGATCGGCGCCTCGGTGTCCGAGGTTGCGCCTCCCGGCAGGGCCAGGCCGTCGTCGGTGCCCCCCCGGGAAGGCAGATAACCGCCTTCGCAGAATACCGGGAGCTTAGCCCGCACCGCCTCGGGAAGCTGGTCCCGTGGCCGCCAGTCGATCTCCGCCGCCGTGGGCGCGCCGCCGTCGTCGGCCCGGGCTGGCTGCGCCATCAGCCAGGCCGGTGTCACCGCCGCCAACGAGAGCAGCACCAGACGGCGGACGCCTGCCGACGCCATTGCCCCTGCGGCCGGAAACAGAATCGGCGATGAGGCCGGCAGGGCAGCGTGGCGGCGGGCGGATGACACGGTGGCAGGTTTCCTGTTCCGGTTTGCGATCAACGGGGTATGAGCGTGAGCCGCCTAGTTTACACGTGCCCCCGGACCTTGTTAACGCCGGCCGCCGGTAAAAGCCGTTTCACCCGCTCGAGCTCCTCTGCTACGCTTCGCTGATCACTGGCTCCCAACCGCAACGAACCCGCACGTTATGGACACTCGCCTGCACGCCCTGACCCGCTGGGTCCGCACCCTGCCCGGCTTTGCCGCGGCCACCCCCGAACCGGTTTCCGGCGATGCCAGCTTCCGGCGTTATTTCCGGGTCTGGCGCGAACCCGGTGACGGCGCAACCGGGCGCACCCCGTGGATCGTCATGGACGCACCGCCGGAACACGAAGATTGCGGCCCTTTCCTGGCCATTGCCCGGCACTGGCACAGCAACGGCGTGGCGGTACCGGCCATCGCGGCCGAGAATCTGGCAGACGGGTTTTTGCTGCTCGAGGATTTTGGCGACCGGCTGATGCGCGGCGCCCTGGACGATCCGGCCGAGGCCGATCAGCATTACCGAGCGGCCCTGGACGAGCTGGTGGTCATCCAGGGGCTCGACAACCCGCCCGACTACCCGCTGCCGCCTTACGACGCCGCCCTGCTGGATCGGGAAATGGCGCTGTTCCCGGACTGGTTGCTGGAACAGCACCTGGGCCTGCCCCTGGACAACGGCACACGCTGCCTGCTGGACACCACCTTCGCCTTCCTGCGGGAAAGCGCCTTGGCGCAGCCGGAGGTCACCGTCCACCGGGACTATCATTCGCGAAACCTGCTCGTGCGCCACGGCACCGATCGCCCCGGCGTGATCGACTTCCAGGACGCGGTGCGCGGACCGGTTACCTATGACGCGGTTTCGTTATTGAAAGACTGCTACATCCGCTGGCCCGAGGCGCAGGTGGCCGAATGGCTCGAGCATTTCCGCCTGGCCAGCCAGGCCGCCGGACAGCACCACGCCGACGCCGACACCTTCCGGCAGTGGTTTGAGCTGATGGGCATGCAGCGCCACCTCAAGGCCGCCGGCATCTTTGCCCGCCTGGCACGGCGGGACGGCAAGACCGGCTATCTGGCCGACATCCCCAGGACCGTCTCTTACCTGGTGGACGCCAGTGCCCGTCAGCCGGCCCTGCGGCATTTCCACGAGTGGCTCGTGGACGCTGCGGTGCCGCGGATTGCCGAGGTCATCGGCCCGCTCCCGGAGCAAACGCCATCGTGATTGCGATGATCCTGGCCGCCGGCAAGGGCGAGCGCATGCGCCCACTCACCCTGACCACCCCCAAGCCGTTGCTCCGTGCTGGCGGCCGGCCGCTGATCGAGTACCACCTCGAAGCCCTGCACCGGGCCGGCATCGACCGGGCGGTGATCAATCACGCCTGGCTCGGGGAGCAGATTGAACAGCGCCTGGGCAACGGAGACCGATTTGGCCTGGCCCTGCGCTACTCCCGGGAGCAGGAACCGCTGGAAACCGCCGGCGGCATTGTGCGGGCCCTGCCCTTGCTGACCCGGGACGGTGATGACTGGTTCCTGGTGATCAATGGTGACGTCTGGTGCGACCTGCCCCTGCAGGCCTTGCAGCCGCCGGCCGACGCCGATGCCTTGCTGGTGCTGGTGGACAACCCCGACCACCACCCCGCAGGGGATTTCCGGCTGGGCGCGGACGGGATCATCACCGATCGGCCGGCGGAGACCGCGAGCCCCTCAGGCACCGCCAGCCGGCTTACCTTCGCCGGCATCAGCCTGCTCCACCGCCGCCTGTTCAATGGCCTGGACGACTCCGCAGGCAGGCTCGCGCCGGTGCTGCACCGGGCCATCGCCGCCGGCCGGGTGCGGGGCTACCACCATCTGGGCGGCTGGGTTGATGTGGGCACGCCGGAGCGCCTGCACCAGCTGGACCTGCGGCTGTCCGGAGCCTGACCCAATGGCCAAAACCGCCGACCGACCCACGGCCTCTGCCCCCCTGCCGACCCACCTCGAGCGCGCCCTGAACCGGACCCTGGACCGGCTTGAACGTGCCGGCTTCCGCTCTCCCGAGGTGCTGACCGAGGCCGCGCCGCCGGCCTGGGCACTGCGCACCCTGTTTCATGCCCTGGGCTATCTGGCCAAGGCGGACGGCCGCGTCACCGAGGCCGACATTGCGTTCACCGAGCGGGTTATCACCGCGTGCCGCCTCTCATCCGGCCAGCGCCGGCGGGCCATCGCCCGGTTCCAGCGAGGCAAGCAGGCCGATGACCTATCACCCCCCCTGGGCATCCGCCTGCCCCTCGGCTGGTCGCTGATGCCGGGAACGGCCGTCGCCGTCGCCGCCTGCCTGTGCGAGGCGGCGCAGCTCAGCGGCCCGCCCACCAAGGCCCGCCGCCATCGGTGCGAGGACGCCATTGACCGCCTGGGCCTGCCGATGAGTGTTGGAGAGGATCTTCTGGAGGGATTTCTTCGGCGGCGCTGGGCACCAGAGGAACTGCCCGACAAGCCCGCCACCTTCGAACAGGCCTGCCGGCTTTTGGGGGTAACCCGCCGGGATTCGCTGGAGCAGATGAAGCGGACCTACCGCAAGCGGGTCTCCGAATGCCACCCGGACAAACTCGCCCAGCAGGGCCTCTCGCCCCGGGAGCTGGCACTGGCCAAGGAGCGGCTGCTGCGTTACCAGCAGGCCTGGGAACTGATCAAACAGCGCAGCCGGCCACTATCTTAGCCAGCCGGTCACCCGGTGGGCGAGCGCCAGGGCGTCGCCCGGCGTCAGGTTCAGCAGCGATACCGGTAGCGACACCGGCTGCCATTCATACCCGGAAAATCCCGCCCGCTTGAGGGCACCGCCCCGGGCACGGGCCTCGTCCGCGGCGCCGGCCGGCGCCAATTCCAGCATCGACAACTCCGATCGGGTTGCCAACTGGTCCATCAGCCCGGCCTTCTGGGCCGGATAAAATCGGGGCGCAATCCACACCAGCTTCTGGATATCGCCATCGGCCGCCGCCAGCACCGGGCCGGCGCCATGGCCCACGGCCACCAGAACACGGGTACTGTAGCCCTGGTCCGCCGCCAACTGGCCGGCCGCCTTCAGGGTCTGCGCCACGCGCGCCTGGTAGCCGGCTCCCGCATCCGAGGGCGCCTCGGCTTTCATCACATCAATCATCACGGCGGCCGGGTCCTGCCCGCCCCCAGCCGTGCCTGAGCCTTTGCCTTCGGTATCGGCTGCCTTGTCGGCGCCCGAGTCGGCACGGGTGCCGTTGCTGGCCGCCGGCGCTTTCGCGCCGTCGCTTCCAGGCTGGGACCAGAGTGCGGTCAACCCCGGCGGCGGCGATGGCAGCCCAACCGACACCAGCCCCCATCCGGCGGCGGTCACCGCCTCCGCCAGCCCCCGGGCCAGGGCGTTACCGGCGCCGGCGCCCGCCTCCGACAGCAGGATCAGGGCGCCCCGGGCATCACCGGTCTGGTCCGGGTAGAACAGCGCCGGCACGGTGGCGCCATCCTCCAACGTCAGGGCGCGGGCGTGATCCGGAAACTCCGTGAACAGCCCCGCATCCCCCGGCCCCACCCGGACCATCGCCCGATCACGCTTCAGCGCCTTCGTATCGGAGGTGGCCACACCCGTCGACGGGGCCGCACCGCTACCCTGGGTGCCGGCGGCATCCGCCGCTGGCTGCTGGCCCCACGCCGGCGCGCCGGCGGCCAGCGCCCCCATCGACAGAACCAACACCGTCATTCGTACGCTTCCCATCACGCTCACAACCCCGTATTTCGGGTTTACCCACCGGGAAAACCCGTGATCAAACTGGTAGACTAGCATCGCTTTCGACCACCGACATCGACACGCTGCGAGAGACCGTCCATGAATCCGTACCTGATTGCGCCGTCCATTCTGTCCGCCGATTTTGCCCGACTGGGCGAGGAAGTCGACAACGTCCTCGCCGCCGGCGCCGACGTGGTGCACTTTGACGTCATGGACAACCACTACGTCCCGAACCTGACCATCGGCCCCATGGTGTGCGAGGCCCTGCGCAAGCATGGCGTCACCGCGCCCATCGACGTACACCTGATGGTATCCCCCGTGGACGACCTGATCCGCATGTTCATCGACGCCGGTGCCAGCTACATCACCTTCCACCCCGAAGCCAGCAAGCACATCGACCGCTCCCTGCAACTGATCCGGGACGGCGGCTGCAAGGCCGGGCTGGTGTTCAACCCGGCGACGCCGCTGAGCTATATGGATTACGTGATGGACAAGCTGGACATGGTACTGCTGATGTCCGTCAACCCGGGATTTGGCGGCCAGAAGTTCATCCCCGGCACCCTGGACAAGCTGCGGGAAGCCCGCCAGCGCATCGACGCCACCAACTATAACATCCGCCTGGAAATCGACGGCGGCGTCAAGACCGACAACATCCGGGCCATCGCCGAGGCCGGTGCCGACACCTTCGTGGCGGGTTCTGCCATTTTCAACACCGACGATTACAAGGCCACCATCGACGCCATGCGCGCCGAGCTGGAGCAGGCCCGCGCGGTCATCGGCGAATGAGCCTGGGCGGACTGTTCAACGCCCGCTGGCCTGGGGTTGCCCTGTTCGATCTGGACGGCACCCTGGTGGACAGCGCGCCGGACCTGGCCGCCGGCGTGGACCGCATGCTGATCTACCTGGGCCGGAAACCCGCCGGTATCGATCAGGTGCGCAACTGGGTGGGCAACGGCGCCGCCGTGCTGGTGCGCCGGGCGCTGGCCGGCCGGATTGACTGGGAGCCGGCCCGGCCCGCGGACGAGGCGTTGTTCGAGGACGCCCTGGCGATGTTCTACCACTACTACGGCGAGGTGAACGGCGAGCACGCCCGGCTGTACCCCGGCGTGGAAGCGTGCCTCAGCCGCCTGCAGGATAACGGCTGCCGGCTGGCGGTGGTCACCAACAAGCCGGAGCGCTTCGTGGCGCCCCTGCTGGAAAAGGTCGGGCTGGCCAACCGCTTTGAGCTGTGCATTGGCGGCGACACCCTGCCGGTACGTAAACCGGACCCGACGCCGCTGCTGCATGCCATGACCGAACTGGGCGGCCGCCGGAGCACCACCGTTATGATCGGCGACTCCGCCGCCGACGTGGGCGCGGCCCAGGCCGCTGGCATTCCCTGCGTGGCGGTGCGCTACGGGTATAACTTCGGTACCCCCGTGGATGCCCTGGGTGCGGACGCAGTTGTTGATTCACTGGCCGAGCTTTTGTAATCTCAGCCCTCAATGAACAGACCTTTCTGATCGGGAGATTCCTGCCGTGCAGGGACTGAATCTGACTGCAGCGCGAGGCATCCTCACAACCCGCGCAACGCGATGGTGGCGATGGCGCACCGGCTGAGCAAGCCCGGCGGCTGACTGGCGCATGCCCGTTGAGCCCGCACCACCCGGCGAACGGCCCGGAGACCCCGGCCGTGACGCGAACGCAGAACAGATATCAGGAACCGAATCATGACCCCCGAGCACTTTGCCGAGCTCGCCCAGGCCGGCTATAACCGTATCCCTGTCTACCGGGAAGTCCTTGCCGACCTGGATACGCCCCTGAGCACCTACCTGAAACTGGCCAGTGGCCCCTACTCCTACCTGTTCGAATCCGTTCAGGGTGGCGAGAAGTGGGGCCGCTACTCCATCATCGGCCTGCCCAGCCGGGAAAGGCTGATGGTGTTCGACCACCGGGTGGAGGTGCGCCGGGACGGCGAGGTGGTCGAGCAGGCCGAGGTGGACGATCCCCTGGCGTTCGTGGACGCCTACCAGCAGCGTTTCCACGCCCCGGACCTGCCCGAGCTGCCCCGATTCAACGGCGGCCTGGTGGGCTACTTCGGCTACGACACCGTCCGCTACATCGAAAAGCGCCTGCGCAAGAGCTGCCCGCCGGACAAGATCGGCACCCCGGACATCCTGCTGATGGTGTCCGATGAAATCGTGGTGTTCGACAACCTCCGCGGCAAGCTGCACCTGATCGTGCACGTCGACCCGTCGGTGCCCGATGCCTATGAGCAGGCCCAGGCGCGCATCGACGCGCTGGAAAGCCAACTGCACCGGCAGACCGCCAATGCTCCCCGCACCCCGGCGCATCTGCGGGGCAAAACCGTGGACGAGAGCGATTTCATCTCCGGTTTCACCCAGGACAAGTTCGAGGCCGCCGTCGAGCGCATCAAGGGCTACGTGCTCGATGGCGACGTGATGCAGACGGTGATCTCCCAGCGCATGTCGATTCCGTTCGAGGCGCCGCCCCTGAACCTGTACCGCTCGCTGCGGGTGCTCAACCCGTCGCCTTACATGTATTTTCTGGATCTCGGCGATTTCCACATCGTGGGTTCCTCGCCGGAGATCCTGGCCCGGGTGGAAGACGAGGAAGTGACCGTACGGCCCATCGCCGGCACCCGCAAGCGCGGCGCCACCGATGCGGAAGACAACGCTCTGGAAAAGGAACTGCTGGCGGACCCGAAGGAGATCGCCGAGCACCTGATGCTGATCGACCTGGGCCGCAACGACGCCGGCCGGGTCTCGGAAACCGGCACCGTGAAGCTGACCGACAAGATGATCGTGGAGCGCTACTCCCACGTGATGCACATTGTCTCCAACGTCACCGGCCGCCTGAAGCCCGGCACCAGTTGCCTGGACGTGCTGCGGGCCACCCTGCCCGCCGGCACCCTGAGCGGCGCCCCGAAGATCCGGGCCATGGAGATCATCGACGAGCTGGAGCCGGTCAAGCGCGGCGTCTATGGCGGCGCGGTCGGCTATCTCTCGTTCAACGGCAACATGGACACGGCCATCGCCATCCGCACCGCGGTGATCAAGGACAACACCCTGCACATCCAGGCCGGCGCCGGCGTGGTGGCCGATTCCGTACCCCGCCTCGAGTGGAAAGAGACCATGAACAAGGGCCGCGCCATTTTCCGGGCCGTCGCCATGACCTACAACGACTACGATCACTGAGGCGGAGGCACGGATTATGTTGCTGATGATCGACAACTACGACTCCTTCACCTACAACGTGGTGCAGTACCTGGCGGAGCTGGGTGCGGACGTGCAGGTGTATCGCAACGATGAGATCACGGTAGAGCAGATCGAGGCCCTCAAGCCCGAGCGGCTGGTGATTTCCCCGGGCCCCTGCACCCCGAACGAGGCGGGCATTTCCATGGCGGCGATCCGCCATTTTGCCGGCAAGCTGCCGATCCTGGGCATCTGCCTGGGGCACCAGTCCATCGGCCAGGTGTTCGGCGGCGATATCATTCGTGCCGGCCGGGTGATGCACGGCAAGGTCTCGGCGGTGTACCACAACGATGTGGGGGTGTTCCGGGGCCTCAGCAATCCGGTGCAGGCCACCCGCTACCACAGCCTGGTGATTGACAAGGCGACCCTGCCCGAATGCCTGGAGGTCACCGCCTGGACCCGCAACGAGGACGGCTCCGTGGAGGAGATCATGGGGGTCCGCCACAAGACCCTGCCCATTGAAGGCGTGCAGTTCCACCCTGAGTCGATCATGACCGAGCAGGGCCACGAACTGCTGCGCAACTTCCTGAGAACATAACAAGAGGCCGAGCCATGGACATGAAGCAAGCCCTGAACCGCATCGCATCCAACCTGGACCTGTCCCGGGAGGAGATGAAGGATGTGATGCGCATCGTTATGAACGGCGAGGCCACGGACGCGCAGATCGGCGCATTCCTGATGGGTCTGCGCCTCAAGAGCGAGACCATTGATGAGATCACCGGCGCCACCGAGGTGATGCGGGAGCTGGCCACCACCGTCACGGTGAAGGCGGAGCCGCTGGTGGATATCGTGGGCACGGGCGGCGATGGCGCCAATCTGTTCAACGTGTCGTCGGCTGCCTCGTTTGTGGTCGCCGCGGCCGGTGGCTACGTGGCCAAGCACGGCAACCGGGCGGTGTCGTCCCGCAGCGGCAGCGCGGACCTGCTGGAGAAGGTGGGCGTGAACCTGTCCATGAAGCCGGAGGAAGTGGCCCGCTGCGTGGAGCAGATCGGTGTCGGCTTCATGTTTGCGCCGGCCCACCACGGCGCCATGAAGCACGCTATCGGCCCCCGCAAGGAGCTGGGCTGCCGGACGCTGTTCAACATTCTGGGGCCCATGACCAATCCGGCGGGCGTGAAGCGCCAGCTGGTGGGGGTGTTCAACCGGGAGCTGTGCCGTCCGATGGCGGAGGTGCTGCATCGCCTGGGGGCGGAGCACATCATGGTGGTGTGCTCGAAGGACGGCCTGGATGAGATCAGCCTGGCCAGCGCCACCCATGTGGCGGAGCTGAAGGATGGCCAGATCACCGAGTACGACGTGACGCCGGAGGACCTGGGTATCAAGAGCCAGACGCTGGTGGGCCTGACGGTGGAGACGGCGGATGAGTCCCTGAAGCTGATCAAGGCGGCGTTCGGGCGCGGCCACGATGAGATGGCCGAGAAGGCCCGGGATCTGATCGCTCTGAACGCCGGCGCGGCCATCTATGTGGCTGGCCTGGCCGCCACCGCCAAAGACGGCGTGGAGATGGCCCTGGACGCCATGGGCTCCGGACTGGCGGCCGGCAAGATGTCCGAGCTGGCGGATTTTTCCCAGTGTTTTTAACTCAACATCGCTGCTGACACATCGGCAGGACGATCCGCTGGAGCGCCCTTGCCCAAAACACGCCCGTGAATACGTCCCTGTAGGGCTTGGCTGCAGCCATCCATGGCTGCAGACAGTTTTGGGCAAGGGCGCTCCATCGGCTCTCGCAACCAGAGTGCAGGCCCTCAATGACTGACCGACACCTTGATAAAACGCCGACCATCCTTCGCACGATCGTGGACCGGAAATGGGAAGAGATCGACGAGCGCAAGCGCTCCGTGTCCCTCGCTGACCTGAAAGCCCAGGCCGGGGACCAACCGCCCGCCCGAGGCTTTGCCAATGCCCTGCGCCAGCGGATTGAGCGACAGACGCCGGCCGTCATTGCCGAGATCAAGAAAGCCTCCCCCAGCAAGGGCGTCCTGCGGGATCCGTTCGAACCACCCGTGATCGCCGAGAGCTACGAAAACGGCGGCGCCGCCTGTTTGTCCGTGCTCACGGACCGGGACTTTTTCCAGGGCCACGAGGACTACCTCAAGGCGGCCCGCGCGGCCTGCAGCCTGCCGGTGATCCGTAAGGACTTCATGGTGGCGCCCTATCAGGTGTACGAAAGCCGGGCCATCGGCGCGGACTGCATCCTGCTGATCGCCGCCTGCCTGCCCCGGGACCAGATGCAGGAACTGGAGGGCATCGCCCATGAGATCGGGCTGGATGTGTTGGTGGAAGTGCACGATGACGAAGAGCTGGACGACGCGCTGACCCTGCGCACGCCGCTGGTGGGCATCAACAACCGCAACCTGCACACCTTCGAGGTGTCCCTGGATACCACGTTTGACCTGCACCACCGGATTGCCGAGGACCGCCTGACCGTCACCGAGAGCGGCATCATGACCCGTGAGGATGTCACGGCCATGACCGACCGGGGCATCTACGGGTTTCTGGTGGGGGAATCGTTCATGCGGGCTGACGAGCCCGGTGAGAAGCTCAAGAATATGTTTTTCGGCTGACCTTTCGTCTCGAGGCAACAAGCACCGAAGCCTGAAACAGGCCGGTGGGTGGGCCGGGCCGGGATCGTGCGGAGCCAGGGATGGCGGAGCCGAGCGTACAGGGACGTATTCACAGCGTATCCCGGCCCGGCCCACCCACTGGCCTGTGCACCGAGGTCAAGATAGACCTCAGGCCTCAGACAGCGCCTCCTGAAGCAACGCCTGCAGTTCCTCCGGCATCCCGGCCGCAAGCGCCAGGGCCGCCTCGTGCCCGCGGGGCGTCATCTTGCCCCAGGTGCGGCGCACAATCCGCAGCCATTTTTCCCGGTCGTAGTCGGCCTTCTGGGCGTAGAAATCGGCAAAATACCGCTCCAGGAACACCAGGCAGGCCACGTCTTCCAATCGTTGGGTGTCCGCATCCTGGCGCAGTTCCCGCTTGGTGAGGATGGTCTCTACCCGCGTGCATTCGTCCGCCGGATACCCGCAGCCCGCCAAGATCTCCGCCGCCCGGCGGCCATGCATGCGGCCGCAGGCCTGGCGCCATTCGTAATAGTGGCGCCGGCCCTCGCCGTAATCGCTGCGGGGCATGGTCCAGCGCTCGATGTGCTGGGCCCGGCAGGCAATCTGCAGGCGCTCGGACGGATCGGGCTCCAGGGCGTGCAGCCAGCGGGTCATGTGCAGGCTGTAGGCGTATTCCCGGGGCAGCGCCTCGCCGTCCACCGTTTCCACGTTGGGGTCGGCGCGGTTGGCCGCGTCGATGGCGGCCAGGGCGCAGTGCAGGCGGTCGGCGTCGGGCATGGGGCTTTCCTGTGTTGGCGTTAAACCGAGGCCGACGGCCGTGCCTTGATGCGGTCGAACCAGGCCTGCAGGTGGGTCTGCTCCGGCTTGATGCGGATGTTCACCACCCGGGCGAAGGCGATGGTGGTAAACGCGTTGATGTCGGCGGCGGTGAACGTGTCGCAGCAGATGTAGGTTTTGCCTTCCAGGTGCTGATTGAGGAAATCCATGAACTTCTCGACGGCCTTGCCGCACTCCTCGCCCCACTCCTTCACCGGGTTCATCCGGTCCTTGAAGTAGCCGGTGGTGTGCTGGAAGCACATGCCGGTGGGCAGGAAGAAGTTCAGTTCAATCCAGCGCAGCCACTGCTCAATCTGGGTCTTTTCCATGGGCGTGTCGCCCAGCAGTTTGGGGGTGTCCGGATAGCTTTCCTCGAAATAGCGGCAGATCGCCATGGTTTCGGCCACGCAGGTGCCGTCGTCCAGCTCCATCACCGGCACCTTTTTCATGGGGTTGCGGGCGGCGAATTCCGGCGTCAGGTTCTCGCCTTTCTGCAAATCGATCTGGACGAATTCAGCCTTGTCGAGCAGCCCTTTCTCGGCCATGAACATGCGCACGCGGCGGGGGTTGGGGGCGGTCTTGGTTTCGAAAATTTTCATTGTTATCGGCTCCCTTGCGGACCATCGGTGGGTGGCGTAACCGTCAATCAGGGCAAGACTGACCCGAAAAAACGGTTGCGTCAAGCAACCTCCGGAGCCGCCAGCCAGCGCCGGATGCGCTCTACCGTCCAGTCCGGATCGTCCAGGGGCAGGTCGTGGCCGGCCCGGTCGTGGAGCATCAGGGGCCAATCGTAGCGGTTGGCCAGGGCCCAGCTGCAGCGCCAGTCCACCAGGCGGTCGGCGCGACTGGCCAGCACCAGCGCGTCCGCCAGCGGGCGGGTTGTCGAGGGCCGGTAGCGCAGGGCAGCGCCCAGTTGGCGCAGGGCGTTCGGGCGGCTGACGGGGCGCTGCCGCTGGATTTCCTGCCAGGCCGCCAGCGTGCCCGCCGGCAGTGGCCGATGGTTGGACGACATCGCCAGGATGCCCCGCTCCCGCTCGTCCACCGGCGCCGCCAGCAGGCGCAACACGGCCGGCCAGCGGCCCGGCCGCAGCCGCTGCCAGGGCGGGCTCAGGCGGCTGCTGCTGTTGATCAGCACCACACGGGCGATCACCTCCGGCTCGGCCTGGGCCCAATCCAGCGCCACCATGCCGCCGAGGGACAGGGCCAGTAACCCCAGGGGGCGCGGCAGCGCGCGAGTCGCTTCGGCCACGGCTCGCCGAATCCCGGGGATGGTATCTGGGCTGGGATCCCGGTATCGGTCGCCGGCGCCGGGCAGATCCACCGGCCAGAACCGGTGTTCGGGCAGAGCCGCCTTCAGCCGCTCGGGGAAGGCGCCCCAGTGGGCGGATTCGCGGGTGAGCCCCCGCAGCAGCAGCCAATCCATTTCAGGCGTTGTCCCGGTACCAAAGCTGAAGCGCCGCCTGCCGCAGCAGGGGTTCCTGATCCTGGCCGGGCAGCCACTGATCGTGGCTGGCGGCGGCGTGCAGCAGGAAGTCGATCCAGTTCAGGTGGCTGCGCAGGGCCCGGCGGGTGCGGTGGGGTACCAGGGGATTGAACAGGCCGTCCAGCCGGAGCAACTGCCCCGGGCGTTTGCGCACCCAGCGCCAGGAACCCATTTCCAGGGTCAGCGGCAGGAAGGCGCCCTGGGTGCCCCGGTTGATGCGTTTGTAAAAGTGGTCCCACAGGTCACCGTGGGTGAGGTAATGGGTCGACTGCGGCTCGAACCGGTATTCGTGGTTCGGGTAGGCCTGTTCCCAGAGCAGCTTGAGCGCCAGCACCGAGGCGATGCGGCGCATGGGCCGGCGCCGGTAGGCGTAAGGGAACCAGATCTGGTCGCGCCAGCCAAAACCGCTGTGGCAGTCCAGGGCCACGCTGAACGGCCGACCGATGACCTCCTCTTCAATCACCCGGGCAAGGGCCTGGTTCTCCGGTTCCATCGCCTGCTCCGGGGTGCCGATGTACCAGGGCAGGTGCCGGGACCAGCGCTGGCCGCCGAGCATAAAGGTGCTGCCGGACTGGGCCCGGATGGGCGCGTTGCGCATCAGGTCGACGCCGTTGGGGTTACTGCGCTGGTTGCGGTACATGCCGCCGGGGTTGAGAAGCGGCAGCACCACCACCCGAACCTGCCCCAGCAAATGCTGCAGGGCCCGGTCCCAGCGCATCCGGTGCAGCACCATGGACAGCCAGGCGGTGACCACCTGGGTACCGATCCGCTCCAGCCCGTGCACCCCGCCCACCAGCAGTACCAGCGGCGCCGACGGCTCGGCGGCCCCCAGGGTTACCTGATAGACCGGCAGGGTCAGGCCATCGGTGCTCACCCGCTCGGCAACGCTCACCGTTGCGCTCTCCGGCGCCTCCGCCAGCAGCCGTTCCAATGTCACCAGCTCTGGCAGGTTGGCCCGAAGCTGCCGGCGCTGGCGGGCGTCACGGCCGGCCTGCTCGGCGGGTATGGCAGCGTGGGGCGTGAGGTCGCGTAACTCGGTCATGGCAGGCTCCGGACAAGGGTTCTGTCACTGTGAAGCCGGTTTACGACACTGGTATGACAGCCCCATCTCCGGGCCCCAATCACCTCTCACCTGCCCATACCTGCGACGGATTTTGGATAGGACCTTGAACATTTGTTCATTTCCCTTATCCTTAGAGGTCAATGCTTTTGGAAGTCGAACGTTTGAAAAACTTCAGTAAAGCCTTGGTCGTTCTGCCTCTTTCCGGCCTTCCCGGCCGCGATCCCTTATTACGTACTCGAAACATTTCAGCACCTTACCCACCGAACGGGAGACGTAAGATGAAAAAGCTTGCCTCCGCTGCGCTGCTGTGCGCGGCCACTTTGCCCGGCCTGGCTCAAGCTGACTGTGGCGAAGTATCCATCACCGAAATGAACTGGGCGTCCGCGTCCATCGTCACCAACGTGGCCAAATTCATCATGGAGCAGGGCTATGGCTGCGACGTCACCGTGGTGCCTTCGGACACCGTGCCGGCCGTCACCTCCGTGGCCGAGAACGGCGAGCCGGACATCGTCACCGAGCTGTGGCTGAACTCCGCCGGCGAGGCCTACACCCGGCTGGAGAAACAGGGCAAGGTGGTGCGCCTGGGCAAGGTACTGGACCCGGGCGGCGTGGAAGGCTGGTGGATTCCCACCTACCTGGCCACAGAGCACCCGGAGCTGAAAACCATTGAAGGTGTCATGGCGCACCCGGACTGGGTTGGTGGCCGCTTCAACAACTGCCCGGACGGCTGGGGCTGCCGCGTGGTCAATGACAATCTCATCCGCGCCCTGGATCTCGAATCCTCCGGCATCAAGGTCTTCAACCACGGTTCCGGCGAGACCCTGGCCACATCCATGGCCTCCGCCATTGAGAATCAGGAGCCCTGGTTCGGCTATTACTGGGGCCCGACCATCCCGCTGGGCAAGTACGACATGACCCGTGTCAGCCTGGGTGAGTACAAGAAAAAAGTGCACGAGGCCAACCAGAATCCGGACACCCCGAACCCGGGCGTTTCCGAATTCCCGGCCGCGCCGATCCTGACCGCCGTGACCACGGACTTCCAGGATCGCGAGCCGGCAGTGGCCGACATGCTCAGCAAGATGACCATCAAGACGGCCACCATGAGCAGCCTGCTGGCCTGGAAGAGCCAGAACAACGCCTCCGCCGAGGAGGCCACGGTGCACTACCTGACCGAGAACCCGGACGTCTGGTCCGGCTGGCTGAACGATGCCGCCCGCGAGAAGCTCTCCGGCCTGCTCAACCAGTAACCACTCCGGCGTCCCCGTGCCAAGAGGCACGCTCGGTGCAAGGATGCAGGGTCCGGGCCGCCGTTTCATGACCTGACCCGATCCGCCGCGGATTCCGCGGCGGATCATCGGAACTCCTACCCATGGCAACCTACCAATCTGCGTTTAACGCCCTCGGGCTGAAAGACTGGTGCGCCGGGGACGGCGGCGGCAACGCCCCGATGTCCATGGCGCAACTGTTGGCCAAGAACAGCGGCGACAAAGTGGCTGACACCTCCCTCTGGGACTTGCCGTTTCCCTCCCTGGACGCGCTGCACAAGGCCTGCCCGGCCTGGCCCCAGTCCCGGGAACTGACCAAAGGGCTGGAACACGCGTTCCTGAACGTGAAGGACAGCCTCAGCCTGGTACTGGACCCCATCACCCAGCCATTAAGCTGGTGCCTGGACGGCGCCCTGTACGTCATGCAGAACACGCCCTGGTGGATTGTGATCCCGGTGCTGATGGCGGTGGTGTTCCTGGTCACCAAATCCTGGAAGCTGGTGGGCCTGGTGGCGGCGAGCATCCTGTTGCTGGCGTTCATCGACTACTACACCTACGCCATGCAGACCCTGGCCATCATTTTTGTGTGTGCCTTCCTGTGCGTGTTGCTGGGGGTACCCATCGGCATTGCCATGGCCCGCAGCGACCTGCTGCAACGGCTGCTGATTCCGGTGTTGGACATGCTCCAGACCCTGCCGCCGTTCGTGTACCTGATCCCGCTGATCTTCCTGTTCAGCGTGACCGAATCCAAGCTCTACGGCATCGCCATCATCCTGTACGCCATCGTACCCGTGGTGCGGCTCACCAATCTGGGCATCCGGCTGGTGGACAAGGAAGTGATCGAGGCGGCGGACGCCTTCGGCATGACCGAGCGGCAAAAACTGTACAAGGTTCAGATTCCCCTGGCGCTGCCCAACATCATGGCGGGCGTGAACCAGACCATCATGATGAGCCTGGCCATGGTGGTCATCGCGTCCCTGGTCTCGGCGCCCGGGCTGGGCGTACTGGTTCTGAAAGGCATCCGCAACCTGGAACTCGGGGTTGGCCTGGTATCCGGCCTCGGCATCGTGATTCTTGCGGTGATCCTGGACCGAGTAACCAAGGCCTCGCTGGCCCGCATCAACGCCGCCCAGAAAGCCTGAGGAGCGCACCATGACCGCCGAACCCAAGATTGCCATCCGCAACCTGTACAAGATCTTCGGACCGGAACCCGAGGTGGCGCTGGAGTATGTCAAGCGCGGCGTCGGCAAGGCCGACTTGCTGGAAAAACACGGCCACGTTCTGGGCCTGAAGGACATCAACGTGGACATTCGCCACGGTGAGATCACCGTGATCATGGGCCTGTCAGGCTCCGGCAAGTCCACCCTGATCCGCCACCTGAATCGGCTGATTGAACCCACCGCCGGTGAGGTGCGGGTGGACGACCAGGACGTGCTGGCGTTCAACGAGGACCAGCTACGGGAGCTGCGTCGCACCCAGATGTCCATGGTGTTCCAGAAATTTGCCCTGCTGCCCCACCGAACCGTGCTGGAGAACGCCGGCATGGCCATGGACGTGCGCGGCAAGCGGGTGCGGGAATTCGAGGCCGCGGCCCGCAAGTGGCTGACTCGCGTGGGGCTGGAAGGCAATGAAAACCAGTACCCGCACCAACTCTCCGGGGGCATGCAACAGCGGGTGGGCATTGCCCGGGCGCTGGTGTCCAACTCACCGATCATGCTGATGGATGAGGCCTTCTCCGCCCTCGACCCGCTGATCCGCTCTGACATGCAGGACCTGCTGCTGGAGCTGCAGGCGGAGCTGAAGAAGACCATCGTGTTCATCACCCACGACCTGGACGAGGCCCTGAAGCTGGCAGACCACCTGGTTATCCTGAAGGACGGCGAGGTGGTGCAGCAGGGTGATCCCCAGCACATCCTGCTGAACCCCGGCGACCCGTACATTGTCGACTTCATCGCCGACATCAACCGGGCGCGGGTGCTGAGGGTGCGTTCAGTGATGCGCAAGATGAACGGCGGAGCGGCCGGCGACTACGCCGGCGACCTGAACGAGCGGGACAACCTGGAATCCGTGCTGGCCCGCTCCGGCGGGGATACCCGGCTGGTCTATCGCGTGGTCCGTGGGGACGACACCGTGGGCGAGCTGGCCATGACCGATCTGACCCGGGCGCTGGTGCCCACCAACGCCGCCAGCGCGCCGGCCGAGCGGCTGTAACCGCCAGCGCCCGCTGGCAGCGTCAGCGGCCCGGCTCGGGCTCCGCCAGCAAAACGGTACCATCGCCGGTGATCAGCTGCAGGTGGTTCTGCGGGTCCAGATCAAACCGGGCCACCTTACCCAGAAGCGCCAGATACCGGGCCTCCAGGGCCATGCGATCGGCATCGCAGGCCATGCGGGTTGAGGCGAGATTGCTCAGCGTCAGCCCCTCGCCGGTCAACCGGTAGCCGCCGGCTATCCGATTGCAGGCCGATTGCCCTGACAGCCGCCGGTCGCTGGCAAAACGCAGGGTCAGGGCCGGACGCTCCGGCAGGGTTTCGTCGCCCAGACGAACCAAGCGCCATTCCACACCCCGCAGCAGTCGGTCCGGCTCGCCGCCGCAACCCCGGTAATCGGCGCCGCCCACCGACAATCGCACCTGGGCCGGGAACACCTGCCCGGACATGTCGTCCCGGCAAAGCTGGCGGGCCACCGTCACCGTCACGCGGTCATCCACCGGCCCTGCCACGACGCGCTGACCAAACCGGTCTTGCTGTCGGCTCACCACGGCCAGGGGCTCTGCCGGCGCCGGCGACAGGGGGCGCTTCAGGCTCAGCCCGTTGTCGTCCAGGGTCAGGTGCCAGAACGGTTCGTTGCCGCCACCCTGAAAGGGCCGTTCGAGCGCGCCCGGGGGCAGGCACTCTGGCAACCGGTCACCGTTCACCACCAGCAAAGCCCGGTCGCCCTTGCGCCAGAACTGGGTGTCCGGATCACCCGGCGCCTCGTAGCGGGCCCCGGAGGCACTCACCGCCGGCCGGAACAGCCAGCGTCCACCGGGGTAGGAAATACCGAGAACACCGTCACCAGCCTCGTCCACCCGGATGTCCAGTTGCCCGCAGGCGAAGGTTACAGGGCCCGTTTCGGTCGGCTGGCTCAGGGCGCTGCAACCGGCCACGAGCAGAAAGGCCAGAACGGGGAACGCCAGGAGGAGGCGCGTGAGTGCACGCAGGTGTGTCATGGAAGATATCCTTATCTCGTTTCGTGGGCGTCATCTAGTGTGTGCGTGTGATCGGGCATTCTAAAGCGAACCGGCGACAATAACACGGCCCGGCATGAGCAGCGCGGAGGCCGGGGCTTCTCCCGCGGCGCGTTCGACGGTATCGTTAGCCCACGCTTCCCCGGAGACACCCCATGACCGTCAGGCTCTACCAGTTCGCCATTTCCCACTACTGCGAGAAAATCCGCTGGGCACTGGACCATAAGGCCGTGCACTACCAGACGGTAAACCTGCTACCAGGGCAGCACATCGGGCCGGTCCGAAAGCTCACCGGCGCTGGCTCGTCGGTGCCGGTTCTGGACGACAACGGGGTGATCGTACAGGGCTCGGCGGCCATCATCGACCATCTGGACGAACACTTTCCGGAAAACCCGCTAACGCCCCGGAGTCCGGTGGAACGGGACGAGGCCCTGGCCTGGGAGCACCGGCTCGATGAGGAGGCTGGCCCGGCGGTCCGGATCTGGTGCTACCACTACCTGCTGCAGCGGCCCAAACGGGTGATCCCGATGTTGACCGCCGGCACCCCGTTCTACAACCGGATTCTCCTGAGCCTGGCCTTCAGCCGGGTCGATGAGACCATGCGCAAATGGATGAAGATCAACCAGAAGACCGCCGACGCAGCCGAGCCGGTGATGGCCGGCCTGCTGGCGGAACTGGCAGAGGCCTACCGCGACCGGCCCTTCCTGGTGGGAAACCGCCTTTCCCGGGCCGACCTGGCCGCCGGCGCGCTGTTTGCCCCTCTGTTCCAGCCGGCCCAGTACCCGGTGCCCTGGCCAGCCCCTCGGCACCTCCTGCCACCCATGTCGGCCTGGCTGGCCAGTGTTGAAGAAGACCTGGCGCCGGTAGCGGATATGTACCAGGCCAATCGCGGCGGCTGAGCCTGTCGCAAAGCGCCACCGGGGCTGGCGTAAAGCAACAACGGTTGGCGGGCTGCGCTGTGCCATGATGGCGGCACACGAACCCGATTGCGGAGTGCCTCGCCATGACCCTGACCGACCTGTGGCGCCCAACGCTGGAAGACAGCGGCCTGCTGCCCCTCTGGCACTGGCTGCAGGGCTGGCTCGCCCTGGATGAACGCCAGTTGATCTTCATGCTGGCAACGCCGGTGTTCATCGCCGTGACCCTCTGGGAATACCGTAAAATTCGCTACGATCCGGCGTTGATGGACCGTCGGGAAGCGGTCCGCAATTTTGCGCTTGGCGCCGGCTACCAGCTCACAGAACTGTTGTTCGCCGGTCTGTTGGCGTTCCCCCTGTATGCCCTGTGCTACCACTACCGGCTGCTGGACCTGGACCTGTCACCGACCACCGCCCTGGCCACCTTCATGGGCGTGGATTTCTGCTTCTACTGGATGCACCGGGCCAGCCACCGCGTGCGGTGGTTCTGGGCCGCCCACGTAGTGCATCACTCCTCCGAGCGGATGAACTTTTCCACCGCCATGCGCCAGAACGCCACCAATATTTTCAACGGCAACTGGGTGTTCTACCTGCCGCTGGCGCTGATTGGCCTGAATCCGGTGTGGATCGGCGTCGCCTACGCGCTGTCCCTGGTCTACCAGTTCTTCATCCACACCACCCTGGTGGGGCGTCTGCCCCGACCGGTAGAGTGGCTGTTTAACACCCCCAGCCATCACCGGGTTCACCACGGCCGCAACCCCGGCTACATCGACCGCAACTACGGCGGCACCCTGATCCTGTGGGACCGCCTGTTCGGTACCTTTGTGGACGAACAGGCCGGCGCGCCGCCCGTCTACGGCATTACCCGGCCGGCGCCTTCCAACCACCTCCTGGTGCTGTGGACGCACGAATACGTGGACCTGTTCCGCGACATGGCCCGGCCGGGCAGTTTATGGTGTCGGCTCAACCATTTGTGGCAACCGCCGGAGTGGCAACGGCCGGCTCCAGGACACCCAGACGACCATCATGATCACCCACACCCTCAGCCTTGACGCCGCCGACGGCACCCTGCTCCATGGTTTTCTGATCGCCCCCGAACACCCGGACTCCGTGCTGGTGATCGCCCACGGCATGGCCGAACACGCCGGGCGTTACCAGCCCCTGGCCCAGTGGCTGGCTGCACGGGGCGTGGCGGTGATCGCCTGCAATCACCGGGGCCATGGCCCTGAGGGGCCCATCGACACCCTTGGCCACTACGACGACCACAACGGCTGGCAGAAAGTCACCGACGACCTGCACCAGGTGCTGCAGCACGCCCGCCGGCTCTATCCGGAGCGTCCGGTCCGGCTGCTCGGCCACAGCATGGGCTCGTTCATCGCCCAGAGCGTCGCCCAGCAGTATCCGGACAGCCTGGACGCGCTGATCCTCAGCGCCACCAACCGCATCCACCGCCCGGAACTGGTGCCGTCCCGCCTTTTGGTCGGGCTGATCCGCGCGTTCCGTGGCCGCCGCTACCGCAGTCCGCTGATCGCATCGCTCACCTTCGGCAAGTTCAACCGGGCTTTTGCCCCCGCCCGCACCGATCATGACTGGCTGAGCCGGGACCCGGACCAGGTGGACCGCTACCTGGCCGACCCACACTGCGGTTTTCTCTGCACGGCGGGGCTCTGGTACGACTTCCTTGGCGGCATGCTGGCCATCCGGCCCGAGTGGTGGCGACGGGACCTGCCGGTTCACCTGTTCGGCGGCAGCCGAGACCCGGTGGGCGAAATGGGCCGCGGCCTGCGTGCGCATTTCCAGGCTATCCGGGATGCGGGCGTTCAGTCGGTCACCCTGCGGCTGTTTGATGGCGGACGCCACGAGATGCTCAACGAAACCAACGCCCTGGACGTATGGCAGTACCTGGCCGGCCTGTGCCAGGCCCGCCCGAACAGCACGGATTCTGGCCCTGTTGGCGCTGCGGCCCCGCCGGCGAACGGGGTAGCCTACTGATCAGCCGTTTTATCACAGGAGCTGATCATGACCGCCACCGAACGCCGGATCGCCAGTGGCGACCTTTACCTTCATTCGGTTGCCGACGGTAACCCGCGAAACCCCGCCCTGGTGCTGGTGCACGGCTACCCGGATAACCACCGGGTCTGGGACCGGCTGGTGCCACTCCTGGCCCGGGAGTTTTTCGTTATCCGCTACGACGTTCGTGGCGCGGGCCTTTCGGACAAACCCCGGCGTACCCGGGATTACCGGCTGCCGCTGCTCAGCCAGGATCTGGCGGCGGTGGTGGACGCCTGGGTTCCGGGCCAGCCTTTTCACCTGGCCGCCCATGACTGGGGCTCCATCCAAAGCTGGGAGTCCGTGACCTCCGCCCCCTTGAACCGTCGGCTGCTCTCCTACACCAGCGTCTCCGGCCCCTGCCTGGATCACGTCGGGTACTGGCTGCGCAGCCAGATCGGGTCGCTGCAAACCGGTGGGACGGCCAAGGTGCTGCGTCAGTTGGCCAGTTCCTGGTATGTGTTCCTGTTCCAACTGCCGATACTGCCGGAGGCCCTCTGGACCGCCGGCCTGGACCGCCTCTGGCCGGGGCACCTGAAACGCCACGAAGGGGTTGAGGACGCAGGCTTCAGCCCATTGCAGAAAGCCGACGGCCGCTACGGCGTAAAGCTGTACCGGGCCAACATGCTGCCGCGCACCCTGAAGCCCTCGGCCCGCTACAGCCAATGCCCGGTACAGGTGGTCATTCCACGGCACGACCGCTACGTCGGGCCGCAGCTGGCAGAGACGATGGTGCGCTGGACAGGGAAACTGACTCGGACGGAGCTGGACGCGCCCCACTGGGCACCGCTGACCGCTCCGGAAGCGATGGCGGGCGCCATCGGGCAATTTGCCCGCCAGCACCCGGAGGTGCCGGCGGCGGCCTGAACCGGCCCGAAGAAAGGGTTAGCGGGTGCCGTAGACCACCATGGTCTTGCCTTTGACCCGCACCAGGCCCTGGTCTTCCAGGGTCTTCAGCACCCGGCCGACCATTTCCCGGGAACAGCCGACGATGCGGCCGATTTCCTGGCGGGTGATTTTGATCTGCATGCCGTCCGGATGGGTCATGGCGTCCGGCTCCTTGCACAGGTCCAGCAGGGTGCGGGCCACCCGGCCGGTCACGTCCAGGAACGCCAGGTCGCCCACTTTGCGGGTGGTCTGGCGCAGGCGGGAGGCCATCTGCTCGCCGATGAAGTACAGCACCCGGGGGTCCTGCTGGGCGATTTCCCGGAACTTGGTGTAGCTGATTTCCGCCACCTCGCACTCGGTCTTGGCTTTCACCCAGGCGCTGCGGGAATCCATGTTGTCGAACAGGCCCATCTCGCCGAAAAAGTCCCCGGAGTTCAGGTAGGCCATGATCATCTCACGGCCGTCGTCGTCCTCGATGATGACGGTGACCGAGCCCTTGACGATGTAGAACAGCGAGTCGCTTTTGTCGCCGGCGTAGATGATGGTGCTTTTGGCCGGATAGCGCCGGCGGTGACACTGGGACAGGAAGTAATCCAGATGCTTGGTCTTCTGCTCGACCGGCTTGACGATAGTGGCCATAGTGCGAGTCACGCCTCCTCAGATACTGGCAAATTCCGATGCTTATTATTTACCCGGCTTTCCTTGCGGGATCACGGTAAATCACGCCAACTTATAGCAAGAAGGCCCGGCATGGGCAACCGCCGGGGCACATGGCGTTGCCACGGGGAATGCGGCTGGCTGCCGGCGCCGGCCGACTGTGCTAGCATCCCGGCTCATCGTTTCACGCTCTAGGGAGATCCGCGCACCATGAAAGCCACCATCGACTGGACAGGCGACGTCAGCTTCCGGGCCACCAGCGGCACCGGCCACTCCGTGCAGATCGACGGTCCGCCGGACCAGGGCGGCCAGAACCTCGGCCCGCGGCCCATGGAAATGGTGTTGATGGGCCTGGGCGGCTGTTCCTCCTTTGACGTGATGTCCATCCTGCGCAAGAGCCGCCAGGACGTCACCGCCTGCCACACCGAGCTGACCGCCGAGCGCGCCGACGCCGTCCCGGCGGTGTTCACCAAAATCCACCTGCATTTTGTGGTCACCGGTAACGATCTGAAAGAAAAGCAGGTGGCACGGGCGGTCAGCCTGTCCGCGGAGAAGTACTGCTCGGCATCCATCATGCTGGCGGCAGGGGGTGTGGAGATCACCCACAGCCACGAGATCCACAGCGCGGAATAATCCTCCCTGGCGGCGGCCTGCGCAGGGTGTGGCACGGGCGCTAAAATGTCGCCTCGGGCACTGTTCATCGGCGGGGCGCGTGTGCATAATACGCGCCTTCTTCCGCCGGTCTGCGCAAAAGGTGAACAACCGTTTCACTCGGTCAGTCGCCGGTGGCGGCCTCAGCAGGGGGTTCGGGTTCTCCACTTCCTGCCGTCATTCATCTCCAGTGTCCGGAGGGGCTGAACATGGAAACCAAGCTGCAGCTTCACGGTTTCAACAACCTGACCAAATCCCTGAGCTTCAACATCTACGACATCTGTTACGCGCAGACCGAAGAACAGCGGGAAGCTTACATCGATTATATCGATGAGATGTACAACGCCGAACGGCTGACCCAGATCCTCACCGACGTGGTCAAGATCATCGGCGCCAACATCCTCAACATTGCCCGGCAGGACTACGAGCCCCACGGGGCCTCCGTCACCATGCTCATCGCCGAGCACGAGATCGGCAGCGCCGACGCCAATAACGAGGAATCGCCCGGGCCGCTTCCGGACACCATTGTGGCGCACCTCGACAAGAGCCATGTCACCGTCCATACCTACCCGGAAAGCCACCCCCACGACGGCGTCAGTACCTTCCGGGCGGACATCGACGTGTCCACCTGCGGCCTGATTTCACCGCTGAAAGTACTGAACTACCTGATCCACAGCTTCGATTCCGACGTGGTCACCGTGGACTACCGGGTACGCGGCTTTACCCGCGATGTGGACGGCACCAAGCACTACATCGACCACGACATCAACTCGATCCAGAACTACCTGACTGAAGACACCCAGAACGCCTATCAGATGATCGACGTGAACGTGTATCAGGAGAATCTGTTTCACACCAAGATGATGCTCAAGGAGTTCAACCTGGACAACTACGTGTTCGGGGTGAACGCCAACGATCTGGACCCCAAGGAAGCCCAGTCCATCGAGGAGCGCCTGCGCCGCGAGATGCTGGAAATCTTCTACTCCCGGAACGTGGAGTAGGCCAGACCGCAGCGCCCGCCGGGTGCCCGTGCCAGGGCGCCCGACTCTTTATCAGTTTTTCTGAACAAAGCCCGCAGGATTCTCCGGTTTTCCCGTCGCCCCGGACGCGCTTCAATAGAAGCATGAACTGACAGGAGAACCGTCATGACCGAACGCACCCTCAAACAGCCCATTCGTGCCCTGGAAACCTCCGATGGCGCCGGTGTGCGCATCAAGCGCTCCCTGGGGCAGCATCCGTCCATACGACTGGACCCGTTCCTGATGCTGGACGAGTTCGGCTCGGCGGACGCGGCGGACTACATCGCCGGCTTTCCGTCCCACCCGCACCGGGGCTTTGAGACGGTCACCTACATGATTGAAGGCCACATGCTGCATGAAGACCACCTGGGCAACCGGGGCAACCTGCGCAACGGCGGCGTGCAGTGGATGACCGCCGGCCGCGGCATCATCCACTCGGAGATGCCCCAGCAGGAGCACGGCACCATGCGTGGCTTCCAGCTCTGGCTGAACCTGCCGGCGGCGGAAAAAATGACGGACGCCGGCTACCGGGACCTCCAGCCGGAGGACCTGACGGTGATTGACGCCGACGGCAACCGGGTGATCCTGATCGCCGGCACGGTGACCGTCGCGGGCACCGAGTACCAGGGCGCCGTCACCGGCCGCAGCACCCAGCCGCTGATCGCGGACCTGCACCTTGGCGGCAACGGCACACTGGCGCTGCCGGTGCCGGCAGGCCATAACGCGATGCTGTACGTCTACGACGGTACCGCGGCCCTGGGTAACCAGGCGCTGGAGCGCAGCACCGCCAGCGTCCTCAGCGACGGCGACCGGATCTCGTTGACCGCCGGACCGGAAGGCGCGAGGGTGATGCTGCTGGCCGGCCGGCCCATCGGCGAGCCGGTGGTGCAGTACGGGCCGTTCGTGATGAACACCCGTGAGGAAATCGAGCAGGCGCTGCGGGACTACCAGAGCGGCCGTCTGACCGCCTGAGCCGCGTCAGGCGTGGTCCCGTCGGGACATCAGCCGGCGAATCATGGGCCGCAGGATCAGGTCCATGGCCAGGGCCATTTTCGGGCCGGGAACCACCAGGGTATCGTGCCGTGACAGCACGCTGCCCTGGATCATCTGCAGCAGGCGCACCAGGTTGACCTCGCTGATGTCCCGGAAGCGGATCACCACC
Source organism: Marinobacter sp. C2H3 (assembly GCF_037080155.1). Classification (NCBI taxonomy): domain Bacteria; kingdom Pseudomonadati; phylum Pseudomonadota; class Gammaproteobacteria; order Pseudomonadales; family Marinobacteraceae; genus Marinobacter; species Marinobacter sp. C2H3. The sequence goes on along the minus strand of NZ_JBBBNZ010000001.1, from coordinate 315,738 downwards.
ATGCTTTCGTCCTCGGTGGGCACGTCCCGCACCACAAAGGGGTTGGACGTGTCCACCAGGGGCACCCGCTGGAAGTTGATGTGGGTGTGGGAGAACTGGGGCACGATGTCCTGCACGTAGTCCTCCATCCGGTTGATGATGGTCTGCACCACCGCTGCCTCACTGTACCCTCGCTGGTGGGTGTCCCGGTGGATTTTCTGTATCCATTCCAGGTTCACGATGGGCACCACCCCGATCAGCAGGTCCACGTACTGGGCGATGTCGTAGGCGTCGCTCACCACTCCGCCGTGCAGCCCCTCATAGAACAGCAGGTCCGAGTCCGGCGCCAGCGCGCCCCAGGGCGTGAAGGTGCCGGGGGTATGGCCCGCGCTGATCAGGTCCCTGTCTTCGTCGTGAACGTACCGCCGGAAGTGGCCGTTGCCGGTCTGGCCATAATCGTGGAACAGGGCCTCGAGCTTGTCGATGTGGTTGGCCGCAAGGGCAAAATGGTTGCGGGCACCAAACTGGCCCTTGGCCGCCAGCCGGGCCATCTGCTCGCGGCTGTAGCGATGAAAGCTGTCGCCGCCGACCATGGCGGCCCGCAGGCCTTCGCTGGCGAACATGCGGCGGAAAATCCGCCCTGTGGTGGTGGTACCGGCGCCGCTGGAGCCGGTCACGGCAATGATCGGGTGACGTCTGGACATGAACGCTGGAATCCGGTCAGATCAGGCTGTCGAGGGAGCGCGGCTTCTCAATGGCAAAGCCCTGGGCATAATCCACGCCCATCTGCCGAAGCTGGTCGAGGACCTCCCGGGATTCCACCTGGCAGGCAATCACTTCCCGTTTCATGTAGTGTGCCATGTCCACCATGGACTGCACCATGGCCCGGTCCGCTTCGTTCTCGGTCAGCGATTGCACAAAGGTGCCGTCCAGCTTGATCAGATCCACCGGCAGGGACCGCAGGTACTGGAACGAGCTGGGGCCGCTGCCAAAATGGCCCAGGCAGAACCGGCAGCCCAACTCTTTCATTTCCTCCATGAATTCCGAGACCCGGGCCAGATCGGTGATCGCCGACGCTTCGGTCAGCTCGAACCAGACCCGTTCGATGGGGGCATCCTTCTCGCTCAGCGTCTCATAGATAAATTCCAGCAGAGAGGGGTCGTTCAGGCTCTGTCCGGACAGGTTCACGCAGACCCCGCCCACGCGCCCGGCCTCCGCGTCATGGGCCCGCAGCCAGTCCAGCATATGGCCGACCACCCATCGGTCCACGGCCTGCATGCGGTCGTAGCGTTCCGCCATGCGCACAAAGTCCTGGCCGGTAATCAGGTTGCCGGCGTCGTCGTACATGCTGATCAGGATTTCGTACTGGGCCGGCATCCGCGCCGCCGGATGCAGCGGAATGATCTTCTGGCAGCGCAGCAGCATGCGCTCCTCGTCCAGGTTCGCCAGGCCGGCGACCCGGGCGGCGATTTGCTCCTGACGAGCCTGGTCGTCCGGGTCAGGCGCATAGACCACCACCCCGCCCTCCGCGGCCTTCAGGGACTCCGCCAGCGCCTGATCCGAGGCCCGTAGCCAGCGTTCAGCGCTAACCAGACCGGGCAGAGTGGGCACCAGCCCCACGCTCGCCGAGAGGCGGTATCGGCGGCCGTCGAAGGCAAAGGGCGCCTGTTCGATCCCGGCAACCAATGCCTCAGCGGCGGCCCGATCGTCTTCCGAGGGCACCAGCAACGCAAACTCGCTGCCGTTAAGGCGGGCCAGGGGCATACCGTCGGCCACCCGCGCCCGCAGCAGTTCCGCCACCTGCCGGAGGGCGTCATCGGCGGCCTGATAGCCGGCGGTGTCGCTGAGCAGGCGGAAGCCCCGGAGGTCCAGGCGCAGCAGGCTGCGGGCGTCGTCCTGCCGGGCCAGGTGCTGCTCCAGCATGCGCTCGAATTCCCGGCGGCCCAGTAGGCCGGTCAGTTCGTCGTGGGTCGATGCCCAGGCGAGTTGGTCGTAGACGGTGCGCACCATCCGGTCGATGCTCTCGTCCACCAGCGGGCGGTCGTATTGGGGATCCGGCACGATCAGGCCCTGTCGCATTTGCCGGGCCAGGGCGTCCAGCTCCAGTTCCACCACCCGCATGCCCTGGTGGTTGACGAACACAAAGCGACTGAAGCCACGGGCGATCCAGACCAGGCGAATGTACTGTGGCTCGTCCGGCTTTTCCTGGTCCCGCAGCCAGTCCCCGGTGCGCAGCTGCTGGGCACGGGCAATCCACCGCTGCAGGCTGCGCTGCTCATGCTCGGAGCGGGCGTCGGCCGGCAGTGTGTCCGCCGCCACCACGGGCACCTCCACCAGTTCCGGCGGCGTGTCCGGCTTGCGCACCAGAAACTGCTTGAGCTCCTCGCGAATCTGCGACGACGGCAGGTGGTTGCTGGAGATCGACGACAGTCCGTCCTGGATCACCCTCAGCAGCTCCGGCAGGTTGACGCGGTTGTCCGGATCGTCCGCCACGGTCAACAGCGAATCGATCACCGAGAGGTAGTCCTGCCAAAGCTGGCTGTCCGGGCCCTGGCGAATCCAGGTCAGCGACAGCAGATCCCGCCAGCCCCCGTCCAGCAGGCTAAGGACCGCCTTGGGCACGCGGCGACCCGCCAGTCGCTCATTCAGCACCTCAGTGACCGCTCGCTTGGACTCGGCCACTTTCTGAGCCCCTTCGGCGGCGGCGGTCACCCGCTCGACGTTGCGGCGGTAGACCAGGTTCTGGCGTTCGATCAACTGGTCCAGCTCGTGGACGGTCTGCTCGAACACCCCGGTGTCCTGCTCGAATTCCACAACAATGCGCTGGATCAGCTCATCAATGCGGCGCTGAACCACCGGGTTCAGGCGTCCGCCCTTAACGCCCAGTTGAGCCAACCGGTTCATCACGCCCCGCACCGGGCTCTGCTGATCATCGAAAAACGCCGGATCCCGCATCACCACCTTGAGTACCGGCACTTCCAGCTGACGCAGGCGGGCCTGGGCCTCGGCGCTCAGTTTGGGGCTGTCGACCACGCTTCGGAAAAACCGGTCGACCACGTCGAGGGTTTCCTGCTGACTCTCATCCAACCGGTGCTCGCCGCCGGCCTGAATGCGCTGAACCACCCGCTCCACCAGCGGCGCCGCCGAGGGCTCCATGGCGGTGGCCTGTACCTGCAGTTGCTGCAACTCCCGCTGCAGTTCTCCGGTGGACAGGGGCCGGGTGTCCGGCGCAAACACCACCGGCTCGGCATCGCCCCGGGCCTGGCGGCTGGCGGTCAGGGTGGAGATCAGGTTGCGGACGGTGGCGAAGGCGGTCTGTGCCGCCATCGCGTAGCCCCGGAAGTCTCGTCCGGAACGGCTGCTCTTCTGCGGGCCGGGCGGCGCCTGCGGGCGGGCGGGCGCGGATCCATCACGCCCGGACGCCCCCGGCACGGGTTCGGAGGCGGCCCCCTCCGGACCGTCAGTCGCCTTGGGCTTCGGCCGGACCGCGGGGTTCGGGGCCTTTTCGGCTCGCTCCGCCTTTGGCGCCTGCTCACTCAGGTACTTGCTCAGATCCAGGTCCGGCAGCACGCCATGGCGGATCAGGATATTGTTCAGTTCCTGGTACAGCGGGCCCAGGGCCCGGAGCACGCTCTGTTCAAAGACCCGCAGGCAGACCTTCTCCGATTCCCGGGGCAGGGCCATCTGGTGCAGCCCGGTGTGGAACGCCTCGCACACCAGGGCCGGCCCGAGGGGGTTGTGGTGCCCCGTGGCATTGGCCACGCCGATCTTGTCCAGGCGCAATTTCAATTGAAGCAGGTCACCCCGGAACAGGGTATCGGCCTTGGTGACCATCACCCGGACCGCGAGCCAGTCTTCAAACTCGCTCTTGTCCACCACGGACAGTTCCGAGCCCGGCGCGCCTCTGGGCGCGGGCTTGAGCGGCGATTCCAGCAGTCGGGACATGCCGTGCCAGAAGGCACGCTGGCGCGTTTCCAACTGGCCGGACGCATCCATAAATTCGTTGGCGACCCGATCGTTCGGCGCTTTCTGGGCTTCGGCCTTGAGCGCCGCCACGGTCTGGGCCAGGGCGGTGGTCACCAGCGGCTCGAGAAAGCCCACCACCGCGCGGGCGCATTGACGCAGGATAAACCCGGTTTTCTCATCAGGTGGGCGCAGGGAGGCCCGCCCCTGGTCACGGTGGGCACCGCACAACGTCAGCATCGCGGCCACGGCGGTGGGATTGGGCTCGGCAAAGTTGACGCCCATGGCGCCGGCAATCCGCCGAACCACATTCACCTGCAGCTCGTGCCGGGTGCGGCCATCCGGACCCCGGAAACGGACCGTCAGTGCAGGCGTGCCACGGCGGGCAAAATGCTGGTCCAGACGGCGGGACGTGTCCGCCGAATAGCGGACAAACAGACCTTCCGGGCAGAAATCGGCAATCTGGCAGGGCCACATCTCGTCGCCGCCGGCGGAAAGCTGGGCCGCCAGTTTGATGGGCTGACGGGGACTGCTACGACGTTCTCTTGCTTCCATGAACACCCTGACTCATCGCACGCGCGGGCCGGCTTGCGGCAACGGCATCTTCGGTCCGGCGATCTCGGCCGCCGGTGACGAACACACCCGATCTGTCTATAGTGACGAACGCCCTCAGGCTTTCGTTTCAGTATACATCCAGACCCATGCGCAAGCTTAGTCAGATCTATCTCGTATTGCTACTGATCGCCAGCACCAGCGGTTGCACCTCGATCAACTATTACCGCCAAGCCGTGGTCGGCCATCTGTCACTGATGTGGCGGGCCGAGCCCATTGATGAGCTGCTTGAGGCCTCCGCCACACCGCCGGCGCTGCACCACAAGCTGGCCCTGGCACTGGACGCCCGGACGTTTGCCCGGGACACCCTGGCGCTGCCGGTGGGCGACGCGTTCCTGGCGTACGCCGAACTGGGCCGGCCCTGGGTGGTCGTGAACCTGGTCGCGGTGCCGGAGTTCTCGCTGGCGCCCCACCAGTGGTGTTACCCGGTGCTGGGCTGTCAGGCCTATCGGGGCTACTACCATCTGGACGATGCCCGGGCCGAAGAAGCCGGCTTCCGGGCACAAGGCTATGACACCTTCATCGGCGGCGTGACCGCCTACTCCACCCTGGGCTGGTTTGATGATCCGCTGCAGTCCGGGTTTACCGCCCTGCCGGACGACCGGATGGTGGCATTGATGTTCCACGAGCTGGCGCACCGTGTGGTCTACATCGATGGCGATACCGGCTTTAACGAGAGCTTTGCCACCGCCGTTCAGCTCGAAGGCCTGGCCGCCTGGCTGCAGGACCGGGGCGAGCCGGCGCGGTTCACCCGGGCCCTCGCCCGCCTGGACCATCGGCGCGAGACCCAGGTGCTGGTGGACGCCGCCACCGAAAAGCTTCAGGCCCTCTACGACCGCGCCGACCAGTTGGACACCGAACACCTCCGGGCACGCAAGCAGTCGATTCTGGCAAAACTGGACGACGACTACGCGGCGGCGGCGAGCCATTGGGACCAGCCCGGCCCCTTCGGCCCGGCGCCGGTACATCTGAACAACGCCAACCTGGCGCTATTCCGGCAATACAATGGCTGGGTGAACAGCTTCCGCCAGCTGTTCCGGGACCAGGGCGGTGACTTCCCGGCGTTTTACCGGGCCGTCCGGGCCCTGGGAGAACAACCGGCGGATGCGAGGGAGCAGACGCTGGAGCGCCTGTCACAGCGGTTTGACGAACACCTTGGAGTTACGGCGGGTGTTGTAAGTCGCCAGCTTCGGACCGGGCAGTGAATCCACGGTGCTGGGCTGGAAGCCCCGCTCCCGGAACCAGTGTTCGGTCTGGGTGGTCAGCACGAACAGTCGGGCAATGCCCTGAGCCCGGGCCAGCCGTTCGATCATCGACAGGATCTCGTCGCCCCGGCCGGCCCGTCGGTAGGACGGGTCCACGGCGAAGCAGGACAGCTCGCCCGCCTGTTCGTCCGGGTAGTGGTACAGGGCGGCGCAGCCCACGATGGTGCCGTCCCGCTCGGCTACCACGAAGCGGTCAATTTCGGTCTCAATCATTTCCCGGGATCGACGCACCAGGATGCCCTGCTCTTCCAGCGGCTGGATCAGCCCCAGGATGCCGCCGATGTCCTCCACCCGGGCCGGGCGGATCTGCTCGTAGTTGTCGCCGCTGACCAGGGTGCCAGCGCCGTCCCGCGTGAACAGTTCCTCCAGCAGGGCGCCGTCTTCCAGGTAACTGATGATGTGGGCCCGGCGAACGCCCTTGACGCAGGCATCGCACGCGGCCTTGAGCAGGGCCGCGTCGTGGCCGGTCACGGCACCCTCTGCCAGCCGCTCGGAGGCCTGGCGGGCGGTGAGTTCCCGGATCAGGTTGCCCTCTTCATCCAGAAGGCCCGGGTCGTCGATAAAGATCATCAGCTTCTCGGCCTGCAGGGCCGCCGCCACCTGGCTGCCCACATCCTCGTAGGACAGGTTGAAGGTGTCCCCGGTGGGCGAGTACCCCAGGGGCGGCACCAGCACGATGTGGCCCAGGTCCAGCAGCTTTTCAATGCCCGAGGCGTCGATGCGGCGCACCCGGCCGGTGTAGCCAAAATCGGTGCCGTCGAGCACCCCCGCCGGCCGCGCGGTCACGTAATTGCCGCTGCTGACCCGGATGCGGGCGTTGTGCATGGGGGAGTTCACCAGCCCCATGGACAGTTGGCTTTCCAGGTAGGCCCGCAGCCCGCCGATGGCCTCCATGACCCGGGGCAGGTCCGCCTCGGTGGTGATGCGCAGGCCCCGGGCGAAAGCGGAGGTCACGCCCGCTTCGTCCAGCCGGGCCTGGATCTGCGGCCGGGCGCCAAAGGCCACCACCAGCCGCACGCCGAGACTGCCGAGCAGCGCGATGTCGTGCACGATATTGATGAAGTTGTCATCGGCGATCGCATCGCCGGGCAGGGTCAGGACCACCGTCCGGCCCCGGTGGGCATTGATGTAGGGCGACGAGTGACGAAACCCGTGCAGCCAGTCAGTCGATTCCAAATCGTGTCTCCGCTACAGGCAGAATTGCTGGATCAGGCCCCGCAGGATGCGGACCGTGGGCTCAAGCTGGGACAGTTCCAGGAACTCGTCCGGCTGGTGGGCCTGATCGATGGAGCCGGGGCCGAGCACCAGGGTTTCCAGCCCCAGCTTCTGCAGCCAGGGCGCCTCGGTGGCAAAGGCCACGGCCTGGGCGGTGTGGCCGGTCAGGGCTTCGCAGGCCTTCACAAGCGCCGCGTCCGCCGGGGTCTCAAAGGGCGGCACGCCGTCAAACAGCGGCTCGAAGCTCATGGACAGTTCCCGTCGCTCCGCCACCGGCCGGACACGGCTGAGAATGGCCTGGCGCAACGTATCCATGTTCATGCCCGGCAGCGGACGCAGATCGAAATGCAGCTCGCAGCGGGCGCAGATTCGATTGGGGTTATCGCCCCCATGGATGCAGCCCAGGTTCAGAGTGGGCACCTGCACCTCAAAATTCGGGTTCCGGTAGGTGTCCTGCCACTGCTGCCGCAGGGCCAGCAGCTCGGTCAGGGCCTCGTGCATGCCTTCCATCGCGTTACGGCCAAGCGCCGGGTTGGACGAGTGGCCGGATTGGCCCTCAAAGGCCAGCCGCTCCATCATGATGCCCTTGTGCATGCGCACCGGCCGCAAACCGGTCGGCTCACCGATCACCGCGTACCGGGCCTTGGGACGCCCGGCCTCCGCCAGCGCCCGGGCGCCGTTCATGGAGCTTTCCTCGTCGGCGGTGGCCAGGATGATCAGCGGCTGCTTCAGGGGCTGGCCCGCAAACGCCCGGGCCGCTTCGATGGCGAGCGGGAAAAACCCCTTCATGTCACAGGTGCCCAGGCCATACCAGCGGCCGTCCCGCTCGGTAAGCGTGAACGGATCGCTGCTCCAGCGCTGGTCGTCGAAGGGCACGGTGTCGGTGTGCCCGGACAGCACCAAACCACCGGGGCCCTGGCCCAGGGTGGCAATCAGGTTGAACTTGCCGGGCATGCCCGGCACCGGGAGGATTTCCACGGCAAAGCCCAGCGGCTCCAGCCACTCGGCCAGGGTATGAATGACCGCCTGGTTGCTGTGGTCCCAGTCCGGCGAGGCGCTGCTGATGGAGGGCTCGGCGATCAGCCGGGACAGCATGGTTTTCAGATCCGGCAGCCGGTCGGTAATGCCCGGGGTGTTCGACATGTTCAACCTCTCAGCCCGGCGCACGCCGGGGCCTTTCAGGGGGTGCGCGGCCGCCGCCAGACTTCGACGCTCTGCACGGCGCTGCGCTGAATGGGATAAGTCACTTCACCGCCGGCGACCACCCGGGCCACGTCGAAAACGTCCTCGGTGATCCGCACCAGCCGGCCCTCAATCAGGTTGCCGTTGGTCAGGGTCAGCCGAACCCGGTAGCCCGCCCAGTCCGAAGCGGTGTCCTGAGGTTCAGCATACCACTGGCGGCCGCCTTCCGCGTTGGCGTCGGTGGTGACGGCCGGTGCCGCCGTGCCGGCCAGGGGCGCGCCTGCGGCCGGTGCCGTCGCGGGCTCCTCCGCCTCGGCAACCGAAACGCCGGCCACCGGCTCGCCGTTGTAACGTGCCGACAAGCCCTCGGCGAGACCCGCCAGCGGCTGATTGGGGCGCAGCTCCAGGCTCAGTTCCCCACCTTCGAGGAGCCAGCGGCGATAGAGCGACAGCAGCGCCGGCGATGCGGTCCATCCCCGTGCCGTCAGGCCCTCCTCGAGGGCATCCGCGGCACGGGCAACCCAGTCTTCGACGGAGCTCTGGCGGGCTCGGGCGCAGTACGCAGACACCCGGCGCATCAGCCCGGCGTCCCGCACGGTGACCGTCAGCGGCGCGGCACCGGCGTCCACCGGCCAGTCCGGCCACGCCAGCGGCGCCAGACGCGCACCCGGCCAGTCAAACTCCAGGCTGCCGGTGCCATCGGTGTTCAGCTCGCCCCTCAGACCGCTGCCATCCTGCTGGACCTGGGCCTCCCCCGCCAGACTGGTGACGCCCATGCGCAGCAGATCGCCGCCGCCCAGCTGCTGGCGCGGATCCGGCCCGCAGGGCAGTTGCAGCAGCGGTGGTACAGGCACCTCGCCCGAGCGCGGAGGTGCGGTCACCCAGTCCTTCAACAGGTTGGCGTCCAGCACCAGCCCCAGTTGCTCCGCCTGTAGCGTCCAGCTGGCAGGCAGACGGCCTTCCAGCAGGAAGGTGACCAGGGCCTGGGGCGAGCCGGCGCTGAAGCGAACCCGACCGGCGGTCAGCGGCTCGGTCAGGCGAAAATCCTGCCATTGGGGGTTGGTCAGGGTCAGGTGGCCGTCCAGGCCCGAACCCAGACGGCCCCGGTCCAGCACGCCTTCAGACTGCAGGGCCGTGCGCCAGTGCGCCAGGCGCTGATCCGCCAGCCACCAGACGCCGCCCTTGTACAGGGCCAGCCCCAGTACACCCAGCAGGACCAGCCAGACCAGTAACCGTTTCATGCCTCGCTCCGTCCCAGGATCAGTTGCGGGAAATCAACGTGCCGACACCTTCGTCGGTGAAGATTTCCAGCAGGCAGGCGTGGGCCACCCGACCGTCGATGATGTGGGAGGTGCGCACGCCGTTCTCTACCGCATCCAGGGCACAGCGGATTTTCGGCAGCATGCCGCCGTGGATGGTGCCGTCGTCAATCAGCGCGTTCACCTGCTGGGCAGTCAGACCGGTGAGCACCTTGCCTTCCTTGTTCTTGAGCCCGGACACGTTGGTCAGCAGGATCAGCTTTTCCGCCTTCATGGCCTCGGCCACCTTGCCCGCCACCAGATCGGCATTGATGTTGTAGGAAGCGCCGTCCGGGCCCACGCCAATGGGGGCAATCACCGGGATCACGTTGCTGCGGGTGAGCATTTCAATGACCGTGGTGTTCACGCTGGCCACCTCGCCCACGTGGCCAATGTCGATGATCTCCGGCTTGGCGAATTCGTCGGACTGGCTCACCACCTCGAGCTTGCGGGCGCGGATCAGGTTCGCGTCCTTGCCGGTGAGGCCCACCGCAGTGCCGCCATGGGCATTGATCAGGGAGACAATTTCCTTGTTGACCTGCCCGCCCAGAACCATTTCCACCACGTCCATGGTCTGCTCGTCGGTCACCCGCATGCCGTTAACGAAGCGGGATTCGATGTTCAGGCGCTCCAGCAGCTCGCCGATCTGGGGGCCGCCGCCGTGCACCACGATGGGGTTGATCCCCACCAGTTTCATCAGCACCACGTCCCGGGCGAAGCTGCTCTTGAGGTCTTCGTTTTCCATGGCGTTGCCGCCGTATTTGATGACCACGGTCTTGCCGGTAAACCGTTGGATGTAGGGCAGGCCTCGGCTCAATACCGAGGCCACCTGCATTGCTGTTTCACGATCCAGCGCCATGTTGTTTCCTATCCGTTGCGATTGCTGTGTGGAACGACCGGCCGGGCCGATCAGAAATCGATGTTCAGGTTCGGTGCCGCCTTGGCCAGCTGCTGGCGGAACACGTCCTGGATGCGCGCCAGGGCCTCGTCGGTTTCCGCTTCAAAACGCAGCACCAGCACCGGCGTGGTGTTGGAGGCCCGGCACAGGCCCCAGCCGTCCGGGTAATCCACCCGGATGCCGTCAATGGTGCTGACGTTGCCCTCACCAAAGTCACCGTCGGCGGCCAGCCGCTCCATGATGGTGAACTTGCTGGCTTCAGTCACCGCCAGGTTCAGCTCCGGCGTGCTGATGTCCTCCGGGAAGTCCTCGAACACCTCGTCGCAGTGGCGGTCTTCAATGCCCAGAATTTCCAGCAGGCGGGCGGCGGCGTAAAGACCGTCGTCAAATCCGTACCAGCGCTCGCCGAAAAAGATGTGGCCGCTCATTTCGCCGGCCAGCAGCGCGCCGGTTTCCTTCATCTTGGCCTTCATGAACGAGTGCCCGGTTTTCCAGAGGATCGGCCGGCCGCCAGCCTCGGTGATCACGGTGGCCAGGCGGCGACTGCACTTCACGTCGTAGATCACGTCCGCCCCCGGATTGCGGGACACCACGTCCCTGGCGAACAGCATCAGCAACCGGTCCGGCCAGATGATCTTGCCGGTGTTGGTGACCACCCCCACCCGGTCGCCATCGCCGTCAAACGCGATGCCCAGGTCCGCGCCGTCCCGCTGGACCCGCTCGATCAGCGCCGCCAGGTTGTCCGGCTTGCCGGGGTCCGGGTGGTGGTTGGGGAAGTCACCGTCCACCTCGCAGAACAGCGGCGTGACATCGCAGCCCAGTTCTTCAATCAGCATGGGGCCGAGCTCGCCGGCAATGCCGTTACCGGCATCGACAACCACTTTCAGGGGCGCGGCCACGGCCACATCGCCGACGATCCGGTCCAGGTAGCGGCGACGCACGTCCTCGGCGGAACGATCGCCCTGCCCCTGCACCAGATCGGCGGTCTGGAGGCGCTGGTACAGTTTCTGGATGGCGTCGCCCGACAGCGTCTCGCCGCCGAGCATGATTTTCAGGCCGTTGTAATTGGACGGGTTGTGGCTGCCGGTCACCATGACGCCGGAGCCGGTGGCCAACTCGTGGGTGGCAAAGTACAGCACCGGCGTGGGCACGGCGCCAATGTCGATCACGTTGCAGCCGGTGGCCAGCAGGCCCCTGGCGAGCGCGTCGGCCAGCTCCGGGCTGGAGTGACGACCGTCATATCCGACACACAGGGTATCCACGCCCCGGGCCACCGCCTCACTGCCGATGGCCTGGCCGATCACCCGGACCACGTCCACGGTCAGGGTCTCGCCCACAATGCCCCGGATGTCGTAGGCCCGGAAAATCTCCGGCGCCACCGACACCGGCGGCGCTTCGGTTTCCGATACGTCAGGCACGTCATCGCCGCCAAAACCGTCGGCGCCGCCGCCGAAGCCGAGCACGTCCTCATCGCCATCAAGCATGTCGATGTCCGGAAGGTCCTTGTCCTGGAACAGGGGTTCTTCGGGGCTCGCCGGCGCGGCCGGAGCACTCCGGCCCGGCTTGGGCCGGGCGCTTTCGGCGGCTTTGGTCACCCGTTTGTCGACCACCTGCGCCAGCCGGGACAGCACCTCGCCAAGGGAGGCCACCATATCCCAACGGAACTCCGGCAGGCGGGTTCGCTCGCCGCCAAATGCCTTGTGGGACCAGGCCGTCAGGCCCGTCACGTCCTGGCGCAGGCCGCTCTGGGCCCGGCTCATCAGCAGCCAAACCAACACCGCCGCCAGCAGGCCGGGCACGCCGACGAGGAGGCCGAGCAACACCGATGACACGGACGCTCCGGTGGTCGGCGCCGGGGTGTAGCTGACCGACCAGTCCGGGGTGCTCAGCGCGCGAGTCAGGGCGCTACCCGGGTTGTTGCCTTTGCCGGCAACAACCCGGGTCGTACCGGAGGCGGATTGCAGCAGGGCCAATTGGCCGCCTTCAATCGGAGACAGCAGAGGGTTGAGCACGGACGCGTCAAACACCACCACCAGGCTGCCCTGAAGGACCTTGGTGGATGGGTCTTGCACCGGTGCGGCCATCTGCAGATACCAGGTGCCGTCCCTGGGCACCGCTTCCGGCGACACTTTCTGGCCCGTGGCGGCCCGGCGAGCCAGCTCCAGACCGGAGAAGCCCAGCAGGCTCTCGCTACCGACCGAACGGGGCAGGCGATCCCGACTGAACAGGTAGGCGGCCCGGGCGCCCGGCAGCACGCCGGCGAGGTCGGCGGCCAGGGGTGACGGATCATCACCGTTCACCAGCACGTCCCGGACCCGCGCCTGGGCCGCGAGGCCATTGACGCCGCGTACCATCAGGTCCAGGGCCTGGTTCAGGCGCTGGGTGGCCGCTGACAGCTCAAGGTTCGCCCGGGCCTGGGCCGCGTTCCGGCCGGCGGGCTGAACCACCAGCACATAGACCAGCGCCAACGACACCACCGCCGCCAGAAGGACCACCAGCGCCTGACTGGTAGCCACCGCGGCAAGGGACCGGCGGCGGGGACCGGAGGGCTTGTCGTCCCCGCGCTTGCCGCCCTTGGCCGGTTTATTCTTGCGGTCCGGCGCCGATTCGGCGGCGTCTGCGGCCTGGTCGGCCGAGGCCTTTTTTCTTCCCAGCTTCATGATCCATCCCGTCGTTGTTGTGTCGGCCCCCGTTCCCGGGGTCTGGCAAAAGTATAGACGGCACCGCTCAGCGGGTGCCGGTGGAACCGAATCCGCCCTCGCCCCGATCGCTGGCGTCGAAGGCGTCGACAATCTCGAACTGCGCCTGCACCACCGGCACCAGCACCATCTGGGCAATGCGCTCGCCGATCTCCACCGTGAAGGTGGTGTTGCCCCGGTTCCAGCAGGACACCATCAGCTCGCCCTGGTAATCGGAATCAATCAGCCCCACCAGATTACCGAGAACAATACCGTGTTTGTGGCCCAGGCCGCTGCGGGGCAGGATCATCGCCGCCAGGGACGGATCAGCAATGTGCACCGACAACCCCGTGGGAATCAGCGCGGTCTCCCCCGGCGCCAGGGTCAGCGGCTCCGGCAGGCAGGCGCGCAGGTCCAGGCCGGCGGAGCCTTCGGTGGCGTAGGTGGGAAACGGCAGCGACGTGCCGATGCGGTCGTCCAGCACACGGACCTGAAGGGTTTTCTGAGTCATGAGGCGTTATCCAGGCGTTGACGAATCAGCGTGACCAGTTGGTCCGCGAGGTCGGTTTTCGGGGCCGGTCCCAGGGCCATCTGGCCATCCGGCCAGAAGACCGTGACCGCGTTCTGATCGCTGCCAAAGCCGATATCGGGGCGGGATACGTCATTGGCGACAATCATCGCCAGCTTCTTGCGCGCCAGTTTGTCCATGGCGTAGCGGGCTACGTCGTGGGTTTCCGCCGCGAAACCAACGGTAAACGGCGCGTCCGGCCGGGCCGCGACGGTGGCCAGGATGTCCGGATTACGCACCAGAGACAGCGACATCGCCTCAGCGCTTTTCTTGAGCTTTTGCCCGGCGACAGCATCCGGGCGGTAATCCGCGACCGCGGCGGTGGCAATAAACAGGTCACAGCCCTCGTCGATCGCGGCCAGGGTGGTGGTCAGCATGTCCTCGGCGGTAACCACGGGGCGCACGTCCACGCCGCCCGGCGCCGGCAGCGCCACCGGGCCGCTCACCAGCACGACCGAGGCGCCGGCCCGACGGGCGGCGTCGGCCAGGGCGTACCCCATCTTGCCGGAGCTGTGGTTGCTGATGTAGCGCACCGGATCGATCGGTTCCTGGGTCGGGCCGGCGGTAATCACGACCCGACGTCCGGCCAGGGGGCCGGCAGAGGTATTGGCGCCGGTACCACGGTCTTCTGCCAGCGCGAGTGTGGCCAGATCAGCAGGCTCCAGCATGCGCCCCGGGCCAGTGTCACCACACGCTTGCTGCCCCTGGTCTGGGCCCCAGACCGTTATCTGGGGATCCGCCTCCAGCAGCGCCAGATTGCGCTGGGTGCGGGCATTGCGCCACATGGCCTGGTTCATCGCCGGAGCCACCGCAATCGGCGCCTCGGTGGCGCAGCACACCGTGGTCAGCAGGTCATCCGCCAGGCCATGGGCAAGCCGCGCGAGAAAATCCGCGGACGCCGGCGCCACCAGCACCCGGTCCGCCCATTTGGCCAGTTCAATGTGGCCCATGCCAGCCTCGGCCTCCGGGTCCAGCAGCGAGGTGCGAACCGGCTCGCCGCTGAGGGCCTGGAAGGTCAGCGGGGTCACGAACGCTTCGGCGCCCCGGGTCATCACCACCCGCACCTCACAGCCGGCCTTTTTCAACAGCCGCACCAGTTCGGCGCTCTTGTACGCGGCAATGCCGCCGGTCACGCCCAGGAGAATTCGCTTGGCACCGGTTGTGCGCATAGTGCGGTCCCGTAATTCCATAAAATGAAAGGCTTATAAGATAGCACGGCCGGCCAGCCTGCACAGCCGGCGGTGCGGGTCGATCGTTTACCGAATGTTACTTTTTAAAGTAAGCTTTGTAACCACGATGGCGTCCCGCCATCACCCACGGAAGGCTGGCGCAGGACGCGCCGCCGGTACCCGCGCAAGGAGCGCCCGATGACTTCTTCCACCGCCCGCACCGCCTCCCCCTGGCCAAGGGACGAGCGACCCCGTGAACGCCTGCTGAATCATGGCCCGGAATCCTTGAGCGACGCCGAACTGCTGGCCATTTTCCTGCGCACCGGTACCGCCGGCGAGCCAGTGATGGCCCTGGCCCGCCGCCTGGTGGCGGAGTTTGGCGGGCTTCGGGGCCTGCTCAGCGCGTCCCGACGCCAGTTTTGCAGCGTCCACGGCCTGGGCACCGCCAAATACGCTCAGGTGCAGGCAGCGCTGGAAATGGCCCGACGGGTCATGGACGAGCCGCTGCGCCAGGGCGATCCGCTGCGCTCGCCGGCAGACACCCGCCGGTTTCTCACCAGCCGGCTGGGCACCTACCCCCACGAGGTGTTCGCCGGCCTGTTCCTGGATAACCGCCACCGGGTCATCCAGTACCGGGAGCTGTTCCGGGGCACCATCGACGGCGCCGCCGTCTACCCCCGGGAGGTGGTGCGCCAGGCGCTGGAGGACAACGCCGCCGCGGTGATCTTTGCCCACAACCACCCATCGGGCGTGGCGGAACCCAGCCAGGCCGACATTTCGCTCACCAAGCGGCTCAAAGAGGCCCTGGGGCTGGTGGATATCCGTGTTCTTGACCATATGGTGGTGGGCCACGGTGAGGTAATATCCCTGGCGGAACGGGGACTGATGTAGCGGGCTGGCCAATTTCCCAACAATTTTTTGCGTTGGGGGGCGTGTTCTGGTATAAAAGCGTCCCTTTCTGGCGGCGTCTGGCAAGCAGCGTCCCGTGTGCATGGCGCGGTGTTCCGTGTATGTGGCGCAGACGAGGAACCTGGCGGTTCCCCGGCAACCAGAGACGCAGGTAAACGAATTCGTTAAGTACAGAGACCATTGCTCAGGTCGGAGGCAAGTATGTCCAGAGTTTGTCAGGTTACCGGTAAGCGTCCGGTCACCGGTAACAACGTATCCCACGCGATGAACCACACCCGTCGTCGCTTTCTGCCGAATCTGCAGAACCACCGTTTCTGGGTTGAGTCCGAGAAGCGTTTCGTGAAGCTGCGCGTATCCACCAAGGGCATGCGCATCATCGACAAAAAAGGCATTGACGCTGTGCTGGCCGATCTTCGTGCCCGCGGCGAGAAAGTTTAAGGAGCCGCATCATGCGCGAGAAAATCAAACTGGTCTCTTCTGCCGGTACCGGTCACTTCTACACGACCAAGAAGAACAAGCGTAACACCCCGGAAAAGATCGAGATCAAAAAGTACGATCCGGTCGTCCGCAAGCACGTTGCGTACAAAGAAGCCAAGATCAAGTAATTGATCGGGCATCCACAAAAAAACCTGGCTACGGCCAGGTTTTTTTGTGCCCGAAATCCACCGGATCACGACGTTCAGCGCACTCAGAAGGTCTCCAGATACCCCTTGGGCAGGGCCACGTCCATGGCGATGGGCAGGTGATCGGACACCGGGTAGCTCACCACCTCCGACCGGCGGATCTCCAGGCTGGGGCTGACCAGAATGTGGTCCAGGGCTTTCTCTGGCCGCCAACTCGGGAAACTGTGGGCGGTGTCCGGCAGGGGCACCAGATCGGTCTCCCTCAGGGGGGTATTGGTCAGCAGTTCCTCGGCGTGGTTGTTCATATCCCCCATCAGCACCACATGCCGGTAGCCGTCGATCAGCTCCCGGATATACCCCAGTTGGCGCTGCTGGGCCGCGCGGCTCAGGGACAGGTGCATCAGCACCAGCACCAGCGGGTCTTCTTCGGCGCCGTAGCGGGCCATGATCGCGCCCCGGCCGGGAATCAGCCCCGGCAGGCGGTGCTCGGTCACGTCCAGAGGACGAAACCGGCTGAGCAGGCCGTTGGAGTGCTGGGCGATCTGCCCCAGGTTGCGGTTGAGCTGCTGGTACCAATAAGGAATGCCCGCCGCCTCCGCCAGGTACTGCACCTGATTGATGTAGGCGCTGCGCAGGCTGCCGCCGTCACATTCCTGCAGGGCGATCACGTCGTAGCCGCTGATCAGCCGGGCGATGCGATCAAGGTTGTCGATGCGGTTGCGGTGCGGCAACAGGTGCTGCCAGCTCCGGGTCAGGTAGTGCCGATAGGAGGACGTGTTGATGCCAACCTGGATATTGAAGGTCAGCAGGCGAAGGTGCCGGTGGGGCTCGAACGCGGGCACGTGATCCAACCCGGAGCAGCGCCCTCGGGCAGCCGGCTCCGGGTTGTTCCAGTCACTGAACTGCTTGCGCAGACGCTTGTACATGGGCGCGGTTCCTTACTCAGCCCGCTCAGGCCGGCTCCCGAAGTCCCACAGGCACCGCCCAGCGGCTTACTGCGCCTGGGCCTCGTGCTCCTTTTTCACCAGATAGTCCACCACCTGGAGCATCTTCTCGAAACTGCCGGCCTGGGAGGCGGTAATCGTGTATTTGCCGGCCACCAGCATGGTCGGCGTGCCGGTGATCCGCGCGCCCCGCACCTTGGCCTGGGCCTTCTGCAGCATGGTGTTCACACCGAAGCTGTTGTAGTTCTTCAGGAATTCCTCGGCATCCACGCCCTGGGTGCCCAGGAACTTGGCCAGGGACTCGCCGTCGTTCAGGGGCTTGTGTTCGCCGGCCAGGGCCTCATAGAGCGCGTCGTGCACGGCCTGCGTACGGGCATCCATGGCTTCCAGCGCGTAAAAGGCTCGGGCATGCGGTTCCCAGGATTTACCCAGGGCCGCCGGCAGCAGCACGAAATTCACGTAGTCCGGCGCCTGTTTGGCCCAGGCCTCCACCTGGGGCTTGAACCGCAGGCAGTGGGGGCAGCCGTACCAGAACACTTCCGCCACTTCGACGCCGCTATCGCTTTGGGTCTGCACCGGCGTGCTCAGCTTGAGGTAGTCCTTACCTTCCTGAAACGGTGCTTCCTGGGCGCTGGCAACGCCGGAGAGCATCAGGGCAAAGACCATTACAATCGCCGTGCGTACTGCATTCATCATGCCGGGTATCCCCTTGTTGAATTCTGGTGTTATCGGATATGCGCCGATTATGACCTACGCCGGCGGCAAAGTTCCATGCGCCCGCCAAATCGACGCATTACGGGATCGTAAGGCGACACATCGCCGGGCTGCCCACGGCGGACCGATCAGTGCAGGCCGGACAGGTAATTGGCCAAGGCGGCAATGTCGTCATCGGTGAGTTTGCCGGCGATGTCCGTCATGATGGACGCTTGCGCGCTGCCGGCCCGTTCGCCGCTGCGATAGGCCTTGAGCTGAGCCGCCAGGTACTCAGCGCTCTGCCCGCCCAGGCGGGGGAAGCCGGCCGGCCCGTTACCCTGACCGTTGGGCGAGTGGCAGGCGCTGCACGCCGGGATGCCGCGTTTCAGATCGCCGCCACGGTACAGGGCCTGAGCCCGTTCCACGGTATCCGGACTGGCCTGGCCGACGGTCATCGGCTGTTCATTGAAGTACGCCGCCAGATCCCGCAGATCCGCCTCGGACAGCCCATTGAGCAGCCCGGTCATCTGGGGCACCTCACGCTGGCCAGACTGGATCGCCTGCAGTTGCCGGAACAGATAGGCCTCCCCGAGGCCGGACAGCTTCGGGTAAAGGCCCATCGTCGGGGCGGCACCGCCCTGGCCGTGACAGCCGGCGCATACCGCGGCGCTTGATTCCCCCGCCACCGGATCGCCACCGCCCGGGGTCGCCGCCAACGAGGTCCCGGCCAGCAGCATCAACAGGTACCCTGCCATGGGCTGTTTCATACCGTCTGCGCCTCCTGCCGTGCTTGCGGGGCGTTTGCCCGTGATTTGTTGTAGCATTATAGATGACGCTCAGCGATCCCCCAATGCGGCAACGAGCCGCCCGCTGCCCAACCACGCGCACCAGCCATGCCCGAAAGGCCACAAGGAATCTCCCGCACGTGAGCACCGAGAACACAGACACCCCCGACAGCCTGGACACCCCGGAAAAGCCGGTGTCGTTCAATAGCGCCCGCTTTCTGATCAGCGCCTCCCGGCTGAACGAATGCCCGGACGACGCCGGGGTTGAAATCGCCTTTGCCGGCCGCTCCAACGCCGGCAAGTCCAGCGCCCTGAACGCCATTACCGCCAACGGCAAACTGGCCCGCACATCAAAAACGCCCGGGCGCACCCGGCTGATCAACTTCTTTTCCCTGAACCGGGACGGCTGCCGGCTGGTGGACCTGCCGGGCTACGGTTACGCACGGGTATCGCGGGACATGAAAGACGATTGGCAGCAGCACCTGGGCCATTACCTGAACGACCGGCGCTGCCTGCGCGGGCTGGTGCTGGTGATGGACATCCGGCATCCGCTGACGGACTTCGACCAGATGATGGTGGACTGGTGCGAGCACAACCAGCTGCCACTGATGATCCTGGCCACGAAAGCCGACAAGCTGAAGTTCGGGCAGGCCAAAACGGCCCTGCTGGGGATTGGCCGCGCCCTGAAGGCGTACCAGTGCCTGGAGCACCTGATGCTGTTTTCCGCCACCAGCAAGCAAGGCGTTGAAGAGTGCCGCCAGGCCCTCAGCGATTGGATCGATACACCCTGAAGTCCGGGCGACCCGACAAAAAAACCGGCCTGATGGAACAGGCCGGTGAAACGTCAGGGTTTGCGACGTGCTAAAACCTGAGAACTCACTCAGGAGACGCCAGGAATGTCCGGATTCCCGCGTCTAGTTCTGAGACTGACGTCGTCCGCCGAAGTTCCCGGATCGATCAAATTTTAATCAAGCCTCAGCTTGCATCATCACCGGACGGTACTTTTCCCGCAACGCCATTACCCGCTCACGGTAGGCCGGGGTCAGATAGGGAACCTCCAGCGTCAGCACCTGGTAGATGCCCTGCTTCAGCTCGGTGAGGGTCAGGCTGTTGTCGTCATCCAGAGCATGGGCGGTTTTCAGGAACGCCATCCAGTTGGTAATCACCAGCCACACGTTCAGGGACATGGCTTCCCGCAATTCCACCGGCTGATGCTCGATAATCCCGGCCTCGGCCATCTTCTCAAAAATCTGGCGGATGGCGCCGAGGCAGCGGTTGGTGAACTCCCGGTAGTCCCGGCGCAACCTCGGGTCGCTGTCGAGCAGGTATTCCAGATCCCGGTGGAAGAATCGGTAGCTCCAGAGGCCGTCGAACACCGATTCCAGGTAGAAAGTCAGGTCCTCCAGGGTCAGCGCCCGGCTGCCCGGAATATCCAGGTAGAAGTCCACGAGCTTTTCATACTCGAGAAAGATCTCGTAGATGATGTCGGACTTGTTGCGGAAGTGGTAATACAGATTGCCCGGCGAGATCGCCAGGTGCGCCGCAATGTGGTTGGTGGTGACGTTCCGTTCACCCCGTTCGTTGAACAGCTCCAGGCTGGCAAGGAGTATCTTGTCGCGCGTCTTCATGATGTGGTTGGCACTTGAGTGAATCCGGGGCGTGGCTGGCCCGATTGGCCATCGGGCCCTGCTTGACTCCCTAGAGTATATACTCTAATAATACCGTCCAATGCAAACTGTTCACTTTATGGCCAGCGCCAGCGCCGGCCATTCATGACGCTGCCGGCCCGCGCCGGTTGCCGGAGGGAAACGCCATGTCCGCCACCGTTGTCCAGCTCACCGAGAGCAAGAAGCACATCCAGCACACCCATCGCGTGTTCGAGGCCCAGAAGCAGGCGTTTCGGAACAACCCGATGCCGTCCCTGGCCGAGCGGCAGGAAAACCTCAAGCGCCTCAAGCGCGCCCTGCTGACCCACCAGGAACGCCTGCTGGACGCCATTGACCGTGATTTCGGCTGCCGGTCCCGGGATGAGTCCCTGATCGCCGAGATCATGCCCTCGGTGCAGGGCGTCAACTACGCCGTCAAACACCTTTCGGGCTGGATGAAGCCTTCCCGCCGGCATGTGTCCGTGCTGTTCCAGCCCGCCAGCAACCGCGTGCATTACCAGCCCAAGGGCGTCGTCGGCATCATCGTGCCCTGGAACTATCCCCTGTACCTGGCCGTGGGCCCCCTGGTCGCGGCACTCGCCGCCGGCAACCGGGTGATGATCAAGATGTCCGAGTTCACCCCGCACACCTCCGCCCTGTTCAAAGAACTCATTGAGGACATCTTTCCCGAAGACCTCGTAGCGGTCATCAACGGTGAAGCGGATGTGGCGGCGGACTTCTCGGCCCGGCCCTTTGACCACCTGCTGTTCACCGGCTCCACGTCGGTTGGCAAGCTGGTGATGCGCGCCGCCGCCGAGAACCTGACGCCGGTGACCCTGGAACTCGGCGGCAAGTCCCCGGCCATCATTTCCCCGGACGTGCCCATGGCCGACGCGGCCCAACGCCTGGCCTTCGGCAAGGCGTTCAACGCCGGACAGACCTGCGTGGCACCGGATTACGTGCTGTGCCCGAGCGACCGGGTGCAGGCGTTTGTGGATGAATTCCGCAGCCAGTTTGCCGATATGTACCCCACCCTGCGGGACAACGACGACTTCACCGCGATCATCAACGAGCGCCAGTACCAACGCCTCCAGGGCTATCTGGACGACGCCCGGGCCAAAGGCGCCGAGCTGATCGAGGTCAACCCCGCCCGGGAGAACCTGGCCGATGGCAGCGGCAAGCTGCCGCTGACCCTGGTATTGAACCCGACCGACGACATGAAAGTGATGCAGGACGAGATTTTCGGCCCGCTGCTGCCGGTGGTGACCTACGACAGCCTCGACCAGGCCATCGGCTACATCAACGACCGCCCGCGCCCGCTGGCCCTGTACTTCTTCGGCTACGACCGTCGCCAGCAGGAGCACGTGGTCGCCCAGACCCACTCCGGCGGCATGTGCATCAACGACACCCTGATGCACGTGGCCCAGGACGACCTGCCGTTCGGCGGCGTCGGTGATTCCGGCATGGGCCACTACCACGGCCAGGAAGGCTTCCTGACGTTCTCCCACCAGCGGGCGATCTTCAGCAAGCAGAAGTTCAACAGCGGCAAGTTTGTTTACGCGCCCCACGGCACCGCCATGCACAAGATGGTGTACAAGCTGTTCATCCGCTGACGGCGACGGGGTTCCTGCCCCCTTCAGACGAGCGGCTCGGCCCAGGTGCCGGGCCGCCCGTCACGCCTTCAGGGCCGGGCCAAGTGTGCTATCATGGCGGTCTCGGAACAGGAGCCAGCCATGCCCACCAAAGTCATTTATCCCGGCACCTTCGACCCCATCACCAACGGCCACACCGACCTCATTGAGCGCGCCGGCCGGCTGTTTGACGAAGTGGTGGTGGCGGTCGCCTACAACCCCAAGAAGCAGCCGCTGCTCAACCTCGACGAGCGCTGCGACCTGGTGCGCCAGGCCACCGCCCACATGCCCAACGTGTCCGTCACCGGATTCAGCAATCTGCTGGCGGAGTTCGTGCGGGAACAGGGGGGCAATGTGATTCTGCGGGGGCTTCGGGCGGTGTCCGATTTCGAGTACGAATTCCAGCTCGCCGACATGAACCGCCGGCTGGCGCCGGAGGTGGAGAGCATTTTCCTGACCCCCGCCAACCACCTGTCGTACATCTCGTCGACCCTGATCCGGGAGATTGCCTCCCTCGGCGGCGACGTGTCCGAGTTTGTGGATCCGGCGGTAGTGGCCGCCCTGACCGCCAAGTTCAACCCGGCCTGAGGGAACACCCATGGCGCTGATGATTACCGACGAATGCATCAACTGTGACGTGTGCGAACCGGAATGCCCGAACGGCGCCATTTACGCCGGTGAGGAGATTTTCGAGATTGATCCGGACAAATGCACTGAGTGCGTGGGCCACTTCGACGAGCCCCAGTGCCAGCAGGTGTGCCCGGTGGACTGCATTCCGCTGGACCCGGAACGCCCGGAAACCCGGGACCAGTTGATGGACAAATACCGCCGGCTGACCGGCGAGGCCTGACCGCCCCGCCTCAGCCGTTGCCCGCCAGGCGCTCCAGCAACACCAGCTGGGCCGCCACACGCTCCTCGCCCTCCGCCGGCTGATTCTGCACATAACTGCCGTCCGCCTGCAGCTCCCAGGACTGGCAGTTATCCGCCAGGTAGGTGTCCAGGTCCTCCCGCAGCCGGGCCACCAGCACCGGGTCATCGATCGGAAACGCCACTTCAATCCGGTGCAGCAGGTTGCGCTCCATACCGTCGGCGCTGGAGCAGAAAATGTCCGGCCGGCCGTCGTTGCCGAAATAGTACAGCCGGGTGTGCTCCAGAAAGCGCCCGATGATTGACCGCACCCGGATGTTGTCGGACAGCCCCGGCACCTGCGGCCGCAGACAGCAGATGCCCCGGACGATCAGATCGACGCGCACGCCGGCCTGTGAGGCCCGATAAAGGGCCTTGATAACCTGTCGCTCGGTGAGCGCGTTGAACTTCATCACGATGTGACCGCGCTCCCCCAGGGCCGCCTCCCGCTCGATCAGGCTGATCAGACGGGCGTGCAGGGTGAATGGCGCGTGGAACAGCTTCTTGATCTTCAGCGCCTTGCCCATGCCGGTCAGCTGCTGGAACAGCTTATTGACGTCGTCGCCAATGGACTCGTCGCAGGTCAACAGGCTGTAATCGGTGTACAGGCGGGCGTTGCCGGCGTGGTAGTTGCCGGTGCCCAGGTGCACGTAGCGGCGCAAGCGACCTTCTTCCCGGCGCACCACCAGAATCATCTTGGCGTGGGTCTTGTAGCCCACCACACCGTACACCACGATCACCCCGGCCTCCTGCAGCCGGCTGGCCAGCTCCAGGTTCTCGGCCTCGCTGAACCGGGCCCGCAGCTCGATCACCGCAGTCACTTCCTTGCCCCGACGGGCAGCGTCCGCCAGCGCCTCAACAATTTCGGAATCGACGCCGGTGCGGTACAGGGTCTGGCGGATGGCCAGCACGTGAGGGTCCTTGGCGGCCTGACGCAGCAGGTCCACCACCGGACTGAAGTTCTCGTAAGGGTGCATCAGCAGGATCGGCCGCTTGCGAATGGCGTCGAACATCGATTCCTTGCTGCGGATCTGCCGGGGAATGGCCGGCGAGAAACCGGTGTAGGTCAGGTCCGGCCGATCCACCAGGCCGCCCACCGCCATCAGCCGGGTCAGGTTCACCGGCCCGTGCACCTGGTACAGGTCCCGGTCGGTCAGGCCAAACTCGGTGAGCAGGAACTGGATCAGCTCCTGCGGACAGTTGTCCGCCACCTCTAGCCGCACGCCGTCGCCGAACCGGCGGCTCAACAGCTCACCACGCAGGGCCGAGGCCAGGTCTTCCAAATCGTCCTCCAGCTCCAGGTCAGCGTTCCGGGTCAGCCGGAACTGGTAGCAGCCCTTCACTTCCATACCCGGGAACAGCTCGTCGGCGTGGGCGTGGATCATCGAAGACAGGAATACCAGGTTTTCACCACCGCTGCAGATCTCGTCCGGTAATCGCACCAGCCGGGGCAGTGAGCGGGGCGCAGGGACGATGGCCATGCCGGTTTCCCGGCCGAAGGCATCCTTACCGTCCAGTTCCACAATGAAGTTCAGGCTCTTGTTCACCAGGCGCGGGAACGGGTGCGAGGGATCCAGCCCGATCGGACTGACCACCGGCAGGATTTCCTCGTCAAAGTAGTTGCGCACCCAATCGGCCTGGGCTGGCGTCCAGTCCGCCCGGCGCACGAAGTGGATGTTCTGCTGCTCCATCTCCGGAATCAGTACGTTGTTGAGGATGTCGTATTGCTCGCGGATGTACTCGTGGGCCACCCGGCTGATTTCCGCCAGCACCTGCTCCGGCATCATGCCATCGGCACCCACGGTTTCCCGGCCGTACTTCATCTGCTGGCGCAGGCCAGCGGCGCGGATTTCGAAGAACTCGTCCATGTTGCTGCTGAAAATGCAGCAGAACATCAGCCGGTTCAGCAGCGGATGGGTGGGGTCCAGCGCCTGCTTCAGCACCCGGTAGTTGAACTGCAGCTGGCTGAGCTCCCGGTTGAAGTAGTTGTCGCTGGCGTCCAGGTTGACCTCTTCCCCGGCCGGCGGCACCGCCACGGGCGCCGGTACGCTGCCGGCGTCGTCACGGTCTGCGACGGCCCCGGCCGCCTGGCTGGCCACGCTCTTGTCCACGGCGCTGTCTCCTTCCACATTGCCCCCTTGAGCGACGGTTTATCGCTGGCGCAGCAGCCGCGCTGCCCGCACCGCGAAATACGTAAGAATGCCATCGGCGCCGGCCCGGCGCATGGCCATCAGGCTTTCCATCATCACCGCGTCGCCGTCAAGCCAGCCGTTCTCCGCCGCCGCCATGTGCATGGCGTACTCGCCGCTGACCTGGTACACGAACGTGGGCACGCCCAGCTCGGTCTTCACCCGCCGGACGATGTCCAGGTAGGGCATGCCGGGCTTGACCATCACCATGTCCGCGCCTTCCTGAAGGTCCATGGCGGTCTCGTGCAGGGCCTCGTCGCTGTTGGCCGGGTCCATCTGGTAGGTGGCCTTGTTACCCTTGCCCAGGTTGCCGGCGGAACCAACCGCGTCCCGGAACGGGCCGTAGTAGGCGGACGCGTACTTGGCGGAGTAGGCGAGAATGCGGGTATTGACGTAACCGGCACTCTCCAACGCGTCCCGGATGGCGCCAATGCGGCCGTCCATCATATCCGAGGGCGCCACCACATCGGCGCCGGCGTCGGCGTGGGACAGAGCCTGGTTGACCAGGGCTTCCACAGTGACGTCGTTGAGCACATAGCCGCTGTTGTCCAGGATGCCGTCCTGGCCGTGGCTGGTGAACGGGTCCAGCGCCACGTCGGTGATCACCCCCAATTCTGGCTGCGCCTTCTTCAGGGCGCGCACCGCCCGTTGCACCAGGCCATCGGAGTCCCAGGCGCCGGAGCCGGACAGGTTCTTTTTCTCCGGCGCCACCACCGGAAAAAGCGCCACCGCCGGAATGCCAAGGTCCACCCATTCCGCCGCCTGCTCCACCAGCAGATCAATGCTCAGACGCTCGACGCCGGGCATGGAGGCCACGGCCTCGCGCTGGCCCTGGCCTTCCAGCACAAACACCGGGTAAATCAGGTTGTCCGGCGTCAGCTTATGCTCGCGCACAAGGCGCCGGGAGAAGTCACTGGCACGGTTGCGGCGAAGACGGGTGCGGGGAAAGGCGCGGGACACATCATGAAACACAGATCACCTCCGGAAACCTCGGCAGACGGACAGGCGCTCGCGGGCGGGCGCCCCTGGCCTTTCATCATACACGGCCGTCCGGACCGGTGCAGCGACAGCGACCGGTATAGGCATGGGTTCAGTCTGTCAGCAGACGATGACGCTGGGATGACAGCACGCTAGACTGGCGAAAACAAAAACAGGGCGGCCGCTTGCGACCGCCCCGGTGACCGATCAGAGAGACCGGTTGTTGAAACCGACGTCTACCTTGCGGGGTACATCGGAACGAAAGGTGGTATCCACTTGCTCAATCTTGCCGCCCTGGGCCAGAAAGGCCTGAATGTCCGCTTCCAGTTGCGCGCGAATCCGGGCCCGACCCGCGACGGAATGGGTATCCTCGGTGTCGCCGCTCCAGCTACCGGACTGCTCCAGGTTGCTTTCGTCGAATTCACTCATTCGGGTTTCTCCATCAACGAAAACAGATCGCCGAGCGTGCGCCAGCCCTTGGCCTACGCGCGCTCTGTCTCGACGAACGGACCGCCAGCGGCCGTGTCTTGGCGTCTTTATAATCCGGTTTCAGAGGCCGCGCTATTTCCTGGCAACGACTTTTTTGTAATTTTTTGTAATTGAAAATAACACATTGATGCACCTGGAAATTTTGAGGCACCAAAAACACCCGTGTGCGTTGACACAAACAATGAACAATGATTCACTACTTGAGAGGAGCGGGCATGGCCTACCGTGAAACCGAAAAAATGCGCCAGCGCAAAGCCCGAGCGCGCCAGAACATCCTGGAGTGCACCCAGGAATGCGTGGCCTCCGGGGGCTTTCGCAGCGCCCGTATTACCCGCATCGCGGGGCTCGCGGGGGTCGCCACCGGCACCATCTACCGGCATTTCGAATCCCGGGAAGAGCTGTTTGCGGAAATCTTCCGGAGCGCCACCCAGCGGGAGGTGGACAAGGTCGCCGAGGCGCTGGCGGAGCCCGGTAACGCCATTAGCCGGCTGGAAGCGGCGCTGCGCCAGTTTGCCGAACGGGCCCTGCGCAGCCCCATGATGGCCTGGGCGCTGATCGCCGAGCCGGTGGATCCGAGGCTGGAGGAAGAACGGCTGGTGTATCGCCGGGCCTACGCCGAGCACTTTGAACACGCCATCCGGGACGGCATCGCCGAAGGCACGCTCCCGGATCAGGACGCCCGCCAGAGCAGCACCTGCCTGGTCGGCGCCATCTCGGAGAGCCTGGTCGGCCCGCTGTCACCGACGCTGGCGGGTCAGAACACCCTCTCCGGGGACGACAAACACCGGCTGGTCGACGCCATCCTGATCTTTTGCATGCAGGGGCTGACCGGCACCAGGAGGTAGCCATGAACGCCCACGCACCCGTCCCGCCCGCCAGCGACCGATATCTGGCGGACACCCACGAGGTCCTCAACCAGCCGCCAGCGCTGGCCGATTACAACCTCTACGAGCAGGATACCGTGCTGCAGGAAGCCGCCCTCCGGGAAGGGGCCGGCAGCGCCACCGGCGAGCTGAGCCGTTTCGGTGCTCTCGCGGGCGCTGCTGCCACCATCGACCTGGGCTTCCGGGCCAACGCCAACCGGCCGGTGTTCCATAGCCACGACCGCTTCGGCCACCGCATCGATGAGATCGATTTCCACCCGGCCTACCACGAGCTGATGCGCATCGCCCTGGAAAACGGCTTGCACAGCAGCCCCTGGACCCACCCCGGCGCCGGCGCCCACGTCACCCGGGCGGCCAAGTACTACCTGCACTCCCAAGTGGAAGCCGCCCACTGCTGCCCGGTCACCATGACGTTTGCCGCCGTACCCAGCATTCGCCAGCAGCCAGACCTGGCGAAGACGTGGGAAACCCGCATCCTGGCCAACGCCTATGACCCCCGCAACGTGCCTGACGGGCAAAAAGCCGCGGTCACCATCGGCATGGCCATGACCGAGAAACAGGGCGGCAGCGACGTCCGCGCCAACACCACCCGCGCCTACCCGATGGCCGCCGGCGGCCCCGGCCAGGCCTACGAACTGGTGGGTCACAAATGGTTTGTCTCCGCCCCCATGTGCGACGCGTTTCTGGTTCTGGCGCACGCCCCGGGCGGCCTCTCATGCTTCCTGATGCCCCGCTGGCGCCCGGACGGCACCAAGAACCCCTGGCAGATCCAGCGCCTGAAAAACAAGATGGGCAACGTCGCCAACGCCTCCAGCGAGGTCGAACTGCGGGGCGCGCTGGCCTGGATGGTGGGCGAAGAGGGCCGCGGCGTGCCCACCATCATCGACATGGTCGCCATGACCCGCTTCGACTGCATGATTGGCAGCGCCGCCGGCATGCGCCAAGCCGTCGCCCAGGCCAGCCACCACAGCCGGCACCGCAGCGCCTTCGGCGCTCGTCTCGCCGACCAGCCGCTGATGCAAAACGTCCTGGCGGACCTGGCCCTGGAAAGCGAAGCCGCCCTGGCCTACACCTTGCGCATCGCCCGCGCCCTGGACCACCAGGACGACGAACACGAACGCCTGCTGACCCGGCTGGCCACGCCGGTGGGCAAATACTGGATCTGCAAGCGCACCCCCAACCACGCCTACGAGGCCATGGAGTGCATTGGCGGCAGCGGCGTGATGGAAGACTGCATTCTGCCGCGCCTGTTCCGGGAATCCCCGGTCAACGCCATCTGGGAAGGGAGCGGCAACGTCCAGTGCCTGGACACCCTCCGGGCCCTGCAGAAGACCCCGGACGCCCTCGACGCCTTCTTCATCGAAGCCGCTCTGGCCCGGGGCGCCGATCGCCGCTTTGACCGGTTCCTGGACAACCTTCAGCGTGACTTCACCGATCTCAGCGACGTCCAATACCGGGCTCGCAACCTGGTCGACCGCCTGGCCCTGGCCCTTCAGGCCTCCCTGCTGCTGCGCCACAGCCCCGCCGAGGTGGCGGACGCGTTCTGCGCCGGCCGCCTGGACACCAACGGTGGCCTCAACTACGGCACCCTGCCCACGGGCATCGACGCCGCCGCCATTATCAAGCGGGCCACGCCTGTAGTAGGCTAGCCCGAATGACGCGGCCGGATGACGCTCCGGGCGGCGTTGACGGGCCGATGACCGGCATCACTGCCTGATGCTGGGCGACGCGCCCTGAACGGCGAATTGGCGGCTTCGGTCATTAAGCAGCGCCCTTCGGCCGGCCAACGAGAACTCTGAGCGCCGGCGGGGGCTTTCCTTCCAAAACTGTGCGGAGCCAGGGATGGCGGAGCTCAAGCGCCCCATGGACGGGCCAAAGGAGCGGGTTTTGGAAGGGAAGCCCCCGCCGGTGCCTGCACGGAATCAAACATGCCAGACTCACTGAGACAGCTTCTGAAAGACGGCCTGCAGCCGGACGCCCCGGTGATCACGCCCCACATCGGCGTGCTGACCCTGCACTTCCAGCTCTACGGCTGCGACGACCTGAAAGCCAAACGCAAGGCCTTCACCGCCATGAAAGCCGTCTGGGGCCGGGAGGCGGACCTCGCCGTCGCCGAAACCGCGGACCACGACGCCCTGGACTGCGCCACCTGGACCATCGCCGCCCTGGGCACCTCCTCCCAGCAGATCAGCCAGCGCCTCGACGCGGTCGAGAAAGCCATCGCAGAGCGCATCGACGCCGCCATCCTCGACGTCCAGCGAGAAATCCTCTGAGCGCTGGCGCGGCCAGCCCGGTGGCGTGGCCGGACACCACGCCTTATACTACGCAACCTCAGGGAAGCGAGCGTAGCCGCTCCAGGCAGCTATACCCACTGCCGACGCCGGACCACGGCTCGGCCCCGTCCGCCGGGCATCCGGAACCGGCCCGCGGATGACCACTGAACCTGTGTGGTGCCTATGACCGGAAAGAAAAAATCCGCCCAGGCCTCGGTCGAGGCGATGTACCGCGTGTTCACCGTCCCCGAGGCGCCGGAATCGACCCTCAGCCGGATCGACCAGGACATCTCCCGCAACCTGGCCGGTTTCCTGCAGGACCACATCGTCGCGGTCGAACGGGACCTCTCCGACGTCGAAAAAGATTTCGGTGAGTACAACATCCCGGAGAAACCCGTGTTTGTCTCCGAACAGGCCCAGTTCCTGCTCGACAAACTCGTGGCCAACTCCGTGCACACCGCCTCCCCTGCCTTCATCGGCCACATGACGTCAGCGCTGCCCTACTTCATGCTGCCGCTGTCGAAAATCATGATCGCCCTGAACCAGAACCTGGTGAAAACCGAAACCTCCAAGGCCTTCACTCCCATGGAGCGCCAGGTGCTGGGCATGATCCACCGGCTGGTGTACCAGGAAGACGGCGCCTTTTACCGCAAATGGATGCACGACCCCCGCCACACCCTCGGCGTCATGTGCTCCGGCGGCACCATCGCCAACGTCACCGCCCTCTGGGTCGCTCGCAACCGGGCCTTTCCCCCCGAAGGCAGCTTCCGTGGCCTGCACCAAGAAGGGCTGTTCCGGGCGCTTCGCTACTACGGTTATGAGGGCGCCGCGGTGCTGGTCTCCCGACGGGGCCACTATTCCCTGCGCAAGGCCGCCGACGTGCTGGGCCTGGGCCGGGACTCCCTGGTGGCCATTGACACCGACGAGCACAACCGGATCTTGCCGGACGCCCTGCGGGAAAAGTGCCTGGAGCTGCAGAAACAGAAGATCAAGATCCTGGCCATCTGCGGCGTGGCCGGCACCACCGAAACCGGCAATGTCGACCCGCTGGATGCCGTGGCCGACATCGCCCGGGAGTTCGGTGCCCATTTCCACGTGGACGCCGCCTGGGGCGGGCCCACCCTGTTCTCACGCACCTACAAGCCGCTGCTCAAGGGCATCGAAAAGGCCGATTCCGTCACTTTCGACGCCCACAAGCAGCTGTACGTGCCCATGGGCGCGGGCCTGGTGGTGTTCCGGGACCCAAGCCTGGCCTCGGCCGTGGAGCATCACGCCCAGTACATCATCCGCAAAGGCTCCCGGGACCTCGGCACCACCACCCTGGAAGGGTCCCGCCCGGGCATGTCCATGCTGATCCACTCCGGGCTGCGCATTCTGGGGCGGGAGGGTTATGAGATCCTGATTGACCAGGGCATCGAAAAGGCCCACACCTTTGCGGACATGATCCGCAACGAGCCGGACTTCGAGCTGATTACCGAACCGGAGCTGAACATCCTCACCTACCGGTACTGTCCGGCCGAGGTGCGACGGGCCCTGGCCATGGCCGACGAGCTTCAGGCGGAAAAGCTGAACACCTGCCTGAACCGGATCACCAAGTTTATCCAGAAAACCCAGCGGGAGCGGGGCAAGGCGTTTGTGTCACGGACCCGTCTGGAGCCGGTGCATTATTTCCGATTCCCGTGCATCGTGTTCCGGGTGGTTCTCGCCAACCCGCTGACGACGAAAGAGATCCTGGCGGATATTCTGCGGGAGCAGCGGGCGCTGTCCCGGGAAGAAGGGATTGCCGACGAAATGAGCATCCTGCATCAGATGGCGTCGGCGGTGCTGCGGCAGGCGGGCTGAGGCGCGCTCAACCGCCACCTCAGTAGAGCGCTTCCTCGTCGTCCAGCACCTCGTGCAGGATCTCCAGGAACATCTTGTCCGCCTCACTCCAGTTCTCCGGAATGCGGATGGTGGTGTTGGCGCTGATTTCCCGGGCCATCAGCTCGTCGGCATTGGCCTCGTTACGGTATTTACGGGCAATGTCCACGGATTTGACCGCAATGGTCGGATCGCTCAGCACCTTCTTGATGAACACACGCAGCTCGGCAATCATCTTCGCCTGGCGGCTTTCAACGGATGAACTCATACCATACTCCCGGAAACGGTGGACGGCGGCGCCGGTCGCCGCCGCCGGTTAGTCTAACAGACACAGTATGGCCAAAAGCGCCGGCTTCAACCAGCGGGCCGGGGCCAGGCCGAGGTAGCGCCAGCGTCAGAGCATCAGGCCCCGCAGGGTGAAGAACAGGAACGCCGCCATGATGGCGGACGCCGGCACGGTGATGACCCAGGCGGCGGCAATACGAATCAGGTGGGAGCGCTTGACCATCTCCTCCTGGTAAATCTTCTTCAGGCGCTTGCGCTCGGATTTTGACAGCGGCACCTGCTGCTTTTTCTTCTTGGCCCGCTTCAGCAGTTTTTCCATTTCCTCCACGCTGGCGTCCTGGAAATTCTCCAGGAACGGCCGCAGGCGCGCCTGCTCGTCCGGGCCGTGCTGCTCGATGATGCCGTGAAGCTGAGCCGCATAGTTCCGCTTGAGGTACTCCCGCAGGAAGCCCACCCCGAAGACGCCGCCCAGTGCAATGTGGGTGGAGCTGACTGGCAGGCCAAGCTGGGACGCAACGATCACCGTCAGGGCGGCGGACAGGGCGATGCAAAAAGCCCGGGTCTTGTCGAGTTCGGTGATCTCGCTGCCCACGGTCTTGATCAGGCGCGGGCCGAACAGCATCAGGCCGACCGCGATGCCCAGGGCACCCACCATCATCACCCACAGGGGAATGCCGGCGGCGGTCGCCACACCGCCGTGCTGGATGGCGTCGTTGATCGCCGCCAGCGGGCCGACCGCGTTGGCCACGTCGTTGGCGCCATGGGCAAAGCTGAGCAGGGCGGCGGAGAAAATCAGCGGCCAGGTGAACAGGGAGCTGACCGCGTCCGGGTGGTTCTGCATGGTCGCGGCCCGGCGGCGCACCAGGGTGCGCACCAGAAAGTAGACCACCACGGCCGCCGCCAGTCCGACCAGGGAGGCCTGCAGGAAGTCCACCTTAACCAGCTTCTTGACGCCCTTGAGCATCAGGTAGGTGCCAAACGCCCAGGCCATAATGGACACCAGCAGCGGCACGAACCGACGGGCCGAGGCAACGACGTCCGGTCGGTACAGGACGGTTTTCTTGATCACGTACAGGAAGGCCGCGGCCAGTACGCCGCCAAGCACCGGAGAAATCACCCAACTGGCCACGATCTTACCCATGACGGCCCAGTTGGCGATGCCCCAGCCGCCCGCGGCAATGCCGGCGCCGAGCACGCCGCCGACGATGGAGTGGGTGGTGGACACCGGCGCGCCCATCCAGGTGGCCAGGTTCAGCCATAGGGCGCCGGCCAGCAGGGCGGCGGTCATCAGCCAGACAAACGTATCGGCGCTGTCCAGCAGGGCGGGATCAATGATGTCGCCCTTGATGGTGCCCACCACTTCGCCGCCGGCAATCAGCGAGCCGCTGGCCTCGAACACCGCCGCCAGCAACACCGCCGCGCCCAGGGACAGGGCGCCAGAACCCACCGCCGGGCCCACGTTGTTGGCGACATCGTTGGCACCGATGTTGATGGCCATGTAGCCGCCGATCACCGCAGCGGCCACCAGCAGCAGATTGTTGGGCGTATCCTGGGCGATGGCGCCAACCGCCAGCCAGATGCCCAGGAGAAACAGCAGACTGATGCCAACCCGGTATCGTTCCGTCGAGGGGCTGGTGAGGAGGGAATCGAAAAATTCGCTGGAACGGGCCATGGCGGGCGCAGCCTCCGGTTTTCAAGCTCGACTAGGGGCCGCCACTATAAAAGTTTTGTCATGGAATTGAAACACGCTGCCGGCTGCGCCAAGTGTGACCAAACCCGCCGTTTTTTACCGGTGTTCGCGGATAATGGCATCTATAACGTTCGGCGACACTACAACCAGAAGCGACCCCCGATGAAACCACTCCTGTCCGCCAGCCACGCGGCGGCCGGCGCCCGCGAGGACGCCCAGGTCTCACGCCTGCTGAACGTACTGTCGGGCGCAGCCATCGTTTTCCTGGTGGGCATTGGCCTCAAATCCTGGTTCGCAGGCCACCTTCTGCACGCCTGGGTGCTGGGGTTGTTCAGCCTGCTGGTGCTCTGGACCATGGCCCGCTTCGCCGTGACCGGTGACCGGGTGCGCCAGAAGCGCTCGCTGATCCTCATTGCCGCCCTGCTGTTTGTGTACCTCATCGCCTCCGGCGGCGAGAGCAACACCGGACCTCTTTGGTTCTACGTGTTTCCGCCCCTGCTGTTCTTCCTGACGGACCTGAAAACCGGCACCGCCGTGCTGCTGTTGTGTTGCCTGGTGGCCGCCATCGTGTTCGAGTTTCCCCAGTTGCCGTTCGTGGGCGCCCACTACTCCACCGACTTCAAGATCCGCTTCTTCGCCACCCTGGCCTTCGAATCGATCTTTTGTTTCATTCTTGAGGCGGGCAGGCTGAAAGCCCGTAACGAGCTGGTGGAGCTGGCCGCCACCCACGAGCATGCCGCCCGCACAGACGAACTGACCGGTCTGTCCAATCGCCGGGACATGCAGCACCGGTTACTGGTGGAGTTCTCCCGCTACCAACGCTCCGGTCACCACTTTTCCGTTGTGCTGGTGGACCTGGACTGGTTCAAGTCGATCAACGATACCCACGGCCACGACATGGGCGACGCGGTTCTGCGCCAGTTCGCCACGACCACCGCCGAGGTGATACGCAAGACCGATGTCGCCGCCCGTTGGGGCGGCGAGGAGTTCCTGATCCTGTTGCCGGATACCGCCCTGCTGCAGGCTCTTACCCTGGCCGAGCGCCTGCGCCAGGCGGTGGCCCAAACCCGCTTCGGCCAGACCGCCCCCCCGGTGACGGTCACCCTCAGCGCGGGCGTCGCCTCCATCGCCAAGTGTGCCAGCCTGGACGACCTGCTCCGGCAGCTGGACCAGAACCTTTACGCCGCCAAGGCCGCCGGCCGTAACCAGATCGCCCCCCGGGTACGCCGGGACGACGAGCCGATCCGATCGGCCCCCGGCCTGCCTTGAGCGCCCCGCGCCGCCCCGCTATGATCGGCACCGCCATCCATCACCGATCCGAGGTCCTGTCATGACCGTCATCCGACTCCTGGTGGGCTCCGTGTACGGGGGCGCCCTGATGACCGCGCGCGCCGTGGCCCGCGCACTGGAAGCCGAGGGCCACCCGGCCATCGTGCTGGAAAACCCCGAGCTGGCGGACGTCGCCGGCACCGAAGGCCCGCTGCTGGTGTGCACCTCCACCACCGGCCAGGGCGAGGTGCCGCCCAACCTGCTGCCGTTTTACCTGGACCTGCGGGACCAACTTCCCCAGCAGCCGGGCCGGCCGTTCGGCGTCGTCGTTCTGGGGGACAGCTCTTACGGCGACACATTCTGCGGCGCCGGAAACCTGATGGAGGAAGCACTGCTCGAGACCGGCGCCCGCAAATGCGGGCAGACCCTGACCATTGACGCCCTGGAAGTGCTGGAGCCGGAACAGGAGGCCGTGCCCTGGGCCCTGGAATGGGCCAGCACGTGGGCATCCGGGCCAACCGGACAGCCGTAATCCCCGATGCCTTGAGCCACCGGCTTCGAGCGGCCATACTCGGGCCATAATGACAACGACACACGCGACGCCCCTGTGACACCGAACCGCTGGTTGCCCACGCTGATGCTCCTGCTGATATCGGCCCTGTCCTGGCCCTGTCAGGGGGCAGACGGCCGGCTTGTGCCCCAGCCGGATTACCTGCGGCTGGCGCCCGACACCAACCTGAGCGCCAACCAGGCCCTGGCCCGCAGCGACTGGCAGCCTCTGGCCCAGCCCAGCCCCAATTTCGGATACATCCGGGACACCGTCTGGCTGTCGTTCCCGGTGCCCGACAACCCGCGCCTCAATCTGCTGGAAATCAGCTATTCCCAGCTCGACCACCTGCGTTTCTTCCTGGTGCGCAACGGCCGGGTGGTGAGCCAGCAGCAGGCCGGTGACCGGCTGCCCTTTGCCAGCCGCCCGGTGCAATACCGCAACTTCCTGTTTCCCTTCGACCACCGCCCGGGCAGCGGCGAACGCATTCTCCTGGAAGTGCGCAGCCAGGGCGCGCTGCAGGTGCCCCTGACGCTCTGGAACGACAAGGCGTTCTTTGAACAGGCCACCCGGGAGGATCTGGCCCACGCCGTCTACTACGGCATCCTGTTCACCATCATCGTGTTCAACCTGTTCATCTTTATCGCCCTGCGCGAACGGGTGTATCTGCTGTACGTGCTGTCCACGTTTGGGTATCTGCTGATCATTGCCTACCTCAACGGCATTGCCTACCCGTTACTCTGGCCGGACTCCCCGGCGGTGCAGAACCAGGCCATGCTGTTGAGCATTCCCCTAACCATGCTGGTCACCCTGTGGTTCTCCGGCACCTTCCTGGACCTGCAGCGCTTCAGCCCCCGGATGGACTGGGCTCTGCGGGCCATGATGGTCATTAACGGCCTGGCCGCACTGGCCACCTTCGTGCTGGACTACAACACCGCCATCCGCCTGGTGGTGGCGCTGTCCATTCCCGGCTGTCTGCTGCTGACCCTGCTGGGCCCCCAGCAATGGCTGCGGGGCAACCGTCAGGCGATGTATTACACCCTGGCCTGGGGCGCGCTCACCCTGGGCAGCGCGATCACCGCGTTCAACAAGTACGCCCTGCTGCCGACCAACGTGCTCACGGTGTACGGCATTGAAATGGGGTCAGCCCTCCAGGCGATGCTGTTGGCCCTTGCCCTGGCGATCCGTATCTATCGGGAACGCCAGGACAAAGTGTTGGCCCAGGCCGCCGAGTTGAACGCCCTGGAAGCCCGGCGCCAGGTAGAACGGCGGCTGATGGACCAGGCGCTGCACCATCCCCTGACCGGCCTGCCGAACCGGGCCAGCTTTGAAATGACGCTGGCCGACCGGCTGCGCCACCATCCCGACCAGCGTCTGGGCGTGTGCGTGATTCACCTGGATAACCTGCCCTCGGTCACCAAAACCCTGGGGCACCACAACACCGACCGGATCCTGGAACTGGCGGCGAGGGAGTACCACGCCATCCTCCGGGAGGTCCCGGGCATCCTGCCGGTGGCGCGGACCGATCGGCAGACCTTTTATCTGGCGGCCATGGACAGTCAATCGTTTGCCATGCTGGCGGACGCCCGCACCGCCGAAGCCGCCGCCCGCACCGTACTGCGCTGCCTGGAGCGTATCCGCCGGCCGATCGACTACCTGGGCATGCAGATTCCCCTGGAGCCCCGCATCGGGGTGGCGATTCACCCGGAGCACGGCAACGACGCCAACACCCTGATCCGCCGGGCGATCATCGCCGAAGACTCGGACCGGGCCCGGGACCGGGGGCTGGCCTATTACCGGACCAGCCGGGACGCCTACAGCACCGACCGCCTGACCCTGGCCTCAGAGCTGAGGCGCGCCATGGAACAGAACGAGCTGGCGCTGTACCTGCAGCCGAAGCTGAACCTGCGCACGGACACGGTGGTGGGCATGGAGGCGCTGATTCGCTGGCCCGCCCGGGCGTCGTCGATCCGGCCGGACCAGATGGTGCAGATGGCGGAACAGACCGGGTTGATCAAGCCCCTGACCCGCTGGGTACTGGAGCAGGCGCTGACCCTGCGCACGGCGCTGCTTGAGGCCGGTCACACCCTGGACCTGTCGGTGAACATTTCCCCCAACAACCTGCGGGAAGCGGATTTTGCCCTGCACGTGCAGCGGCTGATGCGAAGCCATCACCGCCATCAGGGCGCGGTGACCTTTGAAGTGACCGAAACCTCCATGATGCTCGACCCCGCCAACGCCCTGAACGCACTGAACCTGCTGGCCGGGGCCGGCATCCGGATTTCCATCGACGACTTCGGATCCGGCTACTCGTCCCTGTCCTACATCAAGCAGCTGCCCGCCACCGAGATCAAGATTGACCGGTCCCTGGTGCGGGACCTGACCACCCAGAACGAGGACCGGGTGATCGTCCAGACCACCATCGATATGTGCCACTCCCTGGGCTACCGGGTGGTCGCCGAGGGCGTGGAGGACATCGCCACCGCCGACGCCCTGCGCGCCATGGGCTGCGACATGATCCAGGGCTACCTGTTGACGCCGCCGCTGCCGCTGGAGGGCTTTATTGACTGGCTCGGCACCCAGCAGCGGGATCAGGCGCAGCACCAGGGCACGCGCTGAGCGGCCCGGGTACGGGAGCGACGTGGTCGGGAGGGTCGGTCAGCGGGGCTTGCGCTGGCGGATCAGCGCTTCCTGGGTGGTCGAGGCCACCAACACGCCGTTCTGGTTGTAGAAGTTGCCCCGGTTGAAGCCCCGGCCGCCGAACGCGCTCGGGCTGTCCTTGTCGTACAGCAGCCACTCATCCATGCGGAAGTCCCGATGGAACCAGATCGCGTGGTCCAGGCTGGCCACCTGCATGTTGGGGCTCATGAAGGACACACCGTGGGGGTTCATGGAGGTGCCCAGGAACTGGAAGTCGGACGCGTAGGTCAGCAGGCAGCGGTGCAGCACGGGATCGTCCGGCAGCGGCCCCTGGGCCCGGAACCAGTTCTGTTTGTAGGGTGGGCTCGGCTGCGGGGACAGCGGGTTGCCCGGCGCCACCGGGCGAATCTCGATGGGACGGTCACGGGTCAGGCTGTCCCGAAGCCGCTCGGGCACTTTGCTGGCCAGGCGCTGGCCCAGCATCTGCTCGGAGGTCAGGGTGTCCGGCGCCGGGGCCTCGGGCATGGGGAACTGGTGGTCAAATCCGGTTTCCTCCACCTGGAACGACATGGACCCGGTGAGGATTTCCTTGCCGTCCTGACGGGCAATCACCCGGCGCACGGAAAAGCTGCCGCCGTCGCGCACCCGCTGGACTTCGTAGTCGATGGGCATGCTGTGGTTGCCCGGGCGCAGGAAGTAGGCGTGCAGGGAATGGCACAGGCGGCCCTCCACGGTTCGGCTGGCGGCCATCAGGGCCTGGCCCAGGACCTGGCCGCCGAACACGTTGGGAAAGCCAAGATCTTCGCTGTCGCCCTGGAAGTGATCGTCGCCAATGGGCGAAAGATCCAGCAACTCCACCAACCGTTGTGTGACTTCTAGCATGCCTGCTCCTGTCGGTTCATTAGCTCACGAAGGAGTTTTCTACCCGAAGCCCGGCCATTTGGCAACGACTACGCGGCCCGCGCCCGCCCGGCTCAGCCGTGCAGGGGCGGGACCTCTTTGGCCAGAGCCTGCTTCTCCACGGCGAAATCCCCCGTAACGGCAAAGCCCAGCAGTTCGCCGTCCGGGCTCACGAACCGGGCGCGCACGCTGTTGCCGTCGGCGTCGGTCTGCCAGTCGCCAGCCGCGTCCGCCGGCGGCGGGTAGGCCGCAGTCGGGCAGCAGGGGGTTTTGATCATCACCGGCATCACCCCGTAGCTCACCTCGGTGCGCTCGCCGGTCAAGGTTTTTGCCAGGGCACGGGCGCAGGCCATCAGCGGCAGCACGTACAGGAGCACGTGGCCGTCCACCTCGGCGCAATCCCCCAGGGCGTAGACGTCCGGGGCCGAGGTTTCCAGCGCCCGGTTCACCTGAATGCCCCGGTTCACCGCCAGCCCGGCGTCCGCCGCCAGGGCGGTGCGTGGTCGCAGGCCGATGGCGGACACCACCAGGTCGGCGTCCAGGGTCGAGCCGTCCGACAGGCTCAGGCACACGCCGTCGTCGGCCCGGTCGATGCGCTCGACCACCTCGCCCAGGTGAAAACGCACCCCCAGATCGGTCAGCGCCCGCTGTACCGCGTTCGCGGCAGCGTCCGGTAGCAGCCCCGGCATCAACGCATCACAGGGGGCGATGACGTCCACCTCGATGCCGCCATTGCGCAGGTCGTTGGCAAACTCGCAGCCGATGAGCCCGGCGCCCATGATCGCCACCCGGCGGCCTTCGCCCAGGGTGTCCCGGAAACGCCGGTAGTCCCCCAGGTCGTTGATGGAGAACACCCGATCGCCGCCGTCGCCGGGAATGTCCAGCCTCAGCACGTCAGCACCACAGGCCAGCACCAGCCGGCCGTAGCTCAGGGCGCCGTCCGCCAACTGCAACTGGCGGGCGTCAACGTCAATGCCGGTCACCTGCGTGTGGGGGCGGATTTCGATGCCCAGCTGGGCCTGCATGGCGTCCACGTCCGCCTGGGCCAGGCCATCGGCGTCTTTACCCTTGGTGAAACCCGTGGACAGCATGGGCTTGGAGTAACTCACGCCGTCGTCGGCGCTGACCAGGATCACTGGCGTGTCCTTGTCCAGTTTTCGAAGCTCCCGGGCCAGGGAATACCCGGCCAGGCCGGTACCAACGATGACAATGGGGCCGTGTTCGGACATGCGCTGGACCTCCCTGGTCAGTCGATCTCGATCATTTCAAAGTCTTCCTTGCCCACGCCGCAGTCTGGGCAGACCCAGTCTTCCGGCACGTCTTCCCAACGGGTGCCCGGTTCGATGCCGTCTTCCGGCCAGCCCTCGGCCTCGTCATAAATCAGGCCACACACAACGCACTGCCACTTTCTCATCAAGTCTCTCCTGATCGTCCGGGACCGGCCGCCGGCCCGGGGTTGGCACAGCCAACGAATAATTGTCTAACAATCTTGCAGTAGAACGATTGCTAACCGTATCTTCAATTGGACCCTCGCGCAAGCGATCCGTTCAACCGCGCCCATGATACCGGCGGGCGCCGCCTGCACCAATGCCATTACGGACGCGGACGCGGGTAGATTTGTGCCAATCGCGGTAATGACCGACCGACCCGGGCCGGTCGCCCCTCCCTTCCCGCCCGCCGGTTCGGTATAATCGCCCGTTTTAGACAGGATCCTCAGGTATGAACGACACCGTCGCCGAAATGAACCAGGTCATGGCCGAAGCCGACTGCCTGGTGGATGAAACGCAGGTACAGGCCGCCATCCACTCACTGGCCGACGAGATCACCGCCCGCCTGTCCGGCGCCAACCCCCTGGTGTTCTGCGTGATGAACGGCGGGCTCATCCTGACCGGTCAGCTGCTGCCCCAGCTGCGTTTTCCGGTACAGGCCGAGTACCTCCACGCCACTCGCTACCGCCAGGAAACCACCGGCGGCATCCTGGAGTGGAAGCTGCAGCCGGATGCGGACATGACCGGCCGTACCGTGCTGATCATCGATGACATCCTGGATGAAGGCACTACCCTCTGCGCCATCGCCGACTACTGCCGGGCCCATGGCGCCGCCGAGGTGCTCACCGCCGTTCTGGTGGACAAACAGCACGACCGCAAGGCCCGTCCGGGCCTGAAAGCCGACTTCACCGGCCTGGATGTGGAAGACCGCTTCCTGTTTGGCTACGGCATGGACTACAAGGGTTACTGGCGCAACGCCCCGGGCATTTATGCCGTCAAGGGACTGTAACCGCCACCACCAGCCCGCCACCGGGGTGCCAGCCACCCGCTGGTACCCGTCCCTGGCTTCCGCCGGGCTGATCGACCCGCAGGTGCACGGGGCCGCCCGGCACTGGCTCACCGTGGAAGGCTCCTTTACCCGCGCGCTGCAGCGAGTCTGCCGGGAGCGCTTCCACGTGGACGTGCGCCACGAGGGCTTCGGCCGCCCCACTCTGGAAGAGGCGCGACACCTGGGGCTTCCTGAACGGCAGTTGGCCTGGGTGCGGGAAGTGGCCCTGTGCGGCGACGGCTCGCCCTGGGTCCTGGCCCGGACCCTGGTGCCCCTGGCCTGCCTGAACGGGCGGGGGCGGCGCCTGCGCCAGCTCGGCCGCAAGCCGCTGGGCGCCTACCTGTTCAGTAGCCCGGACTGGCAACGGGGACCGCTGGAAACCGGTTTGTGCCAACCCCGGCATCCGGGAGACGCCATCCTGGCCCGGCGGTCCATGTTCCACAACGGGCGCCACGGCCTGCTGGTGGGGGAATACCTGCTACCCAGCCTGATCACAAACCGGCACACCGGTTAACCCGGCGCGACCGGGCCGCTATAATCGATCGGGTCTGTGCCATCCATCCGCCGCCGAGAGCTCCTTCCCATGCCCGCCAATGCCCTGCCCGAACCGCTGGTCCGCCGGCTGACCGACTACGCCCAGTTGCTGCGCATCAACCGGCCCATCGGCTCCCTGCTGCTGCTCTGGCCCACCTACTGGTCCCTGTGGCTGGCCGCCGACGGCCAACCGGACCTGGCCAATGTGATCATCTTCACCCTGGGCGTGTTTTTCATGCGGGCCGCCGGCTGCGCCATCAACGACTTTGCCGACCGGGACTGGGATCGCCACGTCAAGCGCACCCAGGACCGGCCGCTGACCGCCGGCCGTATCCGGGCCTGGGAGGCGGTGGCCCTGTTCCTGGGCCTGAGCCTCGTGTCGTTCCTGATGGTGGTCCTGTTCACGAACACCCTGACGCTGTACCTGTCGTTCGGTGGCCTGGTGCTCGCCTTCATTTATCCGTTCATGAAGCGCTACACCCACCTGCCCCAACTGTTCCTCGGGGCTGCCTTTTCCTGGGCCATTCCCATGGCCTGGGCGGCCCAGGCCAACGCACTGAGCCAGGTTACCTGGCTGCTGTTCACCGCCAATGTGCTCTGGACCGTGGCCTACGACACCCTCTACGCCATGGTGGACCGGGACGACGACCTGAAGGTGGGCATCAAGTCCACGGCCATCCTGTTCGGCGAGGCCGATCGGGCCATTATTGGCGCTCTGCAGGCGCTGGTGATCCTGATTTTGGTGCTGGTCGGGCACCGGACGGAGCTGGGCGTCTTCTATTACCTGGGGGTCGCGGTTATGGCCGGCCTGTTTGTTTACCACC
Source organism: Marinobacter sp. C2H3 (assembly GCF_037080155.1). Lineage (NCBI taxonomy): Bacteria > Pseudomonadati > Pseudomonadota > Gammaproteobacteria > Pseudomonadales > Marinobacteraceae > Marinobacter > Marinobacter sp. C2H3. Next base: position 273,096 of record NZ_JBBBNZ010000001.1, on the reverse strand, counting down.
AGTTCCTGGCCCGGAACCGCGCCCGAGAAGAGTGCTTCAAAGCCTTTCTGAACAACAACTGGGCGGGTTTCGCGGTGTTTGCCGGGCTGTTTGTGGATACACTGGTGCGCTGAGACTGTCACAGAGCTGTCATACTCGGGCGTTGTAATAGTCCGGTAACCAATTGACGGCTGAAACAGGGTCACCCCCATGAATGGAAAAACCGTGCTGATCGTCGACGACGAAGCTCCGATCAGGGAGATGATCGCCGTCGCGCTGGAAATGGCGGACTACGATTACCTCGAAGCCGCGGACGCCCGCGAAGCCCACGCCCTGATTGTGGACAAGCAGCCCGACCTGGTGCTGCTGGACTGGATGCTGCCCGGCACCAGCGGCGTCGAACTGGCCCGGCGCCTGAAGCGCGACGAAGCCACCGCCGACATTCCCATCATCATGCTCACCGCCAAGGTTGAGGAAGACAACAAAATCCAGGGCCTGGAAGTGGGCGCGGACGATTACATCACCAAACCGTTCAGCCCCCGGGAACTGGTCGCCCGCCTGAAGGCGGTGCTGCGGCGGGCCACGCCCCCGGGCGTGGATTCCCCCATCGACGTGGAAGGCCTGACCCTGGACCCGGTGGGCCACCGGGTGTCCACCCCGGAAGGGGCAGTGACCATGGGCCCCACCGAATACCGGCTGCTGCAGTTCTTCATGACCCACCAGGAACGGGTCTATACTCGGTCCCAGCTGCTGGACCAGGTCTGGGGCGGCAACGTCTACGTGGAAGAACGCACCGTGGACGTGCACATCCGCCGGCTGCGCAAGGCCCTGGGGGAACGCTACGACTACCTGATCCAGACCGTCCGGGGCGCCGGCTACCGGTTCTCAACCCGCTCGGACTGACGGCCAACCCGGCTCCGGCCAACCAGAACAAGGCACCACCCCTATGCAACACGACTGGTCCCGACATGTGCGTTTCCTGGCATTCGGGCTGGCGGTGGCGGCCGGCCTGGGCCTGTACCTGGGCCAGCTGCTGCCGGCGCTGCTGGTAGCGCTCGCCCTGTACCTCAGCTGGACCCTCGTGCAATTGCGCCGCCTGAGCCGGTGGCTGGGACATGCTGGCCTGTCCGCCGACGCGCCCCACAGCGTCGGCCTCTGGGGCGAGCTGTTTGACCGCCTGCACCGGCAGGAGCGCGTCCACCAGCAGATCGAAGACCGGCTGCGGGCCCGCATTCACCGGGTGCAGGAATCCACCAACGCCATGCTCGACGGCGTGGTGATGACGGACAGCCATGGCAAGATGGAATGGTGGAACGACGCCGCCGAGTACCTGCTGGGGTTCCGGCGGGGCACCGACCGGGGCCAGATCGTCCATAACCTGATCCGCACCCCGGCCTTCAAGGCCTACTTCGACGCCAGGGACTACCGGGAGCCGCTGCAAATCCGCTCTCCGGCCCGCCCCCACCTGCGGCTGCAGGTCCAGATCAGCCTGTTCGGTGACGACGACCGCCTGATCGTGGCCAAGGACGTCACCCGGCTGTTTCAGCTCGAGCAGATGCGGCGGGATTTTGTCGGCAACGTGTCCCACGAGATGCGCACGCCGCTGACGGTGATCAGCGGCTACCTGGAAACCATGTCGGACAACAGCGACCAGTTACCCGCCAAATGGCGCCGCGCCATCGACGCCATGACCGGCCAGGCCAGCCGGATGGAGGCCCTGATTACCGACCTTATCCTGCTGTCCCGCATCGAAACCGGTGAACATACCCTGCACCACGCCCGCATCAACGTGGGCCAGATGGTGGGCCAGATTGTCCAGGATGCCCGCACTCTCAGCGGTGACCGCCAGCATCAGATCCGCCTGAGCCTCGAAAGTGACCAGTGGCTGCGGGGCGACGAAAGCGAACTGCGCAGCGCTTTCTCCAACCTGGTGTTCAACGCGGTGAAATACACCCCCGCCGGTGGCGAGATTGACGTGAGCTGGCGCACCGACCGGAACGGCGGTTACCTGACGGTAAAAGACACCGGCATCGGTATCGATCCGGTGCACATCCCCCGGCTGACCGAACGCTTCTACCGGGCCGACCCCAGCCGCCACAAGGACACCGGCGGCACCGGCCTGGGCCTGGCCATCGTCAAGCACGTGCTGATCAACCACGATGGCCGGCTGGACATCCACAGCCGGCCCGGCGAGGGCAGCGAGTTTGTCTGTCATTTCCCGAAGGAACGGCTGGTGGAAGCGGGCGAGGCCCCGGCGCCCCAGGGCACCGCGACCCCGAAAAGCGGATCATTGCCGCCCGGGCGGCAATGATCAGCGGGCGCCGGCCCGGAAGCGGGCGACGAACCGGGACAAGTCCTCGAGCTTTTGTGGGTCTTCGTCCACAAAGCGAATGGTGACGCTGACAAAGTCCGTATCCTGGCGCTTGTCCACCGCCTGCAGCTGATGCACGTAGCCGTTCAGCCGCGCCATCTTGCCCTCACCAATGTCGATGTCCACCACCGCCTGATCCAGGATACCGGGGAACGCCTGGTCCCGGCGGGCGATGACCCGGACCTCGGTCAGGTTGATGTCCTTGACCACCGACGCCAGCGAGCGGTCGGCAAACCGGACCGACGCCAGGCTCATGGTGCTGGCCCGGCCGCCGCGGGCCCGTGGGGCATCGGCACCGACCTCCGGCGCAGGTTCGCGGGCGGCCGGCGGAGGTGATGATGGCGCCGCCGGTGCCGGTGTGGTCGGCACGCCGGCCGAGGACGCCTGGGTCAGTAACGTTGCCGATTCCTTGAACGCGTCCGCCGGACTGGCCATGGATTTGCCGGAGCGGTCCATGGCGTCCTTCAGGCGCCGGCCCATCACCTTGATGATCTTGCGGCTAAGGCCATCCGGGCTGAAGGGCTTCCCGAGGTACTCCGAGACGCCCTCCCGGACCGCCTCGACGACGTGATCCTTGTCGCCCCGGCTGGTAATCATGATAAACGGGACTTTCTCGTACTGGGGCTGCTGACGCATCCACTGAAGCAGCTCCAACCCCGACATTTCCGGCATTTCCCAGTCGCACAGGATCAGATCAAAGGTGGTTCGACTCATCAGGGACTGAGCCCGGCGCCCGTTCTGGGCGTCCACCGTATCAATCACCGGGAACCGCTGGCGCACGGTACGCTTGACCAGATCCCGCACAAAACTGGCGTCGTCCACCACCAGCGCTCTGAGTATTGCCATCAATCGCTACCTCTGAATCCATCCTGACCGCCGGACCGGACGGTCTTTGTCGACCAACTATAGAACAAAGGGCGGCCTGATGGCCGCCCACCGCAACAAAAAGGCACAATCCAGGACCCGTTTGGCACCCCCTATCCGCTGCCGTTCACGACAGTATTTTCGCGGGGCCGAAACGCGCTACCATGGGCCTGGGAACTGATTTCACCGGGATTCGAGGTATCGCGTGTTCACACCATCCGCACGGACGTTGCAACGCTCACTGGCCCTGGCCGCCGCATTGATCGGCGCCGGCACCGTCCACGCCGCCGGGGCAGCCGACGCCGCCACCCCTGAGGCCACCCCCACCGAGGACTTCGGTGCCTGCAAGCAGCGCCTGGAACAACGGGCCGTGGCCGAGGGCGTTCGCCCGCAAACGGCGCAGGCGGTCATGGCCAACGCCGAGTACCTTCAGCGGGTGATTGACCTTGACCGCCGGCAGCCAGAGTTCACCACCACCTTTGCCGATTACCTGAACCGCCGGGTCAACGACGACCGGGTGACCGAGGGCCGGGAACTGCTCCGGGAACACGCCGACCTGCTCGAGCGGATCACCCGGGAAACCGGCGTCCCGGGGCCCTATCTGGTGGCGTTCTGGGGCCTGGAAACCAATTTTGGCAAATACTTCGGCAAGATGTCCGTGCCGAGCGCCCTCACCACCCTGGCCTGCGATCCCCGCCGCAGCGAGTTTTTCAGTCGCCAGTTGATGGCGGCCCTGGAAATCATCGACGAGGGCGACATTCCCGCGGACCAGATGGAAGGCTCCTGGGCCGGCGCCATGGGCCATGTCCAGTTCATGCCAACCGTGTTCCTGGCCCACGCGGTGGACGCCGACGGCGACGGCAAGCGCGATCTGTGGCACAGCCTGCCGGACGCTCTGATGTCCGCCGGCCACTTCCTGCAGTCCATGGGCTGGGACGGGGACTATCGCTGGGGTCGGGAGGTGCGCCTTCCCGAGGGTTTCGACTACAGCCTGGCCGATGGACGGCGCCTGCCCCTGAGCGAATGGCGTAAAAAAGGCATCACCGATGCCTTCGGCAACGCGCTGGCGGACGAGCCGGTAAAGGCCAAGCTGCTGGTGCCTGCCGGCCATCGCGGCCCGGCCTTCCTCGTGTACCACAACTTCCGGGTGATCATGGGCTGGAACCAGTCGGAGTATTACGCGGTGGCCGTCGGCTACCTGGCGGACCGGATTGCCGGCGCCGGCAAGCTGCAACAGCCACCACCGGAAGACGTGCCCAGCCTGTCCAGAAGCCGGGTGATCCAGCTGCAGACGGCGCTGAACGACGCTGGCTTTGACGCGGGTGAGCCGGACGGGATCCTCGGGCCCGCCACCCGCGCGGCCATTCGGCAGTATCAGCAGGCCAAGGGCCTGGTGCCGGACGGCTACCCCGGCCAGCAGTTGTTGGCCAGCCTCCGGGTGATTGATCAGCCCTGATGCCGGACCGCCTGGACCAATTCGTCAGCCAGCGCAGCGCCCTGTCCCGCCGGGAGGCGAAGCGCGCGGTTGGGGCCGGCCGGGTGACCGTGGACGGCGTGCCCTGCCGGGACGCCGCCCGCAAAGTCTCGGAAGCCGATCGGGTTTGCCTTGATGACCAGCCCCTGGCCGCCGCCGGGCCCCGCTACCTGATGCTGCACAAGCCCGCCGGGGTGGTTAGTGCCACCCGGGACAGCGACCACCCCACCGTGCTCGACCTGCTGCCCCCAGACCTCGCCCGCGGCCTGCACCTGGTGGGCCGGCTGGACCGGGACACCACCGGATTGCTGTTGCTCACCGACGACGGCCAGTGGTCCCACCGCATCACGTCCCCTCGCCGGGACTGCCCGAAAACCTATCGGGTCGACCTGGCCGAACCCCTGACCGACGACGCCGCCCGGCAACTGGCCGAGGGCCTGGTGCTGAACGGGGAAGATCGGCCTACCCGACCGGCCATTGTGACGCAGCTCGCGCCGGACCGCATCGAACTCACCATCGCCGAGGGCCGCTACCACCAGGTCAAGCGCATGCTGGGCGCGGTCGGCAACCGGGTCACCGCGCTTCACCGCCTGCGGGTAGGCGCGATTGCGCTGGACCCGGCGCTGGCGCCGGGCGATTTCCGTGCCCTGTCCCAGGACGAAATCACCAGCGTTGCCTGACCAACCAGGATTCCCCATGCAGGATTCTGTAAAACCGGGTAAAATTACTGCATAATCAATATTTTACAGAACGTAACAGCCTGTAAAATTGCGTAAAACGCCCGAGTCGACAAGGACCCCGCTGCATGGACTCGCCCCGTACGGCTCGTCTGCTGACGGCCACTCACGCCTGGCTACCCCTGGCCCTGCTTCTGGTGGGGTTTGCCTACATTCTCGGCGTCACCAACTGGCCCGGCGGCACCGCAGTCGCCGGTCACGGGCTGTATCCGACGCACGCCGCGGCCAGCGCCTCGCCGTCACCGGTCCAGCTGCTGCCGGACCTGGCCTATCAGATGCAACCGCTGGACTCGGTGCTGGCCACTCCTGCTGCGGAACACAGCGATGCCTGGACCCGCATTGATCCCAGCCACTCCGGCCTCGGCTTTCCCTACCGCCCGGTCACTTATCGAATCCACCTGAGCAACACCGACACGGTCAGCCGGCGACAGCATCTGGTGGTCACGGCACCGTTTCTTGACGTTCTTCGACCGGTGCTGATCACACCGGACGGACAGCGCCAGTTCCTGCCGGTGCTGGGCGATCGCTCCGGCACGCCTCGGCTGGTGGACCTGCCGGACTGGGTCTGGCCCATCACGGTGCCGCCGGGGCGCTCCACGTTGATGATGGAGGTCCGCAACAACGGCGCCACCGTTCTCCCCCTCGCGCTGGGCGACAACACCTCACCCGGCGCGGGCACGGTGATCGGGCTGGTCTGGAAGATGCTCATCACCGGCCTGCTGGCGTTCGCCCTGCTGCTGACCCTGAGTGCCGCGGCGCGCCTGGGGTCCCTGGGGCTCGGCTGGCTCAGCGTCTTCCTGACGGGCGTGATCCTCAGCCAACTGATCATGGACGGCATTGGCTACTGGCTGCTGTGGCCCGGTCTCCCGGCCCTGAACACGCTGATTGGCGCCTGCCTGCCGCTGTGCCTGGTCGCCCTGTGCGAGTTCACCATCCTGTTCCTGGACACCGGCTCCCGGGGCGCCCGCCTGCTGCGCGGGTTCAGCATTCTGGCCGGCGTCCACCTGCTTGCGGCGCCGTTCGGCCTGGACTGGTTGGGCCAGCATTCCCTGTTGGTGCTGTGCGCCATCACCGGCACAGTGATTCTCGGCTTGCTGGTGCACCACCGGGACAAGCCGAACGCCGGGGCACTGGCGCTGGCCATACTGGTAATCCTGGTCGGGGCCATGCTGTCATCGGCCCGGGTCGTGGGGCTGTTCCCGGTCAACCCGTTTACCGACTCGGCGTATTTCCTCGGGGCCGCGCTGGGCTCACTCATCCTGACCAGCGGCGTGGCCCGGTCGGTGATTCAGGAACGCAAGCGCCAGCAGCGGAGCGACGAACGCTTCCGCGAGGAACGGCGGCTTCGGGCCCGGGTGGAAAAGGACGTCGACCGGCTGCTGAAAACCAACCGGATCACCGGAAAGCCGAACCGGGTGATGTTTGAAGAAGCGCTGAGCGAGCGGGAGCGGCCGGAGCAGCCGTTTGCCATCTGCATGATCCGGCTGTCCCGCATCAATGAACTGCAGCAGGTGCTCGGTTACCGCACCACGGAAACGCTGCTCAAACAGTACCTGCGCCATCTCAATACGTTTATCCGGCGCACCCTGGGAGACCGGTTGATTCCCATCAACGGCTTTGCCGTGGCGTCTCTCGACCTGGCGAACCACGCCTTCGCGTACCGGCGGGACGACAGTGACCAGCCGGACGACGGCCGCGCCCTGGAGAGCGTGACCCGCTGGCTGCGGGCCCAGTTCCGGGAAGGCCGTTTCAGTTTTTCCTGGGGACCGACGGTGGGCGTGGCCTACGCGCCGGAACACGGGGTAACCGTCCCGGAGCTGGTGTCCAGCGCCGGCTTCGCTTCCTTGGCCGACGGCGACGGAATCACCGTGTACGATCCCGCCATTGCCGAACACCAGTACCGCCAGCAGATCCTGATGCTGGAGCTCGAAGGCTCCCTTCGCAAACGGGAGCTCTGGCTGGAGTACCAGCCCAAGGTCCGCATTGCCGATGGCGAGGTGATGTCCCTTGAGGCCCTGGCCCGGTGGCGCCATCCGGAGTTCGGGCAGATTCCCCCGGACCAGTGGATACCGGTGGCCGAGCAGGTGGGGCTGATTCCCAAGGTGACCAACTGGGTGCTGGCGCAGGCGTGCCAGGATTACCACCGCCTTGCCGAACGGTTCGGGCCGGACGTGGCCGTCGCCGTGAACGTTTCCGCCACGGACCTGGCCCGTCCGGACTTCGTGGCGTTTGTGGCTGGCACCGTAGCAAGTCATGGGCTCGCCCCGGACCGGCTGATCCTGGAAATCACCGAAACCGCGGTCATGGCGGATCCGGCCCTGGCTGCCTGCACCCTGGCCCGGCTCAGTGAAACCGGCGTGCGCCTGTCCCTCGACGATTTTGGTACCGGCCAGTCGTCCCTGGGCATGCTCGCGGGCTTCCGTCTCGACGAGCTGAAGATCGACCGAAGCCTGCTCCAGGGCATCCTCGACGACGAACGCCGGCGCACGGTGCTGCGCATGGCCCTGGACCTGGGCACCACCCTGAACCTCAAGGTGGTGGTCGAAGGGGTGGAAGACAACGCCACGGCCCAATGGCTGACCCAGTTCCCGGGTCTGTTCGGTCAGGGCTACTACTGGGGGCGGCCGGCGCCCTTGGCGACACTCACCCGAGATCGGTAAGGGCGGGCATGGCGGCGAAGGCCCCCGGGCGGGTGGCGGCCGCCGCACCGCAGCGGGCCGCAAACCCGAGCGCCTCGCGCGCCTGACCGGGTTCCGCCAGCCACCGGGGCAGGCGGTTCGCCGTCACGCCGTCGGCCCGGAGCCGGAACAGCAGGCCGGCGACGAAGGCATCCCCGGCGGCAGTGGTATCCACCGCGGTGACGCTCGGAGCCGGTACCGTCAGCGGCCCGGCACAGACCTCCGGCCGGGCGAACGCGGTTATCGGCCCCGGGCCATCGGTCACTACCACCCAGTGCACCCCACGGGCCAGCAGACCGTCGATCACCCGAGGGTGCTCTGCGCCATACAGGGCCTCCAGTTCCTCCCGGCTGAATTTCACCAGATCGGCGCTTCCGGCCAGCGTCTCAATAACGCCGGCCGCCTCGGCGGGCCGGGGCCAGAGCCCGGGCCGAAAGTTCACGTCCAGGCTGATCAGGCAGCCGACGTCCCGGGCACGGCGGACCAGCGTATGGCTGGTATCCCGGATGGCCGGTTCGGTGAGGGTGTTGGAACACAGGTGGAACAGCCCGGCGTCCGCCAGGGCCGAGGCCGGCAACTGGTCGGCCCGGTAGCGAAGATCCGCGGTGTCCTGCCGGTAGAAACGGAAGCTGCGCTCCCCGGCACCGTCCAGAGACACCAGTGCCAGGGCGGTGTTGGCCTCGCCGGTAACGGCCAGGGCGTTCAGATTGACGCCGTAGCCGGCCAGCGCCCGACGAATGCTGTGACCGAAGGCATCGTCACCCACCTGCCCGGCGAAGGCCGCGCGCCCGCCCAGGCGGGCCACCCCCACCGCCACGTTCGCGGGCGCCCCGCCGGGCTGGGGCAGGCAGCTCAGGCCATCGCCGTCGGGCTCGGCCCGCAGGTCAATCAGGGCTTCGCCAAAGCAGAGAATGTCGGACATGGTGTTGGCTCCGGATCGGGAACGGTTGTCAGGGGCAGCTTTCCCGCACCAGCAGGCGGGTGCGGAGCAGCACGTTCCGATCCTCCTGTTCCCCCAGGAAAATGCGGGCGGCGGTGCGGCCTTTTTCGGCGCTCTGCTGGTACACCGTGGTCAGGGACGGGTGGATGTTGGCGCCCTCGGGAATGCCGTCAAAACCCACCACCCGCAGGTCCTCGGGCACCCGCAGGCCCATCTGCAACGCCGCCTGGATGGCGGCCAGGGCAATCCGGTCACTCATGCACAGCAGCAGGTCCGGCCGGGGGCTGGAAGTCAACGCTTCCCGGGCGGCCTGGTAGGCGTCCTGGTGGTTGTTGGTGGGGGTGGACCAGATCCGTTCCGGTGACACGGTATGGCCGGCCGTCGAAAGCGCGTCCAGGTACCCGTGCAGGCGCCGTACGGAAATGGCCCGGACCTCGTTGAACAGCTCCCGGTCCCGCACCCGACACACCCGATCGCTGTCCACCAGGCGCAGCCCCAGAATGGCCACGTTCGAGGGCGGCGTCGCCAAGGCATGCTCAGCGCTGCGGCGGGCGCCGTCGTAGTTGTCCACGTTCACCCAGGTGCAGCCCTCCAGATCAAAATCCACCGCCACCAGCGGCTTGTTGTGGCGCAGCAGGCGGTCGTAGGTGGCCGACTCCTGCAGCCAGCCGTAGATGATGAAGCCGTCCACCATGGACTCCTGCAGCCGGTTGCGGCACGGGTCGTCGTCGTGACTGGACAGCAGCAGCAGGTTGAGCTGCCGGCGGTCGAACTCCTCGGCAACACCGTGCAGGAATTCGTTGGCGACCGGATCGGTCAGAGAGTAGGCCAGGTTGTCCGCCAGCATGACGCCAACAATGCCGGTGCGGCCGGTGCGCAGGCTTCGGGCGGCGGCGTTCGGGCCCAGGTAACCGAGCCGGCGGCACTCCTCCAGAATCCAGCGCCGCTTGGCTTCGGACAGCTGGTCCGGGCGGTTGAAGGCATTGGAAATGGTGGCGGTGGAGACGTTCAGCAGCTCCGCCATGGCCTTCACGGTCAGGCGTTTGCCTCCGCGGGGGCTTACCGATGGAATGGTCACAGGCTCCGTTCTCCGTATACACCGTTGGCTCTGTTCAATGACTGGCGGCGCTTGCCGACTTGGATTCGGCAACATCGGACCCGGCCAGGTCCGGCAGCGCCTGGCCCCGGCCGTCAAAGACGTGGGCCCGCGCGGCGTCCACCGTCACCGCCACCCGGTGGCCGGGCTGGATCGGGCACGGCACCGGATGGCGCACCACCATCAGGTCGTTCATGGCCGGCAAATCCACGTACACATAGGCCTCGTTGCCCAGATACTCGACGTTGACCACTTCCAGCCCCTGGTCGGGGCCAGACAGCACCACCTCGAGATGTTCCGGGCGAACGCCGACGGTCACCGGCGCCTCAGCGCTGAGACCGGACAGGTCCCGGGCCACCGTCAGGTTGCCCAGGCCAGTGATGACGAGTCGGCGCCCGGCCGGATCAAGAACCCGGGCGGCCATCAGGTTCATGTTCGGGGACCCGATAAACCCGGCGACGAACAGGCTGGCGGGACGCTCGTACAGTTCCACGGGCGAGCCCACCTGCTCCACGTTACCGCGATTGAGCACCACAATCTTGTCCGCCAGGGTCATGGCTTCCACCTGATCGTGGGTGACGTAGATCATGGTGGAATGCAGGCGGTCATGCAGCTTGGCGATCTCGGTGCGCATCTGCACCCGGAGGCTGGCGTCCAGGTTGGACAGCGGCTCGTCGAACAGCATGATCTTCGGTTCCCGGGCCATGGCCCGGCCGATCGCGACCCGCTGGCGCTGGCCGCCGGACAGCTCCCGGGGTTTACGGTCCAGCAGCTTCTCCAACTGCAGTACCTCCGCCGTGCGGGTCACCCACTCCCGGATCCGGCCCTTGTTGGCCTTACCCAGCTTCAGGCCGAACGCGATGTTCTCATACACCGACATATGGGGATAGAGCGCGTAGGACTGGAACACCATGCCCACGCCCCGCTCCTTCGGGGACTGTTCGTTGACCACCTGGCCGTCGATCTCGATGTCTCCGCCGGTGGGTTCCTCCAGGCCGGCAATCAACCGCAGCAGGGTGGATTTGCCACAGCCGGAGGGGCCCACGAACACCACGAACTCCCCGTCTTCAATGCGCAGGTTCACCCGCGGCAGGATCTCGTCTTTTCCAAAGGTCTTGTTGATGTTTTTCAGTTCCACACACGCCATGGTGGAGACTCCTCTGTGATGCGCCCGACCGGGGCCGGGCGCCCAAACGTTCAGATATCGGCAAACAGCGCCTGGTACGGCGGCAGTACCAGGTCATCGCCGTCAATGTGGCCGCCAAAGCCGGGTTCGTCCCGGACCGCCATCACGGGCACCGGCACGGGCACCCGCAGGGACTGTCCAGTGAGGTTGAGGGCCACCAGCAGGGCCTGGCCGCCGCCCCGGCGTACCCAGCACAGGGCATCGCCGGTGTCTTCCAGCAGTTCCAGGCGGCCGGACACCAGGGCCGGCTGCTGCTGGCGCCAGCGAATCAACCGGCGGCTGTGGTTGAGCATGGAACCGGGGTCCGCGTCCTGAACGGACACGGCCCTGGCCCGGTGCGCCGGATCAATGGGCAGCCAGGGCTGGCCGGCGGTGAAGCCGGCGCCCGGGGCATCGTTCCAGGGCATGGGGGTCCGGCAGCCATCCCGGCCTTTGAACGCGGGCCAGAATTCGATGCCGTATGGGTCCTGCAGCGCCTCGAAGGGGACATCTGCTTCCGGCAGGCCCAGCTCCTCGCCCTGGTACAGGGACACGCTGCCCCGCAGGCTCAGCAGCAGGGCCAGCAGCACCCGGGCGTAGGCGTCCGGATCGTCCACGCCATCGCCCCAGCGGGACACCACCCGCACCACGTCGTGATTGCTCAGGGCCCAGCAGGGCCAGCCCTCGCCCAGGCCGTGCTGGAACCGGCGCACCACGTCCCGGACCCACTCGGTGCCGTGTCGGTCCGAGAGCAGGTCAAAGGAATAGGCCATGTGCAGCCGGCCGTTGCCCCGGGTGTACTCGGCCATCCGCTCCAGCGGCTTGTCATCACCGATCTCTCCCACCAGGGTGGTATCCGGGTACTGATCCATCAGCGCCCGCAGGTCCTCCAGGAAGCCGAGGTTTTCCGGCTGACTCAAGTCGTGCACGTGGCGCTGGTAGGTGTAGGGGTTCACCCCGCTGGCGACGAAGGTCTTGGGCTGGTCCCGGGGCACCGGCGGGTTATCCTCCAGGCCCTGGCTGTGGTAGTAGAAGTTCACCGTGTCCAACCGGAAGCCGTCGGTGCCCAGGTCGAGCCAGAACCGCAGGTTGTCCAGTTGGGCCTGGCGTACCGCCGGGTTGTGGAAGTTCAGGTCTGGCTGGCTGGTCAGGAAATTGTGCAGGTAGTACTGGGCGCGCCGGCTGTCCCAGGCCCAGGCGCTGCCGCCGAAGATCGACAGCCAGTTGTTCGGCGGGGTGCCGTCCGGCTTCGGATCGGCCCACACAAACCAGTCCGCCTTCGGGTTGTCCCGGCTCTGGCGGCTTTCCTCGAACCAGGGATGTACGTCCGAGGTGTGGCTGAGCACCTGATCGATCACCACTTTCAGGCCCAGGCGGTGAGCCTCGGCCACCAGCGCCTGGTAGTCCGCCAGTGTGCCGAACATCGGGTCCACGCCCCGGTAGTCGGACACGTCGTACCCAAAGTCCTTCATCGGCGAGGTGAAAAACGGCGACAGCCAGATCGCGTCCACCCCCAGCGAGGCCACGTAAGGCAGCTTTTCGGTGACACCGCGCAGGTCACCAATGCCGTCCCCGGTGGTGTCCAGGAAACTGCGCGGGTAGATCTGGTAGATGATGCCGCCTTTCCACCATGGCTGGGTCATACACACACTCCTTAGTTAACCTTTGACCGCGCCCGCCGTCAGGCCGGACACGATGCGTCGTTGAAAAATGAGCACCAGCACCACCAGCGGCACGGTCACGATCACCGAAGCCGCCATCAGGTTGCCCCAGGGCAGCTCGTGCTGGGAGCCACCGGTAATGAGGGCGATGGCCACCGGCACCGTGCGCTGGTCGTTGGTGAGGGTGAAGGTCAGGGCAAACAGGAATTCGTTCCACGCGGCAATGAACGCCAGCAGCCCCGTGGTGGCCATGGCCGGCCACATCAGCGGAACGAACACCCGGAACAGGGTGGTCATGGGGGAGGCACCGTCGACGATGGCGGCCTCTTCCAGTTCCTTGGGCAACTGCCGCATGAACGTGGTGAGAATCCACACCGTGAACGGCAGCGTGAAGATGGTGTAGGAGAAGATCAGCGACAGCGGATCGTTGTACAGATCCAGGCTGCGGATCACCTCAAACAGGCCGGACAGCACCGCCACCTGGGGAAACATGGAGACCCCAAGTACGATCATCAGCACGGTGCCCCGGCCCCGAAAGCGCACCCGCCCGAGGGCGTAGGCGGCGGTGAGACCAAACCCGAGGGCGATGGCGACGGTGGCAAACGACACCATCACCGAGTTCCCGATGCTGCGGACAAACGAGCTCTGGCCGAGCACGGCGGCGTAGTTCGACAGATCAAACGACTGGATCCAGTAGTTGACGGTGAACAGCTCCGAGCCGGTTTTCAGGGAGGTCAGAATCGCGTAGTAAAACGGGAACACCGTGAACAGCACAATGGCCACCAGCAGCGCAGCAAAACCCGCGCGCGCCAGCAGACGCTGAAGGGTACGGGCACTCATGCGTCACCTCCGATCTGTTTGCGGCCCAGGTACAGGTAGGTGATGGTGGCCAGGGCAATGATCAGGAACAGCACCGTGGAGGCGGCCGAGCCGTAGCCCACGTCCTGGAACTCCACCAGCTGCTGCCGGGCGTACACGGACATCGACATGGTGTCCTCGCTGTTGGAGGTGAGCACGTAGATCACATCGAACACCCGCAGGGCGTCCAGCACCCGGAAGATGATCGCCACCATCAGCGCCGGCGTGATCAGCGGCAGAGTGACCCGGAAGAACACCCGCACCGGGTGGATGCCGTCTACCTTTGCCGCCTCGTAGCAGTCCGAAGGCAGCATCTGCAGGGCCGCGAGCGCGAGCAGCGCCATGAACGGCGTGGTTTTCCACACATCCACCATGATCACCGCCCACATGGACAGGTCCGCGTTGGCGGTCCAGTTCAGGGGCTCGGCGATGATGCCGAGGGCCATCAGCAGGTGGTTGATGATTCCGAACTGGTCGTTGAGCATCCAGCCCCACATCTTGGCGGAGACAATGGTGGGAATGGCCCAGGGAATCAGTGTGGCGGCGCGAATCCAGCCCCGGCCCCGGAATTGCACGTTCAGGGTCAGCGCGATGATCAATCCGAGCACGGTTTCCAGGGACACGGACACCACGGTAAAGAACACGGTGTTCCAGACCGCATGCCACCAGACCGGGTCCGCCAGCACGCCGAACCACATGCCGTCGTCGTAGACCAGGTAGTTGTCCAGGCCCACCCAGCCGTACTGGCTGATGTCCGAAAAGCTGGCGTCGGTGAAGCTGAACCAGATGGTGCGCAGCAGCGGCCAGCCGGCCACCACCGCCAGCACCACCAGCATGGGAATCAGAAAGCCCCAGGCGGCCCGCAGGCGCTGGCGCCGGACCTTGCTACCGGCCCGGCGACGGCCGACGGCGTTGACCGCCTGGGTGGAACCCGGCGCGCTGGGCGCCGGGGACGGGGTTGCGCGGGCCATGGCGGTTACCAGCCCCGGCGCCCGAGACGCCGCAGTTCCCGCTCAAGGGCGGCCAGGGCCGTGTCCGGATCGGCGTCACCGGACAGCACGTTGTGCACCTTGTTGAAGAAGGCGTTGGAGACCCGGCCGTACTGGTCGCCGGTGACCGACGACGGGCGCGGCACGCCGTTTTCAAAGGTGGTGTACAGCTTGCCGAAGAACGGCACCGCCGCCAGCACGTCCTGATCCTTGTACAGGGCCGGGATGGTAGGGTTGTAACTGCCCTCGATCGCCCGGCGCTTCTGTTCCTGGTAGCTGGTCAGGTAACGCACCAGGTCTGCCGCGAGATCCGGGTTCTTTGAGTACTTGGACACCGCCAGCTGCCAACCCCCGAGGGTGCCGGCGTGCTGGCCGTCGTCACCGCCCTTGGGCAGGGCCACCACGCCCACCTTGCCTTTCACCGGGCTGTCGTCGCTCTGGGCCAGGCTCCAGGCGTAGGGCCAATTGCGCATGAACAGGGCGTTGCCGGACTGGAACACGCCCCGGGCTTCTTCCTCGGTGTAGTTCAGCACGCTGCGGGGCGAGATGTCGTCAATCCAGCTGCTGGCGCGGGTCAGCGCCGCTTTGGCCTGGGGATTGTTGACGGTGACCTTGCCGTCGGCGCCAATGATGGTGCCGCCGCCGTAACTGGCGATCCATTCGAGGGCGTCGCAGGTCAGCCCCTCATAGGCCCGACCCTGCCAGACGTAGCCCCAGAACTTGTCGTTGCCGGCGTCCCGCTCGCCCTTCATCACCACGTGGGCGGCGTCGGTGAGCTGGTCCCAGGTCTGGGGCACCGGCTGATCGTACTTGGCCAACAGGTCCTTGCGGTAGTAAAGAACACCCGCATCGGTAAACCAGGGCATGGCCACCAGCTTGCCGTCCACGGTGTTGTTTCGGATCAGCGCCGGGAAGAAATCGTCCTCCGCGCCCTTCATGTAGGGCGTCAGGTCAATCATGTGGTTGGCCAGCATGCCCGGCCACACCACGTCGATCTGGAACACATCCACGTCCGGCGATTGCGCCGCCAGCAGCTGCTGGTACAGCGACAACCGCTCGGTGGCCGAGTTCGGGGTGGACACCACCTTGACCTCGTTGCCGGTTTTCTCGGCCCAGGCGTTCACACCTTGTTCGCAAAGCTGGCGCTCGGCACCTACGGCCCCGCAGGAAATGGTAATGGTCTCGGCCTGTGCGGCGGCGGCCATCAGGCCCGCAGCGGCGCCCAGCAGCCAGTGTTTTATGGTCATTCGTGACATGATCATCACCTCGTGTTCGGGTTGTTGTCCGGTCAGAACCAGATTTCCATCTGGGCGCCCACAGTCCACTGGCCGCTGGTGAAATCGGTGGCGGAGTCGCCCAGGGCGTCCGTGGACGAATAGGTGTCCAGCTCGTCATCCCAGGTGGAATAGCTGGCGAACACGCGGATCTCCGGACGGTTCCAGAAGCCACCGACCTGGGGCTTGAAGGTGGGCGCAATGGTGAAGCGGGTATAGTTGCCGTTGACGTCGGCCCGGCCCAGATAGCCCTTCGGCGTCAGGTCCATGGTCTGCCAGGACACGTCGTACTGCATCTCAAAGTTGGCGGTCAGCTCATTGGCCAGGCGGGTGTTGAAGGTGAGCCAGTTGTACTCGTCGCCGTTGATGTAGCGGTCCTTGCTGGTCTCGGCCAGGATCGCCGGGGCGATGCGCCAATGGTCAGAGAGGTAGGTGGTACCGTACACCGCCAGGCGGGTGCTGCTGGCATCCTCGTTCAGGTTGCCGTCGGCGCCCAGGCTCTTGACCTCCGCACCCAGGCCCTCGCCGTGCAGGACCGCGGCCTTGAAGTTGCCGTCGGACAGGCCAAAGAAACTGTCGCCGTGATAGGCCAGCATGGTGTGGAAACCGGTATCCGCAGCGGTCCCCTGCACGCCACCAACTACCCGCTGGTCGTTATCCTGGGCGGTCATGCCGCTGACCATCCACTGCACCGGGCCGAAGAAATTGTTGGCGGTGAGGATGATGTTGTCGGTGCTGTCGGTTTCACCCGCCAGCTGGGGGTCTGATGGAAAATCGAGAAAGCTGCGACCGTATACCGACACGTTGGACTTGAAGCCATCGGTCCACTGCAGGTCGTAGACACCCGCGCCCAGGCCCGCCAGGAAAATGATGTCGCTGTCGAGCCAGTGGATGTCGAAGTTGTCCCGGTCAAAGCGCTTGCCGGCCCAGATGGAGGCGTTGCGGAACACGCCGGTAAAGCTGGCAATGTCGCTGAACTCCACGTAGGCCTGGCGCACGTTCAGGGCGCCGTCGCCGGCGGTCCAGTCGTTGCTGGAGGTGGTGGAGTCGGCAATCATCAGCCGGTAGTGGGATTTGGTGCCGTTCTCGGCCACCTGGCGGTAGTTGAGGACCGCCTCGAGATAGGTGTCGGGCTCGTTGCCCAGACGGCCGACCGCACCGCCGACGGAACCGGCCGGGGTCAGATAAGGGGTGCCCGGCGCGCTCTTGAGGTCATCATTGAGCAGCAGGCCGGAACGGGCGTAGGTGTTGAAGGCGAAGCCTTCCTCGCCGGTGGCCTGGGGCTTCACCTCGGCCAGCTGTTTTTCCAGGTTGGACAGGCGCTCTTCAATCGACGCCTGGCTTTCGGCCGCCTGCAGCGGCGTAGCGGTGACGGCGGCGGCCACAGCCACTGCCAGAGACGCGCGGTGTACTACCTTGCGAACCATCATCTGTCGGAACCTCTTTTGTTGTTGTAAAGGTTATGTGATGCCAGTCATTGATGACTTAATGCATTAAGTCACGACCCCAAAAAAGAGGACCTGACAGTGGGTCCTGCGGGGGTCAGTGTGTGAAGTGTCTCCTTCTTTGGGCGCCATGACCGGCGCATCAAGCCGTGTATGACCCAACCGATTGAGCCGGGGTGATGTTCAAACCCGATCTTAAATGATTAAGTCATGACCAAAGATAAAAACGACCCCGGCGATGTGCAACCGTCGGGGCCACTTAATTTCAACTTAAATGCAAGGTGCAGGCATCAGGCCTGGCGGGGATCGGTCTGGGCCACCCAGGGGTTGTCCCGGCGCTGGTCGCGGAAGGCGATCAGGCTGGCCGCCTCGGAAAAGTCCACCAAGCCGCGGAAATCGAGCCAATCCACCAGGCAGTACAGGCAGATCGCCGGGTAGTTCCAGGCGTCAAACTGGCCGTCGTCCACCTGGGCCGCCAGGGTGCGCAGGGTGGTCATGATGCGCTCCCGCTGGAGATTGAAGTACAGCACGTCCTCATCGATATTCAGTCCGGAGCGCTTGGACAGCAGCAGCGCCACCGCCGAATCGTTGGCGGCGTCGATGAGCGTGAGCTGGTTTTCCTGGTCCCAGGTCAGCGGATCCAGGTTCTGCCGGGCGCTCAGGTAACGGGCGATGATGCGGGAATCGAACAGCGCCTGGCCATCGTCCTCCAGCATGGGAATCTTCAGCGCCGGGTTGTTACGGCGAAGCTCGTCCCTGCCCTCGCCGTAGATGTCCAGGTTCACAAACTCGTGCGGCTCCTCGCCCAGCAAAATGCGGATGCGACGAACGTAAGGAGAGGTGCTTGATCCGATCAGTTTCATAACGGCTCCGGTGGTTGGGGCCCCGGCAGGGAGTCCAGGGCCAATTCGTTGTCGGCCAGCCCCGGGGCAGGCCCCGGGCGCCAGGTGATTTACTTTAGCACAGGCTCCGGGGTGCTCCCGCCGGTTTCCGGCAGGGCGCTGGCCACGGTGTCGCGCACCTGGGCAATCAACGCATCCATCGGGATGCCCCCCGCCGCCACCGGCGGGTGAATCACCACGTCAATAACCCCCGGGGTAAACGCCGCACGCCCCTTGGCCAGGCATCGGTGGGAGCCCGCCACGGTCACCGGCAGAATCGGCAAGCCCCCGTCCCGGGCAATCACAAACCCGCCCCGCTTGAACGGCAGCAGGTTGCCATCCCGGGACCGGGTACCTTCCGGGAACAGCAGAATGCCGGTGCCGTCCGGCAGCTGGGCGACGCCCTGCTTGATGCTGTCCAGGGCATCCGCGCCCCGGGAGCGATCAATAAACAGGTTGCGGGAGGTTTCCAGAGCCAGGCCAAACAGGGGGATGCGGCGCAGCTCTTTCTTGATCACCCACCGGTACTGCAGGCCCAGGGCCAGTACCAGGGCCGGCGGGTCCAGGTAGGACGCGTGGTTGCTGAGAATCACATAACGCTGCCCGGGCTGGATGTGCTCGCGTCCATGCACCCGCAGGCGGATGCCGCAGACGGTGAGGATCACCCAGGCGTAAATCTGTGTGCCCCGGAACGCCGCATCGCCCCGTTTGCCCAGCAGGGCGGCCAGGGTAATCGGCGCAAACAGAATCAGGGTCATGAGGATGGCCCAGGCGATAATCCAGGCCGCTTTGACAAGGCGCAGTAACATGGGGTGTCCCGAATCTGGTCAATACCACGGCCCCGTTTTAATGTGGTGGCCATCAGGGACGAAAAGATGTCACATTCGATAAAAAATCACAAAAAAAGGCAGCCGAAGCTGCCTTTTCTGAGGTGCCGAATCCTTACGGATTACAGGGCAACCACGTTCTCCGCCTGCGGGCCTTTCTGGCCTTGGGTGACGGTGAACTCGACCTGCTGGCCTTCGGCCAGGGTCTTGAAGCCGGAACCCTGGATGGCGCTGTAGTGAACGAAAACGTCCGGGCCATTCTCACGGGTGATGAAACCAAAGCCTTTGGCTTCGTTGAAGAATTTAACGGTACCGGTAACAGTAGACATACTCAACTTCCTGAACTCAATCATTAATGTGCCCTCGCACGCGAACAGCGTTTGAGCGGCGTTTGCGGAAAAACAGGACTCGCGGAATCAAAAACAGGACGGCACTACTGACTACTACAGGTACGTCTTATTCATGAAATGCTTTGCTAATCTTTCCTTGAGGACCAACTCTACTCGGGAATTCCGGCTTTGCCAAGGGAATTTTCCGGACGCTGAATAGGTACTGTTACCCATGAATGCCGGCGGCCCGGAATCGGGCCGCCGGCGCCGGCTCAGGCGGGGTTGTGGTCGATCAGGGTGTCCCGATCGCGGGCAAACGCGTCGAACGCAAAGTCGTCGACCGTCAGCATCTCAAGCACCTCCTGCTCGTAGGTGCGCATGAAGCCGGCCTCGTCCTCGGTGAACACCCCGGCGGCCAGCGCCGCCTCGAAGCGCTCCTCCGGATGCAGCGCGGTTGCCGGCAACTCGCCTTTGGCATAGGCCTTGTTGGCCTTGCGGTAAAGCTGTTCGGCCTTATCGTAGCCGGCCAGCAGGCGGTTATAACGAGCCACCGGATTTTCCTCGGCGTCCTCGGCTTCGCCGGTCCAGATCGACGCCAACAGTTTCTTCCGCAGCGGCGTGTCGGTGCTGATGGCCTTGGCCAGGGCGTGGGTCAGCCCGTCACCCGGCGCTTTCCAGCGCCGTCCCAACGGCAAGGTAAGCGCCCGCAGGGCCGCCGCCACCGGACGGTTGGGCAGGTTCTGCAGAAACTCATCCAGGGCGTTTTCGGTGCGGTGCAGCAGCAGCGTCAGGCTGTACTGCATCAGTTCCTTCTCGCCGGCGACCGATTGGGTCTCGTGCCACTGTTTGAGCACCATGGAGGCCAGGTACAGGTTCGACAGCATGTCCCCCAACCGGGCGGAAATCAGCTCGCGCATCTTCAGCTCGCCGCCGAGGGTGGTCATGGCCGCATCGGCACACAGGCCGAAGGCGGCGCTGAACCGTGCCACGGCCTGGGCGTAACGACGGCTGGCGTGGTCGAACGGCACGTCCGCGTGGCCAACGCCCAGGGCCTGGGTGAAGGCCCGGGCGGCGTTGCCGAAGATCAGACCGGCATGGCGGAAAAACGCGGTATCAAAGGCGTTGATGTCGTCGTTGTCCTTCGCCGCCAGCTCATCGAGCACGCAGGGATGGCAGCGGATGGCCCCCTGCCCGAAGATCATCAGGCTGCGGGTCATGATGTTGGCGCCTTCAACGGTGATGGACACCGCCGCACCGCTGTAGCCAATGCCCAGATAGTTGCGGGGCCCCAGGGTGACCGTCTTGCCGCCATGTACGTCCATGGCGTCCGCCATGATGCCCCGCTGGAATTCGGTCAGGTGATACTTGAGGATGGCGGAGGGTACGGCCGGTTTCTGGCCATTGTCGATCATGTTGGCGGTGTGGTTCACCGCCGACTGGGCAATGTAGGTTTTGCCAGCGATGCGGGCCAGGGCTTCCTGAACCCCTTCCATCTCCGCCACCGGCGTATTGAACTGGCGGCGAACCCGGGTAAAGCCGCCCGCGGTGCCGACCGCGAACGCGGCGGCGCCAGCGGCGCCGGAGGGCAGCGTGATGCAGCGGCCGACCGACAGGCACTCCACCAGCATGCGCCAGCCCTGGCCGGCCATGTCCTGGCCGCCAATGATGTAATCCAGCGGGATGAACACGTCCTTGCCTCTAATGGGCCCGTTCATGAACGGCGTGCCAATAGGGCAGTGCCGGCGGCCGATTTCCATGCCGTCGGTGTCCCGGGGGATCAGCGCGCAGGTGATGCCGTAGTCCTTGGTGTCGCCCAGCAGGCCGTCCGGGTCGAACATGCGGAACGCCAGACCCACCACGGTGGCCACGGGCGCCAGGGTGATCCAGCGTTTTTCGAAGTTCAGGCGCAGGCCCAGCACTTCCTTGCCGTCCACTTCCTGCTTGCACACGATGCCGGTGTCCGGCAGCGAGGTGGCGTCCGAGCCCGCCCGGGGGCCGGTCAGGCCAAAGCAGGGAATTTCCCGGCCGTCGGCCAGGCGCGGCAGATAATAGTCTTTCTGTTCGTCGGTACCGTACTTGACCAGCAGCTCACCGGGGCCGAGGGAGTTGGGGACGCCCACGGTCACCATCAGCATTTCATTGGTGGCCAGCCGTTGCAGCACCGCTGTCTGGGCCTTGGCGGAGAAGCCCAGGCCGCCGTATTCCTTGGGGATGATCATCCCGAAGAACTTTTCTTTCTTCAGATAGTCCCACAGCGGCTCCGGCAGGTCCGCCCGCTCTACGGCGGTGTTCCAGGCGTTGCACAGGGACACCGCGTGGGTGCACTGGTTATCCACGAACGCCTGCTCTTCCTCGGACAGACCGGTGTGGCGCTGGTTCAGCAGCCGGTACCAGTCCGGGCGACCGGTGAACAGCTCGCCGTCCCAACCGACGGTACCGGCCTCCAGGGCAACTTTTTCCGTCTCCGATACCTTGGGGGCGACTTTCTTGAACAGGGCAAAAACCCGGGGCGTCAGCCAGCTGCGACGCAGGCCCGGAAGGCCCGCCACCGCGGTGATGGCGGCGCCGATCAGCAGCACCAGTGCCAGCAGGCCCGAGGCGAACAGCCAGGCCAGCACGCCGGTCACCGCCAGCACGCCGATGGCGGGGGCCGCACCGGCTTCACGACGCAGTACCACCAGCAGGCCGGCCAGTGCTATGACCAATAGAATCAGCGTCATCTTGGGTTCTCTCCTTCTTCCATGGATTGCAGACCGGGCCGGCCCCGCGGGCACGACCCGGCATCGGGGATGCTTTCGGTTTTCACGTACAGGGGTACGCCTACGCTACCCCATCGGATGAAACCTGGCCACCGACTGTCGCACAGTCGGCACGTTCAGACAGGTCGCGCTGGCCCGGCGGCCGCTTACGCGGTCACGATCACCCGGATGCCTTCCATGGACAGGCTGGCCCGGCCGACCGCCTCCCGGGCGGCCCCCAGCTGACGCCGGAAGTAGTCGATTTCCTCGTCACGGATCGCGGGGTTCACCCGCTTGAGCGCCTCCAGCCGACGGATTTCCGGTAGCAGGGCCTCGTCCACCCGCGCCAGGGCGCTCTCACGGAGGGTTGCCAGGTGCGGCTCGGACAGGCGCTCGGCGTGGTCCACCATGGTTTCCACCTGAGGGCGGATCTGCGGCACGATGGCCTGGGCGGTACGCCGTCGGATATTCGAGCACAGCTCGTTCAGCCGCTCGTGGGGCAGCGCGGCAGACAATTCACGGCCGTTCACGTCCACCATCACCCGCAGCGGTGACAGCGGCAGGTACCGGCTCAGTTGCAAGGCCTCCGGCGCGGGGCAGTGCACGGTGAACAGGGCCTCCAGCAGCAGCGTGCCCGGCGGCAGCGCCTTGACCGACAGGCTGGCCAGGGCCGCTTTGCCCATGCCGGCGCTGAGTACGGAATCCATCAGACCGCTGACCATGGGGTGCTCCCAGTTCAGGAAGGTGAGGTCCTCCCGCTCCAGCGCCTGTTCCCGGCTCCAGGTGACCGCCAGACCATCGTCCGGCAGCCCGGCCACGACGCCCGCCTGGTAATGCTCGCCGGGCCGGATCACGTCGGACTGCTCGCCATGGTCTTCCACCTCAACGCCGAGAATGTCGAAGGCCTCTATGAGGTAATCTCGGACATCATCCGAGGATTCCTCCGCCTCAATCTGGCGGATCAGCTCAGCGGCCGGCTCCGGACGGCAGGAGTTGCGCTCGATCAGCGCGTCCCGGCCTTCCCGGAGCAGCTGCCGCAGGCGCTCGGCTTCGGCGGCAGTGGCCTCCACCAGCGCCGGCAGGGCCGCCGGGGCGCCGTCGATCACCGCCTGCCAGTCGGCGCGCACCGCCTCCTGCACCGCCACGCCGACCGCGCCGCTCTCGGCGAACGCGTTCAGGCCATCGTGGAACCAGCGGTACTGGCGCTCCTGGGCGGTGCCTTCCAGATAGGGAATGTGAACGTCCACCGGATGCTGCTGACCGATCCGGTCCAGCCGGCCGATGCGCTGCTCCAGCAAATCCGGGTTGGCCGGCAGATCAAACAGCACCAGGTGGTGGGCGAACTGGAAGTTGCGTCCTTCGCTGCCGATCTCGGAGCAGATCAGCGCCTGGGCACCCTGCTCGCTGTCGGCAAAATAGGCGGCGGCACGGTCCCGCTCCACCAGGCTCAGGTGCTCGTGGAAAGCCGCACTGCGAATACCCGCCCGCAGTTGCAGATGCCGTTCCAGGGCCATGGCGGTACTGGCGTGGGCGCAGATCACCACCACCCGGTCCGGGCGCAGGCGCTTCAACGTCTGCTCCAGCCACGCCACCCGGGGGTCTTCAGCGAGCCAGCGGGTTTCGTCCGCGCTCTGCTCCGGCGTCAAGGCGTCGAGACCGTCCCGGCACGCATCGTACAGCTCGGGACATGGCAGGGCCGACGGCACCGGCCGGCGCTCCGGGAAGCCCTGAATAGACGCCCGGGTGTTGCGAAACAGCACGCGGCCCGTGCCGTGACGGTCCAGCAGCGCCTCAATCACGGCGTCTGTGCCGGCGGCCGCCAGGCCGTCGAGTTCGTCACCCAGCCAGCGCTCGAGCACCGGCCGGTCGTCCGCGGAGACGGATCCGCTGGCGTCCAGCCGCTGCACCACAGCGTTGATGGCAGCGTAGTCCGCCTCCTGTTGCCGGAAGGTGTCCAGATCGTGGAACCGGGCGGGGTCCAGTAGACGCAGCCGGGCAAAGTGGCTGGCCACCCCCACCTGCTCCGGGGTGGCGGTGAGCAGCAGCAGACCTGCGGCCCGGGCCGCCAGCGTCTCTACCACGGCATACTCGGGGCTCACCTGCTCCGGGCTCCAGGCCAGGTGATGGGCTTCGTCCACCACCATCAGGTCCCAGCCGGCGGCCTGGGCGTCGTCCCGGGCCCGCTGGCTCTCGGTGAGGAAATCCAGGCTGCACAGCACCAGTTGCTCGGCCTCGAAGGGGTTCTCGCTGTAGTCGTCGCCAAACACGCTGTTCACCAGCGCGTCGATGTCGTCTTCGTCGGCTTTCAGGGCGTCGTAGCGGCTCTGGTCGACGATGGAAAATCGCAGGTTGAAGCGCCGCAGCATTTCCACCAGCCACTGGTGCATCAGCGATTCGGGCACCACGATCAGGGCCCGGCGGGCACGCCCGGTGTGGAGCTGGTAATGAAGGATCAGGCCCGCCTCGATGGTCTTGCCCAGGCCAACCTCATCGGCAAGCAGCACCCGGGGCGCGTGGCGGCGGGCCACCTCGTTGGCAATATACACCTGGTGGGGCAGATGCTGGGTGCGGGCGCCAATCAGCCCCTGCACCGCAGAGGCTCGCAGGCGGTCCAGGTGGTGCACGGTGGCGTAGCGCAGGCGGAACGCGCCGTTGCGATCAAACTGGCCGGCAAACAGGCGCTGGTGGGGCGCGGAAAAATCCACCGATCCGGCCAGCTTGACCTCGGAGATTTCGTGCAGGTTCTCGCCGTCGTCGGCGTGGTACATGAGCACGCCACCAATGTCCTCGACCGCGCGTACGATGTAGCGTTGGCCGTCGAAGGTTTCGATGGTCTCGCCCAGTTGGTAGATGATCCGGGACAGGGGCGCGTTATCAATGGCGTAGGTGCGCTCTTCGTCCGCCGCCGGGAAACCCAGGGTGATCCGTCGTCCGTCCACGTCGGTGACGATGCCCAGCCCCAATCCGGTATCGCTGTGGCTGACCCAACGCTGACCGATCACAAATTCCGATGCTTCCAAGAAACCTCCAAAACAGAATGTTGAGTATGTGCCTCGGAAGCGAGGGAGAGGGCTTTCCAGAACACGCTGTGAATACGTCCCTGTACGCTCGGCCTCCGCCCTTTGGCGCTAATCGCTCCTGCGTCGCGCCAAAGGCCCTGGGCAAGTCGTCCATGACTTGCCCGTGCAGTGCTTCGCACTCCACCCCTGGCGGAGGACGGTTCTGGAAAGCCCTCTCCCTCGCTTCCTTACTCTGTGCAATACGCCGCGCGAAGGAACATCAGCCCGGCTGGATGTTCGCGCCCGGGTCCCGCTCCCTTACCCAATAAGCGGTGGCGCCGCACACGGCCGCCGGCACCACGATCAGGTTCAGCAAAGGGACCATGGAGGCCAGCGCCACCGGCATGCCAAACCCGAAGGCGGACAGGCGGGTATCGCCCAACTGCCGGCGCAGGGCGGGAAAACTGACCTTATGGTTGTCCGCCGGGTAGTCCACGTACTGCAGCGCCATCATCCAGCTGTTGAACAGGAACCACAGCAGGGCCGCCACCAGATTGACGACGGGAATCAGGCCGATCACCAGGAGCCCGATGGCCCGGGGCAGGTAGTAGCCAATTTTCTGGACTTCCCGCCACAGGGCCCGGGGAATGTCCTTGACGATGCCGGCCCAGCCGGCGTCCGTGCTCACTTCCTGGCCGGTCAGCAGCTTTTCGGTCAGCTCCGCCAAGTAACCGTAAAAGGGAGAACCGATCAGGTTCGCGACAATCACAAAGCCGTAGGCGAGCATGAGCAGAATCACCGCCCCATAGAGCAACCAGAACAGCCAGCTCAGGGCCTGCAGCCATTGCCAGTCCGGCAGCCAACCCATGGCCATGGCGATCAGTGAGGAAAACCCCTGGGCCATGCCGTAGAACAGCAGGGCAAACAGAATGACGTTAATAATCAGGGGCAGTAGCACGAACAGGCGCAGGCCCGGCTGCCGGATCAACCGGAAGCCCTCACCCAGGTAGCCCAGGCCCTGAAAGAAATTACCCTTGAGCATAACCGGCCGATCCTCCGCAGCGATGACAGTGACGGGGCGCCAAGCATATCATGTTGACCATTGGCCCACAGCCCGACCCCCATCGCGGAAACTCCCCATGGCAGACTTACAACGCAGCTTTGACGCCCTGATCAATCATCGCTCCCTGTGGCGCACTGCCCTGGTGATCTCGCTCATTGCCATCGTCATCCTCGCCACGCTGAACCCGGCCTACCCGATGCCATCGTTGCCAAGCGATAAGCTCAATCATCTCCTGGCGTTCGTCGAACTGACCCTGCTGTGCCGCTTATCCTGGCCCGCCCGGCCATCTTGGCAGTTTATTCTTCCGCTGCTGGCGTTTGGCCTGGCTATTGAGCTGGTGCAGGCCAACCTCCCCTACCGGGATTTTGACCTCTGGGACCTCGCCACCGACGGTGTTGGCGTGGCCCTGGGCCTGCTGCCCTGGCCGGGACTGTCCCGCGTTCGAACGGGCGTTTGAGAAGAACGCCCGTCGTCGTGTGAGACATTTCCTACAACCGCGTAGGTGATCGCAGTGACCTCACGTGCGCGAACCGTCTTGAAGTGCCCAAAAACGCGCCATGCAGTTGATTATATTTGATTATTTATTTCAGCACCGATGGCGGGGCCGGATCATCCGACCTCCTTCACAGGTTTGTCATCGGGGGATTGGTATAGTCTCTATATCAAGGATGACAGGGAAAAGGACGACGCATCGGACGCACCCCGGCACGGACTGCAGGGAGAGGCAAGGAATCAGGGACGCCTCGCTTGAGGGAGAATATTCTGGACGGCTGGCTCGGACGCTGGCTCCACGGAGCGGATGAACGGACACGCAACCGGATTGTTGCCACCGCGCAAGGATGCGCCGACCTATTCCGAAAAGGGCAACCGCTGGTTGCCCTTTTTTTTGTCGGGATTCTGCCACCCTGCTTACCCCGGCAAACCTGCTCACCCCCGGCAAAAGGGGCGCGCCCGATGTCATCCCAGCGCGTTCCCCGCCCGATACAGCCGCACCCGGTTGAATTCCTCAAACTCGTTCAGATCCGGCCAGGTCCTGGCCTCCACCGTTACCCGGTGCACGTAGCGCGCATCCCCCAGATCCCGCACCCGGGAGTCCGCCAGCCACACCTCCGGTGCCGCCTCCGCAAACACCCCCAGCAAGGGCCGATTGTCCGGGTCGTACAGCACGTCCGCAGCGGTAATCACGTCAATGCCGTCAGGCCGCCGGTGCCAGTCGTCGCAGGTGTCCACGGCAACGCCGTTCAGGGCAGCATTGGCGCGGGCCGCGGCCAGGGCCGCCGGGTCCAGATCGCAGGCGATGACCCGTTTTGCGCCCGCCAGCGCCGCGGCAACCGCCACCACCCCGGAGCCGCAGCCCACATCCAGGACCGTCCGCCCTGCCACCGTCTCCGGGTGGTCCAGCAGCCACTGGGCCAGCACCTGCCCGCTGGCCCAACAGAACGACCAGTAGGCGGGCTCAGCCACCACGGCCTGGGCCTCATCATGGCTCAACGGCCCCTCCAGAACCGACGGATCAAACAGGTACAACGGGATTGACGGGCAACCTGCCGGGTGGCTCACCGCCACGCGCCCCCGGCTCAGGGTTTGTTGCAGGTGGTGGTTCAACAGGTCCGGGGTCATGGGGGCTCCTTGTTCTGTCTACGTCTGGCCTCAGGGGCGGTGGCGGGAGCATTGTACCCCGAGCAGAGCCCCATCGCTTTCGGTATACTCAGGCCGGTTTACGGCAAACACCGCCGTTATTTTGCCCCCGAGTTCATTCGCCCATTTCAGGTCCGAACATGCCAAGCAGACCCGACACCGACCATTACCTGAACCTGTTTCTCGATGACGTGCCGCTGATGGACGTCCGTGCGCCGGTAGAGTTCGCCAAAGGCAGTTTTCCGAACGCAGTGAACGCGCCGCTGATGAATGACGAGGAACGCCATCGCGTTGGCATCTGTTACAAGGAGAAGGGGCAGGACAAAGCCATCGAGCTGGGCCACCAGCTGGTCTCCGGGGACATCAAGGCGCAGCGGATTGAAGCCTGGAAACGGTTTGTCGCCCAGAATCCGGACGGCTATCTGTTCTGCTTTCGGGGCGGCCTCCGATCGCGGCTCACCCAGCAGTGGATCCGGGACTCAGGCCTGGATTATCCACTGGTCAAAGGCGGCTACAAGGCTCTGCGACGGTTCCTCATTGACCAGCTCGAATCCCTCATTGCCGACAGCGAATTCCGGATACTGAGCGGACGAACCGGCACGGGCAAAACGCGGGTACTGGCCCGGCTGCCGAATCCGGTGGATTTGGAAAACCTGGCTAACCATCGCGGCTCCACCTTTGGCCGCCAGGTCACCCCGCAGCCGACCCAGATTGATTTTGAAAACCGTCTGGCGGTAGCGATGCTCAAGGCCCATCACCGGGTCGGCGGCCCCATTTATCTGGAGGATGAGAGCCGCCTGATTGGCCGGTGCGTGCTCCCGGACAGCCTGCGGGCGCGCATGGCGGAGGCGCCCCTGCTGGTGCTTGAGCGGCCCATGAGCGAACGCGTTGCCGTGATCCGCGAAGACTATGTGGATGACATGCTCGCCGCGTATGTCGAACGGGACGGCGCGGACGCCGGCTGGCTCAATTTCCGTGATTACCTGCTGGCAGCCCTGGACCGCATCAAACGACGCCTGGGTGGCGAGCGCCACCAGCAGCTGCGGGCGCAGATGGAGGCGGCGCTGGACCAGCAGGCCAGCTCCGGCGACACCAGGGGCCATGACGCCTGGATTGAAGCCCTGCTCACCGATTACTATGACCCGATGTACGACTACCAGCTCAGCCAGAAGGCCGGGCGAGTAATTGTCCGGGGAGGCCCCGATGAACTGATCGGGCGAGCCGGTGCGTCGCAACCGGCGTAACGTTATGAATCGCTGTTGTTCCGCGCGGGCGGAGCCGGCGCGCTGATTTGACCTCACGAACAAGGAGTTCTTTATGGAAAACCTCTTTGGCGCTGATGGCAGTGCCTCCAAACTGCTGGACCAGGCCATGTCGCTGGTGATGACCTACGCCCCGAAAGTGGTGCTGGCCATTCTCACACTGGTGATCGGGCTGTGGCTGATCAACCGGTTTGTGCACATCCTGGACGTCAAACTGAGCCAGAAAGACCCCACCCTCACCAAGTTCCTGTGTGGCCTGATCAACGCGGTCCTGAAAATCCTGCTGCTGATTTCCGTGGCCTCCATGGTGGGCATTGCCACCACCTCGTTCGTCGCCATCATCGGTGCCGCCGGCCTGGCCATCGGCCTCGCTCTGCAGGGCAGCCTGGCCAACTTCGCCGGGGGCGTGCTGATCCTGATCTTCAAGCCGTTCAAGGTGGGCGACACCATTGAGGCCCAGGGCTTCCTGGGTGCCGTGAAAGAGATCTCCATCCTCTACACCATTGTCGATACCTTCGATAACCGCCGCATTGTGATTCCCAACGGGAGCCTGGCCAATGCCAGCCTGGTCAATGTCAGCTATTACGATACCCGCCGCTGCGACATGACGTTCGGCATTGCCTACGGCGACGACATTGACAAGGCCCGCGCCATCATCAAGCGCTGCCTGGACGCCGACGAGCGGGTACTGCCCGAGCCGGCGCCCCGAATCTCCGTCGGTTCACTGGGGGATAACTCGGTGAACTTCATCGTGCGCCCCTGGACCAAGACCGACGATCTCTGGCCGGTCTACTGGGACATGCAGGAAAAGGTCAAGAAGGCCTTCGACGAGGAAGGCATCAGCATTCCGTTCCCGCAGCGGGATGTGCACATCTACAACCACAGCGAGTGAACCCGGTCGCAGGAAATCATCCGACCGCTCGCAAATGGCGTATGCTCGTCTAAGCTGAGCAGTAACGGTGGCCGGCCGTAACCGGCGGCCACCGACGCCAACGGGGCCCGGCACACCGACAATCAATGGCTCCGAAACGCTGTCATTGCTGGTTGGAGGATGTCACGATGCCGGTACAGCAGTTGAAGGAATACCTCGACGCCGCGGGCACCGATTACCTGTGCCTGTCCCACCCCCCCGCCTTTACCGCTCAACAACTTGCCCATCACGTCCAGATTGCCGGTGACCGGGTCGCCAAAACGGTGATCATTGAGCTGGACGGCAAGATGGCCATGGTGGTGATGCCGGCCACCTGGCGCATCCGCTGGGACCGACTGTCGCGGATTCTGGAATCGGATTTTGTCGACCTGGCGGACGAACAGGCCTTCAAGGATCGTTTCCCGGCGTGCGAAGTGGGCGCCATGCCGCCCTTCGGTAACCTGTTCGGAATGACGGTGTACTGTGCGGAGGCCCTCACAGAGCAACCGGAGCTGGCGTTTGCCGCCGGAAGCCACACCGAATCCGTGCATATGAAGATGGCGGACTACCTGGCCCTGGTGCAGCCCATGGTGCTGCACCAGGGCTTCGTTCGCCCAGGCGCCCGCAAGCCGTCCTGGCTGGCCCGAGGCCGTCGCCAGCCGGACGCGCCGGGCCGCCGTCCGCTGGTGGATACCGCCGGCCTGTGATCCGGGCGGGGCGCTTGTCTCGCCGTCGGCATCGCGTAAACTGACGGCATCAGACAGGACCCTGCTATGACTCACACCCACGACATTGCCATTGTCGGCGCCGGCATGGTCGGCGCCGCCCTGGCCATTGGCCTGGCCGGCGACGGCTACCGGGTGGCGCTGATCGATCCGGCGGCGCCCTCGCCGTTTTCTTCCGACGACCCACCCGACCTCCGTGTCTCGGCCCTGAGCGCCGGCAGTGAAGCCTACCTGCGCGCCCTCGGCGCCTGGCCCGGCATTCTCGAGCGCCGGGCCACCCCGTATCGGCGGCTCGCTGTCTGGGACGAAACCTCTCACCCGCTCGCGGCGCTGTTGCCGCGACGCCTCGCGGAAGTGACGTTCACTGCCTCGGCGCTCGGCCGCAGCCACCTTGGCCACATCGTCGAAAACCGCATTACCCAGCTGGCCCTGTGGGACCAGGCGGTTGCGCAGCCGAACGTGACCCTGTACACCGGCACACGGGTGTCCGGACTGGCGCACGACAACAACGCCGCGCAACTGCGCCTGGACAGCGGAGACACCCTGCGGGCGGCCCTGGTGGTCGGCGCAGACGGTGCACAGTCCCGAGTGCGGGAGCTGGCCGGTATCGGCGTGACCCGGGACCAATACGCCCAACAGGCCATGGTGTTGTCGGTGCGCTACCACGGCCCGGTTGAGGACATCACCTGGCAGGGCTTTTACCCCACCGGTCCCAGGGCGTTCCTGCCCCTGCACGGGGCCGGTGACGGCCGCAGCCACGGCTCGCTGGTGTGGTATGACGACCCGGCGACCCTCGCCCGGCTCAAGTCACTGGACACCACGGAGCTGATGGCAACGGTGCAACGGGCGTTTCCCGACGACCTGCCCCAGCTCGCCGCCATTGACGGCTGCGCCAGTTTCCCGATTGCCCGGCAGCACGCCAAGGCCTACCACCAAGACCGCGTGGTGCTGGTCGGCGATGCGGCCCACACCATCAACCCATTGGCCGGCCAGGGTGTGAACCTGGGCTTCCAGGACGCGGAATGCCTGCAATCGCTGCTGAAAGACGCCCGGCGCTCCGGCCAGGATCCTGCCGCCCCCGCGCTGCTGGCCCGCTATGAGCGCCAGCGCCGTCCCGCCAACCGGCGCATGATGCTGGCCATGGACGCGTTCTATCATCTGTTCAGCAACCGCATCCCGCCGGTGCACCTGCTGCGCAACCTGGGCCTGGGAGCCGCCCGGGCCCTGCCCTTCGCCCGTCATCAGGTGGCCCGATACGCCATGGGCCTGGACGATCCACTGCCGGCGACCCTGCGCAGGATGGCCGAACACCTGCCGGCCTGGCCCGGCGCCCGCTAACCGTTCCCTTTACCCGCTTCAGGAGGCAGCATGTCAGAGACCATTTTTACCAAGATCATCAACCGGGAAATCCCCGCGGACATCGTCCACGAGGACGAGCTGAGCCTCGCCTTCCGGGACATCAACCCCCAGGCGCCGGTGCATCTGCTGATCATTCCCAAAAAGGCCATCGCCACCACCAACGACATCGAAGAGGGTGACCGGGAACTGGTCGGGCATCTTTACTGGGTGGCGGGCAAGCTGGCCCGGGAGATGGGTTTTGCCGAGGACGGCTACCGGACGGTCATGAACTGCGGGGAAAACGCGGGGCAGACGGTGTTTCACATTCACCTGCACCTGCTGGCGGGCAAGCCCCTGGGCTGGCCCCCCTATACCGACAAAATGAAGCAGGCGTGACGCCTGACCGGGGCCGTTGCGCCCCGGCCAAGCGCCGGCGCCGGATCAGCCAAACCGGCCGGTGATGTAGTCTTCGGTCTCTTTCCGGTCGGGATTGGTGAAGATGGTGTCGGTGTGGTCGTACTCCATCAGATCCCCCAGATACATGAACGCGGTGTAGTCCGATACCCGGGCCGCCTGCTGCATGTTGTGGGTGACGATGGCGATGGCAAAATCGTCCTTAAGCTCGTAGATCAGCTCCTCAATCTTGCCGGTGGAGATCGGGTCCAACGCTGACGTCGGCTCATCCAGCAGCAGCACTTCCGGCTTCACCGCGATGCCCCGGGCAATACACAGGCGCTGTTGCTGGCCGCCGGACAAGGCGCCCCCGGTCTGTTTGAGCTTGTCTT
Organism: Marinobacter sp. C2H3; assembly: GCF_037080155.1. Classification (NCBI taxonomy): domain Bacteria; kingdom Pseudomonadati; phylum Pseudomonadota; class Gammaproteobacteria; order Pseudomonadales; family Marinobacteraceae; genus Marinobacter; species Marinobacter sp. C2H3. Next base: position 240,070 of record NZ_JBBBNZ010000001.1, on the reverse strand, counting down.
TCACCTCATCCCACAGCGCCGCCCGCTGCAGCGCCCACTCCACCCGGTCGTCCAGATCGGACTTCTTGAGTTTCTCATACAGGCGCACACCAAAGGCGACGTTGTCGTAGATCGACATGGGGAACGGGGTCGGCTTCTGGAACACCATGCCCACCCGGGCCCGCAGCATGTTCACATCAATACCCGGGCCCAGGATGTTCTCGCCGTCCAGGATCAGCTCGCCCTCGGCCCGTTGGCCGGGGTACAGATCGTACATCCGGTTGAACATGCGCAGCAGGGTGGACTTGCCGCAGCCGGACGGGCCAATGAACGCGGTTACCTTGCGGTCCGGGATGCCCATGGAGATGTCGTGCAGGGCCTTAAACTTGCCGTAGTAGAAGCTCAGGTCCCGCAGCTGGATCTTCGGGTCCGCCACCGAACGGATATAGTCGGTTTTCTCGAGCAGATCGTCGGCCTGGCCGGCCGCCGCTCCAGCGGTCAAGCGGGACCGCGTCAGGTCCTGATCGGTAGACGATTCTTGAGTCATAGTCGCTGCCTTCATAGTGTCAGTCTCTGGCGCTGCCTGAGGAGTCGAAATCACGGCTTCTGGTTACGGCTCTTGAGGCCGTAACGGGCAAAGATGTTCATGGCCAGCACGCTGATGGTGATCAGCAGCGCGGCCGCCCAGGCCAGGTTCTGCCAATCTTCATAGGGGCTCAGGGCGTACTGGTAGATCACCACCGGCATGTTGGCGATCGGCCGGTTCATGTCGGTGGACCAGAAGTTATTGCTCAGGGCGGTGAACAGCAGCGGCGCGGTTTCCCCCATGATGCGGGCGGTGGCCAGCAGAAGGCCGGTGATCATGCCGCTCAGGGCCGCTTTGTAGACCACGTGCACGGTCACCTTCCAGCGCGGTGCGCCCAGGGCCGCCGCTGCCTCGCGAATCTGCGGGGGAACCAGCTTCAGCATGTCTTCGGTGGTGCGCACCACCACCGGCACCACCAGGATGGCCAGTGCCACGCCGCCGGCCCAACCGGAAAAGTGCCCGACCGGGCTAACCAGCAGGGTGTAGACAAACACCCCAACCACGATGGACGGCGCCGACAGGAGGATGTCGTTAATGAACCGGACCACGTTGGAAAAGCGCGACTTGCCGCCGTATTCGGCCAGGTAGGTTCCGGCCATGATGCCGACGGGCGTGCCGATCAGCACGGCGACCACGGTCAGCATCAGGGTGCCGACGATGGCGTTGAGCAGGCCGCCGGCCTCGCCCGGCGGCGGCGTCATTTCCGTGAACACCGCCCAGTTGATGTGGGCAAAGCCTTTGGCAAACAGGATGGACAGGATCCAGCCCAGCATCACCAGACCGAACAGGGTCACGGCGATGGAGGCGGCGAGGTTGAACGCGTTGACGACCTTACGGCGCTGGTATCGGGTCATGTCAGCTACTCCGTCCTTCCTGCACCCGTCCAAGGCGGTTCAGGAACACCTTGGAAATGGCCAGAACAATGAACGTGATGATGAACAGGATCAGGCCAAGGGCAATCAGCGAGGACATGTGCAGCCCGTCGGCCTCGTTGAATTCGTTGGCCAGGGTGGACGCGATGGTGGAGCCTGGGTAGAACAGGCCGGCCATCAGTTCCTGGGCGTTGCCCACCACGAAGGTGACCGCCATGGTCTCACCCAGGGCGCGGCCGAGACCGAGCATGATGCCGCCGATCACGCCCACCTTGGTGTAGGGCAGGATCACCTTCCACACCACCTCCCAGGTGGTGGAGCCCATGGCGAAGGCGGATTCCTTGAGGTCCTTGGGCACCACCTCGAACATGTCTCGCATGACTGAGGCAATGAACGGAATGATCATGATGGCCAGGATCACCCCGGCGGTGAACAGGCTCACGCCGATAGGTGGGCCCTGGAAGAACTGGCCGAACCAGGGCAGCTCACCCAGGGTATCGGTGAGCAGTGGCTGCAGGTTTTCCGAGAACCAGGGTGCAAAATAGAACAGGCCCCACATGCCGTAGATGATGGACGGCACCGCCGCCAGCAGCTCTACCGCAATACCAACGGGACGCTTGAGCCATTCCGGTGCCATCAGGGTGATGAACAGGGCAATCCCGAAACTCACGGGGATGCCGATCAGAATGGCGATAAAGGAGGTCACCAGGGTGCCAACGATGGGGATCAGGGCACCGTACTGATCGTTGACCACATCCCACTTGTCGCTGATGAAGAAGTCGAGACCGAAGGTCTGAAAGGCCGGCCAGGCGTCCTTGAAGAGCATGATGATGATGGCGGCCAGCACCACCAGAACCAGGGTGGCAAAGAAGAGCGCGGCGCCCTTGAAGAGCCGGTCACCCAGCGCCCCCATTATGGCCTGTCGGGACGGTTTCGAGAATTGCGTTTCGGGCACTGCCATGGGTTCTCCCGCCTGGATCAACACGGTTTCAGGATGAACGACGGCCACCGGGGCCATTTTCGGGTCGAGGGATTATGCCACAACAACAAAGGACGGGCGAAAGCGCCCGTCCTTTTTCGTCCATCAACCCGCTTACTTCAGGTTGATCTTTTCGTTCCAGGACGCTTCGATCAGCTTGGCAACGCTTTCCGGGATGGGGATGTAGTGCAGTTCTGCCGCCGCATCCTGGCCGTTCGCCATGGACCACTTGAAGAAGTCCAGAACCGCTTTCACCTTAGCCGGGTTCTCCGGATCGGTGTGAACGATGGCGAAGGTGGAGCCGGTGATCGGCCAGCTGTTCTCGCCCGGCTGGTCGGTCAGGACCACGCGGAAGCCCGGGGTGCCTTTCCAGTCGGCGCCGGCGGCGGCGGCCGCGAAGTTGTCGCTGGTCGGTGCAACGCGGTTGCCGTCACGGTTGATCATGTCCATGTAGGTCAGCTTGTTTTCCAGGGCGTAGGCGTACTCAACGTAGCCAATGGCGCCCTTGATGCGGCCGGTGTAGGACGCAACGCCTTCGTTGCCCTTGCCGCCCAGGTTGCCCTGAGACATCCAGTTAACGGTTTTGCCTTCACCGACGTTGTCCTTCCACTCTTTACTGGCCTTGGACAGGTAGTTGGTGAAAATGGCGGTGGTGCCGGAGGCGTCAGAACGGTGAACCACGGTGATGCGCAGGTCCGGCAGGTTGGCGTCCGGGTTCAGCTTGGCAATGGCCGGATCGTTCCAGTTGGTGATCTTGCCCATCAGGATGGCGGCCAGGGTCTCACCGTCGATGGCCAGGTCGCCCGGGTTCACGCCCGGTACGTTGGCAACCGGCACGATGCCGCCCATGATCAGCGGCCACTGGGTCAGGCCGTTTTCCTTCAGGTCTTCAACGGTCATGGGATCGTCGGAGGCGCCGAAGTCCACGTTGCCCGCTTTGATCTGCTTGATACCGGCACCGGAACCCACGGACTGGTAGTTCACTTCAACGCCGGTCTTGTCCTTGTAGGCGCTGGCCCACTTGGAGATGATCGGGTAGGCGAAGGAAGAACCCGCACCAGTCACCTTGTCTACGCTGGCGGCGTGGCCGGCTGCAGACAGCGTTACGGCGGCAGCGGCGAAGACACCTGCAATCAGCTTTCTGTCGAATTTCATGAACTCTCTCCTAAAGCAGTTGGATACGTCTGCCACACTCAGTCCGGTGTAGCTGGTGGCCGTGTGCCAGCCGGTTGCTGACATGTCGTGACCTGCGAGCAGTATCCAGCAGGAATATGTCAGTTTTATGACGAGAGATGTCAGGAGAGTATAGACGGTAAAACGCGGGCGGGAGGATTCCGTGGGACACGCGCCGGACGAGGCCGGAAGGCCCCGCCCACGCGGTTTACAGGGCGGCGATCAGTTGCCCACGACCTGCTCGGCCCACTTGGTCGAGCTGTGGCGAACGTCCTCGCCTTCCACCATGTAGATGACGTTCTCGGCGATGTTGCAGGCGTGATCGCCCACCCGCTCCAGGGCCCGCAGAATCCACATGACCGACATGCATTTGGAGATGTTGCGCGGGTCTTCCATCATGAAGGTCAGCAGAGAACGGGCGGCGGCCTTGTACTCTTCATCCACCCGTTTGTCTTCCTTCATGATCGCGATGGCGGGCTCCGGATCCAGACGGGCGAAGGCATCCAGCGCGTCCCGGAGCATGCCGCGCACATGGTTGGAAATGTGTTGTACCTCCACGTAGCCCCGGGGTGCCTTGCCCTCTTCCGCCAGGGTAATGGCCAGCTTGGCGATCTTCTTGGCCTCATCGCCCACACGTTCCAGGTCAGCCACCATCTTGATGACCGCGATCACCAGGCGCAGGTCCCGGGCGGCAGGCTGGCGGCGGGCGATGATGTTGGTGGCTTCTTCATCGATCAGCATTTCCAGGCGGTCCACCTGTTTGTCACCGTCCCGAACCTGCTCGCCCAGCCGGCCATCGTCGGTGACCAGGGCTGTCACCGCAGCCTCGATCTGGGACTCCACCATACCGCCCATCTTGAGAAAATCGGCCTTCAGCTCGGCCAGGTCCTCGTTAAAACTGGCGGAGATGTGGTTCCCGTAGTTCATATCCTTTTTGTCTGACATAACGCGTGTGCTCCAAAAGATGACGGTGCAGGCACGGACCCGTATCGGATCCACCCCCGGGGCGGGGCCCTGAACGAACGGCTAGGCCGGCATTGCCTTAATAGTAGAGGAGGCGCCAGCGCCTGCGCAAACCGGCCGGGAATAACGCCCATGGGTCGATTCCTACCAAAGCCATGTGACAAACTGATGGCGGCTTCCACCCATTCCCGCCCCGGCGCGCGAAAGGACTTGCAGCGCGCTGGCAGGCCGCTAATATGCGGGCTATCAGCGATTATAAGAAACGGAACACAGGCGCGCGCGATGACCGATTACGACGATGACAAACCCAAACCCCGGGGCGAACTGGCGATGAAAGTCGTTCCCCTACCGGCGGACACCAATGCCAACGGCGATGTCTTTGCCGGCTGGCTGGTCCAGCAGATGGACATTGCCGCCGCCACCCTGGCGGGTAGGATTTCCCGGGGGCGTAACGCCACCGTGGCCATGGACCGGATGGAATTCCTGTCACCGGTGCGAATCGGCGCCCAGGTAGGCTGCTACTGCGAGCTGGAAGACATCGGCCGCAGTTCCATGAAGATTCACGTGGAAGTCTGGACCCTGGATCGAATTGCCCAGACGCCCCGTAAGGTCACCGAGGCGCAGTTCGTGTATGTGGCCATCGACGAGCACGGCCGCATCCGGGAAGTGCCCGACCAGGCGGGTTGAGCCCGATCAGGCGCTGTTTCCGGCAAGCGTTCCCAGACGTCGGAATGCCAGTAGTCCCAGCCAGGGGCCTGGCCACAGCAGCGCCACCACCCATACCCCCAGGCTGTCCCACAGGGTACTGGTAAACCCGATCGCCGGCAGGGTTATGCCAAAGCCGATGGCGTTCATCACCGCCAGCGATGAGCCGACATACGCTTTGGGGGCCGTGGCCGCCGCCAGTGCCGAGAACTGGGGCGAATCCGCAATCACCATGACGCCCCAGGCGAACAGCAACCCCAGCAATAACCAGGGGGACGCCCCGCCCAGCCACGGATACGCCAGGCACAGCAGCGCAGACGACGACAGCGCCCCACGGGCGACACGTGCGCTGCCAATACGCCGACTGAGCAGGCCACCCACCACACAGCCCACGGCGCCAAAGGCGATAATCCCGAAACTGAACCAGGGAACGAGGCTGCCCGGCAGCGCCAGCCGCTGAAGCTCCCTGCCCACCAGCAGGGGCACCAGCATCCAGAACGCGTACAGCTCCCACATATGGCCCACGTAACCCCCGGCCACCGCGCGGAATCGGGCTTGCCTCAGCGCCACCAGCCCCTGTTTCAGGGGGACAGGTCCGGTGCTTGCGGGCAGGTGCGGCCCATCTCCCAGACACCGGATCAACCCCGCGCCGATGAGCGCCAACACCGACGCGCCCAGCATCGGCCACTGCCAGGGCATCCCCAGGGTGGCGCCCCGCATCAGGTGCGGCAGGGCCGTGCCCAGGGTCAGCATGCCCACCAACCAGGCCAGCGCGGCGCCGGCATGGCGGGGCGTCCAGGCAATCACCAGCTTCATGCCCACGGGGTAAATGCCCGCGAGGCACAGGCCGGTGGCAAAGCGCAGCAGCCAATCCGCCGGGCTGTGGCCGGCGGCCAGAACAAAGCCGCCGTTCACCGCGGCGCCAAGCACCCCCGCGACCGCGAACAGACTGCTGGCTCCAAAGCGGTCCGCCAGCCCGGTGACGGCCAGCACCAGGGTGCCCGTGATGAACCCGGCCTGAACGGACAGCGTCATCAGGCCAAGGTCGCGCTCCCCCAGCCCAAGCTCGGCGGACAGGGACAGCCAGACACCGTTGATGCTGAACCACAGGGAGGTCCCGAACAGTTGCGCCAGGACAATCACGGGCAAGGGGTAACGCCGGAGCCATTCCATCATGGTGTTGGTCTTTGTTAGGGGCGGCCTGAACCACAGTATCCGGCGGCTACCCGGGGCGGAATGCGACTTTGGTTGGTTCCTAACCAAGCCTTAATGACGCCCTCAGATTGGGCTGCTACTATCCACGCCTGCTGCTTCCCGCTCAACGCCCGGACCGGACTCAACGCCATGGATTTCATGCACGCGCTTTACCTCGGCCTGCTTCAGGGGCTGACCGAATTCCTGCCCATTTCCAGCTCGGCCCACCTGATCCTGACCCCGGTGTTTTTCGGCTGGAGCGACCAGGGCGTCGGCTTTGACCTGTCCGTGCATTTTGGCACGCTGCTGGCGGTGGTGCTCTACTTCCGCCAGGACGTGTTCGGCATCGCCCGGGACGGCCTGGTGTCCCTGGGCCGCCGCAAACTGGTGGGCCAGGGCCCGCTGGCGCTTTACCTGGTGATTGGCACCATCCCGGCGGGGCTGGCGGGGCTCGCACTGCTGGACCTGATCGACACCGTGTTGCGGGCACCGATAGTCATCTGCCTGACCACGCTGGTGTTTGGCCTGCTGTTGGGGGCGGCGGACTGGCTGCCCAAACATCGTCGCCCGCTGGAATCGCTGAACTGGAAAGACGCGCTGATCGTTGGCCTGGCGCAGGCGGTGGCGTTGATTCCGGGCACGTCCCGCTCCGGCATTACCATGACGGCGGGCCTGTTTTTGGGCATGACACGGGAGGCCGCCTCCCGGTTTTCCTTCCTGCTGTCCATCCCGATCATCGTGCTGGCCGCCTCCGTCAAACTGCTGGAAGCCGCCACCTCGGGTGTGGCCGTCGACTGGAGCGGATTTCTGGTGGGCGGCGTCACCTCGTTTGCCATGGCCATCATTACCATCCATTTCTTCCTGAAAGGGCTGAGCACCGTGGGCATGTGGCCCTATGTGATCTACCGGGTCATCCTGGCCGCCGTGATCTACGCCGTTCTGTTGCAATAACCGAATGGCACGCTAGCCTGAAACCGAGCCTGAACCTGGGAGCCGGACCATGCTGAGATTTTTCAAGATTGTGAATGGCCTGATCAAGGAGCTGGACATTCCCGCCGACGCCATTCGCGCGCGCCTGCACGAGGCGGACTGGATTGACGCCCACGAACCGGACGAGGACGAACGACAGCTGCTCCAGGGCATGCTGAAAACCGACGTGCCAGAATTCGACGACGTCGAGGAAATCGAGGCGTCCGCCCGCTGTTTCGTCGACCAGGCCGGCATTCATGTGCACTCCCTGTTCCTGACCCAGGCGGACGGCCGGCACTCCACCGTATCCGTCGCCTGCATCCTCCAGCGCCACTGCCTGATCACCGTGCGAGAGGGCGAACTGGCGGACTTCCGCCTGATGCGCATGCGCGCCCGGCGCGGCCAGGTGGAAGCCCAGGACCCGGCGGGACTGCTGGTGACCTTGCTGGAACAGAAGGTGGAGAACCACGCCGACGGCCTCGAAGACCTGCATCGCCAGTTGGAGGACGTCAGCTATCTGGTGCTGGAGGACGAAGACGCCGAGCTGGATGAAGCCATCAATCGGCTGGCCAAGCTGGAGGACAGCAACGGGAAAACCCGCCTGTGCCTGATGGACACCCAGCGCAACATCTCGTTCCTGCTCCGCCACCTGAGTAAAGACAACGAGCTGCGGGAAACCCTGCGGGAGATCAACCGGGACATCGAAACCCTGATGTCCCACACCACCTTCCTGTTCGACAAGATCAACTTCCTGATGGACTCCACCCAGGGCTTTATCAACATCGAACAGAACCAGATCATCAAGATCTTCTCCATTGCCGCCGTCGTGTTCCTGCCCCCCACCCTGGTGGCCAGCATCTACGGCATGAACTTTGTGCACATGCCGGAACTGCAGTGGCGGTTCGCCTATCCGGGCGCGATCGGGCTGATGGTGCTGGCGGGCATCGCGCCCTATTGGTACTTCAAGCGCAAGGGTTGGTTGTGAACCTGGGGTCAGATGAAAACGGGGTCAGATGAAAGCGTTCATCTGACCCCGTTTTCATCTGACCCCGGCTGTTGATTCTGACCTAACAAGCCTCCAGCGGCGCATACGCCAGCACCAGCCACTTGGCGCCCTCATCAAAATTCACCTGCACCCGGGTGTGGTGGCCGGTGCCTTCGGAATTCATCACAATGCCCTCACCGAACTTCGGATGGCGAACCCGCTGGCCAAGGCTGAAGCCGGACTGCTGGGCGGAGTCCTGGCTGAACAGGCTCTCGTTCGGGCGTTCGACCATCGCCGGTCGCGTGACGGTGTTTCGCAACCGGACTTCCTGCAGGCAGTCGCCGGGAATCTCCCGGGCGAAGCGGGACAGGGCGTTGAACTTTTCCTGGCCGTATAGCCGACGGGATTCCGCGTAGGTGAGCACCAGCTGTTTCATGGCGCGGGTGATGCCGACATAGGCCAGCCGACGTTCCTCTTCCATGCGGCCCGGTTCTTCCAGCGACATGCTGTGGGGGAACAGGCCCTCTTCCACGCCCGCCAGGAACACCAGCGGGAACTCCAGGCCCTTGGCGGAGTGCAGGGTCATCAGCTGCACGCTGTCTTCGTGGGCATCCGCCTGGGCTTCGCCGGCGTCCAGCGCCGCCTGGGCAATGAATTCCGCCAGCGGGTCCACGCCTTCCTCCACCGCGTAGTCCGAGAGCGCGTTGACCAGTTCCTCCAGGTTTTCCACCCTGGCCTGGCCCTTCTCGCCCTTTTCACTGGCGTGGTAATCCTTCAGCCCGCTCTCCTCCAGCGCCTGTTTCATCAGGCCCTGCAGGGACGCGCCGTCGGCCATGTCCGTTAGCCGGTTGATGATGCCGAGAAACGCCTCCAGGCCCGTGCGGGCCCGGCCCTTGATCTGGCCCGCCGCCAGCAATCGTTCAGCGGATTCCCACAGGGAAATGCCCTGCTCGGTGGCGTACGCCCGCAGCTCCGCCAGGCTCTTGGCGCCGATGCCCCGGGTGGGAATGTTCACCACCCGTTCGAAGGCGGCATCGTCCCGGCGATAGTGCACCAGGCGCAGGTACGCCAGGGCGTTGCGGATTTCCTGCCGGTCGTAGAAACGAAGGCCCCCATACACCCGGTACGGCACGCCCTGGCGCATCAGGGCTTCTTCCAGCACCCGGGACTGGGCGTTGGAGCGGTAAAGGATGGCCACCTCGCTGCGCAGGTTGCCCTGGTCCACCCAGGCGCCGATGCTGTCGGCGATGTAGTTGGCCTCGTCCTGCTCGTTGAACGCCGCGTACAGGCTGATGGGCTCGCCCTCGGGGCCGTCGGTCCACAGCTCCTTGCCGAGCCGCCCCTGGTTGTTGGCGATCACCGCGTTGGCGGCTCTCAAGATGGTCCGGGTGGACCGGTAGTTCTGCTCCAGCCGAACCAGCCGGCTGTTGGGAAAATCCTGCTGGTACTGCTGAATGTTCTCCACCCGGGCCCCGCGCCAGCCGTAGATGGACTGATCGTCGTCACCGACCACCGTCAGCGGCACCCGGTTACTGGCCAGTACCTGAAGCCAGGCGTACTGGATGGTGTTGGTGTCCTGGAACTCGTCCACCAGAATGTGTTGGAAACGCGACTGGTAATGCGCCCGCAGCTCAGGCCGGTGCAGCCAGAGTTCGTGGGAACGCAGCAGCAGTTCGCCAAAATCCACCAGCCCGCCCTGATGGCACAGGGCCTCGTAGCCCCGATAGATCTTCAGCATGGTGGCGGTGAAATGGTCGCCCGGATTCTCCTGGATGTGATCGGCCCGCAGGCCTTCGTCCTTCTGGGCGTTGATGAACCACTGGGCCTGTTTCGGCGGCCACTGGCTCTCGTCAATCTGGTTCTCCCGCATCACCCGCTTGATCAGCCGCAGCTGGTCGTCGCTGTCGAGCACCTGGAAGTTCTCCGGCAGGCCGGCGTCCTGCCAGTGGGCCCGCAGCAGGCGATGGGCAATGCCGTGGAACGTGCCAATCCACAGGCCCCGGGTGGGGATCTGCATCATCTGCTCGACCCGGTAGCGCATCTCCCGGGCGGCCTTGTTGGTAAAGGTGACCGCCAGAATCGAGGTGGGCGGCACCCGGTCAACCGTCATCAGCCAGGCCATCCGGTGCACCAGCACCCGGGTCTTGCCACTGCCGGCACCGGCCAGCACCAGCAGGTGATCGTTCTGTGCGGTGACCGCCTCGCGCTGGGCGTCGTTGAGGGAGTCGATGATGTGGGAGACGTCCATAGAAACCGGGTTCGCTACTGGTTAAATACACAGGGTATACGGAAGATCGAGAGTATAACAGGTCAGGGACCTGTGTCGCGGGGGCATGGGTACTACCAGATTGGCGGGCTGTCAGATTGGCGGGCTGTTTTACTTCGGGGGCATGCACCGGCAAGACGCCCTGTTCAGCGTCGACAAAGCGCGGGGGAGGGCCTCGTTCCAGGACTGTCTGTGGCCAGGGATGGCCGCAGCCAAGCGCACACGGACGTGCTTGTAGCGTGTCCTGGAACGAGGCCCTCCCCCGCGCGACACCCCCACACGCAAAAGCTGGGGGGGGGTAGTGGCGACGCCCGGGTCAGAACCCCCGGGGCACGGTCTGCGGTTCGACGAACTCGAACAGCCCCTCAAGGCCACCCTCGCGGCCGATGCCGGAGGCCTTCATGCCACCAAACGGCGCTTCTGGCGTCGGGCCGGTGCCGGTGTTCCAGCCGACATGGCCGAACCGGAGACCGGCGGCCACGCGCTGGGCGCGCTCGGCGTTGCCGGTGAACACGTAGGAGGCCAGGCCGAACTCGGTGTCGTTACCGGCGTCGATCACTTCTTCCTCCGTACGGAACAGGGCCATGGGCACCAGCGGGCCGAAGGTCTCCTCCTGGTAGCAGCACATGTCTCGGGTCACGCCGTGCACCACCGTCGGCGGGAAGAACAGGCCGTCGCCAAGCTCGCTCGGCTGCTTGCCGGCGACCAGTTTGGCGCCCTGCTGGAGCGCGTCTTCCAGGTGCCGCTTGACCTTGTCGAAGCCCGGCTGGTTGATCAGCGGGCCAATGTCCACGCCGTCCTTCATGCCGTCGCCGACGGTCATTTTGGCGACGCGGTCCGCCAGTTTCTGGCCGAACGCATCCGCGACTTTCTCATGCACGAAGATCCGGTTGGCGCACACGCAGGTCTGGCCGCCGCCACGGAACTTGTTGGCAATCAGGTTATCGGCCGCCGCGTCCAGGTCGGCGTCGTCGAATACGATGAACGGCGCGTTGCCGCCCAGCTCCAGGGCCAGCTTCTTGACCTGCTCGGCGGTATCCACGATCAGTTTGCGGCCCACTTCGGTGGAGCCGGTGAAGCTGAGCATGGGCACGTCCGGGTGCTCGCAGAGCACCTTGCCGATCACACTCGCCTTACCCATCACCAGGTTGACCAGTCCGTCCGGCAGGTCCAGCTTGTCCATCAGGCTGAACAGGGCAATCATGGTCAGTGGCGTTTCGCTGGCCGGTTTGATCACCGACGGGCAACCGGCGGCCAGGGCCGCGGACAGCTTCTTGGCGATCATGCCGATGGGGAAGTTCCAGGGCGTGATCAGGCCGGTGACACCCACCGGGCGGTAATGCACGGTCCAGGTACAATCCTTGGGCTTTTCGGGGATGGTGTGTGCGTCCAGGGCCTGAATGTGCTTGGCGCAGTAATCGAAGAACCCGGCGGCGTAGTCCACCTCGCCCTGGGCTTCTTTCCAGGGTTTGCCGTGCTCCAGGCACAGGATTCGGCCCATTTCCTCGCGGTTGTCCTTGAGCGCGTCCCGAATGTCTACCAGCCATTTGCGGCGGGTTTCCAGTGGGTAGGGCTGGGTCAGCTTCAAGGCGCCCTTGCCGGCCGCCACAGCCGCTTCCACATCTTCCGCCGGCATGGACGGCACTTTCGCAATAACCTCGCGCGTGGCGGGATTGTAGACATCAAAGGTGTTGCCGCCGGCGCTGTCAGTCCAGCGTCCGCCGATGTAGCCAGTAAGCTTCGCAAGCAGGGGTGACTCGATCATCTCGGCTCCTTTTCCGTGTGGGGTGACGCACCGATCCGGATCGGGTTGCGCCGCTATCGAATGTCTTCCATAGTGGATCTTGAGTCTATACCTGTAAAGTCAAGCCCCGACTTTTCCCGTCGGAGCCGGATCCAGAGGAGCCCGGATGATGAAAGCGTTTTTCCACCCGTCCCAGGACCTGCATGTTCCCAAGACGTATTTTACCCGGGGGCAAATGCGCGAGCCGCAGGAGGTACCCGCCCGTACCGAGCTGATGCTGGAAGGTCTGAAGGAACTGGGCATCTCGGTGCTGCAACCGGCCGACCAGGGCGCGGGCCCGATTTCCCGGGTGCACGATCTGGGCTATCTGCGGTTCCTGGAATCCGCCCACCGGCGCTGGCAGGAGATGGGCGACTGGGGCGATGAGGTGATGTCGAACATTTTCGTCCGTTCGCCCAACGCCATGAAAGGCGTTCTGGCGGAAGCGGCCCGTTACCTGGCGGACGGCAGTTGCCCGATCGGTGAGCACACCTGGACCGCCGCCTACTGGTCCGCTCAGTCCGCCCTCGGCGCCGCCGACGCGCTGATTGCCGGTGACCGCACCGCCTACGCGGTCTGCCGCCCGCCCGGGCACCACGCCCGCAAGGACGCCGCCGGCGGCTTCTGCTACCTGAACAACGCCGCGATTGCCGCCGAGCATCTGCGGCGGCGGTTTGGCAAGGTGGCGATTTTGGATTCGGACATGCACCACGGCCAGGGCATCCAGGAGATTTTCTACGACCGCAGCGACGTGCTCTACGTGTCCATCCATGGCGACCCCACCAACTTTTACCCGGTGGTCACCGGCTACGAGGACGAGCGCGGCGAAGGCGAGGGCTACGGCTACAACATCAACCTGCCCATGCCCCACGGGTCCAGCGAGGCCTACTTCTTCGACAAAGTGCAGGAAGCACTGACCGCAATTCGCCTGTACCAGCCGGACGTGCTGATCCTGACCCTCGGGTTTGACGTCTACGAGAACGACCCCCAGGCCAAGGTGTCGGTCACCTCAGAAGGCTTCCATCGCCTCAGCCAGGCGGTATCGGAGCTGCGCCTGCCGACCCTGATCGTGCAGGAGGGCGGCTACGATCTGGAGGCGCTGTCCACCAACGTCAAACAATTCTTCCAGGACCTGGTGGACTGACCCCGCCACCCCCTTCTGACCCCGGCTTCAGGCCGGGGCGTACACCTTGAAGTTCCGGTGGCCTTCGGCCCGCAGGTGGCCGGCGTGCATCCGGCTCATGCTGCCCCGGTCGCAGTACAACAGGTACTGGCGGCCGGCGGGCAGGCGCTCCACCCGCTGGTTCAGCTCGTAGAAGGGGATGGCGAGGACGTCGTTGTTGGTGAGCGACAACGGGGCCTGCTCCTGCTCGGCGGGGTGGCGCACGTCGATGATCACGTCATCCACCGCCGGCGTCTGCACCAGTTCCACATCCTCGACCGTCCGGTTGCCCTCCAGCAGGCGGTTCACCGGGGTTGCTACCCGGCTCTCAATGGCCCGTTCCAGCACGGCCGGGTCCATGGTGGCCTCATCCGCCAGCACCCGGTCCAGCTTCGAGCGGGTGGCCGGCTTCTGGCTGATCACACCGCAATACTCCGGCATGTTCCGCGCAAAGCTTTCCGTCCCAATGTCCCGGGCGATGCGGATGATGTCCTGTTTGTCCATGGCAATCAGCGGCCGCAGCACCACCTCATCGCTGGCCCGATCCACCACGTTCAGGTTGGACAGGGTCTGGCTGGACACCTGAGCGGCGGCATCGCCCATCACCAGCCCGGAGGCGTTGATGGTGGGCGCAATCCGGGCCGCGGCCTTGAGCATCTGTCGCTTGAGCACCACGCCCCAATGCCGGTGGCTGACGGTGCGCAAGATCTCGGCCACCACGTCCTCGAACGGCACCGAGACAAACTGGACGCCGTGGGAGGCGCCGTAACGTTCCCACAGGTAATGGGCCACCTGGCGCACCCCCACCTCGTGGGCGGTGCCGCCGAGATTGAAAAACAGGAAATGACTGCGCAGGCCCCGGCGCATCATCAGGTAGGCGGCCACCGAGGAATCGTAGCCGCCGGAGAGCAGGGTCAGCACGTTTTCGACCGTGCCCAGGGGGTAACCGCCCAACCCCTCGTGGCGGCGCTGCGCGACGTGGAAGTCGTTCTCGCGCACCTCAATGCGTACCTCCACCTGGGGCGAGCGCAGGTCCACGCCGCCGGTGTCGTAGGCCCGCAGCAGCGCTGCGCCCACGGCCCGCTCAATGTCGCCGGAACGGAAGCCGTGCTGCCCCAGACGACGGGCCCGCACCGCGAAGGTACGGCCCTCGAGGCGGCCGGCGTAATCGGCTACGGCCCTGGCAACGATGTCATCAAGGGAGGTCAGCGGGTAGCGAGCGATTTCCTGGATGGTGGAGATGCCCGGGATCCGCATCAGCACGTCCACCGCCGGGCTGAGCAGGCCGCGATCCTCCGGCAGGGTCACGTCCACCCGGTCCCAGGTGCCGTCCACCCGAATCGCCGGATCCAGCCGGACCAGCAGCTTGCGGATATTCTGGCGCAGCTGGCGCATCTGTTGCTGGCGAACGGGTTTGCTCTTGATGGCCACTTCCGGGGCCGGGCGAATCAGCAGCTTCATAGATCGGATTTTCGTCGGGTGGCGTAAACAATGGAAAACCCTTAGTGTACCTTTTTGCCGGAATGCCCTCCAATGAGGCATGCCCGAAACACCCATGCCCGCCCCGGCGATACCCGTCCGGCGGAGCTGCCTGATTCGCAAGGAGTGTGATTGCCCCATGACCGTCCCCACCATCAATGCCCTGGTGTCCCCGGAAGGGTCCCTCGAAATTCTGTCCAACCACGAAGTCAACCGAATCAAGGACAGGAGCGAGGGCGGCCTGTACCGGCTGTTCCGTCAGTGTGCGCTGGCCGTACTGAACACCGGCGTGGAAACCGACGACTGCAAGGCATTGATGGAAGCCCACGCGGACTTTGACGTGCGCCTGGTGCAGCAGCCCCGGGGCGTGAAGCTGGAACTGATCAACGCCCCGGCGCATGCGTTCGTGGACGGCGAGATGCTGCGGGCCATCCGGGAGCACCTGTTCTCGGTGCTGCGGGACATCGTGTACACCCACTCCATTCCCGAAACCGTGCCCGGATTCCGCCGCAGCGAGCCGGAGGAAATCACCAACCTGGTGTTCCAGATCCTGCGCAACGCCGGCGTGCTGGAAGCCGGCCGTCACCCGGACATGGTCGTGTGCTGGGGTGGGCATTCGATCGGCCAGTCGGAATACCAGTACAGCAAGGACGTGGGCCATCAGCTTGGCCTGCGGGGCCTGAGCATCATCACCGGCTGTGGCCCCGGGGCCATGAAGGGCCCGATGAAGGGTGCCACCATCGGCCACGCCAAGCAGCGCATCCGTGACGGCCGCTACGTGGGCATTACCGAGCCGGCCATCATCGGCGCCGAAGCCCCGAACCCGATCGTCAACGAGCTGGTCATCCTGCCGGACATCGAGAAGCGCCTGGAGGCCTTCGTGCGCTGCGGCCACGGCGTGATCGTCTTCCCCGGCGGCGTTGGCACCGCGGAGGAAATCCTGTATCTGCTGGGCATCCTGCTGCACCCGGACAACGCGGACCTGCCCTTCCCCGTGGTGTTCACCGGCAGGCAGGAAAACGCCGAGTACTTCGAGATGATCGACAAGTTCATCCGCAACGCGCTCGGGGACGAGGCCGCCAGCAAGTACGACATCATTATCGACGATCCGGTGCGGGTGGCGCAGACCATGCGCGACGGCATGAAGGAGGTGGAAACCTTCCGCCGGGCCATGCAGGACGCCTACTACTTCAACTGGATGCTGAAAATCGACCCGGTGTTCCAGTTCCCGTTCGAGCCCACGCACCAGAACATGCGCGCCCTGGAACTGCACCGGGACCAGCCGGCGCACCTGGTGGCGGCCAACCTGCGCAAGGCGTTCAGCGGGATTGTCGCGGGCAACGTGAAGGAAGCCGGTATCCGGCAGATTCAGGAGAAAGGGCCGTTTGAACTGGCCGGCGACCCGACCCTGATCAAACCGCTGGAAGCGATGCTGGAGCAGTTTGTCGCCCAGAACCGGATGAAGCTTCCCGGCAGCCAGGCCTACCGGCCCTGCTACCGGATTGTCGGCAGCGGCGTCTGAGCCGCGCCGCCCGGTTTACTGGCCGCCACCGGCCGGCAGTTTTGCGAAGTAGGCAGCCAGGTTGTCGATCTGCTCATCGGTGAGCGACGCCGCCTGGCCCTGCATGATGGCGGCCTGGCCGCCGGCACGCTGACCGCTCCGGTAGGCCTTCAGGGCCGACACCAGATACGCCTCGTTCTGCCCGGCCAGGCTGGGGTAGACCGGAATTGCGGAGATGCCGTTCTGACCGTGGCACGCCGCGCAGCGGGCGCCGGCCAGCGCCTTGCCGGCCTCGGCATCGCCGGCAGACACAGCGCCAGCCTGGCCCAGCAAAACAGCGACAGCGGCAACAAACCGCAAGCAACGAAGAGTCATGATCCGGGCCCGTGTTGGATGGCGTGAACGACGCCAAGGGGATACGTGTTTGATCGGCTGTTATATCACACTCGCCGATGATCCCCGAAACGCGCCCGAACCGTCCATGATCCGGCCAACGGAAACCCAGAAGAGGCCTTTCGATGAGCATTGAGTCCCGGGAACTGCCCTGCACCGAAGGTAGGATTGGCCGGCTGACGCTGAACGCGCCGAACCGGTTGAACGCCCTGAGCCAGGCGATGATTGAACAGATCGGCGAGACCCTGGACCGGTGGGCCAGCGACGACCGGATCTGCCTGGTGGTGCTGGACGGCGCCGGCGACCGGGCCTTCTGCGCCGGCGGTGATATCCGCCAGCTACACGACACCCTGAGCAGCCCGGGCGGTGCCGACACCGCCGGGGCGTTTTTCTCCCGGGAGTACCGGGTGGACTACCACCTGCACCGGTTCCCGAAACCCGTGGTGGGCATCGGCCACGGGGCCGTCATGGGCGGTGGCCTCGGTCTGCTGTCCGCCTGCCGCTATCGGCTGGTAACGCCGGACCTGACTCTGGCCATGCCCGAGATCGCCATCGGCCTGTTCCCGGACGTCGGCGCCAGCTGGTTCCTTAACCGCCTGCCTGGGCGCCTGGGTCTGTTCATGGGCCTGACCGGCGCGCGCCTGAACGTCAGCGACGCCCTTCGGGTCGGCCTGGCGGACCTGGCGCTGGCCCCGGAGGACCGGGAGCGGCTGCTGGTACACCTGCAGGAGCAGCGCTGGACCGGCGATGCACCGGCGGACGACAATCGCCTGTACCGCCTGCTGAACCAGTGGCAGGGGCCGGATTACCACAGCCTGCCCGCCAGCCACCTGGCTCGACACGAACAGGCCATTGCCCGCCTGAGCGCCGGCGCGACCCTGCCAGACGTGGTGAACCAACTGCTGGCCTCGGCCTCGGACGACCCCTGGTGGCAGAGCTGCATGGATAACCTGCGCACCGGCTGCCCGGTGTCGGCCTGGCTGGTGTGGACCCAGTTGGGCAAGGCCCAGCAGATGTCACTGAAGGATGTGTTCAGAATGGAATTGGCGATGGCCCAGGCCTGCTGCCGGCACCCGGATCTGCCCGAAGGCATTGCCGCTCGGCTGATTGAGCGCCGGCCGCCGGTCTGGTCCTACCCGTCCGTCGAGGCGGTACCGGCGGAGGTGGTTGAGGAGCACTTCCGCCCCGAGTACACCGATCACAACGATCCGATGGGGCTGTAAAACCGCTCCGTTACCGGCAACGCCCCGACACCGGCCTGCGGGGCTCAGCGCCGGGCGCCCGCCTGCACCAGCAGCATTTCCAGGTCCTCGTTGCCTATGGCCCGTGCGCGATCGAGGGCGGTATCTCCGTCGGGGGCCTGGTAGTGGACGTCGGCGCCCGCTGCCAAAAGCATCTCCGCCGTCAGCAGGTCGCCGTTGTCGACGATTTTCATCAGCAGGGAGTCGCCCCCCTGGCTGACATTCACATTCGCCCCCGCCGTCAGCAGCGTCTTCACCACCGACAGATTGCCCTGCTCTGCGGCACGGATGATGGCGGTGTTACCGTCGCGATCCGCGGCGTTGACCCGGGCGCCTCCGGACAGCAGCAACTCGACCATCCGGCGGTTACCCTCGCCGGCCGCTACCATCAGCGGCGTCTCGCCGGAGGCGTCCGCCAGATCCGGGTCGGCGCCCTCGGACAGCAGGTACCAGGCGATGCGGGCCTCTCCAGCCCGCACCGCCGCCATCAGGGGGGTGCCCGCTTCCGTCACCGTATTCAGGGCGCTGCCGGACTGCACCAGTGCGGTAACCTGTTCCAGCTCTCCATTGGACGCCGCCTGCCAGAGCGGTGACTGTTCGCTGGCGGAGGCGTGATGGTCCAGGTTTCGCTCCACCGGTTCCGAGGCGCAGCCTGCAAGACCGGCCAACATCGCAAACACCGCAGAAACGGCCAGGCGGTGGCGTAAGCGGCATGAAGGGTATGAAGAGCGATGCCGCGCCATGCGCGAGCATCGGTAAAAGGCGCCGAGTTCCCTGGCCATGGCCGAGATCCTGTCAAGAAGTGTGGGCCTATTCTGCTCAGCCCCGGCGGGAATTTACAGCGAACCGGTCACAACTCCTTACAACCGCGCGCAACGTCCCGGCGCGGCACGTCCCGGGCCAGCCAGGCGGCCACCAGGCGTCGCAGCCGGTCTTCGCCGTCCCGGGCGCCCAGGCACAGCCCCGACGCCTGAGCCGTGGCCCATGGCCGCTCCTGCAACACCACCGATGTCCACAGGGACGCGTCCGCCTGTCCTGCCAGCCAGGGTGCATAGCCGGGCATCCGGATCAGCGCTTTCAGCGCCGGCAGGCAAAGGGCCAGGCCCCAGTGACCACCGGCAAACCGGCTCAGATCGTCCTGTACCCCGGGCTCGGGCGCGTCTTCCCTGGCGGGCAGCGCCCCGCTGATCGCCAGCACCAGTGCCGGCGCGAGCGTGGGCCAGTGTCGGGGCAGACCGTGGCACCAGAAGCGGGCCAGACGCTGATGCAGGTGCCGGGTCAGCCGGTCGCCGCTGGCGTTCAATCCGGTCAGCACCTGCAGGGGATACTCCCCACTGGACGCCTCCCGCTGGAATCCCAGCCGGACCGGCGTGAAGCCCGACGACCGCCAGAAGGCCAGCAGGTCCGACGTGCCGCCGAAGCTGCTGCCCACCGCGTCCAGCCCCCGTGCCCGGGCGTCGATCAGCGCCTCCGACAGCAATTGCCGGCCAACCCCCAAGCGGCGCTGCTCCGCCGACACCGCCACCCGCACCACCCGCAGCAGGCGCAGGCGGGCGGCGTCCGGTTCCCCACCGTGATTGGCCAGGGACTGAGCCAGCAGATGCCCCCGAAGCCGCCGCTCGCCGTTAGCCACCTGCGCCGCCAGCCCGGCGGAAAAGCCGCCTTCCACGGTCCCCCACAGAACGCCCACAAGCCGATCGCCCCGGCGCGCTACCCAACTGAGGGCCGCCGGATCATCCAGCCACTGGCGCAGGTCCGAGGGGTGGGTACGATAGTGAGCGTCCACCAACAGGCCGAAGGCCTCCCGTCGTTCGGCGTCGCTGGCCGTGGCCGGTCGCCAGGGCGCGATGGTCAGCGGCCCGGCGGCAGGCTCGCCGACGTCTTCACCCTTGGAGGCTGAGAGCAGAAACAGCCGGTCCACGAGCGCCTCGAGGGGGTCCGATCGGGCCCAGCGGATTGGGTCCCGCAGCCGACACAGTCGCCACTGCGGCGTGATTCGGTCCAGAACGGCCTGGAATCGCACTTCGAAGCCCCGGCCGGTGCCTTCATACCCATTCACGGTGGTGCAGAACGCCACCCTCGGCCAGCCGGTAAGGCATTGGGTGAGGGTGCCGGGCGGCAAGGCGGCGGCTTCGTCCACCAGCAGCACTTCCGCGTCCGGGCGGTTGGCCAGGAGCTCATCTGGCGGGCAGAACGTCAGGCGGGCGCCGTCAGCGGTGATCAGGCCGCCCGCTTCACGCTCGGCCAGGCTGTCGCCCAGAGCCTGCTCCGCGTGGGCAAAGAGGGTGTCCACCTGGGCCCGGCTCGGCGCCGTAACCAGCACCGAACGGCGGCCCTCCTGCAGTAGCCGGGCCGCCGCCTGCCCCAGCGCCGCCGATTTGCCGCGGCCCCGGTCGGCGCGAATCACCAGCGGGCGCCGCCGTCGGCCCTGGCCAAAGCGGACGATCTGCGCCACCAGCGCCGCCTGCTCGGGGGTGCCCGCCACCCGGAACGGCGCGTCGGGGTCGGCCAACTCCGGCAGCCGGGTGCGTTCGGGCGCCTCGGCGGTCACCCGGATCACCGAGTCGTCCGCCGCCAGCACCTGGGCGAGGCGATCGGCGAAGGGGTGATCGCCGTCGTGGTCCAGCCCGACCCGACGATAGTCCGGGTCCGGCCATTGCCGCCACTGGGACAGCGGCGGCATCAACCAGAACAGCAGCCCACCGGCGGCCAGGGTACCCGCCAGGGCAGCCCAGGCATCGGGCGGGTTGCCCTGCCAGCCGTCCAGCACCAGCCACCGGGACGATCGGCCCAGCCAGCCGCCGGCGTCTTTGGGGGTCAGCGCCGATACCCGCTCCAGATCGTCTAGCCAGACCGGTGGGGAGCGTCCTGCCCACAAACCGGGGGCGTCACCAACGGGCAACTGCAGCAAGAGGGCGCGAAGCCAGGCCAACGCGGCGTCACGATCACCTTCCACCAGCACCAGCCGGCGCTCGCCCCGCCGGGCCAACTGCTTCACCAGACGGCCCCAGTCCCCGGGCCGGGAGAACGCGGGCGCGTCGGCAGACGGGCGGGTTGGGCACATGGGCAAACTCCGAGGGAATGCTGAACGGTCGCCAGGAACCTCAGGGATCGTGGCCGATAACTCTCGCCGGCCATTATGCGGCAGCGCTATGCCCTCTGCCAGTTGGCCGCTACAATGGCGCCATGCCATCCGATACCCCATGGGTCAGCGCCAGCCCACCTGCATCCGACACCGCCGAGGCCGGCGCTCACCTGCCGGACTACCTGACCGACGAGCAGCGGGAGATCATCACCGCGGGCTACGAGCATTCGGTGATCACCGCCGTGGCCGGCAGCGGCAAGACCTCCACCCTGGCCTGGCGCATTCGCTTCCTTCTGGAGCAAGGCCACGACCCGGCCCGGATGCTGGTGCTGATGTTCAACCGCAGCGCCCGCACGGATTTCGGCCGCAAGCTGGCCGCCGTGTGCGCCAATACCAGCCTGGCCCTGCCGGACATCCGCACCTACCACAGCATGGGCCTGCGGCTGTACCGCCGATTCGTGCGGGAAGGCTACCTGCCCGACTTCTCGGACAACATCCTGAGCGAGCAGGATATCCACTATCAGGTCTGGCAACTGACCCGCCGGCTGGCACCGGAGGACCTGGCGGACGACATCCGGCGCAACAAAAAAGAGTTTGTGGAAGTGGCCGCCGGATTCATCGACCTGGTGAAAACCACCCTCTCCCCCGCCGAGCAGGTGTTCGAGACCCAGGGTTACGCCAGCCGCCACCGCTACCTGGTAGACCTGTTCCACAGCTTTGAGCAGTGGCGCAAGCGCCAGGGCCGCATCAGCTACGCGGACATGCTCTACGAGCCGGTGATGGCGATCCACCAGAACCCGCCCCTGCAGCGGCTGGTGGCCAACAAGATGGACCTGATCCTGGTGGACGAATACCAGGACACCAACGAGGTCCAGCACCTGCTGCTGCGCTACGTGGCCGGCGAGCGGGCGCGGGTGACCGTGGTCGGCGACCCGGACCAGACCATCTATGAGTTCCGGGGTGCCCGGCCGGAGTTCATCCTGCGCCGGTTCAGCGACGAGTTCGAGAGCCCCCGGGAGCACACCCTGAGCTACACCTTTCGTTACGGCCATCGGGTGGCGCTGCTGGCCAACCACCTGATCAGCCACAACACCGGCCGCAAGGACGTGCTCTGCCACGCCCACCCCAGCACGCCGGACACCCGCATTCACCTGCATCGCGCCGACAGCGACGCCGACCAGGTGCTGTCGGTGCTGCAATCCATGGCACCGGACGCCCGGGATGACAGCGCCATCCTGTTCCGGGTGTGGAGCCAGAGCGTGCCGATTGAGCTGAAGCTGCTGGCGAGCGGCATGCCCTACCGGATCGACGCTGGCAAGGGCGCGCTGTTCAGCCGGGAGCTAAAAGCCATTACCGCCCTGCTGCAACTGGTCACCGGCCGGGTCGGGGCCCTGCCGGACCACGATCGCCTGGAGCGGGCCAGGGTGCTGCTGCGGTTTCCCCACATTGGCCTCAAGGAACCGGAGCTGGAACAGCTGGCCCAGGGCCTGGCCCAGTCCGGTGACGACTGGGCCGGCGTGCTGCTGGCGGTGGACACCTCGTCGCTGGCGCCGCTGCCCGGGCGCAAGATCCGCCGCCTGGGTGAGGTGCTGGGCCAGCTCCGGGGCTACCGGGGCCCGGTGGCCGGACTGCTGACCGTCTACGCCGAACACACGGAGCTGTACGACGGCCTGCGCAGCCTGGCGATGACCCACGAAGCCGCCGAGGAGCGCATCGATACGCTCGACGGATTCCGGCGTTATTTCAAAGGCCTGGGCGTGGACGCCGAAGGCGCCCTGGCGCACCTGGA
Source organism: Marinobacter sp. C2H3 (assembly GCF_037080155.1). Classification (NCBI taxonomy): domain Bacteria; kingdom Pseudomonadati; phylum Pseudomonadota; class Gammaproteobacteria; order Pseudomonadales; family Marinobacteraceae; genus Marinobacter; species Marinobacter sp. C2H3. The sequence goes on along the minus strand of NZ_JBBBNZ010000001.1, from coordinate 216,966 downwards.
CACCCTGCAACAGAGCGCCGGCGCCGGGCGCACCGGCGGACCGCTGCTGTCCACCATCCACCGGACCAAGGGGCTGGAGTGGTCGGCGGTGCTGCTGCCGGGCCTGCAGGAAAAATACCTGCCCTACCAGCCCAGGTCCCAGGACAACGCCCAGGACGCCCTGGAGAGCGAGCGCCGGCTGATGTACGTGGCGATGACCCGGACCCGTCACCAGCTGCACCTGATCACCCGTGCCGCCAGCGCCCGCCCGCACCTGGACGGGGACGAGGGCCCCAGCCGCTTCATTGCCGAATGCGCCTTCGAGCTGTCGGAGGAACTGGGCGACCGGCTGACCGAACGGGCGGATGGCGCCCTGACCGAGCTCAGGGTGTCCGCACCGGTGACTCCCATCGCTCAACGCTACGCACAACGGGAGGGGATCACTCTCGAGGGCGAAGAGGCCATAGGGATAAGCCGCAGCGGTCCGGTCTGGCAAAGCACGCGTATCCACCATACGATCTTCGGCACCGGTACTGTGGTCATGGAGGACGCTCGGAGCTTCGAGGTTTGCTTCGACAACGGAGACACGCTGAATTTCAGCAAGCAGAGTGCCCACCTCTATTTCACGCCGGCGCCGTCGGACTGACCCCCGACACAACCTCAAAAAGGCAATAAGGAGGCTCTGGATGAGCACCACTCGACCGATCGCCCTGGCGATCCTGACCACCGCCCTGGCCTCGCCCGTCCTGGCCGACGAGCATCAGGAAACCATTTACCTTAACCCGTTCGCCGGCTTCCAGCTGTTTGACGACGCCCGCGACCTGAGCGAAACCGGCACCTTTGGTGTTGGCGTGGAGTACCGTTTCCTGCCCCGCTGGGCGGTGGAAGCGGTTTACTCTAGGGCCGAGGCGGATCGCAAATACGCCGGAGGCAATTCGGACTTTGACGAGATTCGCCTGGACGGCACCTACTATTTTGCCGGCCCGGACACCGCGTGGAATCCGTACGTGTCCCTGGGCGCCGGTAACGCTGACTTCGGCAACGGCCCGGCCAGCATCCACACCGCAGGTACCAACCACGAGGAAACCCGGGTGAACATGGGCACCGGCGTGCGCTACAACGTCAGCGACAGCATTTCCCTTCGGGGCGACCTGCGGGAGTTCCACGGCATTGACGAGAGCACCTTCGACACCATGGTGTCCCTGGGCCTGAGCGTGGCCTTCTCCCGCACCGTGGGCAGCCCCGAACCGGCGCCAGCCCCGGCCCCGGCACCGATGCCGCCGGCGGACAGTGACAACGACGGCGTGATTGACGCCACCGACCAGTGCCCGAACACCCCCGCTGGAACCTCGGTCGATACCCTCGGCTGCGAGCTGGACAGCGACAACGACGGCGTGGTCAACAGCGCCGACGAATGCCCGAACACCACCGCCGGCGCCACGGTGGACGCCAAGGGTTGCGAGGGCATAGTCGAGACGGTACAGACGTTCTCCATCCAGGTGCAGTTCCCCACCAACAGCTCGGTGATCGGCGACCGCTACGACGACGAGTTGCGCAAAGTCGCAGACGCCCTCAAGGCGAATCCGGAAACCGTGGTGGAAGTGGCCGGCCACACGGATAGCCGGGGCAAGGCCAGTTACAACCAGTGGTTGTCCCAGCGCCGCGCCGAAGCCGTCGCCGGCCGCCTGACCGGCAAGCTCGGCGTAGACCCGGATCGGGTATCCGCCAAAGGCTACGGCGAATCCGAGCCGGTCGCGTCCAACGACACCGTCGACGGCCGCGCCCAGAACCGCCGTGTGGAAGCCCGCATCCAGATCCGGCGCTAAGCCGGGCCTGAACCGACTCGGCCCGTCGTTCGCGCTGGCCGCGTTGTTGACCGCACCGGTGATGGCCCACAGCGCCATCTACCGGTGTGAGTCGGAGCAGGGCGTTCGGTTCACCGATCAGCCCTGCCCCGGCGCTGGCGAGGCGGTTGAGATCCGGGATCCCCGGGTCGGCCGTCTCGACCAGAACCTGCCGGAACCGTCGGCACCCGCCGCAGACGAACCGCCAGATCCGGCGGAAACCGCCGACAACGGCACCTGCCGCTTCATCAATTCCACGGATCTCAGGCGCTATCTGGTGCGCGAACAGGTGGTTCGGGGCATGACCCGGGACCAGGTTCGCCGGGCCTTCGGATCGCCACCCGAGACCTACCCCAGCCCCCAGGAAGTGTGGATTTACCAGACCCGCTACTACGGCGCCCTGTACGAACTGATCTACGTGTATTTCAGGGACGGCTGCGTGGACCGGGTGGAGTATCGAAAACCCTGATGGCATCCAGCAGCAGGTTCCGGGGCGTGAGGTTGCGCTCGCAGAATTCCCCCAGTCGTACCCGGTAGCCCCGCTCCTCCAGATACACCGCGTAATCGAGCACCAGCCAGAGCTCCAGGGGCCGGCGGAACAGGTGCCGCAGCAACTCGTGCCGGCGCACCTGTCGCAGACGCCGGGCGCCGGCCGCCCGCCATCGATCCCAGTCCAGGCCGTCGGGCAGGGCCAGCCCCTTGCGGGCCGCCGCCCACCGGCAGAACGCCGCAAAGCCGTCCTGAAGCAGGTGCGTGGGGTGTGGGGGTACCGGCAGATACTCATCGTCTTGCCGCAGCGTCCGCTGCAGCTCATCAAACCCCAGCCGCCACTGGCGGGCCAGATCCGTCTGGGCCTGCACCCGGGCCGGGGCGGTCACGGTTTCCTGAACCGCCAACCGCAGGGTGTCCCGGTCCACCGTCAAGGCGCCCGGGGTGCCCCGGGCCAAGTCGGACAGGGGGCGGTACAGCGGCTGGGCGTGCAGGTGATAGCAACAGGGGGACAGGCTCAGGCGCGGCGCACCGGCGTCGGCCGCCCGAGTAAGCAACCGGCGGTGCAGATCGCCGCAGGCGTGCAGGGCCACCCCGTGGGTGCCCTCCGGCCAGGCCAGCTCCGGGTCCATCACGTCTTGCGCCCGCAGGCGTACCGGATCCCCGAACCGTTCTGCCAGGCCGTTGCCGTCCGCGACCAGCGGTGTCTGCCATTCCAGCCCAACCACTGACGGCGCGCCGGCGCTGGCCAGCGTACGGGCCAGGTGACCCTTGCCGCAGCACCAGTCGAGCACCGGGTCCACCAGCGGCGTAATCGCCGCGGCAAAGGCGCCGGCCTGCTCCCGTTTGCGCCCGGGCATGTCCACCGCCCGGCGCTCCGGCAGGGTGGCGGCCCGTGCATCTGCCGAGCCGGTCACCTGAGGCAGCGCGATTCGCGCTCTGTGCTCCGGCAATCCCAGATGATCAGCCAGCTCCGGCAGGGCGTGGGTCAGGGCCGTCGCGAGTTGCACCGGTTGCTGTTCGTAACGGTCGCAGTCTGCGTCGTCCAGGGCGTCCAGCCAGTCGGCCAGCGCCGGGAAGGCACGGATCCAGTGCGGGGCTGGCTCGGTGAACGGCGATGGCCGCCAGAGCGCTTCATGGGTCGCCAGCCAGGCGTTCAGATCACACCACCGGGAGTAAAACCCGTGCGACGGCTGGTGTACACTCTCGGCCGGAGGAATCGTCATGCAACTTGCCTTTGTCCTGGTGGAACCCAAGGTTCCGGAAAACGTTGGCGCGGCGGCGCGGGCCCTGTGCACCATGGGGTTCGGCCATCTGTGGCTGGTCAACTCGGATCTTCATACCAAACCCGAGGCCCACTGGCTGGCCCACGGCAGCGACCACCTGCTGGATAACGCGCGCATTTTCCCCGATCTGGCGGCGGTAAGGAACGCCGTCGACCTGATGATCGGCACCTCCGCCAAACCCCGCCACAACCGGCACGACTGGCACCCGCCGGCAGCCCTGCGCCAGACCCTCGCCAACAAGGGCGACCGCGTGGCCACGGCAGCGCTGGTCTTTGGTCGGGAAGACCGGGGCCTGGCCAACGAGGAACTGGACGCGTGCGACCTGCTCACCGGTTTCCCGATGGCGGTCACGTACCCGTCCCTGAACCTGGCCCAGTCGGTCATGCTCTACGCCTGGGAGCTGTCCGGCCTGGCGGCGGACGCCACCCCGGGGCCTGCGCCGGCGGACGCCCGACTGGGGGCTCTGCGCCAACGCCTGGAACGGCTGCTGCCGGCCCTGGACGCCCCGGACGGCAGCAAGTTGCAGCAATGGGCGCTCGAGCGCCTGCCGCTGCTCACCGAGCGGGACCTCGGCTTTGTGCACACGCTTTGCGGCAATCTGGAGCGGCGGCTTGCCGGGGCGGCGGACAAACCTACTCCTGATAACGGCCCGGCCTGAACGCGTCCAGGGGCACGGCGGTCGGCTCGCCTTCGATGACCTGGGCGATCACCGAGGCGCTGCCTGCCGACAGGGTCCAGCCAAACGTGCCGTGGCCGGTGTTCAGGTACAGGTTGTCCCGGGGGCCCTGGCCGATAATCGCGGGGCCATCCGGCGTCATCGGCCGGAAACCGGTCCAGGTTTCCGCCGCATCCAGGTCGGCGCAGCCAGGGTAACGGGACTGTACGGATTTCCGAATGGTGGCGATGCGGGCCTCCGGAATGTTCCGGTGAAAATCCGCCAGCTCCACGAACCCGGTGGCCCGCAGCCGGTCGCCCAGGCGCGTGGACACCACTTTGTACTGGTCGTCGTGAATGGTACTGGTGGGCGCTTTCGCCGGGTCACTCAGGGGCACCGTCAGACTGTAGCCCTTGATCGGATAGATGGGCAGGCGCAGGCCCAGGGGCCGAACCAGTTCCGGCGACCAGCAGCCGGCACAGATGACACAGGCATCCACCTCGAGCACTTCCCGGTCGCCCCGTTCGTTGGCCAGGGCAATGGCGTCCACCCGCTGGCTGCCGGCGATCAGGTTATCCACGGACACCCCGTAGCGGAAGGTCACCTGCTGGCGTTCGCACGCCGCCGCCAGTGCTTGGGAGAATTTGTGGCAGTCGCCGGTGCCGTCGGTGTCATAACTGATGGCGCCATAGAGCGGGCCGTTGCCGGTCATGCCCGGCTCCTGCTCCCGCACCTGTTCGGGGCTGAGCAGGCGCGAGGCAATACCCATCTCCGTGAGCAGCCGGTGAACGCTCCGGTAGCCCTCCAGCGCCTCCGGGGTGCTGGCCAGGTGAAGCAGGCCCTTGTGGGCGCCATCAAAATCCAGCGGGAGGCTTTCTTCCAGCGCCAGGAACCGGTCCCGGCTGTGCATGGCCAGCCGCAGCATGGCCCGCCGGTTCAGCCCGAACAGGCCCGGTGACCAGGCGTAGCGCAGAGTCGAGAACAGGAATTTCAGCGCCGCCGGCGACGGCGGCAGGCGCAGCTTCAGGGGGCCATCCTGGCGCATCAGGTAGGGCAACGCCTTCCACACCATGGCCGGGTCGGCCCAGGGATAGACCACCCCATAGGACCGCTGGGCGGCGTTGCCCTTGCTGGTCTCATTGCCTGCAACCGGGTGCCGCTCCAACACCGTGACCCGGTGCCCCCGCTGCGCCAGTTCATAGGCCGTGGTGGTCCCCACCACGCCCCCGCCGACAACCGCAATATGCATGCACATCCTCCGTCGCTTCCTATCGGTCCAATTCAGGTTAACAATCCCAGAACCTGATACTATTTTGTGACGTCATCTGCAGAATAGCACTCACAGCGCCCGCCCCGGGCGGGTGCCACGGAGACCAACGCCTGTTATGAGCAAAAAACGCCGTGAAATCCCGGTTTTTGACCACCCGATCATCGAGACCCACTGCCATCTGGACTACCTCAAGGACCGCCCTCTTGCGGACACCCTGGACCAGAGCCGGCAGGTCAACATCGAGCGCATCATCACCATCGCGGTCGCACCGGACAACCTGGCCAAAGTCCGCGAGCTGACCCGCGCCTCGGACATCATCTACGGTACCCAGGGTATCCACCCCCACGATGCCGAACAGTACACCGACGCGGTGGAAGCGGACATCCGTAACCATACGGGGGATGAGCGCATTGTGGCGGTGGGCGAGATTGGCCTGGACTATTTCTACGACAACGCCGACCGGGACGTGCAACGGGCGGTATTCCGCCGGCAGCTGCAGATTGCCTGCGACGCCGATCTCCCGGTGGTCATTCACAGCCGGGACGCGGACGAAGACACCATCACCATCCTCAAGGAATTCGAGAACAGCCTGTCCCGTCGGGGCGTGATTCACAGCTTCACCTCCGGCCCCGGGCTGGCTACCTATGCCCTGGACCAGGGCTGGTGCCTGGGCTTCAACGGCATTACCACCTTCAACAAGGCGGAGAACGTGCGGGACATCGTGCGCATGACGCCCATTGACCAGATCCTGCTGGAAACCGATGCCCCGTTCCTGACGCCGGTGCCCTACCGCGGCCGGGAGAACGCGCCGTTTTTCCTGCCGTTCGTGGCCGAGAACATCGCCAGCGTAAAAAATCTGTCCCTTGAGCAGGTCCTGAGCCAGACTTACCTGAACAGCCTGAGGACGTTCTTCCCAACGCCATGATCAAACGCGTACCCATTGGCGCCCTGAAGGTCGGCATGTTCATTTCCGACCTGAACAACGACTGGATTCCCCACAACGCCCAGCGCCGACAGGGCCTGATCAAACGTGAGGAAACCATCGACCGCATTCGCCGGATGGGGGTCGCGTGGGTGTACATTGACACCGAACGGGGGCTGGACAGCGAAGATGCCGAGCCGGCCAGAGACGTGGACCGGCGCAACCAGGCGGCACTGGAGCGAGCGGGGGAAGCGGAACCGGCGGTGCCCGCGAAGGTGGACTGGGCGGAGGAAATGGCCGCCGCCCAGCAGATTCACAGCCAGGCCCAGGGGCTGGTGGGCAGCTTCCTCAACAATGTGAAAATCGGCGCGGCGGTGGACGTGGCGCCGATTCACCAGCTCGCCGACGACATTCGTCACTCGGTGCTGCGCAACGCCAATGCCCTGAGCTGCCTTGGCCGCATTCGCGAAAAAGACAACTACCTGCTGGAACACTCGGTCAACCTGAGCGTGCTGATGTCCCTGTTCGGCACCAGCCGGGGGCTGCCGGCCGACATACTGCACCAGACCATCGTCGGCGCCCTGCTGCACGACCTGGGCAAAATCCTGACCCCGGACGAGATCCTGCACAAGCCGGGCCGGCTGTCCCCGGAGGAATTCGAGGTGATGAAGCAACACGCCCGGCATTCCCGGGACATCCTGGCCAGCACCGAAGGCGTCGGCGAGATCACCGTGATCACCGCCGCCCAGCACCATGAAAAGCTCGATGGCAGCGGCTACCCGGAGGGCCTCAAGGGCGATGAGATTTCCGAATACGGTCGCATGGTGGCGATCACCGACGTGTACGACGCCATCACCGCCGACCGGGTCTACCACAAGGGCATGACGCCCACCCAGGGGCTGAAGAAGCTGCTGGAGTGGAGCGGCGACCACCTGGACCCGGTGCTGGTCCGGCAATTCATCCGCTGCGTGGGGCTGTACCCGGTGGGATCACTGGTGCTGCTGGAAAGCGGTCGTTTGGGGGTGGTGATCGAGACCAACGAGGCCGACCAGCGGCTGCCGGTGGTGCGGGTGATGTATCACACCCGATTTCGCATGCCGATCACCGTGGCCCGGGTGGATCTGGCCAAACCCAGCGCCCAGGACCGCATCGTGCGGGCGGTGGACCCGGAGGAGTACCAGCTGGACGTGCGCAAGTTCCTGAGCTGAGCCGGCTCAGCCCAGGGACAGAAATACCGCCATCAGAACCGGCGACAGGAACGACAACAGGAAACCGGAGGCAATGGCGACCGGCACGCAGGCCAGGCCGCCGCTGTTGCGAATGACCGGCAGGGTAAAATCCATGGCGGTGGCACCGCCGTAGCCGATGGCCATGGCCGGGCGCCGGCGAATCAGCACCGGAATCAGGGCCAGTGCCAGGATTTCCCGCAGCACATCGTTCAAGAAGGCCACGCCACCCCAGGCCGGCCCCAACGCATCGCCAATCACGATCCCCGACAGCGAATACCAGCCAAAGCCGGACGCCAGCGCCAACACGTCGTGCCAGGGCAGGCCGATCACCGGCATCAGCAACACCCCCGCCAGCATCGAGCTGACGCAGACGGTCAACGCAATGGCCAGCCCGTGGCGGTTGATCAGCAACCGCCGCAGGGACAGGCCCGCGTTTCGCAGCTGCAAGCCGATCAGAAACAGCAGGAACATCAGCGCGCCGGTGGCCAACTGATCCACCCAGGCCAGCACGGGCACCACAAAATACCCCGCCAGCAAGCCGACCAGCACCGCCAGCAAGGGATTCAACCCGGCCAGAAACAAGCGGTGGTAAGCGGACGCCGAGGCCGACTGCGGCGCCTCCAGCGTCATCGGCTGCCAGCGATGGCACAGGTACAGGCCCGCCAGGTTGGTCAGCAACAGTGCGGCCGTCAGGGTGGCTACTTGCCCCGCCATGCCGGCCAGTTGGTCGGTCAGCCCCTCCATCTGCCCGAGCCCCAGGCCCAGCAGCGCCAGGATGAAGTACACCAGCGCGTTGACCAGATGATGCACCACGGTCATCAGCCGGCGATTGGACAGCAAAATGGCAAAGCCGACAAACAGCGGCGCCAGAATCAGCAAGGCTCCGGTGAGCATGGGGTGTCCTTTCAGATCAGGGAAGTGCCCGGCGCCAGGGTGTTACGTTCAAGCGTCGGGCGACAGGGGATCAGTCAGTGCAGGTCGCCGGCGGAGCGGTCCTGGACCAGGACCCAGGGGGCGACGACCACGGCCCACAGCTCGGCGTTGCGCTCGTACCAGGTACGCGCCAGGTCCGGGCTGACCTCGCCCACCTGCTGGTCCGCCATCCATCGCTCGAAACGGGCCTTGTTGTCCGCCGTCAGTTCCGCGGCAACGTCCAGCAAATCAAGGCTGGCCGACACTCGAACCACCTGACCGCGGGCATAGTAGGTCTGCAGTTCGTGCCAGGGAATGCGGGAGGTTTCCAGAAGCAGCTTCTGCTTGAGCTCATCCGGAGAGGGCGTGGACGGGGGCGTGGACATGGGGACCTCGTGTGACTGCCGTTTATCCGGGCGAAGCCTACCGGAAACGGCGGCCGGACGCATCATTGTTGAGCCATTGCGGAGGCCATCAGCGCCCTCAGTTCCTCCGCCAGGGTGAGTGGGTCGAAGGGTTTGGGGATCACGCCGATAACACCCTGGGCGAGGTAGTCGGCCACTTCCGAGTCCTGCAGCCGGGCAGTCATGAACACCACGGGCACGGGGCCCAGATCAGGCAATTGCCGCAGCGCCCTGAGGGTCTCAGGCCCGTCCATCCCCGGCATCATCACATCCAGAATCACCAGGTCGGGCGCAAAATCCACGGCTTCCTTCAGGCCATCATCGCCGCTGGCACACAGGCGCGTCTCAAAGCCCCCGATGTCGGCCAGCGCCAGCTCGGCGATGGCACGAATGTCGGCGTCGTCTTCAACACACAGTACACGGTAAGGTCTAGCGCTCTCTGGGCGCATCGGATGCCCGCTCCCTGGTCATGTCCTGATCCAGCCCCAGGCGTCGCAGCAGTCGCTGACACTCCTCGGACCCCTCCACGCCAGCCGCCATCAGTGCCGCCGATCGCATCACCATTTGCTCCGGGCGGGTTGCATCCCGGGGCAACTGATGAACCGATCCGATCAACTCCCGCAGGCCCAGCGGTAATCGCCATCGAATCTTCAGGTGGTTGCCAAACGGCACCGCCCAGGTGGCCAGGCCGGCCTCGATGTCCTCGACCCGCAGCTCACCGCCTCGCAGGACGTAATCATTAAGCACCCGGAGGACGGCCAGTTCGCCCACGCGGCTCAGCAGCGCCGCCTTGTACACCGGAAATGGCGGAATCCCCAGGCGAAGGGCCAGCGCCTGGGCCCGGCGGGCCACAGCCTGAGTCTGCTCCCGGAAGCCATCAGCCCGGGCTTTGAGGGTGGGCGACGCCAAAGCGCTGGACACGTCCAGCGCGAGGGCAAGCACGTGATTCAGTGTCATCGGCACACCCAGCAGGCCAATGGCATCCCTCAGCGCCTGGACCGGCTTGCCGGAGCGGCGCAGCGACACCCCGTTGGCAACGTCCAGCAGCCGCACCATCAGCGCCGTGTGGTCGCGCCAGCGCTCGGAGAGCTGCGCCGGCGAGAGCGTGGCCTGGCGTTCCATGAGTTCCAGCACATCCGGCACGGACACTTCACCGGGCAGTTGGATCACCCGATCCCGGTGCTCCGCCAGCCAATCTGACGGCGTACCCGGGCCCGCATCGGCTGACGTCGTTGCCGGCAACAATCCGACCAGGCGCTGATGGATGCGCTCCACGCTGAACGGTTTGGTGATGTACCCGTGGATGCCGTAGTGCGCGGCCTGCAGCACAGACTCCCGGTCGGCACGGCCAGACACCATGAGCACCGGCACGGCATCGCCGGCCTGGCGCAGGGCGCGAATCAGATCGAGACCGGACCCGTCCGGCAGGTTCCAGTCCGCGATCACCAACTGAAACCGTTCGCCCCGCCACGCCGAGTGAGCGCCTTCGACGGTTTCCGAGAGCGTCACCTCGGTGCCCGGGTAAAGCCCGCACACGACCGTCTCCAGAAGCTCTCCCACCAGCGGGTCGTCCTCAAGTATCAACACTCTCATCACGGCTCCGCCCCGGGGCTGTTCATATCGGGCTGATAGACGGTCATGCCATTTCGGCCATGGCGTTTCCGGTGGTAAAGCGCGGCGTCGGCGGCCGCCAGGGCGCGTTCACCGCTGGCAAAGCCATCCAGCGGCGCAAGCCCCGCGCTGACGGTGACGTGAAAACGTGACTCACCGACCCGGAACTCAAGGTTGGCAAACCCATCGACAATGGCCTGGATAACCGGCCGTGCCTCCGCCAGCCCGCAGGCGGTCATCACCACCACAAACTCCTCGCCGCCGTAACGACCAATCAGATCGGTACTTCGCAGGCGGTTGCGCAGCAGGTTCGCGAGGGCTTTGATCACCGTGTCCCCCGCCTGGTGACCCCAGGTATCGTTCACCTGCTTGAAATGGTCCAGATCGAGTATCACCACACAACCGCTGCCGCCGTCCCGCCGGCAGCGCTCGGCCTCCCGATTCAGTCCCTGCTTGATCATCGAGTGCTTGAGCAGCCCCGTCAGGCTGTCCCGGTTCATCAACTCGGACAATTGTCGTGCCCGCTGGCAGCGCAGGCGCACGGCCCGAACCAGGAAGTGGTCGGCGATGGGTTTGGTCAGAAAATCATCCGCGCCCCGGGACAGTGCATCGAGCTGCACGTCCAGATCGTCCTCAGACGAGAGAAACGTAATCGGCAGGCTCTGCCAGCGGGCATCGAAACGGATAAGCCGGGCCAGATGAACGCCGGAATGGCTGCCCAGCTGCATATCCAGAAGCACCAGGTCCGGCTGAAACGCCGCCAGCTGATCCAGCAACTCGGCCGGCCGCGCCAGCACCCGCAACTTGATGCCGGCGTCGGCGAGCACCACGCGGTAATGCTCCGCCAGCACCGGATCATCCTCAACTAGGAGAACCCGGCCCTGATACTCCCGGGCCCGCTCCATCGATAGCCGCTCAAGCCGGTCCACGAGCTCTGGAATCTGGACGGGATCGGGAAAAAAAGCCAGGGCACCATGCTCCGCCAGCCTGTAGCGGGTGTCGAAATCGTCCGGCCCGCCCACCGCAAAGATGGGAACACCATCAAGACCCGGCGCGGCGGCCATCAGGGCCTGGCGGGCCCTGGTCAGCGCGGAGGCCGCGACCACCACCGCCAGGGCCTCTGAAAACGTCGTCGTCTCGAGGCAAGCCGGTAGTTCCGCTAACGGAACCGACACGCTGCCAATACCGAAACGGGTCAGGCCTTCCGTCAGTTGGGTGGACAGACCGTCACCCGTCTCGACAATGAGCACGTCAGCCTGCCGCGGGGCGTGGGGCATCTCAGGAGAGGCGGACGGCGCCGTCATGGCCGGGCCCAGGCCATCCCGGGCATCCTGGGCCAGCCTCGCCAGCTCAAGCAGGCAGGCCCGCAAGTCGAGTACGAGCGCCGACCACTGCGCCGACGACGGCGCTTCATCCAGCTCGGCCAGGGGTTTCAGCCGCTTTTCGCAGTCACGGGCGACGGCGCCCAGCGACGGCAGACCAAAGGTGCCGGCCGAACCGGCCAGCCGATGCAAACGGTGGTAGGCGCCGGCCAGCGCGGCAGGCTGTTGCGCGGTTTCAACGGCGTGGATATCGGCGGCCAGCGCCTGCAAATCATCGTCCAACCGTGCGAGGAACTGTTGGCGAAGGGATGCCAGCTTGGTGGCAATATCAATACGGTCTGGGCTGGCCACGTTTACTCCTGAAACATCGTCGTGCCAAGCCTGAAAATACACTAAGCTAGGCCCCGTGTAATCCGGAATCGATTCGTCATGTCGTTAACGCCGTCCGTCTGGTTCAGCCGTCTTTCCCTGGGCGCGCGCATTGCGCTGATCAGTGTCGCCAGCAGCCTTTTATCCGCGTTACTCCTGTTGGTCATCGCGTTCGACCAGCTGGTGGACGACTTTGAACAGGTCGTGGAACAGCGGCAGCAGCTGGAGACCCGGGCCTATGCCCTGGAGATGGACGACAGCCTGCGTCAGCGCCTTGATGCCCTGGAGTTGCTGGGCGCGCGTATGACGGACGGCATCTCGTTAAAGCCGCTGCCCGACATCCAGCAGCTGCTGCGCCAGCCCAGCCGCGCCCTGGCGTTGTTTGACGACGGTGTTCAGATTCTGGACGCGGGCGCGGTGGTCATTGCCGAAAGCCAGCCGGTACCGGGGCGCCTGGGCACCGGCTACGCGGACCGACGGCATTTCAAACGGGCCATGAACTCCGGCGAGTCCACCATCAGTCATCCGATTATCGGCCGCAAAACCGGCGTTCCGCTGCTCTCTTTCGTCGCGCCGATCAAGTCCGGTGAGGGACAGTTGCTTGGCTTGGTCAGTGCGGCCGTACCCCTTGCAAACGACAGCCTCCTGCCACACCCCGAAAAGACCGCCTCCGGCACGCTGTTTAAAGTCCTCGACACGGAAACCTTTACCCAGGTGGACTCGGTTGCACACGACGGCCGTATCCTGGATCTGCCCGAACCGGGGGTCGATCCACTGACCGATGCGGCGCTTTCCGGTGTCACTGCGGGCGTGGTAACCGGGGCTGACGGACAAACCTGGATTTACGCCACGCGGCACCTGGATCGGGTCGGTTGGGTACTGCTGCAGGCCGTGCCGTTTGAACAGGCCGTGGCGCCGGCCCGGGCGTCATTCCAGCGGTTCCTGACCCTGAGCGCCGCCCTGCTTCTGTTCGTGCTGATTGCGGTCACGCTGTTGTCCGGTGCCATCAGCCAGCCGCTGAACCGCATGGCCTCCGCCATCCGGCGCTGGCTGGAACGCCCGGACAGCGAGTTGCGGCTGGACGTTTCCGGCCCGCCGGAGGTGCGCAATCTGGCCATCGCGTTCAACCAACTTATGTCCGAACGGGACTCCCTGGACGCCGTGAAGGATCAGTTTGTCGCCACCGTCAGCCATGAGCTGCGCACGCCGCTGACCGCCATCGGCGGCGCCCTGAAACTGGTTCACGCCGGCGCGGGTGGCGCCCTGCCCGCGAAAGCGGCCGGGCTGGTGGACATCGCCCTGCGCAACAGCGAACAGCTGCAGCAGCTCGTCTCGGACCTGCTCGATTTCAGCCGGGCGGTCAACCGTCAGCTCTCGGTGGACCTGGTCCCGGTGTCGGTGGCCGACGCCCTTGCCGATGCCGCCGCGGCCCATCAGACCACCGCCGCCAGCCGCAACGTCCGACTGTGCGCCGAGCCCGGGCCGGCCGCCTGGGTGGTTGCCGACAAGCATCGGCTCCGTCAGATTCTCGACAATTACGTCAGCAACGCCATCCGCTTTTCACCCGCCGACCATTCGGTGCAGCTCTTTGCCGCACCGGCGGGCCCGGGCCGCATTCGTCTGTTTGTCGCCGACCAGGGCAAGGGGGTACCCGAGGCGTTTCGGCCCCGACTGTTCCAGCGCTTCGCCCAGGCCGAGCCGAACACCGCGAGGGGCCGTGCCGGAACCGGTCTTGGCCTGGCCATCTGCCGCGAACTCGCCGAGCTGATGGACGGTGAGGTCGGTTACCGGTTCAGAGAAGGGGCCCAGTTCTGGGTGGAACTGCCCGTCACGGATCAACCCGAAGAAAGGAATCACGGCCATGACTCTGCTCAGCCCTGAGGAACGCCACCGGCTCGACGCCCTGACCCGGACGGGATTGCTGGACAGCCCCGCCGAGGACCGGTTCGACCGGATCACCCGCATTGCCTGCCGCCTGTTCGACGTTCCGATCGCCCTCGTGTCCCTGGTGGACGAGGACCGTGTCTGGTTCAAGTCCTGTCAGGGCCTGGCCGACCGGGAAACCCCGAGGGCCACTTCGTTCTGTCACTACGGCATTTGCCAGCCCGAGCTGTTCATCGTTGAGGACGCCATGGCGGACCCCCGTTTTGCTGACGGCCCGCTGGTGGTCGGTGCACCCCACATCCGGTTCTACGCCGGCGCGCCCGTGCACGCGCCGGACGGCCACTGTCTGGGCACCCTGTGCCTCATTGACCGGCGGCCCCGCCACCTGAATGAGACCGAACAGGGGCTGCTGAGGGACCTGGCGAACGACGTCGAGCGGGAAATCGCCCTGCAGCAGCACATCGACACCTTTCGGCAGCTCAAAGCCAGCGAACGCCGTGCCCGGGCCGTGATCGAGGGCACCCGGGTCGGAACCTGGGAGTGGAATGTGCAGACCGGGGAAACGGTGTTCAACGAGCGCTGGGCAGAGATCTGCGGGTACCGGCTGGCCGAACTCGAACCCATCAGCATTCAGACCTGGCTCAACCTGGCGCACCCGGACGACGAGCCGGCCTCCTCCGAGGCGCTGGCGGCGCATTTCCGAGGCGAGACCGGCGAATACGACGTGCGCTGCCGCATGCGCCACAAGGAGGGGCACTGGGTCTGGGTGCATGATCGCGGGCGCGTGTTCGAATGGACAGAGACAGGCGAGCCCCTTCGCATGTATGGCACCCACTCGGACATCACGGAGGACATGCACACCGCCCAGCGCCTCGCCCGCCAGAACCGCGCGCTCGCCGTCATGAATGACCTGGTGATCAACGCCCGGGGCTCCCTTGACGATCGCATGAAACAGGCTCTGGCGCAGGGCCGTGACTTCCTGTGTCTGCCGATTGCCATTGTCAGTGAGATCACTGAAGACGCGTACACGGTCCTTCAGGTGCGAGCCCCATCGGCCACCGGCATCAAGCCCGGACTGACGCTGCCCCTGGCGCAGACCTACTGCGATCTGCTGATCGACGGCAACGACGTGCTCGCCATCCATCATATGGCGCACTCGCCCCACTGCGATCATCCGTCCTACGCCGTGCAGCAGCTGGAAAGTTACATCGCGGCACCGCTGACCGTTCGCGGCCGGCTCTACGGCACCCTGAACTTCTCGTCGCCGGACCCTCGCGATGCGCCTTTCAGCGACATCGACATCACCTTTGTCCGGCTTCTGGCCCGCTGGCTGTCCAGCCAGATCGAGTCCGATGTCACCACGCGCACGCTCGCCAAACTGGCTGAGCAGGCCCCGGGCATCCTCTACCAATACCGGCAGTGGCCGGACGGGCGCACCGCCTTTCCGTACGCCAGCGCCGGCATCCAGGCCATTTACGGCGTCTCCCCCGAGGACGTCCTCACCGATGCCCGCCCGGTCTTTGACCGTATTCACCCGGACGATCTGGACAAGGTCGGCAGAAGCATCCGCAAATCCGAGCGGACGCTCGGCCTGTGGCAGCATCAGTACCGGGTAAGCAAAGACGGCGGCTGGCGCTGGGTAGAAGGGCGGGCAAGCCCCGAACGGTTGCCGGACAACAGCACCATCTGGCATGGGTATATCGTTGATATTGATGAAATCAAGCGAACCCAGCTCCGGCTGCAGGAAAGCGAAGAGCAGCTTCGGCGCCTGTTTGAGCTTTCACCGATGGGGATCGCCCTGAACGACTACCACTCCGGCGAGTGTCTGGCGGTCAACGACGCACTGCTGCGTTCCAGCGGCTTCCGCCGGACCGAGTTCATGAAACTGGCGTTCCGTGATCTGCTCAGGGAGCGCTTCGAGGCCCTGCGCGAGGACGCCCTGACGGGGCTGAAAACCGCCGGCCGTTTCGGCCCCTTCGATGCGAACGTGTCACGGGCGGACGGCAGTGCTTTCCCGGCCCGCATTGAGGGCCTACGCATCAAGAACGCCACGGGGCGGGCGCTGATCTGGACGCTCATCAACGACATTTCCGAACAGCGGCGGGCGGAGCAGATGAAGAACGAATTCATCACCACCGTCAGCCATGAGCTGCGCACACCACTCACCTCGGTGGCCGGCTCGCTAAAGCTTCTGGCCAGCGGGGTGGCCGGTGCCTTGTCCGAGCGGGCGGTTCAACTGGTGGACATTGCCAACCGCAATACAGACCAGCTGCAGATGCTGATCAACGACCTGCTCGACATGGAAAAGCTCGCCTCGGGGAACCTCTCGGTTCTGCTGGAGGAGCACCCGCTGCAACCGCTGGTAGAGAGCGCCGTCGCCCAGTTGCGAACCTACGCGGCCGACCGGGACGTCTCGGTGGTGCTCCAGGGCTCGGACAATCCGGTGGCCCACACGGACGCACTGCGCCTGACCCAGGCACTGAACAATCTTCTGTCCAACGCGATCAAGTACTCCCCCGAAGGCGGGACGGTGTCGGTAAGGGTGGCCGAGACGAACGGCGCGGCGCGCATTTCGGTCAGCGACCAGGGCCCCGGCATTGCGGCGGCCTTCCGGGCCCACGTATTTGAAAAGTTTGCCCAGGCAGCGGAGAGCCGCCGGAAGAACCTGGGCGGGACCGGCCTGGGGCTGGCCATCACCCAGGCCATCATGGAACAGCTGGGTGGGCGGGTCTGGTTCGAGTCGGAGCCCGGCCACGGGGCCACCTTCTGGCTGGAGGTCCCCGTGGCCGATCCGGCCGTCACGCCGACTTGAGCATTTCCCGCACCACGTAGTGCAGGATACCGCCGTGGCGGAAGTACTCCGACTCGTTGGCGGTATCGATGCGGGAAGTCAGCTTGCAGCTTTCGGTGCTGCCATCCTTATAGGTGACCGTCATCGTGAGGGTCTGGCCCGGCTTGATGTCCCCGGACAGGCCTTCGATGGTGATGGTCTCCTCGCCAGTCAGCTTGAGGGATTTGCGGTCCGTGCCCTCCTGGAACTGCAGGGGCATGACGCCCATACCGATCAGGTTGGACCGGTGAATCCGCTCGTAGGATTCCGCCACCACGGCTTTCACCCCCAGCAGGCGCGTGCCCTTGGCGGCCCAGTCCCGGCTGGAGCCGGTGCCGTATTCCTTGCCGGCGATGACCACCAGCGGCGTGCCCTGCTCCATGTACTTCATGGCGGCGTCGTAGATGGGCATCTGGTCGCCGGTGGGCACGAAGCGGGTGTAGCCGCCTTCGACCCCGTCGAGCATCTCGTTGCGGATGCGTACGTTGGCGAAGGTGCCCCGCATCATCACCTCGTGGTTGCCCCGGCGGGAGCCGTAGGAGTTGAAATCCTTGGGCTCAACGCCGTGCTCCTGAAGGTACTTGCCCGCCGGCGTATCCGGCTTGAAGGACCCGGCCGGGGAGATGTGGTCGGTGGTCACGGAGTCCCCGAGCAGCGCCAGGATGCGGGCGTCTTTGATGTCCTCAATCGCATCCGGCTCCTCGCCCATGCCGTCGAAGAACGGCGGGTGCTGGATGTAGGTGGACGCCTCGGACCACTCGTAGACCTTGCTCTCGGGCACCTTGATGGACTGCCAGGTGGCGTCGCCCTCGAACACCTCGCCATATTCCTTGCGGAACATGTCGGTCTTGACCTTCTCCACCGCTTCGGCGATTTCCGCCTGGCTCGGCCACAGGTCCTTCAGGTAGACCGGCTTGCCGTCCTTGTCTTTACCCAGCGGGTCCTTGGTCAGATCCACCCGCACGTTACCCGCCAGGGCGTAGGCCACCACCAGGGGCGGTGACGCCAGCCAGTTGGTTTTCACCTGCGGATGCACGCGGCCTTCGAAGTTGCGGTTGCCGGAGAGCACCGAGGCCACCGTCAGGTTGCCGTCGTTGACGGCTTTCTCCACCGGGTCCGGCAGCGGGCCGGAGTTGCCGATGCAGGTGGTGCAGCCATAGCCCACCAGGTTGAAGCCCAGTTTGTCCATGTCGTCCTGCAGGCCGGCCACTTTCAGGTAGTCGGTGACGACCTTGGAACCGGGCGCCAGGGAGGTCTTCACCCAGGGCTTGGTTTTCAGGCCCTTGGCCACGGCCTTCCGGGCCATCAGGCCGGCGGCCATCATCACGCTCGGGTTGGAGGTATTGGTGCAGGAGGTGATCGCCGCGATTACCACGGCGCCCGGGTCCAGCCGGCTCTTTTCGCCGTTGATTTCCAGGGACTGGCTGGAGGGATGCTTGTAGCTGTCCTCGACGCCGACAGCAGTCTGGCCGCCCTCGGATGCCAATCGATCTTCCTGCGCCGAGGGCGTCCCTTCCGCCGTTTCCATCAGCAGTTCAAAGGACGCCTTCATGTTCTTCAGCGCCACCCGGTCCTGAGGCCGTTTCGGGCCGGCCAGGCTGGCTTCCACATCGCCCATGTCCAGGGACAGGGTGTCGGTGTAGACCGGCTCATGGCCCGGCTCCCGCCAGAGGCCCTGGGCCTTGGCGTAGGCTTCCACCAGGGCAATCTGGGCATCGTCCCGGCCGGTCAGGCGCAGGTACGTCAGGGTCTGGTCGTCCACCGGGAAGAAGCCGCAGGTGGCGCCGTATTCCGGGGCCATGTTGGCGATGGTGGCCCGGTCCGCCACCGGCATGTCCTTTAGGCCGTCGCCGTAGAACTCCACGAACTTGCCCACCACGCCCTTCTTGCGCAGCATTTCGGTGACGGTGAGCACCAAGTCGGTGGCCGTGATGCCTTCTTTGAGCTTACCGGTGATCTTGAAGCCGATCACCTCAGGAATCAGCATGGACACCGGCTGGCCGAGCATGGCCGCTTCCGCTTCGATGCCGCCCACGCCCCAGCCCAGGATGCCCAGGCCGTTGATCATGGTGGTGTGGGAGTCGGTGCCCACCAGGGTGTCCGGATAGGCCACGGTCTTGCCGTCCACGTCTTTGTGCCAGACGGTCTGGCCCAGGTACTCCAGGTTGACCTGATGGCAGATGCCGGTGCCCGGCGGCACCACACGGAAATTGTCAAACGCCTGCTGGCCCCAGCGCAGGAATTCGTAGCGCTCGCCGTTGCGCTCCATCTCAATGGCCACGTTGTCCTTGAACGCCGAGGCGTCGCCGAAATGATCCACCATCACCGAGTGGTCGATCACCAGGTCCACCGGCGACAGCGGGTTGATCAGCGCCGGATCCTTGCCCGCGCGCTTAACGGCCTCACGCATGGCGGCGAGATCCACCACACCGGGCACGCCGGTGAAATCCTGCATCAGCACCCGGGCCGGGCGGTACTGGATTTCCGTGTCGGAATGGCGTTTCTTGAGCCAGTCCACCATGGCCTGGATGTGGGTGTTATCGACGGTGATGCCGTCCTCGTTACGCAGCAGGTTCTCCAGAAGCACTTTGAGGGAGAATGGCAGCCGGTCCAGATCGCCCAGCTGTTTGGCGGCTTTCGGCAGGCTGAAGTAGTGGAAGGTTTTGCCCTCCACGTCCAGCGAACTGAGCGTGTTCAGGCTGTCTTTACCAAGCGGGTTGTTCGACATAGTGTGCCTCCTTATCGTCGTTGTCCGAGCGTCCGGAAGGCTGGCAGGCTTGCGGGCAAACCCCAGACGTGAAATTCCTCCTATAACTATTGCACCGATCCCCCAGACTTCAACCGCCGACCCCTGAATACCGGGCATTCGCACGGTGAATACCCAGTGGTTTCAGGGGGCGATGTCAGGCAGTGCGGTAGGCGCCGACCAGGGCTTCGACGTCGGCGATGGTGTGCTCGAGAGCGCTGGCCAAGGTGGCCACGGTACCGGTGTTGGTGCGGATGTCGCCGTTGCGGCCGGCCAGCATGTCGAGGCTATCGCTGATCTGGACCGAGGCCGCCGCCTGCTGCTCAGCGGCCGCGGCAATCCCGTCCGCCAGGTCATCGGCTTCCACCACGGCGGCGTCCACGCTCTGGAACGCGGCAACCGTCTCGCGAATCTTGTGGGTGGTCTGCTCCGATTGCGCAAGCCCGTTCCGGATGGCTTCCAGGGCCGCCTGCTCGGAGGCCCCCAGTTCCGCCACGGTGTCCTCGATGTCCCGGGTGAATTCCTGGGTACGGCGGGACAACCGTCGGACTTCCTCCGCCACCACCGCGAACCCGCGGCCGTGCTCGCCGGCCCGGGCCGCCTCAATGGCGGCGTTCAGCGCCAGCAGGTTGGTCTGGTCCGACAGCTCGTTGATGGACGCTACCACCGCTTCAATCGAGCGGATCCGGTCCGTCAGGTGCTCAACCCGGTCCGACGCAACCTGCAGGCAACTCTGAGTGGCCTCCGTCAGGCGGGTAGCCTGGTCGGCGGTGGCTTTGCCCTCGGCCGCCGCCCGGCGGGCATCGCTGACGCGGCCGGCGGCGTGCCGGGCGCCGCCGGCAACGTAGCGGGTAGCCGTAGCCAGCTGATGGGCGGCCGCAGCGGCCTGGTCCAGGTCCTGGTGCTGATGGGTAAGGATGTCGCCGGTGCTGTCGCTGGCCCGGTGCAGGGCGCCCGCGTTTTCATCCAGGGTGTGTGACAGGCCGCGAACCTGATCAATCAGGGTGCCGAATCGGGCCATCAGGTCATTGAAATGGCGGGCGGTCTCGCTGCGCGAACCACCATCCACCCGCACCAGCAGATCCCGGGTATCGGCAAACGCCTGAATAGCCGCAATGATGCTCTGGGCTTCACGCCGCTCAGCGGCCATGCGCGCGGCCATGGCACCCAGCACCACCGTCTCGAAGACCACAAAGGCAGCGTGCACCAGGGCCATGCCGTAACTGGCGCCGTGGTTAAACAGCATGACCGGCAGGTCACCCAAGGTGGCGCCGGCCATCTGCAGGGCGGTCAGGGCAAAATGATGGACGGCGATCACCGCCGCGCCGGCCACCAGGGGCAGCCAGTCCCGGTAGCCGATGAGCAGGGCCAGGCCAATAAAGATGTGGAAGTGCATTTCCACTTCCCCCAGCCGGGCCTGAATCATGGTGGCCGACAGCGCCATCAGGCAGACGGCAAACAGCACCGAGCAGGCCCGTTCGCCCTTGAGCAGCCACCAGCCCGCCGTCGCCAGCAGGCCGATCGCAAGAACGGACACGAGAGCAAAGGCCTGGGTGTCCATACCCAGCGGCACCAGCAGCCCAACCACCGGCAGGTGCGCCAGCACCATCCAGAGCATGCGCTGGTCACTGGCCAGACGGTCCTGGCGGACGGCGTGAGACAGGGATAAGGTCGACAACATCGTAACAACCCTCAAAGCGCCCTCGGCGCAGATCAACCCTCCCTGGTTTCTGAATGCCGATACCACCCTCCGGCGCGGCACATATACGTCGCAATGTGAAAATCGACCATCCGTAGAAGCGCGTGTGAACCGAAACGCTGCACGCCCCGTGGGCTTCTGTCATCATGGGCGCTCCCGAGATTCTGACGGACCAGGACCTGCCCACCGTGAAACACGATTGCCACTACCATCCCGGCGACCCGGCCAAATGGCACTGCCCGGGCTGCCTCACGCACTACTGCAGCCGCTGCATGCCGGACGCCGACGTTCGCAACCGCCGGGCCCTGTGCCCCCACTGCAGCCAGGCCATGCGCTACCTGGGCGCGGCCACCGAGGTGGTGCCTTTCTGGCAGCGCATCGGTGCCTTTTTCCGCTACCCGTTCCACGCGGACCCGCTGATCGTGATTGCCATCTGCACCTTTGTGCCCATGATTGCCCCGGGCGGGCTGGCGGGTATTGCCCTTGCTCTGGTTCTGGTATTGGCGCTGGTGAAATACACCTATGAGGTGATCAACTACACCGCCGAAGGCCATCTGAAGCCCCCGCCCATCTCGGCGGCGTTCACCGGCAGCGGGTTCGATATTGCGGTACTCCAGGTGTTGGTGTTCATTCTGATGGGCGCCCTGGTGGGCGTGGCGGAGCGATTCGGCGGCCCGCTGCTGATGGGGCTCACCGTCGCCCTGGTGGTGCTGGCATTGCCCGCGAGCATCATGATCCTGGCCATGGAAAGGTCGGTGAAATCGGCGGTGAACCCGGCCCACTTGGTGTCCTTGATCTCCCGCATCGGCTGGCCCTACTTCCTGCTCTACGGCTACCTGGTGCTGGTGGTGCTGGCTTCAGGCGCTGCCCAGGATCTGGCGCTGACGCACTTTCCGATGTGGCTGTCCCAACCCCTGGCTGGCTTTCTCAACAGTACCTTCACGCTGATCCTGTTCCACATGCTCGGCTACTTGCTGTTCCAGTATCAGGAGGAGCTGGGCTTTGCCGCCGACCTGCAGGACGACGCCGCGCCGACAGAGCGGGACCGAAGCCTGCGGTTCGATGCGGATCTGGATATGAATCTCAAGGACGGCCACTACGACCGGGTGCAGTCCATGCTCAAGGAGGCGTTGAAGCGCCAGCCGGACAACCCGGTGCGCATCGGCCAGTTGGCCACCCTGCTGCTGGCCAGGAACGACCGCTCCGAGCTGTACCGATATCACCCTCGCATTCTGGGCTGGCTGGCGGATCGCAACGACGGGGTGCGAATGGATGAACTGCTGACCCTGCTGCGGGAAGCCGATCCCGCCTTCCGACTGGAGGATCCGGAACTGGCGGTGCGCTGCGCCCGCGCGCTTTACCAGGCAGGGGCCTTCAAGTCCGCCCTGCGCCTGCTACAGGATTTTCACAAGCGCTTCCCCGACAGCGACCAGCTAGCGCCGGCCTACCTGCTGGCGGCCCAGGTGCTGGCCAACGGGCTGTCGCAATGGGAAAAAGCCGGGGCGTTTCTGACCTTCGTGGAAAAGCGGTGCAGCGGGCATCCACTGCACGGTCAAGTGGCGGGGTATCTGGAGCAGGTCCGGCTGAAACAGCCGTTGAAAGAACCCCGGGCGAGCTTCGCCGCCGATCTCCCGGAGCCCGCCCGATCGCGAACGGGCTGACGACCGCCCACGGCGCCGGGGACCGGAATAAACCGGTGCCCGGCACAGCCGTTTGGTCCGGGGACGCTAGGCGCTCAGGAATTGGCGATAGTGCCGGGCCTTGGGCTCCATCTGGCGTTTTTCAAACTCCTGCACCAGCAAACGGCAGGCCTCGTCCACCAGCAGTGGATTGGCGGTGGCACGCAACCGTTCAAACGCTTTCTCAGCGACCTTGAAATCCTGCTGGCGCAGGCTGGCAAACAGCACCCGGTTGTGGTCTTCCGCCGCCAGCGGATGGTGAGCTTCGCCCTTGCCCAGGTATTCCTGCCACACCGCCACCATGCGTTCCGGTTGGCGCTGGCTCTGGGCCGCGTTCATCAGCGCCCGTGCCCGCTCCCGGTAGGCCGGCAGGTCCGGCCGAAGCTTGGCCAACTGGTAGAGGTGCTCCAGCAGCACGGTACGCTCCGGATACTGCTCGGTAAGCGCTTCGAACTGTCGCTCCGCCAGGGCAAAGTCCATGCGCCCGAGACTGGTCATGGCCTGTCCGTAGCGGGCCGTGAACTTGCTGTCCTCGGTTTCGCCTTCCGGCTCAAAAAACGTGTCCTGAACCCGCAGCAGGGAGCGCCGGAACACCCAGTACAGCGCCGCGCCAGCGGCCAGACCGCCCACGTGCGCCATATACGCCACGCCCGTGGCACCGGCATAGAAGTAATCGTACAGTTCTTTCGCCAGCCAGACCGGCAAGAGCGCCAGGGCCGGCGCCCGGAAATAGTTGAAGTACACCCCCAGGTAATAGAAAAACCGGATGCGCCGGCTGCCGAACATCGCCACGTACAGGCCCATCAGCCCGGCGATGGAGCCAGAGGCCCCCACCAGCGGCACCAGGCTGTTGCCGGAGACGGCCGCGAACACCAGCCCCGAGAGCGCACCACAGAGCAGATACGCCAGCAGATAGCGGGCCGCGCCCAGGGCCTTTTCCACGGTGAAGCCCAGCAGGAACAGCACCACCAGGTTGCCGATGATGTGGCCCCAGCTGCCGTGCAGGAACTGATAGGTGATCGGGGAATACAAGGTGAGCCGGCCGGGCACCAACCCCAGGGCCTGGCCGCTCATCTGGCGAATGTACTGATCTTCAATGGCCGGCCGGTGGGCCTGCCAGTAGGCCTGCTCCCGGGGCGCCCAGAGCACGTCCTGATTGGCTTGCAGGTACTGGTAGAAGCCTTCATCCAGCAGCAGCGTGACCGCAACCCACTCCTGCTCGTCCTCGGCCTGCAGTTGCTGGAACTGGTTAAGATCCCGAGCCCGGTCGGCGTCCCCCTCAAAGCGGATCTGCCGCTGGAGGTAGGCCTCGTAGACCGGCGCTTCCAGCTGGGCAAGGTCCGCCTCCAGGTAGGCGTCCACCGCCTCGGTCAGCTTGGCGTCGTCTTCACTCTGGTAGCCCACAAACACCAGCAGACAGATCAGCATGATGGTGAAGGTGGCCCAGGGGGGGTGTTTCCAGTCGATGGATTTTTCAGCGGGGATAATCAGCATGGGGCGCCACAATTGGTCATATTCGGTCCGTGAATCGTCGCTGTTTTACCACAGCGGCGCCGGCTTTTCGCGCTGAAATAGGCTCACAGGCGATGGTCGTCACAGGATCGTCACGGAAACCGCCTTCAATGGCGGTGAGCGGCGTCTATCGACCATTCGCCAATTGCCGTTATGCCCACCGTCGCCAATAGTGGCGAGGCATAACAATAACTGACCGGACGTTGAGACCAAGGACACTGCACATGACCGTACTCGTACTGGACAACCCGGAACTGCTGGCCCGAGCCGCCCTTCTGTTTGGAGATACCGCCGCGGAATCCGCACAACCGGTCCGCGAAAAGCCAACCGCACCGGCCCTCGATCAGGCCCTGGAAGCGCCCGATCGTCATCAGGCCGCCCGGCGCGCCCTGCCCGCGCTGGTTCAGCGGCTGTAAACCTGCCAGACATTCCCCAGCAGCAGTAGCGCGGCGGCCAGAATGGCCAGCCAGGTCAGTAAAATACCGACCATCCGGGCCTTGTGAGGGCCGCCGCGCCCCTTGATCATGCCCCAGGCGTGCAGGATGCGGCCCACCACCAGGGCCATGCCGGTCCAGTAAACCAGGCCACTGGCGACGCCGTTCACTTCCGCAATCGCCAGCATCAGCAGACCCAGCGGCGCGTACTCCACCAGGTTGGCGTGGGCCCGCACCGCCGCTTGGAAATCCAGATCATCATTAACGCCAAGCCCCTTGCCGAACTTCAGCCGAAAGCGCACCACCTGCGCAGACAACACCAGCAGCAGCAAGCCGATGACGGCCGCAAACACTCCGGTTACCGGAACAATCATGGTCAGCCCTTCTTGATCTTGTTGACGATGGCGAGCAGCAGCACGGCGCCCACGGTGGCGGTGATCAGCTCGCCGATCAGCCCGTGGGCGGAGAGCTGGAGCAGCCCGAACAGGAATCCGCCGATCAGCGAGCCGACGATGCCGATACCCACATTGGCCAGCACCCCGAAACCGCGCCCCTTCATGATCAGCCCGGCCAGCCAGCCGGCCACGCCACCGATGATCAGAAACAGAATCACACCCATGATAGGTCTCTCCCTGAATTGGATTTACATCACACGCAAACCCCGCAAAGACTGCCCGGTTCCCTGGGTAGCTTCAAGCTTTTCGGCCTTTGCCGTCACCACGTAGCGCAGCGGCCCGCCGGCGCGCAGGGCATCAAAAGGATAGCAGGTCACCAGCAACAGGGAATCGTCTGGCAATCGGCCGGGCGCCAGGCGCTCCTGCGTGCTGTCCACCACCCGGGTGGCTACCACCGTGTAATCGTGCCAGCGCCCGTCCCGGCCCTGGAGACGGATGGGGCTGCCTGGGGCCAGGTCTCCCAAACGTTTGAAGTGGGTGTCCCGGTGGCCGGCCAGGATCACCGGCCCGTCCAGATCGTCGGTGCCGGCGAGTCGGCCGGGGCCAAAGGCCAGGCTTTCGCCGGAGGCGCCGTCCAGCACCACCATGGATTCGGACAGGGTCGGCCAGTCCATGCGGGCCACCGGCCAGGTGTCGGCCCAGGGCCATGGCCGCACCGGCCCCTGCTCGGCCTGGCTACGGGCCCAGGCCAGGTCGAGCAGTTGTTGGGCCACCACCGCCTTCAGCGGAATCCACAGGCCCATGAGCACCAGCAGCGCACAGGCGGTAAATGCAGAACAGGCCAGGCGGTTCATACTGCAACCCTCCGGCGTGCGAGCACGCTCCACCACAGCCCCATGAAAGCGGCACCGAGCGCGCCAACAAGCACCATCATTGGCCAGCCGGTGGCGGTACCTGGGTACCTCAGCATCCCTGGGGCACTCCCGGCGGGCAGCAACGTGGGCACCGACTCCGTCATCAGGGGCGCCGTCACCGGCCGGGCCGGCGTGGTGTCCACCGCCACAAAGCTGGTGTAGGGCGAGGCCAGGCTGTGGCGCATGGCCAGCGCCGTTATGGTGGCTTTGTCCGGCTCGGTACCGGAGAGCGCCGCCCGGTCCTGAAGGTCGTCGATACGCGCCCTGGCCCAGCGACGGTGCAGCCCGGTGGCGGGCGCCGCCTGACCCAGGTCCAGGGTGCGGGACCAGGCCGTCCCGCGGGTGGTCAGGCCGGAGACCGTGAGTTGACCGCGGGCGGGTACCCCGCGCACAACCTGCACCAGAGGCTCGCCCTGGAACAGGTCACCGGGGCGAGCCGGGTAAGCCTCCGCGGTGCCCGGCCAGTCCGTCCGAATGTCGGTGAGCACCGGCGCGGCCATGGACGCAAACAGGGCATCCAGCGGCCCGCCCAGGTCGCCGCTGTCCGCCACCGAGGTGTAGCTGCCCCGGCCCCAGCGGGCCGCCTCCCGCAGGAAATATCGATTGGGCGCCGAGCCGATGCCCACGGTGAACAGCCGCTGGCTGCACAGTTGTCGGCGGATCTGCTGGAACAGGCCCGCCTCGTTGCCCACGGCGCCGTCCGTAATGAACACCACCTGGCGCACCCGCGTCGGGGCCTCATTGCGCTCGCTGCCATCGCCAAGAGCAAGGCTCAGGGCGGAGGCCATTTCGGTGCCACCGTCCGCGGTCAGCCCCGCCAGGTAGCGCCGGGCCCGGGCCAGGTGGTTGCCATCCGCCGGCACCGGCGCCATGAACAGGGCCTCGGCCTGGCTGTTGAACTGGATGATGTTGAAACGGTCATCCGGCCCCAGAGTGTCCAGACCCCGCGCCAGCGCCAAGCGGGCTTCCCGGATGGAGGCGCCCGCCATGGAGCCGGACGTATCAATGACAAACACCAGGTCCCTGGGCAGCGCAGCTTCAGAGGCCTGGCCCGGCACCAGCAGGGTCATCAGGTAATCCTCACCCTCGAAGCGCTCGTGGAACACCGCCGCCACCGGTGCCTGGCCGGCCGCCGGCGCCCAGCGCAGGACAAAATCCCGGTCCATCCTCACCGTGGTTGGCCGGTGCCCGTCAGCATCATCCGTCGACGGCGACAGCGCGACCTGAACGCCGTTGGCGGTGTCCTGCACGGAAATCGGATGGCTGGGGCTGGCCACGCTGGCCAGGGGCAGACCGGTGTTGAGGGTGACGTTAATGGCCATGCGGTGACTGCCGTCGGCCAGGTCGGTAGGGGTTACGGTAAACGGGCTGATCGCCCCGGCATCCGGCACCAGGGCGGTCGCCAGCGCCCAGCCCGAACGCCAGTCGGCGGGCGACGCCTGAGCCAGGGGTGGCCCCGGCATGTAGCGTGGTGTGAGGGTGCTCGGCAGGTCCAGTTCAAACACCCCCTGCCGATAGGCCACCGGCTGCTGATAGGACAGCTCAATGGTCACCTCACCACCGGGCGGCAGGTTGGCCACCCGGGAAGTGAACAGGTTCGGGCGGTCTTGTTCCACAGTCGCCGCCTGCTGCCCGGCCTGCTTCGCGGTGTCGTAGGTCCGGCGGGCCTCCGCCCGGGGCAGCACCTTTCCTTCAATCCGGCGCTCCCCCACCGTCATCACCAGCCCGTACACCGAGGCCTTTTCCGGCAGCGGGAATACGAACACCCCCTCCCGCCACTGATCGGACGGGTTCCGGAACCGGCGCACCAGACGAGTGCTGGCAATCAGGCCACTGACCGTGACGTCAAACCGGCTGTCCAGAGCCAGGGCTGACACCGGAGCCCCACCACTCGGTGCCACCAGTTCCAGGGAGCCAAGGTCACCGGTGCCGGCGGCCTCGGCGTACAGCGGCTGAACCATCAGCAGCAAGCCAAAGGCGAGCCAGAGGGTCACGCCTTCCAGCAGTCGCCGAAGCCGCCGGGCGCGGGCCTCGGAGTGAAGAGCCGACGGTGTCAGTCGGAGCAGCGAAAGGGGCAACATCATGGCAAAGTTCTCCTTCGGGCGAATCGGGCCAGGTCCCGCCGGCGGCCCTGAACCCATGGGCCCGGCGGATGGGATGACAACCATTTCACCGTTTCGAAAGGCACAGGCCGTGACGAAGTGGGACAATTCCGGGGCCAGAATGTGATGAATTATGGCGAAGCGCTCCGTGCCGCTTGTGCCGGCCCGGGGCCGTGGTTAGCCTTAAGACGTTTCCGAACACCGGCCCGTGGACGCCATGAAAAAACACCTTGTGCTGATAGAGGATGACCCCGGTATCCGGGACAACTACCGGGCGGCGTTCGAGCGCCGGGGCTATCGGGTGTCTGCCTATGGCACCCGCGCCAGCGCCTACCAGGCCCTGCGCCAGGCGTTGCCGGACCTGGCCATCATCGACGTCGGCCTGGGGGATGAACCGGACGGCGGGTTTACCCTGTGCCAGGACCTGCGGGGGCTGTCCGCCACCCTGCCGATCATTTTCCTGACCGCCCGGGACAGCGACATCGACTCGGTGCACGGCCTGCGCCTCGGTGCCGACGATTACGTCACCAAGGACATGAGCCTGGACCACCTGCTGGCACGGATTACCGCTCTGCTGCGCCGGGCAGAAGCCTGGGCCGATGCGGCCCGCAAGCCCGACGAGGTGCTCCAGCGCGGCCGCCTGAGCCTGAACGCGGACCGAATGACCGTGGCCTGGAACCAGTGCCCGGTGGAACTGACCGTCACCGAATTCTGGATGCTGCACGCGCTGGTCCGGCACCCCGGCCATGTGCGGTCTCGGGAACAGTTGATGGACGCCGCCAGCACGGTGCTCGACGACAACACCGTGACCTCCCACATCAAGCGCATCCGCCGCAAGTTCACCCAGGTGGACCCACACTTTGACGCCATCCAGACCGCCTACGGCATGGGTTACCGCTGGCACGCCCATGAGGCCTGACCGGTGACCCTGAAACGGCAACTGTTCATCGCCAGCGTGCTGATGTTGCTGATCCCCTGGGCCGGGATGACGTTCGTGCTGGAACTGGATACGGCGCTGCGGGACCAGGCCCGCCAGCAACTGTCGCTGCAAGCCCGACGGCTGGCGGAACAGGCCGGCGACGCCTTGCTGGGGGCGCCGGTGATCGGGTCGGACACCCCCATCCTGTACGCCAGCGATACCCTGGCCCCGCTTACCCTGGACGGCTACCTGGGCGACTGGCCAGGGTTCCAGGAAGACGGCGCCGACACGCACGCCAGCCTGTGGCAGCCCACCAACGACCCGACCCTGCGCTGGCGTGCCGCCCGGGACGGCCGCTGGCTCTACCTGCTGATACACCGGCAACAACCGCCGACGTTCTACCAGCCGGACCGTCCGACCGCGCCCCACGATGAGCTCGCCCTTCGCCTGGACCCGCCGGCAACCCGGGTGGACGCCAGCGCCGATGCCCGGCGCTGGCGGCTTAGACCCCTCGGGTTCGGGCGACTTTACGGCCATCAGGGCGGGGACACCGGGCAACCGGGGCCACCGGACTATCGGGTGGAGGGGGTCTGGCAGGTCGCTGCGGGCGGCTGGCAGCTCGAGCTGCGGATGCCGGCACCGGCGCCCTACAGCCGCCTGGATCTGCGCCTGATCACCGATGAAGGCGACCGCGCACCGGCCGGCGCCGGACGGTTGCTGTTCGGCCCGGACGCCCCGCTGCAACGGGCCCTGGCACGGCAGCTGGCGCCGGGCCAGAGGGCCCGGGTAGTGGAGCCTTCCGGGTGGGTGGTGGCGGACGCCGGCGGCCCGGTGGCCGCGGCATCCCCAGAGTTTGACCAGTTGAGCCCCGGCCAGATCCTTGAGCAGACGACGCTGAACGCCCTGCGCTGGCTGGTCAGGCGGGTACAACCCACGCCCCGACCATTGGCCGGTGATGACCGTCGCCTGGCCATCGATACGCTGCCCGACCCCGGGCTGGTCCGGCACACCGACGACAGCCGCTGGTTGCTTGCCCGGGCGCCCGTCGACGGCGATCGCACCCTGGTCCTCGAGCAGTCTATTGACCAGTTACTGACGGTGTCCGGCACCACCCTGGGCTCCGTGATCGCCCGCAGCCTGCTCATCACCCTCACCCTGACCCTGGCGCTGCTCGGCTACGCCAGCTGGCTGTCCTGGCGCATCACCCGGCTGCAGCGCCTGATCAACGACACCGTGGACGACGACGGCCGCATCACCGGCACCCTGCCGCCGGCCCGCGGCCGAGACGAACTGGCCCAGCTGCAGGATCAGTTTGGTCAGATGGTGCAGCGGCTGGGGGGCTACCACGATTACCTCGAAGCGTTCTCCCGGCGCCTGTCCCACGAGCTGAAAACCCCGGTGGCCGTGATCCGTTCGTCCCTGGAAAACCTCCAGCACATCACCGGCGACGACGCCAGCCGGCCCTACCTGGAACGGGCAGCCAGCGCCACCGAGCGGTTGCGACGGATTCTGAACGGCATGAGCGAGGCGGCCCGGCTGGAGCAGAGTTTTGACCAGGCGGAGCGGGAGACCTTTGACCTGGCCCGGGTAGTGAGCGAGGCCACGGCGGCCTACCAGAGCCTGGATGACCGCCACCGGCTGGCGTACCAGGGGCCGGCCACAGGCGCCACCCTCCTCGGCTCACCGGAGCATCTGGTGCAGCTGCTGGACAAACTGGTGGACAACGCCCGGGATTTCACCCCCGAGGGCGGGCGCATCGAGGTGGCGCTGACGGACGCGCCGGCGGGCTGGCAGTTGTCGGTCTTCAATGAAGGTTCCCGGCTGCCGGGCCCCGCGTCCGCCAGCATCTTCGATCCGTTCGTGTCCCACCGGGCCGGTGGCGGTGAGGGCCACCTCGGCCAGGGCCTTCTGATCGTCAGGCTGATTGCCGCCTACCACGGCGGCGAGGTGGACGCGGTCAACGAGCCCGGCGGTGTCCGCTTCCGGGTGACCTTTCCAAACGAGGCGGACACGCCCGGGGGCGATCACAGAAACCGGCCATCCCCCGAGAACTGACGGAAAAACTGCTGGGCCGTGCGGCCGTTGCGCACGCCCTTGGCGGTGGCAAAGCGCATCGCCTCCTCGTGCAGGGCCGCCCGGTCCGCCACGCTGGGAAACAACGCATCCACCGCCTGCAGGTAGACGTCTTTGCCAAACGGGTAGAATGACAGCTGCAGGCCAAACCGGTCCGCCAGGGAGACGTGCTCCTCGATGGTTTCGGCCGGGTGCAGTTCGCCGTCCCGGACCTCGCTGTTGAGGTTGTCGCTCATGAATTCCGGCATCAGGTGACGGCGGTTGGAGGTGGCGTACACCCGCACGTTCTCCGGCGGCAGCTCCAGCGAACCTTCCAGCACGCTTTTGAGCGCCTTGTAACCGGTCTCACCCACGTCGAACGACAGGTCATCGCAGTAGATAACGAATCGGAACGGCAACTCGCTGATCTCGTCCACGATCTCCGGCAGGTTCACCAGATCGTCCTTGTCCACCTCAATCATCCGCAGCCCCTGCGCCTGGTAGCGGTTCAGCAACGCCTTGATCAGGGACGATTTGCCGGTGCCCCGGGAGCCCCAGAGCAACGCGTTGTTGGCAGGCTCGCCGGCCAGGAAGCGCTCGGTGTTGCGGGCCAGTTCGGCCTGCTGGCGTTCAATGCCGGTCAGGCTGTTCCAGGCCACCGGGTCCAGCCGGCGGATGGCGCGAAGGCCGGCTCGATGGCGGCGCCAGACCGCCGCCGGCGTGTCTTGCCAGTCGAAGGTTGTTTCTTGCATGACGCGGGTTCCTGTTTCGTCCAGTGGTGGGTTGTGGAACACTGACACCTGTTCTCACTGTTAACCGGAGACTGTACCGCAAATGGCCGTAAAATCCGTCGCCCTGGTGGCGCACGACAACAAGAAACGGGAACTGGTGGAATGGGCGGAATCGAACCGGGAACGCCTGGCGCCGCTCCGGCTCTACGCCACCGGCACCACCGGACGCATGCTCAAAGAGGCCCTGGGGCGAGTGGATCTGGTGTCCCTGCTCAGCGGCCCCCTGGGCGGCGATCAGCAAATCGGCGCCAAGATCGCCGAGGGTGATATCGATCTGCTGGTGTTCTTCTGGGACCCCCTGGAGCCCCAACCCCACGACCCGGACATCAAGGCGTTGCTGCGGATTGCCGCGCTCTGGAACATCCCGGTGGCCTGCAACCGCGCCACCGCCGAGTTCGTGCTGGCGTCCACCTGCATGACCGACGACGGCTACCGGCCCCGCAAACCGGATTTCTCGGATTACACCGGCCGCAAGGTCACCGACTGACGCGCCCGCGCCGGGCCCCGGTGCTATGATGAAGGCCATCCCAACGATCTGACAGAAGGAACCGGTGATGGCCAACATTTATGACGATAATTCCCTTTCCATCGGCAATACGCCGCTGGTTCGCCTGAACCGGGTGAACGACGGCGCCACCATCTGGGCCAAGATTGAAGGCCGCAACCCGGCCTACTCCGTTAAGTGCCGCATCGGCGCCGCCATGATCTGGGACGCGGAAAAGCGCGGCGTGCTCAAACCCGGCATGACCATCGTCGAGCCCACCAGCGGCAACACCGGCATTGCCCTGGCATTTGTCGCCGCCGCCCGGGGCTACAAGCTGACGCTGACCATGCCCGCCTCCATGAGCCTGGAGCGGCGCAAGGTGCTCAAGGCCCTGGGCGCGGAACTGGTGCTGACCGAGCCCGCCAAGGGCATGCCCGGCGCCATCGCCCGGGCCCAGGAGATCGTGGCCACCGATCCGGACCACCACTTCATGCCCCAGCAGTTCGAGAACCCGGCGAACCCCCGTATCCATGAGGACACCACCGGCCCGGAAATCTGGAACGACACCGATGGCGCCGTGGACATCTTCGTGGCCGGCGTGGGCACCGGCGGTACCCTCACCGGCGTATCCCGCTACATCAAGCACACCCGTGGCAAGGCCATCACCACGGTGGCGGTGGAACCGGCGGACTCCCCGGTGATCGCCCAGACCATGCGGGGCGACGAGGTGAAGCCCGCGCCCCACAAACTCCAGGGCCTGGGCGCCGGCTTTGTGCCGGGCAACCTGGACCTGTCCCTGGTGGACCAGGTGGAAAGCGTCACCAACGAGGACGCCATGGCCATGGCCCACCGGCTGATGCAGGAAGAAGGCATTCTGTGTGGGATTTCCTGCGGCGCCGCGGTGGTGGCCGCCGTGCGGGTAGGCCAGCAGCCGCAGCACAAGGGCAAGAACATCGTGGTGGTGCTGCCGGACTCGGCCGAGCGCTATCTCTCCTCCGCCCTGTTTGCCGATCGCTTCGGCGAGCTGGAGAACGTGCAGTAAGCCCGGGCGATTCGCCAAACGACAAAAAGCCCCGCATCCGTGCGGGGCTTTTTGCTTTCGGACGTGGAAGTGGGGCCGGATCAGAACTGGTACTTCAGCCCCACCTTCCCGGTGTCGAAATCCGGACCATCGTTGTTGATCTGGCCGTTGAAATCGCTCTCATCAATGTCGACGTTGTAGCGGTTGTACTCCGCGAACGCCGTCAGCTGCGGCGTCACACGAAAGTCCACGCCGGCGCCGACCATCGGATTGACGTCGTCGTAGGTTTCGCTGTTGTCGAAGGCATCCACATCAAACGCGGACGCAAAGGCCCCCGCCTTACCGTAGATGCCGAAGCTCTGGGTCAGGGGTAGGCGTCCCACCGCCGCCACGCTGACGCCCTTGAGCTTGCCGTCGACCTCGTCGTTCCCGAACTTGCCGAAATCGATGTACTCGGCTTCCAGGGCAAAGAACGAGTTGAACTGGTACCCGAGGCCGGCACCGAACAGGTCGTTATCGTCGTCAAACTCCCCGCCGTGGGACTTGTAGCCGCCGTAGCTGCCCGTGATGTACGGGCCGGATGTATCCCGGTCAACGCCGTCCTCGGCCCAGACAGCAGGGGCAGTGAATACGGCCGCGGTCAGAACGGTGGCGTAGGCAAATCGAACGGTGTAACTCATCGCGGTTTCCTCCGTGGGTCAATGTCCTTTCACGCCCCACCACCGTACCTGAGCCCCACCTTCCGGGGGGTTACCCCGCCACTACGATTCTGTCATGCCATATCCATCTTTTGAGGCCTTTGCCGAGGCTTTCCTACCATCGACGTCGCCCGGATCGCCCGGATCGCCCGGATCGCCCGGATCGCCCGGTGGCTCATCGTCCCGGACCCGCAGGAAACTGGCAAACCGGGGCAGACCCGTGGCGGTGTAGCCCCGGAACCGAAAGGTCACCGTCTGCCCTGGCTGCGGCGGCCGCGCCCGCTCCGCGTCGGAAAATCCCGTCCCGATCCGGAAGCGGCGCCCGTTCGGCAGCGCCACCAGCAGCGAGCCCATCTGCCCCTCATACTTGCCCTGCCCTGGCAGCGCCCGGACCACCACGGCCTCGGTGTCCTCATAGGGCTTTACCTTCACCAGATCGTCCGACCGGCCGCCCTGATACAGGCTGGCCTTGCGCTTGAGCATCACACCCTCGCCGCCGGCGGAGACCACCTCGTGCATCCGGCGCATCAGGGCCTCATGGGAGGCCACCGGCGCCTGCTCCACCAGCTTCAGATGGCGGGAACCCGCGGCCGCCACCAAGGCCTTCAGGCGCCGGTAGCGCTCGGTGAAGGGCACCCCGGTGACCGGAAGATCAAACACCATGTAGTGCACGGACTGCCAGTCCACAGGCGCCGGCTCAACGGTGCGCACAATGCCAGACAGCTCGGCAAACCGCCCCCGTCCCAGCCAGAGTTCGCCGTCCAGCGGCTGCGCCGGGAAGCCATCGGTAAACCCCGGCGGAGCCCGAAACGGATGCCCGCCCCGGGACCACAAGCGCTCGCCGTCCCAGTAGGCGCGCACACCGTCGTACTTCTCGCTGACCCAGTAGGCGCTCAGGTCCAGGCCACGATGGTAGGTGTTTGCCAGCGGCAACTCGCGGGGCGAGGCGAACGACGCGGCCGCGCCCAGGGCCAGCCAGAGCACCAGGGTGACCTGGGCCAGGCCGGCCCGGCGGGCTGAATGATTGAGTTGGAGGACGTGGACGAAATGGATAAAACGGATAAAGCGGGCATAAACCGCCTGGAAAACGGTGAACATGGCAACTCCTTTGCCGTTGGGAATGTCCTGGTCGCGCAAGGCGCCGACCTATCGCTCTTGGGTGGGGCGATCACTATTGGTTACGGGTCGCAGACCTCCGCCACCTGTCTGTCAAAACGTTCACGAACGGCGCGGTTTTCGTCCTCGGACACAAACACCCGCTCACCCTGGTCGTTCAGACGATAGAAGGTGGAGATCCGCGCCATATTCGTCTGGCGAGCCCGCAGTTTCGTGCACAGCGCCGCCCGCTTCTCCGACGCCGCCCGGGCCTTCTGATCGGCCGCCTCCCGCTGCTCCCGAGCGGTGCGCTGCTGCTCCAGATACGCGTCTATCCGCTGCTGCCGAGCCCGCACCGAATCGTCCACACCCGAAACCGGCGTATCCACCGCCACCGCCCGCGGCGCCGAACCCGCCGGCGGGCGATCGCCAAAGTGCGTCACGCCCTGGGCATCGACCCAGGTGTAGACGCCGGCTGCCGTAGGGAGCGGGGCCAGTAGCAGTGTGCTTAGAGTGAGGTGTCGAAGGCCTGGCAGGATGGACTTTAGCCTGCATCGGCAGCTTGCATTTGGTCGCATTCATTCTCCCAGTTGTATCGACAAAGCTGCCTGTAGTTTCGATCACAAAACGCTTTATAGGCGTCATCGTCCATGTTTCGCCAGTAATTGGGGTCTCGGCCCGTTTCGTTATCGTATTTCAGGGTCGTCGGGTCCAGCTTTCGATACGGTTCAAGAACAGGCATGTCCGGCAAAGGCTGTGTCACGTTCATGTACTGCCGGATAACATCCCACAACGCCAGAACCTGCTCCCTGTTCGTCGTCGGTGCAAACATCTGGCTCATCGGTAAGGCCCACTCGTGAACCTGGTGCACCAGAACCAATTGATACCAGAAGTTGCCCTGCGGCCCCGGCAGGCTTAGAAGGTAGGCATCCCACTCCCGAAAAGGTGCCTGTGCGCGAATCTCCCCGGTCCGGTTGGAGCCTGGCTTGTGGTAGAGCGTCACCAGACCCGTTCGACGATTCAGCTCCCATTTCGGCCCCTTTATCGGCTGGCGAACCGTCCGGGGGAAATAGGTTTCCAAAAACCAGCCGGCTGACCAGCACAGGAGCATCGGAACGAACATCGCCATGAAAATCAGGCTGACGTCCCCATTCAAGAACTCACCGAAAGAAGGATCATCGGGAGCTAGAAGCCATTGAATGACCACGGCCAAACAAAAGATAGGAAAAAACATAAGAAAGATGAAACGGCTCCAATAGTGCAGCCGCAATATAATCTTGCTGCTTCCTGGCGGCGATGCCCACTTCAGACACTCTTCATCAAACCTGTCGTGCCATAACGCTCGCCTTTCCAGCACCATATCGAGGGGTCGCTTGGAGGACCTGAGCGTGTCTGGCCGCCACTTATCCAGGAAAAGTGGCGGAAAAAGGCCACTGTATCGTCCGTCTTTTACGAGGGGGCGTCCCATGGTCCAGCTGTTTCTAAACATAAAACTATGCTTACAATCACCGTTAGCCACCTCGTCATTGCCCATACCGTGATAAGCAGAACGAGTATATCCCCGTAAATCAACAGCCACTGTCATGGCCCCCCCTAAAATCTGTAAGTTTGCTCATCTGCCCAAAAAGGCCTGTCGGTTTTTGTGAAGTCTGGCTTTTCATGAGAATCCGGCAGAAATTTGACGTCATCGTATAAAGGTGGTGAAGGGAAAGCCCGCGCTTCGCCACCAGGCGCCTCTGACGCCTGTAATCGCCACTGGGCACGGACCTGTAGATCAATGAAGGAAACCCGAGTTGCGCCAAACGCCGGCGTTGATACCGCCGTTTCAAGCTGGTCGAAATAGTAAACTGCGCCAGAAGGCGTCAATTGAGTAAATAGCGGTTCTGGATCCGGCCATAAACGCTGTTTACTGGATAGAATCGCTTTAGCCAAGACCTTCTCTGAAACTCTGGTACCTCGGAAAGACGTCGTAAGTTGAATGTCATCAAATATTAAAGCAAGGTCGCTTTCAACGACGACTCGTTTGCTCACGCGATCAATAACTGACGCCTTTTTAGGGCTAATTTGATATCCTTTCGATGACAGCGATGCGGCCAAATCCCGGACGTTTTCAATTCGGATTCTGGGTTGGAGCAAAAGTCCAAGCAAACGATAATACAACTCTGATGGATTATTCTGGAGGTAGTCATAAAGGTCATCCTGTTCGTCTCCGAAGGGGCCTCGTTTCAGCCAGTCAACCAGAGGTGGATCATCAAGAAAAATAGCTGCGATACCAGCAATGACGGCCATGACGACGCCAACGACAGCCCATGCAACGGGCCCCATTTCCAGCAAAACGATGGCTGCACCACTTTCCGTCGCCGTGCTAGACATTAACGACCCCATGACAGTCATACCTGTGCCGATCGCAAATACTCCATGGGCAAACGCGGCGTCATAATCGGCAGTGTCGAATTCGTGTTGCATATCCCAAAGTGACAACATAATGGCCACATAAGCAATTGCCATTCCTCCCACCATGCGGCGAGTTACCGTTTCTGGTAACGCCCTTGCAATACCTCCTTCTGCCCACGTTTCAAAAGATTTAGGAACGGTGACAACCGCCTTATCGAGGAATTTTGAAATGCCCTGCCAACCCAGCATATTTTTGGAAATTTGATCAGCTAACAAAGCGATGGCCATACCCACTTCAGACAATGCAGAAGTCAAACCAAGTGAAGCTCGGACTTCCCCTCTTTGTTTACTCGTTTTCTTAATTAAGTGAATTTCCTGACAAACATTCAAAAGCTCTAGCCCAAAGACAAAAAAGGGCACTTGCACATTTTTTGAAATACTCTGGGCTGTCCTACCAAGACGAACGTTCCTAAGATACTTCGCAATGTCCGAATCTTTTTCAGCCACAAAAACGACAACATTGCGTGCCTCGGGCAACTTGCCCAGATCAGAAATTTCTGAACGGCGGGTAGAAGCAAGCAATTCACCATCAGAAGTGCGGATCTCACCGTAGAAACGTCGTAGGTTTCTCTTGCTATGGAGATAAGTACGGTCAGCTTCAGTTAGACCATACTTCAGTCCACCCTCCGGATCATGCACACCGAGCATGACCATATCTTTGCTGATGGCGTTTCGCGGGACCATTTTGACGTCACCAAAGAGTTTCGGATTGCGGGCATTCGCAAGGCTTAGTAAAGGTCCGTACAAGCGTGCAGGCGCCGCAGTTAGCCACGGCTTTGCTGCCTTCAGCGATACAACCAACTTTTGTTCCAGTGCGTCCAAAATGGCACTAACCGCGTTACCAAAGCGTTTGGCTTCGGTAATTCCATTGAGGCTGTTGCCCTTTGCAACCGCCAGCAGGCTTGCTGCTGTTAGTGTCTGGACTGTATCAGGTTGAGGAGCCTCGTCGGGCAAACAACGCAGATCATTCGGGCGACAACTACCATCCCCACCAACGGGCTCGGCAGATGAAGATTCCGTTTCGGCAACAGCATTTCCACCAGTACCGTCGAGTCGTGGAAACACCATGGCACTCAGCGGCTTCTGCTTTTCTGGGTCAAGAATGTCAAAGATCACCGAATTGGCGGCACGGACCTGTTCACGGCTGACCATCGGCTGCTTGTTCAGCGGGTCGACCGTGTTGGGGTCCAGCCTCAGCACGGAAACCAGGTCCCCAAAGAGCGCAAAGCCCTCGGCATAGTCGAGACCTTTAAGCGCGAACAGGTCGGCGAAGGCGTTCTGATAACGGGGTTGGTGGACCAGGTGCGTGAGGGCAGCCTGTGTCAATCCTAAGGATTCCGTCGCCAGTCGGCGCTCAGCGCTTTTCAGGGTTCGTTGAAGCGCTCCAAAGTAGGTGTTGTTGATGTTTTTCAGGTAGTCGTTCAGCGGATTTTTCTTGCCTCCCAGATACTCCGGCCCCATCACCCGCTCAATCAGCTGAGCACTGTCGCCATACGGTTCCTCGTTCACGGCCTCCAGCACGGCGGTGAGGTAACGCTGGGCGGACAGCGTTTGGTTCAGGCTGTGGCGCACCTCAAACAGGTCATCGTTCAGGGTGACCGAGGCGTAGCCCCGGGTGCGGGCGTCGGCCCAGGCATCTGGCGCGGCGCCCAGAGGTTCCCAGAGCGCTTTGTCGGCGGAGACGTCGACCACGCGACTGATGGGCTTGGCTTCGGGCTGTGGCTTTTTCTTCGGTTGATTCGCCCGGCCGGCAAAAGCCTGCAGGCGGGCCGCCGGGGCCCAGCGCAGGGGGCAATCCCGGTAACCGGCGGCCTCCCAGGCGTCATGCGCAGCGTCCGACGCCTCGTCAAACGCTTTTTGTTCGTCGCAGGCTTTCTGATAGAGGCCGTGCGCGTAGTTTCCGGTCAGGTCCAGGACGTTGCGCCAGGGGTCCGGCAGGTGCTGTTCCAGAAACGGTTCCCGGGCCCGCGCCGGGGGCAGCGTGGCCACCGGCTGGATCACGCCGGGGCCTGGGGCGCCCTCGGACAGTGGCCGCCCCTGCCACACCAAGCCATCGCCGCTGAGGCTCTGGCAGCGGTCCCGGCGGGCGGCGGCGTCCGTTTCAAGGAAAGCCACCCGGTCCCCCGGCCATTGCACTTCGGAGAAGGCCATCTGGATCTGTCCGGTCAGGGCGCTATCCATTTCCCTCAGTGGCACCCAGATGGCGTCCAGCCGGCGCCCGACGGCGGGGCGGCGGTCTTCGGTCAGGCCGTCACCGCCCTGTTGCCGATAGTCACTCAGCCGCACGTCCCGGAAACCCGGCGGCTGGTCGGCCGGTGCATCCACCTGCAGTTCCCGCCACAAGCGGCCGTCCCGGAACACGTAGACATAGCCGGCCCGCACCGGCACCGGATGGCTGGGATGACCACCTGGATCCGGGTCCTGAGCCATCAGGGAGGTGATCGGCACCAGCGGACATACCCGGTTCCACTGGGCGATGGGTTGGCGCGGCGTGGCGCCAACGTGTTCAAACAGGAGCACCCGGATGGGCGAGCCGTCGTCGGCGTCAATATCCAGCCAGACGTTCTGGCGGGCCTCAGGGGTGGTCGGCCAGACCGCAAGTTCGCTCTGGCTCAGAGCCTCCCGGTGACCACGCTGGTCCATCCACTCCTGCTCGGTTTGATCGGCGGGATCGAACAGGCGAAAGCGGTGGCCCTCCGGGTGATCCTGCCCGACCACTTCGATGATCAGGACCGGGCCTTCGCAGGCGGGGCCGCGGGGCGGCTGCAAGGTGCGAGATTCAGACATCCGTGTCGTTCCTGTACCAGTTTATGACGTTCCGTGTCGCTGCCGGCAGCCTAGTAGAGGCTGCGCGGCAACCGATACCCCGCCAGCAGTCGCTGGGTAAAGGGGTTGGTGTTGCTGGCGGCGTGCAGGCGGTAGCGCATGTCGCCGCCGTCCACCTCAAAGCGCACATCCACCGCGGTGTTGCTGACGCCGGTCAGGTCCGCCTGGTCCAGCAGGCGGAACAGGGCCCAGGGGCCGCTCTCGGACACGCTCCGGGGCGATCGGTTGACCTGCACCGGCACCAGGGTCACCCGGCTCTCCACCGCGTCCCGCAGGGTGTTGGGCCAGACCAGCGGGATGTTCTGACGGGGGCCGTGATTGTATTCCACCAACTGGCCATCGAGGTTCATTACGCTGCGGCGTTTGTTGCTCGACAGGTCCAGTGGCTCCAGGGCGAACTCCACGTCCAGCGTGCCGCTGCGGGTGAAATAGGCCTTGCGGATGCGCTCCGCCCGGTCTAGGGCGTCCAGCACGTCCCGGCGGACCAGGCTGGCCCGTTCCGCGCCGCTCACACCACCCGGATGCTCGTCCAGAAACAGCTTCAGGTTCTGGTCGTAGAAGGTCGCCAGGACGCCATCCGGGGCAAAGAAACGCTCGAAATCCTGCAGCGCCGCGTCCCGGCCGGCCTTCGGATTGAGCGGGTAGCGGCGGGCCAGGGTCTGCTGGAACGGCACATACACATCCCGGTACCAGTTCTGTTCCAGCTGGGCCACTGCACCATCAAGGAGAACCCGCCAGCTTTCATCCGCCAGCCGCTTCAGCAAGCGGTTCAGAGGCGCTGGCTGGTCTTCGGCCATGCGTTGAAGGGTAAAGATGGGATCGTCGCCCTGCAAGCTCAGTCGGGCGCG
This sequence comes from Marinobacter sp. C2H3, assembly GCF_037080155.1. Classification (NCBI taxonomy): domain Bacteria; kingdom Pseudomonadati; phylum Pseudomonadota; class Gammaproteobacteria; order Pseudomonadales; family Marinobacteraceae; genus Marinobacter; species Marinobacter sp. C2H3. Next base: position 175,291 of record NZ_JBBBNZ010000001.1, on the reverse strand, counting down.
GGCGGCCTCGAGGGCTGCTTTACCGGTGTCCGGCGCCTCCTGGATGTTGCGCAGGTACTGATGCAGGCTGGTGATCACCTTCATGATCTGGTCGAGCCCGCTGGGCTGCTCACCCGTCCGGTCGGTGAGCTGATTCAACTCGGCAAACTGCCGTTCAATGTCCCTCAGCATACGGATCTGCGGCGACTGCTCCAGCAGCGCTCGCCGGGCCTGTGCGGCTTTGTCGTCGGTATCTGCGGGCGGAATGAAGCGGGTGTTCTGCTGCACCTGGGCCAGCAGGGTGGCGAGGGGCTGCTGGCTGCTGGTGAGGGTTTCCAGCACTCGCACCCCTTGGTTCAGATCCCTGAACGGTCGGATGTCCAGATGGCTGAGGGCGTTTCGCCACGCGGCGGCGTAGTGCTCGGCATAAAGTGTCTGCAAGCGTGACCGCAGCTGGGCCTCGTCCGCGTCGCTGAAGTTGACGTTGTCCCGGCGGCCGAGCACCCAGGCATCCACCAGGGCCAGGTCGGTCACCGAGGCGGAGCGTTTGAGGAACCATTTATCCAGGCCCTGGCGAGTGAGCAGTGCCGGCACCATCAGCGGGTCATGGACGACTGCGTTGCCCTCGCTGGCGGGGGCGCTGACCGTTGATGGGCTCGCGTCATCCGGTTCGCCGTTGTCATCCAGGCGGGTGAAGACGGTGCCGAAACCCGGCCCGCTGGCCCGGGCCAGATCGAGCGGCGCGCGCAGTTGCTCACCGGCCTGCTGCTCGAGGTCGCGATACACCCGTTCCGGCGTGCGGGTCTGCCCCAGAGACGCCTGCGCCCATTCCACACTGCTGCGGAATGGCGCCAGGGCCAGTTCGGCCGACCGGTCACCGGCCTCGGCCATGCCGGCCAGGTCGGTGTTGGCCAGGGCAAACTGCAAATGACCCATCAGCCGGTCCTGCAGGTCCCGCTGGCCGGGGTACGCGGCCTGCCAGTAATCCTTGAAGTAATCGGTGACCAGAGCCGGGCGCCGACCGCTGGCGTCGTAAAGCATGCGCAGGACACGAAGGTGACGCAGCCGGTCCAGATCGGTATCCGGCGCCTCGGACAGCGCGCTCATGACGCCCAGCATCAGCGACGGCAGGTATTGATAGGCAAGCAGGTTCTGGTACGCCTGAGCCACTTCCGGCCCGACCCGCTGGCCCTGGTAAAGGCCCATATCCGCCAGGGCCGGCCAGCGGCTGTGATAATCGCCGAACGCAAACGTGGCTTCCCGAAGCTGGTCGAGGGGCGCGAGCAGGCTTCGGCCGGTGCTGTCCGGCTCATAACCGACCGGCTGCCAGTCGGTCAGGAACTGCCCGACCCGCTGCTGAACCGCATCGGCGGCGGCCGCATTCTTGATGAAGTAGTGCTGCCAGCCGGCGGTCATGGCAACGCCGGCCACTACCGCCACCACAGACGCTGCGGCAAGCGCCCGGTGCCGGCGCGCGGCCACCTTCCGATTGTCGCCGGCCAGCCCCGCTTCGGGGTAGATGATGTCCGGAAACAAGCGCTGGGTGAACAGGCTCGCGGGTTGTCCGGGACGCTGGGCCGGCTGGATGGGGGCCGGCAGGTCGTAGTGGCCGGCAACCGCGCTGACGAAGGGGTCCTCCGGAACGCCCTCCTGCAAAACCGACGTGAAATAGGTGCCCCTGACCAGCGCCGGCGTGGAGAAGGCGTCCGCCGACAGCAGGTCCGCCAGATAGCTTTCCAGCGTTTCCCTGAGGCCGGCCAACTGCCGCACGAAGGAAAACGCGGCCGCTCGCGCTTCCGGATCCCGGGCGTGCTCCAGGATTTCCGGAAGACGGGCGTTCAGGCCCTCCACCAGCTCATCGAAGCGTTCGGCGAACGTTGCCATCCAGTCGTCCGGCTCGTTCAGCCCTTCCAGGCGAAAGGTGAAGCCGAGGGCTGAGGCCTTTTCCTCCGCCGTCAGCGCCTGGGCAAGGGTCGTGAAACCGTACAAGAGATCGAGCTTGGTAAAGGCGACATACACCGGCAGACGGCTGCCCAGCTGCTCCATCAGTTCCCGCAAACGGGTTCGCAGGGTGATGGCCTGGGCCCGGCGCTGATCCGGACCCATCTGCCCCAAAGCGGCCAGATCCACGGCAACGACAACGCCGTTCAGCGGCCGCTGGGGGCGGTTCTGTTCCAGCCAGCGCAGAAAATGCCGCCATAGGCGGGCGTGCATGGGCGCGTCAGCGCCGGCGGTCTCACCGTGGACCAGCAACGCACCGTCCGGGTCCAGTAACACGCCGTCGTCGCCCACCCACCAGTCAACCGCCACCGGGTTGCGGTCGGTTCGCTGTTCCCGGGTCACGTTGGTGAGGGTGTAGGTCTGGCCAGAACGCTGGATCAGGCTGGTTTTACCGGCGCCTTCCGCCCCGAGCAGCAGATACCAGGGCAATCGGTAACGACCATGGCGGCCGGGCAGATTGCCGGTCAGGGACGCCAGTTGTCGATCAAGCTGGCGTTGCTGGCGCCGCTCCAGAGGCAGGATCGGGTCTTCCTGTTCCCGGGCAGCTTCCTGTTTGCTTCGGTCCACCCGGCGCAGTTTGCCGGCCAGGCTTGCCCCCCAGATCACGGCCACCAGCAGCACCGCGCCAAGGGTCACCATGGCCCGCATCTGCCAGGCGGCCAGCGGATAATCTCCCCCCAGGCGCCAGCCCGGGCCAAACCACCAAACCGCCGCAACGGCCAGGGCCAGCGCCAGGAACAGCACGATCGGTGCCGCCCGGCGCAGGCGTGGCCACATCCAGCGACCGACGAGTAATGCCTTTCTCCACATGGTATCCCTTCCTGCTGTGTTTCCGTTCTTAATGAGTGGTGTCACCGGCCAGCCGGTCGAGCTGGCGCAACAGCCCCGGCTCCCAGTCGTCCAGGGTGCGCCCGTCCAGGCCCTGGCGCAGGTCGCCAGCCTGCTGGGCCGCCAGGCGGGTCAGCCCGGCATCGCTGAGCAGGGTCAGGCTGGCCAGGCGCCAGTACACCCGATCCCGGGGTTCCCGGGCGTCCGCGAGACCGGCTTCCAGTGGCGTCAGGGCGGCGCCGAGGTCGTGGCCGGCCAGGTCCTCCCTGGCCCGGGCCAACGCCTGCTCCCAAGGGCTCGCCCCCGGACCTGCGGCCACCGAACCACTGGGGCCGGCCCAAAGCCAGTCGGCGGCCTCCGGCCCCAGGAACGGGGTGCCATCGTTGAACGTCAGTTCGGTCAGCCGCGGCAGCCGCTCGAGTAATTGGCGAAGGTCCTCCCGGATCGCGTCAGCGCAGGGCCCGTGGCCGAGGGCCCCAGCGGCCCGGGCGCTGAGCCAGTGACCGTCGAGCCAGAACGGGCTGACCGACAGGCTCTGCTCAATGCGCTGCCACAGTGCCAGATCCGGCGCCCGTTCCAAGCCGTCCCGGTAGTCCGAGACCCGATCGGCGCTGACCGCCGCCAGGTCCGTGCGCTGCCCATCCCGGGTGGGCGGCTCGGCGCTGATGCCATACCAGATGGCGTAACGTCGCATCCGGTAACCCAGCGGATTGGCGGGCTCTACGGAGGTGATCAGCTCCGCCACCTTCATCAGGCTCTGGCGGGTCGCCCTTTCGTTACCCGGGTCTAGCGTCAGCGATCCCAGGTCCGGCGCGGGCGCCGGACGCCCTTCTGCCGGAGCGGGTGTCGTTCCGCTGGCGGCCGCCTCCAACGCGGGATCCGGTACCTGGGCATCCAGGGACGGCAGGCTGTTGATGGCTTTGTGCAGAGGGTCCAGTGCGCGAACAGGCAGTCCCTGCTCCGTGGCCTGTTCCCGCAGTCGATCCAGAACCTCCAGGCAGTAGGCGCGGGTATCGCCCTGAGCGCCATCGAACACCAGGCCCTTGGCCTGCGCGCCGGCGCGCTGGAGCATCTGCGTGAACATAAGGCCCCGGGCCCTTCGGCCGGATGCGCCAGGGTACGGCCAGGCCTGGGACCACCAGGCATCAAGGGCCCGGTTCAGTAAATACAGCGATAGGGCAAACCGCTCCCCATTACTGCCCTGCTGCAGGCTCAGCAACAGGCAGCCCAGTGCCTTCAGGTGCTTGCTGCGGTCGGCAAGCAACTGCACCGAACTCTGTTCCACCTGGTCCCAGGCAATATCGGTATGGGCAAGGGACCCTACTTTCATGGTTTCGTCCTCGAGGAAGGCCAGGGTCGGATCGTCCACCAGATCGTCCCCCGGGCCGTCGGCCCCCGCGAGCGGGCCGATCACCTGTTCCACGTAAGGATGCTGTTCTATCAGTTGCATAGGAACCTCCGTGTTCTCTACCAGCCGCAGGTGTCCCGGAGAGGCCCGAGGGCCCGCCCGAAACCCTCGAGATCAAACAGTCGCCCGTCCAGGGACGGTTCGCTGCTCCTCAAAGTGATCCGGTCTCTGCGCGTCAGGGCCTTGGCCAGTCGAATGGACGGCAGCCCCCGGCCGCTGCTGATCACCCGGCCGTTGTCCCGGACCCGCCACTGCCCCGCGGCGTCGGCCAGGGAAATCGTTACCCGCTCGGCCGCCACCGGCTCGGGAACCATCAGGGCCAACTCGGTGATGTTGCCCTGGCACTGCACCGTCAGCAGGGGGCGCGGGGGCGCCGCCCCGAGGGCCGGCACCGTGACCAGGAGCCCGGCGGCGGCACCGGTGTCCCGGTAAATCACCCGATCGGCGTCCAGCGCCTGGGCAAACGCCTGGCGCCAGCGCTCGGTGCCTTCCAGCGCCGGCCCGGCGCCCGCTGCCAGACCAACCGGGGTGTCAAAGGCCCGATCAAAGCAGGCCAGTCGAACCAGCCGGTCCCGCTCGCCGGTACAGGCCTGGGCGTCCGCCAGCAGATCGGCGCTCAGGGGGCCAGCACCCAGGAGAAGCCAGAGGGCCAGCCACCGGCACTGGGCCCGTTGGAATGGGAGGCGGCGTCCGGAAAACACGGTCATTGCTCGGTCACCTGGTACTTGAGGCATTTGTGGGCGAGGGTTCGCTTGGGTAAGCCGAGGCTGTCCGCGGCCTGGGCCCGGTTGCCGCCGTACTGGCGCAGGCGGTCCCGAATGATGGCGGCTTCAAAGGCCTGGGCGGCAGCCTTCAGGTCACGGATTTCGTCGGTGGGCGGCACCCCCGGCAATGACGGCGCCTCATCGCCGGTCAGGCTCGATTCCAGGACCGGCTCCTGCGGACCCAGCGTCAGCACCTCCGGCTGAATGTCGTCACCGGCAGGGGTTTGCAGGCAGGCCAGCTCAATCAGATTGCGCAGTTCCCGGACGTTACCGGGAAACCCATAGTCCGCCAGGCGCGCGAGGGCATGGCTGCTGATGCCCAGGGGCCCGGCCCCCTCCCGCTCGGTGTAACCGCGAATGAAGTGCCGGCACAGGGCGTCGAGGTCCTCGATGCGGGCCCGCAGGGGCACCACCGACAACGGAAACTGGTTCAGGCGGTAGTACAGATCGCGCCGGAACCGGCCTTCGTGGATGCCGTCCTGAAGGGGCTGGTGGGTGGCGGCCACGAGGCGGAAATCCGAGTGCCGTTCCCGACCGGCGCCGAGGGGACGGAACTGCCGGGTTTCGAGCACTCGCAGCAGTTTGGACTGCAGCGCCAGGGGCATGTCACCGATTTCATCCAGGAACAGGGTGCCGCCGTCGGCCTGGGCCAGCAGCCCGTCTTTCGCCTGATCGGCCCCGGAGAAGGCGCCTTTGACGTGGCCGAACAGTTCGCTTTCCAGGAGCGTGTCCGGGATCGCGGCGCAGTTGACGACCACCAGCGGACGCTCCGCCCGGCCGGAGAGCTGATGGATGCCCCGGGCGACCACGTCCTTGCCGCAACCGGTCTCACCCTGGATGAGGACAGACAAGCGGCTGCCGGCCGCCCGAACGATCTGGGTGCGCAGGTGGGTCATGGCGCCGGAGTTGCCCACCAGGCTCTGGCTGAGCTGATCGCACCGCCGGCGCAGGGTATCGGCGTCGTGCAGCTGATCGAGGGAGCGTTTGAGCAAGCGCCGCTGCCAGACCTGATCCCGGGTCTGGAGCAGGCGCACCCACTGGTGCACCAGCAATTGGCGGAAGCCGGTGTATAACGGCTGCTGGAGGATGGCCGGCCAGTCGGTGTGGTCGCCGCACAACACGAGCATCCCGAGGGTGCGGCCGTCCTGGCCGGTGAGCGGTTCGAGCCAGAGGCTGTGGGGCCGGTCGCTGGCGGCGAACAGGGCTTCGAAGCCGGGGTGGTCCAGGCGGTGGCTGGCGGCGCGGGTGAGTTCCCGGGCCTGGCCGGTCTGCAGCACGTGGGCGAACGGGTGGCTGAAGTCACCGCAGTCGAATTCGCCGGTCTCCCCCAGGGCCGCGCAGTGCAGGGTGCGGCCGCTGAGGTCGAGTTCCAGTGCCCAGCAGCGGGTCAGGCCGAGGGTGGTTTCCAGCCGCGCCGTGGCCGTGGCCAGCAGGTCCGGTAGGCTCTCCTGCCGGACCAGGGCCACCGCCAGGTCGATGCCGGTGTGCAGTTTCATCTGCATCCGTCCCATGTGTTATCCCTGAATCTCTGAGCTGGCGTTGGCCGACCGCACATCGTGAGGTTCGGCCCTCCAAAACACGCCGTGAATACGTCCCTGTAGGCTCCGCTCCGCCATCCCTGGCTCCGCAGGGTTTTGGAGGGCCGAACCCCACGATGCGCTACTCCGAGCGGGCATCAGGCCACGACCCCGGTGAATCGTTGACCATCCACCCCCAACGTCACCCGGTTAACCGTCTCCCGGCCCGCGAGTTTTTCCAACAGGGCCAGCGATACCGGAGGCAAAAGCTCGCCCTCGATAATGGATTCCAGCATCCTTGCGCCGTTTTCGCTTCGGGTAGCGCGGCTGCGGATGGCGTCGATGAGGCCGTCTTCGAGCACGACGTCGGCCCGATAACGCTGGCGGATCTGGTCCGCAAGGCGCTGAAGCTTGTCGCCGACGATGCGGTTGAGGGTGTCCTCGCCCAGGGGCAGGTAAGGCACCACTTCCATCCGGGCCAGCAGCGCCGGTTTAAAGAAGCCGGCCAGTTCCGGATAGAGGGCTTCTTCCAGGCTGGCCGGGGACTCGGCGTGGTTGACGATGGTCTGGTCGCCCAGGTTGGAGGTGAGGAAGAAGACCACGTTCTTACAGTCGATCAACCGGCCTTCCCCATCGGCCAGCTCGCCTTTGTCGAAGGCCTGGTAGAACAGGTTTAGGACCTCCGGGTGGGCTTTTTCGACTTCGTCGAGAAGCACCACGGAATAGGGTTTCTGGCGAATGGCTTCGGTGAGGATACCGCCTTCTCCAAAGCCAACGTACCCCGGGGGCGATCCGATCAGCCGGGAGACGGTGTGTTTCTCCTGGTACTCGGACATGTTGATGGTGGTAAGGAATTGTCGCCCGCCGTAGAGGAGCTCGGCCAGTTGCACCACGGTTTCGGTCTTGCCGACGCCGCTGGGGCCCACCAGCAGGAAAGCGCCCATCGGGCGGCCCGGGCGGCGCAGGTCAGCGCGGGCGGTCAGCAGGTGCTGATGCAGGCGGTCAATGGCGATGTCCTGGCCTTTGATATGAGCCTGCAGGTACGTCGGCAAATGGGTGATTTTGTCCAGCTCGTCGGTGGTCATGCGGTTGACCGGAATGCCGGTCCAGTCAGCGATCACTTCAGCCACCTGCCGGGCGTCGACGCGGGCGTGGACCAGCGGCTCGTCGGCCTGAAGCTCCGCCAGCGCCTGTTCGAGGGCGGCCGCTTCGCTCTTCAGATCCGGGCGCTCTTCGTGATCCACGCCGGTCAGCTCAACCGCGGGTTCGTCCGCGACGGCTTCCGTGGCGTCGTCTTTCAGCAGGCGCTCGCGGATGTCGATCAGCCGGGCCACCAGTTCGCGCTGATCGTTCCAGCGTTGCTCGAGGGTGTTGGATTCGTCGCTCCGTTCGGCGATTTGCTGCGCCAGCGCCTGCTCTCGCTCGGCGTCCACGCGCTGGCCGAGGGCGCGCTCACGGAGCATCAGGTCCTGCTCCATCGCCAGCTGGTGTAAGGCGCTGCGCACGTGGCTCAGACGCCGGGGCGGCGTGCTCAGGTTCAGGCTGACCCTGGCGCAGGCGGTGTCCAGAACGTCGATGGCTTTGTCCGGCAATTGGCGGCCGGCCAGGTAGCGGGCCGACATCTCAGAGGCGGCGCTCAGAGCGCTGTCGGTGATCAAGACCTGGTGGGCCTTTTCGTAGACGGTGCGCAGGCCACGGAGGATGTGGACCGCTTCGCCCGGCGTCGGCTCGTCCAGAGCGACCGGCTGAAAGCGGCGGCTGAGAGCCGGGTCTTTTTCAATGTATTTCTTGTACTCGCGCCAGGTGGTCGCGGCGATGGTGCGCAGCTCGCCCCGGGCGAGGGCCGGTTTCAGCAGGTTGGCCGCGTCGGAGCCGCCCTCGCTGTTACCGGCGCCAATCAGGGTGTGGGCTTCGTCGATAAACAGCATCACCGGCGTAGGTGAGCCTTTGACGGCGTCAATGACGCCCTTCAGGCGCTTTTCGAACTCGCCCTTGACCGACGCGCCGGCCTGCAAGGCGCCCATATCCAGGGACCACAGCTCGACCTCTTTCAAGCGATCGGGCACCTCACCGTTCACCATGCGCAACGCAAGGCCCTCCACCACCGCGCTCTTGCCAACGCCCGCGTCGCCCACCACGATGGGATTGTTTTTCCGGCGACGGCACAGGATGTCGATCATCTGGTCGATTTCCGCGTCCCGGCACAGCACCGGGTCCAGCGCGCCGTCCCGCGCTTGCCCGGTGACGTCGGTGGCGTAACGGCGGAGCGGATCCAGATCGGCCGGAGTGGCCGCGCCAGCAATCGCCTGCCCCAGCGGCTCGGGTTGCTCGGCCGAGCCATCGGTGGCCCGGTCAAACCCCTTGCGCAACTGTTCCCGATTGATGTCCGCGAGCGCCCGGGCCACCGGAGGGGTGAGGTAACGGTCGGCGTTCAGCAACAGGGCAAGGAACACCGCGCCGGAGCGCAGCTCGGTATGGCCGAGTTCGGTAGAGGCCAGCAGCCAGGCCTCCTGGAGCAGCTCCACAAGCAGCGGCGAAAACGCCGGATACGGTTCTGCGGTCTGGGCGCCACCGGCCAGGTGTTCCGCCACCAGCGGCTGCAATTGCGCCACCTCCACGTTGGCCCGCGCCAGGATCTGGCGCACGTCGCACAGCGGCATCTCCAGACATTTGAACAGCAGGTGTGCCGGGGTGATTTCGGCGCCCTGTCGGCTGATACAGAGGGCGGCCGAGGCTTCCAGGGCCTGGCGGGAAAGGTCGTTTAGGCGCCCGATCAGCGCCGGCAGTTCTACCCGTATCACAGTGATGTCCTTATTTCGGGAGTTGGTCGAGTACGCGCAAGACGTCCGTGATGCGCTCGTTCAGGGCCAGGCTATACAGTCCGTAGACGCCCGCCATCGCCAGGGTAAACAGGCCAGCCACACCCCAGAGCGGCAGGCCGCTGCGCCGGCGCGGCCGGGCCGGCGTTACGTGGCTGAAGGCATCTCCGAGGCCGGATCGTCCTGAGGCGTCCGCCGGCCGGGTGGCGCGCAACGTGTCGTACAGCCCCTGTCGGATGCGGTCGTATTCCTCCCGGCCATTTTCCATGACCTTGTAGCGGCCCTCGAAGCCCAGGGACAGGCACAGGTACAGGAACGACAGCATGTCCCGAAAGCGTTCCGGCTCCTGCTCCATCCGGGCCAGGATGGCGAACACTTTCTCGCCGCCCCAGGTCTCGTTGTGGAACCGGGACAGCAGCGACTGCTGGGACCAGACACTGTGCGCGCCCCAGTCCGTGCCCAATACGGCTTCGTCGATGAAGGCGCAGAGCACGTAGCGGTAGGCCACCACCGTCGGCCGCTCGTAGCCCTGTTCAATCAGTTCCCGGTCGATGGCGGTGATGTCCTCCACCACCTGCTGGTAGAGCCGCTCCACGCCCCGGTAATCCGCCAGCCGGCGCACGCGGATGACCAACCCCAGCAGGGGAATGGCCGCATCCACCAGCCGGTTCGGTTCCCGGCCCCGCAGTTGGAACTGTGGATCACCTGTGGCCGGGGCGTCTGGCTGCTCCCGACCGGCAAACAGCTGGTCGGCAAAGCTGGGCCCGGTGCCGGATAACGCGTTGTCGTTGGACCGGATCGGCGCGTCCATGGCCGTGTCCTGTGTCATCGGTTAACTCCTGATCGCCCAGAATTGCATTTCAAGGCCCGGGAAGCTGCCCGCCACGTGGAAGGCAAAGCCGCTGGCGTTATCAAGCATCTGCCAGGCCTGGCTGTGGTCGTCGAGCCGGAAATACACGAAGCCGGCGTGATACGGCAGCTGTCTGGGCGCCACCGGCAGGCCGGTGAGCGGAATACCCGGTAGCTGCAGGCTGATGAGGTCGCGGATTTTTTCCACCGACGCCACCTTGCACTGCTGGACAAATTGCTTGCGCAGGTCGTCCAGGGGCATATCCGCCTTGATGGCCAGAATGAACTCGGCGTCCCGGATCAGCTGCGGGTCCTGCAGCGGGGCCACGGTCAGGCCGTACTGGCGCTGCTGCAGCTGGATGGCCAGGGCCCGGGGTTCCAGTACCGTGCTCAGGGACTGCCGCAGCACCTGCATCAGCGGGGCAAAGCCTCGCTCCGGTACGTCGTGGTCGTAGGGGGTATGCTCGCCCGGCAACCGGCTTTCGTCCGTGAACGTCACCAGCTCGCCGCACAGGCTGAGCATGGCCTCATACAGCCGTTCCGGGTGCAGCCGTTGCAGGCGGGCCAGGTGCAGGAACCGGGGCGACACCCGGTTCAGCAGTTGCAGCAGCAGAAAGTCGGCGACGTCCGCGACACCGTCCTGGCCGGGCGCGCCGACCCGGTCGGCCAGGTTGCGGGCCCGCTCCTGCATCAAGCCGGCCATTTCCCCGACAAACCGCTGCAGTCGCGGCGCCGCCCGGACGTTCAGCAGCGTCGGCAGAAACTGTGGGTCCATCACCAGGCTGCCATCCGGTCGTTTTTCCAGAATCCGTCCAACCGCCAGGGTCGCGTAGGCGCTGCGATCGTCCCGCTCCAGCATCAACCGGGGGGCTACCCGGGCCACGTCGATCGTATGGGTATCGCCGTCGATGGAATGCAGATCCCGAAGCTCCAGGCCATCCGCGCGGTATCGACCGGCCGCTGGCGCCTCCGGCCACGCCACCTCGGGCAGGCTATCGGCGCTCAGGGGCAGGGCCAGGTACACCACCTGGTTGGCGACCGAGGCATCGTCGATCTCCAGGGGCTCGGGCATCACGTCGTCCTGGGGCAGGTGGAAGCGGGTGCCGTCCGGAAACAGGCCGGACGCCCGCACCAGGCCCACCCGGCCGAAGCTCAGGTACTCGTCGCTCAGGACCAGGTCAGTGAATCCGTACAGGTGCTCACACACCGCCTGCGCCCGTTCCTGGATTTCCAGCTCCAGGTGGCGTTGCTGCTGCTGAAAGTGCTGGGGTTTGATGAACAGGCCGTCGCTCCAGACCACTCGCTGACGGCAACTCATGACGATTCATCCGCGCCCTTGAGCTGGACTTCCCGGCTGCGCAGGTCCACCAGCAGGTGATAGCGACCGCCAATCGGATCCACCTTGACCACCTTTTTCCACTGGGACAGGTTCGGGTAGGCGTAGAACGCAATCACGCCGATGTAGCGGGTGTCCTCGCTGAGATCGAACGGCTCGACAAACCGGAACTGGCCCGGGGCCAGCGAGTAGTCGTTGTGGTCCACGTAGTTCTGGCCCAGGGAATCCTCCAGGTCCGTCAGCAGCTGATCGAAGTCCCCGGCCATCAGCAGCGAGCTGTCGGTAAGCTCGATTACCTGAAACGCAATGGGCGTGGGTGCCAGGGATTCGTTCGGGTTCACGTCCGGCTCCGCCACCATGGTCAGATCCACCCGGCTGGGCAGGTCTTCCGGGTAGCCCACCGGAATGTCCGGGTCCCAGAGCACTTTGGCGGTCTTGGTCACCGCGTTATACGGCGTGCTGCATCCGGCCAGCACCAGCGTCATGGTGGTGGCCAGCAAAATCCCTTTGCTGAAAGTCACAACAGAGTCTCCCTGTGTTGTTGCCGAAGATGGCGGTCGTACGCCTGTTCGAACACCTCCCGGAAGAGGCGTTCGAAACCTTGCTGACGACCGGTGATCAGTTCCCGGTAGTAGTGCTGGTACATGGTCCAGGCCCAACCCGCCTCATCCTCCCCGTCCCTCAGGCGCCGGCGGTACCCGTGGAACCGGCGCAGCAAGGCGTCCGGACTGAACGCATGCAGGATCGCATCCAGTGCCTCCTGAATCGCTGCATCGGTGGCCTGCTGGTGCCGGGCCAGGCTGTCCAGGCTGTCCCGCACCGCGGCCGGGGCGGACAGGTGGACGGGGCTGCGCTCGCCGGTAAACAGGGTGGCCAGGGTGTCTTCGTAGCTCTCCCCCCGGCGCAATGGATTGTCCTCCACCGGTTGCAGCCGGGTACGCAGGGCCCGGTGCCGGTCGCCCTCTTCCTGATGCAGGGCAATAAGCCCGGTGACGGTGGCCCGCAGGGTCTCGCCCATTTCCTCCAGCAGCCCCTGCATGTCCGCGCTGTCGGTGGCCGGAAGCGACACGCCCAGCCCCCGGCCCAGGGGCCCGAGGCCGATATGCTGCCGGCCCCGGTCATCGGCGTCCGGGTAGGCTTCCCTGCCCTGGCCGTTCCAGTCAGGCAGGGGGTCGGCGTCCACGGCTTCCCGACCCCGGCCCGGCAAGCCGGCCAGCGGCTCCCGGGGTTCGTTGTCTGCGGAGGCGCGCACCGGAGGCTGATCGGTCATCAGCTCAGGGGTCGCCGTCCCGGCATCAATGTCGTCCAGGCCATGACTGGCGGCGGCCGCCAGATCGGCCCGGATCTGGTAGCGCCCGATGGTCACGGTGTCGCCCTGGCTGAGCCGGGCCCGGCGGCCCCGGCCCACCGGCTGGCTCGCACTGTTGACGAACGTGCGGCCGCTGCGATCGATCAGGCAGAATTCACCGTCGACGTAGCGGATCTCGGCGTGCCCATCGACGGCGCCGGTCCGATGGGCCGAGAGCCGCCAGGTGTCGCTGGCGGCGGTACCAATGGATCCCCCGGCCGGGCCAAACCGATGGTGCGGCGACTGGTCCGCGCCGGCCGGTACGGCGTTGGTGATGCTCAGGGTCAGCGTTTTGGCGGACACTGACGGGGCGGCGTTGATCGTCATGGTTGGCATCCCTGTCTGGCCGGCGGGCTACCGGCGTATCTGTAGTCGAACGGTGGTCTGGCGCCGGGCCCGTTCCGGCGTCATGAACGCGGTCCAGCCCAGCCGGGTATCCTGTCCCAGCTGCATGGGCCGTATGTCCCGGGGCCGCATCTGCAGCTCCAGGTCGTAGGCCAGCTGCTCCCGGGTGGTCAGCTCCATCAGTTTCACCAGGCGGCCGTGATCCCGACCGTTGGGCAGAAAATCGGCAAACCGGGCCCGGGTCAGGTTGCCCAGACGCAGAATGAACTTGCCGCTGCGGTCGCGGATGCGGTTGCCCACCAGCGTGTCTTCACCCAGCCGGACGTTGGCCTGGCCGAGGCGGGTCTGCTGGTCGTCGGCGATCGCCACCTTACGCAGTACCCAGGGCTCGATGGTCACATCGTCCAGATCAAAGCAGTGGCCGACGACACCGCAGACCACTTCCGGCGATCGGCTGCGGCCGGCAATCAGGCCGGCATAGGCCAGCATTTTCGGCCAGTGCACCGGCGTGGCTTCCCGCAGCCGAGGGTCGCCCAGGCCCATCAGGGCGTACACCCGTTCGGAAAAGCCGTCGCTGGCGCCGGGCCGGAAACGCACGTAGTAGCGGTACTTGCGCCAGGCCCTGTGAAACAGGGTCACCAGACGATGGTTGAAGAAATCCAGGAAATGCCGCCGGATGCCCAGGTCCTGGCCGGCCTCCCAGGCCAGATCCTCCAGGTAGTAACCCGGCAGCGGTGACTGGGCACCGTGCAGGCCCAGGAAGCTCACCTCCAACTGATACGGGGCGTGTTCATGCTCCGGCGACCGGGCGTCAACCACGTCACTCCCTGGGAAGCCGAGACCGGCCGACGCTGAGAACCGAATCCGTGGATGACCCGGCTGGCCGACGCCGTCCTGCTCAAGGTCGTCGCCGTGGTGCCGGTGAATCAGGTCCACCAGCTGGAAGAAGCTGTAGCGCCGGGCGTTGCCGAGGACCGGTTGCAGGCCGGCTACATCAGCGGCTGCTGACCTTGCTGTAACGTCCATGTGTAGCGTTCCTGGTTATCGGTATTCACCACGTCCAGGTGGTGAAAGGCATTGATGCTGGCGTAAAGCGCGAAAAACTGGCTAAGGACGGTGCCAAACAGGTACAGGTCGCCCTCCGAGGCGAACTGCTTCTGGTCCAGGTGCAGCTCCGAGCGCAAGCCCCGAACCGGGAGGCCCCGCACCATCCGGTCCACCGGCTGGGTGTGGATGCCCAGAATACCGGCGGAGCGTTTGCGCGCCACCCGTTCGGCCTGCCGGTCCACCAGTGCGCGGAAATCGTAAACCCGGAGCACCGTTTTCAGGGCATCCGCGTCCAGCAGTGACAGGTAGTTGAGGGACAGGTTGGAGATCAGGGTCCACAGCAGGCTGCCGTCCAGCGTCGGGCGCAGGGTAGCGGTGGGGCGCGTGATGTTGTGAAAGGTAGCGAACGCTGGCGTTGATTCGGACGCCATGCTCACATCACCCACCGCCAGTTCTTCCGGCAAGTGCCGGTTGGTACACGTGAGGGTCAGGGATACCGCTTCCTGGCGGGACAGGCACTCGCTCTCGTCACCCCGGACGAAGGCAATGTCGTGATCAAACCCGTCGCCGCGGACGCTGTCCCTGGCGCGGAGGCGATAATACAGGGCCGTTCGGCCCCGATCCTGTTCCACCTCGTGCTGGAAGCTCTCAAATGGCGTGTACAGGCGCGGTTCGCCCCGGCCATCCCGGCCATCCCGGCCTTCCAGCCAACCCTCAACCCGTTCCACGCTGAACACTTCATAATGGTCCGGTGAGCGGCTGGAGGCACGTACCCGATAGTCGGTCTGACGACCGTTAAGGTCGATGGGTTCGGCGTCGTGGCTGAACAGGTTCACCGCCGGTGTACAGTACAGTTGCAGGCTGTCAGCGCCCGGTTTGAGTTCGGGCGGCAGGCGGCGCCCGCAGAGAAAGCGGAGGCGGATTTCGTCGGCGTGGCACGCCGGCAGACGCCCGGCCAGGCCGGTCAGCTCCACGAATCGGAAGGCTTCCGGGAAACTGAGGTACTCCTGCAGGATGCGGTAACCGCTGTAGGCGTTCTTGGGGTAGGGCAGCAGCGCGTCCTCGGGCGCAAAGCCGACCGGGCGCAGGAGGCTTGGGGGCAGCGTCTGCCGGGTGTCGCCAATGTGCAGCTCGATACCGGTAAGATGGTGGTTCAGCCAGAGGTAGAGGGCTTCGGCCACCTGGTCGTCACCGCCCAGATAGAATCGGAGCCGGTCGATGCCAAGTGCGCTCAGAGGCTGATCGCTGTGCACGGCAAGATCGACGCTGAGCTCGGTGGCTTCCTGGGAATGATTGGCGTGAACGCCGGCGACGGTCAGCGGATAGAGGACAACGTCCCGACAGGTGCGAAAGCGGCACTGGGTCTGACGCAGGGCGTCGCCGACCGGGCGGCTGCGGATGTCGGTATGGCGGCCAATGGTCTGGGCCTCGGTCAGGGCGTGGAGCTGCGGGTCGAAGCGCATGATGGTGCAACTGGGTACGGGGCGCAGATAGTTGGGCCAGAGCATGTTGAGCAGCGAATGGGTCAGCTCCGGGAACTCATCCTCGACCTTTTCCCGCAGCTTTCCGGTCAGGAAGGCGAAACCTTCGAGCAGGCGCTCGACGTCAGGATCGTTGCTTTGGTCCGAGAGAAAGCGCGTCAGTTGAGGGTGCGCGTCCGCAAATTCGCGCCCCTGCGCCCGCAGGAAGCTGAGCTCATCCCGATAGAATCGATTCAGTTTCATCATGTCACCCGGTAATACCGCTTGTCGTCGAGCACAAGGTCGATGGTGGTCCGGTCGTCGCCGCCAGCGATGTTGAGGTACACCGTCACCTGGAACTTCAGTTGCATCGGGTCCGGGCCCGGCGGCAGGGCCACCACATCGACCCGCCGCACCCGGGGCTCGAAGGTTTCAATGCACCGGCGTATGGCGCCCCGGATCTGCAGGTTCAGGTCGTAGGTGCCGAGGGTGGCGTCGTTGAAATCCAGAAGCCCCAAGTCCGGCGCGGTGGCGCTGTTGCCCGGATGGGCGTTGAGCAGGCGCACCAGATGGCGCTTGATGGATTCCACCACGCCGGCAGCCTCCGCCAGCGGCTGGCCGGCGGGGCCGGCGGCCTGCTCGAGGCGTTCAAACAGGCTGCCGGCCCGGGCCATCCCCGCGTCCGGTGATCGGCCAAACACGGATCAGTCCTTGTCCAGCCGGCCGACCAGCGACAGCTCAAAGTTGGCGCCCATGTATTTGAAATGGGGCCGCACCGCGAGCGAGACCTGGTACCAGCCGGGGTCGCCGTCCACGTCTGAGACGGTGATCCGTGCCGCCCGAAGGGGGCGTCGGCTACGCACATCCGCCGGCGGATTCTCCTGGTCGGCGACGTACTGGCGAATCCAGGTGTTCAGTTCCCGCTCCAGGTCCTGGCGTTCTTTCCAGGCGCCGATCTGCTCCCGCTGCAACACTTTGATGTAATGCGCCAGGCGGTTGACGATCATCATGTACGGCAGCTGGGTGCCGAGCTTGTAGTTGGTTTCGGCGGCCTTGCCCTCCCGGGTGTTGGGGAACTGGCGGGGCTTCTGCACGGAGTTGGCGGAGAAGAAGGCGGCGTTATCGCTGCCCTTGCGCATGGTCAGGGCAATGAATCCCTCATCCGCCATTTCATACTCGCGCCGGTCGGTGATCAGCACCTCGGTGGGGATCTTGGATTCCAGCTGGCCAAAGGCTTCAAACGTGTGCACGGGCAGATCTTCCACCGCACCGCCGCTCTGGGGGCCGATGATGTTCGGGCACCAGCGATACTTGGCGAAGCTCTCGGTCAGACGGGTGGCCAGCAGGTAGGCGGTGTTGCCCCAGAGGTAATGCTCGTGGTCACCGGAGACGTCTTCCCGATAGTTGAAACTGCGCACCGGGTTTTCCGACGGATCGTAGGGCACCCGAAGCAGGAATCGCGGCGCCGTCAGGCCAAGGTAACGGGCGTCTTCGGACTCCCGCAGCGACCGCCACTTGGCGTAGCGCGGGCCTTCGAACACGGCCTTGAGTTCCTTGATGGCGGGCAGCTCCTGGTAGCTGTCCACGCCGAAGAACGTGGGCGCCACCGAGGACAGGAAGGGCGCGTGGGCCATGGCACCCACCGAAGAGACGTACTGCAGCAGCTTCATGTCCGGGGTGGACGGAGTAAACGCGTAGTTGCCGATCACCGCGCCCACCGGTTCGCCGCCAAACTGGCCATATTCGGTGGCGTAGATGTGGTTGTAGAACCCGCTCTGGGTCACATCGGGGGCGAACTCGAAGTCTTCCAGCAGTTCAGCCTTGGTGGCGTGCAGAATATCCACCTTGATGTTCTCGCGGAATTCGGTGCGGTCAACCATTAGCTTGAGGCCACGCCAGGACGATTCGAGGGACTGCAACTCGGGCGAGTGCAGGATGTCGTCCATCTGGACACTGATCTTGCGGTCCAGTTCGACCACCATCTGGTCCACCAGCGCCTTGTTGACCGGCTGGCCTTTCTCTTCGCTTTTCAGCAGGTTGGCAATAAAGGTGGCCACCCCTTTGCGGGCCACGTCGTAGCCTTCGTCGGCCGGCGCCATGCGGCTGTTGGCCATAACCTGGTCGAGAAGCGAGCCTTCGGAAACGGATTCGGAGGCAGCAGAGTGCTGCACAGCAGTATCAGACATACCACATCCCTTCAGTACGTGTGTGATCGGTGTTGGTGATCCGCCGCAGTCCCGCGGCGGGGGTGCCGTCAATCGGCGTCGGTGGCCAGTTCCAGCTCGTCCAGCAGGGCAGCTCGGGCCTCGTCGTCGTCCAGCAGCGCCTGCAGTTTGGCGCGAAACGCCGGAACGTTCCCCAGCGGGCCTTTCAGGGCCACCAGGGCTTCCCGCAGCTCGATGAGTTTGCGCAGCTCCGGCACCTGCCGGGCGACGCTGTCCGGGGAGAAATCGTCCAGGGATTCGAACGCGAGGTTCACCGGCAGGTCGTCGGCGCCCTCCTCCAGCCGGTTGGTCACAGTGGTGGACAGGCTCAGCCCGGCCTCCTGCATGACCGACCGGAAGTTGTTCTTGTCCACGGAGATGGCCTTGCGTTCCTCGATGGGCGTTTCTTCGGCGTGGCCTTTGAAATCGCCAACCACAAACAGCTTCAGCGGCAGTTCGGTCTCAGCCTGCTGGTCGCCGGTGGCGGGTACGTATTTGATATTGATGCGCTCTTTGGGCGCGACAGAACCGTCTTTTGCAGACATGGTGGGGGGCTCCCTGTGCAAGTCACTTTGCGATGTTCAGTCCATTGAGTCCGCCATCCTGGAGGACATCGGTCGTCACTGTACACAGGTGATCCGACCGGCTCAAGCAAAAACTCGCCAAATTCCCCGCCATGGATGAACCCAGGCAAGGTTTTGCCAACCCGGTCGCGACTGGCGCCAGTAGGACCGGCCCGCGCCGGATCGGTCAATGACGGCCCGGACACTGCTGGCTATACTCCGGGCGGTTGCATCGGGATACGCTTCATTTGCCAAGGAGACAGACATGAGCGATCTGAAAACCCAGTTCGACGACGCGGTCCGCTATATCCAGACCGCCGAAGGCGACTTCAAGCCCTCCAACGATCTGAAACTGGAGTTCTATGCCCTGTACAAGCAGGCCACCGAAGGCGACGTGTCCGGCAAGCGACCGGGCATGATGGATTTTGTCGGCCGCGCCAAGTACGACGCCTGGGAACAGGTCAAGGGCCTGTCCAGCGAGCAGGCCATGCAGAAGTACGTGGACCGGCTCGAGTCCCTGAAGAAGGGGTGATGGGGCGTTCCGGCCCCGGCGCATAGAGCCCGGGGCCAGCCGCTTAGCGGCCGATCAGGTTGGTGTTGAACCGCTCGTAGGTGCGATTCTCGGGCGGCCGGATCACGTAGTTGCCGTTGTGGCTCTGCCCCGGCACCATTTTCGGATTACTGAAGCGGATATCGACAGGAATCTCCGAGCGGCCAAGGTCGGTTCGCTGATCCCGAGGCTGCATCGCCAGCGGGTCCAGGTAAGCCTCGTCGTCCGCACCCGGTCGGGTAGGAACGCCGGCGGCCGGTGCCGCCAGCCCGCCTTCCACGACGGTGTTGGCCAAGGTGTCTTCCTCCACCGATTGGAGCGGAATGGTGTTGATGGTGGTCCGCTCCTCGTAATCAAACGCGGGCTTGTCGGCGACGGGCGTTTCCGGGCCGTTGGCCTGGGCCTGGGCCGCCATGGCCAACAGGCCTATCAGAACCTTGGCCAGCGCTCGGCGCAGGCCGGTTTTTCGAGGGTTGAGTGGACGCCTGTCCATGGTTCCTGCTCCTGTGAGACGGCTTGGGCCTGGAGTGCCGGGCGCCTGTGTCAATTTTCGAACAGTCTACCCCCATCCCTGGTGATTTTCTGTGCACAGCGGCAGGAATGTGACACCTTTCACTGGTCTTCCCAGGCCTTACCGCCAGAACCTCACCGGGATCGCCCCTTGGCAAGCGAGCCGAGGGTTCCCAGAATACGGCCATTATCAGCGAGTATCGATAACCGATCATGGATACGAATGTCATCACGCCGGAAGGCTACGCGGAACTGCAGCAGGAGCTGGACACGCTCTGGCGCCACGAGCGGCCTGAAGTCACCCGCAAGGTTCAGTGGGCCGCCAGTCTGGGCGACCGTTCGGAAAACGCCGACTACCAGTACAACAAGAAACGGCTGAGGGAGATTGACCGCCGAGTCCGGTTCCTGAGAAACCGGCTGTCGAAGCTCCGGGTGGTGGAGTACAACCCGGTTCAGGAAGGCAAAGCGTACTTCGGTGCCTGGGTAACACTGGTGGACGAGGACGACCAGACCCTGACGTTCCGGATTGTTGGCCCGGACGAGATCTATGGCAAGCAGCACTATGTGTCCGTGCATGCGCCGGTGGTCAAGGCCTGCCTGGGCAAGGCCGAAGGTGATGAGGTACGGGTACGCACACCGGATTCGGTCAAGCTGTGGGAAATCGCAGAGATCCGTTACGGCCTGGCGGCGGCCGACCGCTGACCAAAAAAAACCCCGCTCAATGGCGGGGTTAAGGCTAGCGCTGTGCTGGAGGGAGAAGCGAGCGGTGTTGGCCGCTTGCCTCTATCTACCTTACCCAGTGTACCCACCGGACATTACCTCGCTGTGGCCTGCAAATTACCAATTCGACAGGCGGGTGGGCCATTTGGCGATGTCCCGGCGTCGCTGCCCGGCGCCAGAACCCTGGAAAATTAGGTTGTCCACCCTAGGGATTTTCACAACACTGTCATCAACAACAGTTGGCCCTGGGCCTGGATCCACGGAGGTAACACCATGAACACACAGACTCTGCTGAAGCGAGCGCTGGAAGGCGTCGATGCGCTGGGCTTTGAACTTGATCGGCTGGGCGTTACCAGCCGCCTGAATCGCCACAACCTGGCCGCCTACGTCTTCAACGAGCAAAAGCGTCTGGAGGGGGAATGGGACTGCCTGCAGGCCCGCGTCGACCGGCGCCGGTCCCAGATTGAAGGCCTGGCCCGCCAGGTAGAGCAGCGGGCGGCGCCGGTGGTTGAACCGGTCCTGCGCCGCCTCGGCCAGAGCCGCCGCCCGGTCTGAGCGAATTCAGGCGTCGGCGGTGGGCCGGTCGCCTGGGGCCGGCTCGATCGCCGTGGCTTTGATGCGTTTGCTGACGCCGGTGTAGGCCGGCATGTGGATGGTCACCGTCAGGCCCGGTGACGGCTCTCCCGGGTAGGTATCGGTCAAAATGATCCTGCCCTGATGGATTTCCGCCACCGCGCTTACCAGGCTCAACCCCAGGCCGTTACCCGGCAATGACCGGCTCTTGCCCACCCGATAGAACCGCTGGAATACCTGATCTTTCTCGCCGTCCGGCACCCCGATGCCGCTGTCCCTGACTTCGAATACCGCGTCCGCGCCGTCCCGCTTCACGGTTACACCAATCAAGCCTTTCTCTGGCGTGTACTTGATGGCGTTGTCGATCAGGTTACTGACCATCTGGAACAGCAGGTCCCGATCCCCTTCAATCATCACGCCCTGTTCCAGGGATTGCTCAAACGCCTGTTCCTTGTCCTCTGCCAGCGCCTCGTAAAGCTCGCAGGCGTCGGTCACCAGCTCATCCAGGGACACCTCTTTCATGTCGGCCGTGTTGCCCCGGCTCTCCAGCCGGGCGATGCGCAGCAGCGCGTTGAACGTAGCCAGCAGCTGATCCGCCTCGGCCACCGCCTGGCCCACGTGTTCCCGGGCCTCGTCGTTGTTGACGGTGATCAGCGTGCTTTCAAGCTGGTTGCGCAGGCGGGTCAGCGGCGTGCGAAGATCGTGGGCGATGTTGTCGGACACGTGCCGGATGCCTTCCATCAGATAGACGATGCGGTCCAGCATGCGGTTGAGGTTTTCCGCCAACTGGTCGAAGTCGTCATCGGTGCCCCGGGTGGGTATGCGCAGGGACAGGTGGCCGTTCATGATGCGGCGGGACGTGTTGTTGATGATCTCGATGCGCCGGGTGGTGCTGCGGCTCATCAGGAAGCCCCCCAGCAGCGCCAGCCCCAGGGTTATGCCCATGCCCCAGTTGATGGCGGTTTCAATCACCCGCTTGAGGTTGGTCAGCTCATCCACATCCCGGCCTACCAGCAGACGCAGGCCCCCCTGAACCTCAAAGATCCGGGCCCGGGCGAGCCGTTTTGGCCCGTGCCAGCCAAGGGATTCGTCCAGGGTGAAGTTGATCCAGCCGCTGTCTGAGCGGGCCCCTTCCGGCCAGGAATCAATGTTCCCGGCCAGCTTAAGGAAATCGTCGGTGGTCAGCAGGTAGATGGACTTGGCGTTCGGGTCCCGGGCCACCCGCTCACGAATGATGGTGATCAGCCCGTTCACGCCCCGGCCCCGGTATTGCTCCGCCAGACCGGCGATTTCCGCCTCGATGGTCTCGTCGGTCTGGGCGGTCATGAAGCCGGCGGTGCGCCAGTAGATGAACGCCAGCAGCAGGAACACGGAGGTGGCAAACACCACCATGTAGAGCAGTGCCAGCTGAAAGGAAGAGGTCCTGAGCTGACTAAGCAGTTTCACGCAGCATGTATCCCGCGCCCCGCACCGTTTGCAGCAGCGGCGTCTCGAATTCCTTGTCAATCTTGGCCCGCAGGCGACTGATATGGACGTCGATGACGTTGGTCTGGGGATCGAAGTGGTAGTCCCACACTTTTTCCAGCAGCATGGTGCGGGTGACCACCTGGCCGGCGTTACGCATCAGGTACTCCAGCAGGCGGAATTCCCGGGGCTGCACATCAATGTTCTTGCCAGCGCGCTTGACCGTGCGGGCCAGCAGATCCATTTCCAGGTCCGCCACCCGCAGCACGGTTTCGGTTTCCGCCGCCTGCCGGTGCCGGCGAATAAGGGACTCGATCCGCGCCAGCAGTTCGGTGAACGAAAACGGTTTGGTCAGGTAGTCATCACCACCACCCCGAAGACCCTCCACCCGGTCGTCCACATCGCCCAGGGCGCTGAGAATCAGGACCGGCGTCTGGTTGCCAGTGGCCCGCACCGTCTTGATGATCGACAGACCGTCCATTCCAGGCAGCATACGGTCAACGATCATGATGTCGTATTCTTCGCTTGCCGCCATCATCATGCCTTCCTTGCCGTCCGCGGCATGGTCTACCACGAAGTCGGACTCTTTCAGGCCCTTCAACAGGTAGTTGGCTACGTCCTTATCATCTTCGATTACCAGCGCTTTCACCGGTCAACCTCCTGATCACGAATCGCGGAAAACGGATGCAACAAGGGTACGGAGAACGTGAAAAACCAGCCAGTTACCATCTTGTAAGAGGGTGTCGCCGAATGCGACGGTCGTCACACCCCATCAGCCGCCGTTCATCCATCCCAGACTGGCTTCGGTGGTGCCGGAGGGCCGGTATTCCGCGCTCACCCAGCCATCGTACCCCAGCGCGTCCACGGCTGCGAAAACCTTCGAAAAGTTAATTTCCCCCGTTCCCGGCTCGTGACGGCCGGGATTGTCGGCGAACTGGATATGGCCGATCCACGGCTTCAGGCACTCCAGGGTGCGGATCAGGTCCCCCTCCATGATCTGCATGTGGTACAGATCATACTGCAGGCAGACGTTGTCCGATTCCACCGCCTCGATCAGCGACAGCACCCGGCCGGTGGTATCGAGGACAAACCCCGGCATGTCCACGCGGGAATTGATCGCCTCAAGACACAGTCGGATGCCCTCCGCGCCCAGCGCCTCGGCGGCGTAACGCACGTTGTCGGTGAGGGTCTCCCAGGCCAGGTCCTCCGGCAGGGACGACGGCCGGAGGCCGGACAGGCAGTTCACCTGGGAGCAGCCCAGCGCCCGGGCATACGTGATGGCCTGGTCCACCCCCGCACGAAATTCAGCCACCCGGTCGGGGAGGCAGGCAATACCCCGCTCGCCCGCCGCCCAATCTCCCGCGGGCAGATTGAACAGCACTTGGGTCAGGCCGTTCTCCCGGAGACGGCGGGCCAGTTCCTCCGCCGGGTACTCGTAGGGAAACAGGTACTCGACGCCGTCAAACCCGGCGGCCCGGGCCGCGGCAAAACGGTCCAGGAAATCGATCTCGGTGAACAGCATGGACAGATTGGCGGCAAAGCGTGGCATATCAGGACTCCTTCGAATGCGCGGTGCCCAGGCGGGCGCCGTTGAGGTGTTCCAGGGCGAGGAGCAGGCCGCTGTGGTCCACGTCGCTGTGGCCGTCGGCCACCAGGGACAGATAACCCTGGTGTACCTGCTGGGCCAGCGGCAGGGTAAGGCCCTCGGCGCGGGCTTCATCGAGGATCATGCGCAGGTCTTTCAGTTGAATGCGAGCGGGCGCGCCCGGGGCAAAATCCCGGTCGATCATTCGTTGCCCATGCAGCTCCAGAATGCGACTGCTGGCAAAGCCGCCCATCAGGGCCTGGCGCACGGCGGCCGGATCGGCCCCGCCTTTCGCCGCCAGCAGCAGCGCTTCGGAGACGGCACCGATGGTGATGCCGACAATCGCCTGATTGGCCAGCTTTGCCAACTGCCCGGCGCCCACCGGACCAATCCGGGTGCACTTGCCCAGCGCCGCAAACACCGGCCCGGCCCGCTCGATGTCCGCCTCGCTCCCGCCGGCCATAATGCTGAGCCGGGCTTCGGCGGCGCCGACCGTACCGCCGGACACCGGCGCGTCGATATACCCGGCGCCGGCCGCCTGCGCCCATTCCGCATGCCGGCGGGCCAGCGACGGCTGCACGGAGCTCATATCAATCACCAGCGCCCCCGGCTTGAGCGCGTCGAACACGCCCTGCCCTTCCAGCACCTGGTCCACCACGTCGCCGTTCTCCAGCATGGTGATCACGATATCCGCCTTCGCAACGGCTGCTGCCGGCGTCGCCGCCACGGTGGCTTCATCGGCAAACGGTTGGCATTTGCTGGCGGTGCGGTTCCAGAGCACCATCGGGAACCCGGCGTCCAAGAGGTTCCGTGTCATCGGCGCCCCCATCAGCCCGATGCCCAGAAAGGCAATGGCGGGGTGCTGTGTTGTCGTCGTTGTCATAGTCAGGCCCTGGCGTTGTCTGGCAGGTCCGGGGCCGGGGGAGGCCTGGTAAAACTGTACGAAGCCATGGATGGCTGAGCTCAAGCGTCACAGGAACGTGCCGCCAGGAGCGTGTTTTGCCAGGCCTCCCCCGGGCCCAGACCGTCTGCTCCAAATGGTCCGTCGATTATACAAACAAAAACGCCACCAACCTCTCGGATGGTGGCGTTTCGGGCATCAGCCCGGGGAACCGGAAATCAGGCCACTTCGACCATCTGCGTCCGGATCTTCTTCATGGCGTTCTTTTCCAACTGCCGGATACGCTCAGCGGATACGCCGTATTTGTCGGCCAACTCGTGAAGCGTGGACTTGCCTTCGGACAACCAGCGCTCTCTCAGGATATCCTGACTGCGCTCGTCAAGACTTTCCAGGGCCTGCATCAGACGGCCGTTGCTGTCTTCAGTCCAATCCGCATTTTCGAGTTGGACCGCAGGGTCACTACGACGATCCTCCAGATAGTGTGCAGGTGCCTGATAGGCAGTGTCGTCGTCATCGTCCATCGGACCATCGAACGCGGTGTCCTGGGAAGCCAGCCGGCCTTCCATCTCGCGCACGGTCTTCGGCTCGACGCCGAGATCCGCCGCGACAGCCTTCAGCTCCTCGTGGTTCAGCCAGGCCAGACGCTTCTTCTGGCTGCGAAGATTGAAGAACAGCTTGCGCTGCGCCTTGGTGGTGGCCACCTTCACAATGCGCCAGTTGCGCAGGATAAACTCGTGGATCTCGGCCTTGATCCAGTGCACTGCGAACGACACCAGCCGCACCCCGTACTCCGGGTTGAAGCGCTTGACCGCCTTCATCAGGCCGACGTTGCCCTCCTGGATCAGATCCGCCTGAGCCAGGCCGTAGCCGGAATAGCTGCGGGCAATGTGAATCACGAAACGCAGGTGGGACAAAACCAACTGACGGGCTGCCTCAACGTCGCCCTCGTAATGGAGACGCTCAGCCAGGGCTTTCTCTTCCTCGGCAGACAGCACCGGAATCCGGCTCGCCGCCTGAATGTAGGACTCGAGGTTAGCACCCGGAACCAGTCGATCAGCCAGTTGTAGACTCGTACCCATTCGTGGTCCTCCGAACCTGACGGCCCCTCAATATACCAATACACCATGAGACAGCCAAGCCATGCAAAAGTTTCCGATCCGCTCAGTAAACCGTTAAAAATCAACCATCTGAGCTGAACCGCCTATTTGGCGCCCTTTTAACCTAACGGAATTGGCGACCCGTTAACCATACGGTCTTCCCGAACTGCGGATCATCATCCGCCGGCCAGTTCGCCCGGCTCAATGTCGTCCAGATGGCGCTTGACCGCCACCCAGGCGCCCAGCCAGCCTAACAGCATGGCGACCAGAATCAACGCCAGCAGGCCATCGACCCCCAGGCCGACCAGGGTGAACTCACTGTGGTAAAGGTTGGCAAGCCGCTCAATGGGGCCGCTCAACCACCACAGGGCGAATTCCAGGAGCAACCAGGCCACCACGCCGCCGCCTAGACCATACCAGGCGCCGGTGTACAGGAAGGGCCGGCGCACGAAGGCGTCGGTGCCGCCGACCAGCCGGGCTACCAGGATTTCGTCCCGCCGGTTTTCGATGGCCAGGCGCACCGTGTTGCCAATCACCAGAATGACCGCTGCCGACAGCAGCAGGGCCAGGGCCCAGACTGCCCGTGACAACAGTTCGGTCATGGCGTTCAGGCGCTGCAGCCAACCCAGATCCACCTGAACCCGCTCGATGGTGGCCATGCCGTCGAGCCAGGTCACCAGGCTCTCGACGCCAGAGGCCGAGCGGCTGCTCTCTTCCGGCGTGATCAACAGGGTGTGGGGCAACGGGTTTTCCCCCAGATAGTCCAGGGCATCTTCAAGGCCAGAGGCAGCCCGGAACTGGGCCAACGCCTGGTCCCGATCGATCAGCTCGACGCTGGCCACCCGGCCGTCGCCGTCGATTTCCCGAGCCAGAGATTTGGCATCCTCAAGCGCAACGTCCAGCTTCAGGTACGCCGTGATGCGCGCGCCGCTTTCCCAGCCAGCGCTGACGCCCTGCACGCTGGACAGCAGCAGGAGCAGGGCCACCGGCAGCGCCAGTGCGATGCCCATGACCATCCAGGTCATCAGGCTGGCCAGGGGCGCCTGTTTCAGGCGACGGGCGCTGTCCCGGGCCACCTTACGATGGTGATCAAGATAGCTGCGGGCCTGGGCACGCCAGGGCGATTCGGAACGGGCGGCACCTTTGCCAGAAACTTTGCCGGCGCCCTGGGATGGGCGGCGTGGATCAGTGGCCACGATCACCTCCCGGAGCTCGCAGGGGCGAGTGGCCACCGGCCACCAGGCGGCCGTGGTCCAGGGTCAGGGTGCGTCGATTCATCGCGTCCACCAGGGCAATGTCGTGGGTGGCGATCAGCACCGTAACACCCACCTGGCTGAACTCGGCAAACAGGTTCATGATGTCCGCAGACAGCGCCGGGTCGAGGTTACCCGTGGGCTCATCCGCGAGCAGAACCGGGGGCTTGTTGACCACCGCCCGGGCAATGCCGACCCGCTGCTGTTCACCGCCGGAGAGCTGTATCGGCGTCATTTTTTCCTTGCTCAGCAGCCCGACCTTATCCAAAGCCGCCCGCACCCGGCGGCCGATGTCCCGGGGCGTGGCCCCCATGACTTCCAGCGGCATGGCCACGTTGTCGAACACAGTGCGGTCGTACAAGAGCTGATGGTTCTGGAACACCACGCCAATGTGCCGGCGCAGGTAGGGAATCTGCCGGCGCGGCAGGGTATTCAGGTGCTGGCCGCCGACCACGACTTCCCCGGCGCTGGGCCGTTCCATCACCAGGATCAGCTTGAGCAGGGTACTCTTACCCGCGCCCGAGTGGCCGGTCAGGAACGCCAGCTCGCCGCGGTTGAGCTGGAAATTGACCTGCGCCAGCGCGGTGTGGTCGCTGTCGTAGCGCTTGGTGACCTGGCGAAACTCAATCATGTCGGGGCTCGGCTCGGGAGTCGTCCGGACAGCAGCGACGCGCTGCTCCGGTTAGTCAAACAGCGCGTCGACGAAGGTTTCCGCCTCAAAAGCGCGCAAATCTTCGGCCTGCTCGCCCACGCCGATAAAGCGGATGGGCAACTGCAACTGCCGGGCGATGGCAAACACGATACCACCCTTGGCGGTGCCGTCGAGTTTGGTCAGGGTAATGCCGGTCACACCCACCGCCTGCTGGAATACCTGGGCCTGGCTCAGAGCATTCTGACCGGTGCCGGCGTCCAGCACCAGCATGACTTCGTGGGGCGCGGTCTCATCCAGCTTCTTCATCACCCGGACGACCTTGGCAAGCTCGTTCATCAGGTTGTCCTTGTTCTGCAGGCGACCGGCGGTGTCGGCAATCACCACGTCAGCGCCCCGGGACTGGGCGGACTGGATGGCGTCGAAAATCACGGAGGCGCTGTCGGCGCCGGTCTGCTGGGCCACCACCGGCACGTTATTACGCTCACCCCACACCTGGAGCTGCTCCACCGCTGCGGCCCGGAAGGTGTCGCCGGCGGCCAGCACCACGGATTTGCCTTCCGCCTGAAACTTGCGGGCCAGCTTGCCGATCGTGGTGGTCTTGCCAACGCCGTTCACGCCCACCATCAGGATGACATAGGGCGTCTTGCCGCTGTCGATGGTCAGCGGGCGGGCCACGTCCTTGAGCAGATCCCGCAGATCGGCCCGCAGGGCCTGGCGCAGGGCCTCGCCGTCCTTGAGCTGGTTACGCTCGAGCTTGTCGGTCAGGGATTCGATGATTTCCGAGGTGGCCGTCACCCCGACATCGGCCATCAGCAGGGTGGTTTCAATGTCTTCCAGCAAGTCCGCGTCGATTTTCTTGCCAACGGAGAACAGGTCGCTCAGACCACCCAGGCTCGCCCGGGTCTTGCCCAGGCCCTGTCGAATGCGCTCGAACACGCTGAGCTGAGGTTCCGGCTCGGCAGCCTGCGCCGGGGCAGACTCGGGCTCCTGCACCACCGCCTCATCGGCGGATTCCGCCGGGCCGCCCGTCTTCTCCTGCGGTCGCTGGAGCACCGGTTTCGGACGCGGCGCGCGCCGGCCATTGCCCGCCACATCGAGCACAAAAACAAGCACAAGGAAGGCCAACAGGCCGATTGAAATCCACTCTGCCGTCATAGCGTTACCGTTTGTCTGGGTCTGCCCGGGATAGCCGGGCCAAAAATGAATCGGGTATTCTAGCAGACTGGCCCGGACAGTGGAGATTACGTCCGGCGGCACAGGCCGCCCCGGGCTGACGCGCTGACGCCCCCAAGGGCCACCCCCAACCAACCCGCACACAGGATCGGATCATGCCCCGCCGCCAACGCCGCACTACCGCCAGCCCCTCAGCGCCATCATCGGCCCGCCGGCCCACGAGGGCCGACGGGGAACTGCGCATTATCGGCGGCGAGTGGCGCAGCCGGAAACTGCGCTTTCCGGACGCCGGCGGCGTGCGCCCGACCCCGGCGCGCACCCGGGAAACCCTGTTCAACTGGCTGGCCCCGCATCTGCCCGGCGCCGCCTGCCTGGACCTGTTCACCGGCTCCGGCGCGCTGGGCCTGGAGGCGCTGTCCCGGGGCGCGGCGTCGGCCACGCTGGTGGACCACACCCCGGCCCTCGCCAGGGCTCTGGGCGACAACCTCAAAGCCCTGAACACCAACCGGGGCCACGTGGTGTGTGCGGACGTCGTGGCGTTTTTGCAGCACCCGGCGGAACACCCGATGGACCTGGTGTTCCTGGACCCGCCGTTCCGGCAGGGCTGGCTGGAGCGACTGCTGCCGCTATTGGCCGACGGCGGCTGGGTGCGCCCCGGCAGTTGGGTTTACCTGGAGTATGAAAGCGAACGGCCGGCACCCACGGTGCCGGCCGGCTGGCGCCTGCACCGGGAAAAAACCGCCGGGCAGGTGACCTACGCGCTGTTCCGGGTTCAGGCCGCCGGGCGCAGCGAATAAGCCTTCAGGTGGGCCGCAAACTCTTCCAGGTAGCGGATACCGCTGGCCTCGGCCTCGCGGCACCACTCGGTCAGCGCCTGGAGCTTGTCCTGGGGTTTGAGTCCACGCTGGCGCCAGAGCACCTGGAGCTCGTGACTCTTTTCGTAAATCTGGCGCAGTACCGTATGGCGTTCCAGCAACGCGTCCAGATGCTCCTTGTCCCGGGGCTTGACCAGGGTGACCTCCCGGGACAGCAGTTGCCGGAACTTGCGGTAGCGGGGGCGGATTTCGTCGTCCATCAGGGCGCGCTGCTGGCGCAGCACCGGCTCCATCACCCGCTTGCGGTACTGGCGCATGATGTCGAAGCGGTTGTTGGCAATGGCCATCACCGTTTCCACATCCATATGCTGCTTGCCGGGCACCTTGTGGGCGATCGGCCGATAGCCCTTGGGCTTGGCCAGGCCGAACAGCTGGAAAAGGCGGATATAGCACCAGCCGATGTCCAACTCGAACCAGCGCCGGGACAGCTTGGCGGAGTTCGGGTAGGTGTGGTGATTGTTGTGCAGCTCTTCGCCACCGATCAGCAGACCGATGGGGGAAATGTTGCGGGCGTTATCGGCGCACTCGAAATTGCGGTAGCCGATGAAATGGCCCAGGCCGTTGACCACGCCCGCGGCCCAGACGGGAATCCACATCATCTGAACCGCCCAGATCCAGATGCCATTGACGCCGAACAACAGCAGGTCCAGCACCGCCAGCAGAGCAATGCCCAGCGTCTTGTGGGGGGTGTAGACACGGCGCTCCAGCCAGTCTTCCGGCGTGCGCTGGCCGTAGCGTTCCAGGGTTTCGGGCGTGGCGGAGCTGGCGTACAACTCGGCGCCTTCAAACAGTACCTTGCGAACGCCCAGAATCACCGGGCTGTGGGGGTCTTCCTCGGTTTCGCATTTGGCGTGGTGTTTGCGGTGAATGGCGGTCCACTCACGGGTGTTCTGGGCGGTGGTCAACCACAGCCAGAACCGGAAGAAGTGCGCGAGCGCGGGGTGCAGGTCCAGCGCGTTGTGCGCCGAGTGGCGGTGCAGATACAGCGTGACGCTGATGATGGTCACGTGCGTCATTGCGAGTGTCGCCAGAATCAGCTGGGCCACCGAAAGGTCCAGCAAACCATTAAACCACATAGATATTCCTCAACATTACCAGACACGGTTTGAAACCGGTGGGCGGGCGATACTCGGGGGATTCGCAGGCACTCGACAGGGACCAAACCATCCCCTGCACTCTAGCGTACAGACGTTCACCGAAACAACCGCTCGTCCAGGCCTTTTTGTTACGATTGTTGCTTGAATTGATCTGGGGCACCGTGCCCGCTGTGAGCACCGCCGTCACCACCGTCCGGAGACCCGACCTTGCCCGAACTGCCCGAAGTTGAAACGACCCGCCAGGGCATCGCGCCCCATTGCGAAGGCCAGACCATTGAGCGGGTCACCGTGCGCGATCACCGCCTGCGCTGGCCGGTACCGGACAACCTGCCGGCGCTGCTGGAAGGGCACGTGCTGCGACGGGTCGACCGGCGTGCCAAATACCTGTTTCTGCACGTCGACCACGGCACGGTCATCGTCCACCTGGGGATGTCCGGCAGCCTCCGGGTGATCACTGACCGCGCCGAACCCGCCCGGCACGATCACGTGGATGTCGCCCTCGCCTCCGGCGTGATCCTGCGCTTTAACGACCCCCGGCGGTTTGGCTGCTGGCTGTGGACCGAGGACCCGGAGGTCCACCCTCTGATACGGCACCTCGGCCCGGAGCCACTGGCGTCTGATTTCAATGGCCCGATGCTGTTCCGTGAGTCCCGGGGGCGGCAGACCCCGGTCAAGTCCTTCATCATGGACAACAAGGTGGTGGTGGGCGTGGGCAACATCTACGCCAACGAGGCCCTGTTCAAGGCCGGCATCCACCCGGCACGCAAGGCCGGGCGTATCAGCCTGGACCGCTATCACCGCTTGGCCGAGGCGATTCGTGAGACCCTGAGTGCGGCGATCTTGATGGGCGGCACGACCCTCCGGGACTTCGTCAACAGCGACGGCAAACCCGGCTACTTTGCCCAGTCGCTGCTGGTGTACGGCCGGCGGGGCCAGCCTTGCCCGGCATGCCAAACCCCGCTGCGGGAGATCCGGATGAACAACCGCAGCACCGTTTACTGCCCCCGGTGCCAGCGCTGAGCCTTGCCGGCCGCCTCGCCAGGCATGAAAAATCGTTTGAAAATGCCTAAATATGATTCATAGTTAACAGAGAATTCATGGCCATGGCCTATACTGCGGCTTGCATCCCGCTGCGCCGCCCGGGCCAGGGCTTACGGGCCGTACTGTTCAGGAGAGAATCATGACCCGCACCATTTACCGCACCCTGATGGCCGCCGTTGCAGCCTTCCTGATGAGCGCCTCCAGCCTCGGCTACGCCCAGGCCGTGGACGAAAGCCCGTCGGCCCTGGCCATGGCTGGCGACGCCCTGTTTGTCCGCCCCGCCCTGCTGGCCACCACCATCGTAGGCACCGCCATCTACATTGTGTCCCTGCCGTTCTCGGCCCTCGGCGGCAATGCGGCTGAAGCCGGCAAGGTACTGGTGGTTGGTCCGGCCGAAGCCACGTTCGTGCGCTGCCTGGGCTGCACCCGCAGCGGCTACAAGAACGACACGGTCGCCCAGAAGAGCGAGTGATCCGGCTCAGAATGCCTCGGTCCGTACTATCCCGGCTTGCCAGCGCAAGCCATCTGCGTCAGCCTGAAGAAAACACTTCCGGCTGACGCGATTTATGGTGAACTGGCATTCCATCGACACGGTGTTCCTCGATATGGATGGCACCCTGCTCGATCTGCATTTCGACAACCACTTCTGGCTTGACCACCTGCCCCGGCGCTACGCCGAGCAGTTCCGCCTGGACCCGGCCGACGCCCGGGACACCCTGATTCAAATGATCATGGCCGAGCGGGGCACCCTGAATTGGTACTGCACCGACTATTGGAGCGAGCGACTGTCCGTCGATATCGTTGGCCTGAAGGCGGAGGTCGGCGACCGAATCGGCTATCGCCCCCACGCCAAGCGCTTCCTCGAAGCCCTGAACGCGGCTGGCCTGCGCTCGGTGATTGTCACCAACTGCCACCCGGACCCCCTGGCCCTGAAGCTGGAACGCACCGGGCTTGACGCCCACGTCGACGGTATTGTCTCCAGCCACGAACTGGGCCTGCCCAAGGAAGCGCCCGAGTTCTGGCACCGCCTGCAGGGGCGGGAGCCCTACGCGGCGGCCCGCACCCTGATGGTGGACGACAGCCTGCCGGTTCTGGAAAGCGCCCGGCGCGCCGGGCTGGGACAGTGCCTTGCCATCCTGGCACCGGACAGCCGCCAGCCGGACCGGGCCGGGCATCCGGAGATCCCCGGCGTCCGGGACTTCGACGAGGTGCTGCCCGGGTTGCTCGAGCGATCCGTGCCAAGCGCCCCCTGAGCCGGTTATAATCCGCCCAGACCCCCACCAGGCGAGGAGACATGAGCGCACCACACGCTGCGAACGACCACGATCCGAAAGTCCGGCTCGATAAATGGCTGTGGGCCGCCCGATTCTACAAAACCCGCGCCCTCGCCAAAGCGGCCATTGAGGGCGGCAAAGTGCACTACAACCATCAGCGCGCCAAACCCGGCAAAATTGTCGAGCCCGGGGCTACCCTGTCCCTGCGGCTGGGCTGGCAGGAAAAAGTGGTGATCGTCGACGACATCAGCGACCGTCGCCGGGGCGCACCGGAGGCCCAGACGCTCTACCACGAGACCGACGACAGCGTGAAACGCCGGGAAGACCTCGCCTGGCAGCGCAAGACCCTGCAGGCGGCCCAGCTACCGCCGGCACGGCGCCCGAACAAAAAGGACCGGCGCGACATCCGCCGGTTCCAGGAGCAGCAGGGGCTGTAACGCCCCCGCGCCCCCGACCCGAATATCACCGAATCATCCAGGAGACACACCATGGCATCCCGTGACCAGTTCCAGCGCTTTCTGTTCGAGCACAGCCAAGTGCGCGGCGCCTGGGTCCAGTTGGGCGACAGCTACCGGGAGATCGGCCAGCAGGCTCCTTATCCGGAGTCCGTTCGCCAGCTGCTCGGCGAATCCCTGGTGGCCAGCGTGCTGATGAGCTCCTCGCTGAAGTTTGAAGGCACCCTGTCCCTGCAGGCCCAGGGCGAAGGCCCCGTGCGCACGCTCATGGCCGAGTGCAGCCACGACCGCCACATCCGTGGCCTGGCCCGGTTTGAAGCCGATTCGGTCACCGGCAACACCCTGGACACCCTGCTGGGCACCGGCCGCATGGCCATCACCATTACCCCGGACGCCGGCCAGCGTTACCAGGGCGTGGTGCCCCGGGACCAGGACACCCTGGCGGGCTGCCTGGAAGAGTACTTCGAGCGCTCCGAGCAGATTGCCACCAGCCTGTTCCTGTTCGCCGACGAGGAACGGGCTGCCGGCCTGATGCTGCAACGATTGCCGGGCCACACCGAGGAAGACGACGATCTGTGGGACCGGGTCAATCACCTGGCCCGAACCGTGGAAGCCGAAGAACTGCTCGGACTGGACAGCACCACCCTGCTCCACCGCCTGTTCCATGAGGAGACCGTGCGGGTGTTTGACGGTGAGCCGGTGGCCTTCCGGTGCAGTTGCTCCCGGGATCGCACCCTGGCCGCGCTGGAGAGCCTGGGCCGGGACGAATGCTACGACATCCTCGAGGAACAGGGCGCCATCGAGATGGACTGCCAGTTCTGCCACGCTCACTATCGGTTCGATAGAAACGACATTGATCACCTTTTCACCGGTCATACGTTACACTAAAGGGGCTCTTAACATGCCGCAAAGCCGCTCTGGGCGCGGCTTTGCGGGCAGTCGTTTTTTACCGGCGCGTCTGGCATAATAGCGCGCCTCAATTGACCCGATTGTTCAGATTTCCGTCAATTTTTGGGGGGACGGCCTGGGCAATCCTGAAGACACCCCGAGGGCGAGGTCGAAGTGAGCACTACCTATAATGATCTGAGCGCCGCACGGCTGGTCGAGCTGGCGCTGGCACGCAACGAGGGCCAACTGGCCAGCAATGGATCCCTGGTGGTCCGTACCGGTCATCGCACCGGACGTTCCCCGATGGACCGGTTCATTGTCGAAGAACCCAGCACCGCTGACGACATCCACTGGGGCCCAATCAACCGCCCGTTCAACGCCGAGCGCTTTGACGCCCTCTGGGATCGGGTCGAAGCCTACATTGCCGAGCAGGACCAGTTTGTGGCCCACGTGCACGTGGGCTCGGACCCGGAGCACTACCTGCCTGTGCGCATGGTTACCGAGACCGCCTGGCAGAACCTGTTCGGCCAGAACCTGTTCATCCGCCCGGAGCGCTTCAACCCGTCCGACAAGCAGGAATGGCAGATTCTCAACGCCGCCAATTTCCAGTGCGACCCGGAGCGGGACGGCACCAACAGCGACGGCTGCGTGATCATCAACTTCGCCCGCCGCAAGGTGCTGATCGCCGGCATGCACTACGCCGGTGAAATGAAGAAAGCGATGTTCTCGGTGCAGAACTTCCTGCTGCCCGAGAAAGACGTACTGCCCATGCACTGCTCCGCCAACGTCAGCGAGACCGGCGAGACCTGCCTGTTCTTCGGCCTGTCCGGCACCGGCAAGACCACCCTCTCCGCCGACCCGCACCGCTATCTGATCGGTGACGATGAGCACGGCTGGGGCCCCGGCACGGTATTCAACGTGGAAGGCGGCTGCTACGCCAAGTGCATCGACCTGACCCGCAAGAACGAGCCGATCATCTGGGACGCCATCCGCTTCGGCGCCATCGTCGAGAACGTCATGATCGACCCGGACAGCCGGGAACCGGACTACACCGACGTCTCCCTGACCGAAAACTCCCGTTGCGCCTACCCGCTGGAGCACGTGGAGAAGCGGGTACTGGAAAACCGGGCCGGTGAACCCTCCCACATTGTGTTCCTGACCTGCGACATGACCGGCGTGCTGCCGCCCGTGTCGATCCTGAACCGGGAAGCGGCGGCGTACCACTTCCTGAGCGGTTACACCGCGCTGGTCGGGTCCACCGAGATGGGGTCTTCCTCCAAGCTGAAATCCACCTTCTCCACCTGTTTCGGTGCGCCGTTCTTCCCGCGCCCGGCCGGCGTTTACGCCGAGCTGCTGATGAAGCGCATGGACGAGTTCGGCAGCAAGGTGTTCCTGGTCAACACCGGCTGGACCGGCGGCCCCTACGGTGAAGGCAGTCGCTTCAGCATCCCCACCACCCGGGCGATCATCGCCGCCATCCAGAACGGCGACCTGGACGACGTGGAAACCGAGCACCTGGAGGCGCTGAACCTGAACGTGCCCAAGCACGTGCCCGGCGTCGATGCCGAGCTTCTGAATCCGCGCCAGACCTGGGTCAGCCCGGATTACTACGATGGCAAGGCCCAGGAGCTGATTGCCCAGTTCGTGGAGAACTTCAAGAAATTTGATGTGGACGAGAGCATCGTCCAGGCCGGTCCCAAGCTGCTGTAACCCGGCCCTGAACGCAAAAACGCCCTGCCATACGGCAGGGCGTTTTTCGTTGTGGCCACACCAGGAAGGCGGCGGCTCAGGCGTAGAACAACAGGGGCACAAAGGCCACCAGCACCAGCGAAGCGCCCATGGCAATCAACGGCATGATGATACGCTCATGGCGCTGATAGAAGGTCCCGGTTTCCCGTTCGGCCGCCGCCAGCTCCGCCTCGCCCACCACCTGACGGGCCAGCAGATGGTTCAGCGCCACCGGCGGGCTCAGGTAGCCCAGCTCGAAGGCCACCAGTGCCACCATCCAGAAATGCACCGGCTCAATGCCGCTGGCATAGGCGATGTGAGCAATGGTGGCGGTCACCAGGATGACCGCGCCAAAGGCGTCCATGATCATACCGAGAATAATCAGTACCACCACCATCAGCACCATCGCCGACCAGGGGCTGGCAAAGGCCTGGGGCACCGCCTCCATCAGGTGGGAGCGCTCGATCACCCCGCCAATGCTGACCGACATGCCCAGCAGCAACAGCAGCGCGCCGATCTCCGCCGTGGTGTCGTTGGTGGCCTGGCGCACGCTGTGCTCCATTCCCGGGTGATCGTCTGCGGGGCCCTCGATGGCGCTTGGCCGGCGGCGCAGCGTGACGTGCTCGTAGGCCAGGAGTGCCAGCATCAATACCGGCAGCAGGCGTGGCGCGGAAAACTCATCCATGGAGACGTCCAGGGCCGCGCGATAAAACAGAATCACGCCGGCCATCACCAGCACGTAGGGCACCAGTTGCCGGAGCGCCCGCAAGGTCCCAGGCAAGGCGTCGGCGGCGCTGGCCAGCGCGAAACGGCCCTGACGGTTCACCAGGAGTACCACCGCCATGAACAGGGACGAGGTCAGCAGGAACACCCAGTGTCCCCACCCGAACAACTGGTCCGTGGTGACTTCCCGGTTCAGGTAGGCAATCACCACCACCAGCAGGCACGGCCGCAGGACCACCCCGAGGGAGCCGGACATGGCCGTGGCCGCCAGAGCCAGCTGGCGTCGGGCGCCCACCGCCCGGAGTTCGTGATAGATCACCGCGCCGGCGGCAATGACAAAAATGCCGGAGGCCCCGGTGTAGGCGGTCGGGATGGCCGCCACCAGCACCGCCACCACCGCCAGCATCTCCGGCGGCATACGCCAGGGCCGGAACACGTTGAACACCAGCGTGGCCAGGCGGGTCTGCTTGAGCATCATGCCCACCCAGACGTACAGGCCGACGTTCAGGAACATGTCCGCCAGCTCCATCATTTTGCCCAGGTAGATGCCAATGCCCGAGGCGTGGCCGATCAACGCAAAATACGTTCCTGAGATCAGGCACATGACCGTGTACAGCGGCACCGATAGAAACGCCTTGTTCAACTCGCCTCCCGGCGCAAGGTCCGCGGGCGGCCGCACGAGACGGTACAGGCTGGCCAGGGTCAGGGCGGCAAAGCCGGTGATCCAGAGGTTGTGCAACAGCAGATCGTCCCCGGAGATGGCGACGTCCGAGGCCAGGCTGGACTGCCTGAAAATCACGCTGGAGCCCAGTAGCATGACATTCGCGACGGTCTGCAGGGTGTGGGAG
This sequence comes from Marinobacter sp. C2H3, assembly GCF_037080155.1. NCBI lineage: Bacteria > Pseudomonadati > Pseudomonadota > Gammaproteobacteria > Pseudomonadales > Marinobacteraceae > Marinobacter > Marinobacter sp. C2H3. The sequence continues at coordinate 137,416 of NZ_JBBBNZ010000001.1, read as the reverse complement.
AGCAGGTAGTCGAGACGGGTTTCCATGGCCCGCATGGCAATGTGATGACGGGTCACCGTGGCCGTCACGGCACACAGCATCACCAGCATCACCAGCACGAAGCGCTGGGACGCCAACCCGAAGGCAATGGCGTCCGCCACGAACAGCTCCAGACCCCGGTAGGCCCGCAGCGCCAGGGTCTGCTGGCCCTGAAGTTCAGCGTAGGTGGCAACGGCGGCCTGGCATCGCGCCAGGGAACGCTCTATCGCGAGCCGGACGTCGGCGGGGTCCCGGGCCTGCTCTCCAAGCAGGGCAGCCATGGGGTCATCGCTGGCCGGAGACTGGGCCATTTCGGCCGCCACCGCCGCGTCCACGTCCCGGTTCGGATCACAATCAGGCCGCACCAGCTCGACCCGGAGCTTGTAGTAATCCGGCCAGATCCCCTGCCCGACCTGCAGCAACCGATTGTGGATGTCGCTGCCGGTGGAGAACAGCACCACCGCCAGCAGCAACAGGCAGGCTGGCAGGGAGGAGAACCATTCCAGCCCGGTGCGGCGGGCGCCGGGCGCCGCCATGGTCGCCCCCTCGGACATCGCGCTCATTTACAGCAACCCGTCCAGGCTCATGGTTTCCACCGTTTCCTTCGGATCGTCCCAGAAACTGCCGAGCTGGCCCCGGGGGGTACGATGGCCGGTATTCGCCATCCAGAGCTGGTCGGATATCGCCACGATCAGGTCTGTGGCCATGGCGTCCACGAACCGCCAGTCCGGGTTGGCAGGGGTCTGTTCAAGGGACGCCGCGTGGGCGCGGATGACGTCCTTGACGGCCTCCGTATCGCCCTGATTCATGGCGGCAATGGCGTGGAAAACGTGGGCCAGCCGAACCCCGGCCGCCTCGCCCTGGGTGTCGGCGATGGCCAGGCGCTCGAACGCATCCTCGCCCCGGGGCATGCTGCCTGGCATCAGTGCCCAGACCGTCGCCCGCAGGGCCATCGGTGCGCCCCACCACTTTTCATTGCTGAGGCAGCCCGTGGCCCGCGCCGCCACGGCGGCAATGTTGGTTGGCACACCTTCGGATGCCGCCGATTGAATCTGCGCGTTCAATGCCTGCAGGCCAGACAGCAGGCCGGACAGGTAGATGAACTCGTCCAGCTCATCGTCAAAGTCCGGGCAGGTTCCGGCATCGACGTCGCCGTAATAGGCTTCGAGGTGGTTCCAGGCGGTGTAATAGCGCCGCGCGGCCAGGGCGTAGTCCCGCTGCTGCCGGATCTGGGCGTCCTGAGCCTCCGCCGGGCGAGTATCGTTCAGGGCGGCGATACCGGCCAGCTCCGCTTCCCGGGCACGGGCCTCGGCGCAGGCGCCGGACGACAGATAGAGCATCACCGCCAGTTGGTCCGGCTCAGTGGTCACCCGGCCAAACGACATCAACAGCGGCGCGGTAGCACGGCTCATGGCACAGCCCATCGCCACGTCGTCCTGTTGCATCAGGTAGGGCACGGTGTGGTTGCGGGAAAATCCCTGCATGACGTCACCGGTGGTCTTGTACACCATGTGGTTGACCACGCCGCACCCGCTGATCACGAGTGCCGCCAGTGCCAGGGACAGCCATCGGATAGTCCCGGCGAGGGCCGGGGAGGCGGGCAGTCGGATCAGTTTCATCGTCGGGTCCTGTCGGTTTTTTGTCGCGTTATTCTGGTTTTTGTCGTCAAATGCAATTGCGATTTCCGCGGCCAGCCAGTATTAATGGGCACTCACAACGACAACAAAGGAGTTTCCCCATGCGCAAACCGGAACTGGCTGCCGCCGTAGCCGACCAGACTGGCCTGAGCAAAGACAAAGCCAGCGAAATCGTCAACGCGTTTATCGACCAGGTCTCGGCCGCGGCTGCCCGCGGTGAGGACGTGTCCCTGATTGGCTTCGGCACGTTCAACATCCGTGCCCGGGACGCACGCTCCGGCCGCAACCCGCAGACCGGTGCCACCATTCAGATTCCCGCCAGCAAGACCGTGGGCTTCAAGGCCGGCAAAGCCCTGAAGGACGCCCTTCGCTAGGAACCTCCTTCGCCTACCGGCGGCGCGTCCTGGCAACACCTCAGGACGCGCACTCCGCACGGGTCGCATCCACCCGGCACCGTATCGCCTTCATCAGCTTGATCGCCCGTTCGTCGTACACGCCGTCCTTGAGCAGGGACAGACGCACCTGGCGCAGCATGTCGTTGTATTCCGCCTTGTCGTCCTGGGGCAGATCAATCCACTCGTTTGCCGGAATGCCTGACTCGGCGTCGGCAATGATGCCGTAGGCCTCGTCCAGCCGCTTGATGGACTCATCCCGCACCATCTGGCCGGCGTCGTCCGGGAAGCGGTCCCGATGGATGATCACCTGGAAGTTCATGTAGCCGATGGCGTAGCGGAAGATACCACCGTTCGGACGCACTCCTTTGTACAGCTCCAGCGGCTGGTAAGCCACGGCGGGGGCGTAGGCAAAGTCGACGCTGCCGTTGTTGAACTTTCCGGCAAAGTTGGCGGAGTTGGAACCGACAACAGACGCGCCCACGTGGCGCACCATGCGAACGGAGGCGGTGTCGTAATCCAGGGTGGCAATGCGCTTGCCCTGCAGTTTTTCCACCGTGTTAAGGGTGCGGTCCCGGGTGTACAGGTACACGGCCCCGGCCGGAAACAGGCCGGCCACTTCGTAGTCGCCGTCGATCAGGAACGGCCGGGCCTTGGGCTGGCTGAGGGTGTTGTACAGCAGGCGCATTTCACGCTCACCGGGCACGGCGCCCATCGCCTCCAGGCTGCCGGTGAACTTGTTGAACTCCCGGGCACGGGTGCCGGTGAGCAGGACGGCATCGCACTGACCCGCCTTGAAGTCCTCGGCGGCCACCTTCTCATCGGTGTAGGCCCGCAGATCCAGCTTAATGCCGTGCTGGAGGGCGACCGGCTGAAAGGTCTTGGTGATGGTGAACAGTGGGCCGTTGGCGCCGACCGGGTCGAACACGCAGAAACTGCGCTCAAGCACCTTGGCCTGGGCCTGGGCAAGGCCGGGCAGCGCACCCATGGCGCACAGAGCGGCCAGCGCCACGGCCCGGCGGGCGGGTTTGGGGAAATTCACGGGATGACTCCTGATTTTTGTTGTGGGCGCGCCGCCCTCCATGAAGCCGCGCGCCGGACGTTCCTTGTTGGACCATAAATGGGCCCATATAAGGATACGTTGGCACCCGTGCCTGTCATCAAGGTCTTTTCGGCAAAGCTCAGGAATCTGTGACGGTGTCGACAGGGGTGATTCCACCCCTGCCGCATTTTCAGCCCGGCAGGTTCTGCCAGGCCGGCCGGCCCTCCACCAGGGTCAGGCGCACCACGCCCGGCAGCCGCCGGTCACGCACCGGCGGGTGACGCCCGGCGGACACAAGATGGGGCTCGACCGCCTGCCAGTGAGCGGCGGGGTCGTACAGGCACAGGTCCGCAGGCTGGCCAACGGACAGGGACGCGGCCCGTCCGAGCACCGAGGCCGGACCTCCGGTCAGTGCCCGGATCAGCTGGGTTTCGGTCAACTCGCCGGCGGCCACACGCTCAAGCCCCAGGGACAACACGCTTTCCACACTGGACAGGCCCGGCTCGGTGGCCCCCAGGGGCGCCTGCTTGGCCGCCGGGTCGTGGGGTTGGTGCTGGCTGACAATGGCGTCGATCACGCCGTCGCGCACCCCCGCCAGCAGCGCCAGGCGGTCTGCTTCTGACCGCAGGGGCGGGCGCACGTGATACCGGCTGTCGAAACCGGCCAGGGCCGCCTCGGTAAAGCACAGGTGGTGCATGGCCACGTCCGCCGTCACCCGAACGCCCCGGGCCCGGGCCTCGGCCACCATGGCCACGCTGCGGGCGCAGGAAATCTGGCTCAGGTGCAAGCGTACGCCGGTCTCCTCCGCCAGCAGCAGCAGCTCCATCAACGCGGCGGTCTCCGCCACCTCCGGAATGCCCAGCAGGCCCAGACGGGACGCCACGGCACCATCGTGGGCGTAACCGTCGGCGGCCAGGGCGGCGTTTTCCGGATGGAACATCACCGTTACCCCGAAGGTCTGCGCGTAAGCCATGCACCGGCGCAGGATGCGGGCGTTGCGTACGCTGCGGGAGCCGTTGCCGAGGGCCACGCAACCGGCGCCCACCAGGCCGGCCATGTCGCTGAGCAGCTCGCCTTCCAGGCCCCGGGTAATGGCTCCGATCGGCAGCACCCGGATGGGCGAACGCTGGGCGGCGCCCTCCCGGATCAGATGGGTGACGGCGCCGGAATCGTTCACCGGCGAGGTCTCCGGCGAGGCGCACACGGTGGTGAAGCCGCCGTGGGCCGCCGCCCGGGTTTCCGAGGCAATATTGCCTTTCTGGCCGTTACCCGGTTCCCGGAGATTGCAGCACAGGTCCACGAAGCCGGGCGCCACCACCCAGCCGCTGGCGTCCAGCGTATTGTCCACGGGGCCTTGGCCGGCGTCGGCGCCGATAGCGGCAATCCGGCCGTCCCGGATCAGCAGGCCAGGGTTGTCCCGGGACTGGCCGTCGCCGTCGATCAGGCGGCCACCGGTAATCCGAAGGCTGGCGCCGGATACTGTCAGGGTTGTGCTCATGCCTGGACCCTCCCGCTTGCCGGCGACTGTCGCTCGGCGACCTGCCCACCCATGGCCATGGACATCACCGCCATGCGCACGGCGATGCCGTTGGTCACCTGATTCAGAATGACGGACTGGGGACCGTCGGCCACCGCCGATTCGATCTCCACGCCCCGGTTGATCGGCCCCGGGTGCATCACAATGCATCCCGGGTGTGCCAGAGCGAGCTTTTCGCGACTCAAGCCGTAGAGCCGGTAGAACTCTCGCTCGCTGGGCAGCAGGGCGCCTTCCATCCGCTCCTTCTGCAGCCGCAGCATGATCACCACGTCCAGGTCCTTCATGCCCCGGGCCATGTCGTATTCCACGGTGCAGCCCAGGTTTTCCACGTCCCGGGGCAGCAGCGTACCCGGCGCGATCACCCGCACTTCCTCGGCGCCCAGTTCGTTCAGCGCGCGGATCTGGGAACGGGCGACCCGGCTGTGCAGCACGTCCCCCACGATAGCGACCTTCAGGCCCTCAAACTGCCCCTTGTGCTGGCGAATGGTCAACATGTCCAGCATGGCCTGGGTCGGGTGGGCGTGGCGGCCGTCGCCGGCGTTGATGATGGCCACGCCCGGCGTCACGCTCTCGGCGATGAAATGGGGTGCCCCGCTCTGGGAATGGCGCACGACGAACATGTCAGAGGCCATGGCTTCAAGGTTCAGCAGGGTGTCGGACAGGGACTCGCCCTTGGAGGTGGCCGAGGTGCTGATGTCCAGGTTCAGCACGTCCGCCGACAGCCGCTTGGCCGCCAGCTCGAACGTGCTGCGGGTGCGGGTGCTGGATTCGAAGAACAGGTTGACGACGGTGCGCCCACGCAGCAACGGTACCTTCTTGATGGTGCGTTCGCCCACTTCGATGAACGAGTCAGCGGTGTCGAGGATGTCCGTCAGCAGGGCCCGGTCGAGCCCGTCCAGGGTGAGAAAATGCCGCAACTGACCGTCCCGGGTCAGCTGCAGAGAGTTCGGGTCAGGGTCGTGTGCGGTCATGGCTCGCCTGTTGTCGTGTCGTGCGGTCGGTGGTCCGGGTCAGCCGGTGGTTTGCTGGAACTCGATGTGCAGGGGATCGGGGCCCCGCAGTTTGACCCGCTGGTTGTCGGCCAGGTTCAGCGTCCGGCCGGTGACGTCCGGCTGAATCGGCAGCTCACGGGCGCCCAGGTCAATCAGGGTGGCCAGCAGGATACTGGCGGGCCGGCCGTAGTCAAACAGTTCGTTCATGGCGGCGCGGATCGTGCGGCCGCTCATGATGACATCGTCGATGAGCAGGATGTCCCGATCTTCGGTGTCAAACGGCAGGCTGGAGGGCATCACCTTCGGGTTCAGACCAATACGGCTGAAGTCGTCCCGGTAGAAGGAGATGTCGAGCTCGCCGATGGGCTCGGCAATGTCCAGTCGCTTGGCGAGCAGGTCGGCCAGCCACACGCCGCCGGTGCGGATGCCCACCACCACCGGGGCCGTGATGTTGCGGTCCTGGAGCTGCTGGCGAATGCCGGCCTCCATGTCGTCGAGCAACCGGTGGATGTCTAGCTGTGCAGTCATGCTGTCCTCGTGATGTTCCCGGTGCGATCCGGGCGCGCTTCCATCAGCGGTCAAACCTGGCCGGCCCGCCGCCCGTATTATCCCGGTCCCGGAACCAGGTTTCCAATATCAGCACCGCCGCCCGGTCGTCGATGCCGTTCCGGCCAAAATCCCTGGACCGGCCGGCGGCCAGGGCGTCGCCCTTGGCCTCAAAACTGGTCAGGCGTTCGTCCACCATCTCAACCGGGCAGTGAAACCGCCCTTGCAGGCGCTTGCCAAACTTGCGGGCCCGGGCGCACATCTCGTTCTCGGTGCCGTCCATGTTCAGGGGCAACCCCACCAGCACCAGGTCCGGCTGCCACTCGGTCAGCAACGCCTCAATGCGCGTCCAGTCCGGGATGCCGTCCCGGGCCGGAATCAGCGCCAGTGGCTCGCCCCGGCCGAGCCATTCCTGGCCAACCGCCGCGCCCATCCGGCGCAGCCCGAAATCAAACGCCATCACCCGCCGGCGGCCTGCCTCAGGCATGGCCCACCGACTCGGTCAGTTGGTTCAGATCAATGCCCATGGACGCCAGCACGGCCTGGTAGCGCTGATCCACCGGGGTTTCAAACAGGAGGTCGGCAAAGGCGGGACAGGTCAGCCAGGCGTTGCTGCCCAGCTCTTCCTCCAACTGCCCGGCGCTCCAGCCGGAGTAACCCAGCAGTACCTGGTATCGGGCCGGCCCGTCGCTCCGGCCGATGGCCGCCAGCACGTCCCGGGAGGTGGTCAGGCTGACGTCGGCGTGCACCGACGCGGTGTGCTGCCAGACCACGCCGGGGGTGTGCAGTACGAAGCCCCGTTCTGGCTGGACCGGACCGCCGCCGTATACCGGTACGTCCAGGTCCTCCCCCGGAAGGTCCATCTGCTCCAGGATTTCGCCCAGAACAAGATCCAGGGGCCGGTTCACCACCAGCCCGAGGGCGCCTTCGTCCGAATGCTCGCACAGATACACCACGGTGCCGTGGAACCGCGGGTCGGCCAGCCAGGGTGAGGCCACCAGGAAATGGTGCTGCAGGGAGTGAGGCGATACCCGGGACGCGTTCATCCGGAGGACAACCCCCGCTTCTGGAACGACCAGGTACGAATGATTTCCAGCTCGTCCACGTTCTCGCTCATCTCCTCCGGGAAGGGGGCAAAGGGCGATGCCATCCGGACAATACGAATGGCCGCGTCATCCAGAACCCGGCTGCCGGATGACTGCAGAATCGACACTTCTTTGATTGTGCCATCTTTGCGCAGGGAAACCAGCATCCGCAGGGTGCCATAGAGTCCTTCCCGGCGGGCTTCGGTCGGATAGTTGATGTTGCCGACCCGGGTCACCTTGCTGACCCAGTTCTGCACGTACCAGGCATTCGAGGATTTCAGAGTGGATGCGGCCGTCACCCGCATCACACGGGGCTTGCGGGCGTAGGCCTGTTGCTGGGCGTCAAAGCGAGCCTCCAGGGCGGCGATTTCAAGGCTCCGCTCCATCAGGCTCTTTTTCTTCTGCACCGGCGCAGGCCGTTCCTGGTCGGCGTCTTTTGCCGGCGCCACTTTGCGGTCAGAGGCTCCGGTGGTCGATACCACCGGCACTTTCTGCGTTTTTTCGGGCTCGGTACGCGCCGGGGACTGCGGCGGCGCTTCAGGCGGCGCGGGCTGCGCCAGATCCGATGGGTGCGGCGTGGTCAACTCGCGGGCTTCATTTTCGGTCCCGCTGCCCACCTGATTGGTCTGTGCCAGAAAGTCGGCCTTCTCGGGCGCCTTCTCATCGTCAAACTGGGCAAGCGTGATCTCCATGGTCTGGGCGGATGGCGTCGGGGACTCCGGCGCAAACGTGATGCCCAGGACCAGCACGGCGTGCAGGGCCAGCGCCAGAAACAGCGTGAACGAAAACCGGTCTGTGTCGCTTACCTGAACTGCCATGCTCCCATCCGCCGTTACTCCCGCCCTTATTTCAGCCCTGACGTCCGCCCGTGCGGCCTGTCGGTCAGGCCGCGTTCAAACGCCGTTCGATGGCGTCCATCAGTTGCCCGGCTATGTCGATACCGAAGGCCGCATCCAACTCCCGGATGCAGGTGGGGCTGGTGACGTTGATTTCGGTAAGGTAGTCGCCGATCACATCGAGGCCCACGAACATCAGGCCCTTCGCCTTGATGGCCGGTGCCACCCGGGCACAGATTTCCCGGTCCCGGGCGGTCAGTTCACGGCCCTCACCGCGGCCGCCGGCCGCCAGGTTGCCGCGATTCTCCCCCTGGGACGGAATTCGCGCAAGGGCGTAGGGCACCGGTTCACCGTCGATCAGCAGGATGCGCTTGTCGCCATCGACGATTTCCGGGATGTATTTCTGGGCCATGGCCTGGTGCTCGCCATAGTGGGTCAAGGTCTCGATGATCACCCCCAGGTTGAAGTCGTTTTCCCGCACCCGGAAGATCGAGTGGCCACCCATGCCGTCCACCGGCTTCATGATGATGTCACCGTGGCGGGCATAGAATTCCCGGAAACGCTCGGCCGACCGACTCACCAGCAGCGGCGGGGTCAGATCGTCAAACTGGGTGGCGAACAGCTTCTCGTTGCAGTCCCGCAGGGTCGCAGCCGGGTTAACCACCAGGGCGCCCTGTTGCTCAGCCGCCTCCAGGATGTAGGTGGCCATGAGGAATTCCCGGTCCACCGGCGGGTCCTTGCGCATCAGAATGACGTCCAGGTCGCCCAGGGCACGCTCCTGGCTGCCGCCAAACCCGAACCACTTGTCTGGATCGGCGTACACGGTCAGCTCCCGGGTCCGGGCCATGGCACGGGCGCCGTCCAGATACAGGTCGGACTGCTCCATGTACTCGATCTGCCAGCCCCGCTTCTGGGCCGCCAGCAACATGGCCAGTGAACTGTCCTTCTTGTAGGTAATCTGGTCTATGGGATCCATCACGATCCCGAGTCGGACTGTCATGAGGTGTTTCGGCTCCTGGGCAGTAAAAACACGAACCGGTCAGCAGAGTGGACCGGGCAGAAAGTGCTATGCTGAATCGTCAGATGGTAGTGTACCCGACCGGTGAATGCATCCGGAGATGGAACCCCCTCCATCGGGGTTATCCCTGACGTGACCGTGCCGGCACCAGTACATTTGGTCACAAACAAACACTTTTTAATTCGGCCCTCATATTCTATAACTGTGCGGGTTTATAGAAGAACCTGAAGGTTTGTGTTACAACCCTCTGTTCGAAAACAAGACAGTCGCTGAGCGCAAGGCAGTTGCATAATGGATGACAACTTCGAGAACCTGAAGATCATGGTGATCGACGACAGCAAGACCATTCGTCGCACCGCGGAAACCCTGCTTAAAAAAGTCGGCTGTGAAGTGATCACCGCGACGGATGGCTTTGACGCTCTGGCCAAGATCGCCGATTCCCAGCCGGACATCATCTTTGTCGACATCATGATGCCCCGCCTGGACGGCTACCAAACCTGCGCACTCATCAAGAACAATTCCTCTTTCAAAAAGACGCCGGTTATCATGCTCTCCAGCAAGGACGGGCTGTTTGACAAGGCCAAGGGTCGTATCGTCGGCTCTGACCAGTATCTGACCAAACCGTTCAGCAAGGATGAGCTGCTCAACACGATCCGCCAGTATGTGCCCCAGGCGGAACAGTAAACCTGCTCAGATCAAGAACCATCGAGGAAACCATGGCCCGCATTCTCATTGTTGACGATTCCCCCACCGAGGTTAAGAAGATCTCCACCATCCTGGAGAAGCACCAGCACGAGGTGCTCACCGCCGACAACGGCGCCGATGGTGTCGCCAAGGCCCGTGCTGAAACGCCGGACCTGGTGCTGATGGACGTGGTCATGCCCGGCTTGAACGGCTTCCAGGCCACTCGCCAGCTGACCCGCGCCCCGGAGACCGCCTCCATTCCGGTGGTCATCGTCACCACCAAGGATCAGGAAACCGACCGCGTGTGGGGCACCCGCCAGGGCGCCAAGGGTTACCTGGTCAAACCGGTCAACGAAGACGATCTGATCAAGACGATCAACAGCCTGATCGCCTGAACCCGGAGTATTCATGTCCCCCCAGGCCGCCTCACCGTTCGCCCTACTCTCGGACATCGCCCAGCGCAGCCGGAGTCTGGCCGCCGGCCTGCCAGAGCAGCAGGAAGCCGTCGATCTCTGGAACGGCATCGGTTTTGTGCTGTCCGGCCACCGTTACGTCGCCCCCATGGGCGAGGTGGCGGAAATCCTGCACGTGCCCCGGTTTACCCACATCCCCGGCGTCCGGTCGTTCCTGATGGGAGCGGCCAACGTGCGCGGGCGGCTGCTGCCGCTGGTGGACCTGGCCGGATTCTTTGACATTCCCCGCTCCTCCCGCAGCCAGCGGGAGCGCCGCGTTCTGGTCGTCGAACAGGGCGACATCTTCAGCGGCCTGGTGGTCGACAGTGTGCTCGGCATGCAGTATTTCGCCACCGACAGTTTCCGGGACACCGCAGACGGTGTGCCTGACCGCGTTCAGCCGTTCGTCTCGGGCGGCTACGAGCGCAACGAAGAAGTCTGGAACGTGTTCTCCGCCGCCGACCTGGTGAACGATGAGCGTTTTCTGGACGTTTCACAGTGGTAAGGGTGACGACACTGGCAGGAACGTCCCCCTGACCGTCTGATCTTTGACATAACAAACTTGCCAATCGCTAGAAAGGCCGGGAGCCAGAACATGAAAAACAGAGCAGGAAGACTCGGTATGGGACAGGGAGGCAACCGTCTGATTGCCGGCCTGATCGCAGGACTGATCGCACTGACCGTGCTGCTCGTCGTCGTGCTGTTCATCATCAACAAGAACAGCCAGAACGATCAGCGCTACATCGCGCACGCCGCCGAACTGCGGGTGCTGTCGCAGGCCATCGCCAAGAACGCCACCGAGGCGGCTGGTGGTACCGCCTCCGCCTTCGACCAGCTGCGCAACTCCCGGGACGAGTTCCAGAAGCTCTGGACCTACGTGACCGAAGGCAACCCGGATACCGGCCTGCCCCCCAGCGAGATGGCCCAGACCAGCGGCGTCCAGACCACCTGGGATTCCGTGCGTGAAAGCGCCGACAAGGTGCTGTCCACCAAGGACGCGGTACTGAGCCTGCATGACGTGGCCCAGACGCTGAACGAGAACATCCCGCAGCTGCAGGTGGAATACGACGACATCGTACAGATCCTGCTGGACAACAAGGCGCCGGCGGAACAGGTTGCCCTGGCCCAGCGCCAGTCCCTGCTGGCCGAGCGGATCGTCCGCTCCGTCAACAACGTTCTCTCCGGTGACGAAGACGCGGTCATCGCCGCCGACCGTTTCGGCCGCGACGCCAGCCTGTTTGGCCGGGTCCTCGAAGGCCAGCTCAAGGGCAACCAGGCCATGGGCATCTCCAAGGTCACCGACGAGGACGCCATCTACGGCCTGCAGGCGGTCTCCGAGCTGTTCCAATACGTCTCCCAGAACGTCGACGCGATTCTTGAAGCCTCTCCCGACCTCTTCAAGGCCCGCACCGCCGCCAGCAACATCTTCGACAACTCCGAGCAACTGCTCGCCGGGCTGTCCACACTGGCCACGGACTTCCGCGCTCAGGCCCAGTCGAGGTTCATCAGCCCGACCCTGGCCTTCTTCATCCTAGCCGGCATGGTCGCTATCGTTGTCGCCATCGGCCTTGTGCTGTACCGCGAAGCCCAGGCGCGCCTGGCCACCACTCAGGAGCAGAACGAGCAGAACCAGAACGCCATCCTGCGACTGCTGGACGAACTGGCCGACCTGGCCGACGGTGACCTGACCACGGAGGCCACGGTTACCGAGGACTTCACGGGCGCCATCGCCGACTCCATCAACTACGCCATCGACCAGATGCGCGGTCTGGTACAGGCCATCCGGGGCACCGCCGAGCGGGTTGCCTCCGCGGCCCAGGAAACCCAGGCTACGGCCATGCATCTGGCGGACGCCTCCGAGCACCAGGCCCAGGAAATCGCCGGCGCCTCCGCCGCGGTGAACGAGATGGCCGTGTCCATCGACCAGGTGTCCTCGAACGCCGCCGAATCCTCCGCGGTAGCCGAGCGGTCGGTTGCGATCGCGAAAAAAGGCGCCGAGGTGGTGCAGAACACCATCCGGGGCATGGACAACATCCGTGAGCAGATCCAGGAAACCTCCAAGCGGATCAAGCGTCTGGGTGAATCGTCCCAGGAAATCGGTGACATCGTATCCCTGATCAACGACATCGCCGACCAGACCAACATCCTGTCCCTGAACGCCGCCATCCAGGCGTCCATGGCCGGTGACGCGGGCCGGGGCTTCGCGGTGGTTGCGGACGAAGTACAGCGGCTGGCAGAGCGGTCCTCCGCCGCCACCAAGCAGATCGAAGCACTGGTAAAGACCATCCAGTCGGACACCAACGAGGCGGTTATCTCCATGGAGCACACCACCGCCGAGGTGGTCCGTGGTGCTCGCCTGGCCCAGGACGCCGGTATCGCGCTCGAGGAAATCGAGAACGTGTCCATGTCCCTGGCGGAACTGATCCAGAACATTTCCAATGCGGCCCGTCAGCAGTCGTCCTCCGCGTCGCATATCTCCACCACCATGAACGTCATCCAGGAAATCACCTCCCAGACGTCCTCCGGTACCAACGCGACCGCCAAGTCGATCGGTAACCTGGCGGAGATGGCCTCGGAGCTGCGTTCCTCGGTGGCCGGCTTCACCCTGCCGGAAGAAGACCTCGCCGACGAGGCCCTCGAAGAGGACAGCGACGTACCGGTGGTGGGCTGACGCGCAGCCCCGGGCAGTTGACGGACCATGGCGCAGACCCACAACCCGCTATGCACCGCCGAAGGGATCTGGTCCCTGCGCCGACTCCCAGACATGGACGAGGCGCAGTTCAGCCAGTGGCAGGCCCTGCTGGAGCATCGCACCGGCATGACCCTGTCCTTCGAGCGGCGCTCGTTCCTGGAGACCAATCTGGGCATCCGGATGCGGGAGATTGGCTGCAGCAGCTACCAGGCCTATTACGAGCAGATTGTGTCCGGACCGGACGCCGTCCGGGAATGGTCCACTCTGGTGGACCGGCTGACGGTGCAGGAAACCCGGTTCTTCCGGGATCCGGATGCCTTCCGGCTGGTGTCGGACTACATCCTGACCCGGCCCCGGGAACAGCTCCGGCGGCGGCCGCTGGAAGCCTGGAGCGTTGGCTGTTCCACGGGCGAAGAGCCCTACACCCTGGCCATGATTCTCAACGAATGCATGACCGAACTGGCACTACCGCCCCTGTTTGGCGTGACTGGCTCGGACATCAGCAAGCCGGCCATCGACAAGGCCCGACGGGGGCAGTTCAACCCCCGCAAGCTGCTGGGGGTGGCCGAGGACCTGAAAACGCGCTACTTCCACCCGTCGGAGCGCAACACGGTAGAGATTGCGAACGGTCTCCGCGACCGGGTGTGTTTCACACGGCTCAATGTGCTGGACCTGGCCGACGCACCGATGCACGGCATGAACATCATTTTTTGCCAGAACCTGCTGATCTATTTTCGCCGTTGGCGCCGGCGTGAGATCGTCAAACGACTGGCAGAGCGGCTGGCGCCCGGGGGGCTCCTGGTGCTGGGGCAAGGCGAGCTGACCGACTGGCAGCCGCCTGGCCTTCAACGGGTTCCCTCTGAACATGTCCTGGCGTGGATCAAACGCCAGGCCGACGACGAATAACCGGAGTGGTTATGGGCAATCACCATGACAGCATCGCCCTGGACTGGGTTCGGGGTGAAATACAGGACACGCTGACCCAGGGTCAGCATGCGTTGGAAGCGTATGTCGAGAATCGCGACGACACCGCGCGCCTGCGCTTCTGCCTGAACTATCTCCACCAGGTGCATGGCACCTTGCAGATGGTCGAGCTCTATGGCGCGGCCCTGCTCACCGAAGAGATGGAGAAGCTGACCCAGGCGCTGCTCAACGACACCGTCACCAGCGTGGACGAGGCCGTCGACGTATTGATGCAGGCCATCCTTCAGCTGCCCCAGTATCTCGAACACCTGACCAGCAGCCGGGACGATTTCCCGCTGATCCTGCTGCCCCTGCTGAACGATCTGCGCGCCGCCCGGGGCGAAGCGCTGCTGTCCGATACCTCCCTGTTCAAGCCGGATCTGAGCCGGGCGCACATCCGGGTGAGCCCGAAAGCGGCCCAGCGCCTGCAGGACCCAAACGTGCTCGGCCATGTTCGCAAACTCCGGCAGATGTACCAGTTTGCCCTGGCCGGCGTGGTCCGCGAAGACGACCTGCCGTCGCACTTCGATTACCTGCAGAAGGTCATTGCACGCCTGATCCGCCTCTGCCAGAAAACCCCGCGGGGCGAGCTTTGGCGGGCCGCCGGCGCCTTTGTGGAAACCCTGCAGGCACAGGTCAACCCGGTCAACGCCGCGGTGAAATCCCTGCTCCGGGAACTGGACACGGAAATTCGCCGGCTCAGCGACGAGCACGCCCGCGCCCTGCAGTCCCCGGCGCCCGAAGCCCTGCTCAAGCACCTGCTGTATTACGTCGCCCGGGCCCGCGATCTTGATACGCCTCAGGTCAACGCCGTCCGCACCGATTACCAGCTTGCCGAGGCGCTGCCGTCCGAGGACGATGTGGACGCCGCCCGCACCCGCGCCTCCGGCCCCGGCCGGGAGGCCATCCACTCGGTGGTGGGCGCGCTGAATGAAGAACTGGCCAAGCTCAAGGACCAGCTTGACCTGTTCGTACGCTCGGACCTGCGCCAGAACGCCGAGCTCGAAGATCTGCTGCCGGGCCTGCATCTGGTGTCGAACACCCTGGCGGTGCTGGGCCTCGGCATTCCCCGTCGGGTGGTGAACGAACAAGCCGAACTGGTGCAGCGCCTGATCGGGCAGGCCGAGCCCGCGGACGACGGCACCCTCATGGACATCGCCGGCGCCCTGCTCTACGTCGAAGCCAGCCTGGCCGGCCTCGACAACGATCTGTCGATTGGCAGCGCCGAGGACGACGGCACCAGTGCCGCTCTCAACCTTGGCTCCCGGGAACTGGACGACGCCAGCAGCGCGCTGCTGAGGGAATCCCGCAACACCCTCGAACAGGTCAAGTCGGCCATCGTCAACTTCATTGCGTCCCAGTGGGATACCCGGGAAATCGACCACGTGCCCGGGCTGTTGCACAGCATTCGCGGTGGCCTGGCACTGATCCCGCTGGACCAGGTCTCGGACATGCTCGGCTGTGCCGAACGCTACGTGACTGACGTGCTTCTGGGCAGCCGCCAGGTGCCAGACTGGAAACAGCTGGATACCCTCGCGGACGCGGTGACCAGCATCGAGTACTACCTGGAGCGTCTGGCCGAAGGCATCGGTGAAAACGACGGCGTGCTGCGGGTGGCAGAGGACAGCCTCACCTCTCTCGGGTTCCCCCCCGGCGCCGAGCCCACCTGGCAGGCTCCGGACACCTCCGTCGCGCCCCCGGTACTCAGTGATTCGGCCGAGCCCGACGTCGCCCCGGAGCCGGAAGCCGTCAAAGGCTCCGACGACACCCTGCTGGACGACGAGATCCTCGAGATCTTTGTGGAAGAAGCCGGCGAAGTGCTGGAGACCATCCACGAGTTCTACCCAAGGCTGCGCCAGGACCACAGCGACCGTGAGGCGCTGTCTGAAGTACGCCGGGCCTTCCACACGCTCAAAGGCAGCGGCCGACTGGTGGGCGCCACCAGTATTGGCGAACTGGCCTGGTCGGTGGAAAACCTGCTGAATCGTGTGATCGATCAGACCGTCCGGCCCACCGACGAGCTGTTCGGCCTGATTGACGACGTCAATGACCGCATTCCGGGCCTGATTCAAGAATTCCGCACCGGTGACGTTCATGGTGATGTGGCCGGACTTATCGCCCGGGCCGAAGCCCTGGCGGACACCCGCCGGGCCGACGACACAGCGGCTCTCCGCGCCGACGGCGACGCCGCAGACGCCGGCGACGGCGCCGAGGTCACGATGGGCGCGACCGAGGACAACCAGGAGGAAGTTCCGCCGGCCACAGAAGCCCCTGCCGTGGCTTCCGACGCCGACGACGACCTGATCGACGACGACATTCTGGAAATCTTCATTGAAGAGGCCGGCGAAGTTCTTGATACGGTGCGGGAATACTTGCCCATGCTGCTGCGGCAGCACGATGACCGCAGCGCCCTGACGGAAATCCGGCGCGCGTTTCATACCCTCAAGGGCAGCGGCCGCATGGTCGGCGCGCTGGTGGTTGGCGAGCTGGCCTGGGCGGTGGAGAACATGCTCAACCGGGTGATCGATGGCAGCGTGTTCATGAACGACGACATCGCCCGCCTGCTGCAGGACGTAACCGATGCGCTACCGGCGCTGGTCAGCGACTTTGAACACCGCCGCCCGGCCTCCCAGGAAACGGGCGGCTTTGAGGCCCGTGCCCGCGCCCTGGCCAACGGCGAGATTCCTGACGCCAGTGTCATGCCGACCGCCGAAACACCCCTGCCGGGCGACCACGAGGCCGCCACCATCGAAGTGGCCGAAGAAGACGAGCTCGACCCGGTGCTGCTGGACATTTTCCAGAGCGAGGCGGAGACCCATCTTCAGACCCTGCGGGACTATGTGGCCGCCGCCGGTGATAAAACCAGCACAGCCTACACCGACGACCTGTCCCGCGCGCTGCATACCCTTAAGGGCAGCGCCAACACCGCCGGCATCGAACCGATTGCCCGGGTAATCACGCCGCTGGAACACTTCGTCAAGGAATCCCGAGCCCAGAACCGGCGAGCGGACCAGCCGGTCATCGAGCTGATTCGCCAGGTCTGCGAATTTCTCGATCAGGGCCTGGCTCAGATCCAGAACGCGCCCCAGCAGACTCTGGCTGGCACCGACGATTTCCTGGCCCAGCTTGAGGCGCTCGCCAGCGGCGGCCGTGACGGAGCCAGCGCCGAACGGGACGAGCCGGCGGAGCAGAGCCGTGCCCAGCTGGTGGAACTGTTCCTGAACGAGGGGCTGGACATCGTTCTGGACGCCGAGCGCATTCTTGACGAGTGGGCCGCCGCCCCCGAAGACACCGGCCCCGTCACCCGCCTGCGGGACGAACTGGGCCATCTGACCCTGGGCGCCGCCGACGCTGGCCTGGCCGACGTCTCTGAACTGGCCGGCGCCCTCCGGGACGCCTACGCCGCCAATTCAGCCAGCGATCAGTCTCCGACGGACGGTTTCTTCGAGGTGGTTCGTGAGGCCCACGAACAGCTGATCAACATGATGGACCAGGTGGCTGCTGGCCTCGCCACCCACGCCGACCCCACCCTAGTGGATGAGCTGCGCCGATTTGCCGTGGCCGCCGCGCCCCGGGAAGACGACCCGTTCGACCAGGCCTTCACCGACGATCTGGATGTCATCGACCGCAGCCTGGACGACGACAGCGCCGAGGCCACCAGCGATTCTGCCGCGCCCGACGATGATTCTCTGCCACCGCTGCCGGAAACCGACGAATCCGACGACAGCGACATGGACGACGAGCTGGCCGCCATCTTCCTGGAGGAGGCCCGGGACCTGGTCAACAGCACTGCCGACGCTCTGCAGCAGTGGAGCGAGGACACCGGAAACACGGATCTGCTGCGCCTGCTTCAGCGGGATTTGCACACCCTCAAGGGCGGCGCCCGACTGGCCGACATTGGGGCCGTCGGCGACCTCTCCCACGAACTGGAAACCCTGTTCGAGGGGCTAACGGACCAGCGCCTGGCGATCAACCCGTCCCTGTCAGACCTGTTGTTCCGCAGCCACGATCGCCTGGCGAGCATGGTGGAGGCCATGGAGGCCGGCCAGGCCCCGCGCCCGGCACCGGACCTGATCAGCGACATTCGCGCCTACATGGCCGAAGCCCGGGGCGAGCGGCCCACCACCAATGTGGGCGACGCCGGGACCGCCGCCGACACGGAACGCGATACCCCGGCCGCGAACGGCGGCGAATCCCTGGCGGATCTGGATCCGGAACTGGTCGGCATCTTCCTGGAGGAAGCCTATGACCTGGTCAATTCCACCAGCAGCGCGCTGCACACCTGGAGCGAGGACCCGACCAATACCCAGGTCGCGGCCGAACTCCAGCGGGACGTACACACCCTCAAGGGCGGCGCCCGCATGGCCGGTGTTGACGCCATTGGCGATCTCAGCCACGTGCTGGAAGACCTGTTCGAACGGGTGGCCGACGGCCGCCTGACCGCCTCCGGCACCATGATGGAACTGTTGTTCGCCTGCCACGACCGGCTCGCCTCCATGGTGGACCAGGTGGCCACCCACAAGCCCTGCCCGCCGGCGACCGACCTGATTCATCAGGTTGAGGGGATTCTCCGGGGCGACACCGGCCCGGCACCGACCGAGGAATCGATCGATGACGACCTCGACTGGGACAGCGACACGGTGGGCCCGGCCCTCAACGAATCCCTGTCGCCGGCGCCGGCGGACGACGACCTGATCGGCATCTTCCTGGACGAGGGCGTGGAAATTCACGACGCGCTGCTCGAATGCCTGAGCCAGTGGCGGGAACAGCCCGATGAATTGGCCGGCGTCACCCGGCTTCAGCAGGAACTGCACACCCTCAAGGGCGGTGCCCGCCTGGCGGATGTGGACGCGGTGGCGGAGCTGGCCGAGGCCTGGTCCGACGCCCTGGATCCGGTGCTGGCCGGCGACGTTGAACCGGCACGCATGCTGCCGGTTAGCGACCGCGCGGTGGTGGCTCTGCGAGCCATGCTGGACAGCCTGGAGAGCGGCCAACTGCCGACCGTGGCACCGGAGCTGGTGGCGGAGTTTACCCGGCCGCCGGAATCCGGCGCCGACCAGGTTCAGACCGACGCTGAGGCGCAGGACGCGTCGGTGGATCCGGAAGTGCTGGAGATTTTCCTGGAAGAAGCCGGCGAGCTGCTCGACCAGCTCGAACGCCTGCTGGCCGACTGGCAGAAAGAGCCGGCCAACCACGATTTCAACCAGGAAGCCCAGCGCGCCCTGCACACCCTCAAAGGCGGCGCCCGCCTGGCGCAGCTCAAGACCCTGGGCGACCAGGCCCACGAACTGGAGACCCGCCTGATCGACCTGGGCGGCAACGCGCCGGAAGCGGCGGACTGGCAGGCCATCACCGGGGAATACGACCGGATCGGTGCCCTGGTCGCCGAGGTGCGAGCCCGGGCCCAGGGCGGCGACGCTCCGGCGCCAGAGGCGCCAGCCGCAGAGCCAGCGCCGGTGGAGCCCGTCGATACCGCACCATCCAGCCCCCCGGCGGCGCCGGAAGCACCGGCCCCCAAACCCGCCGCCAAGCCAGCGCAACCCCGTCGCCAGGGCAGGGACAACCAGCGGGCCCAGGAAACCATCCGAGTCTCCGCGCCACTGCTGGACGACCTGGTCAACCTGGCGGGCGAAACCAGTATCACCCGGGGCCGGCTGGAAACCCAGACCAGCGATTTCAGCCACACCCTGGATGAAATGGCCGCCACCATCGAGCGTCTGCGGGAACAGCTGCGGCGCATGGACATCGAAACCGAAGCCCAGATCCTGTTCCGGGCGGAGCAGGAGCACGGCCCGGACTACGGCGACGATTTCGATCCCCTGGAAATGGACCGTTACTCCTCCATCCAGCAGCTGTCCCGGGCGCTGACCGAATCCTCATCGGACCTCGCGGATCTGCGGGAGACCCTGTCCGACCGGGTTCGGGATACGGAAACGCTGCTGGTGCAGCAGTCCCGCATCAACACCGAGCTGCAGGAAGGCCTGATGAAGACGCGGATGATTCCGTTCGCGTCCATGGTGCCGCGCCTGCGCCGGATTGTCCGCCAGATCAGCGGCGAGCTGGGCAAAAAGGTGGAGTTTGACGTCCGCAACGCCGAAGGCGAGATGGACCGCAACATCCTTGAGCGGATGATCGCGCCCCTGGAGCACATGCTGCGCAACGCCCTCGACCACGGCATCGAAACCCCGGAGGACCGCCTCAAGGCCGGCAAGCCGGACACCGGGGAAGTGGTGCTGTCCCTGACCCGCGAAGGCGGCGACGTGGTGCTGCGGATGATGGACGACGGCAAGGGCATCCCCACCAAGGTCATCCGCGACAAGGCCATCCGCCAGGGCATGCTGGGGGCTGACGAAGACCTCAGCGACCGGGAAATCCTCCAGTTCATCCTGCAGCCGGGCTTCTCCACCGCGGAGAAAGTCACCCAGATTTCCGGCCGGGGCGTGGGCATGGACGTGGTCGCCAGCGAGATCAAGCAGCTCGGCGGCAGCCTGGACATCGACTCCGCCCTGGGCCGCGGCACCACCTTCACCGTGCGCCTGCCGTTCACCGTCTCGGTCAACCGGGCGCTGATGGTCACCACCGGTGAAGACTTCTACGCTATCCCGCTGAACACCATCGAGGGGATTGTGCGGGTCAGCACCTACGAGCTGGAAGAGTATTACAAGCCGGACGCGCCACTGTTTGAATACGCCGGCCAGCACTACCGCCTGCAGTACCTCGGTGGACTGCTCAACAGCGACCACCAGCCCAAGCTCCAGGGCCAGGCGCTGCCATTGCCGGTGATCCTTGTGCGGGGCGCCGAGCAGCCCATGGCGCTGCAGGTGGACAGCCTGATGGGCAGCCGGGAAATCGTGGTGAAATCCCTCGGGCCCCAGTTCAGTTCCGTGCGTGGCGTGTCCGGGGCGACGATCCTCGGGGACGGCAACGTGGTGGTCATCCTCGACCTGCCGGCGATGATCCGGTCCGACATTCTGTCCGAGCGCCAGCGCCTGGCCAGCCTCGAGAAAGCCCGCGATGCGGCCCGCTACGAGCAGCAGGTCACCACCGTTATGGTCGTGGACGACTCGGTCACCGTGCGCAAGGTGACCTCGCGGCTGCTGGAGCGTAACGGCATGGAAGTGATCACCGCCAAAGACGGCCTGGATGCCGTCGCCCAGCTGCAGGACCACCATCCGGACATCATCCTGCTGGACATCGAAATGCCCCGGATGGACGGCTTCGAAGTGGCCAGTTTTGTTCGCCACGACGAACAGCTCAAGCACACGCCGATCTGCATGATCACCTCCCGGACCGGTGAGAAGCACCGGGAGCGGGCGCTGGCCATCGGCGTCAATGAGTACCTGGGCAAGCCGTTCCAGGAAGCGGAGCTGCTGGCCACCATCCAGCGACTGACCGGACACGAGTGATGACCGGTCAGTCAGGCCGCCCCCGGGTCGGCATTGTCTCTGACGTGGTGCTGCAGCGACACCGGCTGCAGACCGCCACCGCCCGCTTTGGCCTGGATGTGAGCTTCTCCGGCGATCCGGAGCGGCTGCAGCTGTTTCCGGCGCTGCCGGACGCGGAATTGTGGCTGGTGACGCTGGCCGACGAGGCGGATCATCCGGCGTTGTTCGATCATCTGCTGGAGAACACCGAGGCGCCCGTGCTGTTTGGGCTGGACCAGGCACCGGGTACCGGCTCCCCCGATTATGCCCGCTGGGAGCGGCGCCTGCTGGGCAAGCTGGAACAACAGCTTGGCCAGCTTGAAGAACTGGATTCGGAAGACGCCCTGGCCCAGCTGGAGTCCCAAGCACCGGCGGCCGACGTGGCCCTGCCCCGCTGGATTCCGCCGGCGGCGCCTGGTTCCCTGGCGGAAGATGTCTGGGTGCTGGGCGCGTCCCTGGGCGGGCCGGAAGCGGTCAAACGGTTCCTGGATCACCTGCCGCCGGGTTTGCCTGTTGGCTTTGTCTACGCCCAGCACATCGACGGCCACTTTGCCGACGTGCTCACCCGGGTGCTGGGCCGCCACGCCCACTACACCTTCAAATCTGCCCGGGCCGGTGACCGCATCCACAACGGCGACGTGGTGATGATGCCGGTGGACCGGCAGTGGACCCTGGACGACGCCGGCGGGCTGACCCCCGGCACCGGTCCCTGGCCCGGCCCCTACGGCCCCTCCATTGACCAGGTGATGCTGAACGTGGCCGAGCACTATGGGCGTCGCTGTCACGCCATCCTGTTTTCCGGTATGGGCAACGACGGCGCCATCGCGGCGCCGGCCCTGCACCGCCGCGGCAGCCGCATCTGGGTCCAGGAGAGCGCCAGCTGTGGCAGCAGCGCCATGCCCGAGGCCGTGGCCGCCACCGGCTGCGCCAGCTTCTGTGGCCCACCCGAAGCCCTGGCCCGGGAACTGGTCCGAACTCTTGAAGACGGTTGCCTGTTGCGGGCCCGTCAGAAACGCGATTCCGCCTGAGGACACACCGCCATGAGCGACAACCGCCAACTGCTTTCCTGCGTGATGATCCCTGTGAACGACCGCCAGCTCCTGCTGCCCAACGTGTCCATCGCCGAAGTGGTGGACTATCAGGGCGAGGATGCAGGCCCCCGGTCGCCGGACTGGCTGGTGGGTTATCTGCCCTGGCGCGGCCTGACGCTCCCGGTGGTGTCCTACGACGCCGCCAACGGCGGCACCCTGGCCGTGCCCGGCGACAACCGGGGCCGCATCGTGGTGCTCAACACCATTGGCGAACATCACCAGAGCGTTCCGTTCATGGCCCTGGTCACCCAGGGCATCCCCAGCCAGGCCCGGCTGACCGAGGAAGACCTGCATCCGGCAGACGGGGAGCCGGGGCCGGCGGACCTGATGAGCGTGTCCGTGGACGGGGAGAACGCCTGGATTCCCAATCTGGAATACCTCGAATCCCTGGCCGCCGAGGTCCGGCGCTGAGCAATACCGACCCTGGCGGCCACTTTTCTGACCGCTCTGGCGACGACGCCGGGAAATGTTATAATGTTTCATTATTTCCCGGAGTTCCCTCATGGCACGTTCGCCCCTGGCCTACCGCCCCCACAACCACAACGCCTGCATTGATGCCGCCCTGGACCACGCCAGGGTTCTCTGTCAGCAGCGCAATGCCCGCCTGACCGCCATCCGCGAGCGGGTGCTGGCCCTGGTCTGGCAATCTCACCGGCCGCTTGGCGCTTACGATGTACTGGCGGAACTGGCCCGCGGGGGTCAGCACGCCGCGCCACCGACGGTGTACCGGGCGCTGGAATTCCTGCAGCAGCACGGGCTGGTGCACCGGATTGCCTCCCTGAACGCGTTTGTTGGCTGCAGCCACGCCGGCGAGCGGCATCGCGGGTTGTTTTTGATCTGCCGCCGGTGCCGAAACGTGCTCGAGTTGACCGCGCCTCCCGTCAATGCGGCGGTCGAAGCCGCCGCCGGCGACGCCCACTTCCAGGCCGAGGACGTAACCCTGGAAGTGTCCGGGCTCTGCCCCACCTGCCAGACAGAGGCTGTCGATGACTGATCCATTGGTGAGTGTGAAGGGCGTGACGGTGCGTTTTGACGGCCGCGACGTGGTCCGGGACGTGCACCTGAGCGTGCATCGGGGCGACATCCTCACGGTGATCGGCCCCAACGGTGCCGGTAAGACCACCCTGATCAAAGCCCTTGTAGGCTTGCAGCCCGTCACCGCCGGGCAGGTGGTCCGGGCCAGCGATCTGGTGATCGGCTACGTGCCACAACAGCTGCACATCGAACCCACACTGCCGCTGACCGTCCGCCGTTTCATGGCCCTGAGTGGCCACGGTGACGGGCCCTGCCAGCAGGCCCTCGCCCGCACCGGCATCGGCCACCTGTCCGAATCGGCCGTCCAGCGCCTGTCCGGGGGCGAACGCCAACGACTGCTGCTGGCACGGGCGCTGGTGCGGCGGCCCGATCTGCTGGTGCTGGACGAGCCCGCCCAGGGCGTAGACATCAACGGCCAGGCCGCCCTGTACAACCTGATCCGGGATGTCCGGGACGAGCTGAACTGCGGCGTGGTGATGATCTCCCACGATCTGCACCTGGTGATGGCGGCCACCGACAAAGTCATCTGCCTGAACCAGCACGTGTGCTGCAGCGGGTTTCCGGCGGACATCTCCCGGGACCCGTCCTTTATCGAGACCTTTGGCCGGCCGGTGGCAGAATCCCTGGCGGTGTACCATCACCACCACAACCACGGCCACGACCTGCACGGCAACGTGGTCGGCCACTCACACGCCCCAGGACACTGCTCCCATGACCCCGTTTGACGCCCTGCTGGACGATTTTTTCTGGCGCGCAGTGATCGGCGGCGTCGGCATTGCCCTGGTAGCCGGGCCCCTGGGCTGCTTCGTGGTCTGGCGGCGGATGGCGTATTTCGGCGATACCCTCGCCCACTCCGCGCTGCTTGGGATTGTGCTCAGCCTGCTGCTCAGCCTGCCGGTGAACCTCGGGGTGATGGCGCTGTGCGTCACCCTGGCCCTGGTGCTGGTGGCGCTGAGCCGCTCCCGCTCCCTGGCCACCGACACCTTGCTCGGCATCCTGGCACACAGCGCCCTCGCTATCGGCCTGGTGACCCTGAGCTTCATGCCCTCGGTCCGGGTGGACCTGAACGGCCTGTTGTTTGGCGATCTGCTGGCCATGAACCGCCAGGATCTGATCTGGATTTACGGCGGCGCCGCGCTGGTGCTGCTGGTGCTGGCCCGGTTCTGGCGGGGGCTGCTGATGGCCACCGTTCATGAGGAGCTGGCCCGGGTGGAAGGCGTGCCGGTGGAACGGTTGCGGCTGGTGCTGATGCTGATGTTTGCCCTGGTGATCGCGGTGGCCATGAAGATGGTCGGCGTGTTGCTGATCACCGCGCTGCTGATCATCCCCGCCGCCAGCGCCCGGCGCCTGGCCGCCACCCCCGAGCGCATGGCGGTCCTGGCGGTGGGCTATGGCTGGCTGGCCGTGGGCGGCGGGCTGGCCCTGTCCTGGACCCTGGATACCCCGGCCGGCCCATCGGTGGTGGTGGCGGCGTTTGTGGCCTTTCTGCTGACCCAGGCCGCCACCGCCCGTTCGGCCTGAGCCGTCAAAGACAGCTCGAACGCGGCCGTCTGCCCGGCCTGACGCCAAAGTGGTCGATATTTCAGAAGTAGGCTAAGGTTGAGGCGACACGCTCGCTCCGAACGTTAGACACGAGGCTTCGCGCCCTTGGACACCGCTTCTGACCGGCCCGACCCTCTCCCAGCCTCTGATACCGGGCGGCGGGGGCGCTTGCCTGGCGCATGGTTGGCGCTGCTTATCCTGCTCACCGGCGCCGGCCTGACCTTCTGGCAGGCCAGGCTGGCCGCCGACCGCGCCAACACTCTGGCCGCGAGCCATCTTGACGCCACCCACGAACGCCTGGTCAAAGAGTTGCTGGCTCGCACCCTGGCCGCTCCCCCGGGCCCGGAAGAACCGGTGAAGCGCTGGCTGAGCGGTGTGTTTGCCAGCACGCTTCCCGCCGACGTCGGCCTTCGCATCGACACCCTGGACCGGCACACCAAATCGCCCCTGTGGCAACGGCAACTGCCTGAGCAGCCAGCACCAGAGCGATCTCTGCGAACCGAGGTGCACGGCCCGGGTTACCACTGGCTCGTCACCACCGCCCCGGCGGACCCGTCGTGGGCGCCGGCCCAACGCGCCCAGACCCGGGCATGGCTGGCCGGCGGCGTGCTGACCGTCGCCTTCGCAGCCCTGGCGCTGATCCTGTGCCGGTGGCGCGCCCGGCTGTATCAGACCCTGGCCCGACGGGACGGCGCCAACCAGCAGCTGTTACGGCAGCTGGCCGCCCTTCAGGTGGAAAAGACCGTCCTACGCCAGGCCCTGAACGACGCCGAAAGCCGCAGTCGGGACCTGGTGGCCCTGTCCGGGGCCCTGGTGTGTGAGCTGGACCCGGACGGCGTGATCGGTTTCGTGTCGCCCCAGAGCGCGGACTTGCTCGGGCAGGCGCCGGCGGACCTGGTCGGCCAACCCTTTACGGGGCATATCGCTCAGGCAGAGGGGAGCACCACGGACAACTTCCGGCGCACCCTGGCCGCCGCCCGCAACAGCGGCGAGATTGAACGGCTGGACCTGAGCCTGCGCCACGCAGACGGTCGCACAGTGCCCGTGACCGTTCGGCTGCGGGCGACCACGGCCGTCGACCAGGCACTCACCGGCTATCGGTTGACCGCTCTGGCCAATCCGTTTGCGCAACAGAGCGGCTGACGACCGCTGCCGGTTAAAGAGGCTGCACCCAATCCATCAGCCTCCCGGTCTCCAGCCCCTCCAGAAACGCCTCTCCCAGCCGCTCGCTCTCGGCCACCGCCCGGCGCCAGGCCCGCTCCCGGCCGGCGTCGTTGCCAGCGTAGCGTTCGAAATCCCGCCGGTCGGGCAGCTTGCCGTCCGGCAGCGCGGCCAGGTACTCCGGCGAGGGCGCCACCAGCAGCACATCCTTCAGGTGTTCGGCGGTGCCCTTACGCCAGCGCAGGGCCTTGTCGAACCAGCCCGGCACTACCCGGTCGGTGAAATGGGGAAACAGCACGATGCCCGGCTGTTGGTAGGGCAGGTCCAGGTGGTAATCCAGCAGGCCGCCGTCCCGGTAAACGCCGGCGGGGGCGCCCGGCAGGTCCCGGACCCCGGACATCACCAGGGGAATGGACGCGGACGCCAGCAGGGCCGGCCGCAGGTTCTCGGCGGTCAGTTCAATGCGATGGGTGGGGAAATCGGTCAGGTCTGCCAGCGGCACGGGGCTGCGGGGGTCCTGCACCAGCCCCCGGTCCATGAACCGGCCCAGATGGCGCCGACCGGCCAGGTTGGCGGCCACCACCTGGGCCAATCCGGTCAGCAGCCGGCCCCGCCGATCGTCCGCCAGCCGGCCGTGGCTGCGCACCACCAGAATGCCCAAACGGTACCACGGGTGGTCGAGCACTTGCTGTTCCCGGCCCGCCAGCAGCGACGCCAGGAACTCATCGCTTTTGCGGGTGACTTCTTCGGCGGTGACGCCCCGGTCGAAACGCTGGCTGATGTACAGCTCCGCCAGCCGCTCCAGCTGGACGGCGGGGTCGTCCGAGGAGGCCACGGCGGCAAACCGCCAGCTGCCAATGGAGGAGCCGATCAGCGCCCGCTGCTGCGGCACCCTGGGCAGCCACTGCCCAAAAACAGCTTTGTCCAGCCCGGTCAGGCCGAGGGCTTTGGGGCCGCCGGCAGCGCCCGGAATGACGTGGACGTCCGCCGGCGTCAAGGGCGCCTCCCGCAGTCGCTGGAGCGCCCGGTAACCGGCTTTTAGGGTGAGCGCCGGCTGGCGCAGGTGCAGTGCAGTCATGTCTGGCTCCGATGGCGAATGCCGGAAGTCTACCGGAGCGCCAGGCGACAGACCAAGTGCGGGCAGGAAGAGATGGCCTCCGGCCCGGCTTTCTGCTTAAGTAAGGGAAACGGTCCGGCACTGGCCCGGGTCGACCGTCCAGGATCCGCGTCAAGGAACGCCGGCCGAACGCAGGAGCGATGCGTGAACGTTTTTCCCCCTACGGCTTCCCTGGCGCCCACGCCTACCCTCGCGGTGTTGGGTTTCAAGAAACAGTTGGTCTACCACCTGCACTTCTGGGCGTTTGTCGCGGTGGCCCCGCTGGTGATGGTGCAATGGCGGGCGGGGCATCTTCTGCTGTCGTGGCTGCTGGTGCTGTTCTGCCTGAACGCCGTGCTGGTGATTGTGTTCCTTCGCTGGCGAAACACCTACTTTCTCAAGGGTCGACTGTTTCCGCTGCTGGCGGTGGTCAGTGCCACCTACTCGACGGCGATCAATGGCCACGCAGGTCTTTACTGGTCTTACCCGGCGGCGGCCGCGCTGTTTTTCCTGCTGCCGCTACGGGAGGCCATCGTCACCAACACCCTGTTCGTGACGGTGATGTCCGCGGTGTCGTTCGTGAAGTTCCCGGTCGCCGACTTCTGGCGCATCACCTTTTCCCTGGGCCTCACCTGCATCTTCTCCGGGGTCTTTGCCTGGCTGGTGGGGCGTCTGCAGCAGGAGCTGACCCGCCTGGCCACCACCGATCCGCTGACGGGTTGCCTGAACCGGTCCCAACTGGCCGACATCCTGAACCAGCAGATTCAGATGCGGGAACGCTACGAGCGGGTTTCCAGCCTGATCCTGCTGGACCTGGATTACTTCAAGGCGATCAACGACCAGTGGGGCCACCTGGCCGGGGACAAGGTGCTCAAGGAAATGACCCGGCGCCTGCGTAAAAGGCTGCGGGAGAGCGACCAGCTGTTCCGCATCGGCGGCGAGGAATTCATGGTGGTGCTGCCGGAAACCCGCCAGCGGGATGCGGACAGCCTGGCGCAGCAGTTGCTGTCGGCGGTCAGCGGTCGGCCGTTCCTGGACAACATCCGGTTGACCGCCAGCGCTGCCGTTGCCGAAGTCAATCGGGGCGAGACCTGGTCGGTGTGGCTCAACCGGGCCGATCAGGCGCTGTATGAGGCCAAGGCCCGGGGCCGGAACCAGGTGATCAACGCCGAACGGAGCGCTGAAACGCCTGATACGCCGAAAACATCTCCCACGGATGTTCAAAGTGCGGGTAGTGACCCACGTGTCGAAGGCTGACCACGTCGGCGCCTGGCACCAGTTCCCGGTAACGGGCGGCCATGGCGGCCCCCGAGACCGGGTCGGCGGCGCCGGAGATCAGCCGCAGGGGCTGACGGGCCGCCTGTAGCGCCCCCACCCAGCGGTTGCGGTGCAGCCGGCGTTCCTCCATGAAGCGGATGAGGTCTGGCAACACGGCCCGTCCGTTGTTGTAGGTCACCAGCATCCAGAAATCGTCCATGTCCTGATCGTCCGGCGGATTCTGGCTACCAAACAGCTGTCGGAAACTGTGTTCGAAGGCCCGGCGGCCCAGGGCCCGGCTGATCAGCCCGCCAAAGCGGCTGTGAAGGACTTTCTGGATCAGCAGGGGGCGGTGCATTTCCGGGAACAGCGCGCCGTTGAGAAAGCACACGCTGTCGAGGCCGAACGGCAATTGCCCTTCCTGCTCCCGGGCCATCAGTTCCTGGGCGACGCTGTTGCCGTAGTCGTGGGTGAGCAGGTGCACCCGACCCAGGCCCAGGCCTGCCAGCCAGCCCTGCACAAGGTCCGCCTGGTCTTCGATGCTGTACCCGTAGCCCAGCGGTTTATCGGACAGGCCAAAGCCCAGCAGATCCAAGGTGTAGACGGTGTACTGCTGGCACAGCATTGGCCACAGCCGGTGCCAGTCCCAACTGGCGGTCGGAAAGCCGTGCAGCAGCACCAGCGGCTCACCACGACCGGCCATGCGGCTGAAGATGGCGTGCTCGCCGTACCGGAACCAGCACCCCCGTTCCTGCCACGATTCAAGGCGTCCCTCGGAGGCGGCCAACGCCGCGCCCGCGCGCCCGGTCATGATCTGCTCCATGCATTTTTCCCGGCGACCAAACTGAGACTCAGACTTTAGCCCAAGGCGCCGTTTGCCGCCATGGGACGGGTGTGAACGGTTCGTCAGAAACGCAGTGGT
This sequence comes from Marinobacter sp. C2H3, assembly GCF_037080155.1. Lineage (NCBI taxonomy): Bacteria > Pseudomonadati > Pseudomonadota > Gammaproteobacteria > Pseudomonadales > Marinobacteraceae > Marinobacter > Marinobacter sp. C2H3. The sequence continues at coordinate 107,994 of NZ_JBBBNZ010000001.1, read as the reverse complement.
CCGGCCGCCCGCGCGGTCCGTAAATCGTGGAGATGGTGGACAAATTGCCTTAAGCTTTTGGCCCCTGAACCTTAAGCCAGACCGGATACGATTATGAGCAACTCCCTCAACGATATCAGCGGCCACTACCGGGCCATTCTCCAGGGCCTGGGGGAAGATCCGGAACGCGAGGGCCTGCAGGACACGCCCATGCGCGCGGCCAAGGCCATGCAGTTCCTGACCCGGGGCTACCAGCAAGACCTCAACGACCTCGTGAACGGCGCGGTGTTCGAATCCACCATGGACGAAATGGTGGTGATCCAGGACATCGAGTTGTACAGCATGTGCGAGCACCATGTACTGCCGTTTATCGGCAAGTGTCACATCGCGTACCTGCCCCAGGGCAAGGTGCTGGGTCTGTCCAAGTTCGCCCGGATTGTGGATATGTACGCCCGGCGCCTGCAGATCCAGGAGAACCTGACCCGGCAGATTGCCGAGGCCGTTGAGCAGGTCACCAACGCGAAAGGTGTGGCGGTGGTCATTGAGGCCCGCCACATGTGCATGATGATGCGGGGCGTGGAGAAGCAGAATTCCAGCATGAAGACCTCCATGATGCTGGGTCAGTTCCGCAAGTCCCAGGCCACCCGCACCGAATTCCTCAACCTGATCAGCAACGCCCGCTGATTACCAGACTCGCGGAGAGCCCATGACCGATACCCGTGAATACCCGGAAGCCCGCGTCCGCATCAAGGACCTGCTGCTGCGGGCGTACATCGGCATCAAGGAAGAAGAGATCAATAACCAGCAGGACGTGGTGATCAACGTCGAGCTGACCTACGACGCCACCGAGGCCATCGAGCGCAATGAAATTTCCGCTGCGCTCAACTATCGGACCATCACCAAGCAGGTCATCGCCCACGTGGATGGCCAGCGGTTCGCCCTGCTGGAGCGGCTGACCCACGAGGTTCTGGGCATCGTCATGAGCCACGCACCGGTGCAGTGGGCGCGGGTGGAAATCGACAAGCCCCATGCGCTACGCTACGCGGAATCGGTGTCGGTTGCCCTGGAAGCCCGTCGCTGAGCGTCCGGCACGGGGCCGGGCGCCTTCCGGCCAACAGCGCCGGGCCTTGCCAAGCGCCCCATCCCGTGTCACCCATCGCCTGAGACCGGAGTCGCCGGTATGCCCCTGTCTTCCCCAGATCAGCTTCGAAGCCTGCTCGAGAACGTGCGTACCATCGCCCTGGTGGGCGCCAGCGAGAAAACCCACCGGCCCTCCCACGACGTCATGGCGTACCTGCAGAGGCAGGGTTACCGTGTGATCCCGGTAAATCCCCGGCTTGCCGGCAAGACCCTGCTGGGGGAAACGGTGGTCGCCGAATTGAAGGACCTGCCGGTACCGGTGGACATGGCCGATCTGTTCCTGGCCCCGGAACGCACCGACCCGATCATTGATGCCGCCATCGAGTTGGGCATCCCGGCCGTCTGGATGCAGATTGGCGTGATCAATTCCGCCGGCGCCGCGCGAGCCGAGGCGGCGGGCCTGCGGGTGGTCATGGACCGGTGCCCGAAGCAGGAAATTCCCCGCCTTGGGGTGCACACCCCTGCCGCCTGACCGGACAGACGGGAACAGAATCACGAACCGGTGATTTGCCGGCCGGCGGACCTGTCTCGCGTGTTTTTCGCGTGTCATAATGCCAGGCGCTACCCACACAGTCTGGTCAACGCCATGCGGTCTCGTCGTTCCCCCAGCACTACGCCCTCCCGCGCCGAACGGACACCGTCCGGTGCGATGGCCAGCGGCATTACCCCACATCGGGTGAGATTACCGGTGGACCTGCTCGAACCGGGCATGCGCGTTGTCAAACTTGACCGTCCCTGGACCGAGGTACCAGTGCTGTTCCAGGGCTTTGTGCTGAGCAGCGAGCGGGAAGCCCGCATCCTGCGCCAGCACTGCGAGTGGGTGCTGGTGGAGGACGAGCAGGACAAACTGGCCTCCGCCCTCGATGCCGTCGCCGCGCGCAAGGCCCGGGCCAACGAGCCGCTGCCGGAAGCCCGCCCGCTCACCGCCGAACTGCCCGCCGCCCAGGCCGCCTGGACCCGTACCCAATCCTTCGTGGAGCGGGTGGTGCAGGACATCGAGGCAGGTAACGATCTGAACCTCGCGGAAGCCCGGCCGGCCCTGCAGGCCTGTGTCGAGAGCATCAAGGCCAATCCAGGCGCCATGTTCTGGATCAGCCGGATCAAGCACCGGGACGCCTACACCGCCGAGCACTGCCTGCGGGTGGCCATTTTCTCCATCGCCTTCGCCCGCTTTCTGGGGGTGCCGGACGAGGACCTGGACATTATCGGCCAGTGCGGCCTGCTCCATGATCTGGGCAAGCTTCGGGTGCCGGCGCACATTCTCAACAAGCCCGGGGCCCTGAGCCCGGACGAATACCGGGTCATGCGGGAGCACACCAACCTGGGCCATGAGCTGATCCGGTCCGACACCTCCCTGGACCCCATCGTCGCCGACGTCACCCTGCACCACCACGAGCGCATCGATGGCCACGGCTACCCGCAGAAGCTGGCGGACTGGCAGATCAGCCGGTTTGCCAGGCTGGTGTCCATTGTCGACGCCTTCGATGCCATGACCAGCGACCGCTGCTACCGGGACGGGCTGCCCACGGCGGAAGCCATTCGGGTGCTCTACCGCAACCGGGGCCAGCAGTTTGATGCCGCCATGGTGGAAGCGTTCATCCGGATGATCGGCCTCTATCCCGCCGGCAGTCTGGTGGAGCTGAACACCGGAGAGGTCGCACTGGTGGTGGCCACTCACCCAGGCCGCAAGCTGGCGCCCAAGGTAGAGGTGCTTATGGGACCGGACAAACAGCCGGTGACGCCTCACATTGTGGATCTGTCCGCGCCGGCGAGCGCCGGCAGCCCGGCCCGGGAAATTGCCGGCGGGTTGCCGGATGGCGCCCACGGAATGTCCCTAAGGGACAGAATTGCCCAGTTGACCAAGGACGCAGGTTATAATGCGTAAACTCTCATCCTGGTCTGCCGTTAAGCTGGCAGTTGTATGGCCACTGCGGGGAAGCCAGTGAACGTGTCGGTAACGTCCAGCAAGACCCTTGCCCGGGTGCTTTTGCATCCCGGCTTCGCCGCCCTGATTGCCCTCGTATTCCTGGCCCTGGCCACCACCCTGAAGCTGGGCCTGGTGCAGCAGGACCGGGCCCAGATCCAGGCCAACCTCACCAACGAGGCCGAGGCCATGGCCGGCCTGCTGGAACGGGAATTTCAGATCCACGCCGAGGCGATCCGCCGGATGGCCGCCCGCCTCAATGTCAGCCCGGATATGACGGAAACCACCTGGCGCCAGGATGCCCGGGAGTACCTCGCCGACTTTGGCGTGTACCAGGCCATTGAGTGGATTGATCCCCAGTTCATCGTCCGCTGGCTGGAGCCGATGGCGGACAATGAAAACGTCGTTGGATTCAATGTCGCCTTTTCTGAACAGCGCCGCCAGGCGCTGGAGGCGGCCAGGGCCTCCGGGCGCTATGACATCTCCGATGTGATTGAACTGCACCAGGGCGGCAAAGGCATGGTGATTTATGCACCCGTGGGCACCGGCGACAACAACCGGGGCTTTATTGCCGGCGTGTTCCGCATGAAGGTGCTGGCCGAGCAACTGCTGGACAAACGGGTGCTCCGGGATTTTCGTGTCGATATCCACAACGGCGACCGGCTCAGCTACACGCTCAACCATTCCAGCGCTGTGCAGCCCCACTCCGGCTACCGGGCCACCGCACCGGTGTCACTACCGTCCCTGGACTGGACGCTCACCGTTGAGCCCACCGACCAATGGGTTGAGGCCCAGCGCAGCGCCTGGCCATGGCTGACCTTCGGCACGGTGCTGTTCATGGGCCTGCTCACCAGCCTCACCACCTTGCTGGTCCAGCTGATTCTCAAGCGCAACCAGGCCCTGCTGAAAACCCGGCAGGAGCTGGAACAGGAAATCGACCAGCGTAAATTGATGCAGCAGGACCTGGCCCGCCTCGAGTCCACGGACGCCCTGACCGGCCTGGCCAACCGCCGGTTCTTCATGGAAGACCTTGCCCACACCCTCAGTATCGCCGACCGGCAGATGCGTCAGGTGGCGCTGATCATGATCGATCTGGACCGCTTCCAGATGCTGAACGATACGCTCGGCCATCAGTTCGGGGACGAGCTGCTGATCAAGGTGTCCGAACGGCTCAACAGCCTGAGCGATGAGCGGGTGCTGGTGGCCTACTCCGGCGGCGATGAGTTCATGGTGTGCCAGCAGCAGTTGGACGACATCGACGATGTCATCAAGCTGCTGGGCCAGATCAAGCAAAGCTTTGCCGAGCCGTTCCTGATTCAGGGCGAGGACCACAGCATTACCGCCACCATGGGCGTTGCCGTGTATCCGCAAAGCGGCCTGGATGCCGACGCGCTGCTGCGCAACGCCGACATTGCCCTGTACCGGGCCAAGGATCAGGGCAGGGACACCTACCAGTTCTACACCGAGGGGATGCAGGACCGCGAGGTGATGCGTCTGGAGCTGGACAAGGACTTGAGCAAGGCCCTGGCCAACGAAGAATTCGTGCTGTTCTATCAGCCCCAGCTGGATCTGGATTCCGGTGAGATTCACAGCGTGGAAGCGTTGATTCGCTGGCGCCATCCGGTGCGGGGCCTGCTGCCTCCGGTGGAGTTTATCCCCCTGGCAGAAGAGAGCGGTCGTATTACCGAGATCGGTCGCTGGGTGGTGATGGCGGCCTGTCGCCAGCTGGCTCGCTGGAAGGGCACAGCCTGCGAACACCTGCGCATCGCGGTGAACCTGTCTGGTCGGGAGCTGGACGATGAGCATCTGGTGGATCACATCCGGGACGCGCTGGCGGCCGAGGGCCAGTCGGCGGATCAGCTGGAAATCGAGCTGACCGAGGAGATATTCATCCGAAACCTCGAGCGCAATCGTAATCAGTTGAACCGGCTCCGGGGGCTCGGGGTGCAGCTGGCCATCGATGACTTTGGCGTGGGCTATTCGTCCCTGGGCTACCTCCGGGACTTCCCGGTCGATCTGCTGAAGATCGACCGGTCGTTCATTACCGAGGTGACGGAGCGCTACGACGATGCGGTGATTACCCGGGCGGTGATCAATCTGGCCCATAACCTGGGCATCCAGGTGATTGCTGAGGGTGTGGAGACGGAGGCGCAGCTAAACTTCCTGCGCAATCATCGCTGTAACATGGCCCAGGGCTATCTGATCAGCCACCCACTGCCGGCCGGGGATCTGGAGAAGGCCCTGGCGGAGGGCATTCTGCTAACGGGGTTGCCCGAGGGTACCGGGCTGTAACCGCGGACAACAGGCCTTGAGAGGTGCGAATGAGTTATCTGACAGCGGAACAGGACGCACAGTTGCGACGCTGGGAGCGCTGGAACCGGCGCTATTTTGTGCTGGCCTTTACAGCGCTGCTGGTGGTGCTGGTGTTCAGCAGCCAGTTGGGCCTGTCCAGCGGCGAAAGCTGGAGCGGCCTGGGCATTCTGCTGGCGGTGATCGTCGCGCCCATTATCGTGATGCAGCTGCGGCTGCGCTGCCCGGCCTGCGGTGAGCCGATCGGCTGGCAGGCCAAACTGATGGCACCGGACCAGTGCGCCTCCTGCAAGACCTTTCTTCGGGCGAAATCGCCCACCTCCTGAGTTTTCCTTCTGAAAACCTTTGACCTGTGAGTTGCTCACAGGTTTTATGGTTATTTTAGTGTGGATTTGGGTGGTGTCCGCCCGGCCGGTCAGTCAATGCCGAAAAGCGCCGTGAATACATCCGTGTAGGCTTGCCTGCGCCATCCATGGCGCAGAGCATTTTCGGCATTGACTGACCGGCCGGGCTCCGAAACTTAAGCTGCAACCCTCCACATCCAATGCGCATGTGCTGGCTAAATGACAGCGCCGCCGGGAGCGAGAGCTATGAAAGTCAAAGACATTGCAACCGCCGCCGGAGTGAACCCGGACACCGTTCGCTTCTACACCCGGGAGCGGTTGCTGCGTCCGGTGCGCAATCCGGACAACAACTACCAGCAGTATGACGCCGAGGATCTCCGGCGTTTGCGGTTTGCCCGCAAGGCGCGGCAGCTCGGGTTCTCGCTGCCGGAGATCCGGGACATTCTGGAGCAGGCGGACGATCACCACTCCCCCTGCCCCATGGTGCGGGACGTGTTCCAGCACCGGCTGGCCGAGGTAGAGCGGGAAATCGCTGAGCTCCAGGCCCTGCGCACCCGCATGATGTCGGCGCTAGAGGCCTGGCAGGCCATGCCGGACGGAACGCCGGACGGCCACACCATTTGCCGGCTGATCGAACGCTGGGACGATTCGCAGCACACCGAGGCTTCTTCAGAGGAGGCAGGATCATGAGTCACGCAGAAACGCTGATACCCCGGCTGTCGGTTTCCGGGGCAACCTGCCAGGGCTGTGCCCGGAAAATCCGGCAGTCCCTGGTCCCGCTGACCGGGGACGAGTCAAAGGTGGAGGTGAATCTGGAGCAGCAGACGGTGTCGCTGCCGGACGGTCTGGACCTGGCCGATGCCGCCAAGCGGGTGACCGACGCCGGCTACCCGGCTTCGCCGCTAGAAGAGAAAGACGCGTCGGTATCGTCTTCGTCCTGCTGCGCGTCCAAAGGCAGCAGCAATTCGGACGCCGCGTCTGGCAGTTGCCACAGCGGTGGCGAGGCGCCGGAGGCATCGACCTGCACCAGTGGCGCCCAAAAGGCCCCGCAGCAGCCGACATCAACGGTGGCACCGGCAAGCGGTGCCGACACCGTCAGCCTCTCGGTGACCGGCGCCACCTGTGCCTCCTGCGTGGCCACCATTGAAAAGGCCATGCGGTCGGTGGCGGGCGTCGAACACGCCCACATGAACCTGGCGGACAACACCGCTACCGCCACGGGCGCCGCGGACGCAAAAGCCCTGGTCGCGGCTATCGAAAGTGCGGGTTATGGCGCGTCGGTGATCGAGAACGCCGATGAGGCGGACGCCCGCAAGCAGGCCGAGGACAAGCGGCAGTACCGCAGCCTGCTGGTGAAGATGGCGGTCAGTCTCGCGCTTGGCATCGGCCTGATGGCGTGGGGACTTATCTCAGGCGATATGATGGTGACTGCCGACAACCAGCCCACCTGGCTTGGCCTGGGTCTGGTCACCCTGGTGGTCATGGCCGCCACCGGCGGGCACTTTTTCGTCGGTGCCTGGAAGGCGTTCCGCCATCACAACGCGAACATGGACACCCTGATTGCCCTGGGCACCGGCACCGCCTGGCTGTATTCCATGGCGGTGACCCTGGCGCCGGATTTCGTGCCGGCCATGGCCCGGCACCTGTATTTTGAGGCCTCGGTGATGATCATTGGTCTGATCAACCTGGGCCAGGCCCTGGAGCTTCGGGCCAAGGGCAAGACGTCCGAGGCGGTGCGCCGGCTGCTGGACCTGCGGGCGAAAACCGCCCGGGTCGTGCGGGATGGCCAGGAGCAGGACGTCCCGGTGGAGCAGGTGCAACGGGGCGATCGCGTGCGTGTCCGCCCGGGGGAAAAGGTGCCCGTGGACGGGGTCATCGTTGACGGCGAGTCCCGCATTGATGAAAGCATGCTGACCGGGGAACCCATGCCAGTGAGCAAAGGCGTGGGCGATGAGGTCTCTGCGGGTACCCTGAACACCCACGGCTCCCTGGTGTATGAGGCCACCCGGGTTGGCAGCGAGACGGCGCTGGCCCAGATCATTCAACTGGTCAAAAAAGCCCAGGGTTCCAAGCCCGCCATCGGCCGGCTGGCGGATCGGATTTCCTCGGTGTTTGTGCCCACGGTGATGATCATTGCCGTGATCGCGGCGCTGGTCTGGTACAACGTCGGGCCGGAACCGGCGGTGGTGCACATGATGGTGGCCGCGACCACCGTGCTGATCATCGCTTGCCCCTGCGCACTGGGCCTGGCCACACCCATGTCGGTGATGGTGGGCGTGGGGAAGGCGGCGGAATACGGCGCGCTGATCCGCCAGGGCGATGCCCTGCAAACGGCGGGCAAGGTGGATCTGGTGATCCTCGACAAGACCGGCACGATCACCGAAGGGCACCCGACCCTGACGCACGTCCATGCGCTGCACGACAACGAGCCGCAGTTGCTGTCCCTGGCCGCCGGCCTCGAGCAGGGCTCTGAGCATCCGTTGGCCGAGGCCGTTCTGGCCGGCGCCCAGCGGCACTCGGTCAGCCCGGCAACGGTAACCGGTTTCGAGGCGGTCAATGGCAAGGGCGTCCGCGGTACCGCCAACGGCCAGACCGTACTTCTGGGCAACCGCCGCTGGCTCGAGGCGGGAGGGGTCGACCTGAAGAACCCCGCCCTGGCCGACGCCGAACGCCGCATCACCGATGACGCGGGCACGCCGCTGTTTCTGGCCCTCGGCAACCAGCCGCTGGGCGTCCTGGGGGTCGCGGACGCCATCAAGCCCGACTCCCGGGCGGCCATCGAGCGCCTGCACGACAGCGGTATTCGGGTGATGATGGTCACCGGTGACGTGGACGCCACCGCCCGGGCCATTGCCGACCGTGCCGGTATCGACAACTATCGGGCTGGCGTCCTGCCGGAGGACAAGGCCCGAGTGGTCAGTGAAATGCGCGGTAAGGGCTACACCGTGGCCATGGTGGGCGATGGCATCAACGACGCGCCGGCCCTGGCCGCCGCCGACGTCGGCTTTGCCATTGGCACCGGCACGGACGTGGCCATCGAGAGCGCGGCCATTACGCTGATGCGCGGGTCGCTGCACGGCGTGCCGGACGCCATTGCCATCTCCAAGGCCACCGTGCGCAACATCCACCAGAACCTGTTCGGCGCGTTTGTCTACAACGCCTTGGGCATTCCCATTGCCGCTGGCCTGCTGTACCCGTTCTGGGGCGTGCTGATGAACCCGATCCTGGCGGGCGCGGCCATGTCGCTGTCATCGGTCACCGTAGTCACCAACGCCAACCGCCTGCGGCTGTTCCGCCCGGGCACTCCAAGCCCCGTGGCGACCCCGGCCAATGAAAAGGAGGCCCACGCATGAGCACCGTTCTGATCAACGCCTTCGGGCTGGTTCTGATCGGGGCCATCGTCTGGTGGTTCTGGCTGTCCGGCAAACGCTGACCGCTTTCCCGGGGGCGGCCTCTGACGGCCGCCCCCAGAACCGGTATACTGCGGCCCACATTCTTAAGGCAGCCAGGTTCCCTTCTCATGCTCAACGCCGACGCGCTCAGCCAGTTGCGCCAGCTCAAGACCGACATCAAGCAGAACAAGGTGGTGCTCTCCGGCACCGTGAAGGCCACCCAGGGGCGATTTGGCTTCGTGGCCCTGGAGGACGGTCGGGACGTGTTTCTGCCGCCGGAGGAAATGCAGAAGGTGCTGCCCGGGGACCGCATCACCCTGTCTGAGCAGGAAGTGGACAAGGGCAAGACCCAGGGCGTGGTGGAAAGCCTGGTGGAGACCCAACTGACCACCTTTGTTGGCCGGTATCTGGTCAAAGGCAAGGGCCATTTCGTGGCACCGGACGCGGCGGGGGTGAATCGCTGGATTTTCATTCCCCCCAAGGAGCGCCAGGGCGCGGCGCCGGACGATCTGGTGTACTGCCAGATTCACCGCCATCCCATCAAGGACGGCAAAGGCCAGGCCCGGGTCCTGAAGGTGATCGGCAAAGCCGGCGCCCCGGGCATCGAGCGGGCGTTTACGCTGGCCAGCTTTGATCTGTCGGACGCGTGGCCTGAGCCCGTACTCGAACAGGCCGCGGCGCTTTCCGAAGAGGCCATTCGGGCCCAGGCCGAGGGCCGTGAGGACCTGACCGCCGAACCCTACGTGACTATCGACAACCCCGCCACGCAGGACATGGACGACGCCGTGCTGGCCGTCGCCGATGCCGAGGGCTGGCGGCTGTCCGTCGCCATTGCCGATCCAACAGCCCTGATTGAGCCGGGCTCACCGCTGGAGCAGGAAGCCTTTCGGCGGGGCACGGCCATCTATTTTCCGGGCGAGCCGCTGCCCATGCTGCCGGACGCTCTGAGCACCCGGCTCTGCTCCCTGATGCCGGACGCCACCCGGCTGGCGCTGGTCTGTGACCTCAGGGTTCATGCGGATGGCCGCCTTGGCGACTACCGGTTCCGACAGGCGCTGATCCGGTCCCACGGAAAGCTCGGCTACGATCAGGTCTCCCGGCTGTTTGACGACGCGCCGGCGGACAACGACCCGGCCCTGCCGGCACCGGTGGTGGAGAGCCTGCGCCACCTGCGGGACCTGGCGCTGGCGCTGCGCCAGTGGCGGGGCGAGCACGCCCTGCTGGGCAACGAGCGCCCCGAATTCCGCCTGCGCCTGGACGAGAACAAGCGCATCCGCGCCATTGAACCGGCGACCCAGAACGAGGCGCACCGGCTGGTGGAAGAATGCATGGTGGCGGCCAACCGCTGCGCCGCCGACTTTCTGGGCCAGCAGCCCGGGGGCCTGTTTATTCAGCATCCGGGCCTGCGGGCCGATCGACTGGACAACATCCGCAAGCTGTTGGCGGAGTACGCACCGGATCTGGCATCCGTCGACCCCGCCAGCAGCGAGGGGTTCCGCACCCTGATGAACGCCACCGAGGCCCTCGACGGACCGCTGCCGATCAAGACCATCCTGTCCCGCCAGCTGGCCAGGGCCGAACTGAGTTCAGAGGCGGCCCCGCACCAGGGCATGGGCCTGCCGGCCTACACCACATTCACCTCGCCGCTGCGCAAGTTCACCGATTTTTACGTGCACCGGCTGATCAAGGCCCGGCTCTGGCAGGCGCCGATGACGCCGCTGGACGCCGCCGGCCTGGACACGCTGCAGGCGACGCAACTGAAAGCCCGCCAGGCCGCCGGCTCGCTGGACGCCTGGCTGAAGAGCGATTTTGCCAAGACCCTGGGGGACACCCCCATGGACGGCACCATCGTGCGCACCGTTCCGGCCGGCTTTTTCGTGCGGCTGGACGCCAATGGACTGGAGGGATTCGTCAGCTGCAAGGATCTGGACGGCAAGTACAGCTTTGATCCGGTTACTCTGCGCCTGACTCACACCAAGAACGGCCGCATGTTCCAGCTCGACCAGCGGGTGTCCGTGTGCGTCAGCGGTGTGGACGACGACCGTCACCAGATCCAGTTCCGCCTTCTGGAGGCGGAGCCGGTTGAAAACCGCGATTCGGGACAGACCGTATCTACAGAGTAACCGTTATCGGCTGAGTTCTGGCGAGGCTCCGGCCCGTCCTGGGGTCCGGTCTTGCCAGAACCCGCTGTGAATACGTCCGTGTAAGCTCGGCCTCCGCCATCCCTGGCGGAGGACGGTTCTGGCAAGACCGGACCCCAGGCCGTGCCTCTGATGCATGCCTGCGACCACAGGAGACCTTTTATGTCCATCAGCCCACAGGAATTCCTGAAAAAATACGGCTTCGACAAGGAGGACGAACGGGAACACAGCCTTCGGGAAAACGCCTTGGATCACGCCAAGAAGCTGCGTCGCCCCCACGCCGGCACGCCCCACGACTGGGAAGAATGGGAGCGGTACAAGAAGGAGCACCCGGGCCAGGTCGAAGACGACTGACCCGGGCTCTGATCAGGAGGCGCGGTGCTCGCCGTCCAGGTGGCGGCTGAGCGTCGCATCCTTGGCGGCCCAGAGCTCCGCCAGCCACTGTTTGACGTTGCGGCGGTGCTCCGCGTCGCTGGCGTAGTCCCGCCCCTTCAGGTGCTCCGGAATCGGCTGGGTGGCGATATCCAGCCGAACCTCCGGCACCTTGCCACACAGGAACTCCCAGAACGTCGGCGCGCCGCCGGGGTAGGCGATGGTGACGTCCACCAGGGTGTCAATGGTGTCGCCCATCGCGTCCAGCACAAAGGCGGCGCCGCCGGCTTTTGGCGTCAGCAGGTGGGTGTAGCGGGATTTCTGCTGGTCGTGCTTGCCCTGGCTGAACCGGGTGCCCTCGACAAAGTTCATCACGCTCACCGGCGTGTAGCGAAACTTCTCACAGGCTCGACGGGTGGCTCGAAGGTCCTCACCACGTTTCTCCGGATGCTTGATCAGGTATTCCCGTGTGTAGCGCTTCATGAACGGGAAATCGAGCCCCCACCAGGCCAGGCCAATCACCGGCACCCAGATCAGTTGCTGCTTCAGGAAGAATTTCAGAAACGGTGCCCGCCGGTTGAACACCCGCTGCATGGCAAAGATGTCCACCCAGCTCTGGTGGTTGGCCAGCACCAGGTACCAGCTTTCCCGCTGGAGCTGGTCGGCGCCGGTGATCTGCCACTGGGTGCTCTGGGTCAGCTTCATCCAGCCGGTATTGCAGGCCACCCAGGCTTCGGCGATGGCAATGATCAGGCGCGTGCACAGTACCCGGAAGCCCTGGATGGGCACCACCAGCTTCAGAACGGCGGGGATGTACAGCAGGACGCACCAGATCAGGGTGTTGAGCCCGAGCAGGATCGCGCTGATCACGCCTTTGAGGGTGGGGGGGAGAAAACGCAGCATGGCTATTCCGTTGTTTTTGGCTAGGGCTGCATGATAGCAACGTAGCCTGCCATGGCAAGCTGGCCGGAACTGACCGGTTCGCCGGGGGCGGATGACGAATGTGCCATAGCGCCGTTTGGCCCGCAAAGGTAGCCTTCGGCTCCACGGTAAACGTTTCATCATTTCAGCCTGGAAGCCGCTATGTCCAACCCCCTGCGCTCTGTCATTGGCGCCGCCACCCACCTGACCCGGCAGGCGTCCGGTTACGCCGGCAACGCCTTTGACCGGGTGTTTCGCGCCGCCAGCCTGGTGCAGGCCGGCCAGACGCCGTTCGAGACGCTGTTTTCCGATGGCCTGGTGAGCCTTCGCTACTACCCACCCCTGGCGGAGTCGTCGATTGAACTTGAAGGCCTTACCGTTCCGGTCAACCCTGACCGCCACCGCACCCCCATCGTGATCATTCCGCCGCTGGCGGTGAACATGCTGATCTACGATCTGTTCCCTCAGCGCAGCCTGGTGCGGTTTCTGCGGGCGCGGGGCTTTGAGGTGTACCTGATTGACTGGGGCACGCCGACCCGGGCCCACAATCACTACAATCTGCACACCTACGTGGCGGAGCTGCTGCCGGCGTACCTGAACCGGGTGCGCGAGCACAGCGGCGAGCAGGAGCTGTCCCTGCACGGTTGGAGCATGGGCGGTATGTTCACGCTGTTCTATTCGGCGCTGAGCCAGGACCAGCACGTGCGCAACGCGGTGGTGCTGGGGTCACCCATTGACAGTCACGCGTCGGGATTCATGGGGCTGGCGTCCCGGGGCATTGCGGAGGTGGCGGAGTTCGTGCGGGCGCGAACGGGATTCCGGCTGCACAACCTCAAGCCGGACTGGTTCCACAGCCCGGGTTGGGCCAACACCATCGGGTTCAAGCTGACCAATCCGATCGGCAGTGTGATGGGCTACTGGGAGCTGCTGGTTCGCCTGGGAGACCGGGAGTTTGTGACCAGCCATGCCACCACGTCGGCGTTTCTGGACCGGATGGTGGCCTATCCGGGCGGGATCATTCAGGACACGGTGGTGCGGGTGTGGATCGACAATCAGCTGTCCAACGGCGAGATTCAGATTGGTGATGACATTGCCCGCCTGGGGAACGTGAGTGCCAACTTACTGGCGATTGCCGGCAGCGACGACACCATGGTGACGCCGGGGGCGGCCAAGCGGGTGATGGACCATGTCAGCTCCACCGACAAGACCTTCCGGGTGGTGCCCGGCGGCCATATGGGCATTCTGGCGGGCAGCAAGGCGCCGGCGGCAAGCTGGCTGGAGATGGCGCAGTGGCTGGCCGAGCGGTCGGACTGAGGTTGGGTGCAGGGCGGCAGGACGCTGGGTGAGGTCGCCAAAACCCGCTCGAGCACATCCCTGTGTCGCTTGAGCGCCGCCATCCCTGGCGGCGCACAGTTTTGGCGACCTCACCCAGCGCCCTGCCTCCGATAGCCCAGTCGGATTACGGCTCCGCTGCCTCCCGCTTAATACACCCAGAAGCCGGCACGCTCTTTATCGGGGCCCATTTCAGAGAGTCTTCAACACCTCCGGCAGATCCGCCAGCGAATGAATCACCGCCGACGGGCGGATGCCCCAGTCTTCCAACACCTTGTTTTTATCTCGCTGCACCCAGATGGCCTTCAGGCCGGCGGCGCGGGCGCCGATGACGTCCCAGGCGTTGCTGGAGACCAGGCACAGGGGGTCGTCCCAGGCGCCGGTGGCCCGGCGGGCGTAGGCGTAGACGGCCGGGTCGGGTTTGAAGCTTTTGACGTCGTCCACGGACACCAGGCCGTCCAGGTGGGCCAGCAGGCGGTTGTGGCCGAGGACCTTTTCCAGGGCGGAGTAGGTGCCGTTGGAGAACGCGAACAGGGGGTACTGGCCGTCGAGGGCGGCCAGGGCGTCGGCGGCGTCATCGAAGGCCGGCAACGTGAGGTAGGCGGTCATCAGGGCGTCTTCCCGCTCCGGCGAGAGCGGCAGCCCGCGGCTGGCCATGGCGTAGCGCAGGGCCTGCCGGGTGCAGATACCGAAATCTTCATAGGCTTTCATCAGCCCCTTGCGAAACGAGAACTCCAGCTGCTTTTCCCGCCACAGGGCCGCCAGGGCACTGGCGTCGCTGCCCGCCTCCGGGACCAGAAGGTCGGCCATGCCCATGGGGTCCACCAGCGTGCCGTACACATCAAAGGCCACGTAGAGCGTCATGTCAGTCCCCCTCTCGCTGTTGCGATGCATCCACGAATGAAGATTTCAGCGTAACCTAGCGAGTGTGAATTGCAATTCGCCGGGTTGCTGATGAGAGTGCTGATGAGAGTGCCGATGAAAGTACGGGTGGGAATGCTGTTGAAAGGGCCGGTAAGGCTACCAACGAGGGTGTCGATAAACGCTCGTATCCGGCCTTGGGGGCGTTGGCTAGCGCCGGCTGTGATCGCCAGTCTGCTAAGTGCCTGTGCCGCCCTCCCGGCTCCGGGGGAACCGCCCCTGGACGAGAACCAGTACCGGCCCGGGCCCATGGTGCTTGATCCCCTGCCGGCGGACCCTTTCGGCAACTATCAGGCCCGGGTAAAACGGGTGCTGGAAGCCAACCTGGTGGCGGTGCCGGGATTTCCGCGGGTGCAGCAGATTCAGTGGAACCTGCCGTTCCGGCTGCCGGCCCGGAACTGTTCGCTAAAGCCGGCGGCGCCAAGCACCGGGATCCTTCTGGTGCACGGGCTCAGCGATTCGCCGTTTGTGTTCCGGGATCTCGGCGCGTATTTATCGGCCCACTGCGTGGAGGTCCGTACCCTGCTGCTTCAGGGCCACGGCACCCGGCCGGGGGATCTGGTGGGTGCCGACGCCGATGTGTGGCGGGCTCAGGTGGCGAGCCAGTTTCGGGCCCTGGCCCGCTCGGTGGACCGGGCCTTTATCGGCGGGTTTTCCCTTGGCGGCGGACTGGCCACGGAATACGCGCTGTCCGGGCAGGCGCCGGTGCCGGCCGGGCTGGTGTCATTCGCCCCGGCCTGGGAGCTGAATGGGCTGAGCAAGGTGCTCTGGCTGGCGCCGGTGGTGGGGCTGTTTTCGGATTTTGTGGCCCGGGAGCCGGAGCGGAATCCGGTCAAGTACGAGTCGGTACCGTTCAACGCCGGTGCCCAGACCGCCGACGTGCTCAGCGGTGCCCAGGCGGCCATTGAGGGCCAGGAGCGCATTGATCTGCCCCTGTTCCTGGTGGCCAGCGAGGCGGACTCCGTGATCAACCTGGGCTACCTCACCCGTCAGTTCCGGTCCCGGTTCGTGGCCCCGGCGAACCGCATGCTGGTGTTCCGGGATCTCCGCGAGCCCTGGCCGGAAGGCGATGGCGATGCCCGCATCCGCAGTTTCAACAGCTACCTGCCGAAACTGAACATCCGGGAGTTTTCCCACCAGTCCCTGGCCATCGCGCCCAGCAACCCGCTCTATGGCCCGGGCGCACCGCTGCAGCGGTGCCTGGAACCCAACGGGCTTTCCGTCGCGGACTGCCAGGCGCTGCCAGACGGCGCGCTCTGGTACGGCGCCTGGCACGAGGGCGCCCTGGAGGTGCCCACCAGCCGGCTGACGTGGAATCCGTGGTTCCCGGATATGGCGAAGGCGCTGGTCGGGTTCCTCGGGGCCGGTTACACTGCCACTCATGAATCCCATTGATACATGGAATCTGGACGTTCGCGCCCTGACCACCTTTCTGGCCGTGCTCGATGAGGGCAGCGTGTCCCGGGCGGCGGTTCGCCTGGGGGTGACCCAATCGGCGGTCAGCCACACCCTGGAGCGCCTGCGCGGCGCCCTGGGCGATCCGTTGTTCGTGAAATCCGGCCGGGGCATCGCGCCCACTCGTTACGCGGTTCAGGCCGGGCCCCATATCCGCCAGGTGCTGGACGATCTGCGGGCGCTGCAGTCGGGGCCGCCGTTTGATCCGGCCACCGCCGAGTTCACCTTTACCATTGCCGCCAACGACTACCAGCGGGACCTGCTGCTGCCGGGCCTGGCGGACGCCCTGGCCCGTTTGGCACCGGGCATACGGCTGCAGGTGACGCCCTCGGGCATTCCCAGCGCCGATCTGCTGCGCAAGGAGGCCTGCGACCTGATCCTCTCCCCCCACGCGCCGGAGGCGACGGACATCATGCAGCGAGGGCTGCTGGCGGACCGGATGGTGGTCTACCACGACCCGGCGGTGCGGACGGCGCCCGGCACGCTGGCCGAGTACCTGAAGGCGGACCACGTGGCGGTGGTGTTTGCCTCCGGCGAGCGCCCGGCCCTGGAGACCACCTTCGCGGCCCTGGGGCTGACCCGGCGCACGCCCGTGACGGTGTCCAACTTCTCCGGCCTGCCCGCCTTCCTGCGCGGATCACAGCGCCTGGCGACGGCGCCGGAACGCATGGCCGCCAACCTGTTGCGGGACTTCGCGGTGTCCGACCTGCCGGTGGAGATCAAGCCGTTTACCCTGCTCATGTTGTGGCACCGCCGAAACCAGAATGATCCTGCGCATCGCTGGATGCGTCATCAGGTCAATGCGGTCGCGGCGACCATCAACGGCGTCGGCCGCTGATTCATCAATTTTCTTCATATGTCCCATGAGCGCCAGGCTCATGATCCCGACGGGTGCGAGCCCTACACTGCTCCCACAGTCACCCGTTGCGGACCGCCCCCATGTTTGCCCTGACCAGCCTCTGGACCACCATTTTGCTCGCCGCCGCCGTGGCCATGGGGCCGCTCGCCACCGACATGTACCTGCCGGCCCTGCCTGCCATTGGTCAACAGTTGGACGCGGATACCGGCCAGGTCCAGTTGACCCTGAGCCTGTACATGATCGGCTTCGCCCTGGCCCAGCTGGTGTGCGGCCCCCTGTCGGACCGCTTCGGCCGCAAACCGGTGATGATCGGCGGCCTGGCCCTGTTCGCCCTCGCCAGCGTCGGCTGTGCCCTGGCCACGGACATCACCACCCTGCAGGTCTGCCGGTTCCTCCAAGCCCTCGGCGGCTCGGCCGGGCCGGTGCTGGCCCGCGCCGCCATCCGGGACATCTACGCGCCGAGGGACGCCGCTCGCCTGCTCGCGATTCTGGCCAGCATCATGGCCCTGGCGCCGGCGCTGGCACCCACCATCGGCGGGTTGATTACCGTCAGCCTGGGTTGGCCGGTGATCTTTATGGTTCTGGCGGGTTACGCCCTGATGGTGGCGATGGTGGTGGCCCTGAGCATGCCCGAACCGCTGAACCCGGCGTACCGCCAGCCCCTGCGGCCGCGCGTGCTGCTGGCCAACTACCGGCACATCGCCCGGGACCGCACCTTCATCGGCTATACCCTCACCAACGCCGCCATCTTCGGCGGCCTGTTCGCCTTCCTGTCCGGGGCGTCGTTCGTGTTGATCGATTTCCTGAACGTCCCGGCGGACCGCTTCGGGCTGTACTTTGCCTGCATGGTCGCCGGCTATGTGCTCGGCAACCTGCTCTCGGTGCGCCTTGGCCGCCGCCTGCTGCCGGACCAGGTGCTGCTCCGGGGCCTGCTGATCACCGTCGCCGGCGGCGGCCTCATGGCGCTGCTGGCGGGGCAAGAGGTGTATTCGGTGTGGGCGGTGATCCTGCCCCAGGCGCTGTTCATGGTGGGCACTGGCCTGGTGCTGCCGCAGACGATGGCGGGCGCCCTGGCGCCGTTTCCCACCATGGCCGGCTCCGCCTCGGCCCTGTTCGGGTTCGTGCAGATGGCGGTGGCCGCCGCCATTGGCGCCCTCGTGGGGCACCTGGATTCCGGCACATCGCTGACCATGGCCACCACCATCGCCCTGTGCGCCCTGGCGGGCCTGGGGCTGTACCTGGGCCTGAATCACCGGCTGCCGGCGCTGGTTACGGCCACGCCGGCACAACGGGGGCGGTGACAAGCGCGCACATCCAAACTAGTCTGTCAGCAGTAAATGAACAGACCGATACCCCAAGGAGCGCACCATGAGCAAAGTGACACTGGACGGCAACCCCCTCGAACTGAGCGGCAAGTTTCCGCAGAAAGGCGACAACGCCCCCCCGTTTACCCTCACCAACAGCGGCCTGCAGGAAGTGAAGCTGGAGCAGTGGGCGGGCAAGCGCAAGATCCTGAACATCATCCCGAGCATCGACACCGGCGTGTGCGCGGCCTCTACGCGCAAGTTTAATGAGAAAGCCGGCAGCCTGGACAACACCGTGGTGCTGGTGGTCTCCGCCGACCTGCCGTTCGCCGCGTCCCGCTTCTGCGGCGCCGAAGGCCTGAAGAACGTCGAGACCCTCTCCACTTTCCGCAACTACAGCTTCCAGCAGGACTACGGCGTTGCCATCCAGGACGGCCCCCTCGCCGGCCTGTGCGCCCGTGCCGTGGTGGTGCTGGACGAAAGCAACAAGGTCCTGCACAGCCAGTTGGTGGACGAAATCAAGAACGAGCCGGATTACGACGCCGCCCTGAGCGTGCTCTGAGCTAATGGAGCAGGCCCGCGCCGCCGGGCTGGGCCTGCCGCCTGAAACACGCTGTAAATACATCCCTGTAAGCTCGGCTCCGCCATCCTTGGCTCCGCACGGTTTCAAGCGGCAGGCCCAGCCCGACGGCCGACTCCCCAGTCGTCGACGTTACCCGCATATTCAGGGGCGATCTTGCCGGCCGGGGCGCCCAGGACTGTGCATTGCCAGGGATGGCAATGCCAAGCCCCCAGGGACGGGTTCACGGCGTGTCCTGGGCGCCCCGGCCGGCAAGATCGCGAACGCCCACGCTGAATTTGGTAAGCTAAGCGACTTGCGCGTCATGATTAGTTCAGACGCCGAACCCTGAACCCAAGGCCCCCAACACCCCGTGCAATCGAACTCCCAGAACCCAAGCCTGGGCCGCCAGCTGTACGCCATGACCTGGCCGATGCTGTTTGGCGTGCTCTCGCTGATGACCTTCCAGCTCGTGGACAGCGCCTTCGTCGGCCAACTGGGCCGCGATCCGCTGGCGGCCCTGGGCTTCACCCTGCCCATGCAGCAACTGATCATCGGCCTGCAGGTGGGCCTCGGGATTGCCACCACCGCCATCATCTCCCGCACCCTCGGCGCCGGCGACGAGACCCGCGCCCACCGACAGGGCGGCCTGGTGGTCGTGGTCGGTGGCACCCTGGTCCTGCTGCTGTGCATCGGGCTCTGGCTGTCCCGGGCACCGATCATGGCCGCGCTGGGCGCCGACCCAAGCCTGCTGCCCCTGATCCACCGGTACTGGCTGCCCTGGCTGCTGTCCGCCTGGACCGGCGCCATGCTCTACTTCGGCTACAGCGTCTGCCGCTCCCACGGCGACACCCGCCTGCCCGGCTACCTGATGATGATCACCAGCGGCTTCAACATCGGGTTCGACTACCTCTACATCTTTGTTTTCGACTGGGGCCTGCCGGGCGCTGCCTGGGCCACCGTGACCGCCTTTGGCACCGGATGCGCGGTGGTGTACCCCACCGTTCTGAAACGGGGCTGGGCCCGCTTTGACCTGCGCCAGCTGGCCCTCGGCCAGGCCCTGGCCCAGTTGAACCGCATCATGGCCCCGGCCATGGTCAGCCAGTTGATGCCGCCGGTGTCCGCCATGCTCGCCACCGCCCTGGTGGCCGGATCGGGCTCCGCCGCCGTGGCCGCCTGGGGCCTGGGCACCCGGTTGGAGTTCTTCTCGATTGTGGTGGTGTTGGCCCTGACCATGTCCATGCCGCCGATGATCGGCCGCATGCTCGGGCGTAACGATCTGGCCCGCATCCGCGAGCTGGTGGCGTTGGCGGTGCGCTTTGTGCTGGTGTTCCAGCTGGTGGTGGGCCTGGTCTGGCTGCTGGCCTCCGGCGTGGTCTCCACGCTGTTTACCAGTGACCAGAGCGTTCAGTCCGTGCTGGAAGGCTATCTGGTGCGGGTGCCCCTGAGCTACAGCGGCCTCGGCATCTGCATGCTGATGGTGTCCGTGTGCAACGCCCTGGGCCTGGCCATGCGGGCGCTGCTGGTGTCCACCCTGCGCCTGTTCCTGTGTTTTCTGCCCGCCCTCTGGATCGGCAGCCAGCTCAATGGTATCTATGGTCTGATGACCGGTGCCCTGCTGGGCAACCTGTTTGCTGGCGCCATGGCCTACCGTTTCTACCGCGCGGGCATGGCCCGGCTGGACGCCAGAGCGGCCACAACTACCCCCTGACCAGACCACAGGACCCCCTATGGACATTCGCCCCGCCGCCACCCTCGTTCTGACCCGGGACACGGAAAACGGGCTCGAGGTCCTGCTGCTCCAGCGCACGTGGGACGCGGTGTTCCTGCCCGGGTATTTCGTGTTCCCCGGCGGCGCGGTGGACGATCAGGAGCTCCTGGGTCGCCGGCACGCCACCGGCCCGGCGGACAGCGACATCAGCCAGACCATGAGCCTGGACGAAGGCGGCGCGGACTACATGCTCAGCGCCATCCGCGAATGTTTTGAGGAAGCGGGCATCCTGCTGGCCACCGACGCCAGCGGCGCTCTGATTGACGGAGCGCACCCCGCTCACCGGGAACGCGAGGCGGTGTTCAAAGGCGAAACGTCCCTGGCCGAGCTGTGCCAGCGCCACGGGCTGCAACTGCCCCTGGACCGGCTCGCGTACCTGAGCCACTGGGTGACGCCACCGGGGCCGCCCCGGCGGTTTGATACCCGATTCTTCGTGGCGGTCGCACCCGAGGGCCAGCCCGCCAGCCACGACGGCGTGGAAACCATCGCCCACGCCTGGCTGTCCCCGGCCCGGGCGCTGGAGGATCACCGCCAGGGCCACCGACTGCTGGGCCTGCCGACCCTGCGTACCCTGCGGGTGTTGAGCGAGTTCGACACTACCGCCGCGCTGATGCGCTACGCCCACGCCAACCCGCCGGAGCCCCGGCCGTCCCAGCCCTGGCCCGCCCTGAAAAAGGGCCAGCCGGTCACCCTGGAACCGGGCGCGCCCGCTTACGACGAAGCCGTACGGCTCGACCCGGAGGGCGAAGGCCAGACCCGGGCGGAGATTCTTCCGGGCGAGCCGGTGACCCTCGGCGCCGGCGTGCGTCGGCTGACCGCCCCCAATCCGGGCCTGATGACCGGGCCGGGCACCAACACGTATCTGCTGGGGTTCGAGCGGTTTACCGTGATCGACCCTGGCCCCGACCACCCCGGCCACATTGAACGCCTGCTCGAACTGACCGGCGGGGTGATCGACCAGGTGGTGGTCACCCACACGCACATGGACCACTCACCGGCGGCGCAGACCCTCAAAGCCCGCACCGGATGTCGGGTATTTGGCTGGCCGGCACCCGAGGCGCCCGGCCACGACCGGGCGTTCCGGGCCGACGACGAACCGTCCCACGGCGATCTGATTGTGACCGAGGCGGGCGTCCTGCGCACCCTGCACACGCCGGGCCACGCCTCCAACCATTTGTGCTTTCTGCTGCTGGAGCAGGGCATCCTGTTTTCCGGCGATCACATCATGCAGGGTTCCACCGTGGTGATTAACCCGCCGGATGGCGACATGAAGGCCTACCTGGAATCCCTGTACGATCTGCTGGCCGAGCCCATCCGGGTGATCGCTCCGGCCCACGGTTTTTTGATGGCCCAGCCGGAAGCGGTGATCGATTACCTGATCACCCACCGCCTGTCCCGGGAGCACAAAGTCGTCCGCAGCCTCGGGCAGCACGGGCCAGCGGCACTGGCCACCCTGGTCCGCCATGCCTACGACGACGTTCCCGATGCCCTGCACGGCGTGGCTCAGCGGTCCCTGCTGGCGCACCTGCTGAAGCTGGCACAGGAAAACCGGGCACGGCAGGATGCCGAAGGCCTCTGGCAGATCGCCCCGACACCGCGCCATTAAAGCTTTTTCACAACCATAGGCAGACCCCGGGCCGACCCTCTATTCTTAAGGTTTGCGAAAACCGAGTGTGTGATCGCCAACCCGAGGATGCTGCCACCCTTTATGCTGCGACAACTGCCCCTGCCACGCTGCGCCCCTATTCTGCTCACCGGCTGCCTCACCCTGCTGGCGCCCCCGGCGTTCGCCCAGGACGAGGCGCCGGCCAAGCCCGACGACGACCTGCAGGCCGTCAGCACCACCGTCGATGACGCCACCGGCCCGAACGATGCCTCGGCCGAAACCGCCAGTGCTGCCGGGAAGACCTCCGCCGACGACGGCACCCCCGATGGCGACAGTGGCCCGAACCTGGCGCCAGCGATGGACCTCAAGGAAGTCGCGCCCATGGCCCCGCCCGCGCCGGCGCCCCTTACGGAAAGCGGTGCGGGCGCAGAGGCCACGGAGGGGGATACCGCCGCAGCCCCGCAGGCCGCGGACGAAAACGCCCCCACAGACGCGGGCACCCAAGAGCCCGCTCCCGGCACAGGCAACGGGGCGCCGCTGGTGGAGTACGTGCCCGCCACCACCTTCGAGTTGCTGGGCAGCGAAGTGCGTCCGGGCATTGCCACCCGGCTGGCGTGGACCCCCGGCATCCAGATTGCCGGCCTGTCCCAGCCCACCCCAGTGCTGGTGGTCAACGGCGAACGCGCCGGCCCCACCCTGTGCCTCACCGGCGCCATCCACGGGGACGAGCTCAACGGCATCGAGATCATCCGGCGGGTCATGTACGACCTGGATCCGGAAAGCCTGACCGGCCGGGTGGTGGGTATTCCCATCGTCAACCTGCCCGGGTTTCAGGAAAGCAGCCGCTACCTGCCGGACCGCCGGGACCTGAACCGCTATTTCCCGGGCTCCCCGGACGGCAGCCTGGCCGAACGCATCGCCTACTCGCTCTTCCACAGCGTGATCAACCACTGCGACATGCTGGTGGACATCCACACCGGGTCGCTCAAGCGCACCAACCTGCCGCAGCTGCGGGCGGACATGAACAACCCGGAAGTGGCCAACTTCACCAAAGGCTTCGACCGCATGGCGGTCGTCCACAGCCCGGGCAGCAAGGGCATGCTGAGGATTGCCGCCACCGAGGCCGGCATCCGGGCGGTCACCCTGGAGGCGGGGGAATCCGAGCGCATTCAGGAACATCAGATCAAAGCCGGGGTGAACAGCATCACCAGCCTGATGGAAAAGCAGGGCATGATTTCCCGCATGTTCAAATGGGGCGATCCGGAGCCGGTGTACTACCAATCGTCCTGGATCCGGGTAGACCACGGCGGCATCCTGTTCAGTGACGTCGATCTCGGCGATCGCATCAGCAAGGGCGAGGTGCTGGGCTACGTGGCAGACCCGATCACCAACGCCCAGTACCCGATCCGCGCCAAGGCGGATGGCCGGGTGATTGGCATGGCGGTGGATCAGGTGGTGATGGCGGGCTTCGCCGCCTACCACGTTGGTACAGAGGCAGAGGTGCCGGGAGAGTAGTATCCTAGTGATTTTCCGCCGTCAGGCGTGATCTTTACAGGAGACTCCGGTTTGGCCGATACATCCACTGGCACCCGTTTGCCCCTGTCCGCCAACGCGCTCGCCTACATCGGGCTGGTGCTCACCCCCCTGTTCTGGGCCGGCAACGCCGTGGTGGCCCGGGGCACGGTGGCTGAGATTCCGCCCCTGTCCATGTCGTTCTGGCGCTGGGTGATTGCCCTGGCCATCCTGCTGCCCTTTGGGCTGCCCGGGGTGCTGCGGCACCGGCGGGTAATCCGCCAGCACCTCGGCTCCATGCTGGCGCTCGCCCTGTTCAGCGTGGCCGCGTTCAATTCCCTGCTGTACTACGCCGCCATCACCACCACGGCCACCAACATTGCGCTGATCAACGCCACCATTCCGATTTTCGTGGCACTGCTGGCCTGGCTGATGCTGGGGGACCGCACCCGGCCGATTCAGGGCCTGGGGATTGTGCTGGCGCTGACCGGTATCCTGATCGTGATTGCCCGGGGCCAGTGGTCGGTGCTGACGGGGCTCGAGGCGCAGCCCGGCGACCTGATCATGGTGGGGGCGGTGTTTTGCTGGGGGCTGTTCTCGGTGCTGCTGCGGCGCCAGGCGGTGCCGCTGCCGCCGCTGACCTTCCTGACCGCACAGATTCTGCTCGGTACGCTGATTATCCTGCCGGTGTACCTGATCGATCTGACCTGGTTCGCCGGCGGCTTTTCCCTGTCCGGCGATACCGCCTGGCCGCTGGTGTACTTTGCCATCTTTCCCGGTATTCTGGCCTACGGTTTCTGGAACCACGGGGTGCACACCATCGGCCCCGGCCGGGCCGCCATCTTCATGTACCTGACGCCGGTGTACGCGTCGGTGCTGGCGGGGGTGTTCCTCGGCGAATCCCTGGGCGTCTTCCACATCGTCGGCGGCGCCCTGATCCTGGCCGGCCTGCTGCTGGCCACCCGGGTCAAGCGGCCCGCGTTTGCCCCCTCGACCTCATCCGGGAGACCTTCATGACCCAGATCGACCGTTCCCGCCGCTGGCTTCTGGCCGCCCTCACCCTGGCCGGGCTTGCCGGGGCGGGCACCGCCGCTGCCGCGCCCTGCGACCCGGCCAGTCACGGCTGGCTGCCCTCCCGCTACTACGGCCAGGGCGCCGTGGTCTATCACAACGGCCAGTGGTACCGGTCCCGGGAGTTCCAGGAAGGCCGCACCCCGGGCGCGGCCTTTGAATGGCAGGCGCTGGACACGGTGCCAAGCTGCGACGAGCCAGTGACCCGGTCACCGGCCAACCAGGCGGCCGACAGCAACGCCCCCGGCGTCGCTGATAAACACCCGCCATCGAACGCCGACACCGGCAAAGGTCACGGTCAGGAAAACGGAAGCAGCGCCCACGGGCGTGACAACCAACCGGCGGCGCGCCCCTGCCCGGAGGCCCCGGAGTGGTCATTTGCCGTCAGCTATACCGTCGGCACCCGGGTGCAGTACAAGGGCCAGACCTGGCGGGCCATCCGCCCGTCCAACGGCAGCATGCCCGGGGTGGGCATGCCGCCGGCCTGGGAGGCCGCGCCCGGCAACTGCGGGCGTTGATCAGCCCCGCAGCGCCTGCAGCGCGTCCCGGATCTGATCCAGCACCGTCATCAGCGTGGCCCGGCTGGTGCCCAGATTCAGGCGCATGAAGCCGTCCCCGGCGGCACCGAACGACGCCCCGGGGTTCAGGCCCACGCCCGCCTGCTGCACAAAGAAGCGCCGCAGGGCCCGGTCCCGCGACGTCTTACCGTCGTCCAGCCACGCCGCCAGTTCCCGACAGTCGAGCCAGAGCAGGTAGGTACCTTCGGGTGCCCGCGTCCGAATGCCCGGCAGGTGTTCCCGCACGTAGCTCACCGCCGCGTCCCGGTTGCCCCGGAGATACACCATCAACTCGTCCAGCCACGGGCCGCCGTGGCGGTAACCGGCCTCGAACCCGACCATGCTGAACGGGTTGCACTGAGGCAGGTGCAGGCGCTCGAATTCCGCCTGCAGGGCCCGGCGCCGGCGGGCGTCCGGTACCACCAGGGCGGACAGCCCCAGCCCGGGCAGGTTGAAGGTCTTGCTCGGCGCCAGCGCCGTGACCAGGGCGTCCTCCTCCGTGGCCAGGCTGGCCAGCAGGGTATGGGGTGCCTCCCCCGGGTACACCAGATCGGCGTGGATGTCGTCGCTGAACACCACCAGCCCGTGCCGGCGGGCAATGGCCAGCACCGCGTCCAACTCGTCCCGGCGCCAGACCCGACCAACCGGGTTGTGGGGCGAACACAGCAACAGCAGACGCGCCTCCGGCCGGGCGGCGCAGGCCTCCAGGTGGTCCAGGTCCATGGCGTAGTCGGGGCCATCGTCGCCGTCGATGCACCGCAGCGGGTTCTCGATCACCCGGCGGCCGGTGACCGTGACCGAGCTGAAAAACGGCGGGTACACCGGCGGCTGCACAATCACCCCCTCCCCCGAGCCGGCAAAGGCCAGGCACGCGGCGTGCAGAGACGGCACCACACCCGGCGCCATCAGGATCGCCTCCCGGTCCAGGCGCAGGCCGTGGCGGCGCTCGAACCAGTCGATCATGGCCTCGTAGAGCGAGTCCGGAAACAGGGTGTAGCCATAGACCGGATGGCGTGCCCTGGCCACCAGGGCTTCGGTCACCGCCTCCGGGGCGGCGAAGTCCATGTCCGCCACCCAGGCCGGCACCACGTCGGCCCGGCCAAACACCGCCTGGCGGGCGTCGAGCTTGACGGCAGCGGTGCCCTCCCGTGACGGGCACTGATCGAATCGGGACATTCACACTCTCCTCTGGTCATGGTCACGGCGCTGGTCGTCGTTTCTGGCGGGCCGCCAGCGCCGGTCAGGTCCTATTCTCCCCTGCCGACACAGGAGATCCAAGGGCCACGGCCACGGCCGATGCGGGCCGGCGTTCGGGCAAAGCGGGGGACGACCCTCCGGCCGATTCGGCTTTGGTCTAAGGCCTCCGGATAGTATTTGCCACGGCCGCAAATACTTGCGAACCTAACCGTTTATGTCTTCACAACCGCACCGTGCCCGAACCCCATGGCGCGAACGATTCTGACGGAGCCCCCGATGATTGGCCAGATTATCTCCACCATGCTGCCGGTGTTCCTGATTGCCGGATGTGGCGCCCTGTACGGCCGCTTCCGCAGCCCGGACATCAAGGGCCTGAACGTGCTCAACATGGAGCTGTTCGTGCCACTGCTGGTGTTTGGCGTGCTGGCCGATCAGAAGGCGCCGCTGCAGGATTACGCCCAGTTGGCCCTGGCCGCTACCGTGGTAGTGCTCGGTTCCGGCGTGGTGCTGTACCCGCTGGCCCGGGTGCTGAAGCTGAACCTCAAAACCTTCCTGCCCCCCATGATGTTCAACAACTCCGGCAACATGGGCATTCCGGTGATCCTGCTGGCGTTCGGCGACCAGGCGCTGCCCGCCGCCATCGTGCTGTTCATCGTGGAAATGCTGCTGCATTTCTCGGTGGGCCTTTACATGCTCGACCCCCACAGCTCCATAATCCAGCGGCTGAAACTGCCCATCGTGTTTGCCAGCATCGCCGGCCTGACGGTGAACCTGGCCGGCGTGCACCTGCCCGGCTGGCTGCTGGAATCCATGCACATGCTCGGGGAGGTGTGCATTCCGCTGATGCTGTTTGCCCTGGGCGTGCGCATGCTGGAGGTGGACTTCAGCGACTGGAAGCTGGGCCTGCTGGGGGCCGTGGCCTGCCCCGCCAGCGGCCTGCTGCTGGCCTGGCCGATGGTGGCCCTGCTGGACCTGCCAGGCCTGCAGATTGCCGCCCTCTGGGTATTTGCCGCCCTGCCCCCGGCGGTGCTCAACTACATGGTGGCTGAACAATACCGCCAGGAGCCCCATACGGTGGCCTCGCTGGTGCTGTTGAGCAACCTTGGCAGCCTCGTGGTCATGCCCATCGTGCTCGGCCTGGTGTTCGCCGCCGGCTACGTCTGAGTTGCCCGGGCGCCTTCATCGCGCCGGTGAGGCCTCCGCCGTCTTCCTCCGCCCAGTTCGCGGCATCCACGCCGACCGCCTTGCAACCGGACTCACTTTCGCCGATGGTTAAAGGCAGATCCGGTTGACGTCACTGACGATAAGGAGGTCTGTGCATGAGCGTACTGTTTCTGGTGATTGCGGCCCTGGTGCTGATCTATCTGGGCATCGGCGGCACCCCGGCGGTGGTGACCCTGATCGTCGCCACCGTGCTCGGCGTTATCCAGGACGGCTGGCACCCGGCCAGCCTGGTGTTTGGCGGCGCCCTGCTCGCCCTCGCGCTGGTTTTGGCCATCCCCGGGGACCTGCGCCGCAGCCGCCTGAGCCGGCCCCTGCTGGGCTGGGTCCGCAGCCGCCTGCCGAAGCTGTCCGACACCGAGCAGGAAGCCCTCAAATCCGGCTCCGTGGACTGGGACGGCCAGCTGTTTTCCGGCCAGCCGGACTGGAACGCCCTGTTTGACGCCCGCCCGGCCCACCTGACCAGCGAGGAACAGGCCTTTCTCGATGGCCCCGTGGAAACCCTCTGCGGCATGCTGGACGACTGGAAAATCACCCACGAACACTATGACCTGCCGGACAAGGTCTGGCGCTACATCCGTGAAAACGGCTTCTTCGGGCTGGTGATCCCGAAGGAGGACGGCGGCCTGGGCTTCTCCGCCACCGCCCACTCCGAAATTGTCATGAAAATCTCCACCCGCAGCGTGTCCGCCGCGGTCACGGTGATGGTGCCCAATTCCCTCGGCCCCGGCGAGCTGCTGATGCACTACGGCACCGACGAGCAGAAGCAGCACTACCTGCCGCGCCTGGCCGGCGGCGAGGACATCCCCTGCTTTGCCCTGACCTCCCCGGTGGCCGGCTCGGACGCCGGTGCTATCCCGGACAAGGGCATTGTCTGCAAGGGCACCTGGAACGGTGAGGAAGTGCTGGGCCTGAAAGTCACCTGGAACAAGCGCTACATCACCCTGGCGCCAGTGGCCACGCTGATTGGCCTGGCCATCAAGGTGTATGATCCGGACCACCTGCTCGGTGAGGACGACGAGGTAGGGGTGACCTGCGTGATGGTGCCCCGGGAGACCGAAGGCGTGAATGCCGGCGCCCGTCACCTGCCCATGAACACCGTGTTCATGAACGGGCCGACCTGGGGCAACGACGTGTTCATCCCGATGACCCAGGTGATCGGTGGCCAGGACATGCTCGGCAAGGGCTGGACCATGCTGCTGGAGTGCCTGTCCATCGGCCGCTCCATTTCCCTGCCGGCCCTGGGCACCGGTGCCGGCAAGCTGGCCAGCCTGGCCACCGGCTCCTACGCTTACACCCGGGAGCAGTTCGGCCGCTCCATCAGCCAGTTTGAAGGGGTGCAGGAGGCGCTGGAACCCATCGCCGGCTACACCTACATGATGGACGCCGCTCGCCTGCTCACCGCCGGCATGCTGGACCGGGGCGTGCGGCCGTCGGTGCCCTCCGCCGTGCTCAAGTACCGCAACACCGATCTGATGCGCATCGTCATCAACCACGCCATGGATGTGGTCGCCGGCCGGGGCGTGATCACCGGCCCCCGGAACTTCCTGG
Organism: Marinobacter sp. C2H3; assembly: GCF_037080155.1. Taxonomy (NCBI): domain Bacteria; kingdom Pseudomonadati; phylum Pseudomonadota; class Gammaproteobacteria; order Pseudomonadales; family Marinobacteraceae; genus Marinobacter; species Marinobacter sp. C2H3. The sequence continues at coordinate 78,555 of NZ_JBBBNZ010000001.1, read as the reverse complement.
CCCGGGCCTATCAGGCCGTACCCATTGGCATCACCGTGGAGGGGGCGAACATCCTCACCCGCAGCCTGATGGTGTTCGGCCAGGGCGCCATCCGCTGTCACCCGTTCATCGTGGAGGAAATCGAGGCCGCCGGCATGGACGATCAGGACGAGGCGGTACGCCGGTTCGACGGCATCTTCTACCGCCACATTGCCCACACCACCCGCAACGCGCTGCGGTCCACCGTGCTGGCCCTCACCGGCGGGTATCTGGAACCCGTGCCCCGGCAGGGCGACCTCAAACGCTACTACCGCCAGTTGGCCCGCTTCTCGTCGGCCTTTGCCCTGATGACGGACGTCACCCTGCTGAGCGTGGGCGGGGGCCTGAAGGCCCGGCAGCGGCTGTCTGGCCGCATGGCCGATGCCCTGGTGCACCTGTACTACGCCAGCGCGGTGATCAAACAGTGGCACGAAGAGGGCTACCCGGACGACCAGCGCCCGCTGGTGGAGTGGTGCCTGCAGACCTGCCTGAGGGACCTGCAACGGTCCCTGCGGGCGGCGATCCTCAACTTCCCGGTAAAAGCCCTGCGCTGGCCCCTGCGCCTGCTTGTGTTCCCGGTCGGCGCCGTCGGTCTGAACGGCCCGGACGACCGCCTTGGCGCCCGCGTGGCCCGTACCATTGTGGACGACACGCCGTTACGCCATCGCATCAGCCGGGGCGTGTTCGTCACCGAAGACCCGGCCGATCCGCTTGGCCGGGTGCTGAACGCTTACCGCCTGGCCAACGACACCGCCGGCGTCCGTGACCGCCTGCACGAGGCCATTCGCCACCGGGACGAGGACGATCTGGACGGTATCGCCCTGCTCATGGGCCACCAACGCAAGGAGCTGGTGCAGTGGGCCTGCAAGGAGGGGCTCGTCAAGGAGAGCGAGTGCGAACACCTGGAAACGGCCCTCACGGCCCTGTACGACGTGATCCGGGTAGACGCCTTTGACGGTGACGGCCTGCAGGCGCTGGCCCGCTGCGCCAAGGGCAAGCGCAAGGTGGTGGAGCGGCCGGTCGATCAGGCCTGAGGCCTGACCGGTTTTGCAGGGCGGCCGGTTATGGCAGCCGCCGCCCTCGGCGGCTTAGCGCTCGCCCTTGAGAATGTCCACGATTTCCCGGGTGTCCTTGAGGATGGTGTACACCCGGTCCTCCACTTCCACCCGCTCGCGGCGGCCGTCGATGTCATAGACGTGACCGTAACGGATCACCGCCTCATCCAGGTGATCGCCGCGATGGTAGTCCACCCGGTCCTGCCAGCCCGGCGGCAGCGCCTCGCCCCGGTCCAGTTTTTTCTGCAGACCCGGCGGCAGAGAGCCGCGGCCGTCGTGGCCGTGCCCGGCCCAGGCGGCGGTAGAAACGGTCAGGGCTGAGACCAGTGCCATCATTGTGCGTTTCGTCATGTCTGTCCTTCAAAGTCGTTCAGTGGCTTTGAGAGTTCACACGCGCTGCGGGCCTCCGAGGTTCCCCCCGGCGTCGCCCAACAGCCGTTGGCGGTAGGCTTTCGGCGTCTGGCCAAACCAGCTCCGGCAGGCCCGGTTGAACGCGGACTGCTCCGAATAGCCCAGCAGACCACCAATCTGGCCAAATCCCAGATTGGGCTCGCCCAGGTACTGCCGGGCGAGGCGCTTGCGCTCGTCCTGCAGCAGCGTTTCGTAGCGGGTGCCCTCCCGTGCCAGCCGGCGCTGAAGCGTGCGCTTATTGAGGGATAAGTGGGCGGCAATGGTGGCACTCGCGCACTGCCCGGTGGGCAGCAGGGTGTTGATCAGCCGGATGACGTCCTCCGAGAGGGTGTGGGCGTTTGGGGCCTGCTGCGCCTCCAGGTAGCGCTGGGCCAACTGCCAGGTGCGGTGGTCAGCGCTGGGCAGGGGCAGGGTCGCCACGGACGCCGGCAGGTAGAACCCGCACCAGGGCTCGGCAAAACGCACGTCACAGCGGAAGACCTCGGTGTACGCCGCGAGCGATGCCTGGCGCCGGTGCTGAAAATGCACCGACAGCGGGGTGAACGTTTCGCCACACAGCAGCTTCATCACCTGCATGGCGTTGGCAAGGCTCAGCTCGTAGGCCTGGGCCCGATAGTCGCCGCCTTCCGGGTCGATGGTGTAGACAAACCGGATCACCGGCTGCTCGTTGAGGGTCGTCCGGGACATGGCCATGGCCAGCGCCGGGCAGTGCAGGTGCAGGTAACGGGCAATGCTGTTGATGGCCTCACCCACCGTGAGCGAGCTGCGGGCGATGACCGAGATGGGGCCGAGGATGTCCATGCCCTGGTACTGCGCCAGCATCATGCCGAAGGCCGGATCTTCGAGGGCCTCGGCGGTGTCTTCCAGCAGCGCGGTCATGTGTCGGAACACCAGGAACGACTGGTCGTCCCGCTGCTCTTCGGGCGGAATGTGGTAACGGGCCAGCAGGGGCAGCGGGTCGCCGCCCTGCCGTCGGACCCGCTCGTCGAACCCCCAGAGGTTGGTGGCCCGGATCAGGCTGGACACGTGGCCTGGCTCCCATCAGTTGTCGCGATTTGTCAAAAATATGTCCAGATCCGGCAATATTGTCAAGCCGGACGCTTGGCATAGTGGTGGTATACCGTGGACGATCAACAACAAGGAGAATCCCATGGCCACGCCCCATTACGATCTCATCATCATCGGTGCCGGCCTGTCCGGCATCGGCAGCGCCTGCCGGGTTGCCCAGACGTATCCGAACAAGACCCTGGCGATCCTGGAGCGGCGGGAGAGCATTGGGGGCACCTGGGACCTGTTCCGTTACCCGGGCATCCGCTCCGACTCCGACATGGCCAGCTTCGGCTACAACTTCAAACCCTGGTATTCCGACCGGGTACTGGCCAAGGGCACCGATATCCGCCACTACGTGGAGGAGACCGCCCGGGAGTTCCACCTCCAGGACAAGGTGCACTACGGCCTTAAGATCACCGGCGCCGACTGGTCCGACGCGGACCAGCAGTGGACGGTGACCGCCCTCCACGAGAAAACCGGCGATACCCGCCGGTTCACCTGCGGCTTCCTGCTCAACTGCGCGGGCTATTACAACTACGACCACGGCTACCGCCCTACCTTCGAGGGCGAAGAGAACTTCAAGGGCACCCTGATCCACCCCCAGTTCTGGCCGGAAGACCTGGACTACGAAGGCAAGAAAGTGGTGGTGATCGGCAGCGGGGCGACGGCCATCACCGTGGTGCCGGCCATGGCGGAGAAGGCCGGCCACGTCACCATGCTGCAGCGCTCCCCCAGCTACATCATGGCCATGCCGGACACGGACAAGATCTCCATGGCCCTGAACAAGGTGCTGCCGAAAAAACTGGTGTTCACCCTCGCCCGCAAGCGCAACATCCTGTTCCAGCGGGGCCTGTACCTGGCCTCCATGCGCTGGCCCAACGCCATGCGCCGGTTCATGCTGAGCCACATGCGCAAGCAGGCCGGCCCGGACATCGATCCGCGCCACCTGACGCCCAGCTACAACCCCTGGGAGCAGCGGCTGTGCGCGGCGCCGGACGGGGACTTCTTCAAGGCCCTGCGGTCCGGCAAGGCGGACATGGTGACCGACCACATCGACCACCTCACTGAAACCGGCATTGTGCTCACATCCGGACAAACCCTGGAGGCCGACATCATCGTGGCCGCCACCGGCCTGGACGTGCAACTGATGGGCGGCCTGGCGCTGCAGTTGAACGGCGAGCCGGTCGACCTTACCCGCAAGCTCACCTACAAGGGCATCCTGCTGCAGGACGTGCCCAACTACGCCTGGATCTTCGGCTACACCAACGCGCCCTGGACCCTCAAGTGCGATATCGGTGGGCGCTACCTGTGCCGGCTGTTCGAGCAGATGGACGCCCGAGGCGCGGCCGCCGTGCGCCCGGTGGACATGGACGGGCTTGAGAGCGACGGCGGCATGCTGGACGGGTTTGCCCCCGGCTACATTATGCGCGCCAAAGACCGCATGCCCCGCCAGGGCCTGCGCGGCCCGTGGAAAGTCACCATGCATTACGGCAAGGACAAGAAAATGCTGGTGGATGACCCCGTGGACGACGGCATTCTCCAGTTCGAGGCACCGACGGCGGTCGCCGGTGAGCGCCCGCCGATGGCGGCAACCGCCTGATGCAAACGGCAACGGGCACCGAACCGGGAGACACCGCCATGACCACTGGCCAGAAACCGCCGGTTCTGCTGATCCACGGCATGTGGAGCGACGCCGATACCCTGCGGGAACTCAGGGACGCGTTTGCCGCCCGGGGCTACCCCGTCACCGCCGTCACCCTGCCCCACCACGCTCCCCGGGCGCAGCACACCGCACAAAGCCGGGCGGCGCTTGGCCGCACCGGGTTGCAGGCGTACGTCGACTTCCTGGTGGACCAGGTCCGCGCCCTGGACCGGCCACCCATCCTGGTGGGCCACTCCATGGGCGGGCTGCTGGCCCAGCTCGTCGCCGCTCGGATGCCCTGTGACCGGCTGGTTCTGCTGTCGTCCGCAGCGCCGGCGGGCATCAACGGGCTGGGGCTGTCGGTGCTGCGCACCCTCGGGCGCAACCTGCTGAAATTCCCACTGTGGACCCAGGCAACGGAACTGGGCCTGGCCAACGTCCGCTACGGCATTGCCAACGCCCAGAGCGACGTCGAACAGCGGGACATTACCGACCGCTGCGGCTACGAATCGGGGCGGGTAACTTTTGAACTGACGCTGGCGGCCTTCAGCCGGAGATCACCGGCCGACGTGGCACCGGGCCATATTACCTGCCCGATGCTGATCATCGGGGGCACGGAGGACCGCATTACGCCGATCCGCGTCCAGCGGCAGATTGCCCGGCGCTACGGTGATCGCTGCCGGCTGGTGGAAATTCCCGGCTGCGACCACTGGACCGTGGGCGGCCGGTTCTTTGGCGATATCGAGGATACCGTGTTCCCTTGGCTCGATCAGACCGCAGCAGCGGCTGAGTCTTCCGAGGGCGACGCCTGACCGGGCTCATCGAGGAAGATCGCGCGGAACGACAGATAATACGCGCCACCCAGGATCGCGCCCCAGAACAGGGACGCGATCAGCACCAGTCCACCCAGAACCACCTCGGAGGCGGTCGCCACTCCGATGGCGAATACCGGAAGCATCAGCAACTGGGCAAACACCACACTATTAATACCGAAAAAGAGAAGCACCAGTATGTTCTGCATGCTGGCGCGGAAACTGTTAGCCATGGCCCGAAACAAACCCTGCCGTGAAATCACCACCAGCGGCAGCACAAACGCAAACAGGGTGGCAAACACCGCCACCAGCACCACCCCAACAACCACAGCGACCGCAACGGCGGCCCCGCCCTGCCGGGCGAAAGGGCCAGCCATCATCAATTGGTTCAGATCCTGGCTGTCAAAACCGGCCCCCGAGGGCGCCGAAAACGAAACCGCCAAATACCCTACGGCCGCCAGCGCCACCCCCATCAGCAGCAGCATCACCAACATCAGCAGAACGCGCAACAGGGCGTGGCGGGTAAAACCGGCCAGCACGTCTGAAAACGCCGGCCGACCCTCGGCCAGGCCGTGGAATACCGCCAGCAGGCCCGCGTTGATCGCGCAGGACACCACAACGCCGATCACACTGGCCACCACCGCGGCCGCCATCCCGGCGCTTGCCATCAGGGCAACAACGCCCAGCTGGATCAGCACAGTCACCAACAGAATCAGAAGGTAAGCGGACAGTACCAGCCCCCAATGGGCACGGAACAGACGCATGGACTGGACGATCCAGCTCAGCGGCGGACCGGCCTCGGCCTTACGGGGCATCGCGGGCGGGTTTTTGACGTAAGCGGTGTGAGATTGCGAGTGCATGGGCAGATGTCCTTATCGTTTAGTGCGGAAAAACAGACCATCCAGGTGGTCCAACGTATCGGTCGAAGAGTATCAGACCCTTTCGGAAAGTCGCTACGTCACCGCGCACAGAAAGGCCATTGGCACCTTTCCCCGGGACTCCTAAAGGTTATAAAATAACCCATCACTATTCTTTTCTAGAATATAACGTTAGACCGGCAGGTTATATGGAACTCCAATTCAAGCAGGTGACCAAGCAGTTTGGTGATCTGAGCGTGATCGGACAGTTTGACGCCACCATCGGCAACGGCGAAATCGTCGCCCTTGTCGGCCCGTCCGGATGCGGCAAATCCACCCTGCTACACATGGTCGCCGGGCTCCAGGGCCCGTCCACCGGCACGTTGACCGCGGGCGGCAAATCGGTGGAAAAACCGTCCCCGGAGCGCACCCTGGTGTTCCAGGAGCACGCGCTGTACCCGTGGATGACGCTGATCGAAAACGTGGCCGTGGCGCTGGAATTCCAGGGTGAAGGCCGCGCCAGCGCCCGGGAGAAGGCCACGCTCTGGCTGGGCCGGGTGAAACTGGCCGGCTTTGAAGACTACTACCCGCACCAGGTCTCCGGGGGCATGCGCCAGCGCTGCGCCCTGGCCCGCGCGTTCATCGCCCGGCCCCAGGTGCTGCTGCTGGACGAACCGTTCGGTGCCCTGGACGCCCTCACCCGGCTCACGCTGCAGAGCGTGCTCAAGGACCTGATCGAGGAAGAGCGGCCCACCGTGGTGCTGGTGACCCACGATGTGGACGAGGCCCTGTACCTGGCTGACCGCGTGCTGGTGTTCAGCAATCGCCCGGCCACGGTCCTCAAGGAAATCACCATCGGGCACATTCCCAAGACCCACGACCTGTCCGCGTTCGCCCCCATCCGCCGGGACATCCTGACCCTGCTGGGCATCGACACGGACGCAGACACCGAGACACAAACCACAACCCATCCCAAAGAGGAAGGAGCAAGCGCATGATTCGCTGGTTGAGTACCCTGATCCTGGCCCTGGCCATCGCCGCCCCGGCATCCGCCGCCGAAACCCTGAAAGTCGGCTACGTCCGCGTGATGGACGACGCCCAGGCCATGGTGGCCTACGAGGCCGGCCTGTACAAAAAATACGGCCTGGATGCCCAGTTGATTGAATTCAGCTCCGGCACCGACCTGATCAAAGGCATCGTTGGCGGCCAGCTGGACATCGGCGTGCTGGGCTTCTCCAACGCCTTCACCTGGGCCGCCCGCGGCGCGGACCTGAAAATCGTCGGCGGTGCCCAGCGCGGCTACCACTCCCTGGTGGTTCGTAAGGACGCCGGCATCGACTCGGTCGAAGACCTCAAGGGCCACAGCCTGGCCTCCCAGAAACAGGGCAGCACCGCCGACATCGTGCTCAAGGGCGTGATGCTGGCCAACGCCGGCCTGACCCCGGACGACCTGAACATCATGGGCGTGGCACCGGCCGTGGCCGTGCAGTCCCTGGTGGGTGGCCGTGTGGACGCCGCGTTCCTGTTCGAGCCGTACGATACCATCGCCCAGCTGGTTGCGCCGGTGAAGCAGGTGTACCAGATCGGTGACGTCTGGCCGTTCCCGTGCATGGTGGTCATCACCTCCGCGGAGACCCTGAAGAACCGCAAAGAGGTCCTGTGGTCCGCCCTGGACGCCCAGCGTGACGCCATCGACATGCTCGAGAACGCCCCGGAGAAGGCCTCCCCGCTGATCACGGATTACTTCATCAAGGAAGACACCATCAAATCCCTGGATAAAGGTGAAATCCCGGCGGAACAGGTCATCGAAGGCGCCATCAAGACCAACGACTTCAGCGCCAAGCTGACCGACCAGGACATCAGCCGGATGAAGGAACTGGCGGGCATCATGCAATCCCAGGGCATCCTGCCGGCGGACAAGGCCTTCAACGTTGACGCCCTGCTTGACCTGTCCTGGCAGAACGCGCGCGAGCTCTGAACATGGCGGCCACCCCTTCCAGCGGCGTTGCCAGCAAGCGGGCCTATGTGATCGCCATCGCCGTCATCCTGCTGTTCTGGCAGGTGGCGGCCTGGTTCCTGCCCGACTTCCTGATGCCGGACGTGCCCACCGCCATCGCCCGGCTCTGGGAAGAGCTCAACAGCGCCAGCTTCTATGAGGGCCTGGGCAACAGCATGATGCGCCTGGGCGCCGGCTACGGCGCGGCGCTGGTGGCCGGCGTGGTGCTGGGGCTGGTGGGCGGCTCCCTGAACGCGGTGCGCAGCACCCTCAAGGCCGCCATCATCATCCTGCAGTCCATCCCCTCGATCGCCTGGGTGCCGTTGTTTCTGATCCTGATGGGCTTCGGCAACCTGCCGATCATCGTGGTGGTGGGCATTGGCGCCTTCTTCCCGACCGCCCTGAGCGTGATGAACGCCACCGAAAGCGTCGAGAGGGTGCACATCGCCGCCGCCCGGGTCATGGGCGCGTCCCGCTACCAGATGCTCAAGCGGGTGTACTTCCCGGCGGTGACGCCGGAGCTGATCACCGGCGCCCAACTCGCCTTCGGCAATGCCTGGCGCGCCCTGATCTCCGCGGAAATGATCGTCGGCTTCAGCGCCGGCCTCGGCAAGTCCCTGGCCTACTCCGGGGAAATCGCCGACATGACCGGTGTGATGACCAACATCCTGGTGATCGCCGTGCTGGCCGCCGTCATCGACCAGGTGCTGCTGGAGCGCATCAAGCACCGCCTGCTGCGCTACCAGTACCTGTAACCGCCGCCATCGCCATCACGGGGCTCGCAGACCGCCCCGGATGGCCTCCTCCACCAGCCAGCGGCGCAGGGTCTGAATGCCCCGCTCCTGCCGCCGGCTGGTCTTCCAGGCAAAATGGAATTTGTCGCCGGTAACCACGGCGTGGCACGGCAGCCGCACGAAATCCGCCGAATCCTCCCGCGTACTCAGCATGTAGTCGTTAGTCAGGGCGATACCCTGGTGATACCGGGCCGCCTCCAGCGCCAACAGCATATGGCTGAAGTGCTGCACCCGCGCCGCCTCCGGCAACGTCGCGTTTGCCGCCCCATACCAGGCCAGCCAGTCCCCGGCGGCCCGGTCAAAAATGCTGTGGGTCGACAGCAACGGAAACCGCGCCACCTCCGCCGGTAACAGCGGCGCCCGGTCCGGATCCTCAGGCCCGGAAGCAGCCGCCGGCGCCAGATCCCGCCCCAGCGTCCGCAGGATTTTCTGCCAGTACGCCTGACTGCACACCGGAAACAACCGTTCCTCGTACAGTAGCTCGTAGCTGTAGGCCGGCGCCTGGGTGCGAATGGTGATGAAACAGTCCGCCACCCGGTCCGACAGCACCGGATTGCCGCTGCTCATCTCCAGGGCCAGATCCATCTGCGGGTGCCGCCGCTGCAGCTCCGGCAGGCGTGGCACCAACCAGCGCACGGCAAACGAACTGAACACCGACAGCCGCAACCGGGACGCCTCCTCCCCCAGCAGCGTTTCACTCGCCCGCTCAATGTCCAACAACGCCGAGCCCACCACCTCCGCGTACTGCCGGCCCTCGTCGGTCAGTGTCACCGAACGCCCGGACCGCCAGAACAGCCGCTCCCCCAGATAGGTTTCCAGCTGCTTGATCTGATGGCTGACCGCGCTCTGGGTAATCGCCAGCTCCTCCGCCGCCTGGGAAAAACTCCGCAGCCGGGCAACGGCTTCGAACACGGGCAGGGCTTTGAGGGGCGGTAGCTTCATCTATCGAAATTTCTCATGACGGGATAAGAATCATCATTTTATCGGATAGTAGCAGAGCCCTACACTGTCCACGAGTTTTGGGAAGGCCCGGGAAGCCGGCCGGGTGGGCGCTTCGAAATGCTGGGGGCCACGGATGGCCGAAAGCAAGCCTACAGGGACTTACTTGCGGCGGTTTTCAGAAAGCCCATACCAAGCGCCGGGAATCCGGCCGGGTGGGTGCTCCGAAAATGCTGGAGGCCAGGGATGGCCGAAAGCAAGCCTACAGGGACGTACTCGCGGCGGTTTTCGGAGCACCCACCCGGCCGGATTCTTCCCCCAATAGTCAGAGTTCTAACGATCAGGGAGTCAACGAAGGTGTCAGGAAAAACCGTCAACAGCGCCATTCTGCTGCTGATCATCGGCAACGCCATGGCCATCGCCTCAGACGTGTTCATCAAGCTGCTCGAACCCGGCGCCCCGGTGTTCCAGTTTGCCTTCCTGCGCTGCCTGCTGACCCTGCTGTTCCTGCTGCCGCTGGCGGGCCAGATCAACCGGCGGGCGCTGTTCAGCGGCCTGCGGGTGCACACCGTGCGCGCTCACATCCACCTGGCCGGCATTCTGTGCATGGTGGTCGCCCTCAGTAACCTGCCCCTGGCCACGGCCAACGCGCTCTTCTACGGCGCACCGATTCTGGTCATGGCGCTGTCGGCCCTGGTGTTCCGGGAGCGGCTGACAGCCGTAAGCATGCTGGCGGTCTTCAGCGGGTTCGCCGGCATCGTGGTCATCCTGCGCCCGGTGGAATTCAACTGGGCCGCCATCGCCGCCCTCGGGGCCGCACTGGCACTGGCGATCAACGCCGTCATGGTCCGGAAACTACCGAAACAGCAGTCCACGGTACACAAACTGTTTCTCAACTACCTGCTGATCCTGCCGGCCGCCGGCGCCCTGGCGCTCTGGGAAGGCGCCGCGTGGTCACCGGGCATCCTGGTGAGTGCCGCCGGCTCCGCCTTCTTTATCCTGGGCTACAACATCACCGTGCTTCTGGCGTATCAGCAGGTGGACGCCAACCAGGTCACCAGTGCGGAATACACCGGGCTGATCTGGGCGGTGATGATTGGCTGGATCGGCTTCAGTGAAATGCCGGATCTCTGGTTCGCCGTGGGCAGCGCCATGATCGTGGTGCCCCTGATGATGGTGGGGTTACGCTCCCGTGATCGGAGCCGCCGGGAGCTGCGGCCTCAGCCGATGAATGGCTGAGGCCGCGGGCCCGCCGAGATCGGGCAAGGCGTTGAGTGCTCGGGCAGCGGCTGCCGCCCAATCACGTCAGTCCAGGCGCTCGCTGAACTGAAAGGTAATCCAGGAACCCGAGCGCCACTCTCCATGACGATGACCGGAATGTTCGTACCGGTGATGGGGATACCGGTAACCGTAGCGGTCATTGTCCCACCGTTCGTGGTGGCGATAGCGATCGTGATCGTACCGGTCCCAGTGGCCACGATCATGGCCGCGTCCCTTGTCCCAGCCGTGGTGCTTGCCGGGGTGCTCATACCGGGCCTGCATCGGCCGTTTATCGTGGCCCGGCGGGTGGGCTTTCTGATAGGCCTCCAGCCCCGGCGGCTTCACAAAGCCATCGGCCTGGGCACCGGCCGAGACCGTCAGGCCAACCAGGGCCAGCGCGAGAATCAGTGTGCGTTTCATAGGGCACCTCCTGAGTGTGTCTTCACCTTCAGGGTACCGCAGCGGTATGGAAAGTCAGCGGCCAGGGCCCGGCTTTACACAGGCTTTACCGAATCGGGTCGTTTCCTGACACAGATTCGGCCAGCAACGGCCGCAGGTGGGCCTCAATGGCAAAGGTATGGGGGCAATCATCGCCCAGCGCCCGCAGTGAATCCGCCAACTGCAACAGATAATCCGCATTGGCGCCGCTGGGCCCGTGGGCCCGGGCGATCTGGCCGGCGATGGCCGACTCCGGCGCGTCGCCCAGGAACGCGGCGTTATCCGGCGTGGCGATGTACACCAGGCCCTCCGCGCGGGTGCCATCGTCAAACGTCATTGGGGTGGAGAAACGCAGGTAGCCGTTCTTCTCCCGCTCATCGAGGTGCTCGAACACCTCTGGCGACACCCGGTAGGCCATGCCCCGGCATTCGGTGCCGGGGGCTTCGATGAGGGTCACCACCCGGCCCGGCGCCTCCGGCGTGCCCCGGTGATCGTGGGAGCCCTGCCAGAACCGGCGGGCCCAGCCACGAATGGCGGCAGGCCGGCGCTCCAGGTAGGGAAAGTCCACCTTGTAGATCAGTGACCCGTAGCCGAACAGCCAGATCTCCCGGATACCTTCGAAGCTGAAGCGGCGGCGATTGTGCTCAACGGTGTTCACAGACATGCATCAAACCTGTTCAACAGCGGGGCTCAGGACGCGGCCTCAGTGGCGCGCACAAAGCCGGAAATGCCGGTGAGCACGATTTCCGCCGCCATGGCAGAGAGAATCAGGCCGCTCACCTTGGAGAGAATGTTCAGGCCGGTCTTGCCCAGCACCTTCTCCAGGTAGCCGGACAGGTGCAGCAGCACCGCCAGGATGCCCAGGCCGGAGACCAGCCCCAGCAGACCGCCGAGCACCGCCGGCAGGGACTTCAGTTCGGCGCCGTACACGAGAATGGCACCGATAGTGGCCGGGCCGATCATCACCGGAATGGCCAGGGGCACCACGGCAATGTCGTCCCGATCTTCCTCGGGCAACCCCGTGGCATGGCTGCGGGTGCCGCTGTTGACCAGGCTGACGGCCGTCAGGAACAGCAGGCAGCCGGCGCCGATGCGGAAGGAGTTGAGGGTAATGCCGATGGCATCAAACAGGACCGGGCCGGCGAAGAACAGCACCAGGCCCAGAATGAGCGCCGACACGCAGGAGCGCCGGATGATGGAGGATTTCTCGGGCGCCGGCAGCCCGCGGGTCAGGGCCAGGAACATGGTCACCACAAAAAACGGGGCCAGCAGGAACACAAACCGTACCGTACTGCTGAGGTACGTCGAAAAAAACAACTCCATCACTCAGGCACATCCTCCAGATAGGTTTCAACATCGCCGTACAAGGCGGCAAAATCCTGTTCCGGCACCACGGTCACCGCAATCTCCGGCTCGTGATCACCGCCCCCCAGCAGTACGCCCCGAAGCGGCGTGACATCGGAAAAATCCCGGCCCCAGCCCAGGATGATGTGTTCCCGGCCCGCCACCACGTTGTTGGTGGGGTCCAGTTCCAGCCACCCATAGCCCGGCAGGAACACCGCCACCCAGGCGTGAGTCGCGTCGGCGCCGATCAGCCGGGGCTGGCCCTTGGGCGGGTGAGTCAGGATGTACCCGCTCAGGTACCGGGCCGCCAGCCCAATGGACCGAAGGCAGGCCAGCAGGATGTGGGAGAAATCCTGGCACACGCCCCGACGCTGCTCGAAGGCCTGGTCTACAGGGGTAAACGCATCCGTGGCCGTGGCATCAAACGCGAAATCCCCGTGCATCAGCGCCATCAGCGCCTGCGCCGCCTGGGCCAGGGGCCGGCCCGGCGTAAACGCCCGACGGGCATAGTCGGCGTAACGGGAATCGATCGGCACGTTGGCCGACGCGAACCGGAAGGCCGTGGCCGCCAGGTGCTCCGGCGGGAAGCGACGGTCGGCGTCATACCGCAGGCTGTCCCGCACGGTTTCCCAGGGCACTCTGGCCACCGCCGCCGGGACCACAGGCCGGGCGTCCACGGAGACCCAGAATTCGCTGGTCACCTCCAGGGAGTCGTGGTCCCGGATGTACTGGATCGCGGTGATCTGATTGCCAAAGCTGTCGGCAAACTGGCGACGTTTGGACGGCTCCGGTACCAGCGCCAGATGCTGTTCCAGACATCGCTGCCAGGGCAGGTTGCGGGGCGTGAGCCGCAGCAAATGGTGCGATTCACCGACCACCTGATCGTACTGGTAGCGGGTCTCGTGACGAACGTGATAGCGAACAGCTGCCATGATGCGCCTCAGTGACCCGTTCCTGCCCGATGGGACAGCCTTGAATGAATGAAGTATTGTCGCTGGATTTCGTCCGCCACGCGATACGCGGCCGCACGTACCTCCAGCAGCAGTTGTCCAAGCGCTTCGCAGGCCTGGTCCGGGCGCTTTTTCTCGAACGGATGCAGGTCCAGGGTGCTCAGGCGCCGCTCAAACCCATTCAGGTCCGGCGGGAACAGCTGGCCGGTCTTGCGCCCCATTTCCGGCAGTTCCTGCTGCAGATGGCGGATCTGGTAGACGATGGAATGCGGGTTGCTCGGGTCCATGACCAGGGTGTGGATCACCGCCAGCAATTCCGGCGCGCGCCGGTAGCGGGTGCGGTAGGTCACCTCCGAGTTGGCAATCTCAAGCAGCCATTCGAGCATGGCGCTGCGGCTGAACCGGTCGCTGAACAGCGGCACGCTGACCAGCGCGCACAGGTTGGCCAACCGCTCCAGGCGCCGGCCGGCAATCAGGAACACCCAGCCGGTATCCCGGGTGATGTCGTCCATCGCGAACCCGGCGAGGGAGATGCAGTCCAGCAGCACCAGATTCAGCGCCCGTACCGCCCGGTCCGGCGACGCAGGCGCCGGCACCAGGGGCTTGCCCAGCCGATGCAGCGCGTGCCAGTTATCCGCCGAGAGCCGGTCTCGCACCTGGCTGGCGTTGAACTGCAGGGCCCGAAGGATGGACACCACAGACCCCGGGTTATCCGGGTCACTGACCGCCGCGAGCAGCGCCTGGGGCAGCGGTATCGGCGCTTCGCCCTCAGCCGGCTGCGGCAGGGTTTCGAACACCCGGGCCGCCTGCTGCAGGCCCAGCAGCGCTTCTTCATCGGCCTGGTCGTGCCCGGAAAGCCGGTTCAGGGCGGCCCGCAGCAGGCGCGCGGTGCCTTCGGCCCGTTCCGCGTGGCGCCCCATCCAGAACAGGTTTTCCCCGACACGGGATGGCGTATCCCGCTCGCCGTCAAGCAGGTCCGCCACCTGCAGGCGCTTCTTGATCAGCGAGGTCGCCTGCCGGGCGGCGTCGGTCTGCACCCAGGTGTCCTTGGAAAACCCGCCCCGCTGCATGGAGATCACCTCCACCCCGGCATCGGCGGCGATGCGGGTCAGGCCGCCGGGCATCACCTGCCACCCGGACGGCGTTGCCGCAACGAACACCCGCAAGCCCATCGACCTGGTGGCCAGCGGCCTTCCGGCGGTACCGGTCCAGATCGGCGCCTGGGACAAATGCACCAGTTCCTGGCCCACATAGGCATGAGGCTGAGCCTGGAGCTTCCGAATCAGCCGGTCCCGGGCAGCGCCCCGCTGCTTATGGCCGAACACCGCTTCCATCCGCATGGTGGCAAAGGCGGGTTTGATCACCAGATCGTCCAGGTTTGCCAACACGTACTCGAGTGCCGGCTTCTCACCGCACCACCAGGAGGCCACGGAGGGCATCGCCAGCGGCGCCCCCAGCAGGCGTTTGGAAATCTCCGGCAAAAAGCCGAACAGCGCGGCACTTTCCAGCACCCCGGAGCCCAGGGCGTTGGCCATCAGCACCTTGCCGGCACGGACCGCCCCAAGCAGGCCAGGCACGCCCAGTACCGAGTCAGTGCGCAATTCCAGCGGATCGCAGAAGCCGTCGTCCAGGCGACGCAAAATCGCGTGTACCCGCCGCAGGCCCTGCAGTGTCTTGAGGTAGACGGCGTCGTCCCGCACCGTCAGGTCCTGGCCCTCCACCAGAGGGAAGCCGAGATAGCGGGCCAGGAACACGTGCTCAAAATAGGTTTCGTTAAACCGGCCCGGCGTTAACAGCACGCACAGAGGCGTCTCCAGGCCAGACGGCGCAAAGCTCGACAGGCTGTTCTGCAGGCTGCGGAAAAAGGTCGCCAGGTTGGCCACCGGCAGGTTGTGGAACGGCGCCGGAAAGGCCCGGGAGATCACCAGCCGGTTCTGCAGCGCGTAACCCGCGCCAGAAGGCGCCTGGGTGCGGTCGGCAATCACCCACCAGCCGCCATCCGGCGCCCGGGCCAGGTCCACCGCGTACAGGTGCAGGTGACGGCCGCTGACAGGCTGGATGCCCTGGCAGGGCCACTGGAACCCGGCCTGGCCGTAGACCAGGGCCGGCGGCAGCAGGCCATCGCTGAGCAGGGTCTGGGCACCGTACAGATCCGCCAGCACCCGGTCCAGCAGCTCGGCCCTCTGGGCCACCGCGTTGGACAACGCCTGCCATTCCCCGGCGCCCAGCACCATCGGCAGGAGGTCCACTTCCCAGGGGCGGGCGACGCCCCGGGGATCTTCGTAGACGTTGTAGGTGACGCCGTCCTCGGCAATCGCGTTGGCCACCGTCTGGGCCCGCAGGTTCAGCGAATCCAGGGACTCCTGGTTCAGCTGCTGGAGCAGCGGCTGCCAGTGGGCGCCGGGCACAGAGCCGCCACACAGCAATTCGTCATAGCGATCGGCGGCGGGGGCGTAATGCCGCAGAACGTCGGTTATCGGGCGCGGTCTGGTCACCTTGGCTGGTGGCTCCCTTGTGTTCATCGAACGGGCGTGGTCGTACGACGGGCGGCCCGGCAGGCCGGACGTGTTCCCGCAGCATAGCCGGTTTGGCGCCGGCGGAGCCAGCGCCACGGGCCTCAGTGATGAAAACGCAGGTCCAGGGTAAAGGGAAATTCCCGCTGTTCCGGCACCGGCCGCCGGGGCTGCGCACCGCCGTGGTGGCCCATCCGGAAAAACCGGGCCATGCGTCGGCTTTCCGCTTCGAAGGCGTTCACCGGGCGGGTCTCGAAACTGCGGCCACCCGGATGGCTGACGTGATACTCACAGCCCCCCAGGCTGCGCTCGTTCCAGGTGTCCACCACATCGAACACCAGCGGCCCATCCACGCCCAGGGTCGGATGCAGGCACTGGGCCGGCTGCCAGGCCCGATAGCGCACGCCGGCGACACTTTCCCCGACCATGCCGGTGGGCTGCATGGGCAGGGGCACCTGGTTGCAGGTGATCTGGTAGCGGTCCGGCGCCGCGCCCCGCAGGCGCACCTGCAGGCGCTCCAGGGACGAGTCCACGTAGCGCGCGGTGCCGCCGATGGCGCCGTGCTCACCGGTCACGTGCCAGGGCTCCAGGGCGTTGCGCAGCTCCAGCTGCAGGCCGCGAACCTGATAGTCCCCGATGCGCGGGAAACGGAACTCGAAGTGCGGCGCAAACCAGGCGTCATCCAGGGCCAGGCCGTGGTCGGCGAGGTCCGCCAGCACGTCCCGGAAATCCTGCCAGACAAAGTGCGGCAGCAGGAACCGGTCGTGCAGCTCGGTGCCCCAGCGGACCAGCCGGTCGGGGGTATAGGGTGTCTCCCAGAAGCGGGCGATGAGGGCGCGCAGCAGCAGTTGCTGGGTCAGGCTCATGCGGGCGTGGGGTGGCATTTCGAAGGCCCGCAGTTCCAGCAGCCCCAGGCGGCCGGTCGGACCATCCGGGGAATAGAGTTTGTCGATGCAAAACTCCGCCCGGTGGGTATTGCCGGTCATGTCGGTAAGGAGGTCCCGGAACAGCCGGTCCACCAGCCAGGGGGCGCAGTCACCACCCGGCGGGCATTGCCGGTCCAGCTCCTTGAACGCCAGTTCCATCTCGAAGACGTGGTCGTTGCGGGCCTCATCGATCCGGGGCGCCTGGGAGCTGGGGCCGATGAACAGCCCCGAAAACAGGTACGACAGGCTCGGGTGGTTGTGCCAGAACGCCACCAGGCTGCGCAGCAGGTCCGGCCGGCGCAGGAAGGGCGAATCGTCCGCATGGGCGGCGCCCAGGACCATGTGGTTACCACCACCGGTGCCCACATGGCGGCCATCGACCATGAATTTTTCCGGGGTCAGCCGGCATTCATGGGCATCCGCGTACAGCGCCTCGGTCTGCGCCACCAACGCCTCCCAGGACGATACCGGCTGCACGTTAACCTCCACCACCCCCGGGTCCGGGGTGATGCGCAGGTTCGTGATCCGGGGATCGCGGGGCGGCTCGTAGCCTTCCAGGGACACCGGCTGGCCCAGGGCCGCGGCGGTCGCTTCTACCTGGGCAACCAGCTCCAGGTAAGGTTCAAGCTCCGCCATCGGCGGCATGAACACGTTCAGCACGCCATCCCGGGGCTCGACGCACAGGGCGGTGCGCACAATGTCCGGCGCCGACTCACCGGGCTCTGGCGGTTGCGCGGGGCCCATTGCGGGTACCGCGCGCCGACCCTCACTGCCGGCCGGGGGCAGTGGCTCCCGGGGGGCAAAGGGATCCGGGCTGTGAATCCATGGGTAGTCGGTCTCCACCACCCAGGGCTGGCTGTCCAGGGGCAGCCGGTAGCCCATGGGTGAGCCGCCCGGCACGAGGTAGCAGCGCTCGCTGCGCAGGAACCAGGGGCCGGTCACCCAGCCGTCGTCGTCCTCGGCCACCGCAATGGGCAACACGTAGCCGGTGGGCCGGTCCAGGCCACGGCTGTAGATGGCCTGTAACTGTTGGCGTTCCAGCGGGTTGTCCAGACGCGAATCAAACGGGTCGACGTTGACCGGCAGGCGACGTTCCCGCCAAAGGTAGTAAAAGGCGTCCTCGTAGGCGGGAAACAGCTGCGCCGGGTCAAGGCCCAGGCGTCCGGCCAGGTGGTGCAAAAAACGCTCAGCCCGGGCCGCGTCGTCGGCGCCCTCACCCGCGCCTTTGTCCGCCTTTGCTCCGGTGCCGGCCCCGTCGTCGATCCAGCGGTCGTCCTGCCAGATCGGCTCGCCGTCCCGGCGCCAGAACAGGTTCAGAGACCAGCGCGGCAACGGCTCACCCGGGTACCACTTGCCTTGGCCAAAGTGAGCCAGCCCGCCGGCGCCGTAGCGCGCTTTCATTTTATGGTAGAGCGCCAGGGCCCGGCGCCGCTTGGTCGGCCCCATGGCCTCGGTGTTCCACTCCGGCTCATCACGGCCATCGATCGCCACGAACGTCGGCTCGCCCCCCTGGGTCAGTCGCACGTCCAGTTCGGACAGGCGCTGGTCGACCTGATGGCCCAGGTCCAGAACCGCCTGCCACTGTCGCTCGGTGTAGGGTTTGGTCACCCGGGGCGCTTCCCAGATGCGGGTCACGCTCATCTGGTGCTCAAACTCGACCTCGGCCTCATCCACGGCCCCGGTAATCGGCGCCGCTGACGACGGCTCGGGGCTGCACGCCAGGGGAATATGCCCTTCGCCGGCAAACAGGCCGGAGGTGGGGTCCAGCCCTACCCAGCCGGCGCCTGGCAGGTAGACCTCACACCAGGCGTGCAGATCGGTGAAATCCTGCTCGGGGCCCGAGGGGCCGTCCAGGGCTTTCTGGTCGGCGGTCAGTTGAATCAGGTAGCCGGACACAAACCGGGCCGCCAGCCCCAGATGCCGCAGGGTCTGCACCAGAAGCCAGGCGGAATCCCGGCACGATCCGGAACCGTTTTCGAGGGTTTCCTCCGGGGTCTGTACCCCTGGCTCCATGCGAATGAGATAGTCCACCCGTTCGCACACCTGCTGGTTCAACGCCACCAGGTAGTCGACGCTGGGTCGCTCGCTGCAGTCGAGCGTCGCCAGCCACGCCCGGAACACGGGGGTCTCCGGCAGCCGATGCAGATACGGGGCAAGCTCCACCAACTGCCAGTCCTCGTACTCGAAGGGGCAGGTTTCCGCGTGGGGTTCGAGAAAGAAATCGAAGGGGTTGATCACTGCCATCTCGGCAACCAGATCCACGGTGATGCACAGCTCCCGGGTTTTCTCCGGGAACACCAGCCGCGCCAGGTAGTTGGCCTGGGGGTCCTGCTGCCAGTTGATGAAATGGCCCGCCGGGGTCACCTTCAGGGAGTAGCTGAGGATGCGGGTCCGGGAATGCGGGCAGGGCCGCAGCCGGACAACCTGCGGACCCAGGTTCACCGGCCGATCGTAGCGATAGCGGGTGGTGTGGTTCAGGGCAACGTGGATGGACATAACAGGGACTCCCTCCGATCACCGGAGTGGTGGGCTCAGGCGGCGTGGGTTACCGGGAACCAGTTGTCGACGATGTCCTGGTGCAGCTCACCGATTTCCAGCTGCAGGCTCTCCAGGAACGGAATTACCTGGTTCTTGCGAATCAGCCCGTCCACGTCCGCGTCCCGGGTGTGGCGCACCGCCTGCAGCGCCGTGCGCAGGGGCAGCTCGTTCCGGGGCAGCCGCTCCAGCGCGCTGGCCACTTCCGTCAGGCTGTGCAGCACGGAGCGGGGAAACGGATCATTCTGGAGCAGAAACCGCAGCACCGCCGGCCCGTTCACGCGCCGGCGGACGTTTTGGCGGTACATCTGGAACGCGCTCTGGTAGCGCAGCACGCTGGTCCACAGCAGGCCGCCATAGGGTTCCGTGGGATCAAATCCCTCCAGCAACTGGAGCGCCCCCACTTCAATCTGCCGGGTGGCCATGTCGGCCCGTTCCAGGTTGCGGCCCACCCGAATGAAGTCGTAGCCGGCGTCGTGGCTCATGCAGCCGGCCAACAGGCCGGTGAGCATCTGGCAGCGCTCCACCACGCTGGACAGAAACTCGTAGCGGGACCGCTTTGCCAGCCCGGCATCCAGGTTGTCCTTCACAAACAGGAACAGCTCGTTGATGACTTCCCAGGCCTCCGTGGGCACCTGGTCCCGGGTCGTCCGGACGTTTTCCCGGGTCGCCCACAGGCAGGCGTGGATGGAACTGGGGTTGTAGGTATCGGCGATCAGGAACTTCACGCAGTTGCGTTCATCTTCCCGCTGGTAGTGTTCGTCAAAAATCGACTGCATGCCGGTGACCGCCACCAGCCCGCGCCAGGACAGCCGCTCGTGCCGGGGCATGTCCAGGGTCATGGAATTGAACGCCAGGAGCATGCGCGCCGTGTTCTCGGCCCGCTCCAGGTACCGTGACATCCAGTAAAGCCGTTCTGCTACGCGTGAAAGCACGTCAGTTCTCCCCATCCACAATCCAGGTGTCCTTGCTGCCTCCGCCCTGGGAGGAATTCACCACCAGCGAGCCCTTGCGCATGGCCACCCGGGTCAGGCCGCCGGCGGTCACGTAGGTGCGCACCCCCTGCAGCACGAACGGCCGCAGGTCCAGGTGCCGGGGCTCAAGGCCGCCGTCGCACAGGGTCGGCGCCACCGACAGGGCCAGCGTCGGCTGGGCGATGTAGTTGCGCGGGTTCTTCTTGATCAGCGCGGCAAACTCGGTGCGCTGCTTCTTGGTGGAGTGCGGCCCCACCAGCATGCCGTAGCCGCCGGACTCGTTCGCGGGCTTGACCACCAGTTCGTCCAGGTGCTCCAGCACGTACTCCCGGTCCTGCTTGTTCACGCACATCCAGGTGGGCACGTTGGGAATGATCGGCTCCTCATCCAGGTAATAGCGGATCATGTCCGGCACGTAGGTGTAGATCACCTTGTCGTCCGCCACCCCCGCGCCGGGCGCGTTGGCCAGCCCGACATTGCCGCTGCGCCAGGCCCGCATCAGCCCGGGCACCCCGAGCATGGAGTCCTCACGGAACACCTCCGGATCGAGGAAGTCGTCGTCGATGCGCCGGTAAATCACATCCACCCGCTCCAGCCCTTCGATGGTGCGCATGTACACGCAGTCGTCGTCGCCCACCACCAGGTCGGCCCCTTCCACCAGTTCGGCGCCCATGCGCTGGGCCAGGTAGGAGTGCTCGAAGTAGGCCGAGTTGAAGATGCCCGGAGTGAGCACCGCGATCTTCGGGTGGTCCTGGGGCCGGGGTGAAATGGACGCCAGCATGTCGAACAGCTGGTTGGTGTAGTCGTCCACCGGCAGGATGCTGGTGTTCTCGAACAGCTCCGGAAACACCCGCTTGGTCAATTGCCGGTTCTCCAGCATGTAGGAGACGCCGGAGGGCACCCGGAGATTGTCTTCCAGCACGTAGACCGTGCCGTCCGCATCCCGCACCAGGTCCGAGCCGCAGATATGGGCCCAGACACCCAGCGGCGGGGTAAAGCCCCGGCACTGTTCGCGGAAGTTCTTGGAGTTGGCGAACACGTACTTGGGAATCACCTTGTCCTTGACGATATTCTGGTCGTTGTAGATGTCGTTGATGAACATATTGAGCGCGGTCAGGCGCTGGGCCAGGCCCTGCTCGATGGTGGTCCATTCGCTCAGGGGAATGACCCGGGGAATGATGTCGAACGGCCAGGCCCGGTCGATGTTCTCGCCCTCGCTGTAGATGGTGAAACTGACGCCCATTTCCAGGATTGCCAGCTCGGCCGCCTGCTGGCGCGACTGGATTTCCTCCGAGTCGAGCCCGGCCAGGTACTCGGTGATGGCATGGGAAACGGGACGCGGCTGGTTCGGTCCCGCCACCATTTCGTCAAAGAACGCGCCCGGATCGTAGCTCTTCCAGTCGATCGGCTGGTTTTTTTTCATGGTGTTGTTCGTCCTTCTCTGTCGCCGGTCTTCGCCGGCCTTGCCTATCCGCTTTGATGGATGAGGTCGTGCACCAGATGCAGCTTGTCGATCGCCGGGCCCGCCAGCACAAACGGGTAGGCATCGTCGTGGCCCATGCTGCGGTTGAGGCTGTTCAGCGCCTGGGTCAGGGGCAGCCAGCGGGCAATCAGGGCATCGAACGGCATGGCGGTGTAGGGGTCAAAACTCTCCGACGGGGACGGCCCCGCTTCATCCCGCACGTCGATGGTCAGGCCGAACTGCCACGCGGTTTCCAGCGTGTCGACCATATGCAGGTAATGTGCCCAGGTTTCCGCCCAGTCTTCCCAGGGGTGGCTGGCCGCGTAAGCGCTGACGAAGGCCTGCGGCCAGTCCGGCGGCGGCCCGTTGCGATAGTATCGGTCCAGGGCACTGGCGTAATCCTGGCGGTCGTCCCCGAATCGCCAGCGGATATCGTCCAGCCAGGGGCCGTTTGGGATCAGACGGTCCCAGTAGTAGTGCCCGGATTCATGCCGGAAATGCCCCAGCACGGTGCGGTAGGGCTCGTCCATCTGATCACGCAGGCGTTCGCGCTCCACCGGGTCGGCTTCCGCCACGTTGATGGTGATGCGCCCGCCGGCATGGCCGGTCAACACCCGCCCGCGCTCGCTGAAGCTCGCCGGCTGGTCCGCCAGGAAATCAAAGGTCAGGCCGTCAACGCCGTTGGCGGCGTTGCAGGGCAGATTCAGGCGCAGCAGGGAATACAGCAGCCGGCGCTTGGCCGTTTCAAGACGGTTCCACCGGTCCCGGTGGCCGGGCTGGGAAAGATCGGGGATGGTCCGGTTCAGCCGGCAGGCGGCACACAGGGCATCGGGGGCAGTGGCGGGTACCAGCCAGTTGCAGGCATCGTGCCGCACGCCGTTGTCGCAGCGCCGGAAGCGGTCGCCCGAGCGCAGGTCCTGCCAGACCGTGCCACCTTGCCCAACCTGAGCCGGCTCTCGTTCAAGGGCCAGCAGCGCCATACGATCGGGGCAGAAGCCAAGCTCAGCCTGGCATCGGGTGCAACGGGTATTCTCGAAATAAAGGCGCTGAGCGCAGCGGCTGCAGTGGAAGAGCTTCATCAGGGACCCCTGGCCCGGAATGACATCGCGTCCTATCAGTATTGGCGATGCCCACCAAAACGCAAATGGGTCCCGGAAGAATCAGCCGCTGCGACAGCTCCGGAACAGGTTCAGATCCGGCGTCCGGGCGCTGGTCTTCACGTTCATCATGGCCAGCAGGGAGGAGAACAGGGCGTCGTGGCTGGTGGGCTTCTGCGCTTCTCTCGCCAGGCACGCCCGGTCGAGGTTGTTGGCCCAGGCGAAGCCATCGGAGAACCACATCACCATGGGTACGTGGGTCTGCTCATCCGGCGCGATCATGTAGGGAATGCCGTGCAGGTAAAGCCCGTTCTCCCCCAGGGATTCGCCGTGGTCGGACACATACACCAGCGCCGTGTTGTACTGGTCGGACAGGGACTTGAGCAGCTTCACCGCCTTGCCCAGGGTGTCGTCGGTCACCCGGATGCTGTTGTCGTAGGCGTTGATGATCGTCTGCAAATCGCAGCTTTGCAGCTCGTTGCTGCGGCACTCGGGCTTGAACGCTTTCTCCGAGGGCTGGCTGCGTTTGTAGTATTCCGGCCCGTGGCTGCCCATTTCGTGCAGCACGATGAACCGATCCTCCGGCGCCTTGCCCGCCAGCCGCTTGCGCACCGAGGTGACCAGCGCCTCGTCGTGGCAGTCGCCGTCGGCACACAGCGCGGGATCGTCCGGCTTGTCGTGGGGAATGCGGTTGCACATGTCCTTGCAGCCGGACTGGTTGTCCAGCCAGAGGGTATCGATGCCGGCGCGGGCCATGATGTCCAGGAGGTTATCGCTGTTCTTGGCGTCCACTTCGTCGTAGTTGTCCCGGGTGGTCCAGGAGAACATGCAGGGTACTGAGAACGCCGTGGCGGTGCCGCAGGAAGACGTCTTCGGGAAGTTCACCAGCCCCGAATCCGGCTCGCTGGCCAGGCGGCTCAGCTCGGGCGTGGTGTCCCGGGGATAGCCGTTGATGGCGAAATGGTCCGCCCGGGCGGTTTCCCCCAGCACGAACAGCACCAGGTTGGGTTTGCCCCGCTCGGCCACGGTCGGGCTCACGGCGGCGTCCTCGCCCACCGTGCGGAACGGCGGCGTCTCGGAGGCCACCGCCTTGCCCGCCAGCCCCGCCAGGGCCGACACGCCGCTAACCGGTACCACCAGGTCTTTGATGTCCCGGTGGTTGCGGAAGGTGGAGGCCATTTCGTCGTAGCTGGTCAGCGCCAGCCCGAGCACCAGCACCAGATCCAGCGCCAGCGGAATCAGCCACACTCCCAGCTGTCGGAAGCCCCGGGGCCAGCGCACCTGGATGCGCCACAGGATGGCCACGGGGAGAACGAAATACAGCAGGCCGTGCCAGAGCATGGACACGTTGAGCAGGCCAGCCACTTCGCCGGCGTCGGTCTCCATGGCGTTCTGCAGCATGTCCCGATCGATCAGCACGCCGTAGGCGTTCATGAAGTAGGTGCTGGCGGCGCCGGCCAGAAACAGGAAGACGAGCACCGGCTTCAGGGCAAAGCGCACGGAGAACAGGCCAATGATGAAGTGATTCACCAGCAGCAACAGCACCACCAGCTTGATCATCAACAGGGGCTGGTCAAAGCCGATGTAGTCCTGGATGGCGTGGTAGAACGGTGCGTTGTAGAAGGCGGTGAACATCAGCGCCGCCATCAGCACCAGCCACTGGGGCTTCAGGGAAAACGCATGCCCGCGAGAGGCGGCGTCGGAACGATCAGAAGTAAAAGCCATGGTCCTGCTATGAGTCCGTCTGCATTTGGCTGGGGAGTCTATCGGTTTCCAATTAACCGAACCTTAAGGTTACCGTTTCTGCCGGCCCCCGGGCGGGACGCGTTCAGGGCCATCAGGAGGGCGGATCGGCAAAAAACGCCTTCACCTGCTTCGCCTGGTTCTGGCCGTCCCGGTATCCGAGTTCGATCAGCTTGCGGCAGAACGCGGGCTCAAACAGCAGGTAGCTGGCCAGGTTGCCACTGCCATTGCCGGTGCCGTGGGCGCTGGCTTCGTGGTCACCGGTCAGGGTCCGCAGCACCGACGGCAGCGCCCCCAGGTGCGGCGCCGCCAGCTCGTCGATGGGCTCGGACGGGGAAATTTCCAGGATATCCACCGGGTGCAGGTCGAGGTTGGCCTCCGCCAGCCGTTCCGGCGGTATCAGCGCCAGCAACTGGTTGATCACCTGGGTGCGCTCGATGTCGTACTCCAGGGTGTCCAGGAACATGCCGTTGAACACCTGCCCCAGGATCTGGCTCATGGAGGGAACCGTGTCCTGCCGGTGGCGCTTCGGCGGTGTGCTCTGGTTGGCGCTGACGCCAATCACCAGCACTCTTCGGGCACCGAGGCGCAGGGCCGGGCTGATGTGGGCCATCTGCCGGGTAACGCCATCGCCGAAATACTCCCGGTGAATGCGCACCGGCGGAAACAGGGTGGGAATCGCTGAGGACGCCAACACGTGGTCCACCGTCAGCTCGGTGCGGGTACCGGCCCGCTGGCCCTGGCTCCAGCTGGTGATGTCGTCCCGGCCCTGGAAAAAGCACAGGTTGCGCCCGGTACCGTAGCCGCAGGCGTTCAGACCCACCGCATCGATGTGTCCCGCCTCCAGGGTCGCCTTGATGCGGGGAAAATCGATTTCCCGCTCCAGCAGTTTGCGCAGGGGACGGTTGTCCAGGAACGACACCGGACCACCCTCGGACGGCCGGCTCAGCATGTGCCGGGCGATGCCGGTCACGTTGCGCATCATGCTGAACGGGTCGGACCGGAACACCTGGTCCATGGTCAGATCGGACCAGAGCGCCTCCAGGTGATCAATGCTGTGGCGGAAGCGGCCCTGGCTGCCCGCCACTGCCATGGCGTTGATGGCCCCGGCCGAGGTACCCACGATCACCTGGAACGGGTATTCCCAGGCCGGGTACATGTCCGCGATGGCCCGCAGTACGCCCACCTGGTAGGCGGCGCGGGCGCCGCCACCGGTGAGCACTACACCGGTACTGGTCATTGGCTGGTGTTCCCCCATGTCGATGCGAGTGATCTGTTCAGCATAGACCGTCCCGGCAGGGGCCGTCAGGTGGGGCTTGCCAGAGGCCGATCGCCAAGGCAAAAAAAAGCCGCAGCCCGGCAGGCGCTGCGGCACAGTGGGAAGGTCCCCCCTCCGATCACAACCTGTTGGCGCCAGCCTCGCCGGCGCCGGTAAACCTCACAACGGTGTCCGTCAGTAAAGGGTGGACAGCGACTTCTTGGCGAACGGCGCCAGATCATCCAGGCGGCCGTCCCGCACCTTGGTCAGCCATTCCGGGTCCTGCAGCAGGGCCCGGCCAACCGCAATCAGCTCGAACTCATGCCGATTCATGCGCTCCACCAGCTCGTCAATGCCGGCCTTTTCCACCGCCTCTTTCTTGCTGGCGAAGGTACCGCTGATAAAGTCTTCGGTCAGGCCCACGCTGCCCACGGACATGGTGGGTACGCCGGTCAGTTTCTGGGTCCAGCCCGCCAGATTCAGATCCGAGCCCTCAAACTCCGGCTCCCAGAAACGGCGGGTGGAGGCGTGGAAAATATCCACACCGGCGTCCACCAGCGGCTTGAGAAACGCCGCCAACTCGTCCGGGGTGTTCGCCAGACGGGCCTCGTAATCCTGCTGCTTCCACTGGGAGAACCGCAGCATGATGGGGAAATCCGGGCCCACCCGGTGGCGGACTTCCTCAACGATTTCCACCACGAACCGCAGCCGGTTCTCCATGCTGCCGCCGTACTCGTCGTCCCGCTGGTTGGTGCCTTCCCACAGGAACTGGTCCAGCAGGTAGCCGTGGGCGCCGTGGATTTCCACCCCGTCAAAGCCCAGGGCCTTGGCGTCCTGGGCCGCATCGCCGAACGCGGTGATCACGTCCTGGATGTCCTCTTTGGTCATCGCCTTGCCGTTGGGCTTGCCCGGCGCAAACAGGCCGGACGGGCTGTAGCCCGGTACGGTCGGATTCGGCTCGGTGCCTTCCTGGCGCACCGCGCCCACGTGCCAGAGCTGAGGGAAGATAGCGCCGCCGGCCTCATGCACCGCATCCACCACCTTTTTCCAGCCGGCCAGGGCGTCATCGCCGTGAAAATGGGGCACGTCCGGGTAGGCGCTGGCGGCCGGGTGATTCACGGTCGTGCCTTCGGTGATGATCAGGCCGATGCCGGCTTCCGCCCGGCGCCGGTAGTAGTCTTCCACGTTCTCGCCGGGCACGCCGCCCGGGGAGAATTTGCGGGTCATGGGCGCCATCGCCACACGGTTGCGGAGCTTGAGGTGGTTCAGTTCAAACGGCTCAAACATCGGACCGAGGTTCATGCTCATGACGGTAGGACTCCCTAATCTGGTTTCGTTATGCAACCCTATTCAATCTGGTTTTATGATGCAACCCTTTTAGGTACACTTCCGGACATGGCCAGAAAACGTTTTGACGATTCCCAATGCTCCGTCGCCCGCGCCCTCAACGAAGTGGGCGACTGGTGGTCCCTCCGGATTGTGCTGCACGCCATGTACGGCACCCGTCGGTTTGTCGATTTCCAGCAACAGCTTGGCATCGCCCGCAACATCCTGTGCGACCGGCTGGCAAAGCTGGTGGATAACGGCGTACTGAAGAAAGTGGACGTGGGTGAGCACGGGTCCCGGTTTGAGTACCGGCTGACCGACAAGGGCCGGGATCTGTTCCCGGTGGTGATTGCCCTGCGCCAGTGGGGGGATAAGTGGAATCCGGCGGAGCCATCGGCACCGCTGGATCTGCGGGACCGGGCCACCGGCCGGCCGATCCGGCCGGTGGCGGTTCAGGACGCGGACGGCCAGGCATTGACCATCCGCGACGTGTTCCTGCCGGAATCACCGGCCGGCGCCAACGGCACCGATCCGACTTGATTCCGGCGTGTTCCGTTAGCCTTGCCGGCTGGCGGAACGGCCACCGGAACGCCCGCCCGGGCGGCCGGATGAACGGGCGGCCGGGCGGCCGGCGCCGTTGTTACCACCACTGTTGTTACCACCACGACTGTTACCGCCGCTGGCGGAACGTCCGGCCGGGCGACGACGCGCCTTGGACGGATCGGCTTTCGCACGGGGTTTGTCGGGCAGCCGGTTGGTCGGCTCGAAGCCGTCCACCTGGGTGCGCGGCAGCGTCTTCTTGATCAGCTTCTCAATGCCCGCCAGCAGCTTGCCTTCGTCCGCGCTGACCAGGGACAGGGCCACGCCCCGCTCACCTGCCCGGCCGGTCCGGCCGATCCGGTGCACGTAGTCCTCCGGCACGTTCGGCAGCTCGAAGTTCACCACCCGGGGCAGTTGCTTGATGTCCAGGCCGCGGGCCGCGATGTCGGTGGCCACCAGCACCCGCACGGCGCCGTCCTTGAATTCCGCCAGCGCGCGGGTCCGGGCGCCCTGGGATTTGTTGCCGTGGATGGCGGCAGCGGTGATGCCGTCCTTCTCCAGCTTCTGGCTCAGACGGTTGGCCCCGTGCTTGGTGCGGGTGAACACCAGCACCTGGTCCCAGTTCTCGTCCCGCACCAGCTTGCTCAGCAGCGCGCTCTTCTGGCTCTGATCCACCGGGTAAACGGACTGGTTGACCGTCTCGGCGGTGGTGTTCCGGGCGGCCACTTCCACCTGTACCGGGTTGTTCAGCAGGCCTTCGGCCAGGGTGCGGATCTCGCTGGAGAAGGTGGCGGAGAACAGCAGGTTCTGGCGCTTGGCCGGCAGCAGGGCCAGGATTTTCTTGATGTCCCGGATAAAGCCCATGTCCAGCATGCGGTCGGCTTCGTCCAGCACCAGGATTTCCACTTCGTTGAAGCGCACGGCGTTCTGCTGATAGAGGTCCATCAGCCGGCCCGGTGTCGCCACCAGCACGTCCAGGCCCTTGCGCAGCTTCATCATCTGCGGGTTGATCTTGACGCCACCGAACACCACGGCGGACTTGGTGGGCAGGTACTTGCTGTACAGGGCGACGCTGTCGTGCACCTGCGCGGCCAGTTCCCGGGTCGGGGTCAGAATCAGCGCCCGCGGGCCCTTGCCGGTGCGCGGGTTGGCGCCCAGGCGCTGGAGCAGCGGCAGGGTAAAGCCGGCGGTCTTGCCGGTGCCGGTCTGGGCGGCGGCCATCACATCCTTGCCGGACAGGACCGCGGGAATGGCCTGGAGCTGGATGGGAGACGGGGTTTCATAACCCTGGTCGGCGGTGGCACGAACCAGTTGCTCGGATAAGCCGAGGGAAGAAAAACTCATAGTGTGAAAACTCTTGATTAGATCTGCCTCCACGAACACCGGCGATCGGCGAATGCGGGCAGAAGCCATGACAACTCATGGAAAAATGACGACTACGGTCTCGCACGCGGGGCGGCGGGACGTCCTCTGACAGGTCGTATGAAGTGATCGCAAGGCGGCGTGAGCCGGGAACTGCGGAATCCCTAGAGGCAGGATGCCGGGCACAGTAACAGAGCCCGGCCAGGCTGGCCATAGGTATTTACTGGCAAGCCCGGCCCGTCGGCCGGATTCAGACCAGGCCGACCGTCAGCCCCGCCGCCAGCAGGCTGGCCAGGCACAGGCCACACAGGGACAGCCGCAGGCTCCAGAAGAACGAGGCGTCCATGGCCCGGTAGCCGGTCAGGCGCTCCATGATCAGAGCGTTGGCGGCGAACGGTGTGCCGAACGCGGTGATGCCCCAGCCGGTGACCATACCCAGCCCCAGGCCAATCAGCGCGGCCCCGGGCCAGACCGAGCCCAGGATGCCCCCCACCAGGGTGCCAATGACAATCGGGTTGATGCCGGCCACGCCCGCCAGAAAGTACACCCAGGGCACCGCTGCCGCCAGGGCCGCCCAGCCCCAGGCGGGCAGCGCCAGGTCACCCTCGATGTGCCCGAGCACGACGCCGCTGATCACCGAGCCGATGAACGCCGAGCCGCCGACAATGGCAAGCTCGTTGCTCACCGGCGCCATGTTCGCCAGCGGCGGATTCTGGCGCCGGCTCCAGGCCAGCAACCGGCCGCCGATCACCGCCGCCAGGCAGCTCAAGGTGACCGCGTGGCCATAGTTCAGGCCGTATTGATGGCTGAGCAGGAACACCCCCAGGCAGATCCCGAGGATCAATCCGCCAAACCGCAGCCAGGGCCCGGCGCCGGCAGGGATACCCTGATCGTCTGCCGCCGGCTCCGGCTCCCGCCAGATCAGGCCCGCCAGCAGCATCACCACCGCAAACGGCAGCGCCAGGGACAGCAGCGTCAGGCTGCCGAGGCCCGGCAGCAGGGTGAGCGTCAGCACCACCGAAATCGACAGCGGCGAGAACGTGGGCGTGGTCCCAAAGCCCCGCAGCACCGCCCGGGTGGCGTTGCGGGTGGCGGCGGAATCCCCGTGCCGGTGAATGCGGTCCGCCACCAGGCTGCCCACCACGGCTACGGAGCCAAAATTCAGGGGAATGGAGACCAGCGCGGTGCCAAACGCCAGGCTCAGATAGCGCCCGGTAGGGCGACCGCCAAACAGGCTGGCGGACAGGCGCCGCAGATCGTCGGTGCGGCCCAGCACGTGAGACAGCAGCATCACGGAGAGGATCAGGCCCGCCAGGCGGGTGACATTGCCGGTGGCATCGGACAGCAGGGAGGGATTCCACAGCACGCTGTAGACCAGCCCCGCCATGGCCACCAGAAACACCGCACGGGGCACCCGGCGCAGCTCCCGCCAGCCCAGGATGACCGCAAGCCCCACCGCGAACGCCCCAAGGGTCGCCATGCCGGGCAAGAGGGCAAGCACGGCGGCGGCCAGCGCCAGGTAAGCCAGCAGGGATCGGAAGGTGTGCAAGGCGGCGTCCTTATGGGGGTTTGCGCCATCATAAGGAAGCTACCTAGCCCGGGCCATCCGCCTTTATGCGCATAGCCCGGGAAACGGCGGGCTCAGGAGCCGAACAGGGCCGAGCGCAGGGGCCGGAACAGGCCCCGGGCCGGCGCGTTGCTCTGGTGGATGCGTTTGCCATCGAACTCCAGGTAGCCATCCTCGATCGGCTCGAAGCGCAGGGTTTTCACGTCTTCCAGATAGTTCTGGTTGGATTTCCAGGGGCCGTGGGTGCCCTGGCGCGGCAGGCGGTCGTCCGCCCGGCGGACATAGCCGGAACTCAGGGAGCCGAGGATGGTGTCTTCTCCCAGACTGTTCTCGGTGTCCCGGGCCACCACGGTGTGGTAGCCGCGCTTGTCCATCAGGTTGAACAGCCGGCACAGGTACTCGGCGGTGATGTCCACCTTCAGGGTCCAGGAAATGTTGGTGTAGCCGAAGATCATGCCGGCGTTGGGCACGCCCTCCACCATCACGTTCTTGTAGATGACTTTGTCCCGCATCACGATCGGCTGGCCGTTTACCGTCGGCTGAATGCCGCCGAGCATCTGGATGTCCAGGCCGGTGGCGGGAATGATGATGTCCGCCTCCAGGGTCTCGCCGGAGGCCAGGCGAATGCCCTCGGGGGTAAAGCGGTCGATGCGATCGGTGGCGATGGAGGCCTTGCCCGCCTTCAGGGAGTCGAACAGATCGCCGTCCTTGACCACGCACAGGCGCTGGTCCCAGGGGTTGTAGTCCGGGGTGAAGTGGCGCATGTCCACTTTGCCATCGAGCTGCCGGCGGATGATCGACAGGAACAGCCGGCGCATGGCCTTCGGACTCTTGCGGGAGCGCTGATACAGCAGCCGCGCCACGGAGATGTTGCGGGCCCGGGTGAGCTTGTAGGCCAGCTTTTCCGGCAGCAGCTTCTGCAGGCCCATGGCCACCTTGTCGGTGGACGGCAGCGGCATCAGGTAGGTGGGCGAGCGCTGCAGCATGGTCACATGGCCGGCGGTTTCCGCCAGGGTCGGCACCAGGGTGATGGCGGTGGCGCCACTGCCAATCACCACCACCTTCTTACCGGCGTAATCCAGGTTCTCCGGCCAGTGCTGGGGGTGCACGATCTGCCCCTTGAACTCGCTCTCGCCGGGGAAGTCAGGCTTGTAGCCCTTGTCGTAGTTGTAGTATCCGGTGCAGCCGACCATGAAGCTGGCGGTGAAGGTGTGGGTCTCGCCGGTCTGTTCGTTCTCGGCGGTGATCGTCCACTGCCGATCCTCGCTGGACCAGTTGGCGGTGCGCACCGCGTGGCCAAAGCGGATGTGGCGCTCCACGTCGTACTCCCGGGCGGTTTCCTGCACGTAATTTTTGATGGACGCGCCATCCGCCAGAATCTTGCCGCCGGTCCAGGGCCGGAAGCTGTAGCCAAAGGTGAACATGTCCGAATCGGAGCGAATGCCCGGGTACCGGAACAGGTCCCAGGTGCCGCCGAGGGACTGGCGGCGCTCGAGGATGGCAAAGCGCTTGCCCGGGCATTCCCGGGTCAGGTGGCAGGCCATGCCAATGCCGGACACGCCGGCGCCAATGATCAGGACATCAAAATGTTGCGAACTCATGCTTGTTCCTCCGGAACCGGGCTGTCCATCGTTGTTCTGGACTCTGGGGCCACCTTAGCCCAGCGGCTCGACCGGGGAAATTGGCCAGACCGCACCCGGCAAACGGTTGTTTGAGTCAGTTTGAGCCCGCCTGGCCTCTATGTCACAGTAACTGGCCTGAATGGACCTGCCCCGCCTGACACCAGGCCCCCACAAGACCCGAGAGCGCCCCATGAAAACCATCTTCTCTCCCCTGCACAGCCGCCGCAACGTCCGCACGGAACTGGACGGCGGCCAGCTGATTGCACCTCATGAAAAGCCGTCCCGGGCGGAAACCATCCTGGCGCGGGTGCGGGGCCAGGGAATCGGCGAGGTGCTGGCGCCGGAGACCTTCGGGCTGGACCCGGTGCGCCGGGTGCACACCCCGGATTACGTCGCTTTTCTGGAAACCTGCTGGCGCGACTGGCAGGCCGCCGGCAAGCCCGGGGAGGCGATTCCTGCGGTCTGGGCCGGCCGGGGCATGCGCCACCGGGTGCCACTGGACATCGACGGGCGGCTGGGCTTTTACAGCTTTGCGGCGGAAACCTCCATTTCCGACGGCACCTGGGAGGCTGCCTGCGCCTCGGCGGACGTGGCCCTGACCGCCCAGAAACTCGTCGCCAACGGCGAGCGGGCCGCCTTCGCCCTGTGCCGCCCACCTGGCCACCACGCCCACGCCGACCTGTTCGGCGGCTACTGCTTTTTCAACAACGCCGCCATCGTCGCCCAGGCCTTCCGGGACCAGGGCTACGGCCGGGTGGCCATACTGGACGTGGATTTCCACCACGGCAACGGCACCCAGGCCATCTTCTATGACCGCTCGGACGTGCTGACCCTCAGCCTGCACGGCGACCCGGACCTGGTGTTCCCCCACTTCCTGGGCTTTGAGGACGAAACCGGCGAAGGCGACGGGGAAGGCTTCAACCTCAACCTGGTGTATCCGCCCGGTACGCCCTGGGCCGTCTGGAGCCAGGGCCTGGAAACCGCCTGCGAGCGCATTGCCGGGTTTGCGCCGGACGCGCTGGTGGTGGCCCTGGGCGTGGACACCTTCGAGGAAGACCCGATTTCCTTCTTCAAGCTCACCTCGGCGGACTACCTGCAACTGGGCGAGCGGCTGGCCCGGCTGGGGCTGCCAACGGTGTTCACCATGGAAGGGGGATACGACGTGGACGCCATTGGCGTCAACGTCGTGAACGTGCTGGAGGGATTCGACCGGGCCGTCTGAGCGGCCAGACGGGACACTAGGGCGCGGGCGTCAGCCGGCGCCGGAACACCTGCTGGAGCTTCCGGATCAGTTCCTCCGGGGCGCTCAGCTGCGGGTAATGGCCGGACGCGTCCAGGGACGTGCATTCCACGTCCGGCAGGCGCCGGGCCAGGTAGTTGATCGCCGACACGGGCACCACCGCATCGGACAGGCTATAGAAGATATCCACAGGCACCGTCACGCGGGACAATTCGTGACGGACGTCGCTCAGGAACACGGTGCGGGCGAACGCCCGAAGCAGGTCCGGATCGGTGGACAGAAAACTGCGGGTCAGCCGCTCGGTCAGTTCCGGGCGGTCAGCGTTTTCCATCACCAGCGGCGCCAGGGTATCGGCCCAGTGCTGGGTATCCACTTCCATCTGCTCCAGCATGGCCTCCACATCGGCCGTCTCCATACCGCCGACGTAGCCCTGGCCGTCGTTGGTGTATCGGGGCGACGGGTTTACCGCGACCACGTGTCGGAACCGGTCAGGCAGCAGAATGGACGCCAGTAGCCCGATGGTGCCGCTGACGGAATGGCCCACCAGCACCACCGGCTGATCGGTGACCGCGTCGATGACGTCGAGCAGATCGAGGGCGTAACCCTTCAGGGAACCGTGCCGCTCCGGCCGGTACGCTCGCCGATCGGACAGGCCACAACCGACGTGGTCAAAGGTGACGACCCGGTAGTCGGCCTCAAAAGCGGGCGTGACATCCGACCACACCAATTGATCGCACCCGAATCCGTGGGCGAATACCACCACTTGGCCACCGGACCCCCGCGAAGTGATCCGGTGCCGCTTGAATACGTCTGCCATCATCCGTTCCGATAGGCCTGCATCACGCCACAGTCTGGCTCAATGGCGGCCATTTCTCCAATCCGGGCCGGCACCCCGGCCCGAAACCCGCCCTGCATCGACAACCGGGCAGATCGTTACTCCACGGAGTTCCGGATCAGGTAATCAAAGGCGCTGAGCGCGGCCTTGGAGCCTTCTCCCATGGAAATCACGATCTGCTTGTACGGCACCGTGGTGGCATCGCCGGCGGCAAACACCCCGGGGATGGAGGTCTCGTTGCGGTCGTTGACGATGACCTCACCGTACTGGCTCAGCTCGATGTCGCCCTTGAGCCACTCAGTGTTGGGCACCAGGCCGATCTGCACGAACACGCCTTCCAGGGCTACGTGGTGGCTCTCACCGGAGTTCCGGTCGGTGTAGGCCAGGCCGCTGACCTTGCCGTTCTCACCGACAATCTCGGTGGTCTGGGCGGCGGTGATTACCTCCACGTTCTTCAGGCTGTGCAGCTTCTTCTGCAGCACGTCATCGGCCTTCAGCTCGGCGGCGAATTCCAGCACGGTCACGTGGCCGACAATGCCCGCCAGGTCGATGGCCGCCTCCACGCCGGAGTTACCGCCGCCGATCACCGCCACACGCTTGCCCTTGAACAGCGGGCCGTCGCAGTGCGGGCAGTAGGCCACGCCCTTGTTGCGGTACTCGTCCTCGCCGGGCACGCCCAGCTGGCGCCAGCGGGCACCGGTGGACAGCACCACGGAGCGCGCCTTCAGGGACGCGCCGTTGGCCAGGCGCACCTCGTGCAGGCCACCCTTTTGCGCCGCCGGAATCAGTTTTTCCGCCCGCTGCAGGTTCATGATGTCCACGTCGTATTCCTTGACGTGCTGCTCCATGGCCGCCACCAGCTTCGGGCCCTCGGTGTAGGGCACGGAAATCAGGTTCTCGATGCCCATGGTGTCCGCCACCTGGCCACCAAAACGCTCGGCGGCAATGCCGGTGGCAATGCCTTTGCGGGCCGCGTAAATGGCGGCGGCGGAGCCGGCCGGGCCACCGCCGATGACCAGCACCTCGAACGGGTCTTTCTGGTTCAGCTTCTCGGCTTCTTTCTCATCAGAGCGGGTATCCAGGCGGGCCACGATTTCCTCAAGGGTCATCCGGCCCTGGCCCCAGGGCTCGCCGTTCAGGTACACGCTCGGCACCGCCATCACTTCCCGCTGTTCCACTTCGTCCTGGAACAGGGCGCCATCGATGGCGGTGTGGCGGATCCTCGGGTTCAGAACGCTCATCAGGTTCAGCGCCTGCACCACGTCCGGGCAGTTCTGGCAGGACAGGGAGAAGTAGGTTTCAAACTCGAAGTCCCCATCCAGGTTCTGGATCTGCTCGATCACGTCCTGGGACG
Source organism: Marinobacter sp. C2H3 (assembly GCF_037080155.1). Lineage (NCBI taxonomy): Bacteria > Pseudomonadati > Pseudomonadota > Gammaproteobacteria > Pseudomonadales > Marinobacteraceae > Marinobacter > Marinobacter sp. C2H3. Next base: position 42,635 of record NZ_JBBBNZ010000001.1, on the reverse strand, counting down.
CCTTGGACGGATGGCCGCCCACCTGCAGCAGCGCCAGCACCAGGGAGCTGAACTCGTGGCCCATGGGGATACCGGCAAAGCGAACGCCGATGTCAGTCCCCACCCGGGCGATGGCGAAGGACGGCCGGCGCACGTCGTCGGACGTCTCGGTGCGTACGCTGATCTTATCGGACATCGGCTCGATCTCGTCGAGCAGCGCCTTCAGCTCCTGGGATTTGGCGCTGTCGTCGTAGGCGGCCACCAGCTCGATAGGCTGCTTCAGCTTCTCCATGTAGGCTTTGAGCTGTTGCTTGATGTTGGCGTCCAGCATGTGGGCAATCTCCTGTCGGAACGGGTAAGGGTGTCGGGGCGCGAGGCAACGTCAGCGTCGCCGGGCGTCCACCGGAATTCGTTGGATGACGCGAACGATACGGCTTGTCAGTTTAACGCTCAAATTAATTGCCCTAAAACGATTGATAGGTATGCCCTATAAAACCGCCCGTCCCGGTGGATATCTCCCACCCCATAGTGGACCAAATGCGCATACCCAGGGGGCAGCCATCACCGTATGATGGTGCGTTATCCCAGTATCACCGGACGAACGGAACCCCGTCAGGCATGTTTCTAGACCGTTTCCACACCCTCCAGGACGGCAACGTCCAGGTTTCCGCGCTCCAGGCGAGCCAGTTTGCCAAAGAGATCGCGGGCGATTTCAACCCCATCCACGATCCGGATGCCCGGCGCTTCTGCGTGCCCGGCGATCTCCTGTTTGCCCTGGTGCTCGACCGGTTTGGCCTGTCCCGGCGCATGACCTTCGAGTTTCGAAGCCTGGTGGGCGCCGACGTGCCCCTGAACTTTACCGAGCGCAGCGACGGGCACCTGACCGTGGACAACGGCGCCGACAAGGTCTATTTGGACGTGACCCGGGACGGCGACGTGGTGAACGACCCGACGGCCATTGAAGCCTTTGTCCGTTGCTACGTGGCCGCCTCCGGCAAGAACTTCCCCCACACCCTGAAGCCGCTGATGGAATCCGAGGGCGTGATGTTCAACCCGGACCGCCCGATGATCATGTACGAGAGCATGAGCCTGGCACTGGACGACCCGGATGCCGGTGCCGGCGACGCCGGCGCGGTTCTGGACGCTCCGGAGCTGGTCATGGACAGCGCCCGGCTGGACGCCAACGGCAAGCGCGGCAACGTCACCCTGGACTACCATCTGCACAATCATGGCGCCCCCGTCGGCTCGGTCACCAAACGCCTGGTCGTCTCCGGCCTGCGGCCCTACTGCGCCGAGGCCATGGCGGCGGTGGTCGAGGAGTTCTACCGTCTCAAGGCCCGCGGCACCCGGTACGGCGCGCCCGACGCCAACGGCTGATCCCGGTCATCCTGTTCTGGCCCGCGCCGGCTACACTGAAAGTACCGTCTGAGTAACAGACCCTTTCAGCCGGATCGGCCAAGGAAGACAGGATGCGTCCACGCCCGGAGAGCCCCGCCCTGCCCGCCGCCTACCGGCTGCCGGCCGATGACGTGGTCGCCGCGCTGGCCACCGATGCCCGGCTGGGCCTGACCGAGTCCGAGGCCCTGGCCCGCCTGGAGCGGGACGGGCCCAACCGGTTGGCGAGCACCGAGCCGCCGCCCCTTCTGCGCGGGCTGATCGCCCAGTGCACCGACCCGATGATCCTGATCCTGCTGCTCGCCGCGGTCATATCCGCGTTCGCCTGGTGGCTGGAGCCAGACCTGCCCTGGCCCTACGAAGCCCTGGCCATTCTCGGCATTGTGGTGATCAACGCCGCCATGGGCATTGTCCAGCAGGCCCGGGCGGAGCGCGCCATTGCCGCCCTGCGCCAGATGGCCGCGGCCCGCGCCCGGGTCACCCGGGAGGGGGTTGTCCGGGAGCTGGACGCGGCTTCGGTGGTGGTGGGGGACCTGCTGGTGCTGGAGGAGGGCGACACCGTGGCCGCCGATGGCCGGCTGCTGAGCTCCGTGGCGCTGCAGACCGCCGAGGCCTCGCTGACCGGGGAAAGCCTGCCGGAAGCCAAGGAGCCGGAAACGATCGCCGGTGATGCCGCCCTGGGCGATCGGCAGAACATGGTCTTTGGCGGCACCAGCGTCACCTACGGCCGGGGCCTGGCGGTGGTGACCGCCACCGGCATGGCCACCGAAATGGGCCGGATTGCCGGCCTGCTGGCCGACGCGCCGCCGGACACCACCCCACTGCAAACCGATCTGGCCCGGCTCGGGCGTACCCTCGGCCTCGGAGTCTCCGGGCTGGCACTGGTGCTGGTGGCGACGCTGCTGGCGCTGTCGGACGGGCGCGGCCTGAGCGCGGCGCTGGACGCGCTGGTGCTGGGGGTAGCCCTGGCGGTGGCGGCGGTGCCCGAGGGGCTGCCGGCGGTGGTCACCACCGTGCTCGCCCTGGGCGTGCAGCGTATGGCCCGGCGCAAGGCCATCGTGCGCCACCTGGCCGCCGTCGAAACCCTCGGGTGCGCCAACGTGATTGCCTCCGACAAAACCGGCACCCTCACCCTCAACGAGATGACCGTGCGCACGGTGGTTACCGCCAGCGGCCGGGTGGATCTCCGGGACGACGGCACCGCCTCCGGCACCCTGGCGGACCTGCTCCGGCTCGAACTGGAACAGGCCCTGACGGTGGGTGACCGGGCCAACAACGCCACCGCCACCCGTGACAACGACGGCTGGCAGATCGTCGGTGACCCCACCGAAGCAGCGCTGATCATCGCCGCCCGTGCCGCCGGCCTGACCGACGCCCGAAACGATGGCAGCGCAGACCGGGTGGGCGAAGTGCCGTTTTCCTCCGACCGCAAGCTGATGTCGACCGTCCACCGCCGGGCGGACGACAGCAATTTTGTGGATGTGTTCACCAAGGGTGCACCGGATGTGCTGCTCGGTCGCTGCACCCGGGAGCGCATTGGCCACGGAACCCGGCCGCTGACCCCGGGGCGGCGGGCCGAGCTGCTGGCCCTCAACGATGCGCTGGCGGCGGAAGCCTTGCGCTCCCTCGGCGTGGCATCACGCGCGCTACCGGCCAGCGTCCTGGAGGCCAACGGCGCCGGTGACCACCTGGAATCGGAACTGGTGTTTATCGGGCTGATCGGACTGATGGACCCGCCACGGCCGGAGGCCCGGGACGCCGTTGCCCAGGCCCGGGCGGCCGGCATCCGGCCCTTGATGATCACCGGTGATCATCCGGTCACCGCGGCGGTGATCGGCCAGCAGCTGGGCATCGGCGACGGCCACAGCGCCGTCACCGGCGCCGAACTGGACCGGATGCCGGACGCCACCCTGCGCGCCCGGCTGGCCGACGTCTCGGTGTTTGCCCGGGTGAATCCGGAGCACAAGCTGCGCATCGTTCGGGCCCTGCAGGCCAACGGCGACATCGTGGCCATGACCGGTGACGGCGTGAATGACGCTCCAGCCCTTCGGGCCGCCGACATCGGCATTGCCATGGGCAAAAAGGGCACGGACGTGGCCAGGGAGGCCGCGGACATGGTGCTGGCGGACGATCATTTCGCCACCATCGTGGCCGCCGTGGAGGAAGGACGCGTCCTGTTCAACAACATCCGCACGTTTCTGCGTTACCTGCTGGCGACCAACACCGGCGAGGTGCTGACCATGTTCGGCGGCCTTCTGCTGGCCGGCCCCCTCGGGCTGGCGGCGAACGGCGACGGCATGGCCCTGCCCTTACTGGCCACCCAGATCCTGTGGATCAACCTGGTCACCGACGGCGCACCGGCCCTGGCCCTGGGCCTGGACCCCGGCATCGGCATCGGCGACGCCCTCACCCGGCCGCCCCGTTCGCGCCGTGAGGGCGTCATGACCGGGGTGCTCTGGCTGGAAGTGCTCTGGCTGGGCGCGGTTACCGCCGTCGGCAGTCTCTGGGTGCTGGACGCCAGCCTGCCCGGCGGCTGGGTCACCGGAGACTGGTTTTCCGGCGCCGCCGGCCAGGACCCACAGGCCTACACCCGCACCCTGGTGTTCACCACGCTGGTGTGCTTTTCCCTGTGCACGGTGTTTGTGGCCCGGGCCGGCCACCACAGCCTCACCAGGGGGCTGGGCCGCAACCGGTGGCTGTGGGGGGCGGTGGCACTGTCCCTTGGCCTGCAACTGGCGGTCGTTTACGTGCCGCCGCTCCAGCGGGCGTTCTCCACGGTGCCACTGGCGCCGTCGGATTGGCTGGTGTGTGCCGGGGTGGCCAGCTCTGTGCTCTGGCTCCGGGAGGGTGGTTGGTGGCTGCACCGCGGGCTGAGGTGGCGGCAACTCCGGAGCCCGGCGACTGGTCCCGGGGCGGCGGGCGGCGTATAACGGATGTTCACCCCTACCCAGAGACCACCCATCAGGAGAGACAAACGATGGCCATCCAGATCGGCGACCGACTGCCGGACATTGAACTGCGCACCATGGGCGAGAAAGGCCCGGAGCCGGTGCGCACCGGGGACCTGTTCAAGGGCGTGCGGGCGGTGCTGTTCGCCGTCCCCGGCGCCTTCACCCCCACCTGCTCCGCCGCCCACGTGCCGGGGTTCGTGGTCAAGGCGGACGAACTCCGCGCCAAAGGCGTGGACCGCATCGTGTGTACCTCGGTGAACGACGCCTTCGTGATGGACGCCTGGGGCAAGGCCCAGAACGCGGAAGAACTGGTGATGCTGGCGGACGGGCTGGGGGACTTCGCCCGGGCCGTAGGCCTGACCCAGGACCGCACCGCCGCCCAGATGGGGCTTCGCAGCCAGCGCTACGCCATGATTGTGAACGACGGCGTGGTGGAGCACCTGGCCATTGACCCCCAGGGCCTGGACCAGAGCAGCGCCGAGGCCATCCTGGCCCGGCTCTGAGCCACGGTGGCCAACAAACCCCACCTTCCAGACGCAACAAACCCCGGTCACGCCGGGGTTTGCTGAAAGATCGTGCGGGGGCAGGCCTGCTGCCCGCCCCCTGGATCGCGCGTCAGCGGGATCAGATCTTGCCGACCAGGTCCAGGGACGGAGCCAGGGTCTCTTCACCTTCTTTCCACTTGGCCGGGCAGACTTCGCCCGGGTGCTTGCGCACGTACTGGGCGGCCTTGACCTTGTCCATCAGGTAGTCAGCGTTACGGCCAACGCCTTCGGCGCTGATCTCAACGGACTGGATGATGCCGTCCGGATCGATCAGGAAGGTGGCGCGGTCCGCCAGGCCCTGGCCTTCACGCATCACACCGAAGTTGTTGGTGATGGTGCCGGTCTGGTCGCCCACCATGTAGTACTGGATCTTGCCGATGGTCTCAGAGGTGTCGTGCCACGCCTTGTGGGTGAAGTGGGTGTCGGTGGACACAGAGAACACTTCCACGCCCAGCTTCTGCAACTCTTCGTACTTGTCGGCCACGTCGCCCAGCTCGGTCGGGCACACGAAGGTGAAGTCGGCCGGGTAGAAGAAGAACACGGCCCACTTGCCTTTCACGTCCGCTTCGGTGATGTCGACAAACTCGCCGTTTTTGAAGGCGGTCGCTTTGAACGGTTTGATTTCGCTGTTGATGATGCCCATTCGATAACTCCTGTGGATGAGTTCAAGGGTTGCTGAAAAGTCGGAGCATACCTTAAGCGGTCTGCCACCTTCGTTAAAATTGATAATTCACAAAGAAGGGATAGGTACTGTCTATCTCCTATCCGCTTCATGAATCCGCTACGTTCAAGATGGGGCCTTATCCGGCAACTTCAATCTTCTTGAAATCCAGACGGTTTTCCCGGGGCGACCCGTTGATGGCCGTGACCTCGGCCCGGCGCTGCCAGAGGATGTAGCCGAAGCAGGCGAAATACAGGCCAATCACCAACGCGCCCACCCACTGGATGCGCAGGAAATCCAGGCGGAACAGCAGGGTCAGGCCGATCATGGCCACCAGGTTGAACACGAAATAGTTCACCCGGCCCAGGCGCTGAGGCGTCAGGTTCAGGTTGTCCGTGTACAGGCGGATCAGCGAATCCAGCGAGTTCACCACCATCAGCACCCCCACGGTGATCATCGCCAGGTTGGTGAAGGTCGCCACATGCAGGCCCTGGGCGTAGTACTGGTACAGCACGGTAAACCACACGCCGATGGCGATGGACGGTACCACCAGCATGGCCACCAGCAGCTGCCAGGTGCGGATGCCACTGACAAACCGGGCGGTGAACTGGCCAATCATGATGCTCCAGGAGAACCACCAGAACAGGTAGAAGGCGTGGTAGTCGTTCATCGGCAGCAGGAACTGGTCCAGGTTCGTGAAATAGGCCCCCAGCAGGCCGGCCGTGCCGAAAAAGTCGTCCGGGGCGCCCTTGCTCAGCACGAAGGCCCGCAGCCACATGCCGGCAATCAGCGCGATGAACAGCACGCTGGAACCCAGGCTCAGCACCCGCACGTATTTCAGCCGGGAGCTGGAGTACACCGCCAGGGCAATGGCCACGAATACGATGCCGTAGAACAGCGGCACCACGGATTCACCGTCGCCCACCTGGGGCAGATACCAGGGCAGGTTCACCAGCAGCAGGTAGGCGGTGAAGGCGCAGGTGCCGATGATCACCACGTTGTTGACCAGCTTCACCCAGGGCAGCTCGAAGAACTTCACCCGGGGCTCGATGATGCAGAAGTAAAAGCAGGTGAGGAAATAAAAGCCCCAGATCAGGAACGCCCAGAAGCCGAACTCAATGGCCAGCGGGTTGGCAAAGCCGTACTCCGGGTTGGCGGACAGGTTGGCGTAGCTGCCGAACTCGGTGAGCGGAAACATGATCAGCCCCACGTCCAGCCCAGAGGTAAACAGAATGGCGATGAAGGTCAGGGTGCGCACCGGCGTGGTGCCGATGCACCGCATATCCCACCAGCGATAGAGAACGAAAAGAATGGCGGCAAAGGTAAACAGCATGCCCGCCGATAGCCAAAGGTTCATGCGCTGTACTCCTGTTCGTTATGGGCCGCTTCCAGCGCGGCCTGTTTTTCGGACTGGACGCGGGCGGCGCGCCGGGGCTGGCCCGGGCGCTGGCGGTTCTGCCACTGGTCATCCATGAGCACCGGCACGTCCAGCGGTTGCAGGGGCTCGCGGCCCCGAATGAGATCAGCCGCCCGTTCCGCCACCATGATGGTGGGCGCGTTCAGGTTGCCGTTGGGGATGGTCGGGAAGATGGACGAGTCCACCACCCGAAGGTTACGCAGGCCATGCACCCGGGTGTCCGGGCCGACCACGGCCAGCGGGTCGGTGCCCATCTTGCAGGAGCAGGACGGGTGGTAGGCGCTCTCCACGGCCTGGCGCACGAAGGCGTCGATCTGCTCGTCGGTCTGCACGCCCGCGCCGGGCTGGATTTCCTCGCCCCGGAAGCGGTCCATGGCCGGCTGGTGGATGATCTCCCGGGTGAGCCGTACGCAGTCCCGAAAACCTTCCCGGTCCGCTTCATGCTGCAGGTAGTTGAAGCGGATGCGCGGCGGCTGGGTCGGATCGGCGGATTGCACCCGCACGAATCCCCGGCTCTTCGGCTTGTTGTGGCCGATGTGCAGCTGGAAGCCGTCGCCGTCAAAGGCCTCGCGGCCGTCGTAGCGCATGGCCGCCGGCAGGAAGTGGTACTGCAGGTCCGGCCATTCGACCCCCGCCTTGGAGCGGATAAAGCCGCAGGATTCAAAGTGGTTGGTGGCCCCCAGGCCATCCTTGCGCAGCAGCCAGCGCACACCGATTTTCAGCTTGTTCCACCAGTCCAGCTTGCCGTTCAGGGACACCGGCTGGGTGCAGCGGAACTGGAAGTAGAACTCCAGGTGATCCTGGAGGTTCTCGCCCACCCCCGGCAGCTCGTGCTTTACCTCAATACCCGCCGGCTCCAGCACATCCCGGCGGCCAATGCCGGAGAGCTGCAGCAGGTGGGGTGAGCCGATGGAGCCGGCGGACAGGATCACCTCGCCGTCCGCGAACGCCTCCTGCACCCGGCCACCCTGGGCGTAGCGCACGCCGGTGGCGGTCTTGCCGTCGGCGCCGCCGAGCAACACCCTGTGCACCAGGGCGTGGGTGACCACGGTCAGGTTCGGGCGGTCCATGGCCGGGCGCAGGTAGGCGTTGGCGGTGGACCAGCGGCGGCCGTTTTTCACCGTCATGTGCATGGCGCCGAAGCCTTCCTGCTGGGCGCCGTTGTAGTCGTCGGTTTCCAGATAGCCCGCGTCCACGCCGGCTTCAATGAAGGCGCGGTACAGCGGGTTCTGCATGTTGTTGCCGTTGTTGACCCCGAGCGGGCCATCGCCGCCCCGGTAGGGATCGCCGCCGAACACCCAGGTCTCCGCCTTCTTGAAATAGGGCAGCACGTTGTCGTAATGCCAGCCGGTGGCGCCCTCGGCGGCCCACTCGTCAAAGTCCCGGGCGTGGCCGCGCACGTACACCATGCCGTTGATGGAGGACGAGCCCCCCAACACCTTGCCCCGGGGGCAGTGCATGCGGCGGTTGTCCAGATACGGCTCCGGCTCGGTCTCGAACTGCCAGGCGTATTTTTTGGTGTTCATGGGAATGGACAGGGCGGTGGGCATCTGGATGAAAATGCTCTTGTCGCTGCCGCCCGTCTCCAGCAGCAATACCCGCTTGTCGCCGTCCTCGGTGAGGCGGTTGGCCAGCACACAACCGGCCGAGCCCGCGCCCACAATGATGTAGTCGTAGTGGTTTTCTTTCATACACATCCTCTTTTCACTCAGCAGCCGCCAGAAAGGTTCTGATGCGCTGAAATGCAAGGCGCACGGAGCGCAGAAAGCGAGGCTTACCTTTAGGTAGGTGAGCTTTCGAGTACCGCGCAACGCGGCAGTTCAGTGCAGCAGGGCCTTTGTGGTGGCTGCTCAAAACGGGGCGTCAATGTCCTGCATACCCACGTACACCGACTTGATCTGGGTGTAGTGCGCCAGGGTCTCGCGCCCGTTTTCCCGGCCAATGCCGGAGAGTTTGTAGCCGCCCACCGGCATTTCCGCCGGCGAGGCGCCGTAACTGTTGATCCAGCAGATGCCCGCCTGGATCTGGTGAATCACCCGGTGCGCCCGGCGGAGGTCGTTGGTGAACACGCCGGCGGCCAGGCCGGTGTCGGTGTTGTTGGCCCGGGCGATCACCTCGTCCTCATCGGCGAAGGTGAGCACGGACATCACCGGCCCGAAGATCTCCTCCTTCACGATGGTCATGTCGTCGGTGCAGTCGGTGAAAATGGTGGGTTCCACAAAGTAGCCGCCTTTTGAATCGTCCGGCTCGAACGCCCGGCCGCCGTGGCTGAGGGTGGCGCCTTCGGCCAGGCCCTTGGCGATGTAGCTGAGCACCAGGTCCTGGTGCTTCTTCGAGATCAGCGCGCCGAAGTTGGTGGCCGGGTTCATCGGGTCACCGGCCTGGATGTTCTTGCGGGTGCGCTCCAGCAGGCGTTCGATAAAGCGTGGGTACAGGTCCTCGTGCACGAACACCCGGGTGCCGTTGGTGCAGATCTCGCCCTGGGTGTAGAAGTTGCCCACCATGGCCGCAGAGATAGCATTCTCCAGATCGGCATCGTCAAAGATGATCAGCGGGGACTTGCCGCCCAGCTCCATGGTCACGTCTTTCAGGGACGTCGCGGCCGCGGCCATCACCTTCTTCCCGGTGGCCACCTCGCCGGTGAACGAGACCTTGGCGATGTCCGGGTGGTGAGTCAGCCACTGGCCCACCTCGGCGGCGCCCTGCACCACGTTGAACACGCCCGCCGGCACGCCCGCTTCGATGAAAATTTCCGCCAGCTTCACCGCGCCCATCGGGGTTTCCTCGGAGGGCTTGAAGATCATGGCATTGCCGCAGGCCAGGGCCGGCGCGGATTTCCAGCAGGCGATCTGGATCGGGTAGTTCCAGGCGCCGATGCCGGCGCAGATGCCCAGCGGCTCCCGCCGGGTGTAGTAAAAGTCCCCGCCCAGGTCCTGCTGGTTGCCCTCGATGGACGGCGCCAAGCCGGCGAAGAACTCGATGGCGTCGGCGCCGGTGACCACGTCCACCGCTTCCGCTTCCTGCCAGGGTTTGCCGGTGTCGCGCACTTCCACCGCCGCCAGTTCGTCGTTGCGCTCCCGGAGCAGCGCCACGGCTTTCAGCAGAATCCGGCTGCGCTCGATGGCGGTCATCGCGGACCACTCGGCAAAGCCGGCGCGGGCGCTTTCAATGGCCGCCTGCTGCACGGATTCATCCGCGATTTCCACGTGGTAGATCACCTCGCCAGTGGCGGGATTCACCACGGGGAAGGTTTCACCGTTGCCGTTGGCCAGGAAGCGGCCGTGCACGAAGTTCTGAACAATAGGCAAAGCGTTGGACATAACGGGGGATCACCTCGGTCAAATGGGTTCTGGCCTTGTGGGCCGGTAACGATGGGGCTGGCGCCGGGCTCAGGCCCGGGCGGCGGCGAGCGTCTCGTGGACAAACCGTTTGCACAGGCGCTCGCCGGCTTCAAAGCTCTCGGCGGGGTCCACGCTCAGGGCACTGCGGAGCCAGAAGCCGTCGATCATGGCGGCGGTCTGCCGGGCCGCCTCTGTGGCTTCCTCTGGCGGCAGCGCCTGGGCAAAGGCGTAACGCAGATTGCTGTACAGCCGGGCGTTGTTGATCTGCTGCAGCCGTTTGAGTCCGGGCTCGTGCATGGAGCGGGCCCAGAAACTGAGCCAGGTTTTGGCGGCCAGCGCCGAGCGCTGGAACTCGGAGAAGTTCGCCTCGATGATGCAGTCCAGACGCTGGCGCGGGGTCCGGTCGGTGCGCGCCAGCCGCTCCCGCAGCTCCCGCCCGAGCTGGTCCAGCAGGTATCGCAGGGCGGCTTCAATCAGCCCCTGCTTGCCGCCGAAATAGTGGGCGATGATGCCGGAGGACAGCCCGGCCCGTTTGCTGATGCTCACAATGGTGGTGTTCTGCATCCCCAGCTCGGCGATAGACGCCATGGTGGCGTCGATCAGCTGCTGGCGACGGGTGTCTTTCATTCCCACTTTCGGCATGACAATCTCGGCGTCGTTTTATTGATTGAACGTTCAATAAAAATAAAGGCTACCGAAAGCGCGGCGGGATTTCAAATTCGCGGGGCGTTCTGCCGCCTCCTGTTTGTGCTACTTTGAAGCCAATCGGGGCTCGGTGCCCCAGGGGGACGGCCTGTCCAGAACCGTCCTCCGCCAGGGATGGCGGAGGCCGAGCGTACAGGGGCGTATTTACAGCGTGTTCTGGACAGGCCGTCCCCCTGGGGCGCTCCCCCCAAGCTCGATCGCACCGATCTTTCAGGAGTTCAGACCAACTCAATGGCCTACTTCAGCAAGCATTACCACGCCCCCGGCACGGCGCCGGGCACCCTGGTGTCGGCGGCGCCCGCCACCCAGCCGGTGTCCATTCACCTGATCGACTACACCGAAGACACCGTGGAAGAGGAACGCCTGGCCACCCCGGAGGAATGCCAGGCCTACCTGGAGCGGGACACCAAAACCTGGATCCAGGTGAACGGCGCCGTGGACGTGAACACCCTGCGCACCCTGGGGGACATGTTCGACCTGCACGACCTGGCCCTGGAAGACGTGCTCAACAGCGGCCAGCGGCCGAAGATGGAACTGTACGACGACCAGCTGTTCCTGATCGCCGCCATGCCGATGATGACCGACGGCCGGTTGGAAGTGGTTCAGGTCAGCCTGTTTGTGGGCACCAACTACCTGATTTGCCTGTGCCCGCTGGACGAGGACCCGTTCGAGCCGGTGCGCAAGCGTATGCGCCAGCCCAACAACCGGCGCTTCGCCACCCGGGGCATCGACTACCTGCTGTACGCTCTGATGGACCTGATCACGGATTCCGCCTTCCCGGTGCTGGAAAGCTTCGGCGACACCCTCGAGACCATGGAAATTGAGCTGCTGGAGAAACCCCGCCAGCAGACCCTCTCGGACCTGCACCACCTGAAACGGGAGCTGCTGTTCCTGCGGCGGGTGCTGTGGCCGCAGCGGGAAGTGATGACCAGCCTGATGCGCCTGGAGGACTCGCTGATCCACCCGGACACACTGATCTATTTCCGGGACTGCCACGACCACAGCGTGCAGATCATCGAACTGCTGGAAAGCTTCCGGGACATGGCCACCGGCATGCTGGACATCTATCTCTCCAGCATCAGCCAGAAAACCAACGAGACCATGCGGGTGCTGACCATCATCGCCACGGTGTTTATCCCGCTGACCTTCGTGGTGGGGGTGTACGGCATGAACTTCGAGAACCCGGACAGCCCCTGGGCCATGCCAGAGCTGCACTGGCGCTACGGCTACCCGATGGTGTGGGGGCTGATGATCGCCATGACCGGCGGGCTGGTGTGGTTCTTCAAGCGTCGTGGCTGGTGGTAGTGGGTGACGACGGTGGCGTCCACACCGGCACATCCTCCTGCCTGGGTTCGCCCCAATCCTTGTCCATGGCGCCGCTCAGGGCTTCCTCAAGCTTCATGAACAACTCGCTGTAGCGGGGGCTGAAGCCATCGCGCATGTCCTTCCAGGCTTCAAACAGTTCGTCCTCATGGGCCCGCTCGTTGTCCAGGAACGCCCAGGTCATCTGCCGGGCACGCATGGGGTGAACCCCCATGGCGGTGAGGGCGTGGCCACCCAGTTCCAGCGCTGAATGGTAGGTCTCGCTGATGACGTCATCGGCGCCGGCCTGGCGCAGCCGGTAGCCGTGGCCCCGGTCGAAGGCCCGGGCCAGCACCCAGACGCCCGGGTGGAACTGCTTGACGTGCTCCACCATCGCCACCGCCCGGTCCCGGTCGTCGATGGCCACCACCAGCAGGCGGGCCTCGGCGATGCCGGCGGTTTCCAGCAGGTCCGGCCGGCTGGCGTCGCCGAAGTAGCTCTTCAGGCCGATCTGCCGGACGTTCTCGATCTGCTCGATTTCATGGTCCAGCACCACGGCGGGAATGTTGTTGGCCCGCAGCAGGCGGCAGACAATCTGGCCGAACCGGCCGACACCGGCCACGATCACCGGCGCCTGCTCCTCAATGGCGTCCGCCTCCCGCTCGGCGGCGTTGGTGGAGCGCCGGTACCAGGGCAGCACGATGCGGTCGTAGGCGATGAACAGCAGCGGCGTCAGGAACATCGACAGCGCCACCACCAGGGACAGCAGCTGGGACAGGTCCGAATCCAGCACGCGATTCTGCACGCTGTAGTTGAGCAGCACAAAGCCGAACTCACCGGCCTGGGCCAGGCCCAGGGTGAACAGCCAGCCGTTGCTGCCCCGCACCCCGAAGATCAGCGCCAGAGCCCAGAGAATCAGCGCCTTGACCACAATCACCGCCAGCACCAGGGCCAGCACGGCGCCCCAGCTGGAGACCAGAACCCCCATATCGATACCGGCGCCGACGGTGATGAAAAACAGGCCCAGCAGCAGCCCCTTGAACGGCTGGATGTTGGCTTCCAGCTCATGGCGGAACTCGCTGTTGGCCAGCACCACGCCGGCCAGGAAAGCACCGAGGGCCGGGGACAGGTTGATCAGGCTCATCAGCGCGGAAATGCCGATCACCAGCATCAGCGCGGTGGCGGTGAACACTTCCCGCAGACCCGCCTGGATCACGTAGCGAAACAGGGGCCGGCCCAGGTAGTAACCGCCGGCAATCACGCCGCCCACCGCCAGCACCACCACCAGCCCGTGACCCCAGGCGGGCAACCCGGCCACCAGGCTCAGCCCGCCGTCATGGCTGGCCTCGGGATTGCCACCGCCGCCCACCGCCAGCAGCGGGATCAGCGCCAGCATGGGAATGACGGCGATGTCCTGGAACAGCAACACCGAGAAGGCGCTGCGGCCGCCCTCGGTCTTGCCCAGGCCTTTCTCGTTCAGGGTCTGCAGCACGATAGCGGTGGACGACAGCGCCAGGATAAAACCGACGGTCAGCGCGGTTTGCCAAGCCAGCCCGAGCCCCAGGCCGATGCCCAGGCCCGCCAGTGACGACAGCAACACCTGCAGGCCACCCAGGCCCAGCAGGCGCACCCGCATGGCCCAGAGGGCCTTCGGGTCCAGCTCCATGCCCACCAGGAACAGCATCATCACCACGCCAAACTCGGCAAAATGCTGGATGGTAGAGGCTTCCTGGCCGACAAACCCGGCCACCGGGCCGATGACCACACCCGCCACCAGATAGCCCAGCACCGAGCCAAGCCCCAGCCGCTGGGCCAGCGGCACCGCCACCACGGCGGCGAGCAGGTAAATGAACGCCTGGACAAAGTATTCTGTCATGAGGGCAAGGATCCACTGGGCAACAAGGGAGGCGGGGCCACGTCGGAGAGACGGGCAATGAGGGTGTGACTATAACCGCACAAAGTACGGCAGGGCCATCAGCACAACGCCGGCCGCCACCAGCGCATAAACGTTGGCGATCAGGTAGGGCACCCCCATGAGACCGAGGCCGGCGAGGAAGGGAATCACCGCTTTCTGGCGGGTACCGTACAGGGAGAACGCAAAGCCAATGGCGCCAAACACCACACCCCACACCAACTGCGCTTCACTCACTGTGCTGCCTCCCGTTGCGTTACTGGTGGGCCACGGCGGTGGCCGCGACGTCACGTTTCATCTGGTACATATCCGCGTCTGCCGCCCGCAACAACGCCTCCGCCGTATCGCCGTCGTCCGGGTAGAGCGCCAGGCCAATCGCGCTGTCGATGCGGACCGGCTCGCCCGCGAGGGTCAGGGGCGCACTCAGCGCTGCGCGGATTTTCTCCAGGGTAGCCCGGGCGGCCGCCTCATCGCTGACATCGTTGAGCAGCACGGTGAATTCATCGCCGCCCATGCGAGCCACGGTGTCCGCTTCTCGGGTGGTTCGCTCCAGCCGGCGGGCCACCTCGCACAGTAGCTGGTCACCCCGATCATGGCCCCGGGTGTCGTTGACCTGTTTGAACCCGTTCAGGTCCAGGTACAGCAGGGCCAGCCGAACGTTCTGCCGGCGGGCCTGGCGCAGCGCGGTTTCCAGGCGGTCCCGGAACAGCGAGCGGTTGGTCAGGCCGGTGAGCGGGTCATGGTGGGCCATGTGCCTCAGCTCATCCTCGGCGTGCTTGCGCTCCACGGCGGTGGCCAACTGGGTGGCCACGAACTGGAGCAGATCCCGGTCTTCCGTGGAATACCGCTCGCCAAGGGCCCGGCTCTCCATCACGACGGCCCCGAGAACCCGGCCCCTGGCTTCCAGGGGTACCCCCAGCCAGTTGTGCACGGGCTCGTCCAATTCGTCCGGCGCCAGGCCCAGCCCTGGCCGCTCCGGGTCTGCCACCGAGAGCACTGGCTGCCCGGTGCGGATCACCGCCGCCAGGGCGGTGCCGTCCTGCAGCGGCCCGGCCACCCAACTGTCTCCACGGCGTACCGAGAGATACGGGTAGGAGATCTGCCCGTTGTCGGCGTCGTAGAAGGCCAGGTAGAGCGCGTCCGAGGAAAACAGGCCGCCAATCACCCGGTGGATTTCCTGGCACAGGGCACGCAGCGATTCCGCCGCGTGGGCGGACTGGGATATCTGGTACAGCGCGTCGCGAATCTGGTCCGCGCGGCGCAGGGAGGTGACGTCACGGGCGACCGCCAGCCGGACTTGCGCTTCCGGCAGCCAGCGGGCCGACCAGAGCACGTTGACCACCCGGCCGTCCCGATGAAGGTACCGGTTCTCGAAGTTCATGTGCGGTTGCCCGCTCATCACGCCCCGGACCACCGCCTGCGTGCGCTCCAGGTCGTCCGGGTGCAAATAACCCAGCACCGGCTGACCGATCATCTCCGCCGCCGTGTAGCCAAACATGGCCTCGCAGGCTTCACTGACAAAGACAATACAGCCGTTGCGGTCGACCACGAACACGGGATCGAGCAACTGGTGAATCAGCCCGGGAAACAGGCTGTTGAGATCCACTGTGTCGTGTTTCAACGGGGTATTCCGATTCCTACCGATCGACAGGCATTGCCACTTGTCCTCAGCATAGTGCCTATTTTTCCGAAACAACAGCCCCGGGCGGAGAGCGGGGCCCTTACGCCCGGGGACTCGGCGATCGGTACCGCTGGCCGCGCTTACCCCGCCGCCAGCAGGCGGACGTCGTCCTGGACCTCACTCGGCGCCAGGCGCACCGCCAGGAACTTGGAGGTGGGCGTGGCGCTGCCTTCCCCATAGCTCTCCAGCGGCACCAGCGGATTGGTCTCCGGGTAGTAGGCGGCGGCCTGGCCGGCGGGCACGTCGTAGGGCAGTACTTTGAAGCCGGTCACCCGGCGCTCACGGCCGTCTTCCCAGAGCGAGGTGATGTCCACCCGAGCGCCCTCGGTCAGTCCCAGCCGGCGGATGTCGTCGGCGTTCATGAACACCACTTTGCGCTGGCCGGTCACACCCCGGTAGCGGTCGTTCAGGCCGTACACCGTGGTGTTGTACTGATCGTGGGAGCGCAGGGTCTGCAGGATCAGGTCCGGGGTCTGGCCGCTGGCACGGATGCGCTCGTGCACCAGGTCCTCCGGCAGCGGGTTGGGTGTGAACAGCGCCTTCTTCGCCGGGGTATTCCAGTGGCGCTCCCGGGCCGGGTTGCCCAGGTAGAAGCCGCCGCGCTGGGCCAGCCGTTCGTTGAAGTTCTCAAAGCCCGGAATGGTGCGGGCGATCAGGTCCCGGATGACGTTGTAATCGGCCACGGCCGCATCCCAGTCAACCGGCCGGTTGCCCAGGGTGGCCTTGGCGATGCCGGCGATTATGGCGGGCTCGGAGCGCATCTGGCCCGACAGCGGCGCCAGCTGGCCGTAGGAGGCGTGAATCATGCTGAAGGAGTCTTCCACGGTCACGCCCTGGGGGCCGTTCGCCTGCTGGTCGATGTCGGTGCGGCCCAGACACGGCAGAATCAGCGCGTCCTTGCCGGTAATCAGGTGGCTGCGGTTGAGCTTGGTGCTGATCTGTACGGTCAGATCGCAGTTGGCCAGGGCCTGGTGGGTCAGCTCGGTGTCCGGGGTGGCCTGGGCGAAGTTGCCACCGAGGCCGATGAACACCCGGGCGCGCCGGTCCGCCATGGCGGCGATGGCCTCCACGGTGTTGTGGCCGGGCCGGCGCGGCGCCACGATGCCGAACTCCCGCTCCAGGGCGTCAAGCAGCCAGGCCGGGGCCTTCTCATCAATGCCCATGGTGCGGTCGCCCTGCACGTTGCTGTGGCCCCGAACCGGGCACAGGCCGGCGCCGGGCTGGCCGATGTTGCCCCGCAGCAGTTGCAGGTTCACCAGCTCCTGCACCGTGGCCACGGAGTGCCGGTGCTGGGTAATGCCCATGGCCCAGCACAGCATTACCTTTTCCGCTTTGCGGTAGATGCCGGCGGCCATCTCGATGTCGTCGCGGCTGAGGCCGCTCTGGCGTTCAATGTGTTCCCAGGGGGTGGCGGCCACCACGGCCTTGTAGGCGGCCAGGCCGTCGGTGTGCTCGCCCAGGAAGGCGTCGTCCAGCACCGGCGCCTCGCCCCGGGCGCGGGCCTCGTCGTCCCACTGGATCAGGCATTTGACCATGCCCCGCACTGCCGCCATGTCGCCGCCCAGGGCGGGCCGGAAGAACACGGTGTTGGTGGCCTCGGAGCCGTTGCGCAACATCTCGTGGATGGCCTGGGGGTCCTGGAAGCGCTGCAGGCCCCGCTCCTTGAGGGGGTTGAAGCAGACCACCTGGGCACCCCGGCGCACCGCCTCACTCAGCGGTGCCAGCATGCGCGGGTGGTTGGTGCCCGGGTTCTGGCCGAAGATGAAAATGGCGTCCGCCTCGGCGAAGTCGTCGAAGGTGACCGTGCCCTTGCCGGTGCCGATGCTCTGGCCCAGGCCCACGCCGCTGGCCTCGTGGCACATGTTGGAGCAGTCCGGGAAGTTGTTGGTGCCGTAGCTGCGCACGAACAGCTGGTACAGGAACGCTGCCTCGTTGCTGGCCCGCCCGGAGGTATAGAACTCGGCCTGGTCGGGGCTCTCAAGCCCGTTCAGGTGCTCGGCGACCAGGGCGAAGGCGTCGTCCCAGCTGATCGGCTGGTAGCGGTCGGTGGCGGCGTCGTAGCGCATGGGCTCGGTCAGCCGGCCCTGGTATTCCAGCCAGTGGTCGCTGAACTGGCTCAGCTCCCGCACCGTGTAGCGCGCGAAAAAGTCCCGGTCCACCCGGCGCTTGGTCGCTTCCCAGTTGACGGCCTTGGCGCCATTCTCACAGAACTGGATGCGCCCGCCTTTCGGGTCGTCGCCCCAGGCGCAACCCGGGCAGTCAAAGCCGCCGTGCTGGTTGGTTTTCAGCAACGCCCGCAGGTTCTTGATCGGCTGCTTGCTGTCCAGCCAGTAGGCCGCGACGCTGCGCAGCGCGCCCCAGCCAGCGGCGGGGCCGCGGTAAGGTTCGAACTTGGGCGTGGAGACGGGTGTGGGCTCGGATACGTGGGCCATGGCATTCCCCCTGTGAGCAACCAGATTGGTCAAATGGTGCACAGAGTACGCCGGCCATTCATAACTGTGAAATCAATAAATAGAATCGTTTGATAAGCACTACTGATCGTTAGTGATCGATCGCTAACGCCAGCCGATCTTTCACAAACTCGCACAGCGCCTGGGCCAGTGCGGAGGCGGGGGCGTCCCGGCGCATGGCCAGGCACAGGGGCGCCAGGGTATGGCTGTTGGCGATGGGCAGCAGTTGCAGGGCCTCGTCCCGCTGATCCAGGCCGCCGCCGATGGGCATGACCGCGCAGCACAGGCCGGCGCTGACCGACTGGATCAGGAATTCCACCGAGTCGGTTTCGACCAGCGGGGTCAGGGTCACCCCGGCGGTGCGCAGGGCGTGGTCCACCGATTGCCGGAAATGCATGCCCTTGCTGAGGATGCCCAGGGGCAGGTTTTCCAGGTCTTCCCAGGCCAGGGACGGCCCGTTCAGCGCCCACCGGCCGCGGTTGAACAGCAGGCCCATTTCCGTGTCCGCCACTTCCAGCAGCTCGTACTTGTGCTCGTGGCGGGTATCCACGTAGGCGAACCCGAGATCCAGCCGGTTGGTGTCCAGGCCCGCCAGGATTTCCTCGCTGCTCAGGGATTTAAGCTCGTAGCGCACGTCGCTGTGGCGGGCGGCGAACTGCCGCAGCAGGGGGATCGGCTCGAAACCCGCCAGCGGCACCATGCCCACCCGCAACGTGCCCACCAGCTGGCCCCGGCACACGGAGGCTTCCGCGTAGAGGCCGTCGTGGGCCGCCAGCACCGCCCGGGCCCAGGCCAGGATGCGCTCGCCTTCCTCGGTAAAGCCGCCGAACCGGTGGCCCCGGTTCACCAGGGTCAGCCCCAGCTCTTCCTCGAGCTGGCGCAGGCGCATGGACAGCGCCGGCTGGCTGACGTGGCACCGGCTGGCGGCTTCGCCAAAGTGGCGAACCTCGTCCAGGGCCACCAGGTATTGCAGTTGGCGGATATCCATATCAGCGCGGTCCGGCGGAAGGCTTCAAAGGCCGAGGTCCGACAGGCCAGGATGATCGTCCGGCCGGCGGCCCTGAGGCCAATGGAACTTGCGCTCGGATTCGTCGATGGGCAGGTCGTTGATGCTGGCGAAGCGCCGCTTCATGAAACCGGTGTCGGTGAACTCCCAGTTCTCGTTGCCGTAGGAGCGGAACCACTGCCCGGAATCGTCGTGCCATTCGTAGGCAAAGCGCACGGCGATGCGGTTCTCGTGGAACGCCCACACTTCCTTGATCAGCCGGTACTCCAGCTCCCGGGCCCACTTGCGGCGCAGGAATTCGGTGATCTGCGCCCGGCCCTGCGGGAACTCGGCGCGGTTGCGCCAGACGCTGTCCGGGGTGTAAGCGAGGGCTACTTTTTCAGGGTCCCGGGTGTTCCAGGCGTCCTCCGCCATGCGCACCTTGCGGGCGGCGGACTCGGCGTCAAACGGGGGAAACGGCGGGCGGGGTTGTTCTTGTTCGCTCATGGCGGTGTCTCCGTCATCACATCAGGGTCGTTTGGTGGCGGGGCTCAGCCCCGGCCATTGCCTCTTACGCCGAGCCGGTCCAGATAGACGTGCAGCTCCTGCTCGGACAGGTTCACGTGCTCCAGCACACGCCCGTACAGCATCACCGTGGGCACGTCCCGGCCGCCCAGCTCCCGGCGGGTCTGGTCCAGGACGTAAAGTATCGTCCGTTCGGTTTTTGTGAGACCATCCCGCACGTCGGGGATCACCTCGTCGATCCCCCGAATCCCGCTCATAGGTTCACTCTCCGCTATCCGGTAACGCGCTCATGGAAATCAAGGTCAACTATCTCGACAACCTTCGGCTCGAGGCCCGGTTCGACGATTTCACCGTCATCTCCGACCAGCCTGTACGCTACAAGGGGGACGGCTCGGCGCCCGGCCCGTTCGACTATTTCCTGGCGTCCTCCGCCATGTGCGCGGCCTACTTTGTGAAGGTGTACTGTAACGCGAGAGACATCCCCACGGACAACATCCGCTTGTCCCAGAACAATATTGTCGATCCGGAGAACCGCTACAAGCAGATTTTCCGCATCCAGGTGGAGCTGCCCGAGGACCTGTCCGACAAGGACCGCCAGGGCATCCTGCGCTCCATCGACCGCTGCACCGTCAAGAAGGTGGTTCAGACCGGCCCCGAGTTCCAGATCGAGGTGGTGGACAACCTGGACGAAGACGCCCAGGCCCTGCTGATGACGCCGCCGGCCGAGGGCGCGGCCACCTACATCGAAGGCAAGGACAAGCCCCTGGAGCAGACCATCGCCCACCTGAGCGGGCTGCTGGCCAACCTGGGCATGAAGATCGAGATCGCCTCCTGGCGCAACATCGTGCCCCACGTGTGGTCCCTGCACATCCGCGACGCCGCCTCCCCCATGTGCTTCACCAACGGCAAGGGCGCCACCAAGGAAGCGGCGCTGGCCTCGGCCCTGGGGGAATTCATCGAGCGCCTGAACTGCAACTTCTTCTACAACGACCAGTACTTCGGCCCGGAGATCGCCGCCAGCGAGTTCGTGCACTACCCCAACGAGCGCTGGTTCCAGCCCGGGCCGGAGGGCGAACTGCCCGACGGCTTGCTGGACGCGCACTGCCTGGCCATCTACAACCCGGACGGCGACCTGCTCGGCAGCCACCTGTACGACACCAACTCCGGCACCCCGGAGCGGGGCATCTGCGCCCTGCCCTTCGTGCGCCAGTCCGACGGCGAGACGGTGTACTTTCCCTCCAACCTGATTGAAAACCTGTACCTGAGCAACGGCATGAGCGCCGGCAACACCCTGGCCGAGGCCCGGGTGCAGTGCCTCTCGGAGATTTTCGAGCGGGCGGTGAAGCGGGAGATCCTGGAGCAGGAACTGGCCCTGCCGGACGTGCCGGACGAGGTGCTGGCCCGCTACCCGCACATCGTGGAGGGCATCAAGGCGCTGGAAGAACAGGGCTTCCCGGTGCTGGTGAAGGACGCCTCCCTGGGCGGGCGCTTCCCGGTGATGTGCGTGACCCTGATGAACCCGAAGACCGGCGGCGTGTTCGCCTCCTTCGGCGCCCACCCGAGCTTCCATGTGGCGCTGGAGCGCAGCCTGACCGAGCTGCTGCAGGGCCGCAGCTTTGAGGGCCTGAACGATCTGCCGGCGCCCACCTTCAACTCGCTGGCGGTGACCGAGCCGAACAACTTCGTGGAACACTTCATCGATTCCAGCGGCGTGGTGTCCTGGCGCTTTTTCAGCGCCCGGGCGGACCACCCGTTCTGCGACTGGGATTTCTCCGGCAGCAACGAGCAGGAGGCGGACACCCTGCTGGGCATCCTGCACGAGCTGGGCCACGAGGTGTACCAGGCGGTGTACGACGATCTGGGCGCGCCGGCCTGCCGCATCCTGGTGCCCGGCTACTCCGAGATCTACCCGGTGGAGGATTTGATCGAGGACAACACCAACATGGCCCTGGCCTTCCGGGAGGACATCCTCAACCTGCACCGGCTGGACGACGACGCGCTGGCGGACCTGCTGGCCCGGCTGGACGAGGCCGAGCTGGACCCGTACATGACCATCATCACCCTGACCGGCATCGAATTCGACGAGAACACCGTCTGGGGCCAGCTCACCATTCTGGAACTGGGCCTGCTGATCTGCCTGGCCCTGGGGGAGCACGAAGAGGCCCTGGAGCGGGTGGAGATGTTCCTGCAGTTCAACGACAACACCGTGGACCGCCGCCTGTTCTACCAGGCCATGCAGGCGGTGCTGGAAGTCACCCTGGACGAGGACCTGGTGCTGGACGACTACCTGGCCAATTTCCGGCGGATGTTCGGCGAGGCGCGGATCGCGGACGTGGTCGGCTCGGTGGACGGCAGCGTGCGGTTCCACGGCCTCACGCCCACCAGCCCGGCCCTGGAGGGCCTGGAGAAACACCAGCGGCTGATCGAGAGCTACCAGAAGCTGCACGCGGCCCGGGCCGCCGCTCACCGGGCCGGCTGACTCAGCCCAGGGATTTACTGAGCAGGAACGACACCAGGAACCCGGCCACGGTGATCAGCCCGGCCAGGTCCCGGGTTTCCTCGAAGGCTTCCGGGATCATGGTGTCCGCCAGCATGGCCAGGATGGCCCCGGCCGCCACCGCCGTGGTGGCGGCGATCACCTCCGGCGAGAAATCCCGGAACACCGTGTAGCCCAGCACCGCCGCCACGCCGGACAGCAGCGCAATGCCACCCCACACCCCGAAGATGTAGCCGGCGGGCCGGCCGGACTGCTTCATGCCGGCGGTGCTGGACAGCCCCTCCGGAATGTTCGACAGGAAAATGGCGATCACCGTCACCAGGCTGACGGCGCTGCCCTCCACCATGCTCAGGCCGATCACGATGGATTCGGGGATGCCGTCGAGCAGCGCGCCCAGGGCAATGGCCAGGCCGCTGCCGGCGTCCTCCTGCTCGGACGGCTGCTGCTCCCCGGAGCGCTTGCGGTGCCGGGCCCCAAGGCGGGCCAGTACCAGGTTGGCGGCGGTGTAGACCGCGGCACCGGACAGAAAGCCCACCGCCGTGGCCGCCATGCCGCCGCGCTGGAACGCCTCGTCCATCAGCTCGAACGCCAGCGCGGAAATCAGCACCCCGCTGCCGAACGCCATCACCGCCGCCGTCACCCGGCGCGGAATCCGGAAGAAATAGGCGATCAGCGAACCCAGCACCAGGGCGGCGCCGGCAATCAGGCCCCAGAGGCCGGCCAGCAACGGCATGGTCATGTGGCACGACTCCCGGTTGGCCCGCTCATGGTGGCGCTCACATCCAATGCTTGCGCCGGAACACCCAGACCTGCACCGCCGCCAGCGCCACCAGCAGCACGCAGAAGATACTGAACGCCCAGGGGTTGTCGGTGCCGGGGATGCCGCCCACGTTGATGCCCAGCAGGCCGGTGAGCAGGCCCAGGGGCAGGAAGATGCCGGCGACGATGGAGAGAATGTACATGGTGCGGTTCATGCGCTCGGCAATGCGGCCGTTCAGTTCTTCCTGAGTCACCGAGGCCCGCTCGCGGATGGCGTCCAGGTCTTCCACAAAGCGGGTGGTGCGGTCTGCCACTTCCCGCAGTCGCAGGCGTTCGGTCTCATCCAGCCAGTCGACCTTTTCCGTGTGCAGCCGGGCCATGACGTCCCGCTGGGGCGCCAGGTACCGGCGCAGGGCGATGGCCACCCGGCGAACGTCGGCAATGTTCTGGCGCAGCGCGGTGGTCTGATCCGCCACTACCTCGCTTTCCAATTCATCGGTGGTGTCGTCGAGTTCCGAAATCACCGTGGCCACCCGCCCGACCAGGCGGTCCGCCAGCTCCGAGAGGAACTCACCCGGCCTGGCCGGGCCCTCGCCCGCCGCCACCGCCTGGCGCAGATCGTCGATGGCCATGATGCGTCGGTGGCGCAGGGTGATGATGCGGTCGGCGTCCAGCCAGAAGCGGATGGACACCATGTCCTCCGGGTCCGCCCCCGGGTTCAGGTTGACCCCCCGCAGGATGCCGAGCAGGCCGTCCCGATGCACCAGGCTCCGGGGACGGGTTTCCACGGCGGTCAGCGCCTGCACCATCAGCGGGTCCAGCCCGCTGTGGTTGTCCAGCCAGTCGACGGCGTCCTCACCGGTGTAATCCAGGTGTACCCAGAGCGGGCCGGCGCCCGGGCGCCAGGCCCGTACGCCGTCCATGTCCAGGGCGCGGCCGCCGCCGTGGCCGTCCAGTTCGTAGGCAAAGATCAGTCCGCGGTTCTCACTCATCGTGGGCTTCCTTGTTGCAGGTTCTGCCGTCTCAGCAGGTCAGTCCGTCTCGATCAGCGCCGGGCCACTGGCCACCGGCACCAGCTCACCCCGCTCGTAGCCAATCCGGCCCACCGGCGCCGCCTGGCGGCGCATGCCGGGCACCGGGCGCACCATGAACAGGTCGCCATTGCGGCCAAGCAAGGCGCGGGGCACGCCGCAGTCCCGGGCCAGCCGGGCGTGGGTGTCCATGTGTTCCGCCTCGCCGTGCACCGGAATGGCCACTTGGGGCCGGACCCACTGGTACATGGCCCGCAGCTCGTCCTGGGCCGGGTGCCCGGAGGCGTGAATGGGCAGGTCGGCGGCCTCGGCGGTGATCACCTCCACGCCCTGGGCCTGGAGGTTGGCGATCAGCGCCTCGATGGCGTCCTCATTGCCGGGAATGGCGCGGGCGCTGAAGATCACCCGATCGCCCGCCTCCAGCTCCACGTCCGGATGGGTGCCGGCAGCCAGGCGGCGCAGCGCCGTGCGCGGCTCGCCCTGGCTGCCGGTGGCCACGGCCAGCACTTCGTGCCGGGGCAGGTAGCCCAGGTGCGAGGGGTTGATCAGGTGGTCGTCCGCGTTCCACAGGTCCGCCGCCCGGGCGGCCTGGCTCATGTTGATCAGGGAGCGGCCCAGCAGCCCCATGTACCGGCCGGTGGCGCGGGCCACGCTGGCGAGGGTGTGCAGGCGAGCGATGTTACTGCCAAAGCAGGCAACGATCACCCGTCCCGGGGCGCCCTCGGTAGCTGCCAGCAGGCCCTTCTCCAGCACCGCCTCGGAGGTGGAGTGGCCGGGCACGGTGGCGTTGGTGGAATCGCACACCATGGCCGCCACGCCTTCCTCCGCCAGCGCCCGGAAGGTGTCCGGGGTGTAGCCGTGGCCCACCAGGGGCGCGTCGTCCAGTTTCCAGTCGCCGCTGTGGAAAATGTTACCGGCGGTGGTTCGGATCATCAGGGCGTTGGGGTCGGGGATGGAGTGAGTCAGGGCCAGCCATTCCACCTCAAACGGCCCGATGGTCCGGCGCTCATGCACGTCCACCACGTGAATAGGCACCTGCCCCAGCAAACCAAACTCGGCGAGCTTGCGGCGCAGGATCTCGGCGGTGAAGCGGCTGGTGTACACCGGGCACTTGAGCAGCGGCCACAGGTAGGGCACCGCGCCCACGTGGTCTTCATGGGCGTGGGTAATGATCAGCCCGGCCAACTGCTCCCGGCGGTCGGCGATGAACGCCGGGTCCGCCATCTGCACGGGCGGTTCCCCGCGCCGGTGCACGGTGCCGTCCGCTACCACCCGGCCGGGCCGGGGGAACGTGACGCCGCAATCCACCATCAGCCACTGGCCGTCGTGGCCGTAGAGGTTCATGTTCATGCCGATTTCGCCGGTGCCGCCCAGGGGCAGGAACCAGAGATCGTTGTGGTCCGGGGTCATGGTGTTCCTGAATGCTGCGCCGGCCTGTGCCGGCGGATCGCTCGATTTCAAGGATGTACGACATGGTCTGATAAAAGGTCACCCACAACAACCCATCCTCTTCCGCGCCGACCGCGCAATCTGTATGGTCGTTAGCTTCGTAACTGACCGTTCGCGATCCGACAACCCCCGTTCCTGCGTGACACCATGACCCAGATCTCCGACACCACCCGCGTACCCTCGGCCGCCCTCGCTCTCGCCGGCATCCTGCTGGTGGCGCTCAACCTGCGCCCGGCCCTGACCAGCGTATCGCCGGTACTGAACCGCATCGGCGAGGGGCTGGGCCTGGGGTCCTTCGGCCAGGGCGTGCTGACCACCCTGCCGGTACTGTTCCTCGGGCTGTGCGCGCCCCTGGCGCCCATCCTGGCCCGGCGGCTGGGGGTGGACCGGACGGTACTCGCCGCCACGGCCCTGCTGGGCGCTGTCTTGCTGCTGCGGCCCTACACCGGCACCGTCGGCCTGTTTGCGGGCACGCTGGTGGCCGGGGGCTGTATCGGCGTAATGGGGGTGCTGCTGCCCGGCGTCGTCAAACGGGATTTTGCCCGCCACGCCAGCCTGCTCACCGGTTGCTATACCGGGGCGCTCTGCCTGGGGGCATCGGCCGCCGCTGGCGCCACCGAACCCCTGCGTCTGATGTTCGATGGCCGCTGGCAGCTGGCGCTGGCGTTCTGGACCCTGCCCGCCTGGGTGGCCGTGGCCCTGTGGTGGTGGCAGCTCGACGGCAAGCACGTGCCAAAGCCGGTCAACCGGCCCGAGCGGTCGCTGTTCCGAGACCCGCTGGCCTGGCAGGTCACCCTGTACATGGGCCTGCAGTCGTCCCTCGCCTACTCCGTGTTCGGCTGGCTGCCCACCATCCTGCAGGACCGGGGCCTGTCGGCGGTGGACGCCGGCCTGGCGCTGTCCGTGTCCATCCTGCTGCAGATCGGCGCCGCTATCGCCGCGCCCTGGATCAGCAGCCACATGCGGGACCAGCGCGCCATGATTGCCCTGGCGGTGCTGTTCACCGGCGCTGGCCTGACGGGCTGCGTGTTTGCCCCCATCGGCGGTGTCTGGGTCTGGGCCGTGGTGCTCGGCCTGGGCCAGGGCGCCACCTTCAGCCTCGCCCTTACCCTGCTGGCCGTCCGGGCCCGGGACCACGAGACCGCCGCCCGCCTGTCCGGCATGGCCCAGGGCGTGGGCTACACCCTGGCCGCCGGCGGCCCGCTGATGCTGGGCGTGCTGCACGGCGCCTTTGGCGACTGGCAGGCGGCCGGGGTGTTCATGGTCGTGATCGCGCTGGCGGCCCTCGGGTTTGGCCTCGCGGCCGGGCGCCAGCGCTTCGTGGGTGAGGCGGGCTAGTCCCAGCGCTCAGCGCCCTTGCGTTGCCCCGAACGCCTGTTGCAGGAACCCACGGAACCGGTCCATGGGCACCCCCTCGGTGCTGAGCTCGGGAAACGTGCCGGCGCGGAACGACGGCAGCCCGGGCTGGCCATCGGCACCGCCCCCCACAAACGGCGCCAGCAAATCGGGATCGCCGCTGATGATGTGCACCGGCACGTCTCGGGTGGCGTTGTCGCCGGTCACCAGCGGCGCCGGCTGATGGTCACCGAGAATGATCAGCAGCGTTTGGCCATCCACATGGCGGGTGGCGTAGCCGGTCACCACATTCAGCGCGTAGTCGATGCTCCGGACGTAGTGATCCCGCACCCGATCGTAATCCTTCCAGAGGCTGACCGGGGCCTCGCCGCTGTTGCGCCAGGGCTCGAACACCCGGCCGTCGCCAATCTCCGACCAGTCATCCAGAACCGGCAGGATGGGCACCCAGGGGGCGTGGCTGCTGATCAGCGCCAGTTCCGCGAATACCGGGGCCTGTGAGGGCTGCCGGACCGTGCGATCGAACCAGGTCCAGGTGTATTGGTCCGGCATGGTCACCCAGTTGAGGGCCGGCCCCTGGTAGTCCATGTGGGCCGCGTCGTGGATCTCGTCGTAGCCCAGCCGGTCTCCCTCTGGCCACGGGCCGGTAATGGCGGGCATCACCGCCACGGTGTGGTGGCCGGTGGCCTTGAAGTCATCAATCAGCGTGGTGCGGCCGGTGGCCAGCAGGGTGTCAAAATCCAGCTGGCTGTTTACCCACAGACCGCTCAACAGCGTGGCGTGGGCGAGCCAGGACTGCCCGCCCTGCACCGGCGCCCGCAAGCGGCCGGAGACCACCTGCAGGCCGGCCTCGTCCAGCGCCTGTTGCATCTGGTTCAGGCGGGGCTCAATCAGCGGCCGGTAGCGGTCATCCAGCAGGTTGGTCATGCCATAGGATTCGATAAACCCAAGCACCACGTCCGCGTTGCCCAGGCCCACCAGCGGCACGGGCTGGTCCTGGCCGTTACGGTCGCGCCGGGCCAGCTGCTCGGCGAATGCCCGGGTCGCGGCCGCGCTGCCCTCCGCCAGGTGCACCTGGCGCTCGCCAAACGCCCAGGCGGTGGAGGCCACGCCGGGCGGTTGCCGCCCAGGCGGCAGCAGCGTGAGGACGATCGCCAGCAGCACCAGTAACGGCGCCAGCCATCGGGGGTTCCGGGGCGCGTGGGCCAGCCCCTTGAGCAGCCAGGCCAGGAGCCCGGCCACCGCCAGCAACATTGCAATCAGCACCACTGCGACCAGTACCGAGAGCACCGGGCCCAGGTTCGCCGTGAACTGGTTGACCACCGCGCCGGCCAGCCCGGCGTCCAGGTACAGATTTAGAGGGCGCGCCAGACTCTCGCGGATCAGCGCGTCCGCTGCACTGAAAAGCGCCAGCAGAACATACACCAGCCCGAGAGCCAGCCGCACGACGACGCCCGGCCGCCCGGGGGGCAGCCACAGGCACACGCCAATCAGCAGAATCGCCTCGGCGGCGACCAGTGGCACCTGGGGGTACGCCGGAAGCGAGAGCGCAATCAGCAGGAGATTGAGCAGCAGGGCCGAGGCCAGAAACCGTTTCATACACCCTCATGTGGTGGACCGTGGACCGAACGTCCGGGTTTGGAATGCAATACGCTTCGTGGATCGGTTCAGAGCAGAGCGCTTAGATTCCGCCCAACGTATCTGATACCGTTAGCCACCTTCCGATCAACTCCAACGGAACGCATCCATGGCCGCTTCCAAAACGAATCCCTGGTTACCGTTGCTCATTTTCCTGGGTGCCGCCTTCACCTTCAGCGTCACCATGATCGGCACCACCATGCCGACCCCGCTGTACCCCATGTATCAGGGCAAATTCGGGTTCTCCGAGCTGATGATCACCATCATCTTTGCGGCCTACGCCGGTGGCGTGATTGCGGCCCTGGTGCTGACCGGCCGCTGGTCGGATCAGCTGGGGCGGCGGCCCCTGCTGTTCGCTGGTCTGGCCTGCTCCATCGTCAGTGACCTGGTGTTCTGGCAGGCCAACGGGCTGGCGATGATTCTGGTCGGACGGGTGCTTTCCGGGCTGTCCGCCGGCATCTTCACCGGCACGGCCACCGTGGCGGTTCTGGAACTCGCCCCGCCCCACTGGCGGGAGCGGGCGACGTTCTTTGCCACGGCGGCGAACATGGGCGGGCTGGGGCTCGGGCCCATGCTGGCGGGTGCCCTTTCCCAGTACCTGCCCTCGCCGCTGCACCTGACCTACCTGGTTCATATCGCGATGGCGTTGCTGGCCGTGGGCTGCATCTGGGCGGCGCCGGAGACGGTGTCGAAACCGGCTCGTCCGACGCTGTCGATCCAGCGCCTGAGCGTGCCCCCCGAGGTCCGTGGCGTGTTCATCCCGGCCGCCATTGCCGGGTTTGCCGGCTTCGCCATCTGCGGCTTTTTCACCTCCATCGCCCCCGCGATGATGGGCAAAGTGATGGGCTATGAGAACCGGCTGTTGATCGGCCTGGTGGCCGGCAGCATCTTCATCGCCTCCACCCTGGGCCAGTTCCTGCAGGGCAGCCTGCCGCTTCGCCTGCGCCTGCCCCTGGGCTGCGTGACGCTGATGGTCGGCGTGGTTCCCATCGCCCTGGGCATAAACATCCAGTCCCTGGCCCTGTTCCTGGCCGGCGCCGTCATTGCCGGCATGGGCCAGGGTATTGCGTTCCGCGCCGGCATGGGCGCCATCGCTGCGGCGAGCCCGGCGACGGAGAAAGCGGCCGTCACCTCCGCGTTCTTCATCGTGGCCTACATCGCCATTTCAGTGCCGGTGATTGGCCTCGGGGTGATGTCGACGGTCATCGGCCTCAAAGCAAGCGGGATCAGCTTTGCGGTGGTGATGGGGGCGCTGGCGGCGCTGGCGCTGGTGCTGTTGGTTCGGCGGGGGCGGATAAAAACGGCCTAAGCCGCCTCGGTTAGACCGCGCGGATCTGACGCTTTTGCGTCGCGTGGCCGGCCACGAGATTTGACGTGGGCCCCATCACCGCCCGCCGAATCGTGGTTTACTACACCGAGCGTCTGCCGGGCCCGGGCCAGGGAGATGGCGTTATGACCGTAAACATCAAGGAAGACCAATGGCAGTCATCGGAATTGATTTGGGCACCACCAACAGCCTGGCGAGTATCTGGAGGGACGACGGACCGGTCATTATTCCGAACGCCCTCGGCGAGCTGCTGACCCCGTCCGTGGTCAGCGTGGATCAAAGCGGCAACGTGCTCCTTGGCCGGCCCGCCAAGGATCGCCTGGTCACCCACCCCCAGTCCACGGCCTCCCAGTTCAAGCGCTTGATGGGCACCTCAGAGCGGCTGGCCCTGAACGGCGCCAGCTATTCCGCGGAAGAACTATCTGCACTCGTCCTCAAGCAGCTGAAAGCCGACGCCGAAGCCTACCTCGGTGAACCCGTCGACGAGGCCATCATCAGCGTTCCGGCTTACTTCAATAACAACCAGCGTAAGGCCACCCTGACCGCCGCGCATCTGGCCGGCCTCAACGTCGAGCGGCTGATCAATGAACCCACGGCGGCCGCGCTGGCCTATGGATTGCGCGAGGAAAAGGACGAGAGCACCTTTATCGTCGTCGACCTCGGCGGGGGCACCCTGGACGTCTCCATTCTCGAGAAATTCGACGACCTGCTGGAAGTACACGCCACCAGCGGCGACAGCTTCCTCGGTGGCGAGGATTTCACCCGGGCCCTGGTTGCGGGGGTGCTCGCCAAATGGCAGCTCGGCACACAGAAATTGAGCCGGGAAGAGCGGGCGCACGTGTACCGCGTCTGCGATCAGGCGAAACAGGCCCTGTGCGAGGACACCCAGGTTGACGTGAGCGCCTCCATTGGCGGCAAGGTCCTGGAGACGACGGTCACCCGGGACGACTTCCTGGGCTATTGTGCCGGGTTGCTTGATCGTCTTCGCGCCCCACTGGAGCGAGCGGTACGGGATTCCGGGCTGAGTCGCGACGGATTTGACGACGTCATCATCGTGGGCGGGGCCTCCCGCATGCCGATGGTGAAGAACGCCATCGGGCGCATGTTCGGCCGCATTCCCTCCGCCAACCTGGACCCCGACCTGGTGGTGGCCATGGGGGCCGGTATCCAAGCCGCCCTGAAACAACGCAACCAGGCGCTTCGGGATACCGTGCTGACGGACGTCTGCCCGTTCAGCCTGGGCGTCGAATCCGCCCAAACCCTCGAGCAAGGCACACGATCCGGCTTTTTCTCCGTGCTCATTCCACGCAATACGGTGATTCCCGCCAGCCGGGTCGATCGTTTCTACACCGTGACCGACAACCAGCGTCGGGTTGAGCTGAACATCTATCAGGGCGAGCAGCGGCTGGTCAAAAACAACATCAAGATTGGCGAGATGACCATTCCCGTGCCGCCAAAGCCCGCTTCCGAAGAGGCGGTCGATGTCCGTTTCACCTATGACATCAACGGCATACTCGAAGTGCAGGCCAGCGTTCCCAGTACCGGCGTCAAGGACCGGCTGATCATCCAGAACACCGCCACCGAGCTTTCCGACAGCGAGATTGCGTCCGCCCTGGCCCGTCTGGACGCCCTCAAGTTTCACCCCAGGGAAGACAGCGCCAACATCGCGGTCATGATGGAGGCGGAGCGGATGTTCTCCGAGGCGCTCGGTGAACAGCGGCAGTTCATCGGCGACCTGATCGTCCAGCTGGAAAACGCCATGGACTCCCAGGATACACAACGGGTAGAGGTGGCGCGCACCGAGGTTGAACAGCAACTGGATGCCATCCGTCGGCACTGGGGGATGTGGTGAACGCCTGGCAGTATCTTGGCATCCCGCCGAACAGCGATAAGCGAACCATCAAAACCGCCTACGCCCGGCTCGTAAAGGACTGTCACCCCGAGGAAAAACCGGACGAGTTCATGGCCCTGCGCCAGGCTTACGAAATGGCGATGTCGCGGGCCGCCGCCCCCCGGCCGCGCGACGAAGGCTTCCCGACAACCTCGCCGGTGGCGCCGTCCCCTGCCTCATCCTCACCCAGACCTTCGGCGGAGCCCGTTGCGGCTGAGCCCGGTCCCGCCGAGCCCAAGCCTGAGCTGGAACCGCAGCCAATCTCACGGCCCCAACCGGTATCGGCGGAGCGCAAGCCGGTGGATGGCAGGGAGGTCCGTCGGCTGGCCGAGGAACTCGCCGCCTGCGTCGAGCAAACCGCTGGGAGCGCGTCAGCGTTCAAATCGGCCGAAGCGCTCCTGAATCATCCGCTCCTTGAATTCATGAACGTGCGGGATGCCATTGGTGACCACGTTCTTACCGTAATCTGGCGGATGGTCTCGGCAGCGCCTCCGAAATCCTGCCCGGTGGACCGGCAGGTTCTCCTCACCCTGGATGGCGTTTTCGGCTGGAGTTCCGGCTTCCGGGACGTGCCTCGCCTGCCCATGGATAACCTCTACCTGCTGCTGGACGCCGCCCATACCAGCGAGATCGAGCGCAGCAATCGCCTGGGATGGAAGTGGCTGGGCCGCCTGATGGCCAGGTCCAAAGGCCGTATCTCCCGCCTGGAATGGTTGTTTGCCTTTCTGGTGCTTGTGTCCGGAACGGTGGCGACCCTGGGCATCGTTCAGGGCGTCATGAACGCCTTTCACGGAAACCGCTACCATTCGTCAATCTTCATCATCGCCATGTTGCTGGCGATCGTTTCCTTCTTCGCCTTTACCACGAAGCGCAGTGTCGACGCGGGCGTGACGCCCACCGCGATGCTGATCATCAGCTGCATCTTCCCCGGCGCGCTGCTGTTTTTCATTCTGGGCTCGCCCAAAGAACACAGCCGGTACGAAGACCCCAGGAACACATTCACCGACCCGCTGGATGCGGCGTACTGGGACATTCGCGGCCACCAGAAGCGCTACAGCATCGGCCGATGGTTCCGCGCCTTTTTCAGGAAGCTCTCGCCCCGATTACTCTGGGGCCTGGGGGGCTACATCGTTGTGGGTTTCACGCTATCCAGGCTGATAGCACCCTGATACCGGCATAACAGCCCTGCACCGGAGCGCCACGATGGCGCGTCCGGCTGGCACGCGTTACGCCTCGGGCTTTTGCGGCGTCAGGGCGCTGTTCGTTTCTCCATCTCGCTCCGGTAATCCGACCCCAGCGACGTTTTCTCGTGCTCTCCCAGCACCTTACCGGCGCTGGGGAACACTTCTCGCTCTTCTTCCTCCAGATGATGCCGTAGCTTGTGGGCAAGGTTTTTCGCGTGCGCGAGCCACGCGGACGAATCCTGCCGGGTGTCGGACACCGCGTCCATCAGCTCATCAAGCTCGTGATGCTCGGCCACACTGTGCCGGGCCTTTTCCTGCGTGGCGTCAAACTGCATCAGCGGCACGTAGAAATACCGCTCTTCCGCCAGCGCGTGGTCTTCAAGCGCCTTCTTCAGGTTCAGAAACAGGCGATCACGCTCATCAGACGCGCCGCTGGTTGCCAGCAGTTGATCAACCAGCGCCCGCTGCCGGTCATGGTCGGCCCGAAGTTCCTCAAAAATCGTCATCTCGGAGTGCCTTTGTCACGCTGAATTTCGCGGCGCCACGGGTTGATCACCATTGGCCGCCGCACAAATCGTATCTTTCTGATGCTTATTTTCTACGGTGCCCGTGCGCCGTTGGTTCAATAGCCAATCCTGGTTGGCGCTTCCTCCAACCGCGCATCCCAAACGGCTTTGCAGGATGAGAAGATGTGCGCCGTAGGCACCATTGCAATGTACGAGAACAGACATCCGATACTAGAACACGTAGACCACTTCACCGAGGATGTCCGCAGCTGGCACAAAGCCCCAGATCCGGCTGTCCGCCGAATTGTCCCGGCTGTCTCCCAGAAAGAAGTAGCGCCCCGGCGGCACAACCACCTGGACCGGAGGCAGCGAACCACCGAAATCCAGCCTTTGGACGAAATAGGACTCATCGCCCAGTGATTCCCGGAAAACGTTACCCAGACGGTTGTGATAGGCCAGTTCCTCACGTACCGCCTGGCCATTGATCGAGATACGCCCGTCGACAACCCTAAGCCGGTCACCAGGCAGCCCCACCAGTCGCTTCACATAAGGCGTGGATTTATGGGGTGGATAGAACGCGTACACCCCTCCTCGCTCAAGGCGTGGACCGCCCCGGGATTCGTCATCGGTCAGTTCTATGCCGAACGTCCCGTAATGGCCGTATCCCATCTTGCTGACAATGATCCGGTCACCGGGCTTCAGTGTGGGGGCCATCGAGCTGGCAGGAATGGTGAAGGGCTCGTACAGGAAGGCCCTGATCGGGAATATTGCACAGAAGATAACGCCATAGATGGCCGGTATTCCCCACCATCGGGAATACCAGCGTCGTGGCGCCGATGGGTCGTAATGCCTGATCGAAAAATACGCGTGGACAGGGCAAATCACACTGAAAGCCAGTCCCCAAAAACTGCCGAGTGACCAGTCAATGAACGCCGTCACCACAACCGCGGCAAAATAGATCCAGAACAGCATCAAACGATTCACGTACAGGAACGTGAACGGCTGGAGCAGCACGCCCAACACAACGGCAATCCAGGCCTTGGGCTTCCAGAAGTCATCCATGAGTTCTTCCTTTTCAACAGTCTATGCCGGGCCGGCAATCATCACCCACGGCCCAGATGATGGCGGTCCAATCGCCGGTTGGAAGGGTGGCGAGCCCATTGTACGTATGCCGACGACCCCTGTCCCGAATCACCTCTCAGCGTCACCAGGTTGTTCCACAAGTCGTCGCCGACTTGATCCAGATTAACGCGCCACCAGGCGTTTGGTGGTTCCATGGCGCATAGAGGACGACGCCATTTGGAGATGAACGCTCCCTGCGGTTATCGGCTCGCCTCCGTCAGCCAATTGCGATAGGCGGAGCACTATCGTGAAAACCATCGCCAGCATCAGTCTCGGATCGTCCGGGGAGGATTACTCCTTCGAAGCCGACTTTCTCGGTGAAGCCGTCAAGGTGATTTGCCTTGGCGCCGACGGAGACCTGGAAAAAGCCGGCCAACTGCTGGACACCGTGCGCGCCCAGGCGGACGCCATCGGCCTGAGCATTCCGGACACCGCCAACAGCACCCTTCCTGCTACCCGAAGCGCCAACATCGCCTACCTGAAACAGCGGGCGCCGGAAGCCTGCATTGGCACCGGAGAAGCCCTGCGCGGCCTGCTGCAGGAATGGGCGGTCCGACACGTGCAGACCGCCCTGGGGCATTTCTTCGATAACGCCCGGGTACTGATCCTGGACGGCCGCAGCAGCGGACCGATCGCCCGCGCGCTCAGTGAATACACCGACAACCTGACCTTCGCCAACCCCTGGCTGGATTTCCGCCTCCCCCGGCTGCTCACATCACCCGGGCAGATGGACACCTATTCCCGGTTTGCCGGCAAACTGCTTGAACGCCCCGCCACTCAGTGGATTCGCCACACACTCTCGCAGAGCCTACTGGGAACCCTTGGCAAACCATGGACCGACGGCGCTATACGGCATGCCGTCGCTGAATCTCACGTTATCGTGGCCACCCCGAACCTGTTGCAGGCCCTCAAGGAGTTCGACCTGGACGGCAAGACCGTCCTGACCTCCCGGGTCACCGGGGACACACTGGCCTGGCTGAAAGCCCGCAAAGTCGCCATGGTGGTGGACGACAGCCCGTGGCTGGCCGGCCGCCCCGTCGGCGTGAACGTTCTCGAGGCGCTGATCTGCGCGACACGATCCCGAAGCCCGGAACAATTGAGCGCCGACGACTACCTTCTGGCCATCTACGCCACCGGCATCGAGCCCCGGATTCTCTACCCGGACGGCTATCGCCGGATCAACCGGTTCGCCTTTGTGATTCACCCCCTGTCCCAGGAATACCTCGCCAAGACGCATCCGTTGGACTGGATTGCGGAGATTTCCCCCAGGCCAATCATGAACCTGGTGGAAAAAGCCGTGGCCTACACCCCACCCTTCGTCTACTCCAAAGTCGCCGGCATCCGCTCGCCCACCGGCGACGAAGCC
The DNA here is from genome assembly GCF_037080155.1 of Marinobacter sp. C2H3. Classification (NCBI taxonomy): domain Bacteria; kingdom Pseudomonadati; phylum Pseudomonadota; class Gammaproteobacteria; order Pseudomonadales; family Marinobacteraceae; genus Marinobacter; species Marinobacter sp. C2H3. The sequence goes on along the minus strand of NZ_JBBBNZ010000001.1, from coordinate 6,663 downwards.
GAGGGCTGGCTGATTACCGTCGGCGGCACGCCCCATGAAATCATGGCCCATCGTCCGGAGTTCACCTACGAACGCCTGCTCGCCGCGGCCCGACTGGCCAGGACGCTGGGCGCGCAGATCATGGGGCTGGGTGCGTTCACCAAAGTGGTGGGCGATGCCGGCGTGACCGTCGCCCGACGCGCGCCCTTACCCATCACCACCGGCAACAGCTACAGCGCGTCTGGCGCCCTCTGGGCCGCGCACGAAGCCGCCAGGCGTATCGGCCGGGTGCGTATCGGTGACAGCGGCCGGCTTGCCGGCAACGCCATGGTTGTCGGCGCAACCGGCGCCATTGGTTCGGTGTGTGCCCGGTTACTGGCGAAAGCCGTAGAGAACCTGTACCTCGCCTCGCCCGAGCCCGCCAAGCTGCTGACGCTCAAGGAAACCATCGAACGGGAAACCCCGGGCGCCCGGGTGCATCTGGCCGCCTCGGCGGACCGGGACATCGCCGACATGGACATGGTCGTCACCGCCACCTCCGGCGCCGGCAAGCGCATTCTGGACATCATGAAAGTCAAACCGGGGTGCGTGATCACGGACGTGGCCCGGCCCCTGGACATTCCCGCCGAAGACGTCGCCAAACGCCCGGATGTGCTCGTCATCGAGTCCGGCGAGATCGAACTGCCCGGGCAGGTCCAAATGAAGGACATCGGCCTGCCGCCCGGCATCGCCTACGCCTGCCTGGCCGAAACCATCGTGCTCGCGCTGGAAGGCCGCTTCGAGAACTACACCCTCGGCCGCCACATCGAGTGGGAGAAGGTTCGGGACATCTACAAATTGGGCCTGAAACACGGCATGAGACTGGCGGCCATTTCCGGGGTGAACGGGGTGTTTACGGAGGAGGATTTTGAGCGGGTTCGGAGGCTTTCGGCTCCGACAGGCATCCCGGAACATCGGACCGTTTGACGGTTAGCCAAGGCCTGGCCCACGCACCGGTCTGGAGCGGCGAAGCGGTGGGAAATAGGTTGCCGTGCAGCCGATTATTAAATCCTTTGAAGAACCGTCCGAAGGTGTTGGCAAACCAGAGCCCCTCAAACAGAGCCTCGCCGGGTACTGGTCTCGCCGAATCAACGAAGAACACTGAGTAGCTTACAAAGTTACGGATGACGCTGTGCTTATTGCCTAGCTCCAATATCACTGATGATTTACAACGGTGCCCGACTATGGCGTCCGTGGAGGCGCGTTAAGCCCATAACGAACTGGAACAAATGATTAGGCATTTCTCTCAAGCCACGTTTCGACATCTAGCACCTCGTCCTTGGCAACGCCAAAGTGCTTGTTGAGCCATTCGGCCGTGATTGCATAAATGAGTAGCCAACGCGTCGGTTGATGAGGAGACGACCGCGCCAAAACAAAATTCTTGCTACGCTCAAGAGTCTGAAGCTCGTAAACTTTATTGCGAACGCCTTCAGGGTAATTTGCATGATAAAACTGCACCTCGAACCTGCGGTTGCCTCTCGGCGTGATTTCATCCACCCGAATCGGGGAATAAGATCTGATTTCCGCGCCAAACTCCTCGCCAATTATTTCAGCGGCGTACCAACGACTCTTCTTTAATGCGAACCTATCCATGGATATGCCTAACGTCGAAGATAAGCGGCCGCCTTGGAGCGCAGCGGAAAAGGGGGCCGGTGGAAGACCCTAAGGCCGGAACGTATGTGATTGATTTTTCATGCTTTATTTAGAGACTAGAGTCCTACACCCCAAGAAGTACCCAACACTGACTCTAGTTTACAGGCCAGCTCGTTATACTCATCACCCCAGCCATTCTCCAACGCCAATTCTTGAAGGTTGGCAGTCGGCAACGACAGGCGCATTACGCCATCAGTTGGCGGGTTACTGAGCAAGAGATCCATATTTTGGATCGCCCGATCTCGCTCAGCGTACCTTAAACCATCGTCACTAGCTGCGGCCCTCCTTCGCAGTTCCTCAAGAGCTATTCGAGCTGTCTGATCAGTGTCCATGCCTGGTGCCCAACGCTGAGTCTCAGCTGTGCGCGCCTTTGGCGCGTCTGCTAGAGACTTTTATGAGGTGGTACCTTTTTTCATCAGGCCGATTGTATTTAGGGCTTTACTTAATCTTGTTTTGACTCCTGACCATTTGTAATGTGGGGGTAGCTTATTTAAAGATATATCATCGTATTGCCCAGTTATGTCCTTAAAACAAAATGAGGACTTTGAACTTTTCTGGATTAAAAATTGATTAAATGGTAAAGCGACAATGGGGAGATCCATCGCCTCCGCGAAATAGATGCTGAATGGGCAAACAAGCGTAGGTTCAAAACGAATATCGTGCTGCCATGGGCTGGGGGCGAAGTCGTCACCCGCGATAAAGCCGCCATTTTTTATTTTTGGGAATAACTTAATTAAATCAATGGTTATGCCCCTCAAAGTATGGTCACCGTCGATGTATGCAAAATCGAGAGATTCATCAGGGATTTTTTCAATAACTTCTTTGGTCCTACCTCTAAGCACAAATACTTTATCAGACGCAAAATCTATTTTTCTCATGGCTTCCATATAAACATCGTCAAAAGTTTTAGTGTCGACATTAAATGGCTTATTCCAGTCTGGCAGCGTGGCCCAAGGATCAATCATGTAATATTTTTCTATGTTTTTACACTGCTCAAGAATTTCCTTGGCGAAATCCCCTTTCCATATGCCTACTTCTACCAATGTTTTCACCTTGGTAGCGTTTAGTACTTTCCGCCACAGCTCGAACCGAGACGTTGAGCTAGATACTATTTCTAGAAATTCTCTATCTTCAATATTCATTTCTAATCCCATGTAGATGACACCTAACAATTAAGCTTACAAGCGACCAAAACCATAGCTTTGGCAAGCCCAGTGAGCGAGGCGAAAGGCGTTGAGCGCATTGTTAGCAATCAATAGCACTATTTTCCGCTTGAATTTTTCTTAAAATCTTCTCACGTTTCTTTTGGCTTAGCTCTAGAGTTTTGAATTTATCTAAATTTGACTTGATCAATTCATAGCAACGGTGGGTTGCGTAGACCTCGCTTAGAACTCTTTCTTTAATTTTTTTAAAGTCTTTAGACTCGTAAAGCTCCCATACGCTTTTCCCGGAAGCAAATTTAAGGCCGGATATGTATTTGTTTAGAATATGGCTTTTAGTTTTTGGATAAAGAAAGCTATTTTGGTTTTTGAATGTTGCAATTGACAATTGGGATAGATCTATAACTCTAAAGCTGTTTTGAAAGGTAAATGCTTCCGAATTAGTTAGGATGCCAAATCTTTTAAAGAGCTCAAATAGTATTGGTATATCTGATGATGTTATTCCGATGCCGCAAAGAACTGGCGAGATTGCGCCATTATGGGCATTCCACACGATTTCATGTGCGCCTTTGAGGATATTGTGTATTCTTTGCAACAGTTCTTTCTCGGAGCGGTGCTCCCAAAGCCATAGAGACTTTGTTTTTTTGTATACCTCTGACTCTGTTATGCCGAAGTCCTTCTCGGGGTTTGCCAGTAAAAAAGAGCCACCCAATATTTTGCAACTCTTGTCCCATGGGTTGTAGCAGAGCCCTGTTTTAGATCGGCTATTTTTCGGAACGTAGAATTCAAGGTCAAAAAATATAATTCGACACTTACCTAATATTGCTCGGCTATTTTTCATTTCTCGCCTTGATTTTGGTCCTACCCACGAAAAATAGACACCCGGTTACGTGCATCTGCGCTCATATTCCACCGGGCTGAGATAGCCCAAAGCGGAGTGCCTTCTCTTTCGGTTATAAAACACTTCGATGTACTCGAAGATAGCGGATTTGGCCGCAGTGATCGAATCGAAGCACTCGGCGTAGACCAGTTCCACCTTCAGTCGGCTGAAAAACGATTCCATCGGCGCGTTGTCCCAGCAGTTACCTTTTCGACTCATGCTGGGCACACAATCCTTTGAGCGCAGGTAATCCTGATAACCGGTTGAGCGATACTGCACACCGCGGTCCGAATGCACAATCAGCCCTGGGCTCACCTCTCGGCGACCATAGGCCATGCTCAGGGCATCGGTGATCAGCGTCTCGGTCATACTCACGTCCAGTGACCACCCGACGATGTAGCGAGAGTGCAGGTCCATCACGGTGGCCAGATACAGCCAGCGGTCTCTCACCCAGATATAGGTGATGTCTGTCGTCCACTTCTGGTTCGGTCGTTCAGCGGCAAACTGACGCCACAACAGGTTGTCTGCGACGTTGGTCATTGCCTCTGAGGAGCCGCTGTACTTGAACGCCTTGCCGTTCCGGGCACGTATGTCCTTTGCCCGCATGATCCCGGCAACGTAGTTGACCGAACAGGGTGTGCCACTGGCGGTTAACTCCCTGGCAATGCGTGGGGCACCATAACGCGCCTTGAAACTCTCGTAGGTCTCCATAATGGCTGCTTCCGTCTCTGCCCGGCGTTGCTCCCGGAGACTGATCGGCCGCTGTTTCCAGCGATAATAGCCGCTGGCTGACACGCCCATCACCCGGCACATCAGGCGCACTGTGTAACACCGACAGAATTGCGCAATCAGCGCGTACTTCACTCTTGGGACTTCGCGAAGTACGCAGACACCTTTTTTAGAAATTCATTTTCCTTTTTCAGAGTGTCGTTCTCGCGCCGGAGTTTGCGTATGGCTTCGCTCTCGGCCTTGGAGTAATCGACGCCATCAACGCTGTTAAACTGCTTGTCGGATAAACGAGTGAACTGACGCCGCCAGTTGTAGATCTGGCCCGGATGAATACCCAGCTCTCGGGCAACCGACGCTGCTGTATTGCCAGGTTGATCGGATCTGCGAACGGCTTCCCGACGGAACTCTTCGGTATAGGCTTGGGTCTTCTTGCGGCTCATGGAGCACCTCCGTGCTAGGGGCCACCCTAACTATAGAAGGTGTCTACTGTTCGTGGGTAACTCGGACACTTAACGCCGCCAGCATGCGCGGCTACGGAATGGAGGCGAAGCCGCAATGTAGTAGGCGTCGCCGTGCCTGGCTTGGTTAAATGCCGTACTCACGCTCCACCCTTGCCACACGAACCCGAAAGCTGGAGTACCATTTCTGATGGCCAAGTCGCTGAGCTTCTCGATGCTCTGCGTTCTTTTTCCAATTAGTGATGGATTCCAGGCTTTCCCAGTAAGAGACCGTGATACCCAAATTCTCCCGCACAGACTCTATACCCAAGAAACCTGGTTGGGATGCCGCCAACTCGACCATCCTGTCTGCCATTTCCCCGTAACCGTTGTCACCCTCGGTGCGATGGCTACTGAAAATGACCGCGTAATACGGCGGCTCAGGAGTTTTGGCTATCTCTGACATAGATCCCTCTAGGCATTTAACGCCCGCCATCACCGGTGACAAAACCGGCGCGAAGCAGAGGTTTTGGTATCCGGTGCATGGCCTGGTTATACGATTTTCGTAGCCTCAACTTGATCATTTTCTTGCCAGCCGTCTTCCTGAGGAAGAACATTGAATTGGTCTGGCCAGAACATAACCAGAGCTCGAAACGGTCTTTGATAGTAATTCGCGGCAGTTCCAAGATACTCATCGAATGCTTCTGGCCTTACCGATTGAAAGCAAACGTCGAAGTCGCCGCCAATGACATCTGGAACTCTCGTCCCGGGCTCAAACACTGTGCCATTTTGAATATCCATCGCTATGTCGGCGAGGATTGAGTGAGACACGTCTCTGCCTAGGCCAAAAATCATTATCTCAGGATGGCGATAGCTTTCCTCAAAGCCGATAGAGTAGGCGAAATCAGAATGCTTTCCCTCCGGGTCAAAAACATAGAGACAATGCCACCCGTGAGCCTCAATATCTTCAGCTATCGTTCCCATCTATCTCCTCGTATAACGCTGAGCACAGGGGCGCCCAGTCATGGGCGTCCAGCGGCCGTAGGCCGCGTCCTGATGCGACTGGTTAAATGCCGGTTACCCGGTAATTCATTTCGGCACCCAACCCGAATGCCAACTCCCGATACTGTGGACCAGCAAGACCCATGGCGCCAGGAACCAGGACACTGAATGGGCGGAAACTGCCCGATGGATACGCCGGATTGCCCTGCAACCAGAAAACCGAATTACCGATCTTCACCGCTGAACAACTGACGGCTGTTTTCTGCCTGCCGGCAACCGGCGGAGCAGAGGGCAAACACCAAACCTAAGAACACCGGAGCAAGGCTTTTAACGCCGCCAGCACGCGCGGCTTTGGAATGTAGGCGAAGCCGCAATGGAAAAGCCGTCGCTGTGCCTGGCCTTGTTAGCTTTGCGGCTCTCACTGTGATCTTGCAATTTTCAATGCCTCTTCACATGCGGCTGACTCTGACGAGAAGCTTCGCTCTTCGTTTACTTGACCTCTTTCGTGGACTTTCACTACCCATTTGGATGGACCAGATTTTGTGATTGTGACATCCATATCTGCGGAAAGCCTGTGCCTGTAATTTTCACCGTCCCCAGCGTAAGGCCAGAGCTTCGAGTGAAGGATCTTGTGAAGTTCTGCAATGTTCACAGTGAAGTTAACGCTGAGCGCACCGGCGGCCTGACAAGGCCGTCCGAGTGACGCGACTTGTATGGATAATTTCTGCCGTGTTTGGGTAAATTGAGGCCCACCCCCAGTGGCCGCTGGGGGCCTTCATGCAGC